>NZ_JADPKA010000115.1 GCF_023073715.1 Bradyrhizobium sp. 164
CAACGCGGTGCTGACTGACGGTCTGTCCGCGGTGGAAGCGGCCTGTGCCGAAGCGCTCAGTCACAGCGTCCATTCCGCCGATGTCGTTCTCAATATCCTGGCCCGTCAACGTGAACCTGCCCCACCGGCCAACATCATGACGCCGGCCGCACTGACGCTCCGTCATGCACCGATCGCCGATTGTGCCCGCTACGACAACCTCCGGAGGACCATCTGATGGAACGAACCCAAATCTTCGACCTCATGGGCGAACTCAAGCTCTACGGCATGAAGGCTGCCTTCGACGAGATCATGGCAACTGCCGTTAAGCGCCAGCACGAGCCTCAGCGCATTGTCGGCGACCTGCTCAACGCCGAGATCAACGAGAAGCAAGCCAGGTCGATCAAATACCAGCTCACCATTGCCAAGCTGCCGCTCGCCAAGGACATCGCCGACTTCCAGTTTGACGGCACGCCGATCAATCAGACTCTCGTCAATGATCTCGCTGGCGGCGGCTTCATCGCCCAACAACGCAACGTCGTGCTGGTTGGCGGCACCGGTACAGGCAAAACACACTTGGCCATTGCCATCGCCAGAAGTTGCATCCGCGATGGCGCTAGAGGACGCTTCTACAACGTCATCGACCTCGTCAACCGGCTCGAGACCGAAACCCGCAACGGTCGGCAGGGACGGCTCGCCGAGCATCTGACCCGCATGGACTTCATCGTTCTCGACGAGCTGGGCTATCTGCCGTTCGCGCAATCCGGCGGTCAGCTCCTGTTCCATCTCATCAGCCGGCTCTACGAACGCACCTCCATCATTGTCACCACCAATCTCGCGTTCGGCGAATGGCCGAGCGTGTTCGGCGATGCCAAAATGACCACCGCGCTACTCGACCGATTGACCCATCACTGCGACATCGTCGAGACCGGCAACGACAGCTGGCGATTCAAAAGCCGCGACGATGTTCAAACAACCCGCGCTCGCGCCGTCTCCGCAACCCCGACCAGCTCCGACGACCCGAGCGCTCCCAGCAGAGCACGCCGATCAAAGGGGTCCCTTTTGGATGCCGATAGGGGGTCCCAGTCGAACGCCGATTGACA
>NZ_JADPKA010000084.1 GCF_023073715.1 Bradyrhizobium sp. 164
GGGCTCTGACTCATATGTGGAACGGCCCGGGCTGCAAGGTCTTTCTCTGATTGAACAAGGAATGGCGGTGCGGTCATATGTTCGGCCTGTGAACGCGGCACCTGCCGCTGGCCACGATGATGTCCGCGGAAGCAATCGCCCAATCAATTTTGCGCGCTCGAAGCGCAGTGAGTCAGGCGGTCTGATTGCTACCGGGAATGTCGTCATTCAGTGTTCATCCAGATTGCACCCTGCCTCCTCGGCGGCTTTCTTTTTCCGCCGATGAGCTCTTAAGATTAAGATTTCAGCATTGCGGCCGGTGCCTGATAGATGCCGCCCTTGACTAGCAACGCCCAGATGGTGCGCGCAATCTTGTTGGCGAACGCCACTGATACGACCTTGACCGGCCGGCGTTGCAGCATGGTCCGAACCCAGAGCGGGACTTTCAAGCCTCGTTTGGCAAGCTTGATGATAGAAGTTGCACCGACGATTAAGAGCGTCCGTAGTTGCCGATTTCCCCGCTTCGATATCGCGCCGAGCCTTTCTTTCCCACCGCTCGATTGTGCTCTCGGCGTCAGACCCATCCAAGCCGCAAAATCTCGTGCAGTGGCAAAGCCACGAGCATCCAAGACCGATGTCCGAACGGTAGCGGCGATGAGAGGACCAACACCGGGAATGCTCATCAGACGCCTCGCATCGGGATCCTTTCTGACGGCAACCAAAATCTCTCTATCGAGCTTCTCTATGCGGTTTGTAAGTAGCTCAATCTGTTCAGCGAAATGGATCAGGGCAAAGCGGGCGGTGGTGGGGATCCTGTCGTCTTCCCCCTCCCGGAGCAATCCCAGAAGTTTCGCGATGCTTGCCATGCCCGTCCCCGCGATAATACCCAACTCGGCCATGTGCGCGCGCAGAGCATTGGCAGTCTGGCTCCGCTGTCTGATCAGCAGCTCTCGCGCCCGCAGAATCATACCGGCTGCTTGTTGTTCGGCAGTCTTCATCGGTACGAACCGCATCGTCGGACGGGTGACAGCCTCACAAATGGCTTCTGCATCCGCCATGTCGGTCTTATTTCGTTTGA
>NZ_JADPKA010000015.1 GCF_023073715.1 Bradyrhizobium sp. 164
TGTGCATGTTCACTAATTCGCTGATTGGATCGCTCCAGCGGAGGACGATCCGATGCGCGACAACAGCTATGACCGGACGATTGAGCGCAACTATCTGCAGAAGTGGCGTTTTCTGATCCCGGAGTATGAGGCGGTGAAGGCTGGACGATCGCCATTGTTCAACCGGGTCGGCGACTTCTATCGGCACCACGGGACCTGCTCGCAGACCTTCCGCAAGTATTACAATCGCTATCTGCAGAGCGGCGATGAAGCGGACCTGCTGCCGCGGCGGCGCGGCCCGAAGTGGCGGGAACGGCGCGAGCCGGAAGGGATCGAGGCGGAGATCGTCGCCCATCGCAAGCGGGGGATGAACCGCTATGAGATTCATGCGGTCTTGCGCGAGACGCGCGACACGGTACCTTCGCCGATCACGATCTATCGGGTGCTGAGGCGCTACCGCTTGAACCGCCGCACGCCGGCGATGCGCGAGGAGAAACGCCGTATTATCAAGGACAAGCTCGGGGAGCTGGGCCACGTCGATCTGCATCAATTGCCGCGCGATATGTTCCTCGCGCCACCCCCAGTCACGGCCTACATCATCAGCCTGATCGACAGCTGCTCGCGTCTGGCCTGGGCCGAGGTCCTAACCTCCAAGAAGGCGCTGCCGGTCATGTTCAAGACCCTGAAGATGATCAATACCCTCAACCTCACTTACGGGCTCGTCTTCCAGGAGATCCTATCCGACAACGGCGCCGAGTTCGCTGCCCGCACTAAGCCGGACGAGCATCCATTCGAGGCCATGCTGCTCGAGCTTGGCATCAAACACCGCTACACCCGGCCCTATCGGCCACAGACCAATGGCAAGGTCGAACGCTTCTGGCGCACCCTCGATGACGACGTCATCGACGGCGCGACCTTCGACAATCTCGACCACTTCGCCAACGAACTGTTCGACTATCTCGTATACTACAACAACCACAGACCCCATCAGGCCTTGGCAGGACAAACTCCCAAGGCCTTCGCCGCTACCAAGACCACCGCGATCCAATCAGCGAATTATTGAACATCGACA
>NZ_JADPKA010000109.1 GCF_023073715.1 Bradyrhizobium sp. 164
GTCAGGAGCGGGATCAGACCCGTCACCATCGCGGCCGTGGTCATCAGGATCGGGCGCAGGCGAATGCGCGCCGACATCTCGATGGCCGAGCGGCGGTCGAGCCGCTCGCTGACCTGGAGCTCATTGGCGAACTCCACCATCAGGATGCCGTGCTTGGTGATCAGGCCGACCAGGGTGAGCAGGCCGACCTGCGTGTAGATGTTCATCGTCGCCACGCCGAAGAACAGCGGGATCAGCGCGCCGACAATCGCCATCGGCACCGAGATCATGATCACCAGCGGGTCGCGCAAGCTCTCGAACTGCGCCGCCAGCACCAGGAAGATGATGATCAGCGCGAAGCCGAAGGTGATCGCGAGCTGGTTACCTTCTTGAACATACTGCCTGCTGTCCGCCAGATAATCGTGGCTGAAGCCTTGCGGCAGCTTCTTGGCCTCGCCTTCGAGGAAATCGACTGCCGCACCAACGGTCACGCCGGGCATCGGCACGGCCGAGAACGTCGCCGAATTGAGCTGGTTGTAGTGGGTCAGCGAGTTCGGGTCGGTCTTGGTCTCGATCGATACCACCGTCGACAGCGGGAGCTGCTGGCCGGTGTTGGTCGTCACATAGTAGCCGCCGAGCGATTCCGGCGACAGACGCTTGCCGCGCGGCACCTGCGGGATCACCTGGTAGGAGCGGCCTTCGAGGTTGAAGCGGTTGATGTAGTTGCCGCCGAGCAGCACCGCGAGCGTAGAGCCGAGGTTCTGCATGTTGACGCCGAGGTCCTGCGCCTTGGTGCGATCGATCGTGACCTTCACGTTCGGCTGATTGTAGGCAAGATCGCTGTCGGAGACGATGAACATGCCGCTCTTGCGTGCGGCGTCCTTCAGCTTCTCCATCTGCTCATAGACCGTCTGGAATCCGGCGGTGGAGTTGATCACCATCTGGATCGGCAGACCGCCCGGCCCGCCCGGCAGCGGCGGCAGGTTGAATGCGAAGGCCTGCACGCCCTCGATCTTGGAGAGCTCGGCCTGCACCAGCGGCTTGAGCTGGATCGACGACCG
>NZ_JADPKA010000028.1 GCF_023073715.1 Bradyrhizobium sp. 164
CGGTTTTGGTCCACGGCATGGTGTCCTCCCTCGAATCTTTGCAAATCCGAAGGAATCACAAGCCGGCCAAAACCGCTCACCCTTTTTCGGTCAGGCTCTCAGGATGAGGCCACGTTGGCGCTCGTTGAAACTTTTGCCGCACACTCCGCCCTCATCCTGAGGGCCCGCCGAAGGCGGGCGTCTCGAAGGATGGCCGCAGGGGAGGAGTGTTGCGATCGCCCTGCCATCGCAAACAGAGCCTCGAAAAACGACGGCGAGGGGCTAGCGCTCGTGGTTCAATGGATCTCACCTCGCCAAATGCCGCGTGAAGATCCGCACCACGTGCCCCTTCACCCGTGGCGCTTCGTCGTAGAGGTCTGACGCGATCCGCTCGATGGTCTCGCGCAGCGACAGGAATTGCGCCTGGCGCGCGCTGCTTTCGGTGCCCTGCATGCCCGCGAGCTCGTCCATCGCGGCGTCGCTGATCTGGCACTGCACCACATCGCCATCGTTCAGCATGGTGAAGCGAAAGGCCAGCCGTTCGAGATCATGGCCAATGATCTTGTCGCGCATGAGTGGCATCAAGTCGTCCCGGTCGAACCCCCGCGCCGGACAATGCTGAAAATTTCTTTGCTTGTCACCATGTCTAGGGGTGGGTTAGCCCAAGGCGTAACCCACCTATTGTCGCGATAGTGGATTACGCCGAGCGGACTGCGCTTCGTACAGCGGCGGGCCTGACCCGCCTGCGTTCTCAGTAAACGAGGGCCGCGCCTGTGGGTTTCTCCAGCGCAGTCGCCAGGGACTTGTACTCCTCGCAATCACGCCCGCAGATCGCAGCGATGCGGTCCAGGTGAAACATTGCCTGCTCGCGGTTGCCCTGCTCGAGCTGCCAAAGCCCATAATACTGCCAGGTCAGCACGTGATTCGGATCGGCCTTCAGCGCGCGCTCGTACCAAATCTCCGACTGCTTGTAGTCGCCGAGCTTGCGATATGAGTAACCGATGAGATTGGCGACGGTCGGATGATCGTCGTGGCCGAGCGCCTTCAATTGCTCGATCGCGACCGCATAATCGTTGCGCTCGTAGATCGTGTCATAGGCCGCGCGGTAGCTGGCCGCGAATGCGGGATCCCCGATGCTGGACTGGTTGTTCGGCTTCTTGCCTTTCTGGGTTGCCCTTGGCTTGGAGCGTTTCGGGTAGGTGGGCTGCGCTTTCTGATCCGAATAGGCGCCCGCATAGGGGTCCATGGAGCTGATGCCACCACCTCCACCGCCTCCTCCGCCGCCCGCGGCCAATACCGGCGAAGCGAACAGCGCCGCTGCGACCGTTCCCAGCACGACGATTCTGATCATCGCTGTGATCATTCCTGTCTCCTGCTTCTGCGGCCCCGGATGACGTGATAACCCTGTCATGGCGGCGATATTCCGGGATGATTGCGCTCTCACTGAGACGCCAGCGTCGGGCGTGCGACAGTCTTGCTGCCAGATCCTGCCGGCAAGCGGGAGGGACGCGCTACTGAAACGCGACCTCGGCGAAACTCCTCAGCTTTCGCGAATGCAGCCGCTCCGATTCCTGCTGCTTGAGCCGCTCCAGGGCCTTCAGGCCGATCTCGAGATGCTGGCCGACGCGACGGCGATAGAACTCGCTGGCCATGCCCGCTAGCTTGATCTCGCCGTGCAGCGGCTTGTCGGAGACGCAGAGCAGTGTGCCGTAGGGGACGCGGAAGCGGTAGCCGTTGGCGGCGATCGCGGCCGATTCCATGTCGAGCGCGACCGCACGTGATTGCGACAGGCGGCGGATCACCGCCGGCCCGGAAATCTCCCAGTTGCGGTTGTCGACGCTCGCGACGGTGCCGGTGCGCATCAGCCGCTTGAGCTCGAAGCCTTCCAGCCCGGTGACGTCCTCGACCGCCTCCTCGAGCGCAACCTGCATCTCGGCCAGCGCCGGGATCGGCACCCACAGCGGTAGCTCACGATCGAGCACATGATCCTCGCGCACATAACCATGCGCGAGCACGTAGTCGCCAAGCCGCTGCGTGTTGCGCAGGCCTGCGCAATGGCCGAGCATTAGCCAGGCATGCGGGCGCAACACGGCGACATGATCGGTGACATTGCGCGCATTGGATGGTCCCGTGCCGATATTGATCAGGCTGATGCCGCGATAGCCGGGCGCGACCAGATGGAAGGCCGGCATCTGCGGCACGCGCAATGGCGGCGTGCCGCTGATCGAGCCAGCATTGCGCGTGATGACGTTGCCCGGCGCGACAAAGGCTTCGAGGCCGGCCTCGCCGGACTGAAGCCGCTGCTGGCAGAGCTGCGCGAAGGCATCGACATAGAATTGGTAATTGGTGAAGATGACGAAGTTCTGGAAGTATTCGGGATCCGTGCCGGTGTAGTGATAGAGCCGTCGCAGCGAGTAATCGACGCGCGCAGCGCGGAACAGGGATAGCGGCTCGGGCGCGCCGGGCTGGAGCTCGAAGGTACCGTCGGCGATCGAATCGTCCATCGTGGCAAGATCAGGCACGTCGAACGCATCGCGCAGCGATCGCGTGATGGCCGAGTTCTCGCCGGTGGTGATGGCGGCTTCGATGTTGATGTCGCGGCGATAGGCGAAGTGGATCGGGATCGGCTCGGCGGATTCCCCGATCTCGACGGGAACACCGTGGTTCTGGACCAGCAGTCCGATCTGCTCGGTGAGATAGGCACGGAACAGATCCGGCCGCGTCACGCTGGTCTCGTGCACGCCGGGGCCGGCGACGAAACCGTAGGACAGGCGCGAATCCAGCCGCGCATGCGTCGCGGTGGTGACGCGGACGAAGGGATAATAGGCCCGGACCCGCGTCGTGACCGCTTCGCCGCCAACATAGGCCTCGAACCGGTCGCGCAGGAATTTCGTGTTGCGCTCGTAGATCTCTTCGAGACGGGCGACGGCAAGGTCAGCGTCAGAGAAGGATTCGGTGGCGATGGGGGGTGGAGATTGCATGGTCGACCGCTGGGTTGCTGTTTGCAATCGCAGTATAACAAAGTGACAGCCAAGTCGTGGAGATGACGCGCTTTCGGGCGTCACTTCTCCCGGAACGCCCGCATCAGCTGGTCGTGCAGCGGCTTCATCAGATATGACAGCATGGTGCGGTCGCCGGTCTGGACGAAGGCTTCCACGGGCATGCCCGGGATCATCTTGACGTCGCCGAGACGGGCGATCTCTTGCGCCGGCATCGAGACGCGGATGGTGTAATAGCTCTGGCCGGTGCGCTGGTCGCTGGTGACGTCGGGTGATACGCGGCTAACGACGCCATTGAGCTCAGGCGTGGTGCGCTGGTTGAAGGCGGACAGGCGCAACAGCGTCTTCTGGCCGATCTGGAGCTTGTCGATGTCGACCGGGTTGACCTTGGCCTCGACCTGGAGGTCGTCGGCTTGCGGCACGATCAGCATCAGGGCATCGCCGGCGGTGACGACGCCGCCGACGGTGTGCACCGTCGATTGCAGCACCATGCCGTCCTGCGGCGCGCGGATGTCGATGCGGCGGAGCTGGTCTTCGGCGGCGACCTTGCGCTCGATCAGCTCGCCGATCTTGTCGTTGGTCTCGCGCAGGTCCTTGGAGACCTCGCTGACCACGTCCTTGTCGATCTGGATGATCTGGAGCTCGGTCTCCGTGATCTTGCCCTTGGCCTGGGCGCGCGAAGCGATGTACTGCGCGCGCTCGCCGTTGAGGCGCGCCGAGTCGCGTTCGAGCTGGGTCAGGCGCGAGATCTGCACCAGGCGCTTGTCATAGAGCTCGCGCACGCCGGTGAGTTCGTTCTGCACCAGCGCGATCTCCTGGTCCTTGGCCTTCTCCTGCGCACTGAGGCCGGAAATTTCCTCGTTGAGCTGCGTGATGCGTTCGCGCAGCTGGGCCTTCTGCCCGGTGCGGCCGTTGACACGGACGTCGAACAGCTTGGTTTCGGCGGAGAGCAGCACCCTGACGTCGGGATCGTTGGCGCGCTCGAGGAGGGCTTGCGGGAATTCGATCTTGTCGAGACCGCGCTGCTCGGCCTGCAGTCGCGCCGCGCGCGCTTGCGCCGCATCGAGATTTTTGGTGACGATGGCGAGGTTGGCCTTGGTGACGGTGTCGTCGAGCCGCACCACGATATCGCCGGCCTTGACCACGTCGCCATCGCGGGCGCGCACCTCGCCGACCACGCCGCCGGTCGGATGCTGCACCTTTTTGACATTGGACTCGACTACGATCTGCCCTGGCGCGATCAGCGCGCCCGAGATCAGCACTGTTGAAGCCCAACCGCCGAGGCCGACGACGAGGACCATCACGATGGCGAGGCCGAGCATCAGGTGGAACTTGATCGAATCGCGCACGGTCTTTTTCGCGGCAGGCTTCGTGCCGCCGATCGCCAACGTGCTCATGACTTTGGCACTCCACCTTCGCTGACGATCTTGATCGGCGCCGGCGGCGATACGCGCGGCTGCAGCACCTGGGCCAGGACCTGCTCCTTCGGGCCGAAGGCCTGCATGCGGCCGTCGCGCAGCACCAGGATCTGGTCGACCGCCTCGACGCCGATCGGGCGGTGCGCCACCACGACGACAATGGCGCCGCGCTCGCGCGCCGAGCGGATGGCGCGGGTCAGCGCCTCGTCGCCTTCGGTGTCCAAGTTTGAGTTGGGCTCGTCGAGCACGACCAGGAACGGATTGCCGTAGAGCGCGCGCGCCAGCGCCACACGCTGCGCCTGACCTGCGGACAGCGCGGCGCCCTGCTCGCCGACCTGCGTGTTGTAGCCCTCGCGCATCTTGATGATCATCTCGTGCACGCCGGCCTCCTTGGCCGCGGCGATGATCGCGTCGGAGGTGGCCTCGGGATCGAACCGGCTGATGTTCTGCGCGATGGTGCCGCCGAACAATTCGACGTCCTGCGGCAAATAGCCGATGTGGCGACCGAGCGTGTCGGAGGACCATTGGTCGAGCGCGGCGCCGTCGAGACGCACCTTGCCGCGCACCGGCTGCCAGACGCCGACCAGCGCGCGGATCAGCGACGACTTGCCGGAGCCGCTTGGCCCGATCACGCCGAGGCCGTTGCCGGCGGCGAGCGCGAAGGTGACGTCCTGCACGATGAGGCGCTGGTCGCCGGGAGCCACCATGGCGACGCCTTCGACCGAGAGCCGGCTGGTGGGCGCCTGCAATTGGGTCGGCATCGCCTGCGCCGGCATCTGTTCGAGGAGCCGCGTGAGACGCTGCCAGCTCTGGCGGGCCGCGACGAAGGATTTCCAGTGCGCAATCGCAAGATCGACCGGCGCCAGCGCGCGGGCGGAGAGGATCGAGCCGGCGATGATGATGCCGGCCGTCGCCTCCTGATGGATCACGAGATAGGCGCCGACCGCGAGCACGGCCGATTGCAGCATCATGCGCAGCACCTTTGCGACCGCGCCGAGGCCGCCGGCGACGTCGCTCGCCCGCTGATTGCCGGCGAGATATTTTTCGTTGGCCTCGCTCCAGCGCTGGTTCATCCGGCCGGCCATGCCCATCGACACCATGACTTCGGCATTGCGGCGGCTGGCCTGGGCGAGATCGTTGCGCTGGGCGGCAAGCCCCATCGCTTCGCGCGCCGGCTGGCGGGACATGAACTCGGTGACGAGCGTCAGTCCCACCAAGATGATGGCACCGGCAAGCGCGGTGACGCCGATCAGGACGTGGAAGGCGAAGCAGATGGCGAGATAGAGCGGCAGCCAGGGCAGGTCGAAAAATGCGCTTGGCCCCATGCCGCCGAGGAAGGAGCGGACGTTATCGAGGTCGCGCAGCGGCTGCAGGCCCTCGTTGCGGCTGCCGACGATGAGCGGCAGGCGCACGATGGTGTCGAACACGCGCTTGTTGAGGGCCTCGTCCAGCGCGGTTCCGATCCGCCCCAAGATCCGGTTGCGGATCATGTCGAGCACGCCCTGCGCCATGTAGAGGAAGCTGGCGAGGATGATGAGGCCGACCAGGGTCGGAATGCTGCGGCTCGGCAGCACCCGGTCGTAGACCTCCAGCATGAAGATCGATCCGGTCAGATAGAGCAGGTTGATCATGCAGCTCATCAAGCCGACGCCGACGAACGCCGAGCGACAAGCTCGCAAGGCGTCACCGAGCTCTGAACGGCGGACGCCAGGGATGGCTGCCATCAGTCTGATCTCTTTCGGGTGAGGGGCAAAGCCCCCTGATTTCAAAGGCGAATTGAGGGTACTTGACCCGGATTAACAACGCGTTTTCCGCGCGTCCAACGCAGTCGACCTAATCCGGGCCCGATGAGCCACATCTACCCCTGGCAGCCTTCCGCGCAAGTCCGGAATTTCACAGGCTTGCGGCTTTTTCTTGCAGGCTTTCAGGCTCTTCCCGGAAAAGGCTGAAAGTTCCAATCGGCGAACGCCGGGCTAAAACCGGCCCCCGCCGCGCACCAGTCGCACCACGAGAAGCAGAATGACCGCGCCGATGGCGGAATAGACGATCTCGGACACGAGCCCGGTGCCGAGACGAATACCGAGCTTTGGAAACAGGAAGCTTGCGATCAGGGCGCCGGCGATGCCGACCACGATGTCGCCGATAATGCCGAATCCGGTCCCGCGCACCACCTTGCCGGCAAGCCAGCCAGCAACCAGGCCGACGAACAGGATGACGAGCAGCCCTTCGTTGGAAATGTGCATCGGTTACGTCCCTCTCCGTGAATGGCCTATGGAACCGAAGCCGGATGAATGGCGTCTGAATGGGTGTTCGCCGCGCCCGACGGTAGACGCTGCGAGATGAATGCTACCGCCTACGACGCGACCACCGGCTCCGCCAGCACGCATCTGGCCGCCCGGCCCGGCGCGACCTCCACATTCGCAGGCAACTGCTCCAGGCAGCGCGGCTCGGCTAGCTTGCAGCGCGAGGCGAAGGAGCAATTGTGGGGTTTTTCCGCCAGCGACGGCGGCGTGCCGGGGATGGTTTCGAGCCGCTGCCCGCGCTTGGCGCCGTGGATGGTGGAGGCGAGCAGGCCCTTGGCGTAGGGATGCACCGGCGAGCGGACGATGTCACGCAGGCTCCCCTGCTCCACGATCTGGCCGGCATACATCACCGCGACGCGATCGCAGATCTCGATGGCCACGCCGATGTCGTGGGTGACGAAGATGACGGACATGCCGAACTCGCGCTGCAGCTCGCGCAGCAGCAAGAGTATCTGGATCTGCACGGTGGCATCGAGCGCAGTGGTCGGCTCGTCCGCGAGCAGAATCTTCGGCCGGCAGGCGAGCGCCAGCGCGATCATCGCGCGCTGGCGCATGCCGCCGGACATCTCATGCGGATAGGCATCCAGCCGCCGCTTGGCCGAGGGGATGCGCACGACCTCGAGCATTTCGAGCGCTCGCGCCCGCCCTTCCGCAAAGCTCTTGCCTTCATGGCGCACGACGCTTTCGGCGATCTGCGCGCCAATGGTGTAGACCGGATCGAGCGCGAGCGCGGGCTCCTGGAAGATCATCGAGACGGTCTGGCCGCGGAAGGACGAAAGCTCTTCGTCGTTCATGGCGAGCACGTCGCGGCCCATCACGTTGACCGTGCCCGCAATCTGCGTGCGCTTCTTCGGCAACAGCCGCATCAGCGCACGCAATGTCACGCTCTTGCCCGAGCCGGATTCGCCGAGCAGGCCCAGCACCTCACTGTTTCCGAGCGAGAGGCTGAGATCGTTCACGGCATAGACCGTGCGCTCCCCGGTGAAGCGGATGTTGAGGCGTGAGATCTCGACGAGTTTTGTCATGACGGAAGTTTCGGCAATCGATCGTGATAGTCGGTGACGCGCTGGAACGCGGCGCCGATGGTGAGCAAGGTGGCCTCATCGAACGAGCGGCCGATCAGCTGCATGCCGATCGGCAGGCCGCTTTTGCTGAAGCCGGACGGCACCGTGAGCGACGGCAGGCCGAGGAAGTTCACCGGGCGGGTGAACAACGTCAGCCGCTGCAACAGCGCCGGCGCGTTCGGGCCGCCGCCGACGTCGCTCTCCTCGATTGTCGGCGCCGGCACAGGGGATGCCGGCGCGATCACCGCGTCGACGGCCGCGGTGGCCGCGTTGTGGGCAGCAAGTGCTGGGCCGCGCCAGCGCATCGCCTCGAGATAAGTGATGGCGGGAACCGCGAGCCCGTTCTGAAGCCGCATCAGGACCTGCGCGCCGTAATCTTGCGGACGCTCGATCATCCAGCGCTTGTGGAACGCGGCGGCTTCGGCCGCAAGCACGAGCTGGCTCGCCGAGGACAGTTGCCGCTGGTCCGGCAGCTCGACCGTGACGATGTCGGCGCCCTCGCGTTTGAGCACGGCAATAGTCTCGTCCAGCACGCGCGCGACCTCGCTGTCGAGATCGTCGACATAGAAGGACGCGGGTACCCCTAATTTCAGACCCTTCAGAGAGCCCTTGGTCGCAGCCACGTAATCCGACAACGGCTCGTGGCTACAGGTCGAATCCAAGGGGTCCGCACCGGCGAGCAGGGCCAGCAGCAGCGCGCAATCCTCGGCGGTGCGGGCGAGCGGACCGACCGTGTCGAGCGATTGCGACAGCGGCATCGCACCGGCACGGCTGACGCGCCCGACGGTGGTCTTGAGGCCTGTGACGCCGCAGAAATGCGCGGGCATGCGGATCGAGCCGCCGGTGTCCGAGCCGAGCGCCGCATAAGTCAAACGCGCAGCAACCGCCGAACCGGAACCGGATGAGGACCCGCCGGTGATGTGGGCCACGTTCCAGGGATTGCGCACCGGGCCGTAATGGGCGTTGTGCCCGGTCGGGCCGTAGGCGAATTCGGCGAGGTGCAGCGTGCCCAGCCGGACCTGGCCCGCATCCTTCAGCCGCTGCAAGGCGGTGGAGGTCACGGTCGGAACGAAGTCGCGGCGGATCAGCGAGCCGCAGGTCGAAACCTTGCCGGCGTCGTAATACATGTCCTTGTGCGCGAGCGGCACGCCGTGCAGCGGACCACGAACGTTATTCTTGGCGAGCTCGGCGTCGGCGGCCTCGGCCGCCTTCAGCGCGGCTTCCGCCTCGATGGACATGAAGGCATTGAGATGCGGCTGCCACTGCGCGATGCGTTGCAGCAACGCGCGTGTGACCTCATGCGAGGAGACCTGCTTCATCGCGATCGCACGCGCGACCTCGGTGAGCGTCATCAAGGCAGGATCGGTGCTCATTTCGACACCTTCTGCGTCTGCGCGAGCACATGCCCGGCGGGCTCGAGATCGAACGGCAGTGTGCCGGCAATGGCCGCAAAGCCCTCGAAGGCAGGCCCGATGGAGTTGGAGATGCGGGTTGCGATCTCGTCATCCACGGGAACGCCGGCGATCCGTGCGATCGGCTTGATCTCTTTCGGTGTCGGTCTCGTCATGCGGTCTTCTCCCTCGGCGCGCTGCTATGGCCTGAATCTGGGATCGCCATGTAGCACGCAGCCTCGTGGCCCATATTATCGAGCGCAGTGAGCTTTGGCGTCGCATTTGCGCAGAGCGGCTCCGCAAACGGACATCGGGTGTGGAAGCGGCAGCCCGAGGGCGGGTCGATCGGATTGGGCGGATCGCCCGTGATTGGCGGCGTCTCGGTGCGGCTATCAGGGTCGGAAGACGGCATCGCCGCCAGCAGCGCGCGCGTATAGGGATGCGCCGGCTGGTCCCAGACCTGGTCGACCGGGCCGAGCTCGACGACTTCCCCGAGATACATCACCAGCACACGGTCGCTGATGTAGCGAACGACATTGAGGTCGTGGCTGATGAACAGATAGGTCAGGCCGAACTCGCGCTTGAGATCGGCCAGCAGATTGAGCACCTGCGCCTCGACGGACTTGTCGAGCGCGGAGACGGCTTCGTCCAGGATCACCAGTCGCGGCGACAGCGCCAGGGCGCGCGCGATGTTGACGCGCTGGCGTTGGCCGCCGGAGATTTCGTGCGGATAACGGCTGGCGAAGTTTTCGGGGCGCAGGCCAACCTTACCGAGCAACTCGCGCGCCAGCGTGCGCGCTGCGTTATCGGCCATGCCGTGGACCTTGGGGCCGAAGGCAATGGATTCCTCGATCGTCAGCCGCGGATTAAGTGAGGCGTAGGAATCCTGGAAAACCATCTGCATGCCGCGGCGAAGCTCGCGCAAGCTCAGCGACTGACCGACGATCATGCCATCATAGATGATGTCGCCGGTGTCGCGCGGCATCAGATGCATCAAGAGGCGCGCGGTGGTCGATTTGCCGCAGCCGGACTCCCCGACGATGCCGACGGTCTCGCCCTTAGCGACGGCGAAGGAGACGTTGTCGACGGCACGCACGGTGCGCTTGGTGGCGAACAGGCCGCCGCGCACGGGGAAGTGTTTTGTCAGGCCATTGACCTGAAGCAGCGGCTGCGCGACGCCGCCGCGGTCCTCGACCGGTTCAAGCATTTCGATTGGCTGATCCGTCGTCATTGCCGCGCGGCAAACTCGATAGAGCGGAGCCCCTCACCCGGATTGTGTCTGACGATACAACATAGCTGAACCTTCGCTTCGGGGTTCTTAAGAACGGCCCCAGAAGGCGGCCTATGTCTCTCCCTACGGGAGAGGTGTGGCACCATCAACGCCGCGAAAGTCTGCGTCTCTCTCATCATCGTTAGTTCCTGATGTCCATGGCGCTGCGCAGGCCGTCCGAGAGCAGATTGAAGCAAATCGAGACCGCGAAGATCATCGCGCCCGGGAGCGCTGCGACCCAGGGATTGACGTAGATCGCCGTGCGCAAGGTGTTCAACATCAGGCCCCATTCCGGCTCCGGCGGCTTGGTGCCGAGGCCGAGGAAGGACAGACCTGCCGCCAAGATCATCGAGACCGAGATCAGGCTGGTGGCATAGACGAAGATCGCGCCGAGCACATTGCCAAGGATGTGCACGCGCATGATGGTGAAGGCGCCGGCGCCGGACGCGCGTGCGGCCTCGACGAAATCCATGTTGCGCACGCCGGTGGTGACGCTTTCGGCGACGCGGGTGATCTGCGGCACGAACACGACGGTCAACGACACGATGGAATTGAGGATGCCCGCCCCCAGCGCGCCGGAGATGGCGATGGCGAGCAGCACGGAGGGGAAGGCATAGAACACGTCGACCGTGCGCATGATCGCGGTGTTGAGCCTGCCGCCGACATAGCCGGCGACGAGGCCGAGCGAGGTGCCGATGCAGAAGGCGAGGATCACGGGCAAAATGCCGATGACCAACGACAGCCGCCCGCCATAAATCAACCGCGCCAGCATGTCGCGCCCGAGCTCGTCGGTGCCGAGCGGATAGCCTGTCGTTCCGATGTGGCGGAGGCGGCGGATCATCGAGCCCTTGTAGGGATCTGCGAGACCCAGCCATGGCGCGAGGATCGCCGACAGGAAGATCAGCAGCAGCACCAGCGCGCAGGCCATGCTGACCTTGTCGCGCATGATGCGGCGTCCGACAGTCGCCCAATAGCCGCGCGCCTTGGTCACGGGTGCGGCCTGAAGTGCGGCGTCACTGGTGGCGGACAACGGAAGCTCGCTCATCCCGCTAGCCCCGCTTGATGCGTGGGTCGATCGCGGCTTGCGCGATGTCGACCAGCAGATTGAGGAACACGAAAAACAGCGCCAGGATCAGGATCGTGCCTTGCAGCAGCGGCAGATCGCGCTGGAAGATCGCGGAGTTGAGCAGGAAACCGGAGCCCGGCCAGGAGAACACGGTCTCGATCAGGATCGAGCCGCCCAGCATGTAGCCGAGCTGAAGCCCCATCACCGCGAGCGCGGTCGGCGCTGCATTCTTGATGACGTGGCGGAATACGCCGGTTTCACGCAGACCTTTGGCGCGCAATGCTTCGACAAAATCCTGGCTGAGAATGTCGCCGGTGAGCGCACGCACGGTGCGGGTGACGATGCCCATCGGGATCACCGAGGTCGTGATCGCAGGCAGCACGAGATATTTCAGGTGCGCCCAATCCCAGGCCCACGAGTTGGAGCCGTTGGGCCCGGCGCCGATCGCGGGCAGCCAGTTCAGCTGCACCGAGAAGATGATGACGAGCAGCATGCCGAGCCAGTAATGCGGCACCGAGACGCCGGCGATCGCAAAGGAGGTCGCGACCTTGTCGATCCAGGTCTCGCGAAAATAACCGGCGATCAAGCCGAGCAGGATGCCCATGGTGAAGCCGATGATGGCTGCGGCAATCGCCAGCGTGACGGTGTTGCCGACCGCGCGCATGACCTCGGCCAGCACGGGACGACCCGTAGCGATGGAATTGCCGAGATCGCCGTGGAGCGCACGCAGCAGCCAGAGCCCGAACTGCACCGGTAGCGGCCGGTCGAAGCCATAGGCGGCGCGCAGCTGCGCTGCGAGCTCCTGCGAGGCATCGGCTGGCAGTACGGCGACCAGGGGATCGCCAGGTGTGATGTGCACGAGCAGAAAGCACACCAGCGCCACGCTGATGACGATCGGGACGACATAGACGATGCGTCTGGCGATGTAGGCGAGCACGTTGAGTTCTTTCTTTCTTCTCCCCTTGTGGGAGAAGGTGGCGCGCGCAGCGCGCCGGATGAGGGGTTTTATCCGCGAGTACAATCATTCCGAATGCAAGAGAGGCTCCCGCGGAGAGAACCCCTCACCCGTCTCGCCGCTGCGCGGCGAGACACCCTCTCCCGCAAAGGGAGAGGGTGCACTGAGCAGGTCGCCAGAACTACTGCGCGATCGACACCGGCGAGAAGTCGATGAACCAGCTCTTCGGCTGCACGACGCCTGTCACCTTCGGGCTCATGGCGCGCGGGCCGACGTCGTGGGCGACGTAGAGGAAGGCGGCGTCGTCGACGGAGGCTGCGTGCAGTTCGGCGAGCGCGGCGTCACGCGCGGCAGGATCGAAGGTCTGGCGTGCCTTCTTCACCAGCTCGTCGAATTTCGGGTTGTTGATGAAGCCCCAATTGTTCGACACCGGCGGCGCCATGCCCGATTGCAGGAAGCGCACCAGCGCGAAGAACGGGTCCATCGCCGCATAGGTGACGTTGGTCGCGTTCGCACCGTTGGCGCTAGCGTCCTTGGCGCCGCGGCGCCAGTTGGTGAATAGCGTGTTCCATTCGATGACGTCGAGCTGCACGTCGAAATAGCATTCGGCCAGCGCCTGCTGGAGATATTCGTTCATCGGCAGCGGCTGCATCTGGCCCGAGCCGGAGGCTGATGTCTGGGTCTTCACCGTCAGCTTCTTGTTCGGGCCGAAGCCGGCCTCCTGCATCAGCTTTTGCGCAGCCGCCTTGTCATACTTGATCTCGAAGCTCGGTTTGCCGCGCCAGGGATGGCCGGGCTCGAAGGTGCCAGTCGCCGGCACCATCAGGCCGGCGAGTAGGCCGTCCCTGAGGCCATCGCGATCGACGCAGAGGTTCGCGGCCTTGCGCACGCGGATGTCGTTCCAAGGCGAGCCCTCGACACGCGAGAACTGCCAGGGCCAGACATGCGGCTGCTCGTTGGCGTAGAGCTTGAAGCCGCGCTGCTTGAGCTCGGGCAGCGCATCCGGCGCCGGAGCCTCGACCCAATCGACCTGGCCGGAGAGCAGCGCGGCGGTGCGCGCATTGGCTTCGGGCATCGGCCACAGCACCATCTTGTCGATCTTCGGCACGCGCGCCTTGTCCCAATAGTTCGCGTTCTTGACCAGCTCGAGCCGCTCGCGCGGCGTGAAGCTCGCCATCTTCCACGGGCCGGTGCCCGAGGCGTCCCTGGCAAACGCCGTCCAGGCGGCTTGCGACTTCGCCTTGGCGTCAGGGCCTTCCGCCTTGTCGTAGAAGGCCTGCCACTTCGTCGGACTCGCCATGAACAGGTTGGTGAGGTTGATCGGCAGGAAGCTGTCGGGTTCCTTGGTGGTGAGTTCGACCGTCATGTCGTCGATCTTCTTCGCCGACGCCAGCGTCGGCATGCGCGAAGCCGTAACGCCGACCTGGCTGGCGTCGAATTGCGGCGCGTCCTGCTTCAAGACCTTCTCGACGTTCCACACCACGGCGTCCGCATTGAACGGCGAGCCGTCATGGAAGGTGACGCCGGGGCGCAGCTTGAACACCCACTTGGTCTTGTCGGCATCGTCGACTTTCCACTCGATGGCAAGGCCGGGGATTACCACGCTCGCCTTGTCGGCCGAGGACAGGTCCCAGCCGGTGAGCCCGTCATACATGGTAAGGCCGGTGAAGCGATTGCCTTCAAAACCCTGGTCAGGCTGGCCCAGGGTGCGCGGAATATCGACGGCGGTCATGCCAATGCGCAGCACAGTTTCGGCACTGGCCATGCGCGGCCATGCGGCGGCGGTCGTTAGAGCGAGCACCGCGATCAATGCCGCGCGTGTGGTCTTCTTGATAAGCATCGCCTCAATCCTTTTCCGGCTTGGATGACTATTTTTGATGCAATCGTATGCAATGGCTATGCCAAAGAGAAACTTATTCTGCCATTTGTCACTGCGACGACAAGTCCTTGTGGGTCGCGCGAGGGTAAACGCGTGGCATTGCCTATTCTGGCATCAAGATTGCAAGTTCGGCCCCGACGTCTCCTGGGAGCTTGGGGCCAATGCGTATTCGATTGTCGACCTGTCTCGCCGTGCTTGCGCTAGCGTTGTCCGCGATGGCGGCGCGCGCCGAAACGGTGGTGCGCTACGGCATCTCGATGGCGGACATTCCGCTGACGACGGGTCAGCCCGATCGCGGCGCCGGTGCTTATCAGTTCACCGCCTACACGATCTACGATCCCTTGGTGGCCTGGGAGATGGACGTCGCCGACCGCCCCGGCAGGCTGGTGCCGGGGCTCGCCACCGAATGGAAGGTCGATGATACCGACAAGACCAAATGGCGCTTTACTTTGCGCAAAGGCGTGACGTTTCACGACGGCAGCGAGTTCAATGCCGATGCAGTAATCTGGAATCTGGACAAAGTGCTCAACGACAAGGCGCCGCAATTCGACAAGCGGCAGAGCGCGCAGGTGAAGACCCGCCTTCCCTCGGTCGCGAGCTACGCCAAAATCGACGACTTCGCGGTGGAGATCACCACCAAGACGATCGACTCCTTCTTTCCCTACCAGATGCTGTGGTTCCTGGTATCGAGCCCGGCGCAATACGAAAAGCTCGGAAAGGATTGGGACAGGTTCGCAAGCCAACCCTCCGGGACCGGTCCATTCAAACTGACAAAGCTGGTGCCGCGCGAGCTCGCCGAGCTCACCAAGAACCCGGACTACTGGAACAAGAAGCGCATTCCGAAGGCCGATAAGATCGTGCTGGTGCCGATGCCGGAGGCGCTGACGCGCACAAACGCTCTGCTTGCGGGCCAAGTAGATTTGATCGAGACGCCGGCGCCAGACGCCGTGCCGCAGCTGAAAGCGGCCGGCATGAAGCTCGTCGACAACGTCACGCCGCATGTCTGGAACTATCATCTGAGCGTGCTGCCGGGCTCGCCCTGGACCGACATCCGCCTGCGCAAAGCACTGAACCTCGCGATCGATCGCGAGGGGGTGGTCGCCCTGATGAACGGCTTGGCAAAACCTGCCAAGGGTCAGGTTGATCCCTCCAGCCCGTGGTTCGGTAAGCCGAGCTTCGAGCTGAGATATGATCTCGCCGCGGCCAAGAAGCTGGTCGAAGAGGCCGGCTACTCCAAGGCGAAGCCACTGAAGACCACCTTCATCATTGCGCAGGGCGGCACCGGCCAGATGCTGTCCCTGCCGATGAATGAATTCCTGCAGCAGAGCTTCAAGGAGATCGGCATCGAGATCGACTTCAAGGTGGTCGAGCTCGAGACGTTATATACACACTGGCGCAAAGGCGCGGCCGACGAGATGAACGCCGGCATCACCGCCAACAACATCGCCTATGTCACCTCCGACCCGCTCTACGCCATCGTCCGCTTCTTCCATTCCGGGCAGATCGCGCCGGTCGGCGTCAACTGGGGTGGCTACAAGAACCCTGAGGTCGATGCACTGATCGACAAGGCCAAGCAGACGTTCGATTCCGCCAAACAGGACGCTCTGCTGGCGCAGGCGCATGCGCTGATCGTGAACGATGCCACGCTGGTCTGGGTGGTCCACGACACCAATCCGCACGCGCTCTCGCCGAAGATCAAGCAGTTCGTGCAGGCGCAGCACTGGTTCCAGGATTTGACGACGATCGGGGTGGAGTGAGGCGCGACAAGCCCCGCGGTCGTAGGGTGGGCAAAGCGAGCGTGCCCGCCTCTTCAAGCGGACCCAAGGAGAGGTGGTGGGCACGGCGCTTCGCGCCTTCGCCCACCCTACGGGAGCGGTGACGCGAGCTACTACTTCGTCAGCAGCGCATAAGCCCCGGTCCACCCTTCCGGTGGCGGCGTCAGCTGGAAATCTCTGATCCGCGCTTCATAGAGCCTGAACAGCTTCTCCAGCGTGTCGGCGTCTTCGCTCTTGCGCCCGCGCTCGATCGCGTCCAGTGCGCCCTGCCAGTCGCGATTGCGATAGCAGCCGAGCATTTCGATGGTGATGTTGCGCAGGCGCTGGAAAGCGCCCGAATGCATCACGTCCTCACGGCCGGCGATGGCATAGATCACCTCCGGCTCGGTCTTGCCCTTGACCATGATGAAGTCGAGCTCGAGGATCGCGAACTTGTCCTTGGCCGCGAGCGCCGTCCTTGAGCCGACGATGATCGGGAAGCCGTATGCCTTGGTCTGCCCCTCAAGGCGCGAGGCGAGGTTCACGCTGTCGCCGAGCACGGAGTAGTTCTTCTTCAGATCGGAGCCCATGTTGCCGACCACGCCGATGCCGGTGTTGAGGCCGATTCCGACATTGAGCGGAATGTAGACGTGGCCGCCGTCGGCGGCTTCCTGCTCGCGCTCCTTATTGACCGCGTCGATCTGCTCCAGCATCTGGATCGCGGCCTCGCAGGCGTTGACCTCGTGCTCGGCATCGTCGAGCGGCGCGTTCCAGAACGCCATGATGGCGTCGCCCATGTATTTGTCGATGTAGCCCTTGCGCTCGATGATGACGTCGGTCAGCGGCGTCAGAAAACGGTTCATCAGCGCGATCAGCCCCTGCGGGTCGTGCTTGTAGCTCTCCGAGATCGAGGTGAAGCCGCGCACGTCCGAGAACATGATCGTCATCTCGCGCTCCTCGCCGCCGAGCACGAGCTTCTCCGGCGACTGTACGAGTTGCTCGACCAGAACCGGCGACATGTATTGCGCGAATTGTCCGCGGATCTGCACGCGCTGCCGCTGCTCGCGCACGAAACTGGCAAAGATCAGCGTCAGATAGATCGCCGTGGTCGACAGCAGGGGATAGGTAAAATCGATGAGGTAGCGGTACTGCGCGTAGAAGAACCAGGACACGCCGACCAGAATGGCGGCGAAGGTCGCGCCCACGAGCACCAGGCGCACCGGTCCGAGATTCGGCGCGAAGATGATGACCAGGAGGCCGATGATTAGCGCCGCTATCAGCTCAACCCCGAGCGCATAGTTCGGCTGGGAGACCACGGCGCCGCTCAGCACGCTCTCGAGCACCTGGGCATGGATCTCGACCCCCGGCATGGTCGAGGACACCGGCGTGGTCTTGATGTCGTTGAGCCCGACCGCGGAAGTGCCGACCAGCACCAGCTTGCCGGTGAGCTTGGCGGGCGGCGCGGTGTTGTCGAGCACGTCGGCCGCCGAGACGTAGATCGAGGGATCCTGCCGCGCATAATGTACCCAGAGCTGACCGTTCCTGTCGGTCGGGATCTCGAGGCCCTTGAGGCGCACGGCCCTGATGCCGGTCTTGTCGGTCCGGATCAGGAGCGTCGGCGTGCCGGTGGCGACGCGCAAAATCTCAAGGCTGAGCGAAGGCATGATGTTGCCCTGGGCGCGCATCACCATCGGCACGCGGCGGATCAGGCCGTCGCGCTCGGTCTTGATCGTGAACAGGCCGCGGCCGGCGGCGATCTTTTCGATGACGGGCACGTTGCGCAAGAGGCCGGGGAATTCGAACAGGAAGCGCTCGGCGCCCTCTTCGCCGACCGTGGCGACGCCGGTGAAGGGCAGGGACTTGTCAAGTTCGGAGGAGATCGCCGGCTGCCCGGTCTCGCCCAGCACCACGCGGGAGCCCTTGATCGCCTCAGCGAGGATCTGGTCGTTGGTCGGCAGCTCGCGCAGCTTGGCACGGGTGGCGTCGTCGAGATAGCGCATCTGGTTCGCGACCAGATCCGGATTGAGCCGATCGGCCTCCGAGAACACCACGTCGAAGCCGATCGCCACCGCGCCATTACTGGTGAGGTTCTGGATCAAATCGGCAATTCGCGTGCGCGGCCACGGCCATTGCCCGAGCTTGGCGAGGCTCTTGTCGTCGATGTCGACGATGGTAACAGGCCGCGCCGTCTTGTGACGCGGATCGATCAGCTGGAACATATCGAAGGTGCGCAGCCGCAATTCTTCCATCGGCGGCGGATCCCAGAGACGAGCGCCGGCAAACAGGACCAGCAGCGCGAGGCACATCAGCCGCGCAAAGCCGAACTTGCGCGCAAACCACCGCCGCAGGATTTTTAGACGTTTCATGCCGGTCGGGCTTCCTGTCCCGCCTCCTGCCGTGCGCACTGATCATGAAGCGTCCGCGCGCGATTTACTATGCCCTGGCGGCCGAGGATTATGGATTTTTTGACGCGGCCAGGCCGCGAGCCGGCTGGCGGGAGCTCCCGGGCGGCGATCAGGTCATGTGGAAGATGAAATCGCTGGCCTTGAGATTTGCCGCGATCACGTTTTTCAGCAGCAGCGACTCGTTCTCCGTGACCGGCGCGCCCTCGGGCTGCGTGACCTGCTGATGCCAATTGACCAGCGTGTCGCCGGAGCCCTGCTGCTGGACGATGGTGAGATTGCCGACGGAGTTGACGTCCGAGAACTGCCGCAGGTCGATCTTGTCCAGCCCGGTCGTGAAATCGATGATGGTGTGCGTGAAATCCGTATTGGAGTTTTCGGGGCCATAACCAATCGAACCCGGCGAGAACACGAACTGATCCTTCCCGGCGCCTCCGATCAGCGTGTCGCCGGTGTCGGTCGCGAAGATGACGTCCTTGCCGCCGGTGCCCTCCAGGGTGATGCCCTGGCCGGTGTCCCCCGCCTCGTTGAAGAGGAAGTGGACGGTATCGAACAGGCCGGTGGTTCTGTCCTTCACCGTCAGCGTGATCTGATCGTTGTCCGGCGGCGTTTGGCCCGGATCATAAATGACCCCATCCGCGAGGGCCAAGTTGATGTCATCGAGAGAGCCGCACGCCGCCCCCGGGGCGACACTGCTGTCCGGATCATGTGCAGTTACGGTCGTGATCTGGAACTCATCCGTCGCAGCGTCGGCATCGGTGTCGATGATCGAGAGACCGGTGATGAAGTCGGTGTTGCTCTCGTTGTCGTGCCAGACGTAGAAGCTCGTGGTGTCGATGACCGGGCCGCTGGCGTCGTCGGCGCCGGTCACGTCTACCCTGAGCGTTGCCGTGCCGGTGGCACCATGCGCGTCCGTGGTCTGGACCGTGAAAATATCCGCATAGGACCCGTCCGACAGCGCGTTGATGGCCCCTGCATTGGGAACGTAGCTGTAGCTGCCGTCTGGGTTGACCGTGAGCGAACCGTACAGTCCCGCAACTGTCGTCGTGGCATGGTGATCCGCGTTCAGGACGGCAAAGGTCAGCGTCGCCGTCTCGCCGCTATCGGAGTCGGTGCCGGCCAGTTGCCCGGTGAGGTTGGAGAAGGTGTCGTCCTCGGCGGTGTCCGTGAGCGGGCCGATGTGAAGATCGGACAGCGTCGGCGCATCGTTGCTGCCGGCAATGTTGACTGTGACGATTGCGCCTGTGCCAGCGCCCTCGGCATCCGACGGAACGATCGTGTATTGCAGCGACAGCGTCTGGCCGGCGGCGAGAAAGTTGAAGGCCTGGCTGCCCGAATTAAAACACCAGGAGAACTGGGCATAGGTGGCCGTGCCATCGAGGATGTCGCCGGACGGCACGGTGAGATAGTTCAAAAGATCTGCATGCGACAGCCCGCCGACGCAGCCGGTTTGCGGCACGCCATCGAGAGAGACCTGCACCTGGCTGACCGACACCGTGACGTGGTCGCTCGCGTCGACCTCGGAGACCGTCAGCACGCCATGCGAGAGCTGGCCGGCATTGGTTTCCATCAGACCGGCAACGGCGCCGCCCGGCCCGGAGGTCCCGCTGGCCCAGTCCGCAGTACCCTCGATCGCGAGGCTGTGGGCGGAGTTGACCGTATTGGCGGCCGTGGTCCCGTTGCCGTCGCCGAGCTGATAATACGCGGCAAGATTCGCCTCGTTGCCGGTGAGGCCGGTGAAATCGATCGACTGGATCTGCGTCTGCGTGAGCGCGGTGGTCCAGACGCTGACATCGGCGATCGAGCCGGTGAAGCCCTCCCCCTTATAGCCGGGCCCGCATTCATGACTAGCCGCACCGATCATCATGTAGGACGCCGACGGATTCGACGGGCTGCCGTCGATCGGATTGAACGCCCATGACTGCGAATATTCGAGCTTTCCGTCCAGATAGAGCGTGAAGGTGCCGTTGTCGCGGGTCAGCGCGATGTTGTGCCACTGCGACGCCGTGAGCGCCACGCCGGTATCTTCGATATCGACGCCGCCTGCGAGAATCTGCAGCTCCAGGGTACCATCGTCGTTGACCGTACCGAGGAGACCGAAACCGGTGGTCGAGGTGTTACCGTTGTAGAACAGGATCTGGCCGTCGCCGGGATCGGCGGCCCCGCTCCAATTCACCCAACCGTCCAGCGTGACGTCATCAGTGGCGACCGTCGGCACGTCGCCAACCGCGATCGTCTCGCCGTCGAAATTCATGTAGTCCGACGTCACATAGGAAACGGCCGGCGCATCGTTGGTGCCGGTAATCGTGACGGTGACGTCCTGGCTGACGGTGCCGCCGTGATGATCGTCGAACGTGACGGTGTAGACCTGGGTGACGGTCTGTCCCTCCGCCAGCGACTGCAGCACGGGATCGCTGTTGTCCAAGGTGAAGTGCCAGCCCAGCGTCGCAGCGTTGCTGGCGTCGCTACCGGATTCAGCCACCGACGAATCGATCGAGAAAGTGCCGATATGCGAACCGGTCCCGAAGCCCGCCAGAGCCGAGCTGACGGACGACGATTTGAACGACCACTGTGCCGTATGGGTGTCGATCAGGTCGACGTCCTGGATTGCCAGCGTGCCGCATGCCGACAGCGACGAGCCCTCATCCTCGGTGACCGCGCCCGTTGCCGCGGCGGCATCGCTGGTGATTGTCGGTGCGTCATTGCCGCCGTTGATCGTGACGGTCACGTCCTGCGAGACTTGCGCGCCGTGATCGTCGGTGAAGGTGACGGTGTAGACCTGGGTGATGGTCTGGCCCTGCGCCAGCGACTGGAGCACCGCATCGTTGTTGTCGAGGCTGAAGTGCCAGCCCAGCGTCGCGCCATTATCGGTGTCGGTGTTGAACTCCGCGAGCGCGGAATCGATCGTGAAGGTCCCGAGTGGCGTACCGTCGTCGAAGCCCGGCAGATGAACGCTCGACGTCGACGACTTCAACACGGTCTGCGCGGTGTGAACGTCGATCAGGTCGAGATCCTGGATCGCGAGCGTGCCGTCGATCGACAGCGTCGCGCAAGTATCCTCGGTCACAGCTCCGGCGGCGTCCGCGGCACTGCTGGTCATCGTCGGCGCGTCATTGGTGCCGGTGATGGTGACCGTAACGTCCTGAGAAACCTGTGCACCGTGATCGTCGGTGAAAGTGACGGTATAGACTTGAGTGATGGTCTGCCCTTTGGCCAGCGACTGGAGCACCGGGTCGTTGTCGTTGAGCACGAAATGCCAGCCCAGCGTGGCACCGTTATCGGTGTCGCTGCTGGATTCGGCCACCGACGGATCGATCGTGAAGGTCCCGAGAGGCGTGTTGTCGTCGAAGCCTGGCAATTGCGCGCTCGACGTCGACGACCTGAACACCGCCGTCGCGGTGTGAGTGTCGATCAGATCGAGATCTTTGATCGCCAGCGTGCCGCAGGTTGACAGCGTCGTGCTGGCATCCTCGGTGACGCTCCCCCTTGCCGCGTCGGCATCGCTCGTAACGGTCGGCGCATCGTTGGTCCCGGTAATGGTCACCGTGACGTCCTGGGTGACCGTCCCGCCGTGATGATCGTCGACCGTAACGGTGTAGACCTGCTTGATGGTCTGGCCTTCGGCCAGCGACTGGAGCACCGGATCGTTATCGTGGAGCGTAAAGGTCCAGCCCACGGACCCTCGCGTGCTGACGCCGGGACTTTCGCTCACCGCCGCAAGCGCGAAAGTGCCGATATGCGAGGTGCCGTCGCTGAAGCCGGGTAAATGCGAGCTCGACGTCGTCGACTTCAGCGCGAAACTCGCGGTGTGCGTGTCCGTGAGATCGGGGTCGTTGAAGGTAATCGTGCCGCTCGCCGCGAGCGTCCCCGCCGTGTCCTCGATCACCGCGCCGGTTGGGATCGTGGAGTCTTCGACGATCGTCGGCAGGTCGTTTGTGCCCTCGACATTGACGTCCGCACCGTTGATGGACACGGTGATCGGCGTGCTGACCACACCGCCGTGCCCGTCATCGACCTGCACCACGTAGTTGAGGATCAGCTTTTCGCCTTCGGCGAGGAAATCGAAGAGATGGTCGGGAGCGCTGTAGGTCCAGGTGGCCGAACCGTTGTTACTGTTTCCCGCGCCCTGCACCACGGTCAGCGGCACCTCGACGGCGGCGATCGCGGCGCGCTGCTCCGCCGTCAGCGTCGCGCTGATATCGTTGCCTTCGGCATCGAGATATTTGAACGGCTGGGTCGACGAGAGCGCCGCGCTCACGATCGGCCGGTCCGTCAGATCGACGTCGGTGAAGCTGACCGTGCCCGTGATGGTGTCCAGAGCCTGGTTGCCGGTCCCGACCTTCTCGATGACGGTGCCACCCGATGTCGCCACGGTGGGCTTGTCGTTCGTTCCCGTGATCGTGATGGTGATCGGGATGAACTTGGACTCCGGGCTCACTGCGAAATTGGTATCGACGCGAACCATGTAGGTCAGCGTCAGCGTTTCACCGGCCGCGAGGAAGTCGAAGACGTTGTCGGGGATCGTGTAGGTCCAGACCGCCGAGCCGTTGTTGGTGTTGCCGCCATCGGCGACGACACTGATCTGGATCTGCGTCGCCGCGATGTCCTGCTTCTGGAGCGCGGTGAGCGAGCCGGTGACGTCCTGCTGGCCGGCGTTCTTGTAGACGTAGTTCGGCGCCTCGGCGAGGCTCACCGACACCGACGGCCGGTCGCCAAGGTTTTGGTCGACGAAGGTGATCCGGCCTGAGACAGTGTCGGCATGCGTTGTGTCGCCCGTGGCGTCCGCGCGCTCGGTGAGCGCGAACGCGGTCTTCACATTGCCGCTGGAATCGAGGCTTTGCACCAGCGGCTGGCCGGGAACACGGGTGGCCGTGGGCGTAGAGTTGCTAGGGGCTTCCTGTCCCTGCGGATTGAAGTTCGTGAAGACCGCGGTCACGATGTAGCCGGCCGGGGTCTTGATCAAGATCCCGTCGCTGGTCTGCGTGATCGTGTCGGTGAAGTTCGTGGTCAGCTTAGTGTTGCTGTTGTTATCGGTGAACTTCAGCGTGAACACGTCCGTGATCAGCTTCTGCACGTCCGGCGACATCAGCGCATTGGTGATCGAGATGTTGCCGCCGCTGATCTGGATCATCTGGCCGGCCTGGTTGACCGTCGCGATCGGCAGCAGCGTGATCTTGTCGAACAGAATGTACGAGCCCGTGGTGCCGTTCGGCTCGACCAGCACCTGGAAGCTCGCCTGCGGCTGCGGATCGCCGCCACCGGCAGGGACGACGAAGTTGATCTGGGTCAGCACCGCAGTGCCGCGGATGCCCATGGTGGCGACCGGCGTGTCGACCTTCATGTCACCGTGCTTAGCGGTCTCGCCGGCGACGAAGGTGATGGTGCCCGCGACCAGGCTCAGCAGCGAGGAATTGCTCGACCCGTTGGGGTCGTAGACCATCTCGTTCAGCACCATCCGCGCATTGGAGGACAGGCCGAACACGGTGCCGTCGATGAAGGTGATGCCGAGTGTCGAATCGGCGCCGGTCGAGACCACGTCGCCCTTCTCGACATTGTCGCCATTGTTCAGGATGACCGACACGCCGTTACGGATCGCGGACGCGCTGCCGGAGAGTTTTGTGACGTGACCGATGACCTGGGCCGCTGCGGTGCCGGGCGCAGCCTGCGCATATTGTACATGGCCCGTGAGGGTATTGACGATGTCGCCGGTGAGATGGGCGCCGTCCGGCGAGGCGATCGCTGCCCGCTTGTCGCCCCTGAAATAATCGTGAACGACGAACTCGCGACCCTCATGGGACAGCACGAGGTCGAGACCTGCGCGCTTGAACTCGCCGTTGAAGATCAGGCTAGGGTCAGGAACAACGAACGCGCCATCGGGCACATTGCCATGTGCCTTTGCGACAAAGGGCTTGGCAGAGAAATCGACATGGACATCGGCGGGTAAACGGGAACCCGGGCCGTCCAAAGAGATCGTGGCGTCAAATTTGCCAGCGTAATTCAACCGGGCACCGTAAAAAGGGTTAAAATCTAAGTAAGTATCGACTGCCTAAGCTTGCATAGCATTACCAAGTCCTTAGCGAAACCATCTATTGCTTGTGTGATTCGGCGTCACCGAGCCGCACAGGCCCCGTTGAATCAAGTCTCCTGGAGGATGCGCGGCAATACCGCAAACATTTGGAAGTATAATTTTCCCATGTTGGAGCTAATTTCGTCGATCCTCACGTATTCTAAAGTATAGAGTAGGCAACGAATACTTGTGTCATCTTCTATTCCAATACCCGGCAGCACACTGGGGCAAACATGGAACCAAATCTGTGATCCAGTTAACAGAACGCGTGAAATAGCGGGTCGTTAGGCATAGGGCGTGAAATTACGAGCGCACGATCAGCACCTGCAATTAGTTCCATTCTCGCGTGGGTGGCGTCCCCCTTGCCTGCGTAAAATTTTACGCAATATGAGCAGGCGCGTTTCAGCCTGTTCCCCGGTTTTGTGACCCCTGCCGGGCGCGTTAAGCAGAACAAAACGGCCCATCTCGCACTATCTGCCCGAAAGCAACAAAGCCGGCACGTCGAGATCGAGAGGGATCTCGCGAAGCCCGGAAGGGGATGTCAGATGGAGACCGCTGGTCGCTGGCGCGCTTGGCGCGCAATCCTTGTTATGTGCGGATTGGTCCTGCTCGGATCGGCCGCCGAGCTTCGCGCCGGCACGCTGCTGTCGCCCGGCGCCGGCGTCCTTGTGCGCAAATCCGCCGAGCCCTTCGGCGTGTTCGCCTTCGCCATCTCGTCGGGCGGCCTGCAACGGAAATGGCTCGCGCTGAAGGACAAGCTCGACGACGACATGGTGCAGCTCGCGCTGTGCGATGGCGATCGGGACAATTGCGCATCGCCTGCGGCCCTGAAGCTGCTCGCCATCGTCGACCAGGCTCGTGATCGCGACGGCCATGCGCGGCTGGGCGAGGCCAACCGCGCCGTCAACTTCGCCATCCGGGCCGTCAATGACGGCACCAATGACGTCTGGAGCTCGCCGCTTGCGACCTTCCAGCGCGGCGCCGGCGATTGCGAAGACTACGCTATTGCCAAGCTCGCCGCACTGCGGCTCGCCGGCATTGCCGCTGAAGACCTCCGCATCGTCGTGGTGCGCGACACCCGCGCCGGCGAGGCGCATGCCGTGGCCGCCGCGCGGCTCGACGGCCACTGGCTGATGCTCGACAACCGCCGCATGGCGATGGTCGAGGACGACGCTGCGCGGAGCTACCAGCCGCTGTTCGTGCTCTACCAGTCGGCCGTGATGAAATATGTCGACGAACCCGCGCGGTTCTCGATCGCAGCCACCGAGCCGCGGTGATCCACTTTGTAGCGCGCATGAAGACAACGGGCCGGCGCAAGGCGCTGCCCGACGGCTGGCGTTGCCGGGAGGACGAACTGGCCCCGGTGAATTCGGGGACGGCGGGTGGGGGATCGTAGCCGGTCGCGCTTTCTTCCTTCTCTCCTGCGGCAGAAGGTGGCGCGAAGCGCCGGGTCTGTCTGCGCTCGCAAGACTGTTCGTGAGAATAGAACCCCTCACCCGGCTTCGCATTCGCGAAGCGACCCTCTCCGACGAGGGGAGAGGGTGCACCGTTCGCGCGGCAAGAGCGAGCGCATCAAAACATCAGATTGTCCTTCACCAGCACCCAACGGCCGCCCTTGACCTGCTGTACCTGGGTGATCGTGTTGGCGAGGTGATCGGTCTTGGAGAACTTGGTCGGGGGCGAGTTGAAGATGTCGAGGAATTTCTCGCCCGACTCGAGCGCGTCCAGCATCTTCTGACCTGTGAGATCCTTGCCCGCTTTCTCCGCGTAGAACGCAAACGTCATCACCGCGTTGTAGCCGATGATCGCCTGCGTGTTGGCGTCGGTGCCAAACATCTTCTTGTAGTTCACCAGCCAGTCCTTGACCTTGCCCTTGGCGGTGTCCTCGTAGGGAATCTCGAAGCCGCTGGCGGCGTAGAGACCTTCGACGGCTTCCTTGCCGAGCATCGGCACCTCCATCACGTTGGTCGGCGTGGCACCGAGGAAGGTGACGTCCCAGCGGAGTTTCTTGGCTTCGGTCATCGCTCCTATGGTCTCGCGGAGCACGGTGCCGAGCACGACGAGGTCGCAGCCGTCGGACTTCATCTTGGCGATCTGCGCGCTGAAGTCGGAGGCGCCGCGCTTGTAGCTCGTGATCGAAGCCGGCTGAGCCTTCATCGCGGTGAGCTGCTGGTTGAAGCCGTCGAGCACGTTCTTACCGTACTCGTCATCCTGATGCATGATGCAGGGCTTCTTGAAGCCCTTCCACTCCATCATGTATTTCAGCGCGGCCCGCGTGCTCTCGACGTAAGGCAACAGGTTGTTGAACTTCAGTCGCTCCTGCGGCTTGGCCGGATCGAACTTGAAGGTGAACTCGGCCGCCGTCAGCGGGAAGAGCTGCAGTACGCCGGCGTCGAAGAGGATGTCCTGCGCGGCGAGGACCGTCGGTGATCCCATAGGTCCCACCATCGCGAAGATCTTGTCGCGCTCGATCAGTTTTTGCGACGCCAGCACGGCCTTTTTCGGATCATAGCCGCTGTCCTCGATGACCAGTCGAATCTTGCGGCCGTTGATCCCGCCGGACGCATTGATCTCCTCGGTCGCCATCTTCATGCCGTTTGCAACCGGGACGCCCCAACCCTTGATCGGTCCCGACAGGTCCTGGTGAGTGCCGATAACGATCTCGGATGCCGAGATGCCTTCGTTGGTGACCTTGGTTTGCGCCGCGGCCGGCAGACAGGTGAGCACCACGGCACTCACAGCAAGGCCGAACGCGCTGAACGATTTCGACATTGACGTCTCCTCTCCTAAAGGCCCGTGTTGGACGAAGGTCGAGGGCCATCGCTCCTCCGCTTGCTTGAATGGGCTCGCTTTTCTTTTCTGCACATGCCCCGTCGGGAAACCGACTCCCACTCTTCCGGGGGCATGTGAGTCACGCCACCGCACGCTGGCGATACATCGCCTCGATCTCGGCAGCGTAGCGCTTGTTCACGAAGCCGCGCTTCAGCTTCATGGTCGGCGTCAGTTCCTCGTCTTCCGGAGTGAGCTGGCGCTCGATCAGGTAGAACTTCTTGATGGTCTCGACGCGGGCAAAATTGCCATTGACCTGTTCGATCTCGCGCCAGATCAGGTCCTGAATCTCCGTCGCCCGGCACAGGCTGGCATAATTGGTGAACGGGATGTCGTGGTCCTGCGCGAATTTCTCGACATTCTCCTGGTCGATCATGACGAGGCAGGTGAGATAGGGCCGCTTGTCGCCGATCACCACGGCGTCCGAGATGTAGGGCGAGAATTTGAGCTGGTTCTCGATCTCGGACGGCGTGATGTTCTTGCCGCCCGAGGTGATGATGATGTCCTTCATCCGGTCGGTGATGCGGACGAAGCCTTCATTGTCGATGGTGCCGACGTCGCCGGTGTGCAGCCAGCCGCGGGAATCGATGGTTTCGGCGGTCTTCTCCGGCTGGTTCAGGTAGCCCATGAACAGGAAGTCGCCTTTGATCAGGATCTCGCCGTCGGGCGACAGCACGACCTCACCCCAGGGGACGGCCGTGCCGACCGAGCCGAGCTTGATCCGCTCCGCCGGCATCATGGTGGCAACCCCGCAATTCTCGGTCTGGCCATAGACTTCGTGCATGTCGATGCCGAGCGCGAGATACCAGCGGATCAGTTCGGGGGCGATCGGCGCGGCGCCGGTGAAGGCGATGCGGCAGCGGTCGAGCCCAATCATGCGGCGAATGTTGCGGAAAGCGACGCGATAGGCGAGACGGTTGGCGAGGCGCAGCATCAGCGGCGGCCTCCTGCCCTCGAGCCGGCAATCGACCATGCGGTAGCCGATGCCGATGGCGCGGCGATAGACCCATTGCTGGAGCGGCGTCGCATCCTTCAGCGCGATGGTGATCGCGGAATAGAATTTTTCCCAGATCCGTGGCACTGCGAGGAAAACGGTCGGCTGCACCTCGCGCAAATTATCGGGCACGGTCTCCGGGCTCTCGGCAAAGTTCATCACCGAGCCGAGCGCGACCGAGATGTAATAGCCGCCGACGCGCTCGGCAACGTGACAGAGCGGCAGAAAGATCAGCCGGTCCTCGTCCTCTTGCGCGGGAATGAAGTCGCTGGCGTGCCGCATCTGATGCGTCACGCTGCGGTTGGCATGCATCGCGCCTTTCGGCGGACCTGTCGTGCCCGACGTGTAGACGAGGATCGCGAGATCGCCGGCGCCGCGGCCGTCGATCATCTCCTGCCACAGCGCCTCGCGGCCGACCATGTGGTTGCGGCCGAGCGCGCGGAACTCGTCGAGCGACATCACCATGTCGTCGGAGAAACCGCCGAGGCCCTCCATGTCGAACACGATGATCTTCTGCAAGGTAGGACAGCGCGCCCGGCAGGCGAGGACCTTGTCGAGTTGCTCCTCGTCCTCGACGAAGATCACCTTTGTTCTGGAGTCGTTGACGAGATATTCGACCTGGGACGATGCGTCGGTGGGATAGATGCCGGAGGAGACGCCCCCGGCGCACAGGATGCCCATGTCGGCATGGACCCATTCGGGCACGGCATTGGCGATGATGGAGGCGACGTCGCCGGGCATGAAGCCGATCGCGCGAAGCGCATAGGCGACCTCTTTTGAGATATCCAGCCATTGGCGCCAGCTCGTCGGCTGCCAGATGCCGAACTTCTTCTCGCGGATCGCCGGCCTGTCGCCCCGCGTCTCGACGGCGCACAGGAAGCTCTTCGCGATCGTATCAGCGACCGTCAGCACCGCCGGTCGGGCCATGCACCTCTCCTCCTTGTCGCGATCCCCTCCGTCGCCTGCCTTGCCGGCGGTCTATGTCTTGCGGAGGGGCTCGTCCATCTAACGCCACGTTTTCTTCTTTTTCCAGCGCCGTTCGCCTCTAGCGCCCACTTCCTTGGCGCCAAGGTAAAATTCCTGGATGTCCTGGGAATGCATCAAGCGGTCGCAGGTGTCGTTCATCACGATCCGGCCGATCTCCAGGACATAGCCGTAATGCGCGGTCTCCAGCGCCACCTTGGCGTTCTGCTCGACCAGCAGGATCGACATGCGCTGCTCCTCGTTGACGCGGCGGATGATGGTGAAGATCTCCTTCACCATCAGCGGCGACAGACCGAGCGAGGGTTCGTCGAGCAGGAGCAGCGTCGGCCGGTTCATCAGGGCGCGGCCGATCGCCAACATCTGCTGCTCGCCGCCGGAGAGCTGACCGGCCGGCTGGTTGATGCGCTCCTTCAGGCGCGGGAAATAGCCGTAGACGCGCTCCAGATCTTCCGCGACGACGTCACGGTCCCGGCGCGGATAGGCGCCCATCATCAGGTTCTCGCGCACCGAGAGGAACGGGAAGACTTCGCGCCCCTCCGGCACGTGACTGAGGCCGAGCCGCACGATCCTGTCGGCTTCCATGCGCTGGATCGGCTTGCCCATGAACTCGATCGCGCCCTTCTGCGGATCGAGGATGCCGGAGATGGTCTTGAGCACTGTGGTCTTGCCGGCGCCATTGGCGCCGAGCAGCGTGACGATGCGGCCGCGCGGTACCTCCAGCGAGATGCCGCGGATCGCCATGATCGGCCCGTAATAGCTCTCGATGTTCGAGAGTTTCAAGATGGTCTCGGGTGTCGCGGTCGCATCCATCGACTCAGGCTCCCAGATACGCGGCGACGACATCGGGGTGCTGCTGCACCTCGGCCGGAGAGCCCATCGCCAGCACCCGGCCATAGTTGAGAGCAATGACGCGGTCGGAAACGCGGTTCACCAGCGACATGTCGTGCTCGACCATAAGCACGGTGACGCCGAGTTCGTTTTTCATGTCGCGGATCCAGAACGACATGTCGTCGGTCTCCTCGACATTGAGGCCGGAGGACGGCTCATCCAGCAGGATCAGCTTCGGCTCCGAGCACAGCGCGCGCGCCAGCTCGATCACCTTGCGCACGCCATAGGGAAGGCCCGAGATCAGCTTGTCGCGATAGGGTTCGAGATCGAGGAATTCGATCACCTGCTCGACCCGGCGGCGGTGCACCTTCTCGTTGGCCCGTACGCTCGGCAGGAACAGCAGCTCCTGCCAGAGTTGGGTGGTGGAATGGCGGTGGCGTCCAACCAGCAGATTGGAGAGCACGGTCGCGTTCTCGAACAGCTCGATGTTCTGGAAGGTGCGGGCAATACCGAGCTTGGCGATGTCGTAGGGCGGCTGTTCGGTGATGTCCTGGTCCTCGAAGAAGATGCGGCCCGACGTCGGCCGGTAGATGCGCGAGATCAGGTTGAAGATCGAACTCTTGCCGGCGCCGTTGGGACCGATGATCGAGAGGATCTCGCCCTTCTCGATCGCGAACGAGACCGTATCGACGGCCTTGAGACCGCCGAAGTGCAGCGACAGGTTCTCGGCGCGGAAATAGCTCATCGGTTGCGCTCCGATTTCACGTAGATCTTCTGCCGCTTGAAGGTGGCGCGCTTGTAGAGCGGGAACAGTTGGAAGAAGAGCTTGATCTTGAGCCAGCGGCCGTAGAGGCCGAGCGGCTCGAACAGCACGAACAGCACGATGATGACGCCGTAGATCGCGCCTTTCAGGCCGTTGAGCGAGGCGAAGGCTGCGACCTTGGACTGAATGTTGCCCGCAGTCGCCGAGCTCGCACCAAATGTCGCGGCGATGCCGGCGATAATGCCGGGCATGTCGTCCTTGAGGTAAGTCAGGAACGGATCGATCATCACGATAAAGATCGCGCCCAGAACCGCGCCGTGCAGGCTGAAGGCGCCGCCGATCAGGATCACGATGATGAACTCGATCGAGAGCTGCAGCGTGAACATCTCCGGCGAGATGAACGAGAGCTTGTGCGCGAACAGCACCCCGGCAAAACCGGTGATCGCCGCCGAGATCGCAAAGGACTTCACCTTGTAGAGCGCAACATTGACGCCCATGCTGCGCGCCGCGGTCTCGGAGTCGCGGATCGCAACAAAGGCGCGGCCCGTCGGCGAGCGCAGCAGATTGAGCGTGCCGACGATGGTCAGCACCAGCACGGCAAGGCAGAGGTAATAGAAGGTCGGGCTGTCGCGCGGGACCGTGACGCCGAGCAGCGATAGCGTCTTGACCCGCATGCCTTCATTGCCGTTGGTGACGCTCTCCCAGCGCGCCAGGATCTCCTCGACGATCAAGGCAAAGGAGATGGTGGCGATGACGAGATAGATGCCTGTCAGGCGCAGGGCGGGAAAGCCGACCATCGCGCCGATGATCCCGGTCAAAACTCCGGCAGCGAGGAAGTAGACCGGGAACGGCACGTTGTATTTCTGCAAATACGCCGCTGTATAGGCCCCGATCGCGAGGAACGCTGCGTGCCCGAGCGAAGCCTGGCCGGTAAACCCGGTCAGGATCAGCAGCGCCACGCCGACGGTCGCATAGATGCAGACGAAGACGAGCTGGCTCATCAGGTAGCTGGAGAGCAGATAGGGCGCGATCAGCAGCAGTGCGAGCAGGACGCCATAGGTGGCGACGTAGCCCGAATGCGGAAACAGCTTGATGTCGTCCTCATAATCGGTCTTGAACAGGAAGCGCATGGCGTTCAGACCTTCTTGCGGACGTGGAGGCCGAACAGGCCTTCAGGTTTCAAGAGCAGCACGGCGAGCAGCACGATGTAGGGTGCGACGTCCTTCCAACCTTCGGCCAAATAAAAGCCGGCCATGCTCTCGATCACGCCGATCAGCACGCCGCCGACGACCGCGCCCGGGATCGAGCCGAAGCCGCCGAGCACGGCGGCCGGAAAGGCCTTCAGGCCGAGCACGAGGCCGACATTGGAATGGATGAAGGTGATCGGCGCCAGCAGCACGCCGGCGCAGGTGGCGACCGCCGCGCTAATGGCCCAGACGATCGACACCACGCGCTTGACCGGAATACCCATGTAATAGGCCGCCAGCATGTTCTCGGAACTGGCGCGCATCGCAGTGCCAAGCGTGGTCTTGTTGAAGAACAGCCACAGCAGCGCGCACAGGATCATTGTTGCTGCGATCACCGAGAGCTTGTCGTAGGCAAGGACCAGAGAGCCCATGCGCAGCACCCCCTGGCTGAAGGGGGTCTCGATTTTCAAATCGTCGGTGCCCCAGATCATGCCGGCGATCGAGCGCAGGAAATAGCCGAGGCCGATCGTCGCCATGATGATGGAGAATTGTGGATAGCCGAGGATCGGCCGCACCACCACGCGCTCCGCCAGCATGCCGAACAGCGCCATGGCGGCCACGGCACCGGCAAAGCCGATCCAGTAGTTCAGACCCATCATGCCGATGAAGGTGAAGGCGAAGAAGCCGCCGAGCATCATCAGATCGCCCTGGGCGAAATTGACGACCTCGGTGGCCTTGTAGACGAGCACGAAGCCGAGCGCGATCAGGCCGTAGACGCAGCCGAGCGCAACACCGCTGACCAGCTGCTGAACGAAATCCAGCATCGCCGCGCATCCTCCCGACGCAACCAACGGTTCTTCCTGACCGCCTTGTTGCATCTTGTGTCCAGTCGCTACGCAGTCGTTTCGCTGCGTCAGCGCCATTTGTCCGAGGCCAATTCAGCCTGAACCGCCAAGCGCTGTCAACAAACGGACACTTGCCTTTAGGATAACGGAATTTGTCGGCCGTAGATTCACGGTGCCGAAACATCTTAAAGTCATGGTCGCGGACGATGCAAAACCGGATGGTGTGGCCGTCATGAAGCCGGACAGCTCGGCGCTGGAAGTCCTGGGGTTAACGAAGCGTTTTGACCGTTTGGCGGTCGATGGCCTCGATCTCACCATTCATGCCGGCGAATTCTATGCCCTGGTCGGCCCTAACGGCGCCGGCAAAACCACCACCCTGCGCATGGTCGCAGGCCTGCTGCGGCCCGATGCCGGACGCGTCTCGATCTTCGGCATCGATGCGCTCCAAAATCCGGTCGCCGCCAAGCAGATGATGGCATGGGTGTCCGACGAGCCGATGATCTACGACAAGCTGACGCCGCTTGAATATCTCGAGTTCGTCGCCGGTCTCTGGGGTATCGCGCCGTCCAGCTCGGAACCGGTTGCGCAGGAGCTTCTCGGCTCGCTGGGCCTCGAGTCGCATCGGCACGAACGCTGCGAAGGCTTTTCCAAAGGCATGCGCCAGAAGGTGGCGCTGGCCGGCGCGCTGGTGCACGATCCCCGCCTCATCATCCTCGACGAGCCGCTGACGGGGCTCGATGCCGTTTCCGCCCGCCATGTGAAGGGCCTCCTCAGCGAGCGCGTCCGCGCCGGCTGCACCGTCATCATGACCACGCATATTCTCGAGGTCGCCGAGCGCATGGCCGACCGCATCGGCGTGATCGCATCGGGCCATCTGGTCGCCGAAGGCACGCTTGACGAACTGCGCCGGCAGAACGGCCATGACAATACCAGCCTGGAAGACCTTTTCATCGCGCTGGTGACGTTTCCGGACGCCGCATGAGCTCGGCGACCGCGTTCTCCTGGTTCGCTCGTCACGAGCTCCGGCTCGCCTGGCGCGAATGGTTTGCCATGATGACCGGCGGCCAGCGCAAGCGAGCGCGCGCCGCCGTCATCGGCCTGTTGTTCTTCGCAGCACTCCTGCACGTGCCGGCCTGGGCGGTGATCGGCCGCTTCGCCGATCTGCAACTGCCGCTCGATAAGGCCTCGCTGATCGTGATCTCGGCGACGATCTTTCTGGCCTGGAGCTTGATGCTGTCGCAGGCGATCGAATCGGTGACACGGGTGTTTTACGCCCGTGCCGATCTCGACCTCATCATGTCCTCGCCGGCGAGGCGGGCCAACCTGTTCTCGGTCCGCATTGCCGCGATCGCGCTGACCGTCACGGTGATGGCGCTGCTGTTCTCGACGCCCTTCATCGACGTGCTGGTGATCGGCGGCGGTGCGCGATGGCTCAGCGCGTTGGGCGTCGTGGTCGCGATGGGCCTGTCGGCGGCGGCGATCGCGATTGCCGTCACCATTCTCCTGTTTCGGCTGATCGGGCCGGCGCGGACGCGCTTGATCGCCCAGATCCTCGCCGCGGTCATCGGCGCTGGCTTCGTGATCGCGCTTCAGGTCGCCGCGATCATGTCCTACGGCACGCTGTCGCGCTTCACCATCCTGACCTCGGGTAGCCTCGCCGCCTACGCGCCTGATGTCGACAGCATCTGGTGGTGGCCGGCGCGGGCGACCATGGGCGACTGCGAGGCGCTGTTGCTGCTTCTCGCGCTCGGGCTCGTGCTGCTCGGAAGCGTCATGGCGATCTTTTCGGGCCGCTTTGCCGATACCGCCATCGATGCGGCGGCGTATGGCGCATCCGGCCGCGTGCGCGCGAAGGAGCGCCCATTCCGCGGCGGATCGCGGCAGCAGGCGCTGCGGCGCAAGGAATTTTCGCTGCTCTGGCGCGATCCCTGGCTGATCTCGCAGACCCTGATGCAGTTGCTCTATCTGGTGCCGCCGGCGCTGCTGCTCTGGCGAAATTTTGCCGACAGCTCGGCAGCGCTGACGCTGATCACGCCTGTCATCGTGATGGCGGCCGGACAGCTTGCCGGCGGGCTTGCCTGGCTGACCATCTCGGGCGAGGACGCGCCCGACCTGGTCGCGACCGCGCCGCTGACGCCATCCAGCGTCATCCGTGCCAAGATCGAGGTGGTGCTGATCGCGACCGCCGTGATCTTCTGCCCTCTGGTGGCGGCGCTGGCCTTCGCCTCGCCAATCCAGGCGGCAATTAGCGCCGGCGCAATCATTATCAGTGCGGCCTCCGCCACCGCGATCCAGCTCTGGTTCCGGGTGCAGGCCCGGCGCAGCCAATTCCGCCGCCGCCAGACCTCCTCGCGGCTTGCGACTTTTGCCGAAGCCTTCTCCTCGATCGGTTGGGCCGCGACTGCGGCGCTGCTGCTCGCTCTCCCCATCGCCGGCCTTATCAGCGGCCTGATCACGGCTAGCCTCATTGCCATCACCTGGAAGTTCAGCCCGCGGCGTGAATAAGCCACGCTAGCGAAAGGTGCGACACTGACGCGCTGTTGATCGCAGCCCATTGGCCACGCGCCGCATTGCACGCTAGACTTTCTCGTGAAGTCATCGGAGACGGATGCATGTGGCGACTGGTTTCGGCGGCTTTGGCGCTGTTCGGCGTATCCCTCGCACCTGCCCTCGCCCAACAGCCACCTCAACGCAGCGAATGCCTGGCGATGGCCAACGCGACGCCGCGCGCGCTGCCGGTCGCGTTCCGGCAGGCCGCCGGCTCAGCCGAGGTCGAGATCACCTATGCCGGCCACTCCACCTATTTCATCGATACGCCCGGGGGCCTGCGCATCGCCACCGACTATAGCGGCGCCTATCAGGTGGGACCGCTGCCCGATGTGGTCACCATGAACCGTGCGCACAGCACGCACTACACCCTATTCCCGGACAAGCGCATTCCCCATGTGCTGCACGGCTGGGGCGTGGACGGCCAGCCGGCGATCGTATCGGAGCGCATCGGCGATACCTTCATCCGCAACGTCACCACCGACATCCGCCGTTATTTCGGCGACGATACTGGCGCCGACATGATCCGCGACGGCAACTCGATCTTCATCTTCGAGGTCGCCGGCCTCTGCATCGGTCATCTGGGTCATCTTCATCACAAGCTCGACGACAGCCATTTCGCCCAGATCGGGCGGCTCGACATCGTGATGGTGCCGATCGACGGCACCTATACCATGTCGCTGGACGGCATCTCCGAGATCACGAAACGGCTGCGCGCCTCGGTGGTGCTGCCGATGCACCGCTTCGCCACCCCGCTCGACACTTTCATGCGCCGGATCGGCCAGCAGTTCGAGATCGACCAGCGCATCGAGCGGTCGTTCCGGATCTCGCGGGATGCTCTGCCGTCGAAGCCGACCGTGATCATCCTCGACGGGGTCTGACGCGCGAAGCCGGAACACATGAACGTCCTCTGACTTGGTTTGCTTCAAGATCATCCTTGGTCGGAGCAATCATGAGCAGACGATTTTCTATCCTCGGCTCATTCGCCGCGATATATTTGCTGTGGGGTTCCACCTACTTTGCCATCACATTGGGCCTAGAATCGATCCCGCCATTTTTGCTGATGGCGCTCCGCTCGTTCTGCGGCGGCATTGCGCTATTGGCGATGAGCGGTGGGCAGGTCGCAAACGTATCCTCGCAGGCGTGGGCGCGGGCGAGCCTTTGCGGACTGCTCTTCTTCGTCGGCTGCCACGGCGTGCTCGCTTATGCCCAGCAATCGATTCCTTCGGGCGCGGCAGCGATCGTTCTTGCTACCATCCCGTTCTGGATCTTGCTGATCGATGTCTTGTTCCCCGGCGATCAGCGACCAAAACCCCTCGCCCTGCTTGCGCTCGTGCCCGGCTTCTTCGGCGTTGGTCTCGTGGCGTGGCAGAACGTCGAGCAGGCGGGCATCAGCATTCTTCCCGTCGTCCTTCTCCTGGCTGCGGCCTTGTCATGGTCGGTCGGGACCGTCCTGTCCCGGAGCATGTCGCACCAGGCGTCCGCCGTCCTGCTGTCGGGCATGCAGCTTACGATCGGCGGTGCCGTGTTGTTCGCAATCAGTTGGCTGACGGGCGAGATCCCAAGCTTCAGGCCGAGCGACGTCTCGCCGACTTCGCTTGCCGCGGCGCTTTGGCTGATCATCTCAGGCAGCGTGATCGGATTCGTCGCCTACAATTGGCTACTGGAGAACGTCTCGACCTCGTTGGTATCGACCTACACTTTCGTCAACCCGGTGATCGCAGTGCTGCTCGGTACCGTCATTCTGGGCGAGCCGTTTTCACGTCTGATGCTGCTTGGCGCGGTCCTCGTCATTGTCTCCATCATCGTCATCTGGCTGGCGGAACGTTCAGCGAGCCGGCGAACGAACGATGCGACCGATCGCGGCATGAGGCATCTGTCGCCACGCAAGACCTGACGACCGCGGACGGCAATTTTCTCCAAGTCGCTAAGGCACGTTCATGCTGATCTCCTCGCAAGAGGAGATCGACATGACAGATTTTGCGAGATTGTTGCATGCGGACGGACCGAACCCAGAGCACGCGGAGGCGCTGCAGCTTTACGGTCGTTTTGTCGGCGACTGGGACGCCGAAATCACCGCCCACGGGCTCGATGGAACCAAACACACAGCGTCAGGCGAAATCCATTTCGGCTGGGTACTGGAGGGGCGCGCCGTGCAGGACGTCTGGATGATTCCTCGTCCCGCCGGCAGCCCGGCCTTTCCGATCGCCGGCAATTGGTACGGCACGACGCTGCGTATCTATGACCCAACCATTGCCGCGTGGCGGATTTCCTGGTTCGATCCAGGCCGCAGCGTGTTCCGCCAGCAGATCGGCCGTCCGCGCGGCGACGCCATCGTACAGGAAGGCACGACCGAAGCCGGCGAGCTGACGCGCTGGAGCTTTACGGAGATTACCGACAATTCCTTTCACTGGCTCGGGGAGGTCAGGCCGACCGCCGTAGCGGACTGGCGGCTGATGGTCGATGTGAAAGCAAAGCGGCGCGAGGGCTGACGACTGTGCCGCTGTGCTAGCGATGACGGGTGCGGTTGCATGACGCGCGCTGCCGCGTGACGAGATGAGGTGCTAGGCTCCCAGCACAAACACAGAGGGAGCGAACGCCGATGACCGCAAGTGGATTGCCTGCCAATACGAGCGGACTGTTTGTCGAGCCGCGCGAGGACTGGCTTGCGCAGCACCAGGAGGAGATCATCGATGCGCCCCGGCCGATCGTCGATCCTCACCACCATCTCTGGAATCGCGGGCACCGCTATCTGATCGAGGAGATGGCGGCCGACATCGCCTCTGGCCACAACATCGTCGCAACCGTCTATGTCGATTGCCGCTCGATGTATCGTGCGCATGGGCCAGAGGCGTTCCGGCCCGTCGGCGAGGTCGAGTTCGCCAACGGCGTCGCGGCGATGAGCGCGAGCGGTGGTTACGGCAAGGCGGCGATCTGTGCGGGCATCGTCAGCCACGCCAATCTGCTGCTGGGCGACGCGGCCAAGCCGGTGCTGGAAGCGGAGATCGCGGCGGGCCACGGCCGCTTCCGCGGCATCAGGCATTCCTCGGCCTGGGACGAAGACCCCGTGGTCGCCGGCATGTATGCGAACCGGCCGAAGGGCCTTTTGCAGGATCCGACCTTCCGCAAGGGATTTGCCTGCCTCGCGCCGCTGAACCTCAGCTTCGATGCCTGGCTGTTTCATCCGCAGATCGGCGAACTGACCGAGCTTGCGCGCGCCTTCCCCGACACCCGGATCGTGCTCGACCATTGCGGCGGCCCCGCCGGCGTCGGCCGCTTTGCGGGACGGCGCGAGGAGGTGTTTTCGCAGTGGCGCGCCTCGATCCGCGAGATCGCGAAATGCGAGAACGTGGTGGTTAAGCTCGGCGGGCTCGCGATGTGCCTGCTCGGCTATGACTTCCATCGGCGCGAGAAGCCGCCGTCATCCGAGGAGCTTGCCGCAGCCTGGCGGCCTTATGTCGAGACCTGCATCGAGGCATTTGGCCCAAGGCGCGCGATGTTCGAGAGCAATTTCCCGCCGGACAAGGGCCAGTGCAGCTATCAGGTGATCTTCAACGCCTTCAAGCGCATCGCGGCGGCCCTGAGCGAGGCCGAAAAGACGGCGCTGTTCTCGCAGACCGCCATCGATTTCTATCAGCTCGAACTGCCGTCGTGACGAGAAGAGGGGCCGGGATGTTGATCCCGGCCCCTCTTCCGTCGTGGCCGCTGGGAAGCGTCCTTGAAACGTTATTGTTCGGGCTCTAGCCGGCACCCATCAAGGAGGCCGGACGGCGCTCGCCGCTGGAGGTGAACATCTTCTTGAGCTTGTTGACCACACGGATCAGAAAGCCGATCATCACGGGATTGGTCTTGCGGCAGAAGGCGATCTTCTTGACGTGCCCTTCGACATGCCATTTGGCATGCGCGCCGTCGCGGAAGAAAATGACGTCGCCGGGGCCGTAGCGCTTCGGCGGCATGCCGTCGCTTTCGAGCACGATCGATCCTTCCATGATCATGATCGTCTCGTCGATATCGTAGTACCAGTTGAAGCGCCCTTCGGTGCAGGCCCAGATGATGGTTTGGGCCGTGCCGTCGGCACTGGTGGACAGGACGCGCGAGCGCGACACCGGGTTACCCTCGATGATCCAGGACGGCTCGATCGGCCGCAGCTCCAGATCCACATTGCAACTGCCGATCTCAATCATTGCGCGCGACATCTGTTTCCTCGGGGAATGAAATAAGTTTGACCGGGTCGGAGCCCGGACTGTTTCAATGATCCTCGCGACGCTAGTGATCGGCTTTTAATTCTTCCTTACGCAGGCCTCGACAATCGGCCGTAGTTGAAGCCGCGAAGCGCGTTAACGCAGTGATTTCCTGCCAATTGGACTATGTGAACCCATCTTTGCCGGGGGGTGCGACAAAATGCGCGAGGGAGTCATCGATGCTCCTCGCGCTCGAGGTTCTGACAGCCAATCGCGGTGCTCACCTCTCCTACAGGAGAGGTGAGCAGGTTACTTCGCCCACTCGCCCTTGCGGAACACCGGCACCTTGCTGCCGTCGGCGAGAATGCCGTCGATGTCGGTCTCGGCCGAGCCGATCATCCAGTCGATATGGATCAGGCTCTGGTTGCCGCCCTGCGCGGCGATCTGCTGCGGCGTGAGCTGCGCGCCGTTGACGAAGCATTTCGAGTAGCACTGGCCGAGCGCGATGTGGGACGCCGCGTTCTCGTCGAACAGCGTGTTGTAGAACAACAGTCCGCTCTGCGAGATCGGCGAGGAATGCGGCACCAGCGCCACCTCGCCGAGGCGGCGCGCGCCCTCGTCGGTGTCGAGCACCTTGTTCAGCACCTCCGCGCCGCGCGAGGCCTTTGCGTCGACGATCTTGCCGTCCTCGAAGCGCACCGAGATGTTATCGATCAGGGTGCCCTGGTAAGACAGCGGCTTCGAGCTCACGACGTGGCCGTAGACGCGGCGGCAATGCGGCGTGGTGAAGACCTCTTCGGTCGGAATGTTGGCGTTGCAGCTGATGCCGTTCTTGGAGAGCGAGGCGCCGCCTTCCCATTCATGGCCATCGGCAAGTCCGATGGTGAGGTCGGTGCCCGGCCCCGAATATTGCAGCGCGCGGAAACGCTGGCCATTGAGCCAGTTGGTGCGCTCGCGCAGGACCGCATTGTGGCTCGCCCAATTGCTAATCGCGTCCTCACGGTCGACGCGGGACGCCGCAAAGATTGCATCCGCGAGCTTGCCGATTGCGGCGTCCTCAGGGTCGTCAGGAAACACCTGCCTGGCCCAGGAAGGGCTCGGATAAGCGATGATGTTCCAGTTGGTATCGAAATTGACGATTTTTTCCAGCGCCGGTTGATAGGCCATGGAATTGGCCTTGCTGGCGCGCGCCACCTTGGAGGGATCCTCGCCCGACAGCAGCATCGGATTGTCGCCGACGATGGCGAGCCGTGCGGTGTTGTCCGAGAATGCCTTGGCCATGCCCTCATACAGCCAGCCGGCAGCACGATCGAAACTATCGTCGTGGCCGTGGCGGTAGCGCGCCAGCGTCATCTCCTCATCCGACAGGATCGGCGTTACGATGCCGGCGCCGGCCTTGTAGGCGTGCACGGCGATCCGCCGCACCAGCGGCAGTGCGACCGCAGGCGCCGTCAGAAGAAGATCCTGCCCCGGCCGCAAACCCAGCCCCACCTTCACCGCCACCTCGGCCAGCCGGTCGAGTTTCGCGGGATTGATGGGAGTAGCGGAATTGCGGTGATCAGTCATACGGGGCCCTCTGCCGAAAGTCTCTCGTTCAATCTAAGCCCAGGATCGCGAGGCGCAAGTGCGCGAGCACCTTGCGGCAGGGAGAGATACGCAGTTTCACGCATATTGGTTTTCAACGCGTTGCCGATTTCAGCACCCGGTCAACCATGGCGGGCGCAAGGCCGAGGTAATTTCTTGGCGAGGTGAGTGCCTCGATTGTGGCACGGTCGATGCAGTTCAAGACGCGGGAGTCGGATGAAAGCGCATCCGCCAGCGAGAGACTTTTCTCATTGGCGAGCCGGCAGGCGTCATAGACCATGTCATGCGCCTCCTGCCGCCCGATTTGCGGCGCGAGCCCCATCATGACCGCTTCGGCCACGATCAGGCCGCGGCTGATGGCGAGATTGTCATTCATCTTCGCCTCGTCCACGATGAGGCCTGCGAGCGCAAACTTCGCCTGGTGCAGCGCGCCGGCGGTCAGCACGAAGCTTTCTGGGATTGCCATCCATTCGGCGTGCCAGGGGCCGGTGGCGCGCTCGAAATCCTGCACCATCGCATCCAGCATCAGGCCTGCATGCTGGCGCACCGCCTTGGACGCCGCAAGCATCAGTTCGGAGGAGATCGGGTTGCGCTTCTGCGGCATGGTGGAGGAGGCGCCGCGCCCCTTGACGAAGGGTTCGTAGAGCTCGGCAAACTCGGTCGAAGCCATGATCATGATGTCGAGCGCTATCTTGCCGAGCGAGCCGGTGACGAGCGCCAGGAAGTTCACGGCCTCGGCAAAGCCGTCGCGCGCGACGTGCCAGGTCGAGGCGGGAACGCCGAGCTTCAGCTCGGCGCAAAGCGCCTCCTGCACCTCGAATCCCTTGTCGCCGAGCGAAGCCAGCGTGCCGGCAGCGCCGGCAAACTGGCCGACCAGGACGCGCGGCCTCAACTGCGTCAGACGCCCGGCATGACGGTCGAACATCGCGAGCCAGATCGCGGTCTTGTAGCCAAACGTCACTGGCAGCGCCTGCTGCAGATGGGTGCGGCCCGCCATCGGCGTATCGCGATATCGCTTGGACAGGTCTGCAAGAATGCGGCGCAGTTCGGCAATGTCCCTTTCGACGATTTCGAGCGCGGCACGCAGTTGCAGGACCACCGCGGTGTCCATGATGTCCTGCGTGGTCGCGCCCCAATGCACGTAGCGGCCAGACTCGCCGCACTGCTTCACCATCTGATGCACCAACGGCAGGATCGGATAGCCGACGATGTCGGTCTCCTGCCGCAACAGATCGAAATCGAGCGCGGCAACATTGGTCCGGCCCGCGATCTGATCGGCGGCGTCCTGCGGTATCACGCCGCATGTGGCCTCTGCCTTCGCCAACGCGACCTCGACCTCGGCATAGCGCGCCACCAGCGCGATATCGGAGAACACCTCCCGCATCTCGGGCGTGCCGAAGGCGTCCCGGAACAGCATGGAGTCGAGCACGGTGGTCCCAGTGGGAAAAGCGGGCATGGGCATTTCTTCGTGGTTGGAGTGTTCTGTGTGAAGGCAGCTTACGCGGGCCATGCTATTCGACAATGCCTGCCATACGACCGATGTCGTCCTGGCGGATGCCCGTGGGCATTCGCCGGGCATTCGCCAGACGACGCTGGGGAGATGTCCGACACTGCCGACGTCGCTACGCTTGCGGATTAAGCCAGCGGCAATCCGCGCCAAGCCTCCACATTCTGTCGAGGTCGTGTTCCCATCCGAAAACAGCATAGTTGGCATCACGCGATCGTGGTGAACCTGACAGTCCCTTCGTCGGACTTACAGGTTTCAAGTCGAAATCCATTTTAATTTTTGTATTGCCTGATGTCGTTGTGAGGACTGAGTTTTCGACGTGCAATTTCTGTTCCGGGACCATCTTCTCGATACCGACCGGCGCGAGCTGAGCCGCGAGCAGGTTCCCGTTGCCGTGGAACCTCAGGTTTTTGACCTGGTCGTGCATCTCATGGAGAACCGCGACCGGGTGGTCAGCAAGGGTGAGCTGATCGACAAGATCTGGCACGGCCGCAGCGTCTCCGAATCGACGCTGACCAGCCGGATCAACGCGGCACGCAAGGCGATCGGTGACAATGGCGCGAACCAGGCGCTGATCCGCACCATCGCGCGCAAGGGCTTTCGCTTCGTTGGCGACGTCGAGGCAAAGCGCGGCGCGGCCGTTCAGGAACCCGGCCCCGCGGCGCCGTTGGCGCAGACCACGCTCGCGCTACCCGACCGGCCCGCAATCGCCGTGCTGCCCTTCACCAACATGAGCGGCGACCGCGAGCAGGACTATTTCTCCGACGGCATCAGCGAGGATATCATCACCGCCCTGTCGAAGCTGCGCTGGTTCTTCGTCGTCGCGCGCAACTCGTCCTTTGTCTACAAGGGGCGCGCTGTGCACGTCCACGAGGTCGCACGCGAGCTCGGCGTGCGGTACGTGATCGAAGGCAGCGTGCGGCGTAGCGGCGAGCGCCTGCGTATCTCGGCGCAGCTCAACGATGCCTCGACCGGCAGCCATCTGTGGGCCGAGCGCTACGACCGCGAGCTCGCCGACGTCTTCGCCGTGCAGGACGAGATCACCGAGGCGATCGTCGCGGCGATCGAACCGCAGCTCTACGCCGCCGAGAGCTTTCGCGCCCAGCAGAAGCCGCCGGGCAGCCTGGATGCCTGGGATCTGGTGATGCGCGCATTGTCGCGTTACTGGCGCATCACGCGCGAGGACAATGCCGCTGCGCAGGAGCTGCTGGAAAAGGCAATCGCGATCGATCCCGCCTATGGCAAGGCGCTGGGCCTGCTCGCGACCAGCCGCATCTTCGGTGCGCATATGGGCTGGGCGGAAATGGCTGCAACCGTGCCGGTCGCCGAACGCGCGGCGCTGGCGGCGGTGGAAGCCGATCGCGACGATGCCTGGGCGCATCACGGCCTCGCCTATACTTATCTGTTCCGCCGCCGCTTCGAGGACGCATTGGCGGAGTTCGATCTGGCTCTCAAGCTCAATCCGAATTTCGCGATGGCGTACGCCTTCTACGGTGTGACGCTGTGCTACGCGGGACGATGGCAGGACGGCGACGCCGCCGCGCGCCGTGCGTTGCGGCTGAGCCCGCGCGATCCGCTCGCCGGGATCTATGGTGGAGTTGCGGCCTACGCCCGGTTCATCGGCCGCGACTACGAAGGAGCCGTGCAGATGGCGCGCGAATCGCTGCGGCAACGCAGCGATTTCGTCGGCGCGCATCGTGTGCTGACAGCCGCGGCCGGTATGTCGGGAAACGCGGCCCTTGCCGCGTCCGCCCTGCACGGCCTGCGCCGCGCCCAGCCCGGCATTTCGCTTGCCTGGATCACGCGCGAGCTGCCGATGCTACGCGACGAGGATCGCGCGCATTACCTGGAAGGATTGCGGCGCGCAGGGATGAGGTAGCTCGCCACAGCTTACCCTGCCCTGGGGGCCTCCAGGGGAGGGTCAGAAAAGTCCTACTCCTGCATCATCTCGCCGCTGCCGCCGAACTCGGCAGGAAAGTCCTTCAGCTTGGGCAGGCCATCGCGCATCGGCAGCACCGTCTCGGCATAATTGACGTGGACGCCTGGCGAAAATGCGAGCGTGGGGATGGTGGCGGTGAAGACGTCCACCAGGCCGAGCGGCGGGTGGTTGGTCATGAGATGACCGCCGCACTTCTTGCAATATTTGCGTTGGCTGAGCGGCGTCTTGGCGAAGGTCTCGACGTTCTGGGCGCCTTCGGTGATGCGCACCGCCTCGGGCTTCCACAGGCTGAAGGCATTCACCGGTCCGCCCGACCACGACCTGCAAGAACGGCAATGGCAATAGCCCATCGCCTCCGGCTCGCCCGTGACCTCGATCGTGACTGCGCCACAGAAGCAGTTTCCGAGATGTTTCATTTTGCTCGTCTCCATTGGGATCGATATTGCTGGTCGGGCCAGCCACGCGTCCTCCTTTCGGTGGACGCCTGGCGCGAGGCGAAGACTATACCGATCTGCGCCAGGGAATAAGCATCGACACGCGTTGTTTGTACTGCCGGTACTCGTCCCCGAAGAGAGCGACGAGGTCGCGCTCCTCCAGCGCGATGCCGACGAAGATGTAGAGCGTGGTCACGGCGGCGAACAGCAGATGGCCCGCGGTCATGACCGGCGCCGCCCAGAACGCGATGATGAAGCCGAGATAGATCGGATGACGAACGAACTTATAGAGCAGCGGCGTCTTGAACCGCGCAGGCGCCGCTTCCTTGCCGACGAGATGGTTGGTCACCTGATGCAGGCCGAACAGTTCGAAATGGTTGATCATGTAGGTCGAGGTGAACACCAGCACCCAGCCTGCGAAGGACAGCGTGACCAGCGTCACTGCAAAATCGGGATCCTGGACCTCCCATACGACCGAAGGCAGCGGCCGCCACTGCCAGAACAGGAGCAGCAACGACAGGCTCGCCAGCAGCACATAGGTGCTACGCTCGACTGGCTTCGGGACGAACTGCGTCCACCACGCCTTGAAGCTCTGACGCGCCATCACGCTGTGCTGGATGGCGAACAGGGTCATCAGGAGGAGATTGATGATGACCGCCTCAAGCGGGGGCGTGGCGGTTCCGGTGTCGATGGTCTTCGGCACGACCAGCCCCATCACGAAGCCGATGGCGTAGAGAATGGTGACGAAAAACACGAGATATGCCGCAATTCCGTACAGAAAGGCGGCGAACTTGAACATGCGTGAGCCCGCAACAGCCGGGCTGATCGAATGAACCTGATCAATCTGAGACATGGAAAGCTCCGTTGTGCCAAAACATCGGCACTATGTGGTCGCCCCACCATGCGCTTCGGACGGGCCCGAGACTTTCGCCGACAATTGATTTTCGCCTGAGATGCCATTGATTTTTGCTTGAGACGACACAAAACGTGCGATTTTGCTTTGAAGACAACGTGCTCGACGGCGACCTGCGGGAACTCACCTGCGCCGGTGTCGCCGTGCCGTTGCAGCCGCAGGTGTTCGATCTGTTGCTCTATCTGGTTGCTCAACGCGCGCGTGTGGTCAGCAGGGATGACCTGATCAGCCAGATCTGGAGCGACCGCATCGTCTCCGATTCCGCCCTGAACAGCCGGATCAACGCTGCGCGCAAGGCGATCGGCGACGACGGCGCCACCCAGCGGCTGATCAAGACCATTCCGCGCAAAGGCTTTCGTTTCGTCGGCGAGGTTCAGGAAGAGGTGGCGGCTTCGCCTGCGCCCGCTATATCCGTTCCTGCCCGGCCGCACACCGTCTCGGATCGCCCGGCAGTCGCGGTGCTCGCCTTCGAGAACATGAGCGGCGATCCCGCGCAGGACTATTTCGGCGACGGCATCAGCGAGGACATCCTCACCGCGCTGTCGAAACAGCGCTGGTTCCTGGTGATCGCCCGCAACTCGTCCTTCACCTACAAGGGACGCGCGGTCCACATCAGGCAGATCGCCGAGGAACTCGGCGTCCGCTACATCGTCGAGGGCAGCGTGCGCAAGGCGGACAACCGGGTGCGCATCACCGCACAGCTCAACGATGCCACATCAGGCAGCCATCTCTGGGCCGAGCGCTACGACCGCGAGCTGATCGACGTCTTTGCCGTGCAGGACGAGATCACCAACGCGATCGTGGCGGCGGTCGAGCCGCAGATCCACGCGGCCGAAAATTTTCGCGCTCACCGCAAGCCGCCTGCGAGCCTGGATGCCTGGGATCTGCTGATGCGGGCACTGTCACACTATTGGCGCGTGACGCGGCAGGATCACGAGGCCGCTCGGACGCTGCTGGAGCGCGCGATCGGAATTGATCCGAATTATGGTCAGGCTGTCGGTGTTGGCGGCAAATCATATGTTCGGCGTGCATCTCGGCTGGGCCAAGCTTGCTGCGGTGGCGCCAGTGGCGGAAGCCGCCGCGCTCGCTGCCGTGCGCTGCGACCATGAGGACGCCTGGGCGCATGCCGCGCTGGGGAGCGTCCTGTTCTCGACACGCAGGCTGGCCGACGCACTGTCCGAGTTCGAGCAGGCGCTCGCGCTCAATCCGAACTTCTCGCTGGCGCAGGGCTATTACGCGCTGGCACTGTCTTATGCCGGACGCTCGAAGGAATCGTTCGAGGCGGCGCAGACGGCAATCCGGCTCTCGCCGCGCGATCCCTCGCTGGCGATCTATCACGGCATTGCCGGCTATGCGCGCTTTACCGAGCGGCACTATGACGAGGCGATCGCGCTCGCGCGCGAGGCGATCCGCCACCGCGGCGACCTCACCGGCGCCTACCGCGTGCTCGCGGTCTCCGCCGGCATGACCGGGGACGCAAAGCTGGCAGAGATCGCGCTGGGCGAACTCCGCCGCGCCCAGCCCGGCATCTCGCTCCACTGGATCGCGACGCAACTGCCGTGGGCCAATGACGCCGACCGCGAGCACTATCTAGAAGGATTTCGGCGGGCGGGGTTGCGATGACGGGCCTGCCCACGACGCTGTGTCGCTAGCCGCACCGGTCATGTCGGCCAACGACCGACATGACCGGTACACAGCGATATGAGGCAGATAAATCAAAACAGGACGCGCTGTGCATTTTTTGTGCGAACGTTGTCGCGACTTTCATCTTGCGGCGCCGAGCGAGACTATGTGAGCCTCGCTACCGGATGGGGACTGGGATGGGCCGGCCGTCGCTTTGCGCGCGAGGACGTTGCGAAGCGTTAACGGCTGACCTCGCTTGAGAAAGATACGACATGCCGAAACGAGTGTTGCTTGGTCTCCTCCTGGCTTGCGGCCTCACGGCCCCGGCGCTGGCGCAAGAGCCGAAAACAGGGGGCGTGATCAATGCCGTAATCCAGCCCGAGCCGCCCGGCCTGATGCTTGCAATGGTCCAGAACGGTCCGACCCAGATGGTGTCGGGCAACATCTTCGAGGGGCTGCTGCGCTACAGCCCCAAGCTCGAGCCGCAGCCGGAGCTCGCCGAGAGCTGGAGCGTAAGCGAGGACGCGAAAACCTACGCCTTCAGGCTCAGGAAGGGCGTGACCTGGCACGACGGCAAGCCCTTCACCGCCGCAGACGTGCTGTTCTCGGTCGAGATGCTGAGGCAGACCCACGCGCGCGCCCGCAACAACCTCGCCCAGGTCGACAAGGTCGAGGCGCCCGACGACTACACGGTGGTCTTCACGCTGAAGCAGCCGTTCGGCCCGTTCCTCGGCATCTTCGAGGTTGGCTCGATGCCGATGGTGCCGAAGCATCTGTATGAAGGCACCGATTTCAAGACGAATCCCTACAACAACGCGCCCATCGGCACCGGCCCCTTCATGTTCAAGGAGTGGCAGAAGGGCTCGTTCATCCGCCTGGTCAAGAACCCGAACTATTACGAGAAGGGCAAGCCTTATCTCGACGAGATCTACTGGCAGATCATTCCCGACGCCGCGGCCCGCTCGGTGGCGTATGAGACCGGCAAGGTCGACGTGCTGCCCGGCGGCTCGGTCGAGAACTTCGACGTGCCGCGGCTGTCCAAGCTGAAGGACACCTGTGTCACCGGCGCCGGCTGGGAGTTCTTCTCGCCGCTGGCCTGGCTCTGGCTCAACAACCGCCAGGGTCCGCTCGCGGACAAGCGGGTGCGGCAGGCGGTCATGTATGCAATCGACCGCGATTTCGCCAAGGATGTCATCTGGAACGGGCTCGGCAAGGTCGCGACCGGCCCGTCCGCCTCGACCATCAAATATTACACCGACGACGTGAAAAAGTACCCGTACGATCCGGCCAAGGCCAAGGCGCTGCTGAAGGAAGCCGGCTACAAGGGCGAGAAGATCCGCCTGTTGCCGCTGGCCTATGGCGAAACCTGGCAGCGCTGGGGTGAAGCGGTGAAGCAGAACCTCCAGGACGCCGGTATCAACATCGAGACGATTGCCACCGACGTTGCTGGCGGCAACCAGAAGATCGGCGAGTGGGACTATGACATCGCCTTCACCTATCTCTATCAGTACGGCGATCCCGCACTCGGGGTAGGACGCAATTACGTCTCCAGCGCCATCGCCAAGGGCCAGGTTTTCAATAACGTCGAAGGCTACTCCAACCCGGAGATCGACAAGCTGTTCGCCGACGGTGCTGTCGCGACCCCGGACTCCAAGCGCAAGGAGATCTATGAGAAGGCGCAGAAGATCCTGGTCGAAGACGTGCCGGTGGCCTGGATGCTCGAGCTGCAATTCCCGACCATCATGCGCTGCAAGGTCAAGAACCTGATCACCACGGGAATCGGGGTCAATGACGGCTTCAAGGACGCATGGCTCGACAAGTGATGGTGCAGGCCGCACGCTTGTTTCACCTCCCCCGCTTGCGGGGGAGGTCGACGCGCTTGCAGAGCGCGGCGGGAGAGGGCTTTCTCCACCCGGTGTCATCTCTGCGGAAATACCCTCTCCCCTGCCCTCTCCCGCAAGCGGGAGAGGGAGCGCACGGCGATCGCCGCTGCGTTCAACCTGATCTGATCGCCATCTAATTATGCTCTCCTTCGTCGCTCAGCGTGTCCTAAAGGGCGTGATCGTCCTGCTCGCGATCATCGTTCTCAATTTCTTCCTGATCCGACTTGCGCCCGGCGACCCTGCGGTGGTGATGGCGGGCGAAGCCGGCGCCAGCGACCCGATCTTCGTGAAGCAGCTCCGGGAAAAGTTCGGCCTCGACAAGCCAATGCCCGAGCAGCTCTTCATCTACGTCAAGGGCGTCGTCACTCTCGACCTCGGCTTCTCCTTCCGCCAGCAGGCACCGGTCGCAAAGCTGATCGGCGAACGGCTGCCGGCGACGCTACTGCTGACACTGACCGCCTTCACGATCTCGCTCGTGCTCGGCATCCTCTTCGGCACCTTCGCCGCGCGCTTTGCCGGAATCTTCCTCGACACGGCCATTACCGTCTTTGCACTGATTTTCTACGCCATGCCGATCTTCTGGGTGGCGCTGATGGGGATCCTGCTGTTCTCGGTCACCATGGATTGGCTGCCGAGCTTCGGCTACGAGACAGTCGGCGCCAATCTCACCGGCCTTGCCCACGCGATCGACGTCGCAAAGCACCTGATCATGCCGGCGATGACCCTCGGGCTGTTCTTCATGGCGACCTACACCCGCATGACGCGCGCCTCGATGCTCGAGGTGAAGCGGCTCGACTTCATCAAGACCGCGCGCGCCAAGGGCCTGTCCGACGCCGTGATCCAGCGCCGCCACGTGCTGCGCAACGCTCTGCTGCCGGTAGTGACGCTCGCCGGCGTGCATTCCGGCACGCTGATCGGCGGCGCCGTCATCACCGAGACCGTGTTCGCCTGGCCCGGCATCGGTCGGCTGATGTACGACGCGCTACTCCAACGCGACTACAACCTACTGCTCGGCGTCTTCGTGATCTGCTCCGCCATGGTGCTGATCTTCAACCTCATCACCGACCTGGTCTACCGCCTGGTCGACCCGCGCATCGAATTCGCCTCATGAAGCAATTTTGGAAATCGATGTTGAAGAGCCCGAGCGGCGTCATTGGGCTCGTCATCCTGCTGCTTGCGATCTCGGTCGCGGTGTTCGGGCCGATGCTGTTCCCGAACTCGCCCTGGCGCATGGTGCAGCGGCCGTTCCTGCCGCCCTTCACGCTGCAGGCCGTGCCGCTCGGCACCGACGCGCTCGGCCGCGACGTGTTCGCCGGCATGATCTTCGGCGCACGCGTCTCGCTGCTCGTTGGCCTTGTCTCGACGCTGGTAGCCCTGATCGTCGGCGTGCCGATCGGCGCGATGGCCGGCTATTTCGGCGGCAAAGTCGACGATGCCTTGATGCGCTTCACCGAATTCTTTCAGACTATTCCAAGCTTCGCGCTCGCGATCGTGCTGGTCGCAATCCTGCAGCCCTCGATCTATTCCATCGTGGCCTCGATAGCGGTGGTGAGCTGGCCGCCGGTCGCCCGCCTCGTGCGCGGCGAGGTGCTGTCGCTGCGCACGCGCGAATATGTCCAGGCCGCGGTAGTCACGGGACAGAGCAACACCTGGATCATTTTGCGCGAGATCCTGCCGAACGCACTGTCGCCCGTGATCGTGCTGGCCTCGCTGATGGTGGCGACTGCAATCCTCTTGGAATCCTCGCTGTCGTTCCTTGGCCTCGGCGATCCCAATCTGATCTCCTGGGGCTACATGGTCGGCGCCGGCCGGACCGTGATCCGCCAGGCCTGGTGGATCACCGTGTTTCCCGGCGTGGCCATCCTGATCTCGGTGCTCGGCCTCAATTTGATCGGCGAAGGCCTAAACGACGCGCTCAATCCGCGACTGTCGCGGGAGGGGCGCTGACGATGACCGCACCGCCCGCCATCTCCATCAAGAGCCTGAGGATCGCGCTGCCCAAGGGCGCCGAGCGTCCGTTCGCCGTCGACGGCGTCTCGCTCGATTTGCAGCCCGGCAAGATCGTCTGCGTCGTCGGCGAGTCCGGGTCCGGCAAGTCGATGTGCGCGCATGCGCTGATGGGCCTGTTGCCGGACACCGTGTCGGTCACCTCCGGCGAGGTCCAGTTCGAAGGCCGCGACCTGCTCAAGCTGGGCGACGACGGCTGGCGCGATCTGCGCGGCCGCAGGCTCGCGATGATCTTTCAGGAACCGATGACCGCGCTCAATCCGTTGATGCGGATCGGCGACCAGATGGCGGAGATGTTCGAGGCCCATGGCCAGCTCACGCCGAAGGAGCGGCGCGCAAGAGCACTCGCGTTGGCGCGCGAGGTCGGCCTGCCCGACCCCGAGCGGATCGTGCGCGCCTACCCGCACCAGCTCTCCGGCGGCCAGCGCCAGCGCGCCATGATCGCCATGGCGCTCGCGCTTGAGCCCGCGGTGCTGGTCGCCGACGAGCCGACCACTGCGCTCGACGTCACCACGCAGGCACAAATTCTCGATCTGATCCGCAATCTCCAGCGCAACCGCAACATGGCGGTGATGTTCATCACCCACGATTTCGGCGTGGTCGCCGACATCGCCGACCAGGTCGTGGTGCTCCGACACGGCAAGGTGGTCGAGGAAGGTCCCGCTGCGACGGTTTTCCACGATCCGCAGCACGACTACACCAAGGCACTGCTCGCCGCCGTGCCGTCGATGGACCCGCCGGTGCGCAAACTGCTCGACGATCAGGCCCGGGCCGTCGAGGTGATCGGACTGGACAAGACCTACGTCACGTCGGGCGGCTGGTTTCGCGAGGACCGCCGCGTCGAGGCGGCGCGCGAGGTCAATTTCAACATCCTCAAGGGCGAGACGCTCGGCCTCGTCGGCGAATCCGGCTCCGGCAAGTCGTCGGTGGCACGGCTCGTGATGCGGCTGATCGAAGCCGACCGCGGCACGGTGCGGATCGGCGACACCGATCTCACCTCTCTTTCGGGCAGGGCGCTGCGCGCCGAACGGCATCGCATCCAGATGATCTTCCAGGATCCGTTCGCCTCGCTCAATCCGCGGCGCAAGATTGGCCACATCATCGCCGACGGCCCGATCGCGGCCGGCACCGATCCGAAGGTCGCGCTCGACCGCGCTCGCGATCTCCTCAGGATGGTCGGCCTCGACGCCGGCGCCCTCGAGCGCTATCCGCACGAATTCTCCGGCGGCCAGCGCCAGCGTATCGGCATTGCGCGCGCGCTCGCGCTCGAGCCCGAGATCATCGTCGCAGATGAAGCCGTCTCCGCCCTCGACGTCTCCGTGCAGGCGCAGGTGTTGAAGCTGCTCGAAGACCTCAAGGCGCGCCTCGGCCTTTCGATGCTGTTCATCACCCATGATCTGCGCGTCGCGGCGCAAATCTGCGACCGCATCGCGGTGATGCAGCGCGGCGCCATCGTCGAACTCAAGCAGACCGCGCAGCTCTTCGCCGCGCCCGAGCACGCCTATACGCGTGAACTGCTGTCGGCGGTACCGGGGCGAAAGGCGCGCGCGCCGGCGGCATGAGCGATCGTCGTGACGGGTTCGCCGAGCTGCAAGATTGTTCCAAAAACTTGCGGGTGATGCCGGCGAAACATCTTTGGTCGATCGGCATTTGCTTTGCAGAGACTGCCTTGCCGGTGCGGCAAGAGTAAGCTGTCATCGGCGTTCGCTCGCGCGGTAATTGCAGCAGCGCGATAAGAACGGTGAACAGCCCGTACCTGGCGCAGGAACACCCGGACGTTGGGACGCCCGCGCGGTCACGGGCTTTTTATTCCGTCGTGAACGGGGACGTCGTTTCAAAAGCCGAGGGGACGCCATAGATACGATTAGATGATTGTTATCATCTCATGACCTGCTTGCCCCACTGACATTCGGAGCCAACATGGGTGAAGTTATTCGATTTGTCTCAAGATCTGAGCGCGAGCGCGCGCGCCTCATTCAGGAGGCACGCGCAATCTACGACAGCATCTTTCCGCCATCTGATCCGGTCAGCAATGGGCAGGATAAAGCAACGGGCCGCACGATCAGCGGCGGCGATAGGGGTAACCTTTCGTGATCAAGATCATTGCCGTGCTTTGCAGTCTCTCCTCTCCGACCAATTGCCATGAGCAGATTGTCACCAGCTCGGACTTTGCTCAGGTCTCGGTGCAGTCCTGCCTGATGGGCGCCCCGCAGCTTGCGGAATGGATGAACCAGCATCCGGCTGAGCGCCTGGCGGCATGGCGTTGCGTGATTGGGAAGCAGGATCGCAGGGGAATCTAACGAGGAAGATTTTCGTCCTTGGCGAATGATCACCCGGGACGGCTCCATTAAACCACACCGTGACGACAACCCATCGCTGGGCTAACCTCGCCCCCCTTTGTCCATGAGGGGGAAGCCAGATGGAGGTCGCCAGCCTCATTCTTCCCGTGTTCGCGATCATCGTCACCGGCTGGCTGGCAGGCGAGTTCGGCTCTCTCTCCCGCTCGCTTGCCGATGCCCTGGTGCACTTTGCTTACAACGTGGCGATGCCGGCGCTCCTGATCGTCACGATCGCGCGGGAGCCGGCCCGCAACCTGCTGGAATGGCGCTTCCTGCTCGCATTCGGCGGCGGTTCACTGATCTGCTTCGGGATGGTGTTTCTGGCGGTCCGCGCGGGTGGCAAACACGATATCGCCAGCAGCACCATTCATGGGATGGCGGCGGCAATGACCAATACCGGGTTTGTCGCGCTGCCGATCCTGCACGTGATCTACGGCCAGCCCGCCGTCCTGCCCGCCGCGGTAGCGACAGTGTTCGTGGCCGCCGTAATGTTTCCGATCACGGTCATCCTCCTGAAAGGACGCGACCCGCACGAGCCCGCCCATCCCACGGGACTGGCAAAGCAGATCCTGCTCAATCCGATGGTGCTGTCGACGCTCATTGGGCTGGTGTGGGCGATCACGGGCTTGCCGATTCCGGCGCTGGTCGCGACCTATCTGAACATGATCGCTGCAGCGCTCACGCCTTGCGCGCTGTTTGCCATCGGACTTGGTTTGTCCGTTGAGGGCCTGCGATCCAACCTGAAGGCATCGTTTGCGCTCGCGGCGGTGAAACTGGTGGTCATGCCTCTGATCGTCTACGGGCTCTGCGTGATCTTGGGACTCGATCCTCTCTACACGGTCGCCGCTGTCGTCTGCGCGGCCGTGCCGACGGCGAAAACCGTGTACGTCCTCGCGCATGAGCACAAGGTTGACGAGAAGCTGGTTGCGGCCACGGTCTCGATCACGACGATGCTGTCCGTCGCAACGTTGCTGGTCGCGCTGTATCTGCTCTCCGGCCTCGCGATTGGCGTCCGCTGACCGGCATCGGTCTATCTCGTGGTGTTGCTCCAGGTGGGGACCGAGTTGGTCACGCCGACCGAGGGCCAATTGTACGAGCCGACCGACGGCGCCGTGACGGTGCCGACCGTCTGTCCGGACGACCCATAGGACGCGCTCGGCTGCGCTGACGGCGTTCCGGCACCGCCATAGGTCGGCGCCACCACACCGTTGCTGTAATGTCGGCTCGATCGGGCTTTCTTCGCTTCAGCCGCAAAGGGCACGGCAAGCAGCCCGGCAGTGACGAGTGCGGCAATGGCGAGTTTGACGGTTGTCATGGCCTGATCCTTTCGCCCCGTGCCCGGTATGCCAAGTGTTCATTCATCGGAAAATTTCCATAGGTCTGCGTTCATAACTCCGTGCGCGCGCGAACGTGCCGGGCTGCGCTCGCCGCCTTCGGATGAACCCGAATCAGCGCTAGTGCATTGGCTTCAGTGACTTTCCTGGACGCAAGCAGCATGACCGGCGCCGAACTGAAGCAACTCCGCAACGACCTCTCCGACGCCCTTGAGCGCAAGCTCACCGCGGCCGACATGGCCAGGCTGTGCGGGCTGCCGGAGAAAGGCGGCGCCGAGACCATAAGGCGCTGGGAGGTCAGCGGCCCGACACCAGCGGCGACCAAGGTGCTGCGCGTGCTCGCGATGGCAAGCGAGCGCTATCCGATCCTGGAGAAGTTCGACATCTTCGATCGTCACGACGTGCGCGAGGAAGACCGCCCGGCAAAGCGCGCGGCCTTTCGTGCTCAGATGCGCGACGAGGCGCGGCGACGTCTTGGTTAAGAGGAGGCGCCCGCAAGTTACCGGCGACGCGCGAAGTTAAGCCTTCCTTCAGCATTTCTTAAGGCGCCATTAAGCACGAAAATCATTTGCGGCCCAGTAGGTTAGGTTGGGGCCCGCTGTGCCATGCATGTGACAGCATTTTCGTCAAAAGCGAGCTATCTGCAAAACCAACGACGGCGCGAAAGCGCGCCTGCCGGGGACCTTACGTGTTGGAGTTCAAGACGATGAAGAAGATTCTGTTTGCGACCGTTGCGCTGCTCGTGCTGGGCGCGGCCGCGCCGGCCGTCGGCGCCGATCTCGGTAACCGCAACTACTACAAGGCACCCGCGCCGGCCTATGCTGCACCGATCTACAACTGGACCGGTTTTTACATCGGCGGCCATGTCGGCGGTGCGTTCTCCAGCGACAACAATTTCAACGGTCTCTCCACCGGCAACAATGGCAACGGCCGTTTCCTCGGCGGTGTGCAGGTCGGTGCGGACTGGCAGTTCAACCCGAACTTCGTCGTCGGCGTCGAAGGCCAGTATTCCTGGCTCTCCGGCAGCGTCGGCGCGGTGTTCCCGGGCGGCATCGCCTACACCAACGACCAGCGCGGGCTCGGCTCGATCACCGGCCGGGTCGGCTACACCTGGGGTCCGGGCCTCCTCTATGTGAAGGGCGGTTATGCCTATTCGGACAACAACGAGAGAGTGACTGTTGGCGGCGTACCATCCGGCTTCATCATCGATGGCGATCATCGCAACGGCTACACCGTCGGCGCCGGCCTCGAATACATGTTCGCACCGAACTGGTCGGCCAAGGCCGAGTACCAGTACTACAACTTCGGCGATGCGCACTTCACCGCGGGCCCGCTGGTCGGCACCGGCAACTTCACCACCGACGACCATACCTTCAAGGCGGGCCTCAATTACCGCTTCAACTGGGCCAGCCCGGCCGTCGCGCGCTACTGAGCGTTAGCAAAACGTTATCATCACGAAGGGCCGGCGATGTTGCCGGCCCTTCTTTTTTCGCCCTGCGGAACGCGCGCAACCGATTGCACAGATTGCGATTTTTTAACCGGCGTGCCCGATACTCCCGGCCACAAAACAGAAGCAAGGGCGTGGGGGAATTTCGATGGCGATCCGTTTCAGTCTCGGCCGATTCAAGCCGCGTTTCAAACTGCCGAAATGGGGCGTGCGCGGCAGCCTGTTCGCGGCCTTCGCAGTGATCGCCGGCATGGGCCTCGTGATTTCGGCCGGCGCCGGCCTGGCGCTGCAGAAACTCGGCGGGCGCATGACTGAACTGAGCGGACGGGACATTCCGCGCCTTGCGGCGAGCCTGCAATTGTCGGCCTTGAGCGCGAGCCTTGCGGCACAGGGACCTGCCCTGCTTGCGGCTCAAACCGAGGACGCCCTGAACGAGCGCACCAAGAAGCTGAAGGAACTGCAGGAGCAGACGCAGCAGAAGCTCAACGAGATCATCGAGCTCGGCGGCGACAAGGCCGTCGTCTCCGGTCTCGGCGAGACGATGAAGAGCATCAACGAGGCGGCCCAGAGCCTGGCCAAGGCTGCCCGCGAACGGCTGGACATCGCGGCCCTGCATGACAAGCAATATGACGCGCTACGCAACGCGCAGGGCGCGTTCGTCGGCGCGGCCAGTCCGGCGATGCTGGACGCGCAGACCCGGGTCAACGCCATTCTCGGCTCTGCCGACCTGTCCGCTGCAGATGCCACTGACGCCGCGCAGACCGTCGGCCAGCTCGGCAACGTCGTCGCCAGCGGCAATCTCGCAGCCGCCGACATGAGCGCGGCGCTCTCGGCGAACACGAGCGACAAGCTCGATGACATCCAGAAGGAATTCAAGACGGCACAGGGTCGCTTGCGGTCCAACCTCGATCTGTTGCCGGACAATCAGGGCAACAAGATGCTGCGCGAGACCGCAGAAAAGCTGCTCGCGCTCGGGACCGGCAAGTCCGGCGTATTCAATTTGCGCGAGAAGGAGCTCGACTCCGTCGATTACGGCCAGACCATCCTGGACGAGACCCGCAAGCTCAATGTCGGCCTCGGCATCAGCGTGCAGCAGCTCGTCGACGCCGTGCAGAAAGAGACCAACACGTCGACCTTCCAGGCGCGGCAGGAGATTTCGCTCGCCACGACGGCGATGCTGGCGCTGGGCGCCATGATGTTGGTCGGCTCGGCGCTGTTCGTCTGGCTCTATGTCGGCCGCAACATCCTCCGCCGCATCAGCGGCCTCCAGCGCGCCATGCAGCTGCTCTCGGCCGGCGATCTCGACACCGAGATCGCACGCGCGAAGCACAACGACGAGATCGGCGCGATGACCGATACGCTTCACGTGTTCCGCGACAGCATGATCGAAGCCCGGTCGCTGGCCAGCGAGCAGGACAAGGATCGTGCAGCGAAAGCCGAACGTGCCGCGCGGATGGAGGCGAAGATCGCCGAGTTTGAAAGCACTGTCCGCTCCGCGCTCGACAATCTCGCGCAATCAGCCAATTCGATGCAATCGACGGCGCAGAGCATGTCGAATACCGCGGACCAGTCCAACGCGCTGGTGAACGCGGTCGCCTCCGCCGCGGAGGAAACCTCCGTCAACGTGCAGACGGTCTCGGCCGGCACCGAGCAGCTGTCGTCCTCGATCGCCGAGATCAGCCGTCAGGTGGTGACCTCGGCGGAGATCGCCAAGAAGGCGGTCGACGAGGCCGGCGCCACTGACGCGACGGTGCAGAGCCTCGCCGACAGCGCGAGCCGCATCAATGTCGTCGTCGATCTGATCCAGACCATCGCCTCGCAGACCAACCTGCTCGCCCTCAACGCCACCATCGAGGCGGCACGCGCGGGCGAGGCTGGCCGCGGCTTCGCAGTGGTCGCGTCCGAGGTGAAGAGCCTTGCGAGCCAGACCGCCAAGGCGACGGAAGAAATCCGCACCCAGATCGCCAGCATGCAGGAGATAACGACCTCGGCGGTCGGTGCCATCCAGGGCATCGGCCGGATCATCGGCGAGATCAACGACGTCACCACGACGATTGCGGCTGCGGTCGAGCAACAGGGCGCCGCTACCCGCGAGATCGCCCGCAACATCCAGCACGCCGCCGGCGGCACCAGCGAGGTCTCCAGCAACATCGTCGGCGTCTCCACGGCGTCTGCCGAGGCCGGCGCTGCGGCAGGCGAAGTGCTGAACGCCTCCGATGCACTGCGCCGCGAGGCCGACATGCTGCGCGGGGAGATCGACGCGTTCCTCAACAACATGCGCGCGGCCTGATCGTCATTCCGGGACGCCTCGAAGAGGCGGGCCCGGAATCTCGCACCACAATCTCCGGATTCCGGGTTCGCGCTTGCGCGCGCCCCGGAAGGACAGCGTTTTTTTTGCCGGCTTCAACCGAGACGCGGAAAAACCGCTGCCGGTATGACGGCCATGCGACGGTCGACTCCCATCCTTTTCGGCTGGCGCCCCGCGCGCCGCGGGTTTAAGCCGGTAGCATGAATTCGAAAACCGACACCGCGCAGTCCTCGGCCGAGGCCTTGCGCCACCCTTGGGAACAGCATCCCGGCCCCGAAGAGGTGGTTGAGGTGCGGCCCGGTGTGCTGTGGGCGCGGCTGAAACTGCCGTTCCGCCTCAATCACGTGAACATCTACCTGCTCGCCGACGGCGACGGCTATGCCATGATCGATGCCGGCTTCGGCAACGAGGAAACGATCGAGGCCTGGACAAAGCTGTTCGAGGGCCCGCTGAAAGGCGTCAACATCACGCGGCTGATCGTCACCCACTCGCACCCCGATCATGTCGGTCTCGCCGGGTGGATCGTCGAACGGTTCAACTGCCCGCTGGTGATGTCGCAGGTCGAATATCTGCAATCGGTCTATCACCAGAACCGCGGCACCGAGGAGCGGCGCGAGGCGCAGCGGCTGTTCTTCCGCCGCCATGGCATGGACGAATCGCTCACCGAAAAACTGCTCGGTCGCGGTCAGGATTATCTCAAGCGCGTCTCCGTGCTGCCGCCGTCCTACCGCCGTATCTCCCATGGCGACGACGTCGTGATCGGTTCACGCCGCTTCAAGGTGATCACCGGCGGCGGGCACGCGCTCGACCAGGTGATGCTGTATTGCGCCGACGACAAGCTGTTCCTCTCCGCCGACCAGGTGCTGAGCAAGATCTCGCCGAATGTCAGCGTCTGGGCGGTCGAGCCCGACCAGAACTCGCTCGGCGAATATCTGGCCTCGCTCGCCAGCCTCACCACGACGCTCCCCTACGACGTGCTGGTGCTGCCTGGCCACGGCGTGCCGTTTTACGGCTTGAAGACCCGCATCAAGCAGCTCGCCGACCACCACGAGGAGCGCTGCCGCCTGATCGCGGAAGCCTGCCGCGAGGTGCCGCAGACCTCGCGCGCCTTGGTGCCCGTCGTATTCAACAAGCATGTGCTGGACGAGCATCAGATGGGCTTTGCCGCCGGCGAACTGGTGGCCCATGTCAACTACATGATCGTCGAGGGCCGGCTGAGGGCGGAGACGCAAGACGGCGTGTTGCAGTTCAGGACGACCTGAGTTTGCCTTCGCCTCTCCCCGCTTGCGGGCAGAGGCCGGAATTCAAGCGCAGCTTGAGGCGATGGCGTCGGCCGGCTCCGCAATGATGGACGGAGCGTGCACCATGGACAAAATGTCCACGGCAGCCCCACCTTTCCGGCAACTCCGGTCCGGGCCGCAAGTGCGCGCTAGGCACTTGATCCAAATCAACAATCGCGGCCAGGCCGGCGTTATCAATTGGCACGCTCGCCTTGCCGCAAATGTGAGCAGGTGCATGGACATCGGAGCTGGAAAAGCTCTAAAAATTGAACGGCCGCCTTGGGCCGGGTTCCGCTGCAGGTTTGCCGATGGATTACAACGAGTTCTTCAGTTCCGCCCTCGACCGTCTTCACACCGAGCGGAGGTACCGCGTGTTCGCCGATCTGGAGCGCACGGCCGGCCGGTTCCCACACGCGGTCTGGCATTCGCCGAAGGGCAAACGCGACATCGTGATCTGGTGCTCCAACGATTATCTCGGCATGGGTCAGCACCCGAAGGTGGTCGGCGCCATGGTCGAGACCGCAACCCGCGTCGGCACCGGGGCCGGCGGCACCCGCAACATCGCCGGCACGCATCATCCGCTGGTCCAGCTCGAGGCCGAGCTGGCCGATCTCCATGGCAAGGAAGCCGCACTGCTGTTCACCTCGGGTTACGTCTCGAACCAGACCGGCATCGCCACCATCGCAAAACTCATTCCGAACTGCCTGATCCTGTCGGACGAGCTCAACCACAATTCGATGATTGAGGGCATCCGACAGTCCGGCTGTGAGCGGGTTGTGTTCCGCCACAACGATCTTGCCCATCTTGAAGAGCTGCTGAAAGTGGCCGGGCCGAACCGGCCAAAACTGATCGCCTGCGAGAGCCTTTATTCAATGGATGGCGACATCGCCCCGCTCGCCAAGATCTGCGACCTCGCTGAAAAGTATGGCGCGATGACCTATGTCGACGAGGTCCACGCGGTCGGCATGTACGGCCCGCGCGGCGGCGGCATTGCCGAGCGTGACGGGGTCATGCATCGCATCGACATCCTCGAAGGCACGCTGGCGAAAGCTTTCGGCTGCCTTGGCGGCTACATCGCCGCCAACGGTCAGATCATCGACGCCGTGCGCTCCTATGCGCCGGGCTTCATCTTCACCACCGCGCTACCGCCGGCCATCTGCTCGGCCGCGACCGCCGCGATCAAGCACCTGAAGACCTCGAACTGGGAGCGTGAGCGCCACCAGGACCGCGCCGCCCGCGTCAAGGCGATCCTCAATGCCGCCGGCCTGCCGGTGATGTCGAGCGACACCCATATCGTGCCGCTGTTCGTCGGCGATCCCGAGAAGTGCAAGCAGGCCTCCGACCTTCTGCTCGAGGAGCACGGCATCTACATCCAGCCGATCAACTATCCGACCGTCGCCAAAGGCACCGAACGACTGCGCATCACGCCCTCGCCCTATCACGACGACGGTCTGATCGATCAGCTCGCCGAAGCCCTGCTGCAAGTGTGGGACCGCCTGGGCCTGCCGCTGCGCCAGAAGTCGCTGGCGGCGGAGTAGGGTTAGCTTCCACCCTCCCCTGGAGGGGGAGGGTCGGCTCACATTGAGCGCAGCGAAATGGAGCCGGGGTGGGGTGACAGTCTCTCCACCTCGAACGCTGCCCGTGTCGAGAGATCACCCCACCCCGCTCGCGCTGCGCGCGATCGACCCTCCCCCTCCAGGGGAGGATAGGCGCCCTGCCGCAAGCGAGCAGCTTAACGACAACTCCAGTTCCCGGCTCCACCGGGCATTTCGCTGTCGCTTGCGACCGCGCAACGCGCTAGATTTGTTAAGAAAATGAGATCGGGCGCTGCCAGCGCCCAGGGAGAAGCGCGCTCGCCATGCTGCACGACTGGGGCGTGATCGCCGCCGCCTTCGGCTACATCGGCTTTCTGTTCCTGGTGGCGAGCCACGGCGACCGTCGCTCGCCGACCGGGCCCGGCCGCGCCTCCGGGCTGATCTACCCGCTGTCGATGGCGATCTACTGCACCTCCTGGACCTTCTTCGGCTCGGTCGGCTTCGCCACCCGGACCTCGACCGACTTCCTGGCGATCTATGTCGGCCCGATCCTGATGATCGGACTGGGCGCCGGCGTGCTCCGGCGCGTCATCCAGCTCGCCAAAGCCCACAACATCACCTCGATCGCCGACTTCATCGGCGCGCGCTACGGCAAGAGCCAGGCGGTGGCAGCCACCGTGGCGCTGATTGCCATCATCGGCTCGGTGCCCTACATCGCGCTGCAGCTCAAGGCGGTCGCCTCATCGCTCGGCACGATCCTGAGCGAGGACCAGGCCTTCTCCCACATCCCGATCCTCGGCGACATGGCGCTGATGGTGACGCTGGCGATGGCGGCCTTCGCCGTGCTGTTCGGCACCCGCCAGACCGACGCCACCGAGCATCAGCACGGCCTGATGCTGGCGGTCGCGACCGAATCCATCATCAAGCTGGTCGCCTTCCTCGCCGCCGGCATCTTCGTCACCTTCTGGATGTTCTCGCCGCAGGAACTGATCGAGCGCGCCATGAAGACGCCGGAGGCGGTGCGCGCAATCAACTACTCGTCGTCGATCGGCAACTTCCTGACTATGACGCTGCTGTCGCTGTGCGCGATCATGCTGCTGCCGCGCCAGTTCCACGTCAGCGTCGTCGAGAATTCGTCCGACGCCGAAGTCGGCCGCGCGCGCTGGCTATTCCCGCTCTATCTCGTCGCCATCAATCTGTTCGTGATCCCGATCGCGATTGCCGGCCTCGTGACCTTCCCGTTCGGCACCGCCGACCCCGACATGTACGTGCTGGCCCTGCCGATGGAGGGCGGCGCGGATCTGCTCAGCGTCGCCGTCTTCGTCGGGGGCCTGTCGGCCGCGACCGCGATGGTGATCGTCGAATGCGTCGCGCTCTCCATCATGGTCTCGAACGACCTCGTGGTGCCCTTGGTGCTGCAACGACGGCCGGAGGGCCGCACCGGCGGCGCCGATTTCAGCGATTTCCTGCTGCGGTCGCGGCGACTTGCGATCTTCGCCATCATGGTGATGGCCTATTTCTACTATCGCGCGCTCGGCAACACCCAGCTCGCAGCGATCGGCCTGTTGTCCTTTGCCGCCATCGCCCAGCTTGCACCAAGCTTCTTCGGCGGGCTGCTGTGGCGACGGGCGACGGCGCGCGGTGCGATCGGCGGGATGCTGGTCGGCTTCGTGGTGTGGCTCTACACGCTGTTCGTCCCGAGCTTCATGGATTCCTCGACGACGGGGATCCTGCTGCTCCAGCACGGCCCGTTCGGAATCGAGGCGCTGCGGCCACAGGCGCTGTTCGGCGCCGACCTGCCGCCGCTGATGCATGGCGTCATCTGGTCGCTGTCGCTCAATATTCTCACCTATGTGCTGCTCTCGCTGGCGCGCCGGCCATCTTCGATCGAGCTGGTGCAGGCCGATCTGTTTGTCCCCAACACGCTCGCGCCGATCTCCCCAAGCTTCCGCCGCTGGCGCACCACCGTCACCGTGCAGGACATCCAGACCACGGTCGCGCAATATCTCGGGCCCGACCGCGCCCGCCATTCGTTTGAGGCTTTCTCGGCGCGGCGCAATGTCCGGCTCGAACCCGGAGCGCCCGCCGATTTCGAGCTGTTGCAGCATGCCGAGCACCTGATCGCCTCGTCGATCGGAGCCGCGTCCTCGCGGCTCGTGATGTCGCTGCTGCTGCGCAAGCGGACGGTCTCGGCAAAGGCCGCGCTGAAACTGCTCGACGATTCCCATGCGGCGCTGCACTTCAACCGCGAGATCCTTCAGACCGCGCTCAACCATGTACGCCAGGGTATCGCGGTCTTCGACGCCGATTTGCAACTGATCTGCTCCAACCGGCAGTTCGGCGATCTCCTCAACGTTCCTCCGCATTTCATTCAGTTCGGCACGCCGCTTCGCGAAATCCTGGAGTTCATCGGCATCAGCGATCCGGACGACCCGGTCGAGCGCGAGGCCATGCTGGAGCGGCGGCTGGCCGCCTACACCACCGACAGCGAGCCCTATCTCGAACGCCTGCCGGAACGCCACATGGTGATCGAGGTGCTCACCAACCGAATGCCGGGCGGCGGCTTCGTCATCACCTTCACCGACGTCACGCCCACCTTCGAGGCGGCGGAAGCGCTGGAGCGCGCCAATGCGACGTTGGAAAAGCGCGTCCGCGACCGCACCGAGGAGCTGACGCGGCTGAACTCGGAGCTGGCGCTGGCCAAGAGCACGGCGGAGGACGCCAGCATCTCCAAGACGCGCTTCCTCGCCGCCGCCAGCCACGATATTCTCCAGCCGTTGAACGCGGCGCGGCTCTACGTCACCAGCCTTGTCGAGCGCCAGCACAATGGCGAGGAGACCCGGCTGGTCGAGAACATCGACGAGTCGCTTCAGGCCATCGAGGAGATCCTCGGCGCGCTGCTCGACATTTCCAGGCTCGACGCCGGCGCGATGACGACTTCGATCACGAGCTTCAAGATGGCCGATCTGATGCGCTCGCTGGAGATCGAGTTCGCGCCGATCGCGCGCGCCAAGGGCCTGGAGCTTGCCTTCGTGCCCTGCTCGTTGCCTGTCGAGTCGGATCGGCTGCTGCTGCGGCGCCTGCTCCAGAATCTGATCTCCAACGCGATCAAGTACACCCCCCGAGGCCGCGTGCTGGTCGGCTGTCGTCGCCGCGGCGCCTCGCTCAAGATCTGCGTCTACGATACCGGCGTCGGCATCCCGCCGGTCAAGCGCGGCGAGATCTTCAAAGAATTCCACCGACTCGAGCAGGGGGCGCGAATCGCACGCGGCCTCGGCCTGGGGCTCTCGATCGTCGAGCGGCTGGCCCGCGTGCTCAAGCACAGCATCGCCATCGACGGTAATGCAAGCGGCGGCTCGGTATTCTCCGTGACGGTGCCGACGGCGAAGGCGATCACCCACACCGCGGCCGTGACCAGCGCGACGCCGCTGGCACGCACGCCGATCTCGGGCGCACTGATCGTCTGCATCGAGAACGATGCGGCGATCCTCGACGGCATGCGCACGCTGCTGAAAGCGTGGGATGCCGAGGTTATCGCGGTCGCCGATCCCGAGGGCGCGATGGCGGCGATCGAAGCCGCCGGACGGCGCGTCACCGGCCTGCTCGTCGACTATCATCTCGATCGCGGTAACGGCATTGCCGCCATTCGCGACATCCGCCGCCGCTTCGGCGACGGCATCCCCGCGATCCTGATCACCGCCGACCGCAGCCCCGCCGTGCAGGTCGCCGCGCGGGATGAAAAGGTCGCGGTGCTCAACAAGCCGGTCAAGCCGGCCTCGCTGCGCGCCCTGCTCGGTCAGTGGCGCACGCAGCAGATGGTCGCGGCGGAATGAATGCGGGCCGGTCAGTAGTCGGTCGACACACTGAGCGCGCGCCATTTCTCTAGCTCTTCGAGCCGAAGCCTGTCCGACGCCGCGATGGCGTTCACGGCGTCGCTTCCGAGGGCGATCCGCAGAGGTGGACGATTCATATCGACGAGCTTCAGCACAAGTGCTGCAGCCTTGGCCGGGTCACCGGGCTGGCGGCCATCGTAATCGCGCTGCATCCTGACGGCTGCGCCAACAACCACGTCGTACTCCGCTCGCCCATCGCCGGTCGCATGCGCGGTCTGGGCAAAGCCGGTGCGGAAGCCGCCGGGCTCGACGATTGTCACCTGCACACCGATCAACGCCATCTCTCGCGCCAAGGACTCCGAAAAGCCCTCGATCCCCCATTTCGCCGCCGAATAGGCCGCGCGAGCCGGAGCACCAATGCGCCCGCCAACGGATGAGACTTGCACGATGTGCCCGCGGCCTTGCCGGCGCAGCACGGGGATCGCCGCCTTGGTAACAATGATGGTGCCGATCAGATTGACCTCGATCTGCTGACGGAACGAGTCCAGGCTCGTGTCCTCGACCGATCCGAGATCGCCGTAACCGGCGTTGTTCACGACCACATCGACGCCACCGAAGGCTTCCACAGCCAGGCCGAGCGCCGCTTGCGCTGCCGCCTCGTCGGTCACGTCGAGGGTTGCAAGCCGAAGCCTTTCGCCGAAGCGCCCAAGCAACGATTCGAGCGGCTTTGGGTCCCGGGCCGAAGCGACAACGCGATCTCCCGCCGCGAGCGTCGCCTCCACGATAGAGCGGCCGAGCCCGCGCGAGCTGCCGCTGATGAACCAGATTCTGGACATTCAGGGTGCCAGCCGCGTGAAGACGTAGTCTCGGCTCTTGGCGCGGGCTTCGTGGCAGGAGAAGCAGGTGCGGTGCTGGGCCTCATCGACCGCCTTGCCGTCGACGAAGCGACCAAAACCCCAGCCGCCGGTTGAGGCGTATTTCTTGGAGTCTTTGACCATCACCTGAACCGTAGTTGCGGCGCCGGGAATCGTCGCGGACGCAAATTCAGGGGACTGCTTCCGCTTCCAGGCGCGCTTGACCAGAACGGTGCCGTCCGGGAGCGGAAGCTTTCCCGTGTGATAAGCGTCAATTGCGATCTGGTTGCCGACGACAGCGCGAAGCTCGTCGAGCGGCGCCGCCTCTTCGGCCGGCGCGATCAGCTCCCACTGCTTGTAGCCCGGCGGAACCGTGACCCCGAAGATCGGCGAGGCGTCCGCCGCGCCGCGGTCCGCCGGCCCCTCCGCGACGGCGACCGTGACGAGATACGGCACGCAGGTCAGGAGCACGACGAGGAGGATCACCGCCAGAACGACCATCTTGGCGTAAGAAGACTTCTTCTTTTCAGGTTCGGTTGTCGTCATGACGTTCCACCAAGCTGGAATGAGGGGCGATCCTTGGTCCAGCCTGGCTGGACCGAGGTGCTGACAATGTTCAGGCGCGGTCGGCGTCGATGACGGCCTTGGCAAAGGCTTGCGGTGCTTCCTGTGGCAAATTGTGGCCGATGCCGCCGGTGATGAGGCGAAACTCATATCGGCCTGAGAACTTCTTGGCATAGGCGCTCGGGTCGGGATGCGGCGCGCCGTTGGCGTCGCCCTCCATCGTGATCGTTGGCACGTCGATGACGGGAGCTGCCGCGACCTTCTTTTCGAGATGCTCGTATTTCGTCTCGCCCTGGGCAAGCCCGAGCCGCCAGCGGTAATTGTGGATCGTGATCGCGACATGATCCTTGTTGTCGAGCGCTGCTGCGCTTCGATTGAAGGTGGCGTCGTCGAACTTCCATTGCGGCGAGGCGAGCTTCCAGATCAGCTTGGCAAAATCATGCGTGTACTTCTCGTATCCGGCGCGGCCGCGCTCGGTCGCGAAATAGAACTGGTACCACCATTGCAGTTCGGCCTGCGGCGGCAGCGGCGCGTTGCCCGCGGCTTGGCTGGAGATCAGATAGCCGCTGACCGACACCAATGCCCGGCAGCGGTCCGGCCACAGCGCGGCGATGACGTCCGCGGTGCGCGCGCCCCAGTCGAAGCCGGCGACGACGGCCGTCTTGATATCGAGCTTGTCCATCAGCGCAATGATATCGGCAGCCATTGCCGCCGGCTCGCCGTTGCGCGGCGTCTCGCTGGAGAGGAAATGCGTCGTACCATAGCCGCGCAGGTAAGGGATGATCACACGATAGCCGGCTTTTGCCAGGATCGGCGCGACATCGACGAAGGCGTGAATGTCGTAGGGCCAGCCGTGCAGCAGGATCGCGACGGGCCCGTTGGAGGGACCCGCCTCCACATAGCCGACATTGAGAACGCCGGCATCGGTCTGCTTGATCGTACCGAAGGACGCGTTTGATGCTTGGGATCGCGACGCTTCCGTCTCGGCGCGGGCGAGTTCGATCACGCCGAGACCGGCGGCAACGGTTCCCGCGGCGACGCCGAGAAACTGGCGGCGATGTTGGTCGATGATCTGCTTCATGGTGGCTACCTTGCTGATGGTGGGTGATGATGCGTCAGATCAGCGCGACCGTGACGTCTATGTTGCCACGGACGGCCTTGGAATAGGGGCAGGTTTGATGCGCTTCATCGATGATGCCGCGTGCGACCTCGCGATCGAGACCCGGCAGACTGATATTGAGGCGCGCCCTCAGCGAGTAAGCGCCCTCGTCGAGCACGAGGTCGATCTCCGCATCGATCGCGCATTTCCTGGGGAGATCGATTCTCCGCTTGCGCGCCGCGATCTCCATCGCGCCTTCGAAACAGGCCGACCAGCCCGCCGCAAACAATTGCTCGGGATTGGTGCCGATGCCTGCGCCACCCGGCGGCGACAGCTTGACGTCAAGCCGACCGTCGGAACTGCGCGACATGCCATCGTGTCGACCGCCGCTGGTGTGTGTCTTGGCCGTGTAAAGCAGTTTTGCCGCTTGCGTCATCAAGGTCTCCTTGCCGTTGCGCAGCTGACTAGCAGCGGCTGCCGCAGGACACCCGTTTGGAATTGTGAGAAGTTGTGAGGTCTCAGCTCGCTCGTCTCACAAGGGCTGCATCCACCGTCTGATGCCGATGCAGGCAGGCGCTTGCTGGATCGCAGCCATCTGCTATCGGGTCCATTGGAAAGCATCAGGATTCGTCATGACTGAACCGGCCGGGTCTGTGGCAAAAACCCTATCGTTCGGGCCATTCACCGTGACGCCGCATGAAAGGCTGATGACGCGCGACGGCATCCCGCTGCCGCTCGGCGCGAAAGCCTTCGACCTGCTCATCGCGCTGATGTCGCGGCCGAACGAGGTCGTCAGCAAGTGGGATCTGATGGCGCTGGTGTGGCCCGGCCTGACTGTGGAAGAAGCCAGTTTGCGCTTTCACATCGCAGCCCTTCGCAAGGCGCTCGGCGACGGCAGCGACGGCGCACGCTACATCACCACGCTCTCCGGCCGCGGTTATTGCTTCGTGGCGCCGATCTCGCGAGCGGCCATCCCGGCAGAGCGGTGCGCGGCACCGCGGGGCGGCCTGTCGCCGGTGAAGCTGCCGAACCGGCTGCAACGGATGGTCGGACGCGACGATGCGATCGCCGCCGTCTCGGACAAGCTCATCGCCTCGCGCTTCGTCACGATCGCCGGTCCCGGCGGCGTCGGCAAGACGGCCGTGGCGGTCGCAATCGCTCATGACCTGCTCGAGACCTTCGCCGATGCCGCACACTTCGTCGATCTTGCCGCGCTCAGCGATCCCGATCTCGTGATCACCTCGATCCTGCTGATGCTGGGCTTGCCGGCGCAAACCGACGATCCTCTGCCCGCGCTGCTCGCGCATCTCCGTGACAAGAGGATGCTGCTGATCCTCGACAATTGCGAGCACGTCATCGCTGCTGTGGCCCCGCTGGCTGCGGAGATCTTCCACGCCGCACCGCATGTCCATATCATGGCCACGAGCCGCGAAGCCCTACGCGTCGAGGGCGAGCAAGTCTATCGATTGGCGCCACTCGCTGTTCCGCCAGACCGCTCGAGACTAACAGTCGCTGCGGCGCGGACCTATCCTGCACTTCAACTCTTCCTCGAACGTGCCACGGCCAGCGGCGCGCAGATCGCGCTCGACGATGCCAATGCCGCGATCATCGCAAGGATTTGTCGCAAGCTCGACGGCATGGCCCTGGCGATCGAACTCGCCGCCGGCCGGGTCGAGGCCTATGGCCTGGAGCAGACGGCCACGCTGCTCGACGAACGCCTCAATCTGCTCTGGCAGGGCCAGCGCACCGCGCCGCCGCGGCAGAAGACGTTGCAGGCGACCCTGGACTGGAGCTACGGGCTCCTGACCCACACCGAGCGCCTGGTGCTGCGCCGGCTTGCGGTGTTCGCCGGGCACTTCACCATCGACGCCGCGCTCGAGGTCGTCCCGGACAAACGCGTCGATCGCTCCCACCTGTTCGACGCCATCGACAGCCTCGTCGCCAAGTCCATGGTGGCGCCCCGACCGATCGGCGCCATGATGCGCTACCGGCTGCTCGACACCACGCGCGCCTATTTGCTCGAGATCGAGCCGAACGACGCGGGGCTCGCCGGACGCCACGCCACCTACTACCGGCAATGGCTGGAGCAGGCGGGCTCGACCTGGGCCACCGTGCCGAGCGCCGACGAACGGGCGATCCACTTCTCCGCACTTCACAACGTGCGCGCCGCGCTGGATTGGTGCTTCGGCACGGACGGCAATGTCGGCATCGGCATGGCGCTCGCCGCTGCGGCGGCACCGATCTTCCTCGCGATGTCGCTCTTGATCGAATGCCGGCGCTGGTCGGAGCGGGCGCTGCTTGCGATCGATCCTTCCTCGCGCGGTAGCGCCGAGGAAATGCACATCCAGGCTGCCCTCGGCCTCACCTTGATGTTCACGCGGGGCGGCAGCGAAGCGGCGCGCGCCGCCTTGAGCCGGAGCCTTGCGATCGCCCAGGGCCGTTGCGACGAGATCAACCAGCTCCAACTGCTCGGCCGCATGCATATCTTCCACGAGCGGATGGGAGAGTTCGATGCCGCACTCCGTTACGCCCAGCAGAGCCTCACCGTTGCCGAGGCGCTCGGCGATGCGGCTTCGACCGCACTTGCCCATTCGCTCCTGGGCGTCTCGCTGCATCTGGCCGGCGAGCATCACGATGCGCTGACGATGCTGGAGGCTGCCTGGCTGGGGCCAGGCACGGAACGGATCAGCACGGTCTACGGCTTCGATCATCGCAACCGGGCCGGCATTTCGCTTGCACGAGAGCTTTGGTTGCAGGGCCGGCCCGCGCAGGCGCAGCAGCTGGCGCGACAGACGGTCACCGAAGCCGCGCAGATGGATCATCCGATCACGCTCTGCATCGCGCTGATCTGGGCGGTTTCGATCGACCTCTGGAACGGAGACCTCAACGACGCGGAAGCGAACATCGACCGCTTCATCGCACACGCCGAATCGCGCTCGATGAGCCCGTATCTCGCGGTCGGCCGCGGCGTCAAAGGCGAGCTGGCAATCCGGCGGGGAAACGCCGCTGACGGCCTCGAGACGATCAGGGCTTGTCTGCACGAGCTCCACGATGCCGGCTACGAGCTGCTCACTACGACCTTCAACATCGCGATGGTTCAGGGCTTCTTGGCAATCGGACAGATCGAGCAGAGTGCACGCCTGGTCGACGAGGCGATCCGCCTCGTCGAGCAAGGCGGCGACCACCTCTACATGCCCGAGCTGCTGCGCATGAAAGGCAGAATCCTGTTGTCGCTGCCAGAGCCCAACGCTGAGCAAGCAGAAGCCCACTTCATGCAGTCGCTGGATTTGAGCCGCCACAGAGGTGCAAAAGCCTGGGAGCTGCGAGCGGCAATCGATCTCGCCGAGCTCCTTGCGGAACGGGGCCGGCGAGAGCACGCGAAACGCCTGCTTCAATCAGCGCTCGATGGCTTCGCCACGGGCTCCGAGACGACGGATATCACCGCCGCTAACAGGCTGCTGGCGATGATCTAGGTCGGACTGTGCGCACCCCGGGACGCTTCACCCCGTCGGCGTGCCCTGCTTCCACTGGCCACCGGCGATCTTCGCGGCGGCAATGACGGCTTGAGTGCGGCTCTCGACCCCGAGCTTTTGCAGGATGGCCGAGACGTGCGCCTTGATGGTGGCCTCGGAGACGCCGAGCTCATAGGCGATCTGCTTGTTGAGGAGGCCCTCCGATAGCATCATCAGGACCCGGACCTGCTGCGGCGTCAGCGTCACCAGACGGTCGCGCAGGCGCGTCATGTCGGGGTCGGCGGCGGCCGACAGATCGGTGTCCGCGGGAACCCAGACGTCGCCCTCCATAACCTTGAGGATGGCGTCGCGCAGCGTCTCGACGCCGAAACGCTTGGGGATGAAGCCGGAGGCGCCAAAATCGAGCGAGCGGCGAATCGTGGCGCTGTCGTCGGACGCCGAGACGATCACGACCGGTATCGCCGGATATTGCGCCCGTAGATAGATGAGGCCGGAAAAGCCGGAGATCCCAGGCATCGAGAGGTCGAGCAGGACCAGATCCACGTCGGAGGCCTGTTCCAGCAGCTTGGTCAGATCCTCGAACGATCCGGCCTCGTCGATCCTGGCCGAGGTCAGGACGCCCGCCACCGCCTGCCGCAGCGCGTCGCGGAACAGCGGATGATCATCGGCAATGACGAGATGGGTTGAGGGAGCGTTCATCGTTCTCTTGCTGTCGTTCGCGCCGGGAGGCGTGTCAACGCGGCGGCGGTCAATTCTTCCCCGAGCGGCCATGGCATGCAAGTGCACATTATCCCTTTGTCGCAAAGGGGTTAATCCCAGCCTTTACGGTTGCGCACCGGCGCCCCAGACCGGAGCGTCAGGCGCGCGTCAGTGCGCAAAGCCGAAAGTCGTATTGGGGCGGGTTTCACGCCGATGTTACCTTGCAAGCAAGACCTGGATTGATCCGGCCCGTCCGGGCATCTGGGGCGCGAGGAAACGCATTTCGGGGAGCGACTCAACATGTCGACAATGGCAGTGTCTCAGACGGGCGCGGGAGGTATGACGAAGGACGAACGGTTCGTCATTCTCGCCTCCTCGCTCGGTACCGTCTTCGAATGGTACGACTTCTACCTCTACGGTTCGCTGGCGAGCATCATCGGCGCCCAGTTCTTCTCGGCCTATCCGCCCGCAACCCGCGACATCTTCGCGCTGCTGGCCTTCGCCGCCGGCTTCCTGGTGCGCCCGTTCGGCGCGATCGTGTTCGGCCGCATCGGCGACATCGTCGGCCGCAAATACACCTTCCTTGTCACCATCCTGATCATGGGTCTTTCGACCTTCATCGTCGGCCTGCTGCCCAACGCGGCGACCATCGGCATCGCGGCTCCGATCATCCTGATCGCGCTGCGCCTCGCCCAGGGTCTGGCGCTCGGCGGCGAGTATGGCGGTGCGGCGACTTATGTCGCGGAGCACGCCCCGAACGGCAAGCGCGGCTACTACACCTCCTTCATCCAGACCACGGCGACGCTTGGCCTGTTCCTGTCGCTGCTGGTGATCCTGTTCACCCGTACCGCGACCGGCGAAGCCGATTTCGCGGCCTGGGGCTGGCGCATCCCGTTCCTGGTCTCGGTGCTGCTGCTTGGCATCTCGGTCTGGATCCGGCTGCGTCTCAACGAATCGCCGATCTTCCAGAAGATGAAGGACGAGGGGAAGAGCTCGAAGGCGCCGCTGACGGAGGCCTTCGGGAACTGGCAGAACGGCAAGCTCGTGCTGCTCGCCCTGCTCGGCGGCGTGATGGGCCAGGGCGTGGTCTGGTACACCGGCCAGTTCTATGCGCTGTTCTTCCTGCAATCGATCCTGAAGGTCGACGGCTACACCGCCAACCTCCTGATCGCCTGGTCGCTGCTGCTCGGCACCGGCTTCTTCATCGTGTTCGGCATCCTCTCCGACAAGATCGGCCGCAAGCCGATCATCCTCGGTGGCTGCCTGATCGCGGCGCTGACCTTCTTCCCCATCTTCAAGATGATCACCACCAACGCCAATCCGGCGCTGGAAAAGGCCATCGAGCAGACCAAGGTCGAGGTGGTGGCAGATCCAAAAGGCTGCGGCGACCTGTTCAACCCGGTCGGCACCCGCGTCTTCACCGCGCCTTGCGACACCGCACGCGCCTTCCTGTCGCAGTCGTCGGTCAAGTACTCGACCACACCAGGCCCGGCCGGCTCCGGCGTGAAGGTCATGGTGAACGGCAAGGAGGTTCCGTACACGAACGCCAAGGACAGCAACCCGGCCGTCCTCGCCGCCGTGCAGGCCGCCGGTTATCCGAAGGCGGGCGATGCGGGTATCGTGAAGATGGCGCACCCGTTCGACATCTTCCGCCCGCAGGTTGCGGCAGTCGTCGGGCTGCTGTTCATTCTGGTGGTGTTCGTCACCATGGTGTACGGCCCGATCGCGGCCATGCTGGTCGAACTATTCCCGACCCGCATCCGCTACACCTCGATGTCGCTGCCCTACCACATCGGCAACGGCTGGTTCGGCGGCCTCCTGCCCGCGACCGCCTTCGCCATCGTGGCCTCGACAGGCGATATCTATGCAGGTCTCTGGTATCCGGTCATCTTCGCATCCATCACCGTGGTGATCGGCTTCCTGTTCCTGCCCGAGACCAAGGACGTCGACATCAAGGCGACCTGATCGAAAGCACAGTCGACAACACGAACCGGCCGCGGTCTCCGCGGCCGGTTTTGTTTTGTCCCTACTGATTGCTGCCGACGAATTGCAGCACGATCTCGCGCCGATGCGGCCGGCTGCGATGTTCGATCAGGTAGATCGCCTGCCAGGTGCCGAGCGCGAGCTTGCCTTTCAGGATTGGCACCTGAAGCGAGGTCCCCGTCAGCATCGTCTTGACGTGCGCCGGCATGTCGTCCGGCCCCTCAGTGTCATGCGTCCATCCGGCATTCTCCGGCGCAAGCCGGGACAGCGCCGTGGTGAGATCGACGAGGACGGACGGATCGGCGTTCTCCTGAATCGTCAGCGAGGCCGAGGTGTGGCGGATGAACAATGTCAGCGTGCCCTCGCGCGCGTGCGCTTCGGCGATGAACTTGGCTGCCTCGCTGGTCAGATCGGTGAAGCCGCGGCCGGGCGTCTGCACGGTGAGCAGCGACGATGCGAGCGTGGTGGTTTGCACGAATGATGACGCCGAACGCTTTACGGATTTACCTGATGTCATCAAGAGCCTCTCGTCGTCCTGGCGAAAGCCAGGACCCACTACCCCGAATGCTCGTGATGGCGAAAGGTGGCAACTCGTGTCGAAAAACAGAGAGGCTGCGGTACATGGGCCTGGCTTCCGCGAGGACGACCTCGAAGGGGCCGAATCAAATCTTCCCCGACACGTCCTTCTGCACGCGGTTGGCCATGTCGATCAGCCGGCGCCAGGCCCTTTCCAGGAAAGACATCACGCGGTCGACGTCTTGGTCACTCGGCAGCGGGATCTCGATCTTGCGCTCGCCCTCGGCGGCCTTCGGCTCCGCCTTCTTGAGCGGATCGGATTTCGGCAGCGGCTCGTCGATTTTGCCCGATACCGTCGGCCCAGCCGCGAGCTGGCCCTTCAGCTTCTCGACTTCGGCCTGAAGCCGGCCGATTTCGGTATCGAGCGCGGCCCGTTCGTCAGGTAAGGCGTAGCAGGCCCAGCCGGCGCCGTTCTTGGTGCAAGTCGACATGGTGCCGGTGCGGGTGTCGAGCCGCAACACGCCTTCCGGGATCGGCGTCATGCTGTAGCGGCCGTTTTCGCTGTCAGGAGCGGATTGCGCGGCGACGAAGCCGCCGCTGACGACCATCACCACGGCGAACGTCGCTACCGCAAACCATGATGTTGTGGATGACGTCACAGGTCTCATCTTGCGCTCCGCCACGACGTGCAGGTGACACTTTCGCAATTCTACCCCCGCCGAGGCAATCCGCCGCCCAAAACGCACCACCGATATCAACGACCACGACCGTCTCTTTGATCCCGGCGGCGCGGCGAAATGGCGGCTGCATTCGTCGATCATGCGGAGAGCTGCTGCGGTGCGGCGTCACGCTGTGTGCAGCACTGCTGTGCGCGCCAATATCAGCAAAGAAATCAGATACATAACGGAAAACGACGCAATCGTGACTTGGCTTGACTTGATAATAGGCCATCAGTATGGTCCGCGCGGCTTTTGAGGGTGGCGGGCGTAATTTCCATTCAGCCGCGGCGTTTCGGGTCTTCGTTGCATGACACAGGGCACGGAGCACGGCGGGAATGGAGATCGCGATAGATCGTCCGAGGAAGCTGCGCTTTCCGAACGGCTCGGAAATCTTGATCAACGCTTGTCCGAACTTCGGGACCGGCGGAGCAAGACCGAGCAACCCGCAGGTGACGGTGAGGACGGAGCGGCCAGAGCCTCGGCGATGGCGCTTGGTTTCCGGTTATCCTCGGAGTTGATCGCCGGCGTCGTTGTCGGAGCGGGGATTGGCTGGGGGTTCGACCGCTTGCTGTCGACGTCGCCTTTCGGATTTATCGTGTTCCTGCTGCTGGGCTTCGTCGCCGGCGTGGTGAATGTGGTGAGAACGGCGGGCGCGGGTCAAAACAGGCGCGGTGGTTCTTAAGCGATCCGCCCAGCAGAGGAATGATCGTGCCGGCCTTGCCGGTACGGGCCGGCCCGGCCGGCAGACCGAGACCCGCCGGCATTGCCGGCAGACCAAGAGATGCCGCGCTGATGAAAATCGACCCGATCCACCAGTTCAACATCGAGCCTCTCTTCACCCTGGGCCATATCGGCAATCATACGATCGCCTTCACCAATTCGTCGCTTTACATGCTGGTGGCGGTCGCGATCATCTCGATCCTGATGCTCGCCAGCGGCACGCAGCTGGTTCCCGGACGCCTCCAGTCCGTCGCTGAAATCTCCTACGAATTCGTCGCCTCGACCATCCGTTCGACGGCCGGCGCGGAAGGCATGAAGTTCTTCCCGCTGATCTTCTCGCTGTTCATGTTCATCTGCGTCTCGAATCTGGTGGGCATCATCCCCTACACCTTCACGGTGTCGAGCCACCTGATCGTCACCGCGGCGCTCGCGCTCTTGGTGTTCTTCACCGTCCTGATCTACGGCCTCTACAAGAACGGCCTGAAATTCTTCAAGATTTTCGTTCCCCACGGCGTCCCCATCTACATTCTGCCGCTGGTCATGTTCATCGAGATCCTGTCGTTCTTCCTGCGGCCGGTCTCCCACAGCGTCCGTCTCTTCGCCAACATGTTGGCCGGCCACATCGCGCTGAAGGTGTTCGCCGGCTTCGTCGCCATGCTCGGCTTCTCGCTCGGCGCCCTCGGCTGGGTCGGCGGCGTGCTGCCGCTGGCGCTCACGGTCGCGCTGACCTCGCTCGAGATCCTGGTCGCATTCCTTCAGGCCTATGTGTTCGCGATCCTGACCTGCATCTACCTCAACGACGCCATTCATCCGGGACACTGAGCTGTCCGGGGAATTTCCACCCAAAACCCAATCTTTCTTCCAAGGAGACTAAAATGGATCCGGCAGCAGCAAAACTTATCGGCGCGGGCATCGCGTGCATCGGCATGGGCGGTGCGGGCGTCGGCGTGGGCGTGATCTTCGGCAACTACCTCGCCGCAGCCGTTCGCAACCCGTCGGCCGCTCAGGGCCAGTTCGGCAACCTGATCTTCGGCTTCGCCGTGACCGAAGCGCTCGGCATCTTCTCGCTGCTGATCGCGCTGCTGCTGCTGTTCGTTCCGCTCTGAGAACGACGTTTTTTCGCGCCGTTCCAGCCTCTGGGACGGCGCGCGTGACAGCAACAGGAGAACTCCATGGCTGAGAGTCATGGCGGCGCGAAAGGTCCGGCGGGCGCTCACACCGAGGCTGACGGTGGTCACCACGGTGGCGGTTTTCCGCCGTTCGAGAGCAGCAGCTTTGCTTCACAGCTGGTGTCGCTCGCGATCTTCTTCGTCCTGCTTTACGTGATCGTGTCCAAGCTCGCTCTGCCGCGCGTCGGCGGTGTGATCGAGGCGCGGCAGAACAAAATCGAGGGCGACCTCACCGAAGCGCAGAAGCTGAGGGACCAGTCCGACGCAGCGCTGAAGGCCTATGAAAGCGAGCTCGCTTCGGCGCGCATGCGGGCACAGGCGATCGGCAACGAATCCCGCGACAAGGCGAATGCGCAGGCGGACGCCGAGCGCAAGGCGCTGGAAGAGCAATTGGCGGCCAAGCTGGCCGGGGCGGAGAAGACCATCGCCTCGACCCGCGCCGCCGCCATGAGCAACGTCCGCGGCATCGCGGCGGATGCGGCAGGCCAGATCGTGCAGCAGCTCACGGGCGTCGTTCCCGACGCAGCGTCGGTCAATGCCGCGGTCGACGCGTCCTTGAAGGGTTAGTTGAGATGTTCTTCGAGCCTGAATTTTGGGTCGCCGTCGCCTTCGTGATCCTGATGGTCGTGTTCGGCTATCTCGGGATCTTCAAGACGGCGATGGCCGCGCTTGACCATCGCGCCGATCGCATCAAGGCCGAGCTCGATGACGCGGCGCGTCTCAAGCAGGAGGCGGCCAAGGTGCTCGCCGACTACAAGGCGCGCCGTGCCATGGCCGAGCGCGAGGCTGCCGACATCATCGCCAATGCCAGAGCCGAAGCCGAGCGAATCGCAGCCGACGCCAAGGCGAAGATGGAAGACTTCGTCGCCCGCAGAACCAAGACCGCCGAGAGCAAGATCGCGCTCGCCGAGGCCCAGGCGCTGGCCGACGTCCGTGCCGCAGCCGCGGAAGCCGCCGTTCAGGCCGCTTCCACGATCCTGTCACAGTCGGTCAAGGGCCAGGTCGCCGACGACCTGCTCGCCAGGGGCATCAACGAAGTCCGGCAGAAGCTGAACTGAGAACTCTGCCCTCACCACTCAAAAGCCGCGCGATGAGCGCCGGCTTTTTGTTGGCCGATCTATAGCTACAAGTCCAGTGTCATGCCCCGCGCAGTCGGGGCATCCAGTACGCCGCGACCTCTCGATAGATCACTGACCTCTCTGGAATACTGGATCACCCGCCTTCGCGGTGATGACAGCCGTAATTGTAGTGACAGCCGAGCTTGAACCCTACTTCTTCTTCCGTCCCTTCGGCTCGGGCGCGAGCGCCTGCGGGTCGAAGCCGACATAGAAGATGTAGGTATCGGCGACCGCGGCCGAGGGCATCGGATAGGCCAGATCTTCGGCCACGAACGTGAACGGCACGCTGCCGCCCTCCGACATCTCGACCGTGGTCCGGTAGGCCTTCGAGGCGATCACCTTCTCGCCGACGCCGCCCTGCACCACGGCAACACGCAAGGGGACCTCGACGGTCGCAGGCGCGCCGGCGGGACCGGCGATGACACGGCCCTGGATTCCGATCCGCGCGGTGATATCACCGCCGCTCCGGGCGCATTCGCGCGCCATCTTGGTGATTGTGGCTTGGAAGCGGATGTCGTTGCCGACGGCCTGCTTGCCACCCGCGCCGACCGCGTAAGTCGAGGCGCCGGCGCGCACCGTGACCTGCGGGCAATCAACGTCGTCATCGGCCGGCTGGCCGGGCGCGGGCGCCGGCTTGGGCTGGGCCGGTTCGTCGGACTTGCCGCCGAACAGGCTCTTGAAGCGGTCGCTCAAGGACTGGGCCGCCACCGGCGAGACAGACGCGAGCGCAACCGACAACGTCAAAGCTGCCACCGTCCTCCGCCGCAACGCATTTCGCGACGACCGAAGCTCCTTCACCATCAACACCCATACTCCATGACAGCACAGCGCCGATCGCTGGCCGGCCCGCGCCGTTATATCGCCAAAATCGGCGAACCCAAGGCAGGCAGATTACGGCAGCAAACAAGGCGGGACGATCAAGACTTTGGCCGCAGGAGGTGGCAGCTCAACCGCGAAAATCCTCATGCAGCAGGCCGAACAGCAGGTGATCCTGCCAGATCCCGTTGATGCAGAGATAGCGGCGCGCCAGCCCCTCGCGCGAGAAGCCGCACTTCTCCAGCACCCGGATCGATGGTGCATTGGTGGGGATGCAAGCGGCCTCGACGCGGTGCAGATTGAGCTCGCCGAACAGCGTCGGCAGCAGCACCCGCAGCGCGGCGGTCATGTAGCCGCGATGGGCGTAAGGCTGCCCAACCCAGTAGCCGATGGTGCCGGCCTGCACGATGCCGCGCCGGACATTGGCCAGCGTGATGCCGCCGACCATGGCGCCGTCGAGCTCGCGGAAGATCAGAAAGGGATAGGAACGGTCCGCAGCAATGTCCTCGGAATAGCGGCGCAAGCGGCGACGAAAGCCGGACCGGGTGAGATCGTCCGACGGCCAGATCGGCTCCCAGGGGGTGAGATAGTCGCGGCTGCTTTCGCGCAAGTGAGCCCATTGCAGGAAGTCCGACATCTGCGGGGCGCGCAGCAACAGCCCGTTGCCGCGCGGCGCGAGGGCGGCGGGTCCACTGGATGGCAGGCGGAACAGGGCCATGGTGATGCTTCCCGGAGCGGGCGCCCCTTGCGCGGCGGCTCTTAATGCAGCCGCGCCTTGGCACGCGCCCGCGTCAATCCTTCCGCAAAAGATACCGCCGTGTCCAGACCCCTGCCACTACCCAATGCAACAACCGCAGGGCGGCTGCGCGAAAGCAGCGCACGCGCGGCATCCCGGGTCGATTCGACGCTGACGGCGTCGATCCGGGCCACCAGCTCCTGCACCGTCTGCGGCCGGCCATAAGCCAGGACATGCCGGGCGAGCTGTTCGGCGCGGGAGGAGCAGCTCTCCAATGCCATCAGCAGGCCCGCCTTCATCTGCGCCTTGGCACGCGCGATCTCGGCCTCGGTCAGGGTCTCCACCGAATCATTCATGACATCGACCACGACCTCCATCATCTCCGGCGCGTCGGCGGGATCGGTGCCGGTGTAGAGGCCGAAGAAGCCGGTGTCGGTGTAGGGCGCGTGGAAGCTGTAGATGGAGTAGCAGAGGCCGCGCTTCTCGCGCACCTCCTGGAACAGCCGCGACGACATCCCGCCGCCGAGAATGTTGGTGAAGACCTGGAGCGAGAACAGCGACAGGTCGGTCTGCGGCACCCCTTCGAGCGCCAGCGTCAGATGCGCCTGCTCGAGTTCGCGGTGGACCACCTTGGCGCCGCCCTTGCCGAACTGGGCGGATTGCGGCTTCGGTCCCGGCGTCGCCTCAAAGCTCGCGAAGCGCTGCTCGACCTCGGCGACCACCTGCTTGTGATCGACCGCGCCGGCGGCGGCCACCACCATGTCGGGCCCGCGATAATGCGTCGACAGATAGCCGCGGAGCATGTCGCGGTTGAAGCCGCGCAGCGTCTTGGCGGTGCCGAGCAGCGAGCGGCCCATCGGCTGGTCGGGATAGCAGAGCTCGTTGAGATGCTCGAACACGACGTCGTCGGGTGTGTCCTGCGCAGCCCCGATCTCCTGCACGATGACGTTCTTCTCGCGCTCCAGCTCGTCCGGCTCGAAGGCAGGATTGGCGAGGATGTCGGCGAGCACGTCGAGCGCGAGCGGCACGTCGGCCTTCAGCACCCGCGCGTAATAGGACGTGGTCTCGGTCGAGGTGCCGGCATTGAGATCGCCGCCGACCGCCTCGATCTCCTCGACGATCTCGCGCGAGGAGCGCTTGGTCGTACCCTTGAACGCCATGTGCTCCAGGAGATGCGAGATGCCGTGCTCGTTCGGCTTCTCGTCGCGCCCGCCGACGCCGGCCCAGACGCCGAGCGCCGCAGTCTCGAGATGGGGCATTTTGTCGGTGACGACGGTCAGGCCGGAGGCAAGCTTGGAAATCTCGACGCTCATCCGGCAACTCCTTGCTTTGCGGCGCGGCTGACCGACAGCACGAACCGCTCGACCTCGGCCTGATCGTTCTTCATCACCTTCATGTGTTCGGATTTGGTCATCAATCCGTCGAGCCAGGCGGGCAGTTGCGGCCGCTGGCCGCAGGCCGCCTCGACGGCGTCGGGGAATTTGGCCGGATGGGCGGTAGAGAGCACGATGCTCGGGACCGTCGTGTCGGTGGTGTCGCGGTCGGCGACCGCGAGCGCCACCGCGGTATGGGGATCGACCAGCTCGCCCGCCTCGCGCCAAGCGGCGCGGATCGCGGCCGCGGTTTCGGTCTCGTCGGCACGGCCTGCGTCGAACGCCTCGCGGATCGCGGCCAGCGTCGCATCGGGCAGCACGAAACGCCCGGACTGCTTCAGTGAATCCATCAGACGGCGCACGCCGGCCGCATCGCGCCGGCCAGCCTCGAACAGCAGCCGCTCGAAATTCGACGAGATCTGGATGTCCATCGACGGCGACGCCGTGGCGTGCACTTCGCGCACCTCGTAGATCCCGGTCTTGAGCGTGCGGGCCAGGATGTCGTTGACGTTGGCGGCGATGTGCAGCGTACGCACCGGCAGCCCCATGCGCTTGGCGACGTAGCCGGCAAAGATGTCGCCGAAATTGCCGGTCGGCACGACGAAATCCACCGCGCGCGCCGGTGCACCGACGGCAACGGCCGACGTGAAATAGTAGACCACCTGGGCGACGATACGCGCCCAGTTGATCGAGTTGACGCCGGACAGGGACGTCGCATCGCGAAAGCGATGGTTGTTGAACATCCCCTTCACGAGCGCCTGGCAGTCGTCGAAGGTGCCTTCGACGGCGAGCGCGTGCACATTGGCCGCACCGGTCGTCGTCATCATCCGCTGCTGCACCTCGGAGATGCGGCCATGCGGAAACAGCACGATGAGGTCAACATTCTCCAGACCCGCAAAGGCTTCGACCGCGGCGCCGCCGGTATCGCCGGAGGTTGCGACCACGATGGTGGTGCGCTGGCCGCGCTTGGCGAGCACATGGTCCATCAGCCGCGAGATCAGCTGCATCGCCACGTCCTTGAAGGCGAGCGTCGGGCCGTGGAACAGCTCGAGCACGAACTGATGCGGCGACATCTGGCGCAGCGGCACCACCGCGGGATGGCGGAAGGTGGCATAGGCCTCGTTGGCCATGCGGCCAAGCTCGGCGTCCGTGATCTCGCCGCCGGCGAAGGGGCGAATCACGTCGACCGCGACCTCCCAATAGGCGCGGCCGAAGAAGCCGGCGATGGTCTGCGCCGAAAGCTGCGGCCAAACGGCCGGCACGTACAGCCCGCCATCGCGGGCTAGCCCGGTCAGCATCACGTCGCAGAAGCCGAGTTCGGGGGCTTCGCCCCGGGTCGAGATATAACGAGTCAAACTGCCCTCCAAAGGCCAACCGAGTCTGAGCTCGCTCGTTAAGCCTTTGATTTTACGAAATTACTTGTTAACAGCCAGAGGCTTTGAGCCACCATAAAGTGTTTTGCGGCATCGGGAAACCGCTTCCGCTCGCCCCGTGGCCCAATGAAAAAGGGCTGCGGCATTGCCGCAGCCCTTCTCTTGGAAGGTCTGTCGTTGTGTGCAGACCGGTTGCCTCGTCGGGTCGTTCGACCCGCTAAAACTGTTCACCCAAGCTTTCGTCAGCTGTCGTCAAATCGTCAAGAGCCAAAACGGCGGGCGGGGGAAGATGTTCCAGTTTTTCCCGGCGTGCTCCAGGCCTTCTTTCGCGGATATGAGCAATGACTTGCGTGATATTGCCGTCTTTTCCCTAACCCATGGCCTGCCTGAGGAACGAATGCCGTGGCGGCCGATTGGGTCGGCGGACGGTGCCGGCCATCGCCCATGCATTGCCCGGCCGATAGCGACGCCGATCCGTCGACCGAACCGCTGCCTCCTGGAGCAGCCGGTTCGGTCGTTGGCGGGAGGTCAATTCATCCCGATTTCCACTGCGATCCGGATCAGGTCGGAATGGTTCTTGGCCCCTAACTTCTGCTTGAGCAGGGACGTCGTGTTCGCGACAGTCTTGTAGGAGATGCCGAGCGCCTCGGCGACCTCGACGATTTTGTCGCCGCGTCCGAGCAGACGAAGAATCTCGAGCTCCCGCGGCGTCATCTGCGAGGCTGGATTGGCCTTGATTGCGGCACCGGAAAACGTCACGGCTTCCGCAAGCTGCGGAGAGATGAAATTATCGCCCGCGACCACTTTGCGCACCGCTTTCAGCAGGATCCTGGGATCGTCACCCTTGGAGACATAGCCTTGGGCCCCAAGCTCGACCGCCCGCACCACGAAGGCCGGATCATCGTTCATGCTGAACATGATGATCTTGGCGTCCGGATCGTCCTTCCGAATGCGTCGCATCAGCTCGAAGCCGGAGACATCAGGCAGGCTGATGTCGATCACGGTAACGTCGGGCCGCTTGCTGATATAGGCGCGGTGCCCGGATTTCGCATCGTTCGCCTCGTCGATACGGATCGACTGGTCGGACGCGAACAGGGTGCGGCAACCGGACAGCACCACAGGGTGGTCGTCGACGATCAGGACCTTGGTTGCCGGCTTGGCGGTATCTTGCATCGCAGGCTCACTTGCTTTCTCGACTCATAGACCGGCGGGAACAAATGGAAAGAGAGAATTCCGCCAAAACACGTTAGAATTGACCTAATGTGGCAACAACTCTCGTTCAGGACGCAACTGTTTCTTCCGCTCGGCGCGAGCCTTCTCGCGGCACTGATCCTCGGCGGCGTGCTGCTTCAGACCTTCGCAGGGGGCCAGCTCGTTGAGGAGAATGAGCCAGGCCGGCGTTCGACCCGGGCCATCGCCACCGCGCTCAACAACACGCTGCGCGCTTCGGACAATCCACGACGGACGCTCGATGCGTTTGTCCAATCGTTGGACACCTCCTCTGATATCCAATTCCGTTCCGTGGAAGCGGGTCCCGCGCGCTCCCCGAAGGACGACCCGCGCACGCCGCATAGCGTGCCGCAATGGTTCATCGACCTGATCACCATCCCCGAAATGGACGCGGCATCCCCGGTGACGATCGACGGCGAGCGTGTCGGCGATGTCGTCTTCGTGCCCGACCTATCCGCCGAGCTGTTCGAGAAATGGATCGGCTTCCTCGCGCTCACCGGCCTGATCGCCGGGCTAATGGCGCTTACCGGCACCATCGCCTACGTCCTGGCGGAGTCGGCGCTACGCCCCCTGCAGCAGCTCGGCGAAGGACTCACGCGAATGCGACGCGGCGACTACACAAAACCGATCCCGGTGGCAGGGCCGCCGGAGATCCGGCAGAGCTGCGAGGTGGCGAACGCGCTGGCGGGCACGTTGGCGCAATTGAGCCAGGACAATCGCGACCTGTTGCATCGGCTGGTGTCGCTTCAGGACGATGAGCGGCGCGACCTCGCCCGCGAATTGCACGACGAACTCGGCCCGCTTCTGTTCGGCATCCGCGCCGGCGCGGTCGCGCTGATCGAGGCCGCGCCTGCCGTGGGAAATCTCGGCAATTCGGCGCAAGAGGTGCTGCAATCGGTCGAGGCGCTCCAGCAGGCCAACCGCCGTATTCTCGACCGGCTGCGGCCGCTCTATGTTGAGGAACTGGGCCTCGCGACCAGCGTGCAGACACTGCTTCAATACTTTCGCAAGCAGGCACCGCATATCGGTTTGACGGACACGATTGACCCCCGCCTCAACGGATTAGACGGGCCGCTGGCGCGGACCGTCTATCGGTTGATCCAGGAGGCGCTGACCAACGTGCTGCGCCATGCCAAAGCGAGCAACGCCCATGTGCAGACGACCATCACCGGTGAGACGCTCGTCATCGAGATCTCCGACGATGGCGGCGGCTTTCCCGCCGACAACGTCTTCGGCCGGGGCCTGACCGGCATGCATGAGCGCGTTCGCGCGCTCAGCGGATCGCTGTCACTGCTGCGCGCGAATGAACGAACCTATGTCCGATGCCGTCTTCCGGCTGCGCCGACCCGGGAGGCGCCGGTTTAGCTGAGCATGATCTTTTCGGAAAACCGCTACACACTTTTCCGGATCATGCCCTAGCTAGCACGCGCAGCCAACATGCGCGTTCTGTCGCGCCGGCTCGCACAGCGTGCTGCGGATCTTGCCTTCCGTGCTGAAGCGAAACGAGGCGTGAATACGCAGCGCGCCAGCGATGGAATATTCGAGATCGACGCCGTCGGACCCTGGATCGATCTCTTCCAGCCTGAAGCCCGCCAACGACAGGGTGCCAAGTCGCGGTCTCCAATAGCTTTCGAGCTCGCTTCGGCCGCGATGGCGCTGCGTTCCGTTGCAGATGCATTCAAGCTCGGCGTCGTCCGCATATAGATCGAGCAGCGCCGCGAGGTCGCCCTTGCGGCAGGCATCTACCCAGTCAATGACAATTCCCATCTGGTCGAAATCGCTCACGCTGCAATCCTGTCCTGCCGCGGACACTAGTGGCGGCTTAGAACCACACTCGTGAATGTGCGCTGAACGGTAAAGCCCGGACGATACCGGGTTCCCTCGGTTGATCTACGGATGAGTTCGGTCTTGCCGCCCCCTCGCCCACACCGCGAAGGCGATCAGCAGGGCGCCTGCGAGCGTGAACCAGGTGATCGCGTATTGCAGGTGATCGTCTTTCAGATGCACGTCGAGCGGACCGGGACGTGGAACGCTGTTCTCGGGCACCGGCTGCTCGAGGTCGACATAGAACGGCGCAACCGTCCCCCAGCCGAGCGCGCTCGCGATTGCCAGATGATCGCGCACGAACCAGAGCCGCTTCTCGCGGTTCTCCGCAGGTGTCAGCCAGCCCGGTGCTTCCGGGAACCTGAGATAGCCGGTGAGCACGACCGGCTGGCCCGTGACGAGCTTCTTCACCGCGCGATCCTCGATGGCGCGATCCTGCATCGTGTTCTCGACGAAACCGGCATCGATCACGACCATCTCGCCGCTCGGAAGCCGCGCCGGCAGGAATGCCCAGGTGCCGGGACCGGAGGCGTCCTTGCGCACGGCCGAGCCGGAGGAATAAACCATCGCATCGGGCAGCGGGACGTAGGTTGCGGAGAAGCTGACGCGGCGGAATTCATCGCGCGCGGGATTGAGCGCCGCCCATTGCGCGGGCGCCGGAAGCGCGACCGGCGCGGCCGCAAGCCGTTCAGTGAGAGCAGCGATCAGCTCGTGCTTGGCTGTCCGGCGCTGCAATTGCCAGATGCCAAGTGCGACGAACACAGCCGTCAGGAGCAGCGTGAACAGCCCAAAGCCGGCCACGCGAGGCTTGCGCACGGTCCGGTTCATTTCGCGCGGTCGATGAGTCGGCCCGGCGCCGCCTTGTGGTGGAATTGCAGCGCGATCAGCAGCGACTTCATCGCGCGCAGCGGCAAAAGCGTGGTGGCGAGAATCAGCGGCAGCCAGAGCACCGCGTGCAGCCAGAACGGCGGCTGATACTTGACCTCGACGACGAGCGCGCAGCCGACCACGATCGCGCCGGCCAGCATGATGATGAAGATCGCCGGACCGTCACCGGTATCGATGAAAGCATAGTCGAGACCGCAGCGCTCGCAGCGAGGCGCGAGTGTCAGGAAGCCCGCATAGAGCTTGCCCTCGCCGCAGCGCGGACATTTGCAGGCGAGCCCGCGCAGCGCGCTTTGCAGGACCGTGGTTTCGGACTCGGATGGGCCGGCGGTGTCGTCCATGATGGCAATCTCTATCACAGTTTCCGCCAAGGCTTCAGGCGGCCGGAAAGCGAAAGGGCGGCCCTGCGGCCGCCCTTTCTGAATCATCTGCCTCGCAGCTCAGTGCGCGCCGTGAGCCATGGTCTCGGCGCCGTGTCCCCAGACATAGATGCAAAGGAACAGGAACAGCCAAACCACGTCGACGAAGTGCCAGTACCAGGCGGCGAACTCGAAGCCGAGATGCTGGGTCGGCGTGAAGTGGCCGGCATAGGCGCGGAACAGGCAGACCAGCAGGAAGATGGTGCCGACCAGCACGTGGAAGCCATGGAAGCCGGTCGCCATGAAGAAGGTCGCGCCATAGACGTTGCCGCCGAACGAGAATGCCGCGTGGCTGTACTCATAGGCCTGCACGCAGGTGAAGAGCGCACCCAGCACGACGGTGAGGATCAGGCCGTATTTCAGGCCCTGACGGTCGTTCTCGAGCAGCGCATGGTGCGCCCAGGTCACTGTGGTGCCGGAGGTGAGCAGGATCAACGTGTTCAGGAGCGGCAGATGCCAGGGATCGAAGGTCTCGATGCCCTTCGGCGGCCAGGTGCCGGGAACGGAGCAGGCGCCGGCCTGGGTGCCAAGGCCGCAGCCGAACACCGCATCACGCGTGGCATGGACGGCGTCAGCCGGGAACAGCGCGGCGTTGAAATAGGCCCAGAACCAGGCCACGAAGAACATCACCTCGGAGGCGATGAACAGGATCATGCCGTAGCGGTGATGGAGCTGCACGACGCGGGTGTGGTCGCCCTTGTACTGGGCTTCCTTGATCACGTCGCCCCACCAGCTCGCCATGGTGTAGAGCACGCCGACGGTGCCCACACCGAACACGATCGGCGCAGCCGAGAACATGTGGTGCATCCAGGCGATCGCGCCAACCGCCATAATGAAGGCCGACAGCGAACCGACGGCCGGCCAGGGAGAGGGATCGACCAGATGGTAGTCGTGATGCTTGGTGTGCGCCGTTGCCATTTTGCGGTCTCTCTCCTCAATCCCGTGCCTGTCAGGCACTTATCCCCTTGCGTCCAATCCCCCGAGCGTGCGCCCGGCGATCAGAGATTTCCCTTGCGTTTGTCGTCATCACCCGATGCCAGCGGCTTCACCACAGGATCCTTCACCGAATAGAACGTGTAGGACAGCGTGATCGTGTTCAGCCCATCGTTCTCGCGATCCTCGGCGATCGACGGATCGACATAGAACACGACCGGCATTTCCCGCTTCTCGCCGGGCGCCATGGTCTGCTCGGTGAAGCAGAAGCAGTTGATCTTCTGGAAATATGACCCGACCGTCAGCGGCGCGACGTTATAGGCGGCCTGGCCCGCGGTGGTGCGCGCGGCCTGGTTCGTCACGGTGTAGTAGACCGTCGTCACCTGACCGATATTGACCTCGATCTCGCTCTGCTCGGGCTCGAACTTCCAGGGCAGGCCCGGCGCGACGTTGGAATCGAACCGCACCGAGATTTTTCGCGCGATCGGGCCGGTGGCCGGCGCGGAGGTCGCGACTTGAGTCGTGCCGTTGAAGCCGGTGGCGCGGCAGAACCAGTTGTAGAACGGCACCGCCGCGTAGGATGCCCCCACCATCAGCGCCACCACGCCGCCGCAGATCGAGGCGACCAGCGCATCGCGGCCAAGACCACCGATGCGGCCCTTGCCCGCCGTCCGGCTCTGATCCTGCGGTATGGTCGGCTCGTGATCCATGTTTCCTACATCGGCCGCACTAGAACGGCCGGCCCCTTGACCATGGTGACGGCGAAGAACAGCACCACGAGCACGCCGAGCGCCAAAGCAATGGCAATGGAGCGCTGACGACGGCTCTTCTTCTGCGCCTCGGTGAGGACGATTCCATCTGGCTCGGATTTGTCGGCCATCCCTGCCTCATGCGCCCCATGCCATCGGAGCAAGCGCCCGGAATACAACCTGCGCCAGCAGGGTGGCGAACAGCGCAAACAGATAAAGGATGGAGAATGCAAACAGCTTGCGGGTGGCACGCAGCGACTGGCTGCGCTCGCGACGCATGTAGACATTGATGGCGAGCACCAGCATGCCGGCGCCGAGGATCAGCGAGACGATGCCGTAGACGGCGTCGAAATAGCCGAGCGCCCAGGGTGCGGCGGCGACCGCGATCAGCACGATCGTGTAGAGCAGGATCTGGAGCCGCGTCGCATCGGGACCGGCGACGTTGGGCAGCATCGGAATGCCGGCGCGCGCATAATCGTCGGAGCGGAACAACGCCAGCGCCCAGAAGTGCGGCGGCGTCCAGAAGAAGATGATGGCAAACAGCAGCAGTGGCTCGACGTCGACCGTGCCCGTCACGGCGGCCCAGGCCACCACCGGCGGCAGCGCGCCGGCGGCGCCGCCGATCACGATGTTCTGCGCGGTCCGACGCTTCAGGCCCATCGTGTAGATCACGACGTAGAAGAAGATGGTGAAGGCGAGCAGCGCGCCCGCGATCCAGTTGACGAGGATGCCGAGCGTCATCACCGAGAAGAAGGCGAGCGTCATGCCGAACGCCGTCGCCTCGGGGCGGGTGACGCGGCCGCGCGGGATTGGCCGGTTCGCCGTACGCGACATCTTGGCGTCGATGTCGCCCTCGAGCGCCATGTTGAGCGCGCCGGAGGCGCCCGCACCAACGGCGATGCAGAGGAGCGAGGTGATCGCCAGCACGGGGTGGAAATGCCCGGGTGCCATCGCCATCCCGACCAGCGCGGTGAAGATCACCAGCGACATCACGCGCGGCTTGAGCAGCGCGATGTAATCGCCGACCTCCGCTTCGGAGATGCGAGGATTGATGTCGACGGCATTGTGGTCGAGGACGGACACTTAATTCAGCTCGCTTCCTGATAGAGCCGCGGCGCCCGTCACGGGCGCCGCGTGCGATGGCTTACTGCACCCGAGGCAGCACTTCGAACTGGTGGAACGGCGGCGGCGAGGGCAGCGTCCACTCCAGCGTGGTTGCGCCCGCACCCCAGGGATTGTTACCGGCAGGCACCTTCTTCATGTAGGCGTCGAGGACGCAGTAGAGGAAGATCAGCACGCCGAATCCGGAGATGTAGGAGCCGAGGGACGAGATCAGGTTCCAGCCCGCGAACGCGTCGGGATAGTCGACGTAGCGGCGCGGCATCCCCGACAGGCCGAGGAAGTGCTGCGGGAAGAACACCAGGTTGACGCCGATGAAGGTCACCCAGAAGTGCAGCTTGGCCAGCCACTCATTGTACATGTAACCCGACATTTTCGGGAACCAGTAGTACCAGCCCGCAAAGATCGCGAACACGGCGCCGAGCGACAGCACGTAATGGAAGTGCGCGACGACGTAATAGGTCTCCTGGAGCACGCGGTCGACGCCCGCGTTCGCCAGCACGACGCCGGTGACGCCACCGACCGTGAACAGGAAGATGAAGCCTACCGCCCAGATCATCGGCGCGCGGAATTCGATCGACCCGCCCCACATCGTGGCGATCCAGGAGAAGATCTTCACGCCGGTCGGAACCGCAATGACCATGGTGGCGGCGACGAAATAGGCCTGCGTCGCCGAGGACATGCCGACCGTGTACATGTGGTGCGCCCACACCACGAAGCCGATGCCGCCGATCGCAACCATGGCGTAGGCCATGCCGAGATAGCCGAACACGGGCTTGCGCGAGAAGGTCGAGACGATCTGGCTGATCATACCGAAGCCGGGCAGGATCAGGATGTACACTTCGGGGTGACCGAAGAACCAGAACAGGTGCTGGAACAGCACGGGATCGCCGCCGCCCTCGGGCGCGAAGAACGTCGTATGGAAATTGCGGTCGGTGAGCAGCATGGTGATCGCACCGGCGAGCACCGGCAGCGACAACAGCAGCAGGAACACTGTAACCAGGATCGACCACACGAACAGCGGCATCTTGTGCAGGGTCATGCCCGGCGCGCGCATGTTGAAGATCGTGGTGATGAAATTGATGGCGCCGAGAATCGACGAGGCGCCCGCCAGATGCAGCGACAGGATCGCGAAGTCGACGGCCGGGCCGGGGTGACCGGAGCTCGACAGCGGCGCATACATAGTCCAGCCGGCGCCGACGCCGTTGGCGCCCGGCTCGCCCTCGACGAAGGTCGACATCAGCAGCAGCGCGAAGGAGGCCGGCAGCAGCCAGAACGAGATGTTGTTCATGCGCGGGAACGCCATGTCGGGCGCGCCGATCATCAGCGGCACGAACCAATTGCCGAACCCGCCGATCATCGCGGGCATGACCATGAAGAAGATCATAATCAGGCCGTGAGAGGTCACGAAGACGTTATAGGTGTGCGTCTCGTGGAAGATCTGCACACCCGGATACATCAGCTCGGCCCGGATCGCGATCGACATCGCGGCGCCGATGACGCCGGCGACGACCGCGAAGATCAGGTACATCGTGCCGATGTCCTTGTGGTTGGTCGAATAGACGTAGCGCCGCCATCCGGTCGGATGGGCGTGCTCGTCATGATGCGCGTGATCGCTATGTGCCGCTGCGCTCGTTGCCATATTCAAATCCTGCCTTGCGTCCCATTCGGACCGTATGCGGTCCCGCCCTTCATATCGCTTTCAGTCCCTCGAGCTTCCGCCCGGCGCTTACTGCGTCGGGCCGGCCGCGGAGGCGTAGGTGCTGGTGCCGCCGCTCGCGAATTTCTTCTTTGCCGTCTCGACCCAGGAGGCGAACTCCTGGTCGTCGACCACGCGGATCGCGATCGGCATGAAGGCGTGATCCTTGCCGCACAGCTCCGAGCACTGGCCGTAGAACGTGCCGGTCTTTGCCGCCTTGAACCAGGTCTCGTTCAGCCGGCCTGGAATGGCGTCGATCTTGACGCCGAAAGCCGGCAGCGCGAAGGCGTGGATGACGTCCGCGCCGGTGACCTGGACCCGAACCACCTTGTTGACGGGCACCACCATCTCGTTGTCCACGCCGAGCAAGCGGGGCTGCTTGTCCTGGGCCATCAACGAGTCGAACTCGAACTTGCCGTTATCAGGATAGGCATACGACCAGTACCACTGCTTGCCGGTCGCCTTGATCGTCAGGTCCGCCTTCGGCACGTCGAGCTCGAGGAACAGCAGCCGGAACGACGGCACCGAGATGCCGACCAGGATCAGCACCGGAACGAGCGTCCAGGCCACCTCGATCAGCGTGTTGTGGGTGGTCCGCGACGGCACCGGGTTGGCCCTCGCGTTGAACTTGACGACCACCACCACGAGCAGCGCCAGGACGAACAGCGTGATCAGGGTGATCAGCACGAACAGGAAGTTGTGGAACCAAACGATGTTGTCCATCACCGGCGAGCCGGATTGCTGGAGCGTCCACTCCCACGGTGCCGGTTGCCCGAGCTCGGCGAATGCCACACCGCCCGTCGCCAGCGTCAGACCCGCCACGGCCAATCCCAGCAACTGCCGGCCCATCCGGCCCATCGACATCCTCATGCCGTTCGCGCTCCCCTTACGAAATCACCCCACGTGCATTTCCCTATTTCCGGGAAACGCTTATTCCATCCGCCCGTCTGACAAACCGCCGCGCAAGAATACCTCTAAGAGGAATTGGGGCCAGATCGCTAGAACGCCGAAATCAAGCCTCTCAAACCATAATTCTCGATCTATCGCAATGCAGTCTTGGGCCTCAGCTGCCAGGCATCACCCGCAAGATATTTCCTAGTAACATCAGACAAAAATACCGTTTCCCGGCATGCTGCGGCTTGACAGCGAGATTGCCCGCGGTAGGCACTGACAGACGGCCGCGCAGGAACCTGATTCGTGCGGGCGATGGTGGCGCGCGGCGGCGCGATATTTGCTTGGGAATTGCCTTCAAGCCGCCGTCATTCCCGTATCAGTCCGCCAGGTGCGAGCGAACCAGGCGAGCAGAGGGACCGACCCGATGGGGCTTTCGAGAAGCATGGCAAGGCAGGCTGGCGGGCCCACGATGCTGGCCACCCTGCTGGTGGCGCTCGCCGTCCTGGCGCTGCCTGGCCTGGCCCATGCGCAGGGCGCGGTGCGCTCCGTCCATGGCGACTGGCAGATCCGCTGCGACACCCCGCCCGGTGCCCAGACCGAGCAATGCGCCCTGATCCAGAGCGTGGTGGCGGAAGACCGCTCCAATGCCGGCCTGACCGTGATCGTGCTCAAGACCGCCGACCAGAAGAGCCGCCTGATGCGGGTGGTCGCTCCGCTCGGCGTGCTCTTGCCTTCCGGCCTCGGCCTCAAGCTCGACAACCAGGACGTCGGCCGCGCCGGTTTTGTCAGATGCCTGCCCAATGGCTGCGTGGCGGAGGTGGTGATGGACGACAAGCTGCTGGGCCAGCTCCGCGGCGCCAAGACCGCCACCTTCATCATCTTCGAGACCCCGGAAGAGGGCATCGGTTTCCCGCTCAGCCTGAATGGGCTGGGTGAGGGATACGACAAGCTGCCGTAGGGTGTGAGATCGAGGGCGATCCTATTGTTTCCGTAATGTGAGGCTTCGTGCCCTCGCGGAACCGTTCCGAAATCATTATCTTGCCCCACACCTCCCGATAATGGACGGACGCATGACCAACCCTGCCACAACCTCCCTGCTCGACCGCGCCAATCTCGACCGCGACCAGGTTCGCAACGAGGTTGCGCGCGGGCTGGCCGGTGCCGACGACGGCGAATTGTTCCTGGAATACAGCCAGACCGAAGCGCTGATGTTCGACAATGGGCGGCTGAAGCAGGCGACCTATGACACCTCGCAAGGCTTTGGCCTGCGCGCCGTCAAGGACGACGCGGTCGGCTATGCGCATTCCTCCGACGTGTCGCTGCCGGCGCTGATTCGCGCCGCGGATGCGGTCGCGGCCGTGCGCGGCGGCTATTCCGGCAGTTTTGCGGCTCCGCCCCCGCACACCAATGTGCGGCTCTATGGCGACGACAATCCGCTGGATGCTCCGGGCTTCGAGACGAAGGTCAAGCTGCTCGCCGAGATCGATGCCTACTTGCGCGACAAGGATCCGCGGGTGCGGCAGGTCAGCGTCAGCCTGGGCGCGACCTGGCAGGTGGTCGAGATCCTGCGCCCCGATGGCGAGAGCTATCGCGATGTCCGCCCGCTCGTGCGCGTCAACATCTCCGTCGTCGCCGGCCAGGGCGATCGTCAGGAGAGCGGCAGCAAGGGCTATGGCGGCCGCGCCGGCTATGGCGAATTCATCGAGAGCAGGTCCTGGCGCGAAGCCGCCGAGGGCGCGCTGCGCGAGGCGCTGGTCAATCTGGAATCGATTCCGGCTCCCGCCGGCGAGATGGATGTGGTGCTGGGCGCCGGCTGGCCCGGCGTGATGCTGCATGAAGCGGTCGGCCACGGCCTCGAGGGCGACTTCAACCGCAAGAAGACCTCGGCCTTTGCCGGCCTGATGGGCCAGCAGGTCGCGGCCAAGGGCGTCACCGTGGTCGACGACGGCACCATCGCCTCGCGCCGCGGCTCGCTCTCCATTGACGACGAGGGCACGCCGACCAATCGCACCGTGCTGATCGAGGACGGCATCCTGGTCGGCTACATGCAGGACCGCCAGAACGCGCGCCTGATGAACATGAAGCCGACCGGCAACGGCCGCCGCCAAGGCTACGCCCATGTGCCGATGCCGCGCATGACCAACACTTACATGCTCGCGGGCGACCGCGATCCCGCCGAGATCCTCGCCTCCGTGAAGAACGGCGTGTTCGCCGCGAATTTCGGCGGTGGCCAGGTCGACATCACCTCGGGCAAATACGTGTTCCAGTGCACCGAGGCCTATAAGATCGAAAACGGCAAGCTGGGGGCGCCCCTGAAGGGCGCCATGCTGATCGGCAACGGGCCGACCGACCTGCACCGCATCCGCATGATCGGCAACGACCTCGCGCTCGACACCGGTATCGGTACTTGCGGCAAGAACGGCCAGGGCGTGCCTGTTGGGGTCGGCCAGCCGTCGCTTCTGATGGAACGCATCACGGTGGGTGGAACGGGCGCATGAGCGTTGAAGAAAAGGTCACTGTCACCACCAAGCGGAAGAGCAGTGGCTGGGGCGGACAGCTGATGCAACTCGCCGGCATCGTCGCCGCCGTGTTCATTGCCAAGGGCGCGCTCGCCGAACCGTTCTACGTGCCGTCGGGCTCGATGGAGCCGACGCTGCTGATCGGCGATGCGCTGCTCGCCTCGAAATTTCCCTATGGCTACGGCACCTCGTCGCTGCCGATTCAGATCAACCTGCCGGAGACTGGCCGCGTGTTCGCGGAGACGCCGAAACTCGGCGACGTCGTCGTGTTCCGCTGGCCAGGTGATCGCTCGCAGGCCTGGGTCAAACGCGTCGTCGGCTTGCCTGGCGACCGCATCCAGATGCGGCAGGGGCAGCTCTTCATCAACGACCGTCCCGCCGAGCTGAAGCCCGATGGCGTTGGCGCTGCCGAGGACGACAAGGGCGGCAGCGAGCCAGCCTACCGCTATGTCGAGACGTTGCCGAACGGCGTGTCGCACCTGATCTTCAAGATGCGCGACAACGGCCCCCTCGACAACACGCCTGAGGTGACGGTGCCAGCAGGCCATCTGTTCGTGCTCGGCGACAACCGTGACAATTCCGCCGACAGCCGCGTACCTTTGCGCTCCGGCGGCGTCGGCCTGTTGCCGATCGACAACCTGGTCGGCCGCGCGGACGCGGTGCTCGGCTCCTGGGATCTCGGCATCCGCGGCCAGCCGGTGTGGACCTGGCTCTCCGGCTTCAGGCTCGCACGGTTCTTCACCGCTGTGCATTGAGTAGAGTGTAGATCGTAGGGTGGGCAAAGTGCCCACCGCTTCTATCGTAAGTGATGGTGGTCACGACGCGCGAAGGAGCGCGCGCCTTTGACCACCCTACGATTCCTACGGTTTGCCATGAGCAAAGACGAATTCCTCGCTCTCGCTCTGCAAAACCATGTCAACGCCGCGATCGTCGATGAACTCGGCCGACTCGCGCTGCCGGATGCGTGGCTGGTCGCAGGCTGCCTAGTGCAATCGGTGTGGAACGCGGTCACGAGCCGCCCGATCGATCACGGTATCGCCGATTACGACGTGTTCTATTTCGATTCCGATACCTCCTGGGAGGCGGAGGATGCGGTGATCCGCACGCTGCATGCGCGGCTCGCGCATCTCGCCGCCAAGGTCGAGGTTCGTAACCAGGCGCGCGTGCATCTGTGGTACCCCGACAAGCACGGTCTGCCCTATCCACCGCTGACATGCTCGACCGACGGCATCGACCGCTTCCTGACGCAGAACACGCAAATCGGAGTGAGACGCGCGGGCGACGGTTTCGATGTCTATGCGCCGCACGGGTTCGACGACGTCGCGAGGCTGATCGTACGGCCCAATCGGGCGCTGAGTTTTTCCGCCGCCAATTACGAGGCAAAATCCGCGCGATGGAAGGCGCTGTGGCCGGAGCTTACCGTGATTGCGGCGGGCGCGTAACCTCTCGTGTCCCGGACAAGACACATCGCCAGCGATGTGTCTTGTCCGGGACACAGGCCTATCTCACAACGCCGGACGTGAACCCAGCCTTCCGCCGCGGCGGCTTGATTTCCTTCTTCAGGAAACAGCGCGCCTCGCGCCCGGTGTAGCCGGGACGGGCATAGGTGAAGGCGCGGCATTTGTTGTCGGCGGTGCAGGCGGCCTTGCAGGTCTCCTCGCCCTCGCCGACCTTGAGCTCGAAATTGCGCAGGTCGCCGCCCGGGCGATCGATCGACGTTTCCACACCCTCGATGCGCGGCTCGATCACGCCAGCGCCGCGCACCCCGGAGATGCAGCAATTGCCCGGCACCCGCGTCGGCACCGTATTCTTGAGCCAGCACACCGCCGAGCCGCCCTCGACGTCGGGATAGTTGAAACTCCAGGAGCGGCAACGGCGGTCACGCTCGCACAGCAGCGCGCAATCCTCAGGGTCGCCCGAAGTGACCGGCGTGTTGAAATAGTCGCCGCCTGGGCGGTCGAACGCCGTCTGCGCCGGCGCCGGCGCGCTCGCAAACAGGAGCGAAAGCAGCGCGACGCAAGCCAAGACGCGGGCCATGACGACCCCAGGCAGGCGGCCCTTTCCCATCGGAACAGCTTTCGAGTTATTGACGATGCACAGGTTTTTCCAGCCGATCATTTGATCGCCGCAAACCTGTACGGGCGATGAACGGCTCAATTGCCTGCTATTAGCCTAATCTAGAAAGCGTATTCCGCGTAGGCAGGTTCCACCGAGCCCTTCCAGGGACCATTAAACTTGTCCAGCATCTCCTCAGCCGGCGTCCGGCCGAACTCGATGATGCGATCGAGCGGCTCCAAATGCCTCGTCTCATCGCGGCCGAGCTGGTCGAGCCGGCCACGCCGGCGCAGGCCGGCATGTGCGAGAACCAGGCACTCCTTGGCGACCTCGAAGAGATAGCGATCCCTGATCCGCGACTTGAAGCCGAAGCGCGGCACGTCGTCGCGCAAGGCCTGACGTTCAGGCGCGCTCCAGTGCTTCACGATTTCCCAAGCGGCGTCGAGCGAGACATCGTCGTAGAGCAGCCCGACCCAGAACGCCGGCAGCGCCGGCAACCGGCCCCACGGACCACCGTCGGAGCCGCGCATCTCGAGATAGCGCTTGAGCCGGACTTCCGGGAAGATCGTCGAGAGGTGATTGGCCCAGTCCGACAGCGTCGGTCGCTCGCCGGGAAGATTGTTGTTGCGGCCGTCGAAGAAGGCACGGAACGAGGAGCCCGATACGTCGATGTACTGCTCGCCGCGCTTGACGAAATACATGGGCACGTCGAGCGCGTAATCGACATAGCGCTCGAAGCCCATGCCATCCTCGAACGCCCACGGCATCATGCCCGAACGCGCATTGTCGGTGTCGCGCCAAATCTCGGAGCGGAAGGAGAGAAAGCCGTTCGGCTTGCCTTCGGTAAACGGCGAATTGGCGAACAGCGCGGTCGCGACCGGTTGAAGCGCGAGCGAGACGCGCAGCTTCTTGACCATGTCGGCTTCCGAGGAGAAGTCGAGATTGGTCTGCACGGTGCAAGTCCGGTACATCATGTCGAGGCCATATTGACCGACCTTCGGCATGTAATTGGTCATGATCTTGTAGCGGCCCTTGGGCATCACCGGGATGTCCGCGCGCGACCAGGACGGCGTCATGCCGAGCCCGAGGAAGCCGATGCCGAGCGGGGTTGCGATCTCGCGCACTTGCGCCAGATGCGCCATCAGCTCGCTCTGGGTCTGGTGCACGTTCTCGACCGGCGCGCCGGAGAGCTCGAACTGTCCGCCGGGCTCGAGGGAGATGGCACCGCCGCCGGTGACGTCGTAGAGGCCGATGATATTGCCCTGCTCCATGATCGGCTCCCAGCCGAGCAGGAGCTTCATGCCCTCGAGCAGCGCGCCGATGCCGCGCGCCCCCTCGTAAGGCACCGGTCGGTGGCCTTCGAGCGTGAACGGCGTCTTCTCGTGCTCGGTCCCCATGCGGAATTCGGACGGATCCTTGCAGCCGGCCTCGAACCACGCGACGAGCTCGTCGCGCGATTGCAGTGGCGTCATGTCGATCTGGTCTCGCGCCATATCAAACTCTAATCAAAAAGCGCTTCGACCGAACGCGCGGGTGACGGGAGCCTCCGCGAACCCGCCGGGCGCGCGGACGTGCTGGTTTGCCGCGCGATCATCGCGACGGTGTGCTTTCGTTGGCGTTTGCGGCGGGCGGCAGTTTCATCTCGCCGCACGAGCAGCCGAGGCGATCGAGCAGACCGCTGAGCTTGACGGCGTCGGCATCCGATAGTTTCGAACCGACATATTTCTCGATCGCGGCCGAATAGGCGCCCCACATCCGCTTCTGCAACTCGCGGCCGGCTTCCGTGATCTCGACGAACTGGCCACGCTTGTCGATCTTGCATTCGCGCCGCAAGGCGAGACCTTCGTCGACCAGGCGGTCGATCAGCCGCGAGGTCGAGTATTGCGGGATCAACATCTGGCGTTCGAGCTCCACCGGCCGCAACTCGCCAGAGGGGGCGCGGGACAGTTCGAGCAGCGCGTCATACCAGGCGAGCGGCGGGAACCCGGCCTTTTTCAGATCCTGCTCGACGCAATCGAGCACGCGGCTCTGCACCCGCATCAGGCGGATCCAGGCCGAAGTTGCCTCGGTCGATGGTTTGCGTTTCATGGTCCCGCTCAAGCTCGTCGCCCGCTCTTTACCTCATTCGATGCACCTGCATCAATCTTGACTATTTCATGCAAGCGCATGTAGTCGTTCTTTCGCTCCAACCAAGCGTCATGAGGAGGAAATTCCATGAAGCTGTATTATTCGCCCGGCGCCTGCTCCCTGTCCCCCCACATCGCGCTTCTGGAAGCCGGCCTGCCCTATGAGCTGGTCAAGGTCGATATCCGGGCCAAGAAGCTCGAAAATGGTGAGGATTATCTGAAGCTGAACCCCAAGGGCCAGGTCCCTGCGCTAGGCCTCGACAGCGGTGAGATCGTGACCGAAGGCCCGGTGATTGTCCAGATGATCGCCGATCGGGCATCAAGCAAGGCGCTGGCCCCCGCCCGCGACAGTTCCGAGCGCTACAAGCTGCTCGAATGGCTCAACTTCCTCACCTCGGAGGTGCACAAGAGCTTTGGCCCCCTGTTCGCCCCGGCGCTGAACGACGAGGCCAAGGCCTTCTTCAAGGACCGCGTCATGGGCAAGCTGAAATATGTCGACAGCCAGCTCGCCGGCCGCGACTACCTCATGGGCAAGCAGTTCACGGTCGCCGACGGCTATCTGTTCACGATGCTGACCTGGGCCGACCGCATGAAGTTCGACCTCTCGGCGATGCCTAACCTGACCGCCTACAAGGCCCGCGTCGCGGCGCGGCCGCAGGTGCAGGAAGCGCTGAGGAAGGAAGGGCTGCTTCAGGCGAAGTGATTGTTCTTCGTCATTCCGGGGCGCCGCGACGCGGCGGACCCGGTAGCTCGCAGTTGTTGCATGACCGAGCAAAGCCCATCGAGATTCCGGATCAGTCCGCGTTGCGGACTGTCCGGAATGACGGGTTCCGTCAGGCCGCCGCCTTGTTCGGCGCGAAGCGGCCGTAGAAGGTTTCGCCCTTTGCGGCCATCTCCTCGAGCAATTTCGGCGGCGTGAAGCGTGAGCCGTATTTGGCCTCGAGCTTGTGGCAGAGTTCGACGAACTTCTTCGTACCCATGAAATCGATGTAGGACAGCGTACCGCCGGTGAACGGCGCGAAGCCGAAGCCGAGGATCGAGCCGACATCGGCCTCGCGCGGATCGGTGATGACGTGATCCTCGACCGTGCGAGCGGCTTCCACCGCCTGCACCACCAGGAAGCGCTGCTTCAGCTCCTCGATGTCGAGCGTGTCAGGGTCAAGCTGCTTCGGCTGCAAGGCCGAGAGACCCGGCCACAGGCTCTTCTGGCCTTTGCCCTTCTCGGGATAGTCGTAGAAGCCCTTGCTGTTCTTGCGGCCAAGCCGGCCCTGCTTCTCGACCATCTCGACCATCAGCTTCTTCTGCTCGGGATTGATGGCGTTGGGACCGAGATCGGCTTCCGTCGCCTTCATGATCTTGAGACCGAGGTCGAGCGCGACTTCATCCGACAGCGAGAGCGGGCCGACCGGCATGCCGGCCATCTTGGCGCAGTTCTCGATCATTGCCGGCGGCACGCCTTCCAGGAACATCTCGTTGCCCTCGGCGACGTAGCGGCCGACGCAGCGGTTGGCGAAGAAGCCTCTGGAGTCGTTGACCACGATCGGCGTCTTGCCGATCTGCCGGACGTAATCCATCGCGGTCGCAAGCGCGACATCGCCGGTGTTCTTGCCCAGGATGATCTCGACCAGCATCATCTTCTCGACCGGAGAGAAGAAGTGGATGCCGACGAACTTGCCCTGGTCCTTGAAGCTCTCGGCCAGCGAGGTGATCGGCAGCGTCGAGGTGTTGGACGCGAAGATCACGTCGGACTTTAGGTACTCCTGCGCCCTGGCAAAGGTCTCCGCCTTGACGTTGCGGTCCTCGAACACAGCCTCGATGACGAGGTCGACATCCTTCAGCGCGGCATAGTCCGCCGTCGCGGTGATGCGGGCGAGCAGCGCCTCGGCATCGCCCGGCTTGGCGCGGCCCTTCTTGATCTGCTCCTCGATCACCTTCTGCGCATGCGCCTTGCCCTTGTCGGCGCTCTCCTGGTCGCGATCGATCAGGACGACGTCGAGACCGGCACGAGCCGAGACGTAGCCGACGCTCGCGCCCATGAAGCCGGCGCCGATCACGGCAATCTTCTTCACCTTGGTCGGCGGCACGTGCTTCGGACGGCGTGCGCCCTTATTGAGCTCTTGCATCGACAGGAACAGGCTGCGGATCATCGCGGCCGCCTCCTTTGAGCGCAGCACCGAGGTGAAATAGCGCGACTCGACGCGCAAGGCGGCGTCGATCGGCAGCTGCAGGCCTTCATAGACGCAGCTCATGATCGCGCGCGCGGCCGGATAATTGTCGTAGGTCTCGCGCCGATAGATTGCGTTGCCGGCCGGGAACATCATCATGCCGGCCTTTGAGAACACCGGACCGCCGGGCAGCTTGAAACTCTTCTCGTCCCAGGGTGCGACCGCCTTGCCACCGCCCTTGATCCAGTCCTTGGCCGCCTTGATGAGGTCGGCAGCGGGAACGATGGCGTGGATCAGGTTCAGCGCCTTCGCCTTCTCGATCGTGACGGGATCGCCCTTGAGCAGGATCGTCATCGCGTCCTGCGGCGGCACCAGACGCGGCACGCGCTGCGTGCCGCCAGCGCCGGGGAACAGGCCAACCTTGACCTCGGGCAGGCCGAGACGAGTCTTGGGGTTCTCTGCGGCAACGCGATAATGGCAGCACAGCGTGATCTCAAAACCGCCACCGAGCGCGAGGCCGTTGATCGCCGCCGCCCAGGGCTTGCCGGAGGTCTCGATCGAACGCAGGACCTGCGAGAAGCGCCGGCTCTGCTCGAACAGCATCTGGTTCGCCGCGGTCTCGCCCTGCTCCTTCAAGACCTTCGCGTAGGCCTGGTTCATGCCTTCGAGCATCGAGAGATCTGCGCCGGCGCAGAATGCTTCTTTCGCTGAGGTGATGACGACGCCCTTCACCGCGGCATCAGCCGTGGTCGCCTTGACGATCGCGTCGAGCTCATTGGTCGAGGTCTCGTCGAGCACGTTCATCGAACGGCCCGGGATGTCCCAGGTGACGAGCACGATGCCATCGGAATCGGTCTCAAGCTTGAAGTTCTTGTACGACATTTTGGTTGCTCCTCGGTGCCGGCCGCCGATCTCAGGCGCTGGCGGTTGACTTGAGATCTCGTAGGGCGGGCAAAGGCGCTCCTGCGCCGTGCCCACCATCATTTTCGAAGCGCAGTGGTGGGCACGCTTCGCTTTGCCCACCCTACAGCAACGCGTTACACGCGCTCGATGATGGTTGCGGTGCCCATGCCGCCGCCGATGCACAGCGTCACCAGCGCGGTGGACTTGTTGGTGCGCTCGAGCTCGTCGAGCACGGTGCCGAGAATCATCGCGCCGGTCGCACCAAGCGGATGGCCGAGCGCGATCGCACCGCCATTGACGTTGATCTTGGCATTGTCGATGTCGAAGGCCTGGATGTAGCGCAGCACGACGGAGGCGAAGGCCTCGTTGAGCTCGAACAGGTCGATGTCGGACTTCTTCATGCCGGAGCGCGCGAACAGTTTTTCGGTGACGTCGACTGGACCGGTCAGCATCATCGCCGGCTCGGAGCCGATATTGGCGAAGGCACGGATCTTGGCACGCGGCTTCAGGCCGTATTTCGCGCCTGCCTCCTTGCTGCCGAGCAGAACGGCGCCGGCGCCGTCGACGATACCCGAGGAGTTGCCAGCGTGGTGCACGTAGTTGACGCGCTCGATCTCCGGATGCGACTGCACCGCGACGCCGTCGAAGCCGCCCATCTGCGCCACCATCGTGAACGACGGCTGCAGCTGGGCCAGCGACTGCATCGTCGTCGAGGGCCGCATGTGCTCGTCCTTGGCGAGGATGGTGAGGCCATTGATGTCCTTCACCGGCACCACCGACTTATCGAAGCGGCCCTCGTCCCACGCCTTGGCCGCGCGCTGCTGGCTTTGCACCGCGTAGGCATCGACGTCGTCGCGCGAGAAACCATATTTGGTGGCGATCAAATCGGCCGAGACCCCCTGCGGCATGAAATAGGCCGGCACCGCCATTGAGGGATCCATCGGCCAGGCGCCACCGGAGGCGCCGATGCCAACGCGGCTCATGGATTCAGCGCCGCCACCGATCACCAGCTCATGCTGGCCGCTCATCACCTGGGCGGCGGCAAAGTTCACGGCGTCGAGACCTGAGGCACAGAAGCGGCTGATCTGCACGCCGGGCACGGCTTGGCCGAGACCCGCCTTCAGCGCTGCGAAGCGCGCGATGTCGCTGCCCGCTTCGCCCACCGGATCGACCACGCCGAGCACGACGTCATCGACCGAGTCCTCGGGCAGGTTGTTGCGGTCCTTCAGCGCCTTCAGTGGCACGGTCGCGAGCGCCAGCGCCGTGACTTCGTGCAGCGCGCCGTCCGCCTTGCCGCGGCCGCGCGGGGTGCGAACGTGGTCGTAGATGAATGCCTCAGGCATGACGCCCTCCTGATGTGATGTTCAACGATTGGGAGCAGGCGGCGGAAGCAGGTCAGAACGCTTCCGCCGGCAGTTCCATGATGGTGGCGCAGCCGGCCTGGATGCGCGCGAGATTGGCCGCGGTCTCCGGCAGCATCCGCTCCATGAAGAAGCGGCCGGTGACGAGCTTGGTCGAGAGATAGGGCGTGGCCCCGCTCTCGGCAATCTTCCCTAGCGTCACCTTCGCCATCTTCGCCCACATGTAGCCGAGCGCGACGAAGCCGAAGAGATGCAGGTAATCGGTTGCGGCGGCGCCGGCATTGTCCGGCTTCGCCATCGCGTTCTGCATCAGCCAGGTGGTGGCCTGCTGGAGATGGCCGAGTGAGGTCGAGAGCGGAGCGATGAACGGTTTTAGCGCCTCGTCGCCGCCGTTCTCCTTGGCGAAGGCCATGACCTCGCCGAAGAAGGCCATAATGGCGCGGCCGCCGTCCCGCGGCAGCTTGCGGCCGACGAGGTCGAGCGCCTGGATGCCGTTGGCACCTTCATAAATCATCGCGATGCGGGCATCGCGCACGAACTGCTCCATGCCCTGCTCGGCGATGTAGCCGTGGCCGCCATACATCTGCTGCGCGTGCACCGCATTGGCAAAGCCGTAATCGGTAAGGAAGCCCTTCAGCACCGGCGTCATCAGGCCCATGTGGTCGTCGGCGGCCTGGCGGTCCCTGGGATCCTCCGAGCGATGCGCGACGTCGCTCTTCAGCGCGGTCCAGATCACGAAGGCGCGCGCGGCCTCGTTGAAGGCGCGGATCGAGAGCAGCGTGCGGCGCACGTCGGGATGAACGATGATCGGATCGGCCGGCTTGTCCGGGGCCTTGGCGCCTGTCAGCGCGCGGCCCTGGATGCGCTCGCGGGCATAGGCAACCGCGTTCTGATAGGCGACCTCGGATTGCGCGAGGCCCTGCACGGCGACGCCGAGGCGAGCCTCGTTCATCATCACGAACATGCCCTGCATACCCTTGTTCTCTTCGCCGATCAGCCAGCCGGTGGCGTTGTCGTAGTTCATCACGCAGGTGGAATTGCCGTGGATGCCCATCTTGTGCTCGATTGAGCCGCAGACGACGCTATTGCGCTGCCCGACCGAACCATCGGCGTTGACCAGGAATTTCGGCACCACGAACAGCGACACGCCCTTGATGCCGGCGGGCGCGCCCTCGATGCGGGCGAGCACGAGGTGGATGATGTTGGAGGCGAGGTCATGCTCGCCGGCCGAGATGAAGATCTTGGTGCCTGATATCTTGAAGCTGCCGTCGGCCTGGCGCACCGCCTTGGTGCGGAGCATGCCGAGATCGGTGCCACAATGCGGCTCGGTCAGGTTCATGGTGCCGGTCCATTCGCCGGCGACCATCTTCGGCACGTAGGTCTGCTTCTGCTCGGGCGTGCCGTGCACCAGCAATGCCGCGGTCGCGCCCATGGTGAGGCCGCCATACATCGAGAACGCCATGTTGGCGGAGATCTGGAATTCATTGATCGCCTGGGAGAGCGTCACCGGCAGCCCCTGCCCGCCATATTCGGTCGGCGCCGACAGACCAAGCCAGCCGCCCTCGGCGACCTGCTTGAACGCCTCCTTGAACCCCTTCGGCGTGGTGACGCTGCCGTCATCGGCACGCTTGCAGCCTTCGAGATCGCCGATACGGTTGAGCGGCTGGAGCACCTCTTCAGCGAGCTTGGCGGCCTCGCCGAGGATCGCCTCGCGCACGTCGCTGGACGCATCCGAGAAGCCCGGCAGATTGTCGTAGCGATCGATCTGGAAGACGTCGTTGAGCAGGAAGTTCACATCGTCGACGGGGGCTTTATAGATCGGCATGGCGTTCTCCCGGCACGGGCCTCGACTTGGTTGAGCCTTGAAGTGGTGGAATTCTCGTGAAGTCCCTGCGGCGCAGTCGCGAGCTTAGCGGCTTCCGCAACCTCAGGGCAGTGTCATGATTGGGCGGCCAACTGCTCCGCCATCAGGCGGTGCAGCATGTTGATCGCCTTGAGCGGACGCACCATCACCTTGAAACGGGTAATGCGTCCGTCGCTGTCGAAACTGATGATGTCGACACCGTTGATCTCGATGCCGTCGATGACGTTCTTGAATTCGAGCACGGCGCCAGTGTCGCTGCGCCATTCACCGACATAGGTGAAGCCCGGGCCGCCGAGCACCTTCTCGGCGCTGGAGAGGTATTTGAAGGTGATGTCGCGCCCGCGCTGCGGCGAATGCACGACGGGGCTTTCGAACACGGCATCCGGGTGCAGAAGGTCCCAGAGCGCGGCGCGGTCGTGAGACTTCATGTAGGCGTACCAGGAATCGAGACCGGTCATTCTCGGGTGCCTCCCTAAGGGCAAGGGCAAAAAGGACAAAAACAACCCCATGCACAGTAGCGAGGAGGTTGATTCCGCTGGATTTTCCGTCGGGGTCTTTAGCCCCGTGCGCAAGCTGCCTCATATGCACATTGACGCATATGCGCCGATGCGCATAAAGTCAAGTAAGTCGGTCAAATTCGCGAAGGGAGGCCGGTCATGGCACTGGGCGACGCAATCCTCGCTTGCCTGACGGAACGTCCGATGACGGGCTACGAGCTCGCCAAGACGTTCGATTCATCGATCGGCTTCTTCTGGAAGGCCGACCACCAGCAGATCTACCGCGAACTCTCCAAGCTGCGCGACCGCGGCTACATCCAGGGCCGCGAGGTCGTGCAGTCTGGCAAGCCCAATAAACTGATCTATACGCTTACTCCCGAGGGCCGAACAGCACTGCGGCACTGGGCCGCGCGGCCCAGCACGCCGCCCTCGATCAAGGACGACCTCCTGGTGCGGCTGCATGCGCTCGACAGCATCGACATCGAGCCCATACGCACTGATCTGATGGCCCGCCTGGAGCATCACCGCGACCGCCACGCCAATTACGAGCGCATCCTGAAGAAGCGTTTTCCGGAGGGAACGGCGGAAGGCCGGCTCGACCTCGGCAATCTGCTCCTGCTTCAGCTCGGCGCCCGGCACGAGCAGATGGTGGCCGATTTCTGCGAGGAGGCGCTGGACGCGCTGTCGGCAATGAGCGGCAAGGCCAGCGTAGTGCCGCTGGAGGAGGGGAAGCGGGCGAAGGGCTGAGACGCATAGGCAGTGCCGGTCACCTCTCCCGCAAGCTTGCGGGAGAGGTCGGCGCGTAGCGCCGGGTGAGGGCTTTCTCCTCTTTGGGAGTCTTCGTTGTTGAAGCACCCTCTCCCCAGCCCTCCCCCGCAAGCGGGGGAGGGAGCGCACCTCGTTCGTGGCTGAGCTCCCCCGCCCAACTTTAAGACAGCGGTGCCGCATTCCTTAACCCGTTATTTACCGTAACAGGAAAAAGTCGGTTTTCGAGGCAGACGACCCGCGCCAAATTCGGTTGTGTTTGCAACCGGCACGCGAGGGGAGGCTGGAGGCGCCGGGTGGGGCGCCGGAGTCGGAACCGGACAGAGTCATGAATTCGCGCGTATCGTGGAGTGTTGACGGCATCGATCCATCCGTCCGGGAGCGGGCCGAAGCTGCTGCGCGCAGAGCCGGCATGTCACTCAACGATTGGCTGAACTCCACGCTCGGCGAGACTGCCGCGCCGAACTTTCGCGCACCTTACGAGCAGCGTTCGCAGCACATTCCGCAAGGACCGAGCCAGGCGCACGGACCGAGCCAGGAAAGCCGCGAAGTCGCCGACATCCACCAGCGGCTCGACGCGATCACCCAGCAGATCGAACGGATTTCAAAGCCCACCCAGCGCCAGGACCCTTCGCGGCAGGACATCTCGCGCGAGCAGGGCGTCGCGCGCCAGCTCAATGATGCGATCTCGCGGCTCGATGCACGGCTCTCGCAAATCTCGAAGCCGCAGCAGCAGCCTCAGACCCAGCGGCCGCCACCGTCACCGGTCGAGACGCGCCAGCGCCAGGCCGATGCGGTCGAGCGCGCGGCAGCCCAGATCTATCGCAGCTCGCCTCCCCTGAGCCCGGCGTCGTTCGACGTCGCGGTCGCCGAGATCACGGCGCGGCAAAGCGAGCTCGACGGCTTTGCACCGCGGCCGATGCCGCCGCGCGCCGCGCTGCCGATCGCGCCGATGGCGGCGCCACCCGCCCCCGCCTACGCGCCGCCGCCCCAACCGTCGGGGCCGGATTTCTCCTCGCTCGAGCGCCATCTGCTCAAGATCACGAGCCAGATCGAGTCGCTCCAGCGCCCTGACAATACCGAGCAGGCGGTCACCGCCTTCCGCAGCGAGCTTGCCGAGATCCGTCACGCCATCACCGAGGCGATGCCGCGGCGCGCGATCGAATCGATCGAGAACGAGATCCGCTCGCTGCACCGTCGCATCGACGAGACCCGCTCCAACGGCACCGACGGCCAGGTCCTGTCAGGCATCGAGCGCGCGCTATCCGACATCAAGCAGGTGCTGCGCACGCTGACGCCGGCCGAGCAGCTCACCGGCTATGACGAGGCGATCCGCAATCTCGGCGCCAAGCTCGATCTGATCCTGCGCGCCAATGACGATCCCTCGACAGTGCGCCAGCTCGAAGACGCGATCTCGGCGTTGCGCAGCATCGTCTCCAACGTCGCCTCCAACGAAGCGCTGGCGCGTCTGTCCGAAGACGTGCAGCTGCTGTCCTCCAAGGTCGACCAGATCACCCGCGCCACCGGCCCGAGCGACAGCTTTGCGGTGCTGGAGCAGCGCATCGCGGCGCTCACCGCGGCGCTGGAAACCCGCGAGCGGGCGCAGCCGTCCGAGAGCACCGAGCATCTGGAAGCTGCGATCCGTGCGCTGTCGGACCGCTTCGATCGCATGCAGGTCGGCAACGACTCGGCCTCGACCTTCGCCCATCTCGAGCAGCGTGTCTCCTATCTGCTGGAGCGGATCGAGGCCGCCTCCGATCCACGCAGCGGCAACCTGAGCCGCGTCGAGGACGGGCTGCACGACATCCTGAGGCACCTGGAGCGGCAGCAGGCGACCTATTCCGCGCTGGCCGAGAGCCGCAATTCGCCGCCGCCCGATTCCGGCGTGGTCGATCTCGTCAAGCGCGAGCTCTCCGACATCCGCTTCAGCCAGGCCGAGACCAACCGGAATACGCAGGATTCGCTCGAAGCCGTTCACAACACGCTCGGTCATGTCGTCGACCGCCTCTCCATGATCGAGGGCGATCTGCGCGCCGTGCGCACCGCGCCGCCGGCACCGCTGATGCCTATGGCCGCTCCGATGGAGGCCGCTCCGATGGAGCCCGCTCCGATGGCGCGCGAGCCGCGGCCGCCGCAGCAGCCGAAATACGATCCGAAGCCGGAGCTGCCGAACCCCGCCGCAGCGCAGGCAGCGCAGGCCGCCTTCGCCGCCGCGCCGCGCGAATTCCATGCCGCGCCGCCGCCGGTGCCGTCGGCACCGCCCGTTCCGCCGCGTGCGATCAGCGAAATCCTGGAGCCGCACACCGTGCCCGCGCGCGCTGCACTCGCGCCGGAATTGCCGCCGGATCATCCGCTCGAGCCGGGCACACGGCCGGGTGGACGCGTCGCCACGCCGTCGGAGCGCATCGCCGCCTCCGAGAGCGCAATCAGCGGAATTCCCACCGCTCCGAAAGAGCCGGTGTCGTCGTCCAGCTTCATCGCCGCCGCGCGCCGCGCCGCCCAGGCCGCCGCCGCGCAGCCGGAAAAGACCGGCCGCGCCGCCAAGGCGGGGGCCGATCGCTCCAAGGACAAGGACGGCGGCTCGACCATCACGTCGAAGATCCGCTCGCTGCTGGTCGGCGCGAGCGTTGTCGTGATCGTGCTCGGCACCTTCAAGATGGCGATGGGCCTGCTCGAAGGCGGCAGCGCGCCGCCGGCGCCGCAAACGATGGAGAATTCGTCGGGCCAGCCCACACCGCTGGCCCCGCCGCCCCCGGTCGAGACCAAGCCCGCTACGCCCGAACAGGTCACACCGTCGATGACCTCGCCGACGCCGATCGGACGACAATCCCAGAACAATGCCGCGCCGGCTCCCGCCGCCAATCCGGGCAGCTCGGCCTCGGTCGAAATCCCGCCGGTCCCTCCCGCGGCCCCGCCTGTCTCCAGCGACGTCACCGGCGCGCTGTCGGGCACGAGCCGCGGCAAGCTCGGCCTCATCCAGGTGCCGCCGAGCGAGAAGCTGCCCGACGGCATCGGCGGCCCGGGCCTGCGCACCGCCGCGATGAAGGGCGATGCGACCGCGGCCTACGAGATCGGCGTGCGCTTTGCGGAAGGAAAGGGCGTGGCTGCGAACTACGACGAAGCCGCCAAATGGTACGACCGCGCGGCGCAGGCCGGCGTGGTGCCCGCGACCTTCCGCCTCGGCACGCTCTACGAGAAGGGCCTTGGCGTGAAGAAGGACGCCGATATCGCCCGCCGCTACTACACGCAGGCCGCCGAGCGCGGCAACGCCAAGGCGATGCACAATCTCGCGGTGCTAGATGCCGATGGCGGCGGACGTGGCGCCAATTACAAGAGCGCGGCGCTGTGGTTCCGCAAAGCGGCCGACCGCGGCGTTGCCGACAGCCAGTTCAACCTCGGCATTCTCTATGCCCGCGGCATCGGCGTCGAACAGAACCTCGCCGAATCCTACAAATGGTTCAGCCTGGCCGCCGCTCAGGGCGACGCAGATGCGGCCGGCAAGCGCGACGACGTCGCCAAACGTCTCGACCCGCAATCGCTCGCCGCCGCCAAGCTCGCAATCCAGACCTTCAGCGCCGAACCGCAGCCCGACGATGCCGTCAATGTCGCGACGCCCGCCGGCGGCTGGGATAGCGCGCCGCAGGCGAGCGCCAAGCCGGCGCCGAAGCCGGTCGCGACCAAGAAGTCGGCGTCGGCGGCGCATTAAGCTCTTTCCCCTCATGGTGAGGAGCGCGCTCTTGCGCGCGTCTCGAACCATGCAGGCCCGGCTCTAAATCCGGACCTCGCCCTTCGAGACGCCTGCTGCGCAGGTTCCTCAGGGTGAGGAGAAAGAGCTTGGATGCCGCTGTTGCGCGCATTCACCACGCGCAAATTTCCCGATCCCTCCCGACAGCGAATTCCGCTATGGAGGGGCGGGGCAATCGTTCCGACCTTCCCGCGAGCATTCCGCGGCAATCGATCTGTCCCGCCGGCGCGTGGTTCAATGCAGCTCTACCTTCCGATCGCCGATCTTCCGGTCAACGTCTTCCTGGTGCTCGCCATGGGCGCCGCGGTCGGCTTCGTGTCCGGCATGTTCGGGATCGGTGGCGGCTTCCTGATGACGCCGCTGCTGATCTTCATCGGCATCACGCCGGCGGTCGCGGTCGCCTCGGTCGCGAGCCACATCGCGGCCTCCTCCTTTTCCGGCGCACTGTCCTATTGGCGGCGGCGCGCGATTGATCCGGCACTTGCGAGCGTCCTGCTCTGCGGCGGCGTGACCGGAACGGCGCTCGGCGTTTGGACCTTCACCCGGCTCCGTGCGCTCGGCCAGCTCGACTTGATGATCGCGCTCTCTTACGTCGTGCTGCTCAGCACCGTCGGCAGCCTGATGTTCTCCGAGGGCCTGCGCGCCCTTATGCGGACCCGGCGCGGCGCGGTGCCGCCGCGCCGCGCGCACAACTGGATCCACGGCCTGCCGCTGAAGATGCGGTTCAAGCGCTCGAAGATCTACCTCTCGGTGATTCCCGTCGTGGTCGTCGGCATCATGATCGGCTTCATCGGCGCCATCATGGGCATCGGCGGCGGCTTCATCCTGGTGCCGATCATGATCTATCTGTTGCGGGTGCCGACCTCGACCGTGATCGGCACCTCGATGGTCCTCACCCTGGTCACGATGCTGTTCGCGACCATGCTGCACGCGGTGACCAATCACCTCGTCGACGCCGTGCTGGCGCTGATCCTGATGGTCGGCGGCGTCACAGGCGCGCAGTTCGGCGCCCGCGCCGGCCAAAAGATCCGCGGCGAGCAGCTGCGGCTGCTGCTCGGCCTTTTGATCCTCTCGGTCGGCATCCGCTTCGCGATCGAGCTGGTGATCCAACCTGCGGACCTCTTCACCATCCGTGAGCTGGGAGTGAGCGGATGACGCGCGCGCTTGTCGCAGTGCTTCTCGTCCTGCTGCTCGTCGGCGGCGCGCGCGCCGAGCGGCTGATCGTGTCGGTCTCCAACCACCGCGTCACCGTGACGCCGAATTATTCAGGCGAGGAGCTGGTGCTGTTCGGCTCGATCGAAAAGGATGCGACGACCCCGGCCGATCGCACGAGTTACGATCTCGTCGTCACCGTGCTGGGCCCGCGCGCCGACATGGTGACGCGGCGCAAGGAGCGCACCTTCGGCATCTGGATCAACACCGACTACCGGCAATTCCTGGAGGTGCCGAGCTATCTGGCGCTGTTCGCCAACCGTCCCTTCGATGTGATCACCTCGCCCGAGATCGCGCGGCGGCAGCAGATCGGGCTCAACAACGTGCTGCTGACCCAGCGGGTCAGCGGCGACTATGCCGACGTGGTGCCGAACGATGCGTTCCGCTCCGCCTTCATCCGCCTGCGCACCCAGGACGGGCTCTATCGGGAGGATGCGAGCGCGGTGACGTTCCTGACGCCGACGCTGTTCCGCACCGGCATTCCGCTGCCGGCAGAGGTGCCGATCGGCACTTATGAGGTGGAGATCAAGCTGTTTGCGAGCGGTGCGTTCATCGGCAAGACCGAGACCGCGTTCGAGATCGTCAAGGTCGGCTTGGAGCAGTTCGTCGCCACCAGCGCGCGACAACATGGGCTTCTCTATGGCCTCGCCACCGCAGCGATGGCGCTGATGACGGGCTGGATGGCGTCGATCGTGTTTCGGAAGGATTGAGCCACACACTCCGTCATTGCGAGCGAAGCGAAGCAATCCAGATTGCCGTCGCGGAGGGATTCTGGATTGCTTCGTCGCAAGGGCTCCTCGCAATGACGACGTGGCGACATCACGGCGCCTCGATCACCGTCGGCACGCCTGGCTCCAGCAGGCGCAAGCGCGTCCCGAAGCCGAGCACGTCGAAGGTCTTGCGCAGATCCTCGCTGCTCTGGCGGAAATGAGCCCAGCCTTCGGTGTGCAGCGGCACGATCGTCGCATCGGGAAAGGCACGCGCGGTCTCGATGGTGTCGTTGGTGTCCATGGTGAGATGGAACGGCCCGCGCGTTTGCGCCGCGCCTGCGAAGGGCAGCACCACACCGCATTTGAAGCGGCGCGCGACTTCGGCGACGCCGTCGAACCAGGTGGTGTCGCCGCTGATATAGACCGGCCGCGTGTCCTTCCGGCTCGACGACACCACGAAGCCGATGACGTCGCCGGACAAGGGCTCGATGCCGGCCGGGCCATGGCGCGCGGGCGTCGCGGTGATGGTCAGCGCATTGCCGTCGCCGTCCCTGAGATGCGCGGCGCTCCAGGGCGCAAGGCCCTCGACATGGCCGCCGAGGCGCTTTGCGCCGGCTTCGGTCGTCAGCACGCGCTTGACCTTGCCGAGAAGCTCCCGGCCGGAATTGTCGAGATTGTCGGAGTGCTGATCGTGGCTCAGCAACACGGCGTCGATCGGACCGATTGCGTCAGGCCTGACGGCAGGTCCGATCGTCTTCTCCAGCTTCACATGCGGCAGTTGATAGGCACCGGGCGCGTCGAAGGTGGGGTCGGTGAGCAGGCGAAAGCCGTCGATCTCGATCAGCGCAGTGGGGCCGCCGATCAGGGTGATGGAAACGGGCATGATGAACTCCTGTTACGAGACGAGCTTTGCCGGACGCGTCACCAGATAGATACCGAGCGCGACTGGAATGATCCCGAGCAAATCGCGGGCCTCGACATGCTCGCCGAGCACGAGAAACGCGAACAGCATGCCCAGTGGCGGCATCAGGAAATGATAGGCGCTGGCGGCGGTGGCGCCACACACTTTCAGGAGATGAAACCAGAGCAGGTAGGCGAGGATCGAGCCGCCGAGCACGAGGAAGGCAAAGGCGCCGATCAGGCTCGGGGTGACCACGATCGCGTGAACGTCGGCGAAGGTGAGCGCGACCGGCGCCAGCACGATGCCGGCGGCGAGATTCTGGATGCCGTTGCCGATCCACAACGAGCCCTTCGGCGCCAGCAGCTTGAACAGGATGGTGCCGGCTACGATCGAGGCCAGTGAGGCCAGCGTGAACAGGATGCCGTGCAGGCTGTCGGTGCCGACCGACAAACGGTGCCACACGATGAAGGTGACACCGATGACGCCGAGCAGCAGGCCCGCCGCCTTGCGCCAGGTCGTGCCTTCGCCGAGCAGCAGCGCCGCAAGCGCAGCCGTGAACACCGGATTGGCCGAGACGATCAGCCCGCCGAGGCCCGCGGAGACCGATTGCAGGCCGGTATAGCCGAGCCCGAGATAGAGGGCGTTGTTGGCGATGCCGAGCACGGCGAAGATCGCGGCGTCGCGCCAGGACAGGGACCAGCCGTCGCCTCGAATCCAGGTCGCGCCCAGGATCAGAACGCCGGCCAGCGAGAAGCGCGCGGCGAGCAGGATCAGTGGCGGGCAATAGGTGACGCCGATCTTGCCGGCGATGAAGGCGTAGCTCCAGAGCAGGCAGAACAGGCCGATATAGAGCGGCAGCGGATTGAAACGGCTGCGGGGGACGGCGATCGATGGGGCGAGCGACATGACATTCTCCTGAGCCCTCGATCTAGGAAGGCAGCTTGCCATTTGGAAATTAAATGATTAACTTCCATTCAGTGGATTTTCGAATGGAGGCGGCGATGCTCGATCTCGAGCTGCTGCGCAGCTTCGTCTCGGTGATCGAGGCCGGCGGCTTCACCCGCGCCGGCGAGCGCGTTCACCGCACGCAGTCGACCGTGAGCCAGCAGATCAAGCGGCTGGAGGAGGACGTCGGCCAGGCGCTGCTGCACCGCGACGGCAAAGATGTCCGCCCCACAGAGGCCGGCGAGCGGCTGCTGTCCTATGCGCGGCGGCTGCTCTCGCTGGCCGAGGAGGCGCGCGACGTGCTGCGCCAGCCCGAGGGCGAAGGCGCGATCCGGCTCGGCATTCCCGAGGATTTCGCGGCATACCGACTGGCGAAACTGCTCGGTGCGTTCTCGCGCTCGCATCCGCGCCTGCGGCTCGACGTCCGCGCCGACCAGAGCAAGCATCTGGCCCGTGATCTCGAACGCGGCGAACTCGATCTTGCGCTGTACAAGCGCGAGGCCGGCGCGAAGGACGCCATCGCGGTGTGGCCCGAGCGGGTGCACTGGGTCACCAGCAAGAGCCATCCGGTCGACGTCAACGTGCCCTCGGTGCCGCTGATCGGGTTTCCGCTCGGCTGCATCTATCGCGCCGGCGCCATTCACGCGCTGGAAAGCGCGGGCCGCGCCTGGCACACCGCCTACACGTCATCCAGTCTCGCCGGCATCCAGGCCGCGGTCGCCGCCGGCATGGGGCTGAGCATCCTGTCGGAGATGGCCATCCAGTCCGACCACCGCGTGCTGACCGCCAAGGATGGCTTTGCGCCGATCAACCGCACGGAGGTGGCATTGATGGCCGCGCCCGGCGCCAGCCCCGCAACGCTGCGGCTGGCCGATCGGCTCGCCGAGTTCTGCGATGATGTGCAGGCGAAGGCGGCCTAATAACACCGCGACGCGGCGATCGCGTGGACGCGGCGGTCGCCGAGCAGATGGGCGACAAAGCCGTTGGTCGGAAAGACCTTTGCGAAGGCGGCATCGCGGATGCTGAGGCCGCCAGTATAGGCGCCGAAGGCCGGCATCACGGCCCGCATCCCGTCACTGGCAAAGCAGCGGCGCTCCATCGAGCGGCCGCGCGTGGAAACGCGGGCCTTCGGATGCAGATGGCCGGCAATCTCGCCGCTTGCGCCGGTCGGCTCGTGGCGGAAGGCGATCGGGCCAACCAAGACTTCGTCGGCGGCGGTGCCGCCGAGATCACGCGGCAGCATGGGATCGTGATTGCCCGAGATCCAGATCCAGTCGCGGCCGGTCTGGAGTGCGGCGACAGCGTCGCGATCTTCCGCCGACAAACGCTCATGCGCGGTGCGGTCGTGAAAGCTGTCGCCGAGCGCGATGACGATGCGTGGATCATGGCGGGAGATGACAGCAGCAAGGCGGCTTAGCGTCGCCAGCGTGTCGTAGGGCGGCAGCAGCACGCCGCGGGTGGCGAAGCTGGAGGCTTTTTCCAGATGCAGGTCGGAGACGACGAGCAGGCGCTGCTCTTCCCAGAACAATGCACCGGCGAGGTCGGCCGCGAACGTCACACCGCTGATGGTAACCTTCGAAACGCGCATGTCCTCGACATCTCCTGAAACCTGCGCGCCTGCCGTCACGTCCGAACCTGCTCTTATCCCATGGCCTCTTTGACCAGCTCGTCGGCGGCTTCCGCCAACAGCTCGTCGCCAGCTTCGCCATAAACTGACTCGCGGCCGATTTCCAGCATCACGGGGACGGCGAGCGGGGAAACGCGGTCGAGTTCCCGAAGCGTGATCCGGCCCTGAATACGCATCAGCATGTCGCTGAGACGGCGCAGGTCGAGCAGGCCGGTGGCGGCATCGGCGCGGGCGGCGCGCAAGAGCACGTGATCGGCCTGGTGCTTGCGCAGCACGTCGTAGACCAGATCGGTGGAGAACAGCACCTGGCGCCGGCTTTTCTCTTCGCCGGTATGGCGTCGCGCGATCAGGCCGGAGATGATCGCGCAATTGCGGAAGGTGCGCTTCATGAGCGCCGATTCGGCGAGCCAGGCTTCGAGATCGTCGCCGAGCATGTCGGGGTCGAACAGGGCATCGAGATCGATCCGGCCGTCCCGGATCATGAACGACATATCGCCAAGCGCCCAGACCGCGATCGCATATTCGTTGGCAACGAAGCCGAGCGGCCGGGCGCGGGCGCGTTCGAGACGACGCGTCAGCAGCATGCCGAGGGTCTGGTGCGCGAGACGGCCCTCGAACGGATAACAGACGAGATAATGCTTGTTGGCGCGTGGAAAGCTCTCGACCAGGAGCTCGCGCACCGCGGGCACGCGGGAGACATCCTTTTGCAGCGACAGCCAATCGCGCACCTGCTCGGGCAAGCCACCCCATGCGCGCCCATCATCGAGCAGCCGGCGCACGCGCTCGGCGAGATAGGTCGAGAGCGGGAATTTGCCGCCCATATAGGACGGCACCTTCGGATCCTTGTCATGCGCGCGCGAGACATAGACCTGGTCCTCGACCAGGGTCTCGTAGCGGACCACCTCGCCGCTGAACGCGAAAGTGTCGCCGGGGCTCAAGCCCTCGATGAAGGCTTCCTCGATCTCGCCAAGCAGCCTGCCGCCGCGCGCGATCACCCCGGTCGAGCCGCCTGCTTTTCCTTCACCGCCGCGCGAGCGCACTAGCCGCACCTTCAGCATGTCGTCCTCGACGATAGTGCCGACATTCATGCGGTAGCTCTGCCGCACTTTTGGGTTGGCGACGCGCCAGCGTCCTTCCTTGTCCTGCTTGATACGGGCGAAGCGCTCATAGGTCTTCAGCGCATAGCCGCCGGAGGCGACGAAATCGACCACGTCGTCGAAATCCTGCCGCGACAGGTTTGCGTAGGGCGCGGCGGTGCGAACCTCGCCGTAGAGCTCGTGCGAGAGGAACGGCTCGCCGCAGGCGCAGCCGAGCACGTGCTGGGCGAGCACATCGAGCGCGCCCGTGCGCAGCGGCGGCGTGTCCTGCGCATTCTCCGCGATGGCATCGATGGCGACGCGGCACTCCAGCACCTCGAAGCGGTTGGCGGGCACCAGCACCGCGCGCGAGGCTTCGTCGAGGCGGTGGTTGGCGCGGCCGATGCGCTGCATCAGGCGCGAGGATCCCTTGGGTGCGCCGATATTGACGACGAGATCGACGTCGCCCCAGTCGACGCCGAGGTCGAGCGAGGAGGTGCAGACCACGCCACGCAGCCTGCCCGTCGACATCGCGTCCTCGACCTTGCGGCGCTGGGCGACGTCCAGCGAGCCGTGATGCAGGGCGATGGCGAGGCCGTCATCGTTCATGCTCCAGAGATTCTGGAACAGCATCTCGGCCTGGCTGCGGGTGTTGACGAATACCAGCGTGGTCTTGTTCGCCTTGATCAGCTCGTAGATCTCAGGGAGCGCGTGGCGCGCGCTGTGACCGGCCCAGGGCAATCGCTCGCGCGTATCCAGCATCTCGACCAAAGGCGGCGCGGCGCCACCGGCGATGACGATGTCGGCCGCAGCTTCCCTGCCTTCGGGCTGCGGCACCAGGAAGCGCGCGAGCTGCTCCGGCTCGGCGACGGTCGCCGACAGGCCGATCGCACGCAGCTGCGGCGCCAGCCGCCATAGCCGCGCCAGCCCGAGTGAGAGCAAATCGCCACGCTTCGACGTCACCAGCGCATGCAGCTCGTCGAGCACGATGCGCTTCAAGGAGGAGAACAGGAATGGCGCGTCGTCGGAGGACAGCAACAGCGCAAGCTGCTCGGGCGTGGTCAGCAGAACGTCCGGCGGGTAGCGCCGCTGCCGCTGCCGGCGCGACACCGGCGTGTCGCCGGTGCGAGTCTCGACCTTGATCGGCAGCGCCATCTCGGCGATCGGCCGCTCCAGATTGCGCGCGATGTCGACGGCGAGCGCTTTCAGCGGCGAGATGTAGAGCGTGTGGAGACCGCCGCTGCGCTGCAGGCTGCGTCCGGTGGAGACGAGGCTCTTCTTCGTGCTAGCCTCCCGCCGAGCTGCATCAGAAGACAGCTCCACCAGCGTCGGCAGAAATCCCGCCAGCGTCTTGCCGGCGCCGGTCGGCGCGATCAGCAGCGCCGAGCGGTCCTCGCGTGCCTTCTCCAAGAGCGCCAATTGATGGGCGCGCGGCGACCAGCCGCGGGCTGCGAACCACGCGTTGAAGCGGTCCGGCAGCAGCGCAGGCGTCTCGGCCGGGGATTTGAGGATGCGGGGCGGCACGGCATAAGAAGTAAGCCGTGCGCGCGGGTTCGTCGAGGGGTTGAAGCGGCCGAATAGCCGACGCCACTGTCCCTGTCCCCTTGTGGGAGAGGGTGGATCGCCGCGCAACGGCGAGACGGATGAGGGGTCTCTCCCCACGAATCTAACTCTCGTTTGGAGGCGCGGATAAAAACCCCTCATCCGGCGCTTCGCGCCACCTTCTCCCGCAAGGGGAGAAGGAAGAGCTTCCCTACTCCGACATCGGCTTGTCGGAGATGTCCCAGTCCTTGCCGGTGAACGTCGAGATGAACAGCGTCTTCATTGGCGTGTAATTCTCGGGCGTGTAGCTGTAGGTGACGCCGTCGAGGAAATAGGGCGAGTGGAAACCGTTGAGGTTTGATGCCTGCTTCAGCACGTTGGCGCGGGTGAGCTCGTCGCCGCAGCGGCGCAGGATCTCGCCCATGGTCACCGCCTGGCCGTAGCCGGCGAAGGCGATGGTGTTGTCGGGATCGATCGCCGGTGTGTATTTCTTGCGCAGCTCCTCGAACGCCATCACGTCGGGGTCCTTCTCCCATTTCGGCAGGCCGACCTCCTTGTTGTAGCGGATGGCAACGATGCCGGTGGCGTTCTCGAGGCCCGCGGCGCTGAGGATGGAGCGGCCGGTCGAGCCGGCCGACAGCAGCTGCAGCGGTTTCCAGCCGAGCTCGGCTACTTTCCGAATCGACTGCGACGACGCCTTGCCGGTGGAGATGTTGTAGAAGACATCGGCGCCCGACTTCGAGAGGTTGATGAGCTGGGAATCGACCGTCGGCTCGGTGAGATCGTAGGTCTGCTCCATGATCACCTGCGCGGTGCCGCCGGCATCGGCCAGCACCTTCTTGAAGGGACCCAGGAAGTCGCGGCCGAAATCGTCGTTCTGGTAGAGGATGCCGATCTTGGCGTTCGGCTTCACGCTGACGACGTGCCGGGCCAGTATGCGCGCCTCGGTCGGGTAGAGCGGCAGGCCCGCCATGGTCCATTTGAACTCTTTCGGGTTATTCCACTTCGACGCCCCGGTGTTGAGCAGGAGCTGCGGCACGCCCTTGGAGTTCAGGTATTTGTGCACGGCGGTCTGCGGTGCGGTGCCGAGCGAGCCGTAGAGCGCCAGCACCTCCTCCTGCTCGACCAGGCGCCGCGTCGCCTCGACGCATTTCGGGGCGCTGTAGGCATCGTCCATGGTGAGGAACTTGATCTTGCGCCCGTTGATGCCGCCCTTCTCGTTCAGCATCTGGAAATATGCCTCGCCAATGCGGCCGAGCACGCCGTAGAGCGAGCCGGGGCCGGAATGCGGCACGGTCTGCCCGATCTTGATCTCGGTGTCGCTGGCCCCCGCATCGTATTTCTTCTCCGCGGCCCAGACATAAGGCGCAGGCAAAGTGGATGCGGCAATTGTGGCGAGCGCGGCGGCGCTGAAGTCGCGCCGCGATGGATTCTTGGTCATGTTTGTTTCTCCCTGTGCGCGCATTGTGCTGGCACCGCCGCACGGCTCGCAAGTGGGAAGTCGCAGCTTTGCGACGCAATGACGCTCAAATTGCCAGGCGATTAGCGCCTAGACTCAAGTTTTCTCGGCAACGGCGACGAGGCCGCGCACCGGCTCGTTGTTCTCGTTGCGCGGCGAGGCCGGCTCCAGTGTCAGCAGCTTGAGCCCGGCTTTCGCGATGGCGGCGCGCACATATTCCGCGGAATGGGCGTAGCGCAGGCCTTCGCCGAGCACGATGCCGCTGCCGTCATGCGTCTCCAGCGTGAAGGCCAGCACGCCGCCGGCTGCGAGCACGCGCTTGGCCTCGGTGAGCACCGGCGCAAGATCAGAGAGATAGACGAAGGCATCCGCGGCAACCACGAGGTTCGCGCTCGCATCACTCTTGTCGCGCAGACCTTCGATCATGTCGGCGACTTCGAGCTCGGCATAGAGATTGGTGGCGCGCGCCTGCTTGATCATGCCGGGCGACAGATCGATGCCGACGAAATGATCGACCTGCTTGGCGAAGGCGGCGGCCGCGAGCCCGGTGCCGCAGCCGAGATCGATGGTGCGCTTGAAGAAGGCGGGCTTCTTGGCGGCCGCGCGTGAGGCCAGCACCGCCTTGAAGATCAGGCTCGGGGCGCGGTACCCGAGATCGTTGATCAGCGTGTGCTCGAAGCGCGGCGCATATTGATCGAACAGGGCCTGCACATAGGCCTTCGGCATCTCCGCCATCTCGGCATCACCGAGTCGCATCAGATGCAGGCCGGCGCCGTGCTGATCCTCGGGATCGGACCTGAGCGCTTCACGAAACGCCGCGATGGCCTTGTCGCGCTCGCCGAGCTGCTGACGGACTTCGCCGAGGGTGAACCAGGCCGAGGTGAAGTTCGGCGCGAGCTCGATCGCCTGCTCCAGCAGGTCCGCGGCCGCGGCCAGATCGCCCTTGAGTTGGAGGTCGCGCGCGAACTCGAAGCGGCGGTCGGCCATGAGATCGCCGGAGGTCAGGAACAGGCGCAGGGGCATAGGAACTCGGCTCGTCACTGCCGGGCTGACCCGGCAATCCATCAAAAAACGACTGTTTAAGTGCATGGATGCGCGGGTCAAGCCTCCGCCCATTGGCTTCGGCGGGCTTTTTACACCGCCGGGCCGGCGAAGCCTAACGGAGACGGCAAGCCCGCGCATGACAGGTGAATTCGGGGCGCCTGCCTCCTATATCGTCTCCATGCGCCCGCAAGACATCCTGCTGCCAGTTGCTGCCGGCCTGTGCTGCAAGCCCGGCGGCTTCCATATCGACCCCGTGCGCCCGGTTGAGCGGGCCGTGATCACCCACGGCCATTCCGATCATGCCCGCGCCGGCCATGGCGCAGTGCTGGCGACGCAGGAAACGCTGGACATGATGCGGCTGCGCTATGGCGAGCATTTTGCCGGCTTGACGCAAGCGATCCGCTATGGCGAGGAGATCCGGCTCGGCGACGTCACCGTCAAGTTTCACCCGGCCGGACACGTCTTGGGCTCGGCGCAGATTGCGGTGAGCTGCAAAGACACCTGCATCGTCGCCTCCGGCGATTACAAGGACGCACCCGATCCGACCTGCACGCCGTTCGAGCTCGTGCCCTGCGACGTTTTCATTACCGAGGCGACCTTCGGGCTGCCGGTATTCCGTCATGGCGATGCCGCCGACGAGGTGAAGAAGTTGCTCGCCTCCGTCGCCCTCTTTCCGGAGCGCGCGCATCTCGTCGGCGCCTATTCGCTTGGCAAGGCCCAGCGCGTGATCGCACTCTTGCGCCAGGCCGGCTACGACGCGCCGATCTACCTGCATGGTGCGATGGAGACGATCACGCATTACTATCAGATCCGCGGCATCGAACTCGGCGAGCTCAGGCCCGCGAAAGGCGTGAAGAAAGCGGCGCTCGCCGGCACGATTACGCTGGCACCGCCGTCGGCAACATCCGATCTCTGGACACGGCGCTTCCCCGATCCTCTCACCGCCTTCGCCTCCGGGTGGATGCGCGTGCGCGCCCGAGCGCGGCAGCGCGGCGTCGAGCTGCCGCTGGTGATCTCCGACCATGCCGACTGGGATGGCCTCACCGCCACGATCGGTGCGACAGGTGCCGGCGAGATCTGGGTCACCCACGGCCAGGAAGACGCGCTGGTGCATTGGTGCCAAAGCAAGGGCTTGAAGGCGCGGCCGCTTGATCTCGTCGGCTATGGCGACGAGGAGGAGAGCGAGACGCCAATTGAGGGCGAGGCGGAGGCATGAACCGCTTCGCCGAGCTTCTGGACCGTCTCGCCTACGAGCCCGGCCGCAACAACAAGCTGCGGCTGATCACCGGCTATTTCCGCGAGGTCGGCGATCCCGACCGCGGCTACGCGCTGGCCGCGCTGACCGGCGCGCTGAGCTTCAAGCACGCCAAGCCGGCCCTGATCCGCGATCTCATCGCCGCGCGCACCGACCCGGTGCTGTTCGGGTTGAGCTACGATTATGTCGGCGATCTCTCGGAGACGGTGGCGCTGATGTGGCCAAAGCAGGCGCATGGTAATAACGAATCCTTTCCGGGCTACCCCTCTCCCCAGCCCTCCCCCACATCCGCCTTCGCTCTTCGAGCTTCGACGGACGAGAGGGGGGAGGGAGCGCAGCGGAGTACTGCGCAATCACCTGATGCTTCAGTAACCATCGCAAAACAGTCCAAGCGTGAGGGACACACGAGCCTCACCGTTCCCTCCCCCCTTGTGGGGGAGGGTCAGGAAGGGGGGTACCGCGGGCGCGATACCAATGTGTCCTCTCACCCAAGCAACCACAACAGCCCGCCACCCCCATCCCTCACCGAAGTCGTCACCACACTGCGAACGCTCGGCAAGACCGAGCTGCCAAGGCAACTCGAACGCTGGCTTGACGAGCTCGATGAGACCGGCCGCTGGGCGCTGCTGAAGCTCGTCACCGGTGGGCTTCGCATCGGCATCTCCGCGCGTCTTGCCAAGACCGCGGTAGCGGCGCTCGGCGACAAGGATCCGCACGAGATCGAGCTGATCTGGCCGGGGCTCGCCCCGCCGTATCTCGACCTCTTCGCGTGGCTCGAGGGGCGCGCCGAAAAGCCCGTCAATCGCGATCCGGCGCCGTTTCGGCCCGTGATGTTGGCGCATGCGATCGAGGACATGGATTTCGCCGCACTCGATCCCGCCGATTACATCGCCGAATGGAAATGGGACGGCATCCGCGTGCAGGCGGTGGCAGGGCGCGATGATCGCGGCCACATCACGGCGCGGCTCTACTCGCGCACCGGCGAGGACATCACGGGAAGCTTTCCCGACCTCGTGCCGGCGCTGCGCTTGCCCGGCGCCATCGACGGCGAGCTGCTGATCCTGCGTGAGGGCCGCGTGCAGAGTTTCAACGTCCTGCAACAGCGGCTGAACCGCAAGGTGGTCTCGCCGAAGCTGATCAAGGAATTTCCGATCCACTTGCGCGCCTACGATTTGCTGGGCGACGACGAGAACGATCTGCGCGAGCTGCCGTTCGCGGAACGGCGTGAGCGGCTGGAGACCTTCATCGCAAAGCTTGACGATCCCCGCATCGACCTGTCGCCCACCATCCCGTTCGCAAGCTGGGAGGCGCTGACCGCTGCGCGCGCCGATCCTGCCAGCGCCGGTGCGGGCGAAGATGCGGACGCGGTCGAAGGCGTGATGCTGAAGCGGCGCGATGCGCCCTATATGCCGGGGCGGCCGAAGGGACAATGGTGGAAGTGGAAGCGCGACCCGCACATCATCGATGCCGTGCTGATGTACGCGCAGCGCGGTCATGGCAAGCGCTCGTCTTATTATTCCGACTACACGTTTGGCGTCTGGACCGCAGGCGATGGCGGCGACGAGTTGGTGCCGGTCGGGAAAGCCTATTTCGGCTTCACCGACGAGGAGCTGTTGCAGATCGACCGCTTCGTCCGCCGCAACACCACCGAGAAATTCGGCCCCGTCCGCCATGTCGTGCACGAGCCGGACAAGGGGCTGGTGCTGGAGGTCGCTTTCGAAGGGCTCCAGCGCTCGCCGCGACACAAATCCGGCGTCGCCATGCGTTTTCCCCGCATTAGCCGCTTGCGCTGGGACAAGCCGCCGCGCGAGGCCGATCGGCTGGAAACGCTGGAAAGGATGCTGAAGGCGGAGGCGGCGGAGATCGAGGCGTGAAAGCGCGCTGAGTCGAGGCTCGTTTCTCGCCCAGGCAGAGGTGCGCTCCCTCTCCCGCAAGCGGGAGAGGTTTGCACCGCGCCCGCGGCGGGCGGCGCGCCCAAATCGTGGCCCTGGCGCTGCCCGAATTAAAATGCGGTAAGCTGATTGACGCACCGTTGCGGGTTCCCCATGTGCCCCGCGGTGACCTATAATCGGGGCGAATCCCCGTTGAGGAGTTTCTTGCGATGGCCCACGACGTCAGAGATTTGCCGGCTGGCCGCAGCGATGGCCTGAACCGCTTTCTCGGCGGCACGCCGCTGGCGGTCGCGTTTCGGCTGGTCCTGCTCTCGATCCTGGTCGGCGTCGTGCTGGCCGCGATCGGCTTCGATCCCTGGAATATCATCTACAGCATCCGCCTGTTATTCCAGCGGCTGTGGGATCTCGGCTTCGATGCCGTGAACTGGCTGTGGCGCTACTTCCTGCTGGGCGCGGTCATCGTTATTCCGATCTGGCTGCTGTCGCGCGTGTTCGGCGCGCCGCGCGGCAGGTAAGGATTTAGGGGCCCGCAGCCGATGCAACTACGCTTTGTCGGCTGCGGTGACGCCTTCGGCTCCGGTGGCAGGCTCAACACCTGCTTCCACATCTCGGGGCGCGAGACCAATTTCCTGATCGATTGCGGCGCGTCGGCTCTGCCGGCCCTGAAACGGCTGGAGATCGAGCGCAATGACATCGATCTCATTCTCATCACACATTTCCACGGCGATCATTTCGCCGGGCTGCCATTCTTCCTGCTCGACGCCCAATTCTCGCGGCGGACGCGGCCGCTGACGATTGCGGGCCCGCAAGGCATCGAGATGCGACTAACGCAGGTGATGGAAGCGCTGTTCGAGCACTCCTCGAAGACAAAACAAGGTTTCGAGCTCTCCGTCGTCGAACTCGCGCCTCAGCAAAGCCAGAGCTTCGACGCAGTGACAGTGACGCCCTACCCGGTCGTGCACGGCCAATCCGGCGGGCCATTCCTGGCCTATCGCGTCGAGGCTGAGGGCCGCACGCTCGCCTACAGCGCCGATACCGAATGGACGGAGACGCTCATTCCGCTGGCGCATGGCGCGGATCTTTTCATTGCCGAAGCCTATATGTACGAGAAGGCGGTCAAGAACCATCTCAGCCTGAAGACCTTGGAACAGCATCTGCCCGCGATCGGCGCAAAGCGCCTCGTCCTCACCCATATGAGCGAGGACATGCTGTCGCGCCTGGACGACATCGAGCATCTCGCCGCCGAAGACGGCATGGCGCTCGTGTTCTGACATGCACGCGCCCGTTCATCCCAGGATCGGTTCCCGCCAGGTGTTCGCCATCGCCGGGCCTGCGATGGTCGCGAACCTCACCACGCCGCTGATCGGCGTGGTCTCGACCACAGCGATCGGACGGCTCGACGATGCGGCGCTGCTCGGCGGCGTCGCGATCGCGTCAGTGATTTTCGACTGCCTGTTCTGGCTGTTCGGCTTCCTGCGCATGAGCACGCTCGCCTTCACCGCGCAATCGCTGGGCGCTGGTGATACGCGCGAGCCGACCGCGATCCTGGCGCGCGGTTTCATCGTTGCTGGCCTGATCGGCGCCGCGCTGATCGCACTGCAACTGCCGCTCGCCGCGATGCTGTTCGACCTCATGGGCGGCAGCGAGGGCGTGACGCAGGCCGCGAAGACGTACTTCAAGATCCGGATCTGGTCGTCGCCGTTCGCGCTCGCCAACTACGTCATCCTCGGCTGGCTGATCGGCCAGGCCCGCGCCAATTCGGCTCTGTTGCTTCAGGTCGTCATCAACCTCGTCAACATGGCGGCGACGATCCTGCTGGTGCTGGTCTACGACACCGGCATCGCCGGCGCCGCGAGCGCCGCGCTGTTGTCGGAAGCCGTCGGGTTCGCCCTTGGCGTGATCGTCTGCCGCTATTATGCCGGCGGCGGCTTCGCCGTCCCGTACGCTACGCTGCTCGACCGCGAGAAGCTCCTGCGGATGCTGGCGGTGAATTCGGACATCCTGATCCGCACCGCGGCGCTGATCGCCGTGTTCCTGTTCTTCACCGCCAAGGGCGCACAGGCCGGCGACGTCATGCTGGCCGCCAACTCCGTGCTCAACAACTTCCTGCTGGTCAGCGCCTTCTTCCTCGACGGTCTCGCCAACGCGGCCCAGCAGCTCTGCGGCCGCAGCCTTGGCGCACGCGATGCCAAGGGATTTGCCGATTCGACCCGGCTGGTGCTGCTGTGGGGACTCGGCTTTGCAATCGTCGTCGCGGTGCTGTTTGCGCTGTTCGGGCCGGCCCTGATCGATTTCATGACGGCGAGCGAAGACGTCCGCCGTACCGCGCGCGACTTCCTGCCGTTCGTTGTACTCGCGCCCCTACCCGGCGTCTTCGCCTTCGGCTTCGACGGCATCTACATCGGCGCGACCTGGGCGCGCGAGATGCGCAATTTGATGCTGGCCTCGCTCGCGATCTTCCTCGGCACCTGGTGGGCGCTGCAATCGTTCGGCAATGCCGGACTGTGGAGCGCCCTGCTGGCCTCCTACGTCTCGCGCGGCGGCTTGCAGGCCGCGCGCTATCCGGCGCAGTTCAGGGCGACGTTTTCGAAGCCGTAGAAAGATCGTACCCGAGATGTTCGTGTCCCGGACGCGCTGCAGCGTGAAACGCTGCTGCGCAGAGCCGGGACCCCGTGGCTTGTGGGCCCCGATCAGCACCGCACCGCCCAAGGCGGCGCGGAGTCCACCTTACATCCCCGGCCAATCTTCCGCCGTGAGCGTCGCCGCATCCGCGCCGACGATCTCGGAGAGCGAATCCCGCCCGGTGCGGAGCAGCGTCGAGGTCAGGTCGCGCTTGATCTCGTCGACGAGGCCGAGTCCTTTGTAGACCAGCGACGAATAGAGCTGGATCAAGCTGGCACCGGCGCGGATCTTGGTCAGCGCGGCCCCGCCCGAATCGACGCCACCAACGCCGATCAGGGGAAATGCGCCCTCGACGCGCACATAGGTCTCCGCGACCATGCGCGTCGACAGGCGGAATAGTGGTCGTCCGGACAGACCGCCCTGCTCCCTGGCGCGCATCTCCTCGCGCAGCGTGGTCGGTCGCGCGATCGTCGTGTTCGACACGATCATGCCGTCGACCCGGCGCGAGCGCGCCACCTGCACGACATCGTCGAGCTGAGCAAGGCTGAGATCAGGCGCGATCTTGAGCAGCACCGGCGTGTCGCCCGCCTTCTGGCGCACCCGTTCCCGCGCGTCGATCACGCGTGCGAGAAGATCGTCGAGCAGTGCGCCTTCCTGCAAATTGCGCAGACCCGGTGTGTTCGGGGAGGAGACGTTGACGGTGAAATAGCTCGCAACCGGCGCAAAGGTCTCGATCAGCTTGACGTAGTCGCCGACGCGATCGGGTGAATCCTTGTTGGCGCCGACATTGACGCCGACGATGCCGCCGTGCGCTGCGCGCGCCGCGAGCCGGCGCAAGGCGACGTCCGCGCCGTCATTGTTGAAGCCCATGCGGTTGATGACGGCCTCGTCGCGCTCCAGCCGGAACAGCCGCGGCCGCGGGTTGCCGCTTTGCGGCTTCGGCGTCACCGAGCCGATCTCGACGAAGCCGAAGCCGAGCCGCAGCAACGCATCCGGCACCTCGGCGCTTTTGTCGAAGCCCGCGGCCATGCCGATCGGATTGGGGAAGTTGAGCCCGAAGGCGCGCACCGCGAGCTTGGGATCATCAAGGCGCGGCTTGACGGGTGGCAAGAAGCGCAGACCCTGGATCGCGAGCCGATGCGCATCCTCCGGGTCGAGCCAGCGCAGCACCGGCAGCGAAAACGCGTCGAAAGCGCGGATCACGGGGCAAGCTCCGGAACATCGTGACCGCCGTCGGAACGCAAGTTGAGGTTCATCACAGCGATCACCGCGCCGAGATCGAGCTCGCCATAAAGGTGCGGAAACAGCTCGTCATTGCGCGATCGCTCCCAGCGCAATTCGCTGCCGAGCGCATCGCCGTCGACCTCCACCAGGAACAGCGCGCGCTGCCCGACATAGTGCTTGCGCAGGGTCTCGGGAACCTGGGTGGCGGTCGAGAAATGGATGAAACCGTCGCGCGCATCGTCCGCGCTGCCACGGTAGACACCCTGCCGTTCCGCCTCGCGCCAGGCCGAGGCCGGACAGATTTTGTAGATCTTGACCACCGCTACCGCAGTCCTGTTTGCTCTTTGAGTTTTTTGGGATTTTTCGTCTCTCGCGGGTCCTCAAAACCCGGCCGCGACCGTAAAGGCGGCCCCTTCTGAACTCAAGACCTAGAGCCTTTCCGTTCCGATGAAATCGGAACGGGCCTCTAGACTCTTGTTTTGACGCGTTTTCTTGACGCGAACCGGTGCCCACTTGGCTTGAAAAAGCTTCTGCCCACCACCCCTTGCGCGAAAAACGGAAAACCGGTTTGATTTGAGGACAGTTTTCCTGAGTTGCTTCGATGGTCAAACAGGCCAAAGCGCAGAGGATGCTGACTCACGACCAGATCTGGGTCGCGCTGGATCGGCTGGCGGCGCGCGCCGGGCTTTCGCCATCCGGCCTTGCCAAGCGCGCGGGGCTCGATCCCACCACCTTCAACAGGTCCAAACGCGTCACCTCCGACGGCCGCGAGCGTTGGCCCTCGACGGAATCGATCGCGAAGGCGTTGGCGGCGGCCGGCGCCTCGATTGACAGCTTTGCCAGGCTGATCGACGAGGACGCCGGCGAGCCTCACTCGGTGCCGCTGCTCAGCTTCGCACTCGCCGGTGCGAGCGGCGCTTTCGACGAATCGGGCCTTCCATCCGGCAAGGGCTGGACCGAAATCGCGCTTCCCACCGCCGAGAACGGCCACGCCTTTGCGCTGGAGATTTCCGGCGATGCGCTCCAACCAGCCTATCGCGACGGCGACGTCATCCTGGTCTCGCGCGGCACGCCGATCCGCAAAGGCGATCGCGTGGTGGTGAGGACCAAAGCGGGCGAGATGGCGGTCGCGACGCTGAAGCGCCGCACGGCAAAGGCGCTGGACTTGCAGCCGTTCGATGCATCACAGGCGGAGCGGGCGATCGCGGTGAGTGATGTCGCCTGGATGGCGCGGATCGTCTGGGCGAGCCAGTGATTGCGCCCCGCCTGGCGTGGTGAACCAGGCGATGACATCACCCGCGCCGCGCGTTTCGCCGTGGCCCTCGGCAAGGTCAAGTACAAGCAATCGGGACTACGTCCTACGCACTCCGCGCCAGCGCGCCGTCGATCATGTTGACCGCGTTCTGGATGCCGTAGACCGCGACGAAGGAGCCGAAGCGCGGGCCCTTCTCCTGACCGAGCAGCACCTGGTAAAGCATGTTGAACCAGTCGAGCGTGACGCCGGGACGGCCGTCCTTGCCCTTCTTGACCTGATCGAGGAACGGCTCGCGGCGGCCGACCTCGTAGACGACGTTCTGAATGTCCTCGGCCGAGGCGTCCTCCGGCAGTTGCGACAGCGCATCGCGCAGGTCCTGTAGCGCGGCACGCTCGCTATCAGTCGGCTCGCGAAATTGCTTCGTGGGCGCGACGAAGTCGCGGTAGTAGTTGATGGCATAGCCGACCATGGCATCGAGCTTCGGATGCGTCTGCGGGCTCACGCCGGGACGGTAGCGGCCAATAAAACCCCACAAGGTCTCGGCATTCTCCGCGTTCGACGACGACACCAGCGTCAAGAGGAGCTGGAAGGTGACGGGCATGTCGCCTTTCGGCGGATGGCCGTTATGAATGTGCCAGACCGGATTGCCGAGCTGCTGCTTGGCATCCTGCTTGGCAAAGCCGTCGATGAATTGCTGGTAATCGTCGACATTGCGCGGGATGACGTCGAAATAGAGCCGCTTGGCCGCCTTCGGCTCACGGTACATGAACAGCGACAGCGATTCCGGCGAGGCGTAGCGTAGCCATTCGTCTATGGTGAGGCCGTTGCCCTTCGACTTCGAGATCTTCTGGCCCTTCTCGTCGAGGAACAGCTCGTAGTTGAAGCCTTCCGGCGGCGTGGCGCCAAGCGCCCTGGCAATCGCGCCGGACAGCTTCACGGAGTCGATGAGGTCCTTGCCGGCCATCTCGTAGTCGACGCCGAGCGCGACCCAGCGCATCGCCCAATCGGCCTTCCACTGACACTTGACGTTGCCGCCGGTGACCGGCGTTTCGACTTCCTGGTTGGTGTCAGGATCGACATAGGTCACCGTGCCGGCCGCGACATCGCGCCGGATCATCGGCACTTGCAGCACCACGCCTGTCGTCTTGCTGATCGGCAGGAATGGCGAATAGGTGGCGCGGCGGTCGGGCCCGAGCGTCGGCAGGATGATCGCCATGATCTTGTCGTAGGCGGCCAGCATCTTAAGCAACGTCGCATCGAAGCGGCCCGATGTGTAGTAATCGGTCGAGCTCGCGAACTCGTAGTCGAAACCGAAATGGTCGAGGAAGGCGCGCAGGCGCGCATTGTTGTGCGCACCAAAGCTGTCATGCGTGCCGAAGGGATCGGGGACGCGCGTGAGCGGCTTGCCGAGATTGGCTTCCAGCGGCGCCCGGTTCTGCACGTTGTCAGGCACCTTGCGCAGGCCATCCATGTCGTCGGAGAAGGCGAGCAGGCGCGTCTTGATCTTGTCCTCGGTCAGCACGCGGAAAGCATGGCGCACCATCGAGGTGCGCGCGACCTCGCCGAACGTGCCGATATGCGGCAAGCCGGAGGGACCGTAGCCGGTCTCGAACAGCACCTCGTCCTTCGGGCTTTTCTTCAGCCGCGCGACGATCGCCTTCGCCTGCTCAAACGGCCAGGCGTTGGATTGTTCGGCGAGCGCACGCAGGTCGCTCGGGCTCGCGGCAAGATCGATAACGGACATCGGGGCCTCCGGGCCGCGGAAAATAGCGATTTCCGGGCAGAATGCAATTTTGTGGGCGAGTGTCAGACCCTCACCCTGAGGAGCGCGCTGTTCGCGCGCGTCTCGAAGGGCGAGGCCATCAGTGGGGCCTTCATCCTTCGAGAGGCTTGCTACGCAAGCCCTCAGGATGAGGATCTGAGAGCAGCGAAGAACCTAAAACGGGCTCACCGAAAAATACCGCAGCCACAGATCGGTGTAGCGGCCTTTTTCCCAGACGCGGAACAGGGCCCAGTTCAGGGCCTGGCGCAGCACGTCGTTGCCCTTGCGCACGGCGATGCCGATGCCCTCGCCGAAGAAGCGGCTCTCGACGAAGGGGCCGCCGGAGAAAGCGCAGCAATCGCCGGAATCGGTGCCGTTGATCCAGAACGCGAGCGAGATGGCGTCGCCGAAGATGAAATCGACCTCGCCCTTGCGTAAAGCGCTGCGGAGCGCATCGTCATTGGGATAGGCGTGCAGTTCGGCGTCGGTGAACATCGCCTTGAGATAAGCTTCGTGCGCGGAGCCGGCGATGACGCCGACCTTCTTGCCTTCGAGATATTCGGGCCGGATTTCCGGCATCACCGCGTCCTTGCGCGAGACGAAACGCGCCGGCACCCGGTAATAGGGATCGGTGAAATCGACGCGGGCGCGGAGCTGCGGGCTTACCGCCATCGAGGCGATAATGGCATCGCCGCGGTTGGAGGTGAGCGCGTCGACCAGCGTCTCGAAGCGGCGCATCTGCACCGTGCAGGTCACCTTGATCTCGTCGCACAATGCGCGGGCGAGGTCGACGTTGAAGCCGGCCGGATTGCCGTCGGCGCCGGTGAAGTTGAACGGCGGATAGTCGGTCTCGGTCAGGAAACGGATCACGGTCAGGCGTGACAGGTCCGGCCGCTCCGGACGGCGCCGCGGATCCCAAAAACCGGGCACGGCCTGGGGGGCGGCCTGGGGCACGGTTTGCGGCGTGGCCGGGGGCGCAGTGGGCGGCCGCTTGGCTGGTGTCTGGGCATTCGCGCCGGATAGGCCCGCGAGCAGGCACCCGCCGATGGCCAGCCGGCGCAGCAAGCTACGGGCAGATTTCGACGATTTCGCCTGTTGCGATGGTGCCATCGGCCGGAAATGAACTGATATCGGTGGGATCGGAGGGCCTTATAGACCATTCGGCCCGGAACGCGAGCGCTGAATGCGGACAAGGTGACGGTGCGCTCCCTCCCCCCGTGCCGGGGGGGAAGGCGGAGGAGAGGGTGTTTCAACAACCAAGAAATCCCTCGGAGCAAAGAGCTATCACCCCCGCCTCCGCTGCACCTCTCCCGCAGGCCAGGTAGGAGGGTGAGCTCGCGGTGCGATCGCGCTCTTCTTAGAGATACCGCTTCAGCTCTGCCGCCGCCTCGTCCGGCGTCCGCTTCAAATTGAACGGCGAGACGAAGCGGCCGTCGCGGTCCATCAGATAGATCAGCGCGGTGTGGTCCATGGTGTAGTCGCCGTCCTTGGTCGGGACCTTCTTGGCGTAGACACGGTAGGACGTGATCACCTTGGCGATCTCGGCGGGATCGCCGGAGAGGCCCTCGAGATGCGGATCGAAGCTCGACAGATAGTCCTTCATCGCCGCCGGCGTGTCGCGCTCGGGGTCGACCGAGATGAAGATGGCATTGACCTTGTCGGCATCCTTGCCCATCGCGCGCAGCACTTCCGAGATCTCGAACAGCGAGGTCGGGCAGACGTCGGGGCAATGGGTGTAGCCGAAGAAGATCAGGGTCGGCTTGCCCTTCAGGTTCTTGTCGGTGACGGTCTTGCCGTTCTGATCGGTGAGCTGGAACGGACCGCCGATCGTGGCCGGCTGCGCCACCTTGCTCATCCCGCCCATGGCCCAGAACATGATCAGGAGCCCGACAATGAGGCTTGCGGCGAAGGCGGTTGCGATCACCAGCGGACGGGCGATGGAGCTCATTGGCGGAACACTTCCTGTCGAGATCAGAAGCAGGCGGTGAAACCGGTCCTGATCATTTCGAAGAACACCTGGGTGCCGTAGTGAAACCAGAGCGTGAGGGCGGCGACCACGACGAGCGCGCCGAGACCCGCGCCCACCCACAGCAGCACGGACGGCATCCGGCCGGCATTGGGCGAATTGTCCGATACTGGATGGGCCGGGTGCAGTGGTTGAACCATGGTCATGATCGGGGCGAAGGGTTCCCTGCCTTTCAAATAGGCGCTGACGCGGGACCCGGCAAGCGCAGGGGTGGGGCAGAGATCACGATAAGCGTGTAGCAGCGCGAGCTTGTCGCAGGGTCGCCACTCCCGCAAGCCAAGCGGGAGAGCACCTCAATCGTGGTGCAAGTTTGCCAAAACCGGAGGGGTTGGGCCTACCTTGATGATGGCTTGTTGGTCGAGGCTTGCGCGTCCAGGTAGCAGGGCTTGTACATGGCCTGGAGCTGTTTGCCCCTCAGGAAGAGCATGTGCGGGGTGAGGCCGCCGCGCTGCGCGATCCAGCGCTTCACCTGCGAGGGATACATCGCATAGAGCATCTGGGTAGCTTCTGGATTGGTGATGGCGCGGCCGTTGCTGCCGAAATCCCACGCCGCATGGAAGCCGAGCGTTGCGTGCGAGGTCACGCAGATCCGGTCGCGTGGGATGGCGCCGAGCACGATGGTGCAGGCGGACGCGCAGAGGCCGTCGATGATGACGGTTTCGCCTGATTGCCGCAGGCCCTGGTATTTGTCGACGTAGGTTCCGATCCTGCCGCCGCGGTCATCCGCAATTCGAACCACCGCGTGAGAAGCCCCCATGCCGGCGATCAGCAGAATCGCCGCAAGCAACCCCGTCAGAACCTTCATTGTCCCCCGCCCCAGTCGTATTCGAATCTGCGTGTCAGGTGGTGATGCACGGCTAGCGTCGGTCGAGTCTGCGGTTTTGTCTAGGCACGCCGGCTTGCTCAAAACAAATTCAAATCCAGTGTTGCGTCCGCGCTGCACTCGGCTGGTCTCTATCCCAAAGTGGAACAAGTTAATGATGTCTTACCGGCCACACCCTTGATCTCAGTTGCAACCGCTGGCTTCAATCCGGACAACTACAGGGGGGAACCCGAGGAGGGGGAGACACATGATTGAAGAGACGGACGTCATCGTCGTCGGCGCCGGACTATCCGGACTGGTGGCCGCAACGGAGATTGCGGACGCGGGCAAGCGCGTCATCGTGGTCGACCAGGAGGGCGAACAGTCGCTCGGCGGCCAGGCGTTCTGGTCGTTCGGCGGGTTGTTCCTGGTCGATTCGCCGGAGCAGCGCCGACTTGGCATCAAGGACTCCTACGAGCTCGCGCTCCAGGACTGGATCGGCGCCGCCGGCTTCGACCGCGACGAGGACTTCTGGCCGCGGCAATGGGCCGAGGCCTATGTGGGGTTCGCGGCCGGCGAGAAGCGCGGCTGGCTGCGGGCGATGGGCCATCGCATCTTCCCCGTGGTGGGCTGGGCCGAGCGCGGCGGCTACGATGCAATGGGCCATGGTAATTCGGTGCCGCGCTTCCACGTCACTTGGGGCACCGGCCCCGGCATCGTCGAACCATTCGAGCGCCGCGCGCGCGAAGCCGCCCAAAGCGCCCGGCTGAGCTTTCGGTTCCGCCATCGCGTCGATGCGCTCTCCATCACCAACGGCACGGTGGATGGCGTCAGCGGCGCCGTTCTCGCCCCCGATACGATCGAGCGGGGCAAGAGCTCGTCACGCAACGCCGTCGGCGAGTTCTCGCTGAAGGCGCAAGCGGTGATCGTCGCCTCCGGCGGCATCGGCGGCAATCATGAGCTGGTGCGGCAGAACTGGCCGAAGCGGCTCGGCGAGCCGCCGAAATTCATGATCTCGGGCGTGCCCGAGCATGTCGACGGCCGCATGATCGGCATCACGGAGAAGGCTGGCGCGCGGCTGATCAATCGCGACCGCATGTGGCATTACGTCGAGGGCATCCAGAACTGGTCACCCATCTGGCCGCGCCACGGCATCCGCATCCTGCCCGGCCCGTCCTCGATGTGGTTCGACGCCACGGGCACGCGGCTGCCGGCGCCGCTATTCCCGGGCTCCGACACGCTCGGCCAGCTCAAATACATCATGTCGACGGGCTATGATTATTCCTGGTTCATCCTGACGCAGAGCATCATCAACAAGGAATTTGCGCTGTCGGGCTCGGAGCAGAACCCCGACCTCACCGGCAAGAGCTGGCGCATGACCTTGCGCCGCGCCACCAACAAAGGCGCGCCGGGGCCGGTGGAGGCGTTCAAAAGCCACGGTGTCGACTTCATCGTGCGCGACAAGCTCGATGAGCTCGTTGCGGCCATGAACGAGCTTGCCGGCAGCGACCTCGTCAGGCTCGAGCACATCAGGATGCAGATCGAAGCGCGCGACCGAGAGATCGCCAATCCTTACGTCAAGGATGCGCAGGTGATGAACATCCACAATGCGCGCCGCTATATCGGCGACAAGCTGATCCGCACCGCCTCCCCGCACAGAATTCTGGATCCCGCGCATGGACCGCTGATCGCGGTGAAGCTCAACATCCTCACCCGCAAGACGCTGGGCGGCTTCGAGACCGATCTCGAGTCGCGCGTGTTCGGTGAGGACGGCAGCGTCATTCCCGGCCTTTATGCGGTCGGCGAAGCCGCCGGCTTCGGCGGCGGCGGCGTGCACGGCTACCGCTCGCTGGAGGGCACCTTCCTCGGCGGCTGCCTGTTCTCCGGGCGCAATGCCGGCCGCTCCGCGGCGAAGGCGGTGGGCTAGATCATGCGGCGGTGGATGCATATCGGGGCGTTCCTCGTGGCCCTCACCGCCGTCACGGCGGCGTCTGCCGATACGGTTGACGTCAACGGCGTGAAGCGCTCCTACACCGCGCAGCTGCCGGCGAAAAAGCCTGCGCCGCTAGTCGTCGTGTTGCATGGCAAGACCCAGCGCGGTGCCGACATGGTCGCGCGGACGGCGTGGCCGCAGCTTGCCAGGCGCGAGGGCCTCGCCGTTGTCTTTCCGGACGGACTCAACCACGCCTGGGCCGATGCGAGGACCAAGGCGGGACCCGCGCTCCGCGGTCCACCCGAGGGCACCGATGACGTCGCGTTCATCGCAAAACTTATCGAGAAGCTGGTGGCCGACGGCACCGCCGATGCAAAGCGTGTCTACGTGACCGGCATCTCCAACGGCGGCGCCATGGCGATGACGCTGGCTTGCGCCCGCGCCGATCTGCTCGCGGCAGCTGCGAGCGTGATCATGAATCTCACCGACGAGGCTGCTGTCACGTGCCATCCGTCCCGGCCGCTGCCGATTCTGATCATGAACGGCACGGCCGACCCGCTGGTGCCCTATGAAGGTGGACGCGGATCGGGCTATTATGCCGCAGACGGGTTCTGGTCGACCGACGAGACGCTGGCGTTCTGGCGCAAGCTCAATGGCTGCGACGCGGATGAGTTGACCGAAGCCGACCTGCCCGACAGAAGTCCCACCGACCAATCCACCGTGACGCGGATTTCCTCACGTTGCCCGGCCGGACACGACGTCGTGCTCTATCGCGTCAATCGAGGCGGCCATCGCATGCCCGGATTTGCACCTGACGCGCGTTTCCCGAAGGTCGCGACCGGCCTGCTCGGGCCACAGAACAGTGACATCGACGGCGCCGAGACGATCTGGGCTTTCTTCAGCCAGTTTCGCTGAGCGGCGCATCGCCGCAGGCAGCGCATGCGTGTCTGGCAAGGCATGCGCGCCTGGCAACGCATGCGTGCCTGGGCTGGCACAGCGCGAATCGCTGGGCTAGACAGGGCCGCCCTTCCACCAGGAGATCCCAAATGAGCATTCAGCGTTTTGAAACCGGCCCGCGCATGAGCCAGGTCGTCGTGCACGGCAACACCGTCTATCTCGCCGGTGTCGTCGCGAACAAGGCTGCCGGCGAAAGCGTGACGAAGCAGACCCAGGACATCCTGGCGACCATCGACGGCCACCTCGCCAAGGCCGGCACCGACAAATCGAAGCTGCTCTCGGCCACGATCTACATCACCGACATGAAAACGTTCGGCGAGATGAACGCGGTGTGGGACGCCTGGGTCTCGCCTGGCAACACGCCGGCCCGCGCCACCGTCGAAGCCAAGCTGGCGGCGCCGCAATACACCGTAGAGATCATGGTGACCGCGGCGAAGTGACGCCTGCATGAGATTATGCGTGCGCCGATGACCTCCGAGGTAATCGATCGGCGCGCGCATTCCTTCGATAGTTACGGTCAGCCAACACGGCACTGTCGAAGGAGAACATCATGACCGATCCCAACACCATCGCCTGCCGCTACATCGAGCTCTGGAACGAACGCGCCGCCGGCCGCCGGCGCGAACTGCTCAGCCAAAACTGGACAGCGGATGCGAGCTATGTCGATCCCCTGATGAAGGGCGACGGCCAGGACGGGATCCACGCGCTGATCGCAGGCGTGCAGCAGCGCTTTCCCGATTTCACCTTCAAGCTGATCGGCGAGCCCAACGGCTACGGCGACCATGTGCGCTTCTCGTGGGGACTTGGTCCTGACGGCGTCGACAGCCCGATCAAGGGAACGGATTTTGCCGTGCTAAAGGAGGGCCGGATCAGGAGCGTGACGGGATTTCTGGATCAGGTGCCAGCGGGCGCGTGAAGGGCGGGCACGCTGCTTTCTTCCTTCTCCCCTTGTGGGAGAAGGTGGCGCGAAGCGCCGGATGAGGGGTTGCTTCCGCGATCCTTGCTGCTTGAGGGTCGTGCGCGGAGAGATACCCCTCGCCCGTCTCGCCGCTACGCGGCGAGCCACCCTCTCCCACAAGGGGAGAGGGAAAGAGTGCAACCCTCGACTGAACAGTCAAGCCAACCGATACGCAGCCTTCGCATTCACACCGAACGCCTTCTCGCGCACGTGTGCGCCCAGCCTCACCAGGCACGCCTCCAGCGCATCCTTGATCTCGCCGTAGCTCCCCGCAAGCAGACACACCGGCCAGTCCGAGCCGAAGATCAGCCGATCCTCGCCAAAGCATGTCGCGGCATGCTGAACGAACGGAAACAGACGCTCCGCATTCCAATCGCTCCAGACTGCTTCCGTCGCCAAGCCCGAAATCTTGCACCAGACATTGCCGCAAGCAGCGAGCGCCGCGATGCCATCGGCCCATTCGTCGCTTGCGCCATCGGCGATCGGCGGCTTGGCGGCGTGGTCGAGCACGAAGCGCGCTTGCGGGAAGGCCTGCGCGGTCGCGATCGCAACCGGCAACTCGCGGGTGCGGACGAGGAAGTCGTAGGTGAGATCGCGGGCAAACACCGCGGTGAGGCCGCGCTGGACGTCTTCGCGGAGTAACCAATCCGGATCGGCTTCATCGTGGACCTGGTGACGAATGCCCACCAGCTTGTCCCCACCGGGCGCAGCGCGCAATCGATCGAGCGTTTCGTCAAGCGCCCCGTCCGTCAGATCAGCCCAGCCAACGACACCGATGACAGAGGGCGTCGCATGCGCGATGCGCAGGAACTCCTCGGTCTCCTCCAGCGCGGAGCGGCACTGCACCAGAATGCTCGCATCGATGCCGTTTGCCTTCAGCAATGGCGCAAGATCGCCAGGGCCGAAGGCGCGGCGGATCGGTGTGAGCTCGTCCGCGTCCATCCAGGGATAGTCGGCACGCGCCGGATCCCAGAAATGCTGGTGACCGTCGATGATCATGGCTCACGCTCCGCCCGGCAGCGGCGCCCGCGCATCGACGAGGTTTTGCGCGCGCAGCTCCTGCCAGAAGGCCTGCGGCACCGCCGCCTCCGACATCGCGATGTTCTCGGCCGCCTCCGCAGCATTGCGCGCGCCCATCACCGTGACCGTCACGGCCGGGTGGGCCATGCAGAACTGCAGCGCTGCGGCCTTTAGCTCGGTGCCGTGCTCGTGACAGAGCGCGTCGAGTTCCAGCGCACGCGCGACAAGCGCCGCGTCAGCATCCTGATAATTGAACTTCGCGCTCGTGTGCGGATTGGCCAAGATGCCGCTGTTGTAGACGCCGCCGAGCAGGATGCCGATGTTCCTGGCCTGGCAGGCCGGAAATAGCGCATCCAGCGCGCCCTGGTCGAGCAGCGTGTAGCGGCCGGCGAGCAGGAAGCAGTCAACCGGCACGGCGTCGGCAAAGCGGACCAGCATTTCCGACTGGTTCATGCCGGCGCCGATCGCCTTGACCGTGCCGTCCTCGCGCAGGCGCTGCAGCGCGCGGAAGGCACCGGTGACGGCATCGTCATAGTGGTCGTCGGCATCATGCACGAGCAGGACGTCGATGCGATCGAGCCCGAGCCTGGCGAGGCTTTCCTCCACCGAGCGCATCACGCCGTCATGGCTGAAATCGAACACCGGCCGCTCACGCGGCGTGCCCTTGTAGTGCTCGTCCTCGGCGGCGGCGCCCTCGGGCGCGCGCAAAAGACGCCCGACCTTGGTCGAGATCGCATAGGATTCACGCGGCTGCTGCCGCAGGAACGCGCCGAGCCGCCGCTCGGCCAGGCCAAAGCCGTAAAGCGGCGCGGTGTCGAAGAAGCGGATTCCGAGCGACCAGGCACGCGCGACCGTCGCTTGCGCATCGGCGTCGCTGACGGGTGCGAACAATCCGCCGAGCGGGGCGGAGCCGAGGCCGATCGAGGTGACGTCGAGAGAGCCGAGGCGCGACCGTTTCATTTCCATTGCCTTCCAGGAGTCGTCCTTCCAGCGGCGCAAATCATCTCCCCCGCTCGCGGAAACCGCAAGCGGGGGAGGCACGCAGGAGCGCGGGGCTGGCGGCGCTCCTACTTCAACATCTGTGCAACGTTGTCCTTGGTCACGAGATCGAGACCGGTGTAGACGATCTCCGGCACCTTCTCGCCCTTCTTGATGGCGAGCAGCGTGTCCATCGCCTTCTCGCCCATCTCGAACGGACGCTGGCCGACCAGCGCATTGGCATAGCCGTCGCGCAGGAGCTCAAGCTGCATCTTGAGCGTATCGGCGACCACCAGGGTGAACTTGCCGGAGTCGATGTCCTTCTTGTTCCTGGAGGCGAAGGCCTTGAAGCCTTCAGGAGCGAACATCGGCCAGCCGCCGATGGGAACGATGGCGGCGAGATCGGGCGTTGCGGTGCGCATGTCGGTCATCTGCTGGACCGCGAGCGCGGGATCGTCGTTGCAGAAGGTGGGCGAGCCTGCAACTTCGGTCCATTTCGAGCCCTTCAGCGCCTCGCGCACGCCGTCGACGCGCTCGGCGAGGTTCTTGGCGCCGGGACCGCCCGAAACCATCGCATATTTGCCGCCGTCGGGCCGCATTTTCAGCAATTGCTTGCCGAGCGCGACACCGAACTCCTTGTTGTTGGTGCCGATATAGGCAATGCGCTTGGAGCCCGGTGCATCGGCATCGAAGGTGATGACGGGGATGCCGGCCGCGGTCGCCGCCTCGATCGACTTGGTCATGGCCGCGACGTCGGCGACCGAGATGGCGAGACCGTCGACCTTCTGCGTGATGAAGTCCTGGATGATCTGGGCTTGCGTCGCCGGCTCGTGCTCGACCGGCCCCTTGTAAATGCATTCGATGTTGCCGAGCTCCTTGGCGCGCTTCAGGCAACCGTCGCGCGCGAAGTCGAAGAACGGATTGTTCATCGCCTTGGGCACGATGACGAAGCGGTAGTTCGCAGCGAACGCCGGCGTTGCCATCATGGCAACAGTGATGCCGGCAAGAAGAAGTTTCCTCATTGTCTCCTCCACCCTTCTCTTGCGCCCATCCTTTCCAGATTCGTCCGGGAAGCGGACAGGCGGCATTTTCGTTGCCTCCCCGGAACGACGTCACGTCAGATCATCCGCGATCGGATGCGATCGACCAGCACGGCCAGGATGATGATCACGCCCACCAGCGTCTGCTGCCAGTAGGAGCTGACTTGCGCCAGCACGAGGCCGTTGCGGATCACCTCCAGCAGCACGCAGCCGACGATGGCCCCCAACGGACCGCCGATGCCGCCGGCGAGATTGGCGCCACCGATCACGGCCGCCGCAATCACGTTGAGCTCGTAGGACGTCGCCATGTTGGCCGGCGCCGATCCAAGCCAGCCGGAGATGATGATGCCCTGGAGCCCCGCGGCGAGCGCGCAGATCACGTAGACCTCGATCTTCACCCGCACCACCGGAATGCCGGTGAGCTCGGCCGCCTTCTCGTTGCCACCGAGCGCGAAGACGTGGCGTCCGAACGAGGTATGGTGCAGCACCACGGCCATCGCCAGCGCGAGGATCACCAGATAGATGAAAGGCACGGGCACGCCGAGCACGTCGCCGGAGGTGAGCGCATAGAAATAATCTGCATCCGGTCCGCCCGGAAAACTGCCACGGCCGTTGGAGACGACGTAGCCGAGCCCGCGTACGATCGAGAGCATGCCGAGCGTGGTCACGAACGGCGACAGACCGAGCACGGCGATGCAGAAGCCGTTGACGAGCCCGGCGACCAGCGCGACGCCGAGGCCGGCGAGGATCGAGACCAGCAGGATCAGCCCTGGCACCTTGGCGAGCACGGTCTTGCCGTCGGCCGCCATGTGCACGAACAGCGCGCCTGCCGGCGAGCCGGGTGCCGACAATTCGGTCATCACCATCGAGGTGATCATGGCGGAGAAACACATCATCGAGCCGACCGAGAGGTCGATGCCGCCGGTGATGATCACGAAGGTCACGCCCAGCGTGGCAATGGCGATGAAGGAAAAGTTCTTCGCCACGTTCTGCATGTTGCCTTCGGTGAAGAAGTACGGGCTGGCGAAATGCATGATCACCAGCAACACCGCCAGCGCGAGCAGGACATAGCCGGTCTGTGACGCGAAGATGCCGCGCTGCCACCATCTGATCCGGCCGACATTGGTGAAGCTGATCGGAGATTCCAGGGGCATGGCCATCACGCCGCCTCCTTCGCGCCGGTGATCAGGGCGGTGACCTCCTCGGGCGAAGTCTGGTGGATCGGCTTGTCGGCGCGCTTCTCGCCGCGGCGCATGACGACCACGCGGTCGCACACCGCGAACACGTCGGGCATGCGGTGCGAGATCAGCATCACGGCGACACCCTGCTCCTTCAGCCGGTGGATCAGGCCGAGCACCTGCTCGACCTGGCGGACCGAAATCGCGGCCGTCGGCTCATCCATCATCACCAGCCGCGCATTGGAGAGCCGCGTCCGCGCGATCGCGACCGCCTGGCGCTGGCCGCCCGACATTTGCTTGACGAGATCATCGGGGCGGGTCTCCGAGCGCAATTCGCCGAACAGCTCCAGCGCCCGCGCCGCCATCGCCTTGTGGTCGAGCAACGCAATGGGTCCGAATGTGCGCTTCAGCTCGCGGCCGAGGAAGACGTTGGCAGCGGCGGTCAGATTGTCGGCGAGTGCGAGATCCTGGTAGACGACCTCGATGCCGACGGTGCGGGCATCGAGCGGTCGGCTGAAATGGACCGCATTGCCGGCAAAGCGGATCTCGCCATGGCTGGGGCGGAAATTGCCGGCGATGATCTTGACCAGCGTCGACTTACCGGCGCCGTTGTCGCCCATCAGGCCGACGACCTCGCCCGGGAACACCTGCATGTCGACCTCATGCAGCGCCCGGATCGCGCCGAACTCCTTGCCGATGCCAGTCAGCTCGAGCACCGGCGTTGCTTCAGCGCTTGTCATCAGCGGCCTTCCTCAGACATGTCGGTTGACCAGGGATTCCAGATATTCCTGCCGACCCGAGCGCGGCTGCGGGTCGAAGCCGGGGCCGAGCGCACGGTCGGCGAGATCGGCGAGCGAACGCTGGCCGCCGAGAATGGCCTGGCCCTCGGGCCCGGCCCATCCTTCGTAGCGCTTGGCAAGCGGTGTGGTGAGCACGCCGGCGTCGAGCATGTCGGCAGCGGCGAGGAAGGCGCGCGCGCAGGCATCCATCGAGCCGACATGGGCGTGGATCAGATCGTCGGGATCGATCGACTGACGTCTGATTTTGGCATCAAAATTGAGCCCGCCCGCGGTGAAGCCACCGTGGCTCAGGATCTCGTGGAACACCAAGGCGAGCTCCGGCACGTTCATCGCGAACTGGTCGGTGTCCCAGCCGAGCAGATCGTCGCCGCGGTTGACGTCGAGCGAGCCGAACACGCCGAGCGCCTCGGCGAGCGCAACCTCGTGATGGAAGGAGTGACCGGCGAGGATGGCGTGGTTCTGCTCGATGTTGAGCTTGACGTCGTTCAGGAGATCGTAGCGCTCGAGGAAGCCGTAACAGGTGGCGACGTCGAAATCGTATTGATGCTTGGTCGGCTCCTTCGGCTTGGGCTCGATCAGGATCGGTCCCTTGAAGCCTATTCTGTGCTTGTGCTCGACCACCAGCGAGACGAAGCGGCCGAGCTGGTCAAGCTCGCGCTTGAGATCGGTGTTGAGCAGCGTCTCGTAGCCCTCGCGCCCGCCCCATAGCACGTAATTCTGGCCGCCGAGCCGGTGCGTCACCTCCAGCGCGGCGCGGACCTGGCCGGCGGCATAGGTGAAGATATCGGGGTCCGGATTGGTCGCGGCGCCCGCCATGTAGCGACGATGCGTGAACAGATTGGCTGTGCCCCAGAGCAGGCGGACCTTCGCGGAAGCCATCTTCGCCTCGAACAGATCGGCAATCGCGTTGAGATTGGCGACGGACTCGCTAAGCGAGGCGCCTTCCGGCGCTGCATCGACGTCGTGGAAGGTGAAGAACGGCACGTCCAGCAGGCGGAACAGCTCGAAGGCAACATCGGCCTTGGCCCGCGCCAGCGCCATCGCATCGGTACCGTCGTGCCAGGGCCGCAGGAAGGTCTCGCCGCCGAAGGGGTCTGCGCCCGGCCAGCAGAACGAATGCCAATAGCAGACCGCAAATCGTAAGTGGTCCTCCAGCCGGCGGCCATGCACGAGGCGGTCCTTGTCGTACCAGCGGAAGGCGAGCGTGTTGTCCGCATCTTTGCCGGCAAAGGCGACAGGCGTGCTGGCCTCGAAGAATTTGGCTGACGCGTTCACTCAGGCAGTCTCCTTCAATGCAGGATAAAGCGCCCGCCAGCGCAGATAGGCCTCGTCATAGGCCGCAGTGACGGATGGGCGGGGTGTGAAGCTCGCGAGCCGCCGCGGGGGTTTGCAGACCTCTGCGGGGTCCTCGCCGGTCGCGGCGATACGGCCGAGCCGCGCAACGCCGAGCGCGGCGCCCACTTCGCCTTCCTCAACGCGATGAACGGGAATGCCGAGCACGTCGGCGCAGATCTGCGCCCACAGCGGCGAGCGCGAGCCACCGCCGACCAGATCGAGCTCAGCAAGCGGCCCACTCGCTGAGCTCAGCGCGGCCAGATTGTCGCGCGCGGCAAAGGCGACGCCTTCGAGCACGGCCTGGACGATCTGCGCCCGCCCGGTCGCACCGCGCAAGCCCACAAAGGCCCCGCTCGCGGTAGCATCGTTGTGCGGCGTACGCTCGCCATCGAGATACGGCAGGAAGGAGACGGGGCTGGGCCCGTCGACGCGCTCGCCGAGCGGTGCCAAGAGCGCTGCGGCCGGAGTCTCCATCACGCCAGACAGCCAGGCGAGCGAGGCCGCGGCCGACAGCATCACCCCCATCTGATGCCAGAGGCCGGGCAGCGCATGGCAGAAGGCATGCACGGCCGAAGCCGGCGCCGGCGCGAAGCGGTCGGTGACGCGGAAGACCACGCCCGAGGTGCCCAGCGACAGGAAAGCATTGCCCGGCGCGATCGCGCCAAGCCCGATCGCGCTCGCCGCATTGTCGCCGGCGCCGCCGGCGACCACGACATCCGCAGTCATGCCCCAGCGCTGCGCGTATTCCGACGCGAGCACCGCGCTTACCTCGCTGCCCTCGACGAGGCGCGGCATGTGATGCAGATCGAGCCCGGTGGCATGCAGCAACAGTGCCGACCAGCGGCGCAGACCAACATCCAGCCACAGCGTGCCGGCGGCGTCCGACATGTCCTCGACCATTTCGCCGGTGAGGCGATAGCGGACATAGGCCTTGGGCAGCAGCACCTTTGCGACGCGATCGAAGATCTTTGGCTCATGCCGCGCCACCCAGAGCAGCTTCGGCGCGGTGAAGCCAGGCATGGCGAGATTGCCGGCGATCGCGTGCAACGACGGACAGCGCCGCTCCAGCATGGCGCATTCGGCGTGCGAGCGGCCGTCGTTCCAGAGAATCGCGGAACGCAGCGGCCGCCCATCCTCGCCAAGCAGCGTCGCGCCATGCATCTGGCCCGACAGCCCGATGCCGGCGACCCGCGCGACCTCGCGCGGATGGCGGGCGGCGAGATCGTCCACCGCGCCGATCGCCGCATCGACCCAGGCGTCCGGATCCTGCTCGGACCACAGCGGCGCCGGGTGCGACAGCGCAAGCTCGCGCGCGGCCGTCGCGACAATCGCGCCGGCTTCGCTCACGAGCACCGCTTTCACACCGGATGTGCCGATGTCTAGTCCGAGATACACGCCATCCTCCCTTTTGCCTGTCGCGGTGCGCGAGCTTGACGTCGCATTCACCGCTGCAGACCATTTTGAAATCCAGCTGCCACTAGGGCAGATTGTCCCGCATCACGATGTCGATCCTGATCTTCTCCTGTTCGCGCAAGATCGGCTCGCCGCGGGCGAGCGCGAGCAGAACGCGCACGGCGGCACGCGCCTCATGGCCAGGGTTCTGCGAGATCGCCGCATGCATCACGCCCTGCAACAGCAGCCGCCGTGTCAACGCGGTGACGTCGTGCCCGACGAACACCACCTGCTTTTCGCGGCCGGCATCGGTCAAAGCCTTGGCTACGCCTTGCGTGCCGGCGCCGACGTTATAAAGCCCGACAATGTCAGCATGCCTGCCGAACAGCCGCGCCAATACTTGCTCCGAACGCTCGTCCTCGTCGCGCCCTTCCAGCACCGGCAGCACGCTGAGACCGGGGAATTCCGTCGCCATCACCTGGTTGAAGCCGAAGATGCGCTCGGCGTGGTCGCGCAGGCCCTGCGAGCCCGCGACGATCGCGACCTTGCCGGACCTCTGGCCGACCAGCCGCCCGACCAGCGCGCCGGCGGTGCGACCCGCAGCGATGTTGTCGATGCCGACATAATGATGGCGGCGCGAGGACGGCACGTCCGAGACCAGCGTCACCACCTTGGCGCCGGCATCGACGAGATCATTGATGGCGGCGCGAACACTCGGATGATCCAGCGCCACCACGGCGATGCCATCGTAATCGCCCGATAGCGCCTCCAGCGTGCCTGCGAGCGCGGAGGGGTCGAACACGTCGGTCGGCACCATCTCGACGCTGAGGCGGCGGGCCGACAGCCAGGCCGACATTTCGCCGAGATAGGCTTCGATCTGCTGCATGAACGGGTTCGAGCCCGACGGCATCACGAAGGCGAAGCGCCGGGCGCGGCTGCGGGCGAGCTCGGCGGCCGCAACGTGCGGCTGGAACGAATTGCGCTCGATCGCCGCCTTGACGCGCCGGACCGTGTCCGGGCGGACGCCCGGGCGGTTGTGGAGGACGCGGTCGACCGTGGCGAGGCTGACGCCGGCCTCGCGGGCGATATCCTTCAGCGTCAGCGCAGTTGGGGTGAGCGTCTCGGCCATGGCTGAAGGCTAGCAGAGGTGTTTTGAGGTGCGCAACTCATTTTGAGGAATGATGGGGTTTGGCTCCGCCCTCCCAGGAACAGGTCCTCCACTCGGCCGTTGCCGCCGCGTGCGTAACGACATCACCCATGATCCCGGCGAGGGCCTGAGCCCGACGCTCGAGCGCAACATCCAGGCGCTCGTCGCGCGTCGCCGTGGGGAGCAGCGGGCTGCCACGAACCAGGAAAAACTCGCCGACGCGATCACGGCCTTCACCGGCAGCATGCCGTTCGTTTATCTCCACCTGGCCATATTTGGTTTCTGGATCATCGCCAATCTGAATTGGCTGCCGGGGATCCCGGTCTGGGACGAAAGTTTTGTGGTGCTCGCGATGATCGCCTCGGTGGAAGCGATTTTCCTCTCCACCTTCGTGCTGATTTCGCAGAACCGCATGACCGCGGCCGCGGACAAGCGCGCCGATCTCGACCTCCAGATCAGCCTGCTCGCCGAGCATGAACTGACCAAGGTTGCCCGCCTGCTCACGCAGGTCGCCGAGCGGCTCGACGTCAAACCTGACTCGAAGCGCGATCTGGAGGAAGCGGCCCGGGACATCGCCCCCGAACGCGTGCTCGACAAGATCGAGGAGACGCGAAGAAGTTGAGGCTGCATGCACCTTGCGCCAGTCGGCTGCATGCACCTTGCGCCAGTCGGCAGGCTCAGCTGGTGGTCAGATCCAGCGTCAGGAACAGGCTGTTGGGATCCTCGACATAGCCTTCGAATGGACCGCAGGCGACGAAGCCGTGGGCCTGATAGAGGGCGTGCGCGGGTTTGAAATAACCCCAGGAGCCGGTTTCCAGGCTGAGCCGCGTCATGCCGCGCATGCGGGCTTCACTGATGATGTGGCGGAGCATCTGGCCGCCGAAGCCGCGCCGGCGTGTGGTCTGCAGCGTGTGCATCGACTTCACCTCGCCGTGGTCGGCCGAAAGCGTCTTCAGCGCGCCGGTGGCGACCAGTGTCTCGCCGTCCCAGCCGGTCCAGAATCCGATGTCGGGTGCACGAAGACCCGAGAGATCAAGTGCATGGGCGCTACCGGGCGCGGTCTGCGCCCGCGCCGCCGTGACGTGATGATCGAGCAGCGCGATGACACGGGGATCAAAGGTGTCGCCGGGGCGGATGTGCATCGTCAGGGCCTCACTCCAGGGTCTCGGATCGCATCGGTGCCCTCACATCTTGCCGTAGGAAGCGCCGCGCCGCGTGATGATGACGTAGCGCGCATCCTGCCGGGTCTCGTTCTCGAAAATCACCGCGCGCATCACGTCGAAATCCAGACAATCGCCCTCGTGCAACCGCACCGCCTTGGCGTCGATATGCACGGCGATGGCTCCCTCCAGCATCAATAATTGTTGGGTGAAGGCGTTGCGGCCCCAGGGACTGTACGGCACCCGCGCGCCGGCCGGCAGGTCGACGACGATGATCTCGATCCCGCTCGCCGCATCGGTTGGCGAGGCGTGGCGCCTGCGATAGCCGCTCTCGGGATCGCGCCAATGCGGCTGATCGGCAAGTCGCACCAGCCGCTCGGGCGGCTTCTCGGCCAGTGCGACCACATCGCTGAGCGACACGTCGAGCGCTGCGCAGAGTTTTCCGAGCAGCGCAGCCGTCGCACTGCTCTGCGCCCGCTCCACCCGCCCGATCATGGCCCGGCTGACGCCGGACCGAGTTGCCAGTTCGTTCAACGTCATGCCGGCCTGGGTCCGCAGCGTCTTCAGGCGGCGGCCGACCGCACGATCGAGTTTCTGCTGGTCCATTTTTTTAGCCCCGGCCTTCATCCAAGCGTTGCCCGGCGCAAGGACCGCATGCCGCCTCGACCAACCTAAGCCGGGCGAGAGGCGAATGCCGGGAGCGCCAGTCCAATATATTAGAATCTTTGCGCAGCCGGGACACCCGATTAGGATGCTTCCCATAAGCAGGACCGGGAGGCGACATGGGCGAGCCGACGCAGCGGACGATCAAGGCCAACGGTATCAGCCTCAACATCGCCGAGCAGGGCGAGGGGCCAATGGTGCTGCTCTGCCACGGCTTTCCGGAAGGCTGGTACTCCTGGCGCCACCAGCTCGAGGCGCTGGCAGCGGCCGGCTACCGCGCTGTTGCGCCCGACATGCGCGGCTATGGCAAGAGCGACCGGCCCGAAGCCATCGACCAGTATACGATCTTGCACATGGTCGGCGATCTCGTCGGCGTGCTCGACGCGTTCGAGGCGAAGGACGCCGTGATCGTCGGGCATGATTGGGGTGCGACAATTGCCTGGCACACGGCGCGCCTGCGTCCCGATCGCTTCCGCGCCGCTGCCATTCTCAGCGTACCCTATCGCCCGCGCAGTCCCGTGCGGCCGACCAGCGTCATGCCGCGGACAGCGGATGCGCAGTTCTATCAGTTGTACTTTCAGGAGCCCGGTGTCGCCGAAGCGGAGTTCGAACGGGATCCGCGCGCTACGCTCGGCGCCATGCTCTTCGGCGGTTCCGGCGAAGGGGCGGCGGCGATCCGCGCCAATGCCGAGCGCGCCGGCAGGACCGTCGGCATCGGGATGGTCTCGCGCAAGGATGGCATGTTGCCGAAGGTGCAGGTGCCGCTGCCCTCATGGCTGAGCGTCGCCGACCTCGATCATTACGGCGCCGAATTTGCCCGCAGCGGGTTTCGCGGGCCGCTCAACTATTACCGTAACATCGATCGCAACTGGGAGCTGATGGCGGCCTTCGAGGGGGTGAAGGTGACCGTGCCCTCACTCTTCATCGCCGGCGACCGTGACATGGTCATTGCCTTCCCCGGTGCCGCCGAGCATCTCGCCAACATGAGACAATGGGTGCCGCAGCTACGCGAGATCAAGATGCTGCCGGGCTGCGGACATTGGACGCAGCAGGAGCGGCCGGCGGAGGTGAACGCGGCGATCGTCGAATTCCTGCGAAGCCTGCCGAACTGAAGCTTGGAGCGGGCGAAGGGAATCGAACCCTCGTATGCAGCTTGGGAAGGGATATTCGTCAGCTTTTCGACCGTCGGCGTCTGAGCCTAAGCACTTGGAAACTCGCAATTAATTGCATCTTAAGGCCACTTCGGCTACCAGAGGCAAAATCTGAGCGTTTTCAGGACGTGTTGTAGAATTGTTGTAGAGGTTAAGGATGGCCGGGGTCCACTACGAACGGACGAGCAAACCGATCTCGCCTCACGATGTGTGGCTCGCGATCAAGATGTCTCGCACTCCCGAAGCCAAAGCTCGGGCAATCGAATGGCGGGACACCGAGTGCGCAGGCCTGACGCTGCGTATCACCAAGTCCGACGCGGCCTGGTTGATCCGCCGTCGAGATCGTACCATCAAGATCGGACGTTGCGCAGAAATCCCTCTGCCTACCGCGAGGTACATCGCGCATAGGACGCGGGAGGCAGCCAAGCGGGGACGCGACCTGAAGGTCTTCGTGGAGACGTTGGTCAAGCTCCGATCGCATGGGTTCAACGGGCACAAGAGCTACGATGATAATTTGGAATGGGAAACCGCGGACGAGATCGCCGACGACAACTCGGAACTAGGCCGGCGCCGGCTCAAGGGTGAAATCCATTCCGTGTGGACGTGGCAACAGCTTGCGGAGCAGTTTCTCTCGGAAAAGCTGCCGGAGCTTAAGAAGGGATATCGGGACCGATACGCGCGGTACCTTCGTTTGCCAGAATTCTCATTGCTGAGCGATCGCCCTGTGCGCGAACTGACTGCTGGCGATCTCGAAGTCGTCAGGGACAGAATGCTTGCGGCATACCGCCCCTCGACCGTCCATCGCGCCGTTCGGCAGGGGCGCGAGATGTTGACCTGGGCTTGGAGGTATCACCCGGCCAAGGCTGGCCTCGACCATGCCCAGCATGCGTGGTGGGAGAGGTGGTCGGTCAAGTACAAGTGGAAGGTCCGACACCACACGCCGAAGATCGAGGAGATTGCCCGCACGATGGTAATCGCCGACATGTTTAGGCATCTGTCCGACAACGAACATGAAACATATCCCGGCACGGTCGGCGCATTGTGGGCAGCGGCGCTCACGGCGCAGCGGACCGGATCACTTCTGGTCCTGCGGCCCGATCGCCTGTTTGTTCCGGAGAAGAAGGCCAAGCTCTCCGGGTGGAAGATCGCAAATTGGACCGCCGAGGAGATGAAAGGGGGTAAGGACGGCGGGAGGCCGCATGCGCTCCCCGTGCCGCCCGAAGCGCTCAAGGTGTTGGAACGCTACTACAAGGCCTCCGGCGGAAAGTCGGTATGGATGTTCTCCGGGCGCAAGTCGACCGAGCGCATCACTCAGTCCGCGCTCAATCTTCTGATGTATCGTCTGCAGGGAAGAGTTTTCGACCATCGCAGCAAAAACAAGCCGGACCTCCCAGGCAAACCCGGCCCGAAAGCGGCCAAAAAGGCAAAGATGCGCGTCGATCTGTTCGCGTACTATGGCATTCGGCCTTGGACTCTCCATGATATCCGCCGCACGCTTGGAGAGTTTCTTGACGACAAGCGCCTGGGCGGCGCGGCATCCGCGATCCTTGGTCATAAGCTTCCACGAGACGAGATGCCCGAGAGGGAGCGGATGGCTCCTGTCACGGAGATCCACTACAACTCGTCTCAGCGCATCGCGCTGAAAGCGGAGGGGATGGCTCTCTGGACGCAAGCATTACTGGCGGCTTGCGAGAAGGAGCGGAAGGCACTCATCCGCAAGCCCCGACCTCCAGCATTGCCAGCTCAAAGTAGCCACTGAACCCGCTACGACGAACATGTCGAGGTGCCCGCGTCGGCAGAAATGAGCCTTACGGCAACGCTAAGCCCTAAGGCCGCCCCTGAAGCCGTCCGCTTGCTCCGATCCGCTGGAGGTTTGTTTCTACCGACAAGGCAGCTAGTCCAGCGGATGCCGGCATTGAGCTGGCGCTGGAGACCCGGACGTCATGGAGCGCACTGTCGCTTGATCGGAGAACTGTATCGAACTCACGGCTTCGCCGGGGCTCGTCGATCCGGAGCCGACTGAAGGTCGCCGGCCTCGGAAATGTGCTGGCCGCTACGCCGCCTGCTCGCGGTTTGCGTTCTCGCTCAAGCAGCGCCTATTCACCAACGCTGAGGCAGGCGACTGCTCGTCGGAGCACCGCTGCTTTGCGGTCACACTTGCAGGCGGCGGAGAAAGTGGGACTCCCCTCCCCATCGCCCCGAATGCGCGAACTCCGCAGGAAAACAAGGATTCCTGAAAGACCCGGTCTCGATTTGTGACCACCGCTGTGTACCACCGGGCAGGCCTATTCGGCCGTAAATCTCGGGTAGTCTCGGGGCTATCGAGGATCGCAGGATCACACCGGCTTCGCGGTGCGAGACGGTTCGTGCTAGTCATTAGTGACGTGACAACGATGGCCCGCCTTGACAGCCCAGACCCTTGCCGACCCGCAATCCTTCATCCGCGCGAACACCCGGCTGCGGTCGGTGTCACTGGTGCCGGAAATCGCGGTCTTCCTCGCCGATGAATCGTTGCCGCTCTGGCAACAGACCGAGAACGAGCTGAACGAGGCCGGCCTCCCCCCGCCCTTCTGGGCACTTGCCTGGGCGGGCGGCCAAGCCCTGGCGCGTTATGTGCTCGATCATCCCGATACCGTGCGGGACGGCGCGTGCTCGACATCGCTTCTGGCTCCGGACTCGTCGGCATCGCGGCGATGATGGCCGGCGCGGTCGAGGTGACCGTGTCCGACATCGACGCCTTCGCGATCGCGGCGGCCGAACTCAATGCGGAGGTCAACCAGGTCCACCTCACGTCGTGCGGCAAGGATTTGCTCGACACTCGATCAAACGACCGATGGCAGACCATCCTCGCGGGCGACATTTTCTGTGAGCGGGACACCGCGGCGCGTGCCTTCGCATTTCTAGCCGACCATGCGCGCGCCGGCGCGACCATCTTGATCGGCGACCCCGGGCGCTCTTTCCTTCCGAAGGCAAAACTTGTCCGACTCGCCGACTATCGCGTACCGGTGATCCGCGACCTAGAAGACGCCGAGATCAAGCATACGGCGGTTTGGACCATCTCGCCGGATTCTCTGTAAGTTGCGTTGCGCGGCGTCGGTCATGGTCTCGACGAACTCAGGCGCCCAACAGCGCAAGCAAGGCGGCGTCGAGGTCGCCGCGTTTGAGCGCGGCTTCCAGATATTACCTAGCGCCGATCGGGTCGTCCAGATCCCACAGCAGGAAGCGCCAGACGGCGTAAAGGGCTGCAGCATCCAGCTTAGTGGCGAGCGTGAGGACGCCCTCGTCTAGCTGCATGAGCCGGCGATCGAAGGCGGCGGCGGCGACCGGTATAAGCCGCCGTCCCAACTGGGCGAATGGTTGGCGGCGCCGCACATGGGTGTTCTCCTCTGCGGACTTGTCCAAGGTTGCTCCACTCAGACTGTCGTCTGGCATCTTTGAGACAGACCCTCCTGGCGGAAGTAGAAGCAAGAATGGACTGGCCGACAGAGATGCTTTGCGCGCCCTGGAGCGTCCCTTCTTCCGCGGCAGCTCACTCGTTGTTTATCGACTTGGGGTCCCCATCAGGCAGTTGCGCCAAACGGTCGTCGTGCATTCATTTGGCCAGCTTCCGCCGAGTGCCATGAACAGCGCCGCTGTATCAGACAAACGGGTCGCCTCGGCCTGGACGCGAGTAATCGCCGCGTTGAAATAGGCCTGCTGGGCATTCAGCACCGCGACCTGATTGATCTGACCGAGCACAAGCTGCTTCTGCACGATATCGAGGCTCGCCTTCGCCGCGGTCTCGGCTTTGATCGCTGCCTGCACCGCGCGTACGTCCGCCTGCAGGCTGCGCAGCGCGTCGGCGACGTTCTGCATCGCCGTGATCACGGCTTGGCGGTAAAGGCCTTCGGCCTGTTCGAGCGCCGCTTCGGCAGCCTTCTGCTTGTGAAAGAGCGTGAGGCCGTCGAACAGTGGCTGGGTGGCGCTCGCGGCCACCGTGTAGAACAGCGTCCCTTGCGTGAACAATTGTGCAGGCTTGAAGGCGCTGGTGCCAGGATTGCCTGTCAATGTAAGGTTGGGAAGCCGCGCGGCGATCGCGACTCCGACCAGTGCGCTCGCCGAATGCATGTTCGCCTCCGCCGCCCGCACGTCGGGGCGCTGCGCCACCAGCGTACTCGGCAGGCTCACTGGAAGATTTGCAGGCAGCGCAAGGTGCTGGAGGTCGAATTTCTGCAAGATCTCGTCGGCGGAGAATTGCCCCGCGAGAGCGGTGAGGAGATCGCGCTGCACGGCGAGCTGCTTTTGCAGGGGCGGCAGCGTTTGCTCCGCTTGCGCCAGCGCCGTCTCCTGCGTCAGCACGTCGACCTCAGCGGCCTGGCCCGCGTTGTACTGGTTCTTGAGGATGCCGAGGATGTCGCGCTCAATCCTGACGATGCGTTCGGTCGCCATGATCTGGCCGCGCAGCGAGGCCTCTTGGATCGCGGCAGTGACGACATTGGCGGTAAGCGCCACGTAGGCCGCATCGAGCTGGAGTTGCGTCTGCTCCGTCGTGGCATCGAGGCTCTCGACCGCGCGGGTGTTCTGGCCCCAAATGTCAGGCACGAAGCTAATATTGAGCTGCACGGTGTGCAGGGTGTAGCGCGACTGCGGCGAGCCCACCGGATTGGAAGTCGCCATATTGGAGAATTGCTGGTCGGACGGCGTGTAGTTGACGGCGACCTGCGGGAAGAACAGACCACGCTGCGCCAGCGCATTGAAGTTCGCGACCTTGATCGCGGCTTCCGCCGATTGCAGCGACGGATTGTGTTCGACTGACAGCCGGATCAGCTCATTCAGCGGCTTTGAGCGGAACGCCGCCCACCATCGCGTGGGGATGTCTGCTCCATCGACGAAGCGCTGCCGCGGCACGCGCGGCCCCTCGGACTCGGTGTGGGGCGAGGCGAGGGGCTCCGGCGTGTAGCGCGACACCTCCGGCGCCGGCGGCGGGGCGAAGTCGGGACCGATGGCGCAGCTTGCGAGCCACAGGCTGAGCGCGCTGGCCGTCAATGGTCCGGTCATTCCGCGGTTGATCATCACGCTACGCACCTACCGCATTGTCCTAGGGAGCCACTTGGCGCGGTGACGCCACCGCGCTGTCCTCGCGCTGTGCGGTTCTTTCCCGCGACAGGACAATCTTGCGCAACGCGGGTGCCACCACGAGCAACAGCAGCGGCCCGATGAACATGCCCCCGACCACGACGGTGGCGAGCGGCCGCTGCACCTGGCTGCCGATGCCGTGCGAGAGCGCCGCCGGAAATAGGCCGACGCCGGCAGAGAGGGCGGTCATCAGCATCGGCCGCATCCGCTGCTCGGCGCCGCTGAACACGGCCTCCGCGATGCTCATGCCGGAGGCGCGCAGCTCGCGGAAATAGGTGATGTTGAGGATGCCATCCATGATCGCAACGCCGAATAATGAGATGAAGCCGATCGCAGCGGAGATACTGAAATCGAGACCGGCGAGATAGAGCGCGATCAAGCCGCCGCCGACGGCGAAGGGAATGCCAGCGAGCGCCAAGAGGCTGTCGCGTACCGAATTGAACAGGCTGTAGAGCAGCACGAAGATCAGGAGCAGCGTCACCGGCACCACGACCATGAGGCGGGCTTTTGCCGCCTCCAGATTGTCGAACTCGCCGGACCAGATGACGCGGTAGCCCGGCGGGAGCTGCACATTCTGTGCGACGCGGGCTTGCGCCTCGGCTACCGTGCCGCCGAGATCGCGACCGCGCACGCTGAACTTGATCGGAATGTAGCGCTGGCTGCGCTCGCGGTAGATGAACAGCGCACCCGTATCGAGCGAGATGTCGGCGAGCTCGCTCAGGGAGATATAGGCGTTGGTGCCCGATGGCGTCGCATAGGCGACCTTGATGTCGCGCACTGTGTCGATGCTCTCGCGGAATTTGGGATCGAGCCGGACCGCCACCGCAAAGGAGCGATCGCCCTCCAGCACGTTCGTGGCGACGGTGCCGCCGAGCGCCGCCTGCACCACGGCGGTGACATCGCCGGTGTTGAGCCCGTAGCGTGCGGCCTTTTCACGGTTGACCTTGATGTCGAGGTTAGGCTGGCCGACGAGATGGAACACGCCCAGATCGGCGACGCCGCGCACGTCTTTCATCACGTCCATGACCTTGGTCGCGGTCTCCTCGAGCACGTCGAGGTTCGGGCCGATGATCTTGACGGAGTTGGCGCCCTTCACGCCGGAAAGCGCCTCCTCGATATTGTCCTGTATGTATTGGGAGAAGTTGAAGGTGACGCCGGGCAGCTGCTCGTCGAACTCCTTCTGCAATTCCTCGGTAAGCTTCTCCTTGGTCAGGCCCTTCGGCCATTCGTCGAATGGCTTGATCGGCGCGAACAGTTCGACATTGGAGAAGGGCGAGGCGTCGCTGCCATTGTCGGGGCGGCCATGCTGGGACACGACCGTGATGATCTCGGAGTGACGCAGCAGGATCTCGCGCATCTTGCGCGTCGCCGCGGTGCCGGCCTCGAGCGAGATCGTCGGCGGCATGGCGGCTCGGATCCAGAAATTGCCTTCTTCCAACGCGGGCAGGAATTCGCTGCCGAGCCTGCTCGCAGCGAGCGTCGAGATGGTGAGGAAGATGACGCCCGCCGTTACGGCAAGCTTCACGCGTCCGAGTGCCCAGCGCAGCACCGGCGTATAAGCCTTGCGCAGCCCCCGGACGATGACGGTCTCGGCTTCCTCGATATGTTCGGGCAGCAGGAGCGAGGCCAGCACCGGCGTCACCGTGAACGTCGCGAGCAGTGCGCCCGCCAGCGCATAGCCATAAGTGCGCGCCATCGGTCCGAAGATCTGCCCCTCGACGCCCTGCATCGTGAATAGCGGCACGAATGCGGTGACGGTGATGGCGGCGGTGAAGAACACCGCCTTGTTGACCTGGAGCGCGCTGACGAAGATCATCCGCAACCGATCGGTCCAGCGCGCCGCCGAGGGCTGGCCATGGGCGGGGGTGGTCGGGTCGGCGCCCCAATAGCCTTCCGCCAGATTTTGCAGGACTCGTTGACGGCTCTCTGGGCTCGATTGGAAATTGCGGAAAATGTTCTCCATCATGATGACGGCGGAATCCACGATGATGCCGAAATCGACGGCGCCGAGCGACAATAGGTTGGCATCCTCGCCCTGCAGCACCAGGATCATGATGGCGAAGAACAGCGCGAACGGGATATTGGCGGAGACGATCAGCGCGCTGCGCAAGTCGCCCAGGAATACCCACTGGATCACGAACACCAGGAGACAGCCGAACACGAGGTTGTGGAGCACGGTGTGGGTCGTGACCCCGACCAGCGAGCTGCGGTCGTAATAAGGGACGATCTTTACGCCCGGTGGCAGTGTGCCGTCGCTGTTGATCTTGGCGACTTCCTCCTCAACCTGCGGAATGATGTCGTTGGTGTGCTGGGTGCGGCCCATGACGACGATCGCGGCCGCGACGTCGTCGTCCCTGTCTTTGCCGGCGATGCCGAGCCGCGGCACATAGCCCACCGAAACTTTGGCGATGTCCTTGATCTGGATCGGCAGGCCGTTTGACTGAGTCAGGACGATATTCTCGATGTCGGCGACCTTGTAGCCTTTGGTGATGTCGTCAGTGCCGCCGGAGTCGATCAAGCCGATGCCGCGGATGTTGACGGATTGCTGTCCGATCGCGATCTCGCGACCGCCGACATTGGCGTTGGAATTGCCGAGCGCCGTGACCAGCTGCGGCACGGTGATGTTGTAGGCCTCAAGCTTCGAGAGGTCGGCATAGACATTGAACTGCTTGGTGGTGCCGCCCCAGGCATTGACCTGCACCACGCCGGGAATGGTCATCAGGCGGCGGGTGACCACATAGTCCTGCAGCGTGCGCAGATTGGTCAGGCCGAAATTCGGCGGGCCGACGAGCTGGTAGCGGTAGATTTCGCCGACCAGGCTGGACTGCTGGATGGTCGGCACCAGATTGCCGGGAAGCTGGATGTTCTGCTGGATGCTGTTGGCGGCCTGCGTCAGCGCAAAATAATAGTCGACGCCGTAATGGAAGGTGACGCGGACGAAGGACAGCCCGTAGAACGAGGTCGAGCGGATATTGACGACGCCCGGTGTCGGATAGAGCCCGACCTCCATTGGGATCGTGTAGTACTTTTCCATCTCCTCGGCTGAGAGCCCCGGCGCCTGTGCAGTGATCTCCAGGATCACCGGTGCCGGATTGGGGTAGGCCTCAATATTGAGCTTGCTGAACGCGGCAAGACCGGCGGCGCAGAACACGACAAGGCCGAGCACGATGATCGCGCTACGCGTCAGGCCGAACTGGATGATACTCTTGACCACGATGTTGAACTTTGCGCCGGGCGATGCGGTTGGTCAGCCCGTGACCGCGGTTGCGAACTTGTTTGAGAGGAAGATGGCGCCAGTTGATGCCACGAGCTCGCCGGGCTTGAGGCCATCGACGATCTGACACCAGCCGTCCTGCTCGATGCCAACCTTCACCGTGCGACGCGCGAAGCGGTGCCGGTCGGCGGTAACCCACACGGTCATGGTGCCGTCACCCTCGCGCACCACGGCCTCCGACGGCAGGGCGACCGATAGCCTCGGCCCGTCGGTCTCGATGGCAAAGCTCGCCAGCATGCCGGCGCGTAGCTTGTGGGCGGGATCGTCGATCACCGAACGGACCAGTTGCCGGTGTGTGGTCGGATCGATATTGAGTCCCAGGATCGTCACTTGTCCGCGAAACACCTCATCGGGATAGGCCGGGACACTGACGGCCACCGGCTGGCCAACCCGGTAGGCCGGCGCGTCGATCTCGATCACATTGGCAACCATCCACATGGTGGAGAGGTCAGCGAGCGTGTAGGGCGCAGGCGTATTGCCCGGCTGAACATAGAGGCCCGTTGCGGCGTTGCGGGCGACGATCTGTCCGGAAATGGGACTTGGCACGATCAGGATCGAATCGACCTTGCGATCTGCCACGATCCGATCGATCTCCTCGTCGGTCTTGCCGAAAATGCGAACCGCGTCGCGTGCCGCCTTGTAATTGCCTTCCGCGGTCTGCTGATCGGAGGTTGCTTGGTCGACATCCTTCTGCGCGCCACCGCCGGTCTTCAGAAGCTGCTTCACGCGCGTGAGCGTTCGGGTCTGCAACTCCAGCACTCCGGCGGCCGCGAGCAGGGTGGATTCAGCCTGCAACAGGTCCGGGCTGTCGATGGTGAAGAGGGTCTGTCCCTTAGTGACGGTGTCGCGGACGTTGAAGAAGGTGTCAACGATCTTACCTGAATTTGGCGTGAACACCTGCACCAGCATGTTCTGGTTGAAGTCGATCGACCCGACCGCGTTCTTTGTGATGCGGAAGGCACGCGGCTCGGCGGGCCTGATCCTGAAGGCGTCGACCTGCTTGTCCGTGACGTTCACGGCTTGCTGGGCGACATCGACGTCAGTGTTTGCGGCCGGCTCGCCGACCCTGACCGCGCGCATGTTGCTCGCCTGGATCAGCAGCCAGGCGCCGGCCCCGACGACCGCCACCGCGGCGATGGCCACCGCAAAGCCCGTATTTCTAGTGGGAAGCGCCATGACTGCTCCAGCCCCGTTCTGCTTGTATCGAATGGCCTTCGCGCCTGGCGCGACCGGCCGGGCGCGCAAACTGTGCATGCAGCAATGTGGTGGCGCCTGGCGTGGCGCGGAACGCTGTACCAACACGACCTTACATCAACCTGAAGGACGGTCCGTGAGGGCTCAGGCCTTGCTCGTCGCTTTTTTGCTGGCCGCCGCCGGCGAATGATAGGAGAGAGTGGACTGTGCGGATTATGTCGCGCGTCCAAGATTGTAACCTCGGCTGGTAGTGAAATGCGCCTTCTGATTGTCGAGATAAGATCGAGCTTTCGCGTCTCATTGCCAAGTGGGTTGGCCGCGGCGGGTTACGAGAGCGACATTGTGAGCAGCGCGGTGGAAGCGCGAAGCAGTGAACAATGTCGGCTATGCCGCGATGATCCTTGACCTCGGCTTTTCCGATGGGGATGGCTTGTCGACGCTGCGCGAGCTGCGGCGTCACAACCATCCGCTTCCGGTGCTGGTATTGACCGCGCGCGGCGGGCTGCAGGACCGTGTCAACGGCCTGCGCAGTGGCGCCGACGATTACCTGGTTAAGCCGTTCGCGCTAGAGGAGCTGGTGGCGCGGCTGGAGGCGATCTTGCGTCCTTCCGGCCAGTTGCTCTCGGGCGCTCGCTTCGTCTCGACAACCTCGTCTATGATACCGAGAGCGGACAAGTCTTCATCGACGATCAACCCGGATCATGTCCGCCCGCGAAACCTCGGTCCTGGTGATCCTGCTGCGGCGGCAGGGGCGGGTGGTGCCGAAGACGAATGTCGAGGATCATATTTTTGGGCTCGAGGGCGAGGTCGCCTCCAACGCGGTGGAGGTCTACATCTCGCGCTTACGCAGGCAGCTCGCGAAGTATGGTGCCGAGGTCGTGATCCACACCATCCGCGGCGTCAATCGGCTGCCGGAGCCAAGCCGTCTTCCGGAGCCAGTGCGGTCCGCGATCACCCCCAGGCAGCCTGAGCCATCCAGGCATTTTGAGCTGTCTTGACCATAGGCCGCAAGACTTCCTCAGCGGCCCTCGAGCCGATCCCGCAGTCCGGGCTTAGACATACTTCGTGATCAGCTCGAGCTCTTTGCCCTCGCAAGTTGCTGGGCAAATGAGCACAGGCCCCTGTTCGGCCATCTCGACGTGTGTTTTGAGATGGCCGTTGTCTCGCTTCAGATGGCGGGCGATCACCGCGCGTCTGGCATCCTGGCGTTCTTTTCGGAAACCAACACGTTCTCCCGGGAGGGTGGACGAACGCGGTTGACTCCGGGGGGAGCGCAAGCGTAAGGGCCGCTCGCCGTCCGAAAGGTTTCCCTCTGGCGGCGACTTCAACCTGACGATGAGAACATGGGCAGTACCAACAATTGCATTGCCGGTTCGGCGCGCTTGACCGGACCCGCACTGCCGCAGGACATGTACGCTTATCGCGACGGCGGCAGCCGCGTGGGCATCGAGGGTCGCAGCTAGGCGGCCGCTTTCGCTCACCGCCCTCTGTTTGACGCGGATGGAGGTGAGCGATGTTGAAGGCCTTCGCGCTGATTCGGCGCCTCGGGCCGGCGAGTTTCCCGGCCCCAACCGGAAAGACGTTTCCAGCAAACGACTATGTGCGCGCCGCTCGTCGGCTCGAGGGGCCCTTGGCGCGTCACAACAGGGCAGCGGCTTGTCTGGCAATGGTCTTTGGTTGGCCCCAGAGCGGATCTGGTCTGTCGCTGGCAGCGCGACGTCGCCGCGCAATCGAAGGTTCAGCCTTTCGGATCTCCCCGCCTTCGGGCCTCAGCCCGGCTTTTCGGCGTGTCGCGGGCTGCTGTTGGAGCTGTGGAATGAAGCGGATTCTGGCGATCGGAAGCGTAAGTGCCTTCCTGAGCGGAACGACAGTCGCGACGGCCAGCTATGCCGCTGATCTGCCGCTGAAGGCGCCGGCGAGGAAGGCGGTCTACAACTGGACCGGCTTCTACGTCGGCGGACACTTCGGTTACGGTGACGCGAGCTTTGGGCCCGGCACCAATCCGCTACCGCAACAGGGTGCCTTCCTGCCTCACAGTGCGATCGGACTAATCGGTGGCTACCAGGTCGGCTACAATCGTCAGTTTGCAAGCCGCGTGGTGCTCGGCATCGAGGCGGATGCGACCTTCACGAGTCCCCAGGATGTGCCAGCGCTGGAGCGGGCGCCAGCGCCCTTCCACACCACGATCGACTACGTCGGCACGGTGCGTGGGCGCGTCGGCTATGCGTTCGACCGCTTCATGCCCTACGTCACCGGCGGCTTGGCTTGGGGTCATAGCCACATCAATGTCAACGATGGGGACGGCGTCACCGCCGTGTTTCCGGTCGGCGACTACCATACCGGTTGGACCGCGGGACTCGGCCTAGAATTCGCGATCCGCGGCAATTGGACCGCAAAGGCCGAGTACGAGTATGTCGATTTGGCGCGTCAGACCTACGATATGAGCGGCTTTCGCCTCGCCAATGTCAACGTCGATCCGCGCATTCATTTGGTCAAGCTCGGCCTGAACTACCAGTTCGGCGATACGCCGTGGATGGCGCCGGTCAATGGCAAGACGAAGCTACCCGAATCGAACGATTGGAATGTCCACGCGCAGACGACCTTCCTGCCCCAGGGTTACGGGCCGATCCACTCGCCCTACGCCAGCCCGCTCAGCCTTCCCGGTGGTGGCCAATTGCAGGCGACGTGGACGACCACGGCCTTCCTGGCTGCAAGGCTCTGGGACGGCGGCGAGTTCTATTTCAATCCGGAGCTTGCCCAGGGCTTCGGCCTCAACGGGACCTTGGGCCTCGCTGGCTTCTCGAACGGCGAAGCGCAGAAGGCCGGCGCCCCCTTCCCGAAGATTCGCGCGCAGCGTTACTATCTAAAGCAGACCTTCGGCTTCGGCGGCGAGCAGGAAGACGTCGCTGACGGGCCGAACCAGCTTGCTGGCAAGCGCGACATCGACCGTATCACCGTGGTCGTCGGCCGTTTCGCGGTCGGCGACTTTTTCGACGGCAACGCCTACGCCAAGGATCCCCGCGCCGACTTCATGAACTGGGCGATGTGGTCGTCGGCTGCCTACGACTTCCCGGCCGATCTGCCCGGCTATACGCGCGGTGCCGTGGTCGACCTCAACCGCAAGGACTGGGCCGTGCGTGCCGGTCTGTTCCAGGTGCCGTCGGCGCCCAACAGCGACGTGCTCACCTTCAAGACTGGCGGTGCGGTGGTGGAATTCGAGGAGCGCCATAGCATCGCCGATCAGCCGGGCAAGTTGCGGGCGGGTGCGTTCTACAACAGCGGCAACACCGCCAACTACGGCGAAGTGCTCGCAATCGCCGCCGCCAACCCGGCGCTCGACATCAATGACATCACCATCGCCAACCAGCGCGACCGCTCGAAATACGGCTTCTACGCCAACCTTGAGCAGCAAATCGTCAAGGACGTCGGGTTGTTTGCCCGCGCCAGTTGGAACGACGGCCAGAACCAGATCCTGTCCTTCACCGACATCGACCGCAGCCTGTCCGGCGGCCTGTCGGTTAAAGGCAGTTTCTGGGGACGGCCCGAAGATACGGTCGGCATCGGCGGCGCCGTCAATGGGCTTTCCGCCGCTCACCGCGACTTCCTCGCGGCCGGTGGCACGGGTCTGCTGATCGGTGACGGGCGGCTCAACTACAGCCCGGAGCGAATTCTCGAGGCCTACTACGCCTGGAAGCTCAATAACTGGTCGACGCTGACGCTCGATTACCAGTTCATCGCGAACCCCGCCTACAACGCCGATCGCGGACCGGTTTCGATCGTCTCGGGCCGCCTGCACGCCGAATTCTAACCAGGGGCGGCCTCATGAAGATTCAGAATTTGCGGTGACTCTTGAATCGGTAGATCCAGTGTCGCGATCCCCTCGGCGGCCTGGAACCGGCTGCCGCTCCCGTCCCCACTACGGGTGTCGTGGCGCTCGTGCCGCCGGCGCTGGTCGTCGCCAGGCCGACGGCCATTGATCAGCTCAGGCCCGATCATCCCGTGCCGCCACAGGTCGACGTGGAGTCAGTTCTGGCGGTCGCGCCAGCTGCCAGCGACGCGGTTGCCGCCTCCATGCCTCCGGCGAAGCCGGTCGCCGTTCCCATGGCTGAGCCCGGCGACGATGGACCGGGTGGACGGTAACTTGGCTGGCGTGCTGCTGATAGCGTTAGGGCTCATCTCGCTCTTAAGCTCGAGCCGGCCCTTCGGCGGGCCGTGCTGGTTCGGCGATTTCTCGAGGCCAGGTAGGACTTTGTGGCGGTGTCGCGGAAGACTGATTCTGTCTCTCGCCTTCCCTCTGTCATCGCGGCTCCGGCAGGCGAAAAAGTCCCGCGGGAAGTAGCCTCGTGGTGGCAGGATCGCTATCGTCGTCGGGCATGTCGTGACCTTAATGACCGCCTCGTTTCGCCAACGGAGCGCGAGCAATCGCATCGCCGGCGAATGTGCCCGGCAGGCGCCTCACCGCGAGATCAGACGATGAAAGGGGCTATCGATCTATCGCCTTCGCGTCGCCAAGTGTTGCGGCTGGCAACCATGGTTACGGCATGTGCCCTGGTTGCGAAGGCTCCGAGGGCCGCGGAGCCTCTAAAGGGGGAAAACAGCAACGCCTATGTCCCTGACGATGGCGTCTCGATCTTCGAGAGCGTGTGGCAGACCGTGCGTGATCGCTTTTACGATCCGTGCCACAACGGATTGGACTGGTCGGCAGTTGGGAGAGATATCTTCCAGACGTTCAGCGAGCAACTTCCCAGGACTCTTTGGCGCGCGTCATTAATTCCATGCTGTCTGAGTTGAACGCTTCGCACACGCGTTTCTATACGCCGGATGAGCCGGAATATTATCAGCTTGCAGACATCTTTGTCGGCGCGCTGCGACGGCGTGGACTGCAGCGTGCGTTTCCAGACGGCCGCATTTCGTACCCTGGCATCGGTATCATTTCGCGTTTCGAGGCGACTGGTCGCAACACGATCACTGGCGTCATTGATGGAACGCCGGCTCAGCAGGCGGGCCTCCGTGCTGGTGACGAAATAATTGCGGCCGACGGGACCGCATTTGAGCCAATCCGGTCATTTCGTGGGAAGGTCGGCAAATCGGTTGTCTTAGAGGTCCATCGAAGCGCCTCTGGCTGCAAGTCCCGGTCATGCCAGTCGACCTCGAGCCCACGAAAATGTTCCTCCGTGGGTTGGAGTCGAGTGCGCGCATCATTGAGTCCAATGGACGACGCATCGGCTATGTCCATGTTTGGTGCTATGCCGGCTCCATCTATCAACGTGCTCTTGAACGCCTGCTGTCGCAAGGGGCGTTAAAAGACGCGGATGCGCTGATCTGGGATTTGCGGGATGGCTGGGGCGGCGCGCAACCCGAATATCTCGATCTGTTCATTGCCCGGGCGCCCACGATGCATGTCATTGATCGAAGCGGCAGTAGCGAATTCGTGAATGTGAAGTGCCGCAAGCCCGTTGCGATGCTCGTCAACGGCGGTACGCGCAGCGGGAAGGAGGTCCTTGCCTATGGCTTCAAAAAGCACCGGTTGGGCGAGCTGATCGGCACCCGCTCGTCCTGGTTCTGGCCCTTTGGTACGCGAGCGAAAAGACGATCTCCGTTGAAACCGTCAGCACCCCAAAGGTGGAGGCCTTTTATTGGTGCGCGATCACCTTCTCGCAGACATTGGGCACGGCGCTTGGCGACTGGGTCGCCGATACCGGCGACATCGGCTATGGGAGTGGAGCACTGATTTTCCTCGCCGCCCTGGCGGTCATTGCGGCGCTCTATTCCTGGACCGGCGTATCGAAAGTTGCGCTGTTCTGGACGGCATTCATCCTGACGCGCCCCCTCGGTGCGATGGTCGGCGACTTTCTCGACAAGCCCGTCAATCAGGGTGGACTGGCCCTAAGCCGTCCGCTCGCGTCAGCAGTGCTTGCGATCTTCGTTATCGCCTGTCTGTTCGTCCTCCCACAGCGAGCCGGAACATATCAGCGCAGCTTGCAGGACGAGCCGGAAGGATGAGGCAAGCGCTCGACGTCGACTTCGCGCCTGATTAGTGTCGTCGGCCCCCATGTCCAGATACAGCACTGCCTTGAATCATCCTCCCACCAGAAGCTGCGGCAGCTGCACGGCCTGCTGCGACGGCTGGCTTCAAATCGAAGTGCGGGGACACAAGGTGCACCAGGGGCAGCCGTGCCCTTTCAGTGTCGCACAGCGATGCGCAATCTACGCTGAGCGTCCCGAGCATCCGTGCCGGGAATTCGTCTGCGGCTGGCTGGTCGCATCAAGTCCCCTGCCAGATTGGATGCGGCCGGACCAATCGGACATGATCATGTTGGCGGCCAACTTTTTCTGGCGCGGCCTTCCGGTGGATGTCGTGGTGCCGGCCGGCACGCGGCCGAAGAAGAAAGCGCTGGACTGGCTGACGACGTTTTGCGCCGAAAACAGACGGCTGCTGGTCTACCAGATCGGCGAAGAGTGGTTCGCGTTCGGACCGCCGCCTTTCCAGACCGACATCGCCGACCGTCTCGGACGCGGCGAAACGCCGTGGGGCGATTGAAGCAAGCCCCGGAAGCCATTCTCTTTTTAGCGAGAAGTCTATCGGCTCGCCACAATGCGGCAGATCGCCGCGCGACACACTTTATCGGTAGTAGTTGCACATCAGGCACACTGGGATGGAAAGTGAGTAGCATCGCGCTAATCGAGTTGTATACGGTATCTGGCATACGTTACGTTCCACTTTGTCCCGGCCCATTAAAGAGCCTGCGGCGATAGAGGGGAAACCAATGAAGAAGGCCTTTCTGCTCGGTACAGGCTTTGCGGCCCTTTGTGCAACTACAATTACCGACACTCTACAAGCTGCAACCATAGATGATGTGGTTGCGCGCCTCGATGCGCTCGAACGCAACAACGCAAAGCTCGCGAAGGAGAACGCGCAGCTGCGTGAGCGCGTCACTCACATGGGCGAGGCGAAGGCCGCGGTGGCAGCCGTCGCCCCAGGCTCGCCGAAGGGCAATCCGGTTCTGCACGCTGCAGTCGCGCCGTCGCCGGCACCGGCATCTGCGCCCGAGCACACCGTCGTCAGCATCGGCGGGGCTCCGCTCTACAGCAAGGCGCCCGGGGCCAACCCGTTCATCGACAATACGACAGTGACGCTCTACGGCCACGTCGATCTCTCGGGCGACATCTTCAATCCCGGCGTCTACGACCAGGGCACAAAGTTCGGGGTTTCGAGCAACCTCACCTATTTTGGCGTTCGCGCGCGGCACAACCTCGATCCCTATGGCTATCCCGGATGGGCAGCCATCGCGCAGTTCGAATCCCTTGTGGAGGTCGCGGCCCTTCCGACCGAGCGCGCGGCGTTCGGCACCCGGGACAGCTTCCTCGGCATGGAAACCCCCTGGGGTACGATCAAGGCCGGCAAGGCGGATACGCCGTACAAGAAGGCAACGGCGAAGTTCGATCCGTTCTCGGCCACGCTCGGCGACTACAACTCGATCATGGGCAATACCGGCGGTGACCTCCGCGCCGAGTTCGATTGGCGCGCATCGCACGCGATCTGGTATGAATCGCCGGTGTGGAACGGCTTCCAGGCCACCGTCATGTTCTCGCCGGGACAGAACACGGCAAAGGATAACAGCGACTACGCGCTTGGCGATTTCAACTGCCCTGCCACCTCGGCGCGCGGCAGCGGCTCGAGCTTCCCGGCGACATCGGCACCGGAAGGCTGCACCGACGGCTCATACGGTAATCTCTACAGCGCGTCGCTGACGTATAACCAGGGTCCGTTCACCGCGGTCGCCGCCTACGAATTCCACGAAGGGACCAACCGGACCAGCGACGAGGCGGTGACGCCGCTGAGCAATGGCGGCGTTCTGGTCGTACCGCCGGGCGCGGTCGGCATTGCCAACGAATGGGCAGCGAAAGTCGGTGCCGGCTACAAGTTCAAAGACGTGATCGGCAGCCTCCAGCTCTACGGCATCTACGAGGTCATGCGCCGCGAGAACACGATTGCCGCCTTCAACGAGCGTTCGCGCGATGGGTACTTCCTCAGCGCGACCCAGACGGTCGACAAATGGGACATCAACGCGTCCTGGGCTCACGCCAACGCCTCGCCGGGCTCGCCGGGCACAGGCGTCCTGAACGCCTATCCCACCGCCGGGGTCGCGGTCTCGGCGCCCGCAGGCGCGGCTGACTTCGCGCTCAACTCGGTCGACTCCAGCGCCGACCAGTACGCCCTCGGCGTGAAGTACCACTTCAGTCCGTTCGTGAGCTGGTACATGGTGGGCAGCTATCTGCGCAACGGACCGGGCGCGCATTACTGCCTGGGTGTCAGCGGACATGGCTATGGCGTCTGCGGCCGCGACGCCAACAACAACGTCGTCGCAGGCAACAAGGCGGAAGCGGTCACAACCGGCATGACCTTCGATTTCTGACATACGATTCTTAGTGAAACCTCCGGGGAGCCAAACGGCTCTCCTTTTCTATCTACAAACGTATCTCGTGCACGATTAGCAAATAGGTTGCGGTCGGGCTGGACACCCCGACATCGGAGATCGTATAAATGAAAGCGGCCTAGGAAGGCGGACGATGCAGGATTAGATTGCAGGTCCTTCTGAGAGCGATCCAGGATGCAAGCTGCTGCAGCGGGTCGCCGAATGGAAGACGAGGCGCGCGAGTCCTATGACACGCAGAGCCGTCGGCGTTCAGGTCGAGCCACGCTATAGAGCGCTTCCGCTCTCAGCCGCGGAAACGGACTTCGTCCGAATCCCTTGGCGTCCGTATCTTTCACATCAGAGACGACATGAGATGGATTCTGGCAGCTGCTTGTGCTGCCGCGATTTCCTTTGTTCTTGCAGCCGTCGCGGACGCCCAGGGCTGCACTAAGGGTGCGCTCCTCGGCGGCGCGCTGGCCATACGGCCGGCAGGCTGCACGCTGCGACTGGTTCCGTCGTCGGCCATACAAAGCGAACAAGGCCGACGCGAATAAGGGCAATAGTCAGGCGTCCTCCGGTCAGAACTGAGCCTCGATAAGCCTCAGAGCTCCAATCCGAAGGCCGTTCGTGCCAGAGAACACTTTAGCTGAAAGCGGCGACTTCGGAGGCGCCCCGTCGAGAATTCTCCGGAAACCAAGCATCCGCCCCCGCAGCTTGCAGCGCAACGGTTGCAACTGGCGACGGCCTCTTCCTGGCATACTCGCCGACGGACCAGGCGCACTCGCGATCGACGGAGGCGTCGTCGAGAGATGATGCGACTGCCTGATCTGAGGCGGCATCACTCCATACCGACATTCAGACGACGTCTTAGTTCCGAATTGCGCAACGCGGACGGCGCGATCCACAGGAGCATCGGCACTCGAGCCGCGCAAATCATTACGCTCGTCGCACCATTGGTCTTTCGAGGCAGCAGGGGCTAACGTTATCGTCATCTCAGTTTGGAAGCGTCTGTGGGGCCGCGTGGGACCGGCAACCATCTTTACCTGCTCTTCCGCGCAGTGCGCCTAGCACCTCGTCACCTCCGATTGAAGCAGAGAGAAAGCCCCGAAATCGGGGAGACCGCTCGGCAGGTCGGCGCAGGCAATAGCGGGCGTCTTCCCCCGCGGGGCAGCGCCCCTCGCCTCTCCAGCTGCTGGGCGAAGCCATCTTTATCCGACGGCTATGCCAGCCATTCGCGCAAGCTGCGGGCTGATCCCGATTCCGGTCTCCGGCTGGCAGCACGAATTAGCCAATCGATCCGCGCGGCCCCTTTCCTCACCTATCTCAACCGAAGGCAACCTCGGCTCCCCAATAGGCGCGCGCCATCCTTCATGACTTAATCTGAGCACTGGCGGATGACAGTCGGCGTGATTGCAGCCGAGCGCTCCATAGCCATAGCGCTCAATCCCCAAGATATGCTCGGCGCACTGGCTTGGGCCAAACAGGGCCTAGTCCTGGTGGGGAGCGAGGGTGAACTGGAAGACGGCGCCCCGAGGCTTGTTCCTCGTGACCCACAACTGTCCGCCATGAGCTGCGATGATCGACCGACAGATGGCCAGCCCCATACCTAAGCCGTGCGATTTGGTCGTGTAGAACGCTTCGAAAACGCGCTCTTCACTCGTCGGGTCGAGCCCCGGGCCCGTGTCTCGCACCGAGACGCGTATATCGCCTGCAACATCCCTTTCGGTACTGATCTGCAGCTCCCGCATGCCGTCCTCAACGCTGTTCACGGCGTCGATGGCATTGAGGATCAGATTCAGGAGCACCTGCTGCAGCTGAATGCGCTCACCTTCGATCTGCGGCAGGTCCTCCGCCAGTTGCGTCTGTAGCGAAATCTTATGCCTCACCGCCTCGCTTCGGACCATGGCGACGACGTCCAGCACGGCTTCGTTGAGGTCGACGCGGCTTCTGGGTACCGGCGCCTTCCTGACCATAGCACGGATACGGTGGACGATCTCGCCAGCTCGTCGGCTATCTGCGACAATGTGCTCGAGGGACTCGCGGGCCTTGTTCAGATTAGGCGGGTTAGCGCCCAACCAGTTCAAGGCGGCGTCCGCATTGGTGAGCACAGCCGAGATCGGCTGATTGACCTCATGGGCAATCGAGGCCGTCAGCTGCCCAATCGTCGCGACACGACTGACATGAGCGAGTTCGACCTGGGTCTTTTGGCGTTCAATGACAGCCTTCTTGAAAATTTCGATCGCACCCGCCATCGCGCCGATTTCGTCACGCCGTTCAATCCCGGGCACGTCGATGCTAGTGTCGCCCTTGGCGAGTGCGGTCATGGCGCCGGTCATTCGGGTGATCGGCGTCGCGATAGCGCGCGTGAGTAAAATGCCCATCAATACCGCGATCAGGAGCGAGGCTGCGGCGCCCAGCGCGGTCGCCGTGTATGCAGTGGCATACGCCTGCTTCTGCACGGCGTCGCGCCTTGCCAACAGATCGCGCTCAGCCTTCTCGATTTCGTTCGCCTTGGCGCGGATGGCGTCCATCGCAGCCTTGCCGGTCGACCCCTCCAGCGTGCGTGCGTCCTCGCGCGTCTCGGGGGTCGCCATCAGCGCGATCTCGCGCTCGGCGGTCTCGATGCGCCACGTGGACGCCAGCTTGTTCAACTCATCGAGCCGGTTTTGCTGATCTTGGTTATCCGAAGTCTGTGCTTTTAATTTCCGGATCGCCGCACTGAAGTTGTCGCCACCCCTGCGATACGGCTCCAAGAATTTCTCGTCGCCACTGAGCAAATAGCCGCGCAGACTCGTTTCTTGATCAAGCGCTGCGGCCACCGCCATCTCTAGCGTGTCCAACACGTCAGTGGTATGGACACGCCAGTTTTTGGCCTCTTCGATCACGCCAAGTCTGTCATATACGATTGCGCCACTCACAAATATGACGGCTATCACGGCTGCAAACGCGGCCATCAATTTGTGCAAGATCAGCAAATTCGAGAAAGGGGACACAATGACCCTCAAGGCCGAAATCAGCGGCCGAACAGCTGGCTAACTCAAGATTGCTCCCAAGCGGTGGCATTCGCAAGAATTTGGCATGGGACTGTGATAGGGGCAAAGCAGCGCAGCCTTCCCCTCAGTGGAGCATACCGCATCTCGTCGGACAACTGGGAAATTCTAGGCATGCGGTGCCCTCGGACACAACAGGCCCTCATATCGATGCGACCTTCATGATCTCCAATGTTCCGCGCCAGATCATCTCAACTGCCACATAGAGAATGACGGCCAGTCCGACGTAAGCGAGCCATCGATGAGTTTGCAGAAGGCCGGCAATGAAAGAAGCGGCCAGGAGTGCGGCGGACTTGGTCATGCCGATGATCGCATGCTTGGAAGCGGCGTAGGAGGCACCGCCCGCGACACCGCGGATGCCGGCACCCGACGAGGTATTTACGACTACGCCACCGCCTTGGCTCAACATGTGTGCTATCTCATGCTTCATGCAGATGAAGGTGCCACGAAGGTTTATGTCAAGAACGCGGTCCCACTCCTCTAGCTCGATTTCATGAAGCGGCGCCGCCTTGTTCTCGACCCCAGCGTTGTTGAATGCGCAGTCGATGCGGCCGAACGCGTTGACGGCCTTCGCCACCGCCGCTGCGACGTCGTCAGGATTCGACACATCACACGTGATCGTCAGCACGTCGCCGCCGGCGGCCTTTACCCGCTCGGCAGTCTCCTGTAGCGCGGCCTCCCATCTATCCGTGATGACGACGCCCGCGCCTTCTGCAGCGAAGGCTATCGCGGTCGCTCGGCCGATGCCGCTTGCGGCTCCGGTGATGAATGCAGTCTTTCCTTCGAAGCGTTTTGAACCGAGCATCGCAGTCTATCTCCTGAGTGGTTTTCTAAAAATGGCTGCCGGGCTAGTTCGGTCGACGCCGATAAACTGAGGAACCCCAACCGGCCGTCGAGCGGTATCACTTGGCGCTCACAACCGATCTGCAGGACCGGTGATGCCGGTGACCCCATCGTCTCGTTTGCTGCCCATCACTTCCGGTACTGTTCGTCGCGGACCTTCTCCATCCATTCAACGTTCTTGCCGTTGAGAGATTCCTGGATGGCGATGTGTGTCATTGCGGTCGTCGCCGATGCGCCGTGCCAGTGCTTCAGTCCTGGCGGAAACCACACGACGTCGCCTGCGCGAATTTCTTCGACCGGTCCGCCGTCGCGCTGCACCCAACCTAGGCCGGCAGTGACGATCAGCGTCTGGCCAAGCGGGTGCGTGTGCCAAGCAGTCCGCGCGCCGGGCTCGAACGTGACATAGGCGCCGCTCGAGCGGGCCGGCTCTTGCGCCTGAAATAGCGGATCGATGCGTACGGTCCCGCTGAACCAGTCTTCGGGCCCCTTCTGTGAAGGGCGGGACCCGTTCCTGTTGATGGCGATATCCATGTTGGTCTCCTTTTGTTTTCCAGCTGCGAACACCAGCGGGGAGTGAGTCTCGGCGACGGCGACACTGCCAAGAATGAGGACGGCCCTGCGCGTAATCACGGTCGCTTCTCGATCACGTCCTTGACGACAGGCGCCGCGGAGAATGCGTTAGGCCAGCCGGCGTAGAACGCGAGATGGCCGAGAACCTCGCCGGCTTCATCCCGCGTCAGTCCGTTGTCCATTGCGCGGTTCAGGTGATAGGTGATCTGCGCAACTTGGCCGGTGGCGATCAGCGCGCTCACGGTAACCAGGCTGCGGTCGCGCGGGGCCAGCGCCGGCCTGAGCCAAAGATCCCGGAACAGCACGTCGGTCGTGTACTGCACAAGGCTTGGCGTGACGTGCCCAAACTGCTCTCCGACGCGCGTGGCCCGCTGCTTCTCGGCCGCTTCGTCGAGCGGGAGCTGCGGTCCCGAGGCCGGCGGGAGCTGATCGGCTCCGACGTTGCGGCCCTTGAACACCTCGCGCGCCGCCGGAATCGCGTCCATGGCATTCGCCCATCCGGTATAGAAAGCCAGATGGGTGATGATCTCTGATATCTCCGACGGCTTCACGCCGTTGTCGAGAGCGAGGTTCATGTAGTACGGCAGTTCGACGGTCTGGTCGCGGGCGATCAGCGCGGCGACGGTGACGACGCTGCGATCGCGGGAGGAAAGGCCCGGTCGCTTCCAGAGATCGCCGACGACGAACTTCTGCGCGTAGCCTTCGAGAGCTGGAGCGACGGCGCGAATGTCTTCCGGTTTCGTCATGGTGTTTGCTCCTTCGTTTGATGTCTGCGCGGCGGCCGCGCCGCGAACAGACAGAATGAAACCAACGTCGCTGCGAGCGCTCTCATTGCGGAGATCCCTGCACTGTTATGGGGTGCGCGATCAGCCAGCAGGCGACGAGGGACGCGCACAACACGATTGCCGAACTGACCAGAAACAAAGCGTTCAAACTTGCACCGACCGCGATCAGTCCAAGCGCGGGACTGGCAAGGCCTTGGGCGAGATCGAGGAACGCGGTGTAGGCGCCCATGGCGAGACCACGGCTCTGCGGCGCGACGCGACGGACCGCTTCGACCCCGAAGCCGGGATAGACCAGTGAAAAGCCGAAGCCCGTGAGCGCGGCGCCGGCGAGCGCCATGTCCGGACGATCAGCCAGCCAGATTAGGGCCTGGCCGGCGGCTTCGATCGCAGCACAGACCAGTGCGACCTTCGCTCCACCGATCTTGTCGGCCAAGTGGCTGAAGAAAAGCCGGGCCAGGATGAAGGCGACCGCATAGGCCGTGTAGGCGGACCATCCGTTCGCCCACCCCCTGGTGAAGAACAGTAAGGCGACGAACGTTGTCACAGCGCCGAAGCCCACCGAGCCGAGCGCCGAGCCTAGCCCCGGCACCCAGACGGCACCGATAACTTCGACGAACGAGGACCGCGCGTGCTTCGCCGGCGCGACCGCCGGAAGAAGACCGACCAGCGGCAGCGCGACGAGCGTAGCCAGCGTGGTCGCCAGCGAAATCGCCACGAAGCCGTGGGCCGCATAAAGAGCGGAGCCAGCCGGCGCACCGATCGCGAAGGCCGCGAACATGGCCGATCCCACCCAGGCGATGACCTTTCCTGTGTTCTGGGAAGGGGCGAGGGCCAATCCCCAGCTAACTGCGGCCGTGATGATGAAGCTCTCCGCTCCGCCGAGCAGGGCCCGGCCCGAAAGGAGGACGGCTACCGAGACCAGCGGGGATCCGCTGAAGCCGAGCGATAGCAGATAGAGCAGTCCCGCGGCGGCCGCCGCCAGCAAGCCGGCGACGACCCCGCGCTTCGCTCCAAGCGCATCGGAGAAGTGCCCCGCCCACGGGCGGGAGATCAACGATGCGGCGAATTGGCTGCCGGCCACCAGACCCACCACGAAGGTGCCAAAACCCAGCCCATCGTGCACATGGAGAGGCAGTACGGGCATCGCCAACCCGATGACGAGGAAGGCGGCGAACACCATGCCCATGATGGGCAGCAGCGTGGCGGTGATGCCGGGGGCAGAGACGGGCTTCTGCATGGCGGCGATCGACATGCCTCAGAGCTCCTGATTCGTCGGTCGGTAGAGGATCTCGTTGATGTCGACTTCCGGAGGTTGGCTCAGCGCGAACGCGACGACCCGTGCGAACGACTCGGCAGGCACGGCGACCTGATCGTAGAACGACCGGATCCCCGCCGCCGCGGTCGGGTCCGTGATGGTGTTCAGGAGCTCGGTTGCCACGGCGCCGGGGGAGATTACCGTCGTACGGATGTTGTAAGGCTTCACCTCCTGTCGCAGGCCTTCCGACAACGCACGTACGGCGAATTTCGTCGCGGCGTAGACGGCGAAGCCCGGCCCGACCTTGTGGCCGGCGACGGACGAAACGTTGATGAAGTGGCCCGACTTCTGCCGCTGCATGTGCGGAAGCGCCGCGGCGATGCCGTACGTCACCCCTTTCAGGTTGACGTCAATCATCCGGTCCCACTCCTCGACTTTCAGTTGGTCGAGGGGCGCCTGAGGCATCAAACCGGCGTTGTTGATGATGACGTCGATACGGCCATAGTTTCGGACCGCCGCGTCGACGAGCGCCTTCACCTGCTCGCGGCGGGTGACGTCCGTCTCAAGAGCCAGTGCCTTGCCGCCGCGCGCCTCGATGTCATTCGCGAGCGCGTGGATACGGTCCGCCCGGCGGGCGCCGAGCACGACGGTGGCCCCCTCCGCAGACAGAAGCCGCGCGGTCGCCTCGCCCAGCCCGCTGCTTGCTCCGGTCACGACGACGATCTTGTCCCTAATTCCTTGCCTCATAGGTTCGTGCCTTCTTCTGGAGCCCGCCGCCCGATGCTGATCAGAACCTAGGCCTTCCTAGCCTTCCCGATTAGGTGATAAATTGTGAATGCAGTCATTAGACAGGCTTATGGATGAAGCGGGACGACGCCAGCGATCTCATCGCCTTCCTCGCGGTCGCGAGAGAGCGCAACTTCACGCGGGCTGCGGCCAAGCTCGGCATGACGCAATCCGCGCTAAGCCAGATCGTGCGGGGTCTCGAGGAGCGCCTCGGAGTTCGATTGTTGAACCGCACGACGCGCAGCGTCACGCCGACCCAGGCCGGTGAACGCCTGTTCTCCAGCGTGGGGCCGAAGTTCACCGCGATGGATGCCGATCTAGCCGAGCTGAGCAAATTGCGCGAGAGACCCGCCGGAACCATTCGGTTGACGGCTACCGAGTACGCCGCCGCCGAGATCCTTCTCGCGGCTCTCGGGCACTTCCTGCCTAAGTACCCCGACGTCCATGTCGAAGTGATCATCGACTACGGGCTCACCAACATCGTCGCGCAGCAGGTCGATGCCGGAATTCGCCCGGGGGAACTCGTCGCGAAGGACATGATCGCAGTGCGCATCAGCCCCGATCTCCGGATGGCCGTCGTCGGATCGCCATCCTACTTCGCCGTCCGCAAACGGCCGAAGACACCGCAGGACCTGACGCAGCATAACTGTCTCAACCTCCGTCTTCCGACGCACGGCGGGAGCCTCTACGCGTGGGAGTTCGAAAAGAACGGACGGGAGCTCAACGTGCGGGTCGACGGGCAGCTCGTTTTCAACAGTGCAGGGCTTCTCCTGGAAGGCGCGCTTAAGGGCTTGGGCATCGCCTACCTGACGGAGGGACACGTGCAGCCGTACGTCTCGGAGGGTCGGCTGGTCCGCGTTCTCGCCGACTGGTGTCCGCCGTTCTCCGGCTATCACCTCTACTACCCCAGCCGCCGGCAGCCCTCGTCGGCCTTCGCCCTCCTGGTCGATGCGTTGAGGCATCGAGCGCGATGATCCGGTAGCTTGCGCGAAGCGCCTCGAAATCGCTCGAGGTTGACGCCCGAATCGGTAGCACCGGTGGTACACAGCGGTGGTCACAAATTCCGGCCGGGCTCTTTTGGAATCCTTGTTTTCTGCGGGTTTTCGCGCATTCGCGGCATAGGGGATGAGAGTCCCACTATCTCAGCCAGCGTCTCTGGTGAGACTGTGTCGCTACGTGATAGCCGCTGATGAGCGCTGGTGTTCGCGTCTTGTACACGATCCATATCCGCAACCGGCCCGACACACGAATCGAGCCAAGTCTCTGTTCCAAAGACTGCGACCATTTTAATTATCGGGCTTGATGGCGCTGCCACTCCTGGCCCTCAAAGAAGCCACATGAGTAAAAGTACAAAGCTGCCGATTGCCAATCGGGTAACGATTTGAGCTTCTCGACCAGGTCCTGATATTCGAAAGGCACCTCCGGACTACTCTCATCCGTAGATAGATCCTTTCCCACCTCGGCTATGTCCGCGTGGCTCTCCTGCTGGCCGGCGAACACTTGGTTGCACACCCAGTCAGTCGTGGGCATGAATGACGGGGGGATAGCTATGCCATTGAGCGCTGACAGCAGTAACTGGACCTGCCGGTTATTCAGCCCCATGTTTTGGATAGAGAATTGAAATCTTTGCAAGTGTCGTCTTTCCGTTAAAGATCGCAACAGTGTTTCCGCTGCACATTCAAATTCTTCGTATATCAGCTGCCGATTGGAGCGCTCCGAGCCTGCGCCATGCGACGCGCTTAACTGAGCTCTTAAATTAGCCGCCGTCGCAGCGACGGCTGCAATTCGCACTTCGGTGAGGGCTGCAATGCGCGAGTCGACGGCGGCTTCAATGCGCCGCTTAAGAGAACTCATTTGAGGATCTCGGGCCAATATAATGGAACTAACGGCAATCAACTCACTCTTCGATGAGTGGCAGTATGCTTCCAAAAGGCCGCGCTCACTGGTCAATAATGCTCATATTTGCAAATATTATATGGAGACGAGTACTCCTCGGTTTACGGGACGGGCGCGGGGCCACTTGGGGTCTTGGTTATAGCTCAGAGGCGGCCGTGGTCGACAACCGTTGCAGGCCGCCGATGTTTTCGTGTCGGTCGTCTAAGTGGCGGCCCAACGTGTTCATACCGACGCGTGGCGGCGCCTTTGGACGGAGTTCCCGGCCGTCAAGTGGCTCGAATGGCTGCAATCAGGCTCGGTTTGGCGACGATGTTCATCACCCGACTTAGGTTATATTCCAGGACGTGCAAGGCCATCTCAACGGCTAGCTTCCGTAGACGCTGCATGAGAAGGTGTTTCGCACCCCTACGGGCGTTGATCGAGCCGAGGGATGCTCGACCTATCTCGCGCCGCGTCCGCATGGCATCGGATGGAATTGAGCCGCTCTCGACCTCCTCCACCACCTGCACATGCTCCCTGCGCGCTATGCCGTCCTCGTTCCCTGCGCGTGGTCCCGGACAGACATCAAACTAAGATCGTGATCATAACCAGTTCAGGCACGTGACGGGGGTCATCCGAGCGGAGGTCCGTTCTGGACGAGCGTCGTTTCAGTACGCCTACAACCCCGATGCTGTAGCGGAGATTAGACCCGTCCACCTTGTCGGCCATTCCCTGCCTTCTTCTTTTTGATAGCATTTCAGCTTGCCGGCCGAATGAAAGAGGCCGCCTGAGATGGCCTAGCACTCGTCCTTGTCGCTGTGATGAAGATTAAAAGTTTTGTCGTACTTGTCGCGGGCTTCGGTACCAACGCTGTATCGGCCGGGCCACCATGAATGTGGCGGATTGTAGTTGTCGTTCTCAGCGTCTGCCTTGGCTTTCTCGCCTAGCTTCTCGGGCGTCCAAAGCGACATTGATTTATCTTTACCCCACATCTTGCTCCTCACTGACCATCCTCGACGATGACTTTGCTGCGGCCTACGGCGCCGGCAGCAATTTGAAACGAAGTGCCTATCGCCCAACAGCATGCCACCATAACGCTGAATCCATCCAGCATGATGTAGTCAAAGACAATGATGCCAACGGAGAGAAACACCGCATTCGCGGCAAAGAAAGTTCCGGCCCCGCTAGCTATCGCCGCCGAGTCGGTGCCAAAGCTCCATTCTCCCGATCTGGTGGATTCTACTGTCTGCGCAAGACGGCTAGGCAGATCGATGCCCACGTAGAAGCCAAAGCCCCCGTAAAGCATCATCAACAAGACGATCCATTCGTTTCGAAAAAAATCATTGTCCATGCGCATCATTCCTACGGCCACGTACAGACCGCCCGCGGCCCCAACCATGGCAAGTCCGATTCTTTCGAGAATGTGCGCCAATTTGATCAGCACGGAGCGGCCGAACCATGCGGTAGTGGCGACGCGGGCGTACTTCGTCAACTTTCTCTCCCCAAACGACAAAGCGCTAAGAACGACTGCAATGCTCATTTTCATGATATTCTCCTTTCTTGCTTTCCAATTGCTCGCCCAACGCACGCAGGCACCACCCGAGCGCATCGTGATGCGATTTGAATATCAATGTTCAGGATGACGTGTGCCTACCGACGGCACTGGGCTGCCATTTGGTGGAAGCGGCGACTTCGGTGCATCGCCGTTTTTGGGGCAGCTCTCTCGGACAAGAAATCCGCTCGGCCGAGCCAACAAGCTACGCCGTTTCCGTTCGAGCACCTAATGAATAACTTCCGCATCGGGGCAATTTCATCGCGATATCAATCGAGGTCGTATGCCAACTCGCAAGACGTCAGTTTGCGCCAATCTCTCGCCGACAGGGTGATCTTCAGGCCCGAAGGCTCTGAATGGAACCCCTGTTTCGCCGTGCAGTGCGGCCAAGCCGTTGAGCTCTGCGTGATGAGAACTGCCTGAGGTCGGCATGATGCTCACGAGCCCAACAGCAAACGCCGTGAGCCGATTGGGATCAGTAATGGGGGCTGCCAGTTCACGGCTGGGTTTGGTCGATGACCCGAATAAAAGAAACAGATAGCTATTCGGACACAAAGAGCGCACCGTTGCGAGTGTTCGATTGTGACGCTGGCGCGGAGCTGTACTCCAGCGGGACGAAGCGTAGAAAAAGAAAAATTGCTTCAGCGCTCTCCACTCACTGTGGAGGCCAATTGAGTTTTCAATCGGAACGCATTCGCCCGAAGAGCTGAATGGCGTCGCTTGCACCCGGCGACATCGCCCCTGTGCTAGTGGTTACGGCGGCACCTCGCGGCCAATCTGCGAGAATGATCATGGTGATGACCCGATCGCGGAGCGAAACGGTAGTGTTCAAGCACCCATTCCGGATCGCAAGCGCTGAACGACTATTACCGGCCGGCTCATATGAGGTTATTACCGAAGAAGAGTCGACGGAAGGCTCGTCATTTCCGTCTTTTCGGCCCGTCGCCACCATGATGAAGGTGCCTGCGCCGCCACCCCGTGGCGCTTCAGTCGAGATGGTGACGATCAGTTCGGTCGATCTTTCGGATGCCCGGGAGCCGATGCGATGGCGTGAAGCGCCTGTCGACCTCGGCAAGCATCGCGATAGCGCCGCGCCGAACAGTGACTTTCGCCGAACGCCGGCGGAGATTGGACCCAGTGCCGAGGTGTTGCTCGGTCGGCTTCTGCACCTCGAACGTGAGTTGCTCGCGACACCCGCGAAGCCAAGGACGAGCGCGCTTCCGGAGCTGAAAGTGCCCGGCCGCGACCTACGGATCGATGTTTGCCGCGGCATCGCGCTCTGGTGCATCTTTCTGAACCATATTCCCAACAACATCGGAAGCTGGCTGACGCTGCGGAATTACGGCTTCAGCGATAGCGCGGAAGTGTTCATGTTCGCCTCGGGTGTGACCTGCGCGATCGCCTACGGCAAGGCGCACGAGCGCGGCGGATGGACCGGCGTGCTCGGCCGTACGCTGCAACGTAGCTGGGACATTTACGCCGCTTTTTTGCTGCTCATTCTTGCTTGCGCCGTGGTGGTTTACCTCGCAGGCGGCGGCCGGCTTGCCGACGAGACCAATACGCGCATTCTCTTGGAACATCCGGGAGCGACGCTCGCGCAAGCGGCAATCCTGCAATACCGTCCTGTCAACACCGACGTCTTGCCTCTCTTCGTGATTTTCCATCTTTTGTTCGCGCCACTGCTGTGGCTGATGCTCCGAGTGCCGAACGTGGCGCTCGGCGCCTCGCTCTTGCTTTATGCGTCGGTGCATCTTTTCGGCTGGACCGTTCCGGCGTGGCCGAACAACGCTTGGTTCTTCAATCCGCTTGCTTGGCAGTTGCTGGTTGTGCTTGGTGCGTGGTGTGTCACGGAGGGCAAGAAGTTCTGGCCGCGGTTGAGCTCACGCTTGGCGCTTGGACTTGCCGTTCTCTATCTGGCTTTCAGCCTGACTATCGCATTGGGTTGGAGCTTCAGACCACCGGAGGTGCTTGTCCCACAGATCCTGGCGAAGTTGCCTTATCTGGCGGGCAAATCGGACCTCGATCCTTTGCGATTGCTGCATTTTATTGCCCTTGCGATTTTGGCGGTATGGCTCGTGCCTCGCAATTGGCGAGGGCTGTCGACGCCGGTGATGCGCGCGGCGATCCGCTGCGGCGAGAACCCCCTAGCAATCTATTGCCTCGGCGTTCTGCTCGCGCTTGCCAGCCACATAGCGCTGGTCAACATCTCAGATGAGCTTGCAATGCAGATCGCACTCAGTTTCTTCGGCATCCTGGTGCTGATCGCGGCCGCAACGATGCTCAGCTCGATTAGGAGCAGAACCAAGGCAACGACAACCCGCTCCTGACATCCGATTTCATTGCAGAGGATGCACGCCGTAACGCATCTCCGGTCCGGCGGCCATTCGATATCGAAGTTATTGCTGGTCAGCGCCGCCGGCTCAAAATGGCCCTCGCGCAATCAAACCGAAGCGAAGTTCGGCACGATGTTGCATTGAAGATGCCTCGGAACAAGCGATGCGCTGTCAGCGGCTGACGCGCCACAGCGCGATCCAGCCCCGTTTCCGATAGCGCTGAGCGGGCATAAACCAATGATTGCGAGAAAACCTCTGCAGATGACCCTCGTCGCTTCTTCCCGGGGCTTTGGCCGCCCCAGCTTAGGCTGGGCACACCTGCGCGGTTGTGGCAGAATCAGAGCTCAGGACAGTACCTCCTCACCCAGCATTGGGCACTTGGAGGCTTCCGGTTGAACCCATCGTTTTTCGGTTCGACGCGCATGGATAACATGTTCCAAGTGCTATGGGAGGACGATGCCCGCATCTTTTGCCGGGCTTTGTGTCCTGATTCCGATGCCACCTGCAGAGCTGTATTGGCGGTACATCCCAAGGCGAAGCACGCTTCGTCCGGCATCCTCGATCGGCTCGCTCACGAGCTCGAACTGAAGGACCAGCTGGATGGCGCGTGGGCAATGCGGCCGCTCGGGCTGGAGTACGACGGTGGTCACCCTGTTCTGCTGCTTGAGTATCCTGGCGGCCAGCCGCTGGAGCAGTTGCTTGGTGAGCCCATGGACATCGAACACTTTTTGCGACTAGCAATCGAGATCGCGAGAGCCTTGAACAAGGTGCATCAGCGCGGCCTCGTTCACAAGGACGTGAAACCGGCGCATATACTGGTAAACTGCGACGACGAACGGATCCGGTTTTTCGGTTTCGGTATCGCTTCGCGTCTGGTCCGGGAGCGACGTGCGCCCGGCCCGCCCGAGTTCATCGTGGGCACGCTGCCCTACATGGCGCCCGAACAGACCGGGTGGATGAATCGCTCGATCGATTTCCGTAGCGACCTCTACTCGCTTGGTGTGACGCTCTATCAAATGCTGACTGGCTCGTTGCCGTTCACCGCGGCACATTCGATGGAGTGGGTACATTGCCATATCGCGAGAAAGCCGGTACCGCCCAGCGAGCGCGTGAGCGCTGTACCGATTGCAATCTCCGCCGTAGTACTCAAGCTGCTCGCCAAGTCCGCCGAGGAACGTTATCAGAGCGCGCTGGGCCTCGAGCATGATCTACGCCGCTGCCTGCATGAATGGGAAACCAGACGTCGGATCGAAGAGTTTGCACTCGGGCAATACGACACGCCCGACCGACTGCTGATCCCCGAAAAGCTCTATGGAAGAGACCGCGAGATTGAAATCTTGCTGGGGGCGTTCGACCGCATGCTCAAGAGCGGCGCGCCGGAATTGGTGCTGGTTTCCGGCTATTCCGGCGTCGGCAAGTCCTCAGTGGTCAATGAGCTCCATCATCGGCTTGTTCCGTCGCAGGGACTGTTCGCATCGGGCAAATTCGATCAGTACAAACGCGATATTCCGTATTCGATGCTGGTCGAGGCCTTTCAGAGCCTGGTGAGGTCTCTTCTGAGCAAGAATGACGTCGAACTCGCGAACTGGCGCCAAGCCTTTCATGATGCGCTGGGCGCAATTGGGCGACTTGTTGTCGACCTAATTCCTGAATTGCGGCTGATCATGGGAGAGCAGCCTGCCGTTCCTGATCTCCCGCCACCGCAGGCACAAACACGCTTTCGTCATGTACTCCAACGCTTCATCACGGTATTCGCACGTTCCGAGCATCCGTTGGTGCTTTTCCTCGACGATCTTCAATGGGTCGACGCCGCCACGTTGGACCTCGTTGAGGATCTGCTGACCCGGACCGATCTGCAATACCTGATGCTGATCGGGTCCTTTCGGGACAACGAGGTCGATGACGACCATCCGCTACGGCGTTGGCTTCAGGCCATACAGAACGCTGGCGCAAACCTCCGCCAGATCGTCCTTACGCCCCTTGCCGGCGAACACATTTCGCACCTGATTTCTGATGCTCTAGGCTGCGATTTGTTGCACGCAGCGCCGCTCGCGCATCTGATCCATGATAAAACGGCCGGCAATCCATTCTTCGTCAATCAATTCCTCCACGTACTCGCCGCAGAAGGCCTCGTCCGCTTTGATCACGACGCGAGGTGCTGGTGCTGGGATCTGGATCGCATTCACGCTAAGGGTCACACAGATAACGTCGTGGATTTGATGATCGCAAAGCTGGCACAGCTGCCGGCTGATACACAGAACACGCTGCAGGAGTTAGCCTGTCTCGGAACTTTCGCCGAAACCACGACACTCTCGATCATCCTCGGGCGCTCCGAGCAGCAGGTTCATGCGGCGCTCTGGGAGGCGGTTCGCCAGGAATTGATCGAGCAACAGGCCGGCGCCTACAGGTTTGTCCACGACCGCGTACACGAAGCCTGCTACTCGCTGATTCCGGAGCATCAACGCGCGGCGCTCCATCTCCGAATCGGGCGGCAGTTGCTGGCGCAGACATTCGGGGAGAAGCGCGAGAAAGCGATCTTCGCAATCGTCAATCAGCTCAACCGCGGCGCGGCCTTGATCACCTCGCAAGATGAACGCGTGCAGCTTGCGGAACTCAATCTGACAGCCAGCCTGCGCGCGAGGGCGTCCGCGGCCTACGCAGCATCGCTCCATTACTCCGAAACAGGTGCGGCATTGTTACCACACGACCATTGGGAGCGCTTCCAGCGGCTGGCTTTTTCGCTCGAATTGCATCGCGCCGAATGCGAGTTCGTGACCGGCGCTGCCGTTGAGGCGGAACAGCGCTTACAGGAGCTGACGACGCGAATCGCGAGTGCAACCGACCTTGCAGTCGTCGCACGCCGGCTGGTGGATTTGTATACGGCGCTCAGCAAGCCGGACCGCGCGGTTGGCGCCGGTCTCAGCTGTTTGGAGCAACTCGGGATTCGATGGCTGGCCCACCCAAGCGATGATCACGTCCGAGAGGAGTACAAGCGCGTGCGATCTCGCCTCGGAGACCGAGCCATCGACGAGGTGTTGGATTTGCCGCTGATGACCGACCCGCTTGCACTGGCCATGTTGGATCTTCTGACGGCCCTCATGCCGCCTGCATTCTTCACCGATACGAACCTTCGCTCGCTCGTCGTCATCAAAGCGGTGGATTTCAGCCTGGAGTGGGGGAACAACGATGCTTCGTGCGTTCCGTACGTCATGTTCGGCGCCATTGCCGGCGCCCGCTTCGACGACTATGAGGCGGGGCTTCGATTGAGCCGTATCGGCACTGAGCTGGTCGAGCGGCGCGGATTTTCGCTCGTTCAAGCGCGGACCTACCTGAACTATGGCAACCTTGTCCTTTCATGGACAAAGCCACTCCAGCATGCGCGAGACGCGTTTCGCCGCGCATTCGAGGCGGCGAGCAACAGTGGCGATATCACTTTCGCGGCTTTCAGCTGCGCCAGCCTGAATACCAATCTGCTTGCAGCGGGCGATCCGCTTGCAGAAGCACAACGCGAAGCCGAGCACGGATTGCGGTTGACCGAGAAAGCGAAATTTGCGCTTATCGGCGACATCATAAAGCCGCAGCTTGGGCTGATCCGGATGCTTCGTGGCCTGACGCGGCCGTTCGGCGCTCTTCACGACAACCAGTCCGACGAGCTTCGGTTCGAGCGACATTTGGCTGCTGATCCGGCACTCGCATTGCCTGAGAGCTGGTACTGGATCCGCAAGCTGCAAGCATGCTTCTTTGCCGGCGACTATATGTCGGCCGTTGCCGCCGCAGCCAGGGCTCGGACGCTACCGTGGTCACCACCTCAGCTATTCGAAACGGCGGAATACGAGTTCTATGCGGCACTGTCCCACGCCGCATGCTGGGATTTGGCGTCCCCCGAAGAACAGGAAGGGCATTTTGAAGCGCTGATGGCTCACCACCAGCAGCTCGAACTGTGGGCGCAGAATTGCCCGGAGAGCTTTGCGAATCGCGCTATCCTTGCCGGCGCAGAAATCGCCCGTCTCCAAGGCAGAGAACTTGACGCGGAGCGTCTCTTTGAACAAGCCATCCGCTCCGCCCGCGGCAACGGCCTCGTCCACCACGAGGGGCTCGCTTACGAATTGGCCGCGCGCTTTTACGGCACGCGTGGCTTCGAAGAGTTTGCGCGCATCTATCTGCAAAGGGCGCGCGATTGCTATGTTCGTTGGGGGGCGGACGGCAAAGTGCGGCAACTTGAGGATATCCATCCAAACCTCAAGGACGTGAGATCAGAGCCCGGCGCGATGAGCACCATCGGGGCGCCGGTTGAGCATCTCGACCTCGCCACCGTGATCAAGATGTCGGAAGCGGTGTCAGGCGAGATGGTCTTGGAAAAGCTCATCGAGACGCTTATGCACACAGCCGTTGAACAAGCAGGCGCCGAACGGGGTCTGTTGATCCTGTCGCGCGAGAACAACGAACCGCGCATCGAGGCGGAAGCCACGACAACCGGCGAGAGAGTGACCGTCGAACTGTGCGATGCAGCGGTGACCGAGGCTCTGGTTCCGGAATCCGTTCTCTATTACGTGATGCGAACCAGAGAGTGGGTTGTTCTCGAGGATGCTGCCTGCCAAGCTCCTTTTGCTACGGACCCCTACGTTGGTCAGCGTAAGCCTCGTTCCATTCTATGCTTGCCTCTGATCAACCATGGGAAGCTTATCGGAGCGCTCTACCTTGAGAATACACTGACGTCCCACGTTTTCGCACCGGCGAGAGTTGCTGTTCTAAAACTGCTTGCCTCACAAGCGGCAACCGCGCTGGAAAATGCGACTCTGTATCGCGATGTCAGAGAACGCGAAGCGAAGATCCGCCGTCTTGTCGACGCAAACATCATTGGGATCATCATCTGGGAGCTTGAAGGTCCCATTCTGGAGGCCAACGACGCGTTTCTGCGCATCGTGGGGTACGACCGTGAGGATCTCGCCTCTGGCCGCCTGCTCTGGACTGCCCTGACACCGCCGGAATGGCTCGACCGCCACGAACGATGGTGGATCCCGGAACTCAAGAAGATGGGGAGCGTACAGCCGTTCGAGAAAGAGTATTTCCGCAAGGACGGAAGCCGCGTGCCCGTCTTAATCGGAATGGCTGCGTTCGACGAGCAAAGGGACCAAGGCGTCTCCTTTGTCGTCGACCTGACGGAGCGTAAACGGTCCGAGGAGGCTCTGCGGGAGAGCGAAGAGCGTTTTCGTACTCTCGTACAGTTCTCTTTTGACGTGTACTGGGAATCAGATGCGAACCATCGCTTCATCCGCCAAGAGTTCGCCGAAACCCTTGCTGACGCTCCCGCCTCGGGCTCTGAAATCGGTAAAACGCGCTGGGAAGTGCCCTACTTGGAGCCCGACGAGGAGGCTTGGCGCAAACATCGGGAGATGCTCGATGCGCACTTGCCGTTCCGCGATTTCGAGCTCGCGCGCCCTACGCCCGACGGCCGCAAGCGCTACGTCTCCGTCTCCGGGATGCCGGTTTTCGACAAGACCGGGCAGTTCATCGGTTATCGCGGCGTCGGGCGGCACATCACCGAACAGAAGCGGGCCACGGAGGCCCTGCACGAGATGCAGACGGAGCTGGCGCATGCCAACCGCCTCGCCACCATGGGCGAACTCACGGCCTCGATCGCCCACGAAGTGAGCCAGCCGATTGCCGCGGCATCCATGAATGCTAGTGCGGCCGCGCGATTCCTTGACAGAGATACGCCTGACCTCGAGCGAGTCCGGGAATCACTGGGTTGGGTTATCGACGACACCGCTAGGGCTGGCGACATCATCCAACGAATTCGCGACCTGATCAAGAAAGCACCGCCCCGGAAGGATCGCTTGGACATCGACGAAGCGATACGGGACGTGATTGAGCTTACCCGCGGTGAAGCGATGAAGAACGGCGTCTCGGTTCAGACGGCACTTGCAGACAGCTTACCGCTTGTGGAGGGCGATCGCGTCCAATTGCAGCAAGTGGTCCTTAATCTGATTGTCAATGCCGTCCAGGCAACGGGCACTGTGGCGGACGACGTCAGAAGGGTGCTTATCACAACCAGTGAGGTCGGCCCTGACCGTGTTCTTGTCGAGGTGCAGGACTCGGGACCGGGGTTGGGGGTGGAAAATCTCGAGCACGTCTTTACCCCCTTTTACACGACGAAGCCGGGCGGGCTCGGGGTGGGACTGTCCATCTGCCGTTCGATTATCGAAGCTCATGCCGGGCGCTTGTGGGTGACCCCTAACCTGCCCCGCGGCGCGACTTTTCACTTCACCGTGCCGGTCCGTCCCGCAGACGCTTCGTGATGATCTCGGGGTTGCCGTTTCCAACTTCTGCGCAAACGGATCGAGGCGCCCTCCGAAATGCATGTCAAGGCGCCCGCCGTGTTGAAGGCGATAATGACCGTGCAGACGCCTATGTCACATTTCCAATCCTTGCAGCAGTCGCGATTGGACTCGTCGTTCACCTTGCGCTCATGACTACAAGCTTTGGCGTGGTCGCGCGCGGCGCCGGTGGTAATCCAAAGGCGCTCGCCCGAGCCGGCTGGTCGAGGCTAGGCACCAGGGTCGTCATGTACATGATCGCCGGCTTGTTTGGTTTGCTGCCCGGACTGGTGTTACTCGGCCTTACGACCACGGCAGATGCCCACGTCGCCGACCGCTATACGCTTTATTCGATCGCCGCGTCATTCTCGGCGGTGGCGAGTTCATCGGAGGCAGGATCACTCCCATTGGTGCCGTGGTCGGCGCCCCGACGCTGGCGCTGGCGGGCGCCTTCCTGATCTTTCTGCGGATTTCCCCGGACTGGCAGATCGGAGCCCAGGGCGCGGTCCTCATCATCGTGCTGGCGCTGCGGGCACTCGCGGTCACCAGGGAGAAAAGCACATGAAAGGCCTTCTCGGCCGACTCGGTAGTCAACCTTGGATTGGCTCCTTCCTTGCCGCCGTTTGGATCTTGGCTGTCGTGTTCGCGGGAGGACACGGCGGCGGTGAAATTCTCTCTTCGGCGCTCGCCTTCGCAACGTTCTGTTGACGTCTTCAATTCGCCTAGTGGCCCATCGCGTCGGCTGGCACAGCGCAGCGGCATGTCCGGACCCCAGCGCAAGCCGGAAGTCACCGGCTGAGGGGCAAACGGACGCGATTGGACCCGGAGCAGAAGCCGCGGACCAAGACGGTCCGAGCCCTGACCGGACACCAGCCTACGAATCCGGGGATCCGAGTTCGAATCTCTTGGGCGCGCGCCACTGCATCGTTCAGGCCATGGGACGGGTCCCATCGGCTGGTAGGTGCATACTTGTCCTGCGATGACGATGACAGGTTTGGGCCTTGCGGATACCTCACCAGTAAACGTCCGATCCGTCGACTAACAGTGCCTTACTAGGCCAACTCAGCAAGTAGCGCGGCGGCTTCTTTGAGGTCGCGCGTATCGAAGCCTCCGGTGAAGCAGCGGAAGATGGGCGAGAGCAGGTCGCGGGCGTCACTGCGCTCGCCTTGATCGCGCCACAGACGGGCCAGGCTGGTTGCGGCGCGCAATTCCCAAAACCTGGCGCCCTGGTGCTGCGCTGTTTGAAGCGCGCGGCACAGCCAGCGTTCGGCATCGTGTCGATCCGACTTGGTGATCAGCGCCTCGGCCATGAGCCGATACAGCTCCGCCTCGTACCACCGCTCGTCGGTTCGCTCGACCACCTCCAGGGCTTCATTTAACAGGCTGATCGCTTCAGCGGATCGGTTCGCTCGCCTGTGCGCTTCCGCCAGAAGACCAAGATAGTAATACGGCCATGCAGTTGCTGCCGTCGGGGACGCAGCAAGGTGCTGTAGGCGGCGTCCTGCACCAGCGCGTGCTTGAAGGTGTACGTGGCATCCGGCGGCGTCCCGCGCCGGAACACCAGCTCGGCGCATATGAGCTGCTCCAAGATGCCCTCCAGCTGCGGTTGCGACATGTCGGCGACCGCACTGATCAGCTCATGGGAAAACTGACGCCCGAGCGTCGCTGCGATCTGCGCCACTTCTCGAGTGGGCGCCAATCGATCAAGACGGGCCAGAAGCGAGGCCTGGAGCGTCGTTGGGATCGCCAAAGGAACCGCCGGCCCGTTCATGGAGTAATGGTCGCCGGCATCGGTCACCCATCCGCTCTCGACGACAGATTTGGTCAATTCCTCGATGAATAGCGGGACGCCATCCGTGCGATCAATGATCTGATTGGCAATCTCCGGGGGCAATGTCTTGCCCCCGGTTACGTGCGCGATCATCTCGGCGCGGTGCCGAGGGGGCAGGCGGTTGAGACTGAGCAATGTCACGTGCGGACGGCCGATCCAGGGCGGCGTGAACTCCGGTCGAAATGTGAGAATTATCAGGACCCGCAGCGTCGCGGCGCGGTCGATGAGCAGATCCAGCGACTCCAGCGTGGTGGGGTCGCTCCAATGGATGTCTTCCCATAGCATCAGCAGCGGCTGCCGTGCCGCGAGCCCTTCGACCTGCGCCACCTGCATTTGAAGCGTTTTCTGTTTGCGCTTCTGCGGCGTGAAATTGAGCGGCGGGTAGCGGTCGGCGATCGGTACGGACAGCAGGTCCGCCAATAGCGGGACGGCTTCGCTCAGCTCCTGGTTTGCCACAGCCAATACCGCCACAAGCTTATCCAAGCGGGTCTCGGCCGTATCCTCGCGTCGAAATCCGGCCGCCTGCTCGAGCTGGGTGATGCTGGGATAAAGCGCACTGTGCTGATGGTGCGGCGAGCAGAAATAACGCAACCGCGTGTGCGGCTCCTCGCCCAACTGCTCCAGTAAGGTTTGTGCGATGCGCGATTTGCCGATGCCCGGCTCGCCCACGATCAGCACGACGGAACCGTCGCCGGCCTTGGCCCGTTCCCAGCGGCGCGTCAACAAAGCGATCTCTTCCTCGCGACCGATCAATGGCGTGCTGGTTGCGCGCAAGGCCTCGAACCGGCTGCCGATCAGGCTCGCACCCAAGACCCGCCAGAGCTGCACCGGATAGTCGATTCCCGCGACTGGCAATGTGCCCAGATCGCAATAATCGAACAGGCCGCCGAGCATGCGGCGCGTACCGTCTGCGATGACAACCGTATTCGGTTCGGCAAGCCCCTGGAGCCGTGCCGCAAGATTAGGGGTTTCACCAATGACCGCTTGTTCCTGGGCGGCGCCCTCGCCGAGCAGATCACCGACGACTACGAGGCCCGTGGCGATACCGACACGCACCTGCAACGAGGTCGCCGGGCCCGCATCGAGCTTGGCCACAACCTCGATCAAGGCAAGGCCCGCGCGCACCGCTTGTTCGGCATCCTCCTCATGGGCCTGCGGGTAACCGAAATAAGCCAGCACGCCGTCACCGAGATACTTGGCAACAAAGCCGCCCGACCCGCTGATCACCTCCGCGCAACGGCGGTGATAAGCGCCGATGATGTCGCGCAGCTCCTCTGGATCGAGCCGCGCAGACAATGCCGTGGATCCGACGAGATCAGCGAACATGACCGTGAGCTGGCGGCGTTCGGCTTCGGGAGCCTTGCCACTCGAGCGGTCCGGGACGACCGAGTGATCGGCCGTGCGAAGTGGCTCGGCTCGCAACCCGGCGATCGCATCGAGGAGAATACGGCGATGTCCAACCGCCGTCACACCGAGGTCTTTGAGGTCCTCGGCGGTCAGCTTGGGCAGGATTGCCTCATCGATCGCGTTGTCCCGGAATGCCTGCTCGTAGCGTTCCAGGCCGAGGCCGCGCAGCCAGGCACAGATATCCACGGCATTCACACACGCACACGTGGCCGAACTCATCCATTGGCTATAGCCGCCGCCACGTCGGCCGCTACGTTAGCCGTGCGCCGTCGGTCGAACCGCTCGCGGACCAAGCCGTCGCACCAGAATGAGATAGCTCAGTTTACCCCACCCCATGGGGCGAGACACGTTTTTTTGGCTCGAGAAGCGCTGGGACCCGCGGACCAACCCCGGAGCGAGCCGTGAGGACTGCCCAGAGAACGACCCTCAACGTGACGATCCCACCGACGCTTCTCGCGCTCGCCGACGGGGTGATCGAGTGAGAAGGCTACTTCCGTTGTGGTCCTTTGCGACTTGCCCGCCTGTTCTGAGAATGGCCGTTCACCGGGGTAGACCGGAAGTCGCCGTGATCCGATCAAACCGACGCGATGGACCCCACGGGGCCTTTCGTCAGGCAATAGAGTCAGTTGTCAGACGTCGGTGCTCCCCATACTCTGGCGCCGGAGAGCGCCATCGAGAATAGTTAGGCAACGGAGGGAACATGGCATTCAGATTAGCGACTCTTGTTGTTTGCTTGCTGCTTGCCATTCCGCGCAACTCGATTGCGGGAGAGACGCTTGATGATGTTGCCATGGATGCGATGCACAAGCATTTTTCAGAAGCGTACAATCGTGGTGATTTGGATAGTATGGCCGTGACATTTGCAGAGAACGCTGTTCGGGTAACGCCCAGCGGCATCTTTCAGGGGCGGGACGCCATTCGCCAGAGTTTCAGCGACGCCCTCAAGCTCGGTCTGCATGACTATTCGGTTCAAAGAACCATCTCGCGTCCCGAAGGCAGCTTCGTTTTCAACGCGGGAACATGGCAGGCCAAGGTAGGAGATCGGTCGTTTCACGGCTATTATTCGTCCATCCTTACTAGCGAAGGTGGACAGCCGAAAATAATCGAAGAAACGGTTGCAGTTGCCGCCCCCTGATCGTCTTGCGTTGATCCCGCAGAAGCGGGACCGCAGCTTACACTCCTGGCCCGTGTGAGACCTACCTACCGTTCCGGTGATCGTCCGCTTCTCGGGCGAGACCTTGCTGAAGCACGGTCACACTGCCAAGACGAGAATGAGCGCTCCAGACATTAAGTCCGTGCGGCTAATTCGCTGGCACTGAGCGGATCCCGGTCGATCCGCTCCGAGGCGACGACGATAATGTCCGGAAAATGGCCGGTAAGGCGACCGTCACGCGGACCTTGGCAGCGGCCGGCGAAGTGCCTCAGCGCTCGAGCCGGGACACCTGCTGACGGTTCAACCGATCCAGGGCGTGCACCAATTCGTCGCCGTCGAGGACGGCCCGCAGCCGCCGCAAGGTCTCGACGGGATCCAGAGAGCCCATTTGGTCCTCGCTGAGGACTCGTCGAGCGTCCACCACCGCGCAGAGGAGGCCATGCGGAAGATCGTCCGCGACCATATTGCCGACTTGCAGCGGCTCGCCAAGGCGCTCCGTAAATAGGTCGGGGCTGTTGGCTCTTTCGGCCTCAACGCTGCCCGGCGATACCCGAAATAATCTTGAGGAGCGCATCCGCTCCGGCGAGCGCATAGCTATATCTCAGATATCGAGTGTCGGCCGAAGTTGGCCGCCTACGGACCCTGCTAATTTAGGCGGCTATCTCAGCCCCTACATCCTTCCCATTTTGATGTCCGGGGTGCCTCGCAAAACAAATCGCGACTGCGGGATGGTCATTCATGATGCATACCTTGGCGCTGATATTTATATCGCGGGCGCCCGCGCCAGGTTTAACAGTCTCTTGGCAAGAAGGGCCAACGCATAAAGATCAAGGACTTTTAACTGCGGAGCGACATTCAACAGCAGCGCAGGTGGTGACGCTGCTTGCCGTTGGCATGGGAGCTGGAGCTTCCGAGAAGCGCATTAAAGCAGCAACCGGTTCGCTTTGGGCGTCAGCACGTAACGCTCGCCTCTTGTCGTACCGCGTCCGCCGCTCATCGCGTCGTGGCGCGGCTATTTCTGCACAGCGAATACCCAAACCACCCCGCCTTGCGGCACGTTGTTTTCAACCCCGACGTTCTGGGTGGCCAGCGCATCCTGGATGCGTTGCGCGTCGACGCCCCAGCCAGACTGGATCGCGATATACTGGGTGCCATCCACCTCATAGGATACCGGCATACCCATGATGCCTGAGTTGGTCTTCAGCTCCCACAAGAGTTCGCCGCTCTTCGCATCGAAAGCGCGGAAGTTGCGATCGTTGGTCCCGCCGACAAAGACGAGATCGCCCGCGGTCGCCAGTACCGAACCGAACAGTTGCGATTTCGGGAACTTGTGAGACCAGACTTTCTTGCCGGTTGCGGGATCCCAAGCCTGCAATTCGCCAATGTGTGTGGCGCCGGGACGGAGCGTCAGACCGATGTCCTCAGGCTTGGTGCCAAGCCATAGTTCGCCAGGCTTCAGCGCAACCTTCTCGCCGGTGAAGCCGCCGCAGGTGCTCTCGTTGGCCGGCACATAGACGTACTTGGTCCTCTGGCTATAGGCCGCCGAAGGCCAGTCCTTGCCGCCCCACAGTGATGGACAGAACTCGACCCGCTTGCCGATCACCGGCTTGTGCGCGGGGTCGACAATCGGCTTGCCGGTCTCGGGCTCGATCCCTTTCCAGACGTCGGTATGAACATAGGGCCAGCCGGCTACGTAGCTGATCTTGTCCGGCTGACGCTCCAGGATCCAGAAGATCGCGTTGCGACCCGGATGAATCAGGCTCTTGACCGTGCGGCCATCTCTTTGCAGGTCCACCAGTATCGGCGCCTCTACTTCGTCCCAGTCCCAGGAGTCGTTCTGATGGTACTGGAAATGTGTCTTGATCTTACCGGTATCGGGATCAAGGCCGAGCACGGAGCTCGTATAGAGATTGTCACCCGGGTGTGCGTCTCCCGGCCACGGCGCAGCATTGCCAATGCCCCAGTAGATGGTCTTGGTGTCCTTGTCGTAATTGCCGGTCATCCAAGCCGATCCGCCGCCGGTCTTCCAGTCGTCGCCCGTCCAGGTTTCGCTGCCGGGTTCACCGGGCGCTGGAATGGTGAAGGTGCGCCACAGCTCCTTGCCGCTATTGGCGTCAAAGGCCACGACGTAACCACGGACGCCGAGCTCACCGCCCGAGCCGCCGACAATGACTTTGCCGTCGACGACGAGAGGCATCAGGGTGAGATACTGACCTTTCTTATAGTCCTGGACTTTGGTGTCCCAGACCACCTTCCCGGTCTTCGCATCGAGGGCAACCACGTGATCATCGGTCGTGGCCAGATAGAGCTTGTCCTGCCACAGACCGACCCCCCGATTGGTCGGATGCAGCTGGAACAAATCATCTGGTAGCTGGCGCTTGTAGCGCCAATACTCTTCGCCAGTCTTGGCGTTCAGCGCGATCACTTGGCCCATCGGGGTGGTGACGAACATCACACCGTTGTTAACGATCGGCGGCGCCTCGTGGCCCTCGATCACACCGGTGGAGAAGGTCCACACCGGCCTGAGATTCTTGACGTTGGAGGTGTTGATCTGCTCGAGCGGACTGTAACCCTGTCCGTCATAGGTCCGCCGATACAGCATCCAGTTGCCGGGTTCGGGATTTTCCAGACGGGCCTGGGTTACCGGGCTGTAATTTTCAATCGGCCCGCCGAATGCGGCGGCCGAGAAAAAGGTCGTGCACGCAACACAACCGGACAATAGCCATTGCCTTTTGGTCATGGACGTCATCTCCCTAAGCTCTTTCTCTTGCAGACCATAAATAATGCGACCAACTGTGGCACGGGAATCCGATGCGACTACTCGTCACCCTGCTTGTTGAGCACCTACCTTTCCAACGAATGTTGCAGCGATGGTGAGCGAGCCGTCGGTTATTGCCAGCGGCAATGCCGCCAGACCTCGAGGCGCGGGCCCGAACAAGACCTGCGCGCTTTCCCGGGGATTGAACTCGGAATTGTGACAAAAACACTTGAGCACGTCGTTGTCGCCTGCCTCGGACTTCAGCCGGTGACAGAACATCCGGCATGAGTACAGATCGCCGAATAGGCTACAATGCCCTCCGCGGAGCGCGAGCGGGTCTCCTCATCCATCTCCCCGGGATCAAGCCTTATGAGGAGGATTTCGTTGAGCCGCGAGCCGTTGCGGACGACCGAAGTCCTTGCGTCCTTTGGCCAGGCATGCAGCGGGGCTCCACCGAGCTTCACGTCATTGGGCACGATGAGGGCGCCGGCGCGGTCACGCTCTGAGACCACAAGAAGATCGCCTTTCCTCGGCCGATCGCTGCTGCCGGGCTGGTCTTCCTGCGCCGCAGCGAACCTCCTCGCCGTCAGCAACGCTCCAAGCGTGGCGAAGAAAAGCGACCGTCGCGTTTGCTTCGGACTTCGCATTGGTCGGTCTCCAGCCCCGCTGGAGAGCCTCGAAGTCAGGCACGTGTGGCTTCTCGGGCGAGGCGCAAGAGCAATGGGCTACAGGGCAGGCGCGCGGTCGCGCCTGCCCTGGCGAGGCTCAGCTCACCGCTGCTTTTCGCCGCTACCTGGCGCCCCCGTGGGGGTGCCACTGGTCGAGCCGGTTGTCGGCGCAGCAGTGTCAGTCTTTCCAGGGGGATGAGCAGAAGCACCTGGCTTTTCCTGCTCACCGACATAGCCGGACTCGCCGGACTGGCGGGTCTTGATGCCCTTGTCCGCCTCCTCCTGCATCTGCGGGTTCGGTGCCGTCGGCTGCTGGGCCAGCCCCGGTAAGGCGAACGTAATTCCAACAGCTACAAGCATCGCAACGATTGTGGTTCGCATAGCAGTCCTCCCCATCGCAGCGCGCACTTTGTACGACAACGAACGCACCGGCCCGCAAAAGTTTCCTCGCTCATCAGCCGTATTTGCGAAAAGGCGATACCGCACAAGGGATGGCGAGCCCGGCTTTAGAGCGACGTTCCGGCGGCGGCATGCGCGATGTCCGAGCTTGGAGGTGTCCGACGTGCCCGGCGGCTTTCTCTTCGGTGGTCGGCATCAGGCAAGGACATTAGCGTAGCGAACAGCGATGCAGCGGCACCTTCAGCCATCGCCGGCGATGCTTTGACGGGCGCGCGTCCTGTGGGTGATCAGGCCGCAACGCTACCGAATTTCTCCGGTTCGAGCGCGTCGAACCACCCACTTGCACTCGCGCCATCAGGGCACGTTCCAATAGAAGGGGGATGTGTGCGTGCTAACGGCTCGCGGTCATCTCGCCGCGCGGTTAAAACGCGCGCGACAATGCGTAGCATTGTCTTCCTGATTGCACTGGTCGTCTTTAGAGAGGCAATTTTATCGATCGTGGGTGCGCTCTTCAGAGGGGCCAGCACATGATTGAGCTTTGGATCAAGTGGCTTGAGTCCCTGGCCTCGGTCGAAGGGCTGGCAGCCATCGTCGTTGTTGCCGTAATGACCGCTGGCGTTCTTACGCTAATTGAGGGGCGGCGCAGTAGGACCAAAAAACATTAGCTGCAAGAACCAAAAGAACGGCCAGCTGGACCAGGGTCGTTCCACAAAGGAAGTGGCCCTATAAGATGCTCGTATGCAGGAGGATCGAATGATCGCTTCTCATGCAAGTTGGAATGCTCCTTGGCGAGAGACATTCTGCATCTTCGTGCTGTTGAGCATGCTAGTCGCGGCTCCGGCCCTTTTGATAATATTCCTGCTGGACTCGCAACTCGTCTTACCAGCGCTGAGTCTTCTGTTTTTCTCGGACGCGATGATCACCGCGCTATTGGCCCTGGCAAAGTCAGGGACTGCAACGGCAGGCAAAATTTCTCTGTGGGATATCGCAGGTGCGTTCACAATGATCGGTTGCGCCGCAGCGATTTTTGGCGAGCCAGATCAAGTAGCACTGCTTTTCGGGCAGACCGCCGGACCACATTCGGACGCCGCTGCCGGAGATAGTTACCTTAGCGATCGAGCCGCGATGGACTAGAACTGGATCTGTATTGGGGCTCTGGAGGTGACTCGAATGGGTCGACCTGGCAGATAAATACGCGCCTCGCTCGGAGCAGAACCTGGGGCCATGACCCTTGATAGACCATCTTGATACGGATGTCCTTAGCGCACTCGTGCAGGTCGTTCTGATTGACCTTGTGCTCGCTGGTGATAACGCCATCGTCATCGGCCTTGCTGCAGCGGGACTTCCTCAAGCGCAACGAGCCAAGGCCATTTTGATCGGGATCGTCGCCGCGACGATACTGCGTCTTCTCTTAGCGGGGATAGCCACCCAAATCCTGCAGATCGTCGGCCTTCTGCTCGCTGGTGGGATCCTGTTGCTGTGGGTATGCTGGAAAATGTGGCGAGAGTTGCGCACGTCTTCCGCAGAGTCCACAGTTTGGAAAGGGGCCATAGGGGCCATTGCAGAAAGCAAACCCCGCAAAACGCTCTTCCAAGCGAGTTGGCAGATTATCGTTGCCGACGCTTCCATGTCTCTCGACAATGTCCTTGCCGTCGCAGGGGCGGCACGCGATCATCCCGTAATCTTGATTTTCGGCTTGGGGCTTTCCATCGCGATGATGGGGCCCATGATGGACCGCTTCACGGAGGGCGACATTCAGAAGGCGATCGACCTAGAACCGGTAGGCCGTCTCGGAAAGCCCGAGGAGATCGCGGGAGCGGTGCTGTGGATGTGCTCGGACCTTGGCGGCTTCGTGACCGGGGCCTCGATAGTGGTCGACGGCGGTTGGTCGCTTTAGGGCTGCGATCGCAAACGATTTCGCTGGGTCAGGAAGGACGACCTCTATGCGCAATTTCCAGATCGCTGCAGCCGCTCTTGCGTTTTCTTCAATGGAGCCCGTCATGGCCCAAGAACGTATCGGGATTTCATCGGAATGGGGGAATGTCACCGCCGAGCTCTCCGACAATAACGCGGCGCGTTCACTTGTGAGCATGCTGCCGTTGACGATCGAAATGAGCGACCACCTGCGTCAGGAGAAGACGGGCAGTCTGCCGTCTCCGCTGCCGGAGGTTTCGCGTCAGCGGGATTTCGAGGTGGGCACACTAGGGCTATGGGGACCCGATCACTTCGTGATCTACTATCGCAAAGGAAGGGTCCCACAGCCCGGGATCGTGATACTCGGCAACGTAATCGGGGATGTCTCCGTTTTCGACCGTCCTGGCCCGATCGCTGTTCGCATCGAGGCCGAGAAGCGGTAAGCTAGGCGGCAATGGGCACCGCATAGCGGCTTTCAAAGGTGAGGTGTCTCCGGATGGGCTTGGGCAGGTTGATCGCGGTGCCCTCTCCTGCACGGCCGCCATGTGGCGCTGATCGGTCGAGGCGGTTGTGAACTTCCAGGTGACGGTCCTCAAAATCCTGGCGAGTTATCCGGATGGCTTTGCCGTCATGGAGGACCTCAAACGCGACATGTCCATCCTGGCGACAAGTGGCCGCGAATGGGCAGACCGGATAAGGCGCCTCGCCGCGCGGGTGCCGGATCTCGATATCTTCTCTCAAGGCCTCGTCGAACGCATCAGCGGGGGCTGGAAGATCACGGCGCGCGGGCGAGAGGTCCTCGAATTCATGGAAGCTCGCCCCGCGGCACCCGCGCTACCCCAACGGACCGCGGTCGATGAAGCTCCCAAAGCGGTATCCGAGACAGCGCCAGTTTCTCCGCTGCGGCAGCCCGCTGACCGCGCCAAGCGGCAGCGCGAACGCCACGAACGTCGTCGCGAGGCGCGCGAACGCGCGAGAGCGAACGCCTCTTGAGCTCATCGAGGCCAAAGAAGAAGCCGCCGGCTGGGCACGGCGGCTTAGTTAGTCCCGGACTGTCGAATGCCTCCCCAGCCGAAAAGCGTACCGCCATTACCTTGTTTGCGGCCATGCCCGTCCGATCTACCGGCTGCATCTCGATTCGACCATGAGGTAGCCGAGTTGTGCACCGGCTCTTACAAGCCGGTAAGGCCTGAAACGGGGAGGACGGGAGCCGAACCCGCGCGGTGTCGCCGGCCGCGACCGGTCTCCGCCGGCCCGAACCACGCCCAACACCCCACATTTGAACGGCGGGCGCGTTTCCTCCGACGAGAGGACCCGCCGTTTGAGGCCCACCCTGAAGCGATCAATGAGGACGCAAGGGATCCGGAGGCCGGTCATCTCGATGATTGCCGTGGGTCCGAGCTCGATGAGCGTGCCGAGCGGCATCCGCTCGAGAGCCAATCCGGCGGTGCTGACGTTCTCGCCGAGGTCGCCGGTGCCGACCTCGAAGCCGGCTATAAGTAGTGTCGCGAAGAGCTCGGATGGAAGCAGGTGAACTTGCCGGAGATTGGGTAGGCGTGGCTGGCGACGGGCCAGCGCGGCGATGTTCGAGTGCGTGCGCTTCTATGCGGCGGCCCACCTGGCCGACACCTGGCAGCTGATCCTCGGCGTGGTCTTGATCGTCATCATTCTCTATGCGCCTAACGGCCTCCAGATCAAGAGGGTTGCCGATATCGACCAGCGCCGTCCCAGGCAGGACCGTCGCCTCGCTGTCCTGGACGATCTTCAGCGCCCGTCCGCTCGCCGGCGCGAGCGCCCGGAACTAGTCGCCTGCCCTTCGACAGACCGGATTTGCCGAGATAGCGTCGCCTTGCCAGGGATTGACGCCGTACTCAGAATGCATGTCGGCTTCACACTCGAGGAGCGCGAGCTAACGTCATGGAACCGTTCGTGCCGAACTCCCCCGGCAGTGCCGAAAAACCGCTTAGAATGCGCGTTGAAGGCATGGACTGCAGCGCTTGTGCGATCAAGGTTGAGAACGCGCTCAAGCGACTGCCCGGCGTCAGCGACATCAGCATGAACTACGCGACTGAGACTTTGTCCGTGCGGCTCGACGAGAACCGTACCTCGCGGGAAATCATCGAGCTCAAGATTCGGGCGCTCGGCTACACACCGACGTCGCCAAACGGGGAAGCTGCCGGCGCGCTCAAGGCCGCAGCGCCGGATGAGCAGTTGGCGGGGGATCAGCCCTGGTGGAAGACCCGCAAAGGTCGATTGGTGGTGAGCCTCGCAGCGCCTCTCGCGCTGGCGTTTATCGTCTCGACTGTGAGACCCGATCTCTCGCTTTGGGCCTACGGTGCGGTGGCACTTATCGGGCTCATACCCGTCGCGCGGCGCTCTTTCATTGGCGCCTTGTCCGGCACGCCTTTCAGTATCGAGACGCTCATGACGGTGGCCACGGCCGGCGCCATCGCGATTGGAGCGGCCGAAGAGGCGGCGGTAGTCATATTTCTGTTTGCGATCGGTGAGTTTCTGGAAACGGTCGCAGCGGGGCGTGCAAGGTCAGGCATCAAAGCTCTGATCAATCTCGTCCCGCGGACCGCTCGGATCGAAGAGGCCGGCCAGATCCGTGAAGTGGCAGTTGAGCGCCTGCGGGTGGGCAACATCGTCATGGTGCGCCCAGGCGACAGAGTGCCGTCGGACGGTCAGGTAGTTGAAGGCCAATCCGAAGTCGATCAGGCGCCGGTCACCGGCGAGTCCGTTCCAGTGTCGAAGGGCCCCAGCGACCCGGTATATGCCGGCAGCATAAATGCGAATGGCGAATTGCGCGTACGGGTTACGCACACCGCTGCTGACAACACGATTGCGCGCATCATTCACCGGGTCGAAGAAGCACAAGGATCGAAGGCTCCGATCGCGCGGTTCATCGATCGGTTCTCGGTTTACTACACTCCGGCCGCCATGGTGGTGGCGGCGCTCATCATGCTCGGGCCCCCGCTCGTCGTCGGCGCTGACTGGTACACCTGGCTTTATCGCGGCTTGGCGACGTTGCTCATCGTGTGCCCCTGCGCCCTGGTGATCTCGACCCCGGCCGCAATCGCCTCGGCGCTCGCATCCGGTGCTCGCCGCGGGCTTCTCATCAAGGGTGGAGCAGCGCTGGAAATCCTCGGCAGAGTCAAGACCGTCGCGTTCGACAAGACCGGTACCCTCACCCTCGGCCGACCCGAGGTGACCGACATCGTTGCTGTCGAAGGCTCAGAGGACAGCCTGCTGGCTAAGGCGGCGGCGGTCGAGCGTGGATCAAGTCACCCGCTGGGTCTTGCGATCATTGCTGCGGCAGAGGCGCGCGAGCTCGCTATCCCACCAGCTTTCGGAGGTGCGACCGCAATCCCGGGTAAGGCAGTAAGCGCACGTCTGCGCGAAGGCTTTGTTTCGGTCGGATCGCCGCGTTATGCCGCCGAGCTGGGACTGCTGCCGAACGAGCTTGCGAGCCGCATCAAGGCGCTTGAAGCTCGAGGGAAGACCGTCCTCCTTGTCCTCGCCGCCAAGCGCATCATTGGCCTGATTGCATTGCGCGACGAGCCGCGTGCCGATGCAATAGCCGGCATTGGGAGACTGAAGGCGCTTGGCATCCGGACCGTCATGCTGACTGGGGACAACCGGTGCGCTGGTGACGCGATCGGACGCGTCCTCGACCTCGAAGTGCAATCCGAGCTCCTGCCAGATGCCAAGCTCGCCGCCATCAACGGCATGAAGACGCGCGGACCAGTCGCGATGATCGGCGACGGCATTAACGACGCCCCGGCCCTTGCGACAGCAAACGTCGGAGTGGCCATGGGCAGCGGTGCGGATGTCGCTTTGGAAACTGCAGATGCCGCGCTGCTCAAGAATCGCGTCCTCGGCGTGGCCGAGTTGGTTGAGCTCTCGCGAGAGACACTGTCCAACATCTGGCAGAACATCACTATCGCGCTCGGTCTCAAGGCTGCTTTTTTCGCCACCACGGTGTTCGGCGTCACTTCGCTGTGGATGGCAATCCTGGCCGACACCGGCGCAACGGTTCTTGTCACCGCAAATGCCTTGCGCCTATTGCGCCGGCGCTAAACTGCCTTGAGCTTGGTGGAGGGTATAGATTCTCGAGTTCCGCATTCGCAGGCGTTCGGCAGGACGATCGCCAACGGGGCGTAGCGTCAATGATTGCTCTGCGGGGCTGGCACCTCGTCCAGCACCGCCATCCGCAACTAGTCGGTCTCCAGCGAGGAGAGCCTTAAGCTTTCAGGTCCGTAATCCTCATAACTGCGACCGCGTTCCCATCATTGAACGCCTGTTCTTTTGTGTCCTTGTTGCAGGTCCAGACAAAATTCTTTTTGGCCGTAAAGGTCTTTCCCTCCTGCTCAAGCCGAAGCTCCCCTTCCGTGATATGGCAGACCATGGCATTCATCATCGGGGGCCCCATGGTTTTTGATCCCGGTTGCATAATGATATCGCGCATGGAGACAATCTTAAAACCGGGGATGATGGATGGAGTCTCGCCCTCATATTCTCTCACCACCACGCCTGGCCACGGCGTTGTATCCTTGTAGCCCGCGGTTTGAGCGACAGCTGGCCTCATCATGGTCGCCGCAGCAGCTGCCAATCCGACTCCCAATGCTGATCTTCGATCGATCTTGCTCATCCCTTTTCTCCTGAGGTTATGGCGACGAGCCGCTGCAAGAACGGCGCGCGCATTTCCTGGACTGTGAATTGTAGCGCGAGACCGAAAAGGGCGGCCTCTTAAGGGTGGGTGCCTGCCGACTGCACTAGCACTGCTCGTTCGTCCCCGAACGGTGATTTCGGCACATCCCGCTGAATCTATACTCTACGCGCTCTGAGGCGGCTGAGAAACAGCGGTCGCGGCCAATTGCTGATTTCAGTCCTCTTCGGAACCAATGTCGCTCCCGAGGTTGTGCAGCGCGAGGATCGCGCTAATTAGAAGAGCTGAATGCGATGCAATGTCACGGCCGTCACGTAAATCCTGAAGCTCCGGCGCTCGTCGCGTTGAAAAAAGAGGCGGCGGCACTCACTTTTCGAAACTGTGAGCATTCCGGCGACGCCCATACGGCCAGCCCGATCAGCACTTTGGCGCGATCATTTTGATTTCCTCCGGTCCAGAGAAGATGACGCCGGCGCGATCTCCCATCATTCCGGCCGGCATGATGGCCGGCGCGCCTTTCTCGGGGCCATCCTTGCTGGAATCCGTTCTGAAACGAAGGTTACGCTCCCAGAAGGAGCGCGTCTTCCCATCGGCGGTGGTCACGCGGTAGGTATCGCGGCAGTACGTGATGGCTTTGACATGCCTCGCTGGCTCGAGGTTCTTCAGGCTCGGATCGCGGTCCCCGCCCATCATGCCTCCCATTCCGCCCATCGGCGCCTGTGCGGTTCGCTGCGGTGCGGCGCCAGGCTTGGTGGCCTCTTTCAGAAATGCAAGCAGGTCCGCCCGATCCTGCGGGTTCTTGATGCCGTTGAACGGCATTTCGTTGTCGAGGACCATGCGGTCCGGATCCGTGAGCCACCCATCGAGCGAGCGATCATCCCACACTATTCCCGACGACTTGAGAGCATCTGAGTAGCGCTCGAAGCTCGGCAGGGAGCCCGCCTTGCGTCCCCACAGGCCGGCGAGGCTCGGCCCCGTCATGTTGCGGTCGGGCTCGAGCGAGTGGCACGGTGCGCAAACACGAAAATCCCGCTCCCCGCGAGCGACGCGGTCTTGCTGCGCGTGAATTGGCGACAAGACGAGGCCAGCCGCGAGCGCCGCAAATAGGGTGCGATGCATATCAATCTCTCCTGTTCGTGAAGAACAGATATTTGATCAGCGCGGCCGCCCCCAACACCAGAACGATGACGACCAGCGCGGCGACGAGACCCATACCGCCCATCATCCCTGACATCATGTCGTTCATCGTGGCTCACCTCATTTGGCAGGCTCCGGGATTCTCAGTTTCGTCACGATCGCTTTCGGCTCGGTCGGTGGTCGTGGTTTGCTTGCAGGAGGCAAACGGAACCCCTTGGCCAGCCCGAAGATGGCCGGGATCACGATCAGCGTGAGCAGGGTCGACGAGACCATGCCGCCGATCATCGGCACCGCGATGCGCTGCATGATTTCGGAGCCGGTACCGGTACTCCACATGATCGGCAGCAGTCCCGCCATGATGGCGACCACGGTCATCATCTTCGGCCGGACGCGCTCGACGGCGCCCTCCATGATCGCCTCGCGGAGATCGGCACGGCTCAGTGTCCATCCTTCCGCGGCGCGGCGCTCCCTGATCTCCGCGAGCGCCTGGTTGAGATAGATCAGCATCACGACGCCGGTCTCGGCGGCGACGCCGGCGAGCGCGATGAAGCCGACGGCGACGGCGACCGAAAGATTGAAACCGAGCCACCACATCAGCCAAAGCCCGCCGACCAGCGCGAACGGCAGCGACAGCATGACGATCATCGTCTCGGTGACCGACCTGAAATTCAGGTACAGCAGCAGGAAGATGATGAGCAGCGTCGCCGGCACGACGATCTTGAGGCGCGCCATGGCCCGCTCCAGATATTCGTACTGCCCGCTCCAGAGCACGTAGTAACCGGCCGGGAACTGGATGCTGGCCTGCACCGCGCGCTGGGCGTCCGCGACGTAGCCGCCGAGGTCGCGGTCGCGGATGTCGACGTAGATGTAGGTCGCAAGCTGTCCGTTTTCGGTCCGGATCGAGGTCGGACCGCGCGTCGATTGAACGGTTGCGACCTCACCCAACGGCACAGCCCCGCCGGCGGGCATCGGGACGAGGATGTCGCTCGCGATGGCCTTCGGATTGTCCCTGAGATCGCGGGGATAGCGCATGTTGACGGTGAAGCGTTGCCGGCCCTCGACCGTGGTGGTGACCGTCTGTCCGCCCAGCGCGGTCGCGATCGCGTCCTGGACATCCTGCACCATGATGCCGTAGCGCGTCAGCGCCGGCCGGTCCGGCGCGATTTCGAGGTAGTAGCCGCCGATGCCGCGCTCCGCGTAGGCGGACGAGGTGCCCGGCACCGCACGCAGGACCTGCTCGATCTGCTTGGCGAGCCTGTCGATCTCGACCAGGTCGGTGCCGATCACCTTGACTCCCACCGGCGTTCGGATGCCGGTCGAGAGCATGTCGATGCGCGCCTTGATCGGCATCGTCCAGGCGTTCGAAACGCCGGGGAACTGCAACGCTTTGTCCATCTCGGCAACGAGACTGTCGATGGTCACTCCGGCGCGCCACTGCTCCTTTGGCTTCAGGTTGACGATGGTCTCGAACATCTCCGTCGGAGCGGGGTCCGTCGCGGTGGCGGCGCGTCCCGCCTTGCCGTAGACCGATGCGACCTCGGGAAAGGACCGGATGATCCTGTCTTCGGTCTGCATCAACTCGGCCGCCTTGGTGATGGAAATGCCCGGCAGCGTCGTCGGCATGTAGAGCAGTGTGCCTTCGTTCAGGTTCGGCATGAATTCAGTACCGAGCTGGCGGGCCGGCCAGACGGTGGCCGCGAGGACGGCGATCGACAGCAGGACGACAAGGGTCTTCGCACGCAGCACGCCATTGATCACGGGCCGGTAGATCCAGATCAGAAATCGATTGATCGGATTGCGGTGCTCGGGGACGATCCTGCCGCGGACGAAGATGACCATGAGCGCCGGCACCAGGGTGACCGACAGCAGGGCCGCCGCCGCCATGGCAAAGGTCTTCGTGAAGGCCAGCGGACTGAACAGCCGTCCTTCCTGCGATTCCAGCGTGAAGATCGGCATGAACGAAACGGTGATGATCAACAGGCTGAAGAACAGCGCCGGCCCCACCTCGGCAGCCGCCTCGATCAGGATGGCGATGCGCGACTTGCCTGGCTCTGCGCGTTCCAGATGCTTGTGGGCGTTCTCGATCATGACGATCGCGGCATCCACCATGGCGCCGATCGCAATGGCGATGCCACCGAGGCTCATGATGTTGGATCCGATTCCGAGCAGCTTCATCGCGCCGAACGCCATCAGGACACCCACCGGCAGCATCAGGATGGCGACCAACGCGCTGCGGACGTGCAGCAGAAAGACGACGCAGACCAGCGCAACGACGAGGCTTTCCTCGAGCAAGGTGTGCTTGAGCGTGTCGATAGCGGCATAGATCAGGTTCGAGCGGTCGTAGACCGGCACGATCTCCACCGATTTCGGCAGGCTGGTCGTAATCTCCTTGAACCGCTTCTTCACGTTTTCGATCACGTTCAGCGCGTTCAAACCGAACCGCTGCAGGATGATGCCGCTGGCGACCTCCCCTTCCCCGTTGAGCTCGGTAACACCGCGCCTTTCGTCGGGTCCAAGCTGGACCCGCGCCACGTCGCGCAGCAGGACGGGCGTGCCCTTGTCGGTCTTCAGCACGATATCGCCGAGATCGTTGATGCTCTTCAGGTAGCCCTTGCCACGGATCACGTATTCGAACTCGGACAGTTCGACCGTGCGGCCGCCGACGTCGGCGTTGCTTGCCCTGATCGCCTCGCGCATCTTCTGCATGGTGATCCCGAGATCGCGCATCCGCTGCGGGTCGAGGATCACGTTGTACTGCTTGACGAAGCCGCCGACGCTCGCAACCTCGGCGACGCCTTCGGCCTTGGCCAGTGCGAATTTGAGATTCCAGTCCTGGATGGTCCGCGTGTCGGCAAGGTTCAGTTCCTTGGACATGATCGCATACTGGTACACCCACCCGACGCCGGTGGCGTCCGGACCGATGCTAGGCGCCACTCCTGCCGGCAATCTCGACGTCGCGGCATTCAGGAATTCGAGCACCCGCGAACGCGCCCAGTAGATGTCGGTGCCGTCTTCGAAGATCACGTAGACGAACGAGACTCCGAAGAACGAGAAGCCGCGCACCACCTTGGATTTCGGCACGGTGAGCATGGCCGTCGCGAGTGGATAAGTGACCTGGTCCTCGATCACCTGCGGCGCCTGGCCGGAGTATTCCGTGTAGACGATCACCTGCGTGTCGGAGAGGTCCGGGATGGCATCGAGCGGCAGATGGACCAGTGCGTAAATTCCGGCCGCAGCCGCGAAGCCCGTACCGAACAGGACCAGAAGCAGATTGCGGGCCGACCAGGCGATCAGGCGGGCAATCATGGCCGCACCCCCGTGGTGCCAGCCGCCTCGGCGGGTTGCGGGCCCTGGGGCTCGGCAAAGCCCTTCAAGGCCGCCTTCAGATTGCTTTCGGCATCGATCAGGAAGTTGGCGGAGGTCACCACCGCTTCACCTTCGGACACGCCTTGCCTGACCTCGACGTATCCGCTGCCGCGCCGGCCGAGCTTCACCTCGCGCGGCTCGAAGCGGCCTTCTCCCTTGTCGACGAGGACGGCCTGGCGCGTGCCGCTGTCGAGCACGGCGCTTTCGGGCACGGCCAGCACCGGGGCCGAAGTGCCCGCTTCGATTTCGGCATCGACGTACATCTCAGGTCGTAGCAGTTCATCTGGATTGGGCACTTCAAGCCGGATCCGCGCTGTGCGGGTCTGGGCATTGAGATGCGGATAGATCAGCGTCACGGCACCAGTGAACGTCTGTCCACCCAGGGCTCGCGGCCTGATCGTGACTTTCGTCCCCACCGCGACTTGAACGAGATCGCGCTCCGCGATGTCCACAAGAACCCAGACGAGGCGGTGGTCGGCTATCCTGAACAGAACGTCGCCGGGCCCGGCTCGCATCCCATTCACCGCGTTGCGCTCAATGATTTCGCCGTCCTGCGGCGCGAGCCAGGGAATGGAAAGCGATATATCCCGCGTGCGCTCCAGCTCCCTGATGGCCGGCTCCGGCGTGCCGAGGTTCTCCAGCCGCCGGCGCGCGCCCTTCAATTCTTTGCCAGTGGCGCCTGCATTGATTGCGGAAAGATACTCGGCGGCGGCACTCGAAAGCGCCGGGCTATACACATTCATCAGCGGTTGACCTTTGTGAACGTGGTCCCCCGTCGTGACGTTCGCGACACTTTCCACGAAGCCCTCGAAGCGCAGCGCGACGACCGAGATGCGCCGCTCGTCCTCCTGGATGACGCCAGGTGCGCGAACGATCGATTTGACGGCTTGGCGCACGACCGGCTCGGATTTCGCGCCGGTGCGCTGAATCTTCCCTGGCGACAGCTTCACGGTTCCGTCGTCGCTGTCCTCGCCTTCGTAGACCGGGATGTAGTCCATGCCCATCGAGTCTTTCTTCGGCACGGGCGAGGTGTCCGGCAGCCCCATCGGGTTGCGATAGTATTTGATCTTGCGCTCGGTCTTCGCCTCGGCCGCTTTGCTTGGTACCGTCGGCTCGCTGGGCTCGTCGAAGCTGACGTCAGCATTCGCCGGCACGGCGCGCCAGGCCCGGCCGTCCGGCGTCTTCTTGGGCTCACGCGAGTAGAACGGCTTCCCGTCCGGATCCTGGTAATAGATCGTCGCGCCGTCCTCGGCTGCGGCGGCGAGCGACACAGCCGGTCGGCCGAATGGGTTCGCGTGCGGCGCGACCGCGAGCAAGCCGGCGCCGGCCGCTGCGCAAAGCGCAACGACCGTGCTGATGGTAACGGCGCGCTTCATTTCTGCGCCGTGACGACGAGCTTACTTTCGACGGTGCCCGTCTCGCCCTGCACTTTGGCACCGAGCGAAAGCTGCCATCGGCCCTCCATGCTGAAGTTGACCTTGAACTTGTAGGTGCCCGGCTCGCCACCCGGCACCGAGGCGACCTTGGTGACCATCTCCTGCATGCCGTCCGGTGCCATATCGAGACGGGTTGCGAAAATGACCGCATCAGGCACCGGCTTGCCGGTCTTCTTGTTCAGCAGCCGAACGGTGACGATCTTGTCAGCGCCGGTCTTGACCGTTTGGTCGACGAGTTTGAATTCGTAGTCCTTGATGTCGGCGAGCGCCGCAGGTGCCGTGCCGAACACGGCCATACCGATGAGCGCAGCCGCGACCGCGCGCGAATAGTCGAACGATTTCATGTTTTCTGATCCTCGATTGCTTTTGGTCTGCCGCTTGCGCGGCGTTGTACGCCCGCGACCTCTAGGCACGGGACGTCAACCGGCGCTTACAGCGCCGCTCAGGCCAAATGCCGAGGAGGATGTTCGGGAGGCGGACGGGTCAGACCGGCGGCAATCACATCATCAAGCGGCCGCAGCAGCTCCCGCGCGGGCACCCTAACGGTTACCGGTGTGATCGACGATCCGGCTTGCAACACCTTCAACATGCAGATCGCAACGAGCGGACAGTCCTGGCATTGCTTGCTGTTCTTCTCGTCCGGGCAGCACGACATGCCGTCCGGCATGTCCTGCGCGTCTGCCATCTGCATGGGGGCCATCGAATGTCCCGCCACCGCCGGTGTTACCAGCGGCGCGACCGTCAGCCCGGCCGTCACGAGGACCGCGAGCAAGAGCCTGAGGAAGCGGCGAACATTCATGGTGCTACACTCTCACAGGGGCGGAATGCTGGAAAGCGCCCCGGTTCACGAATTCGCGAGCCACGCGCCCCTGTTGATTAACCGTCTCACACGGTCAGCCAATGGCTTCCTTGCCGACGAAACGCATGAACGTGGTCCGGCCGGCCGGCCCGAACAACACGACCGCGTACGGCTGGGGATGCCCGCCTTCCATTCCCGGCGATCCTATGGGCATGCCCGGCACCGCGAGCCCCCGAGCCTGCGGGCGGTCCGCCAACAGCCGCTGCACGGCCGAGGCCGGGACATGGCCCTCGAGGATGTAGCCGCTCACCTCTGCCGTATGGCACGCCGCCAGATCGGCCGGGACGCCCAGGCGTTTCCGGACGCTCGGGAGGTCGGCAGCATCGTCGACGTCGACCGTGAAACCCGCGTCGCGCAGATGTTGCACCCAACCTGCGCAACAGCCGCAGTTCGGATCCTTGTGGACCTTGATCACCGGTTCGGCGGCGAAGGCGGGGCGAGCCAGTCGTCCCAAGGCGACCGTGGCCATCAATCCCAGAACGGATCGTCGCGCGAATCCACCCACTTCCTTGGTCATATGCAGCTCCTTCGTTGGCCTACGTTCGCGCCACCGAGGACCGAGATCAAGGGATTGCAGACGTACGCTCGTCTGCAATCCTCCGTGACTGGCCAAGTCTGTAAATGCGGGGCCTCACGCAATCTATTGGGATGACTTGGGTCCGCCATGATAGCGCCAGGTGGAAGCGCCCGGAACGCTCATGGGCTCTACCCAAGACGCTCCCCTGTCATAAGCGAATGCTGACATCGGGGTGCGTTGCGAGGTAGCGACGCCCGCTGAGGTCGCTGCCCTGGCCTCATTGGGCAAATACCTCTTGTGAGAGGTCGTCGCGGCCGCATGGGCGGTGGCCGATGCCACAACGAACGGCACCAAGAACGAAAAAGTAAGAAGGCTTCTGTTGATCGACATAACCCGGCTCCATCATTTTTTCCGTGAAGCGCATTTGCGCCTCTAATGATGAGTTCGGAGCCAATCTTCGGGCGGTTACAGGCTCACGCCGACGTGAGATGCGTCTGCTGCTCAGCTACCATCGCAGCAGCCGCGGTCCCAAAATCGCGCCTGCGAGCGTGCACAGCACAATCGTGCCGCCATACCAGAGCGCGACAAAGGGCAGCGAATCATCGGTGCAATGGAGTGCATAGCCGATCGCGCTCACACCACCGGCAACAAGCCCGCTGAAGGCCCCTGCGCGAACCAGATTGGTCGGAGCGGCCTTTCGCACCGCCCAGATCACGACGGCAAACGGAACCACCGCAATGACCGGAATGGAAATGAGGCATTCGAGCCAATCATCCCCCATCACCATCTTGTCCCAGTGCGAGCTCGGGGCCTGTCCAAGGCTGATGCCCGCGAGCAGCAGGATCGCCACAAAAGGTAGCGCGGCCAATCCAGGGGAAACCCTTCGCTCCCCGGCCGGACGCGCCAATCGCGCCAAATAGACGGCCGCCGCGCCTACGGTGCCGGTCGCGAACGCGAGCTTTAGGAACAGGAAAATCACGGCGCGAGGTGTGGCCAGGTCGGTACGGACGCCCAACACAATGAACGTGATCCCGATCGCAACAACCGCCCCGAACGCGAGCGCAAGGCCCACGTTGCGGTCGACCAGCCGCCGGTTGACCGGTTCGACGTTCATGCTGAGTGCTGTAATCAGTTCGTCCGTTCTCATGTTTGCGTCCTCTGTGCGATCATGGTCGCCAAGGCTTTCAATCCACGATGAATATTGACCTTCACGCTCGATTCCGAAATGCGGCAGTGCCGTGCGGCTTCAGCTATGCTCAGGCCCTCGATTTTCACGGCCTCGATCGCGCATCCCATCTTTTCCGGCAGCCGCTTTAATAGGCGCCGAAGGTCAAAGCTGCTCTCCACGCTAAGGTGATCGTCGTTCGCCGTGACTTCATTGGCTTCATCGATCGGCACGTCGGCAACGGACGTCCTGTTCCGGCGCAGGAAATCGATGAGCTTGTAGCGCGCGATCGCGTGCACCCAGGGCGTAAAGGGCTCCGTCGGATCATAGGTATGACGCTGGATGTGAATGGCCAACAGGGCCTCCTGAAGCAGATCCTCCGCCTCCGCCGCACCTCTTCCGATGTGACCGAGCCTGCGCTTGTAGTAGGCGCGCAAATGTCGGCTCAAGCGCTCAAGAAGCGCACGGTGCGACGCCGCATCGCCTTCCTGGCTGGCGACCATGAGTGCCTTCAGCTCTTTTTCCGTCGTCGTCATGCCTGCCTTATCGGCTAGTTCGGCCACTTACCGAACTTGGTTACAGGCAATCGGGCCCAGGGAGCAAAAAATCTGAGACAGCGGACCCCGCTCGGCGTCCGCCGTGAAGAAGGCGGTCAAGAAGGTCGGCAATTCCCGCGAGGGGGGTGGAGAAGCGCCTGGTCGCTGAGCGCGCCCGACCTGGTCCCGGTCCGATCCGGCCGGAGAAACGCGTGAAGGCAGTCAGCCGCTGCACGCCGGGATCGACGTCACGCATGTAGATCTCGTTTCGCAAGAACACGATCTCGTCGTCTACGGCGGTCTCGCCGACGTCGATGTACCAGCTCTTCGGACGACCATCGCTGCCGTCATTCCAACGGTAACCCCGGCACTTCAAGGAGTCCTTGAGTTCGAATGCGGTCTGCTCAGCCCAGACCCGCAACGTCGGCTTGCGCGCGTTCTCCAGCAGGACGGCCAGCGCCGGCGAGCCCGTGGTCGGAAGCTCGAACGCGAGAACTTCCAGCAGGGCGTGGCAGTCGTCCACCGCCCGGTGCGCCTGGTGGAAGAAGCCCGCGCCGTTCAGCAGGTATCCGAGTTGCGCGCCCGCGAAGCCGTGTTTGCGCCAGTCGATCTCGGTCGCGCTGCAGCCCCAGGCCTTTTGCTCGAACACCGGCCAGTAGCGCTCCGCGAACTTCCTGTCGAAACCGCTGTTGTGTGCGATGACCACGACCACGGAATTGTCGACGAAGGCGTTCACGGCGGCATCGTCGACCTTATGGCCGGCCACCATTTCGTCGGTAATGCAGGTGAGCGCCGTCACTTCGGGCGGTATCGGCGCGGACGGCTCGTTGAAGGCGGAAAACGTGTCGCGGACGCCGACGATGCGGCCATCCTGCAGGTAGTCGAACTTGACCATCCCGAGTTCGATGATCTCGTCCTTGCGGTGGTCGAGGCCGGTGGTTTCGGTGTCGAGCAGAATGCCGACCTTGGTCTCCATCCCGACGGGCGGGAGGGACGTAGGCCGCGGGGCGAGGCGCCGCAGCACCCGGTAATCCTTCGACCGGTTCAAGGCCTCGGCCATGGCGGCCAGATCCGATGGGTCCTGAAACATCTCTGCTCGAAAAGGGCTTCGGGAATCCGGTCAGGCCGGGCACCACACAATAGCGGAGGCGCCAACGACGAGGTACCGAAAAACCGGGCGATTCACGGCGTTTTCGGCTCATGTCGGTTCGATCGAGCCGGGACGCGGGCGTCGGGTCGCGCCTGTCGCTCGTCACCTGTCCGGTGGCGCGGGGCTCGGGACGCTGCGGGATGACGACTGGCTCCGGATCGGAAGTCGTCTCGCAATCTCGTCCTTGTCGTCCATCGCGAGCGCCGGTCTTTTGGGGGTCTCTCGCGCTGACGACTTGAAGCCGGCTCGGATCGACCGAATGGCTGGCGTCGCGCTTTGCGTCTGTTCTTCCCGCCTCGCTCAGCGGGCGCCGTGCGACGGCGACGACTATCCCTTTCAAGAACTAGATCCTGCGTCGACGCCACAAGCCACCCGGGCGAACGAACGCCGCTTCTGGCGAAGGTGCCGCAAGATGTCGTTCAGCGTCATCGCGTTCAGCAGCGTTCATGCGGACTTGATCTAGGGCGGGCGTCCAAAGCAATTCCTTTGGCCGATGCGCCCGGATGGCTCCTAACGTTCGCCGGAGTTTGACCGCGCTCATCCGCGACGCGATCATTTCCCGGCGTCGCGCCGACGTGCCGGGCCGCCTTCGATCCGTAGTGGGAAACCGAAAACGCTGGCGACAAGGAAGGGCCGTGATGCGGTCTTTTGTTCCGCATTGTATCGACGTTTTGAACGAAATTTCGCGGCCCCACCATACCCGCTGCAAAGGGAACTCACCGCTGGCACCCTGCGTTGGCCAAGTGTACTTCTACAGCCGCCGGGGGCCGTCAAGAAAGTCGAGCAACTGACGTCGGCCTGATCGCCGTGTCCTTCGGACGCCATTCCTTGGTTGGTGTCCTCCTTCCGGGATGTGGCATCCGCACATTTGGTCGATGATCGAAGATGACGACCTCGCAAGCGCGCCCGATGAAATCAGCGCGGCCCAGTGGCGTCAGATCGTCAATGGCGCGACTGATACGGCCATCATCAGCACCGATGAACGCGGACTCGTCACCAGCTGGAATACCGGCGCAAGCCGGATCCTTGGCTGGAGCAAACCCGAAATGCTTGGCAAGTCCTTGGAACGGATCTTTGCCGCAGATGCTGGCCAGGCGCAGTTGCGCAAAGAAATGGAAGACGCCACCGCGCACGGCAGGGGCGGCGGCGAGGAAGGCTGGCGCGTGCGAAAAGACGGGAGCCGCTTCTGGGCGGTTGGAGAACTGAGTCCGATCCGCGAGGGCGGAAAGATCGTCGGTTTCGTAAAGATCCTACGCGACCGCACCATCCAGCGAGACACCGAGGAGATGATCCGTGAAGAGCGGCATTCGCTCGAAGTGCTCAATCGCGCCGGATCGGCCCTCGCGCTCGAGACGGATCTCCAGCGCCTGGTGCAAATCGTAACGGATGCGGGCGTCGAACTCAGCGGTGCCGAGTTTAAGGCGTTTTTCTACAACCTCACCAACGAGGCCGGCGAAAGCTACATGCTCTACACGCTTTCGGGAGCGCCGCTGGAGGCATTTTCGAAGTTTCCGATGCCGCGAAATACCGAAGTGTTCGCGCCCACCTTCAACGGCGAGGGCATCGTGCGCTCCGACGATATCACCAAGAATCCCCGCTATGGCAAGAATGCGCCGCGTCGAGGCATGCCTGAAGGCCATCTGCCCGTCCGGAGCTATCTCGCCGTTCCCGTGATTTCGCGGACGGGGGACGTGATCGGAGGCTTGTTCTTTGGCCACGGCAAGCCCGGCGTCTTTTCGGAGCGCTCCGAGCGGAGCCTCTCGGGGCTCGCCGCCGAAGCGGCCGTGGCAATCGACAATGTCCGTCTTTCCCAGGCGTCGCACCGCGAAATCGCAGAACGCAAGCGCGCCCAGGAGGCGCTCGTCGAGTTGAACGCAACGCTGGAAAAGCAGGTGATTGAGCGCACCGAACAGCTCAAGCGCAACGAGGAGGCGCTGCGGCAGTCCCAAAAGATGGAAGCGGTGGGGCAGTTGACGGGCGGGGTCGCTCACGACTTCAACAACCTCCTCCAGGTGATCATGGGAAATCTCGACACGCTGCAGCGTAATGTTCCTTCGGATTCGGCGCATCTGCAGCGCGCCGTGCGTCACGCGATGAATGGCGCCCAGCGGGCGGCCGCGCTTACGCAGCGCCTTCTCGCGTTCTCGCGTCGCCAGCCCCTCGATCCCAAGCCGATCGACGTGAACGTTCTGGTCAACGGGCTTTCCGAGATGGTCCATCGCACGCTCGGCGAGACGATCGCCGTGGAGACCGTGCTCGGCGCCGGGTTGTGGCGCGTGGAAGCCGACCCCAATGAGCTCGAGGCCGCCATCCTCAATCTCGCCGTCAACGCTCGCGATGCCATGCCAAATGGGGGAAGGCTAACACTTGAGACCGGTAACGCTCACATCGACGAGGCCTACGTCGCGGCTCATAGGGAAGTGGTGGCCGGCCAGTACGTCGTCATATCGGTCACCGATACCGGCGTTGGCATGGACCGGCAGACCGTGGCGCAAGCGTTCGAGCCCTTCTTCACGACGAAACCTGTAGGCAAAGGCACGGGACTTGGGGCTCAGCCAAGTGTATGGCTTCGTCAAGCAGTCGGGTGGTCATGTGAAAATCTATTCGGAGCTTGGGCAGGGCACCACCGTCAAAATTTACCTGCCTCGCCTGTTAGGCGACTCGTCGGATGACACCACACCTGATGAGACGCTCAATCCGGAGGCGACCCAAGAAGAGACCATTCTCGTCGTCGAGGATGACGACGACGTCAGAGCCTACTCTGTCGACAGCCTCCGCGAGCTCGGCTATCGCGTGCTGGAGCCCCATGATGGGCCGGCGGCTCTACGGATTCTAGACCGGCAACCCCGAGTGGATCTCCTGTTTACGGACGTCGTCCTACCGGGCGGTATGACGGGCGCGCAGGTCGCCGCTCAAGCCAGAGCCATCCGCCCCTCCTTGAAAGTGCTGTTCACTACCGGATATGCCCGCAACTCGATCATCCATCACGGCCGGCTGGATAAGGGCGTGCAGTTGATCGTCAAGCCCTTCAGCTTCAATGAACTGGCCGCCAAGGTCCGCGACGTGATGGATCAAGTCGAAAACTGAGCGATGGCGCGCAGCAGAACAAGTTGGCTTCTGAACTCCAGCGCTTCCAAAGCCGCCTTCATCGATGACGCCGACGACCTCTGCCGTGACACGACAAGGATGATCATCGGCATCGAGCATTGGCCGCTGCGGCACCGATCGGGTCGCGTCAGCGCGGCGGCCGACGCTCGCGGGCGAGCCAGCCCACCGCATTTGATTTCATGGGATCAACCGCGATCGTAACCTTTTCCGTCCTGCCGCAGGTAGAGCACTCGAACGTGCGCTCTTCGAATCCTCGCTCGCCGGAAGAGATACGCGAGAGCGCGAGCGCGTGCTTGCACACCGGGCACATCGGACGATCGTTTAGGGACTCCATGCGTCTGGCCTCGAAGGCACAACATCGCAGGCGCCCCGGAAGGACGGTTCGACTCTGGCGCCCGGAGGAGGCCGCCGCCTTTGGCTATCCTCGCGGGCGCTGGTTCTTAATAGCGGGTCGTGAGACCTTTGGCTGTCCGCGACAGGCGCCGTAGTTCAACGGCGGGCGACGGTCCCTGCAGTCCAATAGGGTGGCAAGGTTATCGTTCCTTCGATCTGCCCCGCCGCTCGTCGATCTGTGGTTCACGCGGTAGCCGCCGCCCGCCCGGCGTCGGTGATGCGATACTCGATATCTCCGGATGGAAGTGGTTCGGTCCAGGAGACCCAGCTCCACGAGCCGCGCCACGATTTCGTGGTCGAACGTCGGCGGGCTGACCCAGGATTCGCCGAGGAGCTTCCTCAAAAAATCGCGCTCCAGATCGGTCAGCTCCATCCTCGAACTCCGCTCGCCGGCCCGCACGCATTGCGGCGCATCATCCGATCCGGCCGCTCTATCCTGGAGATCAACATTTCGCCGCTGATTGTGCCGGGAACGGAGGCATGGTGGCCTGGTTGACTTCCGAAGGCAACATCCAGGAGGTCAACATGGCCATGGAAGATCGCGAGACGTTCAGCCTGATCGGCAGCGACAAGGTGGAGGGCACGAACGTGTACGGGGCCGACGGGGAAAAGGTCGGCTACATCGAGCGCGTCATGATCGACAAGGTCAGCGGCAAGGTGTCGTACGCGGTGCTCAGCTTCGGTGGTCTGCTCGGCATCGGCGACGATCACTATCCGCTGCCCTGGCAGGCGTTGAAATACGACACCAATCTCGGCGGCTACGTCACCGGCATCACCCAGGACCAGCTCCGCGGCGCCCCGAAATACGCCGACGAGAGCAGTTGGAATTGGAGCGACCCGGCGACCACGCGCTCGGTGAACGCCTATTACGGTGTGCCGGTGGCTTAACACGGCGCACTTTGGTGCCTGGCTGGCTGACGGCGGAGATCGCTCTTCCGCCGGACCCCGGACCAACGCACCGCCGCATGCGAGACGACCCGGCTCGGTCGCCGAGGAGACTTGAAAGTGAGGGATGCCGTTCGTGTTTTAGTGGTGGAGGATGAAGCTCTCATCGCAAGCTTCGTCGAGGACGCCTTGTCCGATGGCGGTTTCGAGACCTGCTCGGTCCATTCGGGGGAGGCGGCACTGTCCACGTTTCGGGACGGCCGCGAGGGATGTCGGGTCCTGCTGACCGACGTCAACCTGGGTGACGGCATAGCGGCTGGGAGTTGGCGCAGCAGATCAGGGAAATCACGCCTGGCTTTCCGGTGGTCTACATGACGAGCGCCAGCGCGCCTGACTGGCAATCGCACGGCGTCGAAGGCAGCGTCCTGATTCAGAAGCCCTTTGCGCCGGCGCAATTGGCTGCCGTCGTCTCGCAGCTACTCGCTGCGGGGGTCTAGCCGGCTGAACCGTGGTTGTTGCGAGCTTCCGATCGTTCGGCCGAGCCCGCAACGGTGGCTATGTCTTGGCCGTGGATGCGGCCGCGGCGCGAGCCGCTGCTACCGCCATCCAGTCCCGCAACAGTCCCTTGTCCTCTTTGGAAAACGACGCCCGCCGCTTGAGGTCCTCGAACGTGTCATCGGGATGGCATCGCTCGAAATCCTCTCTGACCAGCGACTCGAGGTAGGTTCGATCCTCGGTGCTGCCTGAATCCAAATGCTGGCGCGAAGCGATCCTCATGGTTGTCCCCTCGGCGCACGCAGTCGAAGGCTGCCCGGATGCGGCACAACGGCAAGAGCGATCGTTAGTTCACGAACAGATTGGTCCGGATCGACCCAAGGGCCGCTCGGCCATTGTTGCGACCGCGGCCGCCGTGAGGCCGGTCGGCCGCTGAATTCCTGCAGGGCACGCCGGCTTCGGTATCCGCCCCTTGCCGCCGCACTTCGTGCAACGGCCCGGAAAGATCCTGCGACCGGGTTCGGTGTCGCGCGCTGACTGGTGCCCAGCGCCATTGCAGGCGTCGCACTTGACCTCGGCGGAGCCGCCTTTCCTCATGCTTCGCCCGGGCCGGAAAAGTGGGTCGCCGGCGCCGTGGTGCGCGGCGGCGGCAGGGGCCGGGCGCTCGCGCCGGGTTTGCTCTTGGCGTCGTACCTCTTGGCGAGGTCGAGCAGCCGTCTTCGTGTGAACGGGTCCGCTCTTTCCGCAAGATCGCGCGCCCTCTGCGCGAAACCACTGTAGAACTCTTCCATGACGCCACCCCACATCATCACCGAAGCTGGATTTGATTGGGTGGCGCGGCTCGCGTCAAGAGCTCGCTTGTGTCCGCGTGGCCATCGAGAATAGGCTAAGGGCGGCGGGGGAAGCCAGATGTCGCTGCTGCATCAAATCCGGAAGTCGTGCCCTCACTGCGGGCGGCCTATGAAGCTCGTCCGCGACGAGGTCGCCAATGGCGGGGAGCGCTACGTCTGCCCCGATTGCGACGACGATCCGCTGCACGATCCCGCCGCCCGTAAGTGGGTGGACGGGCCGCTGCGGCCGCCGGCGAAATAGTGCCCGGCAGAATCGGCCCGGCCCTCGCAGAGTCGAGACTGGCAGGATCGTCGCGGGCGCACCAACTTGTCTGTAGATGCCAAGCATGGGGAGGCGCGATGTCGACGCTCGCAAAGCTGCTCTCGCGGAAGCAGGCGCTCCTGGAGCGACTGGAGAGCGATCCTGGGCCCAACGAGCGGGAGGAAATCCAGGTATTGCTCGCCCAGATCGAGACCGCGCTGAACTTGCTGGAGCCGAGAGATGCCGCCGGTTCGAGCGACGAATGAAGCGAAGTCGCCGCCCGTCAGAGCGCGCTCAGATCGTCCGGCACGTCGCCGAACTTCCGGATCAGCTTGGCATCGCCGAAGTCGCCGGTGGCGGGATCGCCGGTCCGGCTGAAGGCCACCGCCCCGGCGCAGCCGGGCTTCCGTGAGAGCGCTTCGGCGCGCATGACGGCGGCGTTGGCGCTCAGGCATTCCGTCGCCTCGCCAGGCGCGATGCCGTCGTCGGAAGGGACGAACGCAAAGCGACGTAGTAGGTCACTTCAGACATCGGTCTCGTCCTTGCGCTGGCGCGTCGGCGACAGCCGGCCGCGCGCGTAGCCTGTCGACACTTTCGTCCGGAGCTCTTCGATCTCCGCCTCGAGAAAACCGTTCGCGACGATCAGCGCTTTCACCGCCTCCCGTGCCTCCCCACCGCAGACCTGGATGGCCTGGTCGGCGGCAAGCTCGAGGTCGCGCTCGGCGGGCGCGGCAGGTCCTGGTGCGGCGGGCATGTCGAATGTTCTCTGTTCGTTCGATGGGAGTCAAGGGCCCTCCTGGGCCAAGTCCGCATGCCATCGATCGAATTCGCTCGGCGGAGAAAGCAGGCCGCGCCCCTTTGCGGCAGATCAAGGAAAAGAAGCCTACAGGAACGGATCGCGAATTCGCCAGGGCCCGCGGCGGCCAAGGCTCTCCCTGAAATCTTCCTTGCGAGGGCGGTGATGTCGGAACCGGAGGCGGCCATTCGTCTTGAGTCCGGGCGTCTCGAATCGGAGTTCTGCGTATGGCCCCGCGCGCCAACTGGAAAGGCTTCCTTCGTCTGTCCCTCGTCACCTGTCCGGTCGCGCTCTACCCAGCCACCTCGGAGAGCGAGAAGATCTCGTTCAACCAGCTCAACCGGCAGACCGGCCATCGCATCAAGTACCTGAAGGTGGACAGCGATACGGGCGAGGAGGTGCCGAACGAGGGCATCGTCAAGGGCTACGCCTTGGACAAGGATACCTTCATCGAGGTCTCCAAGGAGGAGCTGGAGAACGTGGCGCTGGAGTCCACGAGCACCATCGAGATCGACGAGTTCGTCGACAGGTCCGAGATCGACCCGCGCTACCTGATCCGCCCCTACTATCTCAGGCCCGACGGCAAGGTCGCCCACGACGCCTTCGCTGTGATCGCGAGGAGATGCTGATGCCGATCGTTGGCAAGAAGGCGGCGAAGGAGACCGCGGGGAAGAAGCCGGCGGCCAGACCGCAGCGGAAATCGGCGTGAGCCTAAAATCTTCGCAAACCGCACGCCGCGATCGATGACTGGCTGACTAAATTGAAGGCAGCGACGTCGCGTCGCGCGCTGTCCCGTGGCGCTGCGGAGACTTTTTCCGCATAATGGCGCCTGCTTTACTTAATCCATCAGTGTCTCAACTGCCATGAGGTTCGACAGTTTGGACCGGCCACCCCTCCGTTCTCGAACACAGCACAGAATCGGCCTGGCCGCCTCGGCCCTGATGCGGCAGCCGAGATGGCGCGTATTTTGGACGAGCCGCCGATGTTGCTGTCTGACGTTCTGCAGGGCGATGCCCGCCTGACGCCGAAGTGGGCGCATGGTGGGCTGAAAGAGGATTACATGCGCGGCGTGACCGGACACATCGCGGTCGGCTGCTACGAAGGACAGCATCAGATATCCTGGCGCATCGAGAACAAACTCCTGAACTCCAGGACCAACCCGAAAGCGTTCACCCTGATTCCGCAAGGCGTGGACGGCCACTGGAATATTGCAGGTCCCGTCGTGGTTTCACACGTCTATCTCACGCAGGAACGCCTTCAGGCGTGCGCCGACGAGGTCGCGGGTGGAAGACGGGTCGAAATTCTGCCGCGCGTGGCTTTCGCCGATCCCGCGGCGGCGGGGCTGCTCGAGATCCTGAGTCATGAGGCGGAGCGGGACAGCGCATCGTCCAGGCTGTTCGTGGAGCGGGCGATCGACCTTCTGTGCTTGCGGCTGGTCCAAGAACATTCCTCGTTTGGCGCTCTGCCTGCTCAGGGCAGGAAAGGTGGGCTTGCCGGTTGGCAAGTGAAGCGTGTGACCGCATTTATGGCCGAAAATCTGAACCGCCACATCGGGCTTGACGAACTCGCCGCCCTTGTCGATCTCAGTCGCTTTCACTTCTGCACGGCGTTTCGGCGGTCGACGTGTCAATCGGCGTTCGACTGGGGCTCTGACTCATATGTGGAACGGCCCGGGCTGCAAGGTCTTTCTCTGATTGAACAAGGAATGGCGGTGCGGTCATATGTTCGGCCTGTGAACGCGGC
>NZ_JADPKA010000032.1 GCF_023073715.1 Bradyrhizobium sp. 164
TCATGGATGATCTGTTGCGGGAGTTTTTGACGGAGACCAGCGAGAGCCTGGACACCGTCGACAATCAATTGGTGAAGTTCGAGCAGGAGCCGAACAACGCCAAGATCCTGGATAACATCTTCCGCCTGGTCCACACCATCAAGGGCACCTGCGGCTTCCTCGGCCTGCCGCGGCTGGAAGCGCTCGCGCACGCCGGCGAGACCTTGATGGGCAAATTCCGTGACGGCATGCCGGTGACCGGGCAAGCGGTGACGGTGATCCTGTCCTCGATCGACCGCATCAAGGAGATTCTGGCCGGGCTGGAGGCGAGCGAAGCCGAGCCGGAAGGTAACGACCGCGACCTCATCGACAAGCTGGAAGCGATGGTCGAGCAGGGCATGGCGGCCATGGCAGCAGGCGCCAGCGCAGCTCCCGTCGCCGATGCCCCGCCGCTGGTGCCGGAAGCCCCGGCCGCCGCGCCTGCGCCCGCCAAAGCGATGACCACCGGCGCGCTGGTCGAGCAGACCCTGGAGCGTCCGTTGCGTCCGGGCGAAGTCTCGCTCGACGAGCTCGAGCGCGCCTTCCGCGAGACCGCGATCGAAGCGCCGGTGCTTGCGCCTATTGTCAAGGCTGCGCCCGCGCCGGCGCTTGAGGCTCCGGCGCCTGCGGCCAAGGAAGCTGCAAAACCCGCCGCCAAGGACAAGCCGGCGGCGAAGAGGTCGCTGGCCGACGAGGGCGCCTCCGAAGGCGACCGCATCGCCAACCAGTCGATCCGCGTCAACGTGGATACGCTGGAGCACCTGATGACCATGGTCTCCGAGCTGGTCTTGACCCGCAACCAGCTTTTGGAGATCTCCCGCCGCAACGAGGATACCGAGTTCAAGGTGCCGTTGCAGCGCCTCTCCAACGTCACCGCCGAGCTGCAGGAGGGCGTCATGAAGACGCGCATGCAGCCGATCGGCAATGCCTGGCAGAAGCTGCCCCGCATCGTCCGCGACCTCTCGAGCGA
>NZ_JADPKA010000088.1 GCF_023073715.1 Bradyrhizobium sp. 164
TTTGAGGTAATTGGCGCATTCGTCGGCGGTGAAGGCATCGAGTGCGTGGCCGATTGCGGCGCAGACCGCATCGACGGTTCGGGCGGCAGCTTTGCGGAGCAGATGCTTGAGCTTGGCAAATACCTGTTCGATCGGGTTCAGGTCGGGCGAGTACTTTGGCAGGAAGAACAGTTTGGCGCCGACCGAACGGATGAGCTGGCGAACTGCTTTGCTCCTGTGGCTGCCGAGATTATCCAAGACGACGATATCGCCGGGTCGAAGGACCGGCAGGAGAACCTTCGCGACATAGGTGCGAAAGCTCACGCCATCGATCGGCCCCTCGATGAACCATGGCGCATCGATCCGATCATGGCGCAGGGCCGCCAGGAAGGTCATGGTCTTCCAGCGGCCGTGGGGAACCTTGGCGTGAAGTCTGCGCCCGCGCGGCGCCCATCCCCGCAAGGGCGCCATATCGGTCCTGGTCCAGGTCTCGTCGATGAAGACCAGTCGCTCAGCTTCGACGCGACCTTGATATTTTGTCCACTGGGCGCGCCGCCGCGCGACCTCGGGTCGATCCCGTTCGCCAGCCGCCACGCTTTTTTTTGAAGCTGAGCTTCTCGGCATGCACGAAGTCCCACACCGAATGGTAGTCGACCTTCAGGCCGCGTCCGGCAAGCTCGGCAACGAGCCCGCGTATCGTGAAATCGCCCTCCTTGATCCGTTGCGACAGCCAGACCGCATGCTCTCCCGAAACCGCCTTCGGCTTATGACCGCCCATCTGGCCCGGAGCAACGCTCCCGGTCTCATCGACCCGCTTCATCCAGCCAATTGCGGTGCTGATCGCGACCCCAAACTGCTTGGCTGCCCGATTGCGGGACATCCCGCCCTCAATCGCGGCCACGACACGCTGGCGAAGATCCAGAGAATAAGGCTTGCCCATCCATGCTGGCCTCCCGCCCAGCCAGCATGGTGAATCAGAAACGAACTGATTTGGGAATCCCAA
>NZ_JADPKA010000046.1 GCF_023073715.1 Bradyrhizobium sp. 164
TGCGCTCAATCGTCCGGTCATAGCTGTTGTCGCGCATCGGATCGTCCTCCGCTGGAGCGATCCAATCAGCGAATTAGTGAACATGCACAGCAATGACGACGTGTGGCGAGCAACATCGTGATGCTCGCGCCGCGGGCAAGAGCGTGCAAGGCTCCGCCTATTCGTCCTTGCCGCGCGTGATCGCGATGGACGCGTCCGACTTGGTGCGGCTGCATTCCATGTTGAGCCGCCGGTAGCGCATGCTGATCTTGTCGCCGCGCAACAGGCCCATCCGCTTCAGGCAGCGTGTCGCGCCCGTGGTGGTGTCGTCCTTCGTCACGGTGAAGACGATCGCCGCCATCGACCCCACCAGCGCATAGAACTCTGGCTTGGGCTTGCGATCGCCCTTGGCATAGAGCTCGATCGAATATTTGTCGCCGCGGCAGCCAACGGACAGGTCCTTGGCCGCCGGGTGCGTCAAATAGACGATGTTGGCGGCCCGGAAATTCACCTTAAGTCGATCGATCTGGTTCGCCAGCTCCTTGGCGCTGTCGTCGCAGCGGTCGGCGCGCGCGGGGAAGGTGAGAGCCACAAGGCCGGTGATGGCGGCGGCGACCAGGATCGCGCCGCGGAGGTTCAAGTTCAATGTCATGATGAAAAGCCCCTTGCGGCGTGCATTCAAGCGTCGGCGGGCGCGAAGCGCAAGGGTGGGCGCCGGCCTTTCCACGTGCTGTGCCAATGCCTTCCCGAGCCCCTAGCCACCCTCTCCCATGCGCCCCGGTCCCTTTCTTTTCCGTCCAAAATGGGCTTAGAACGCCTCTATGCCGAGGGCCTATGAGGCCACAAACCCCGAGATCCGCTATGAACGCTCCCACTGCCTTTCCCGACGAGTCAAAACCCGTGCCGCCCTACAAGCACACCCCGCTGTTCCCGCTGGGCAAGGACGAGACGCCCTACAAGAAGATCTCGTCCGAGGGTATCAGGGTTGAGAAGGTTCTGGGCAAGGACATGCTGGTGGTTTCGCGCGAGGCGCTGCGGGCGCTGTCGGAGGCCGCTTTCGGCGACATCAACCATTACCTGCGGCCGGGCCATCTGAAGCAGCTTCGCGCGATCCTGGAGGACGGCGAGGCGAGCCCGAACGACAAGTTCGTTGCCCTCGACTTTTTGAAAAACGCCAACATTGCCGCGGGCGGCGTGCTGCCGATGTGCCAGGACACCGGCACCGCGATCATTATGGGCAAGAAGGGCTGCAACGTCATCACCGACGGTGACGACGAGGCGGCGCTGTCGGAGGGCGCGCGCGATGCTTACTTGCGCCGCAATCTGCGCTACTCGCAGGTCGCCCCGCTCTCGATGTTTGAAGAGAAGAACACCGCCAACAACATGCCGGCGCAGTGCGAGATCTACGCCGAGGGTGACGACGCCTACAAGTTCATGTTCATGGCAAAGGGCGGCGGCTCCGCCAACAAAAGTTTTCTGTTCCAGGCCACGCCGTCCGTCCTGACCAAGGACCGGCTCCTCGCGTTTCTGAAGGAAAAGATCCTGACGCTCGGCACCGCGGCGTGCCCGCCCTATCACCTCGCCATCGTGATCGGCGGCACCTCGGCCGAGCTCTGCATGAAGACGGTGAAGCTCGCCTCCGCCCGCTATCTCGACGCGCTGCCGACCCACGGCTCGCCCGACGGAAATGCCTTCCGGGACGTCGAGATGGAGAAGGAAATCCACAAGATGACGCAAAGCTTGGGGGTGGGCGCGCAGTTCGGCGGAAAATATTTCTGCCACGACGTGCGCGTGATCCGGATGCCGCGTCATGGCGCTTCGCTGCCGATCGGGCTTGGCGTGTCCTGCTCGGCCGACCGCCAGGTGCTCGGCAAGATCACGAAGGATGGCGTTTATCTCGAGGAGCTCGAGCACAACCCGGCGCAATACCTGCCGCAGGTGGAGCAGTCGCTCGGCGGCGAGGTCGTCAAGATCGATCTCAACCAGCCCATGAAGGACATTCTGGCGACGTTCTCCAAGTACCCGATCAAGACGCGGGTCTCGATGACCGGCACCATGATCGTCGCGCGCGATTCCGCGCATGCCAAGCTGCGCGAGCGGCTGGAGAGGGGCGAGCCGCTGCCGGACTATTTCAAGAACCATCCGGTCTATTACGCCGGACCAGCCAAGACGCCCGAAGGCTATGCCTCCGGCGCGTTCGGCCCGACCACCGCAGGCCGCATGGATTCCTTCGTCGACCAATTCCAAGCTGCGGGCGGTTCGATGGTGATGGTGGCGAAAGGCAACCGTGCTCCGGCCGTGCGCGAGGCCTGCAAGAAATATGGTGGCTTCTATCTCGGCTCGATCGGCGGGGCCGCGGCGAACCTTGCCGAGCACTGCATCAAGAAGGTCGAGGTGCTCGAATATCCCGAGCTCGGCATGGAAGCGATCTGGCGCATCGAAGTCGTCGACTTCCCGGCGTTCATCATCATCGACGACAAGGGGAATGATTTCTTCAAGGAATTGAATTTGGGCTAGCGGCTTCACCCTGCTTGCGCGCTCGTGAGCGTGCATGTGCCCTTACGGAAGTCCGTGATGCCCGGGATTGCACGGATCTTTCTTGCTGCCGCGAGCACGTGAATGGCCGAGGCAGTCCCGGCCATGACGATGCGGAAAGCTTAGGCGCGCCCTGTCGCTGTCAGCGGACGGCAGACCGGCCTTAAGCGCGCGTGCCCGTAAACGGGAAGCTACCCATCGGGCCGATGCCCATCTCGCCACTGATGCTGTCGCCCGAGACGGTGCCGGTGAATTCGAGCGTGAGCGGCATCGGATTGGTGATCGAGACCTTCCAGGAGACGTTGTCGCCGCTGACGTTGCCGTCGAAAATCTCGGCGGTACTACCTTCCGCACCCTGCGTGCCCGTGAGCGTGCCGCCCGCGGCCTTCAGGCTGAGCGTCGCCTGGCGCTCGCCCATCGGCGTCGTCATGGTCAGATTCCAGTTGCCGTCCACGGCCATTCCCGTCTCCCGAACAAATCCCGGCGGGCCGCGACGATCCGCGGCCAGTCCTGTGGCGAGCCTATAACCCAACTCGCAGCTCCTGCCTAACGCTCCGATGGGGCAATTAGGCGCGGGCAGCGGCGCGCCGGCGGCTGGTGACGATGAGGCGCAGAACGACGTATTGCACGGCAAATGCCAGGATCTTGGCGCCGCCCGCGACGACGGTGAGATAGAACGCCCACAGCTTCAGATCGCCGGTCGAGGCGACGGCGATCACGCCGACGCCGATCGCGAACATCAGCACCGCCCAGGCATAGCCCGCAGCCGTCACATATTCCGGAACGGTCTCGACGACGATCGGCGGCATGTAGCGCAGCATCCAGCCGCGCTTGAGCATGATGAGTCCGATCGCGAAATGCGCGATCGCAGGCTTTGCCAGCATGAAGCGGGGATCATTGGTCAAGAGTGTGATCGCGCCCAGTCCAACAACGAGCGCGAGGCTCGCATAAGTCATGTAGTTGAGCTGCTGCCCCTTGACGCGGGCATAGATCACCTGCGCGATCGCGCCGGCGATCGCCACCGATGTCGCCAGGATGACGTTATCGGTGATGAGGTAGACGGCGAGGAAGACGATGGCGGAAAAGAGGTCGGAGGCGAGGCGAGCGAATACGTCCTTCATCGTCGATCCTGTTCAGCGGGCGCTGGGCAATGCGCGGGCGGGCGTACCGTACTTGATCTGGCGATACTCGGGATACCACTTTGTGAAGTAGATTGCGCTGTTGCGGGCGGCGAAGGCGACCGCAACACTCGACCAGAGCGGCAGCCCGGGGACGTAGAGCAGCACGAGATTGGCGCCGGCCATCAACAGCGCGGCTGCGGTCCAGGCGCCGGTTATGACGTAATTGGCGTAAAGGAAGCCAGGGATTGCCGCGGTTTCGGCCGGGACCGATTCAAGCGCATATTGCAGTGTGAAGGGACGGCGGGCCAGCATCGAGCCGAGTGAAATGACGAAGATGCCGATATCGACCGACAGCTTGACCCCGAGCGTGCCGAGCCCGGGATCGACCAGCGCGAGATAGAGGCCGATTGCGGCGAACACGGTCGCCGAGCCTGCAGCCAGGATCTTCACCGAGCGGCCGCGCGCGACATCGATTGCAACGGTGGCGAGGCAGATCGCGGAGGCCGCGAACACGCTGATCGTCGCCGAGGTCACCAGCATCAGCAACGCGAAGACGGCGTAGGGCGCGAGGATCAGGAAAATCGCCATATGCCACCTCGTCAGGCCGAATCTTTACAACGTCAAGATACGTAGCCGAACGCGAAAATTGGGTCAAGCGAAATCTTTACAGTGTCAAAATGACGAAGGCGGCCTCTAGAAGATGAATTGCTGCAGTGGCTTGTTCGGACGCCTCCTCGGCCAATTCCGCCCAGGGGAGGCGCGACAGGATCGGCGCCGCTGCGGCGCTCAAAAGAGCCGCGGCGAGCAAGATGCCGCCGTTGAAGATGGTATGGCTGCTTCGCTTCAGCCGGATCATCTCGAATGCGAGCGCGGCGCAGGAGAGAGCGAGAACGGCGAGGCAGGCTGCTGTGATCGAGGGCACGTGCATGTGGAACCTCTTGGTGATGCATCCGCGCCGTCATGCCGGCCTCGCCGAGTGCGCGCCCGGAATGACGAGGAGGGCGTTACGCCGCCCCAACCCAATTGCCGTGAAAGCCGTCGGGCACGCGGTGGCCGAGCTGGACAAGCGCGACGGGACCGGCCTCGACATCGGTGGCGTTGAACACGGCGAGGTCGCTGCGGTTCTCTCGCGCGCGCCAGACCAATGCGAGCAGCCAGCCGTCGCCCTCGGCCGCATCCTTCGATCGTTCGACGAACACCGGCTCGGAGATGGTGTCGCCGGCCGGCAGCAGATAATGGCCGAGCCGTCTACCGCTGCCGTCGACATGGACGATGCCTGAGAGCGCGTCGAACATCGGCAGCCGCGGATTGGCGCAGGCATACCAGCCGTGGCGGCTCTTCAGTCCGGCGCGGCGATCGTCGATGCGGGGGAATTCGCCGGTGAGATCGTCGAGATAAGTCTGCTGGAAGCGGTCGGTTTTTCCCGAAAGATCGAACGTCCAACGGCAGTGGCGGGCGCGCGACTTCTCCGGATCTGTCGGCCGACCGTCGGGACGCGGAAACAACGGCGGCTCCTCGAACTGCATGACGTCGGCGATGGTGCGCTGATCGTCCTCCCACGCATTCATGACGTGGAAGACGTAGCAGGCCTCAGCTCGAAACCAGACGATATCCTTTGCCGTACCGTTGCGCTTCATCACGCCGACATAGGCGCCCTTGTCCGGCTCCCAGGCATAGGGCGGTCGTCCGCTCATCGCGCGTTCCATGCTGCCGGTGATGGGGAGGATCGGAAACAGCACATGGTTCGCGGTAACGATGAAGTCGTGCACCATGCTGGCATAGGGCGCCTCGAAGCGCGTCGCCCGTCCTGACGCATCGATCGCTCCGTAGGAGAGGGCAGGGGTCAGCGGTCCCGCCGCATTGTACCCGAAGAATACGAGTTCGCCGGTCACAGGATCGATCTTCGGATGCGCCGTGAAGCTGCCGGCGATGCGGCCTTGGTAGTTGTGATAGCCGCGCGTTGCCAGCGTACCCGGCTCGATCTCGGTCGGCAGGTGTGCTTCTTCCAGCGCCAGCAGCTTGCCGGCATGGAAGATGATGTTGGTGTTGGCGACGCCGCCGTCAGAGAGATCCGCCGGGGCATCCGGCAGCTTGCGGCCGAAGCCGCCGAACAAAGCGCGGCCGGCGTCGTGCTCGGCCAGCCATTTCGGCGTGCGGACCCAGCGGTTGCGGTAGCTCGCGCGTGCGTTCTCGAGGTGGAAGGCGTGCAGCATGCCGTCGCCCACAAACCAGTGCGCACCGGGCGACGAGAACTGCGGATTGGGGCCGTTGCGATAGAGCGTGCCGTTCAACTCGCGCGGCAATTCGCCGATGAGCTTGAGGTACGCCGCGTCGGCTTCGAAGGGAATTGGCGCGATATTGTTGCGCTGCTCGGTGACGACGTCCTGCTGCACGGCGTATCCTTCCCTATCTTTACATCGTAAAGATCAGATAGTGCCGATTGCCGTTGCGGTCAAGGGAAATCTTTACACTGTCAATATGGCGCCTTATAGCTTGAGCATGGGCAAAAGCGAAACCAGGGCGGCGCGCGGCCTACGCCCCCCGAAGAAGACATCGTCGACCTCGCACGTCTTGCCGCGTCTCGCGCGGCGCCCGGCAGTTGCGAAGGCTGAGACACCCTATCATCACGGCGCTCTGCGGGAGGCGTTGCTCGAGGCCGCCGAACGGGTGCTGGAGCGCGACGGGCTTGCCGGCCTGACATTGCGCGCGGTGGCACGCGAGGCGGGCGTCTCGCACGCCGCTCCCACCCATCATTTCGGAGACCTCACGGGCCTGCTCAGCGAGCTCGCGGCGGTCGGCTTCCGCCAATTCAACGCGGCGATGGCAGCTTCATCCGATGCCGCGTCCACGCCGCTTGAACACGCACTGGCGCGGCCGAAAGCCTATGTTGCCTATGCGCAGGCGCATCCCGGCATGTACGGCATCATGTTTCGCACCGAGCGGCTCGATTATTCCAGGCCCTCGCTGCGCGAGGCGGCCGAAGCCTCCTTTGCCGGGCTCGCCAATGCCGTCGGCATGATGCGCCAGGAGCAGATCAGCGGCGATGCGCTGACCTTGAACCAGGGCGCGGCGATCGCGCGGGCCTGGTCGCTGGTGCACGGCTTCACCATGCTGCTGCTCGATGGCCGGCTCGAAGATATCCTGGAGAGGTTGCCCGAGGGAACGACGGCCGAACGGCTGCTCGAGGCGATGCTGACGTCGCCCGTGACCACGAAATTGCCGCCTGGCGGCTGTTTGCCCCCGGCGAAGACCTAGCGCATGGTCGCGAGCTCGACGGCGCGGCCTCTTGTGCCGATGATCTTGACCTCGTCCTTGCCGCACCTGAAGCCGCGGGCGAAATCGTCGGCGGCCTTGCGCGCGAGCTCATTGGCGGTGGGATTCGCGATCGCATCGACATAGGCGACGTGACAGACCGGACCCGGCGGCAGCCGGGTCACGACCAGCATGGCTTTGGTGTTCGGCCGCCCCTGCTTGTCGGGATCGCTGCTGTCGGCGATGTGCCAGCGCTGAATGATCGCAAATGGCTTGGCGCCCGCAGCTCGCCATTCGACAGTCGTGTCCGATGAATTGAAGGGAGCGAACCAAACTTTGGCCGCCGGCTCCTCGGCCGCTTCCTTGCGATTGCGGCCGACCGAGACGACCTCGCGAAGATCATCCTCGGCGATCAGCACTACGAGGCCGGACTTGCCCGGACAGACCCGCATGGTGCTGCCGTCGAGCGCGCTGGGCTTACCGATCTGGCGGCAATCTTTCGGCGCGGTCGAGGTGTAGATGCCGCCCACGGACTCGGCGCAGGCCCAATTGACGGCGGCGCATATCAGCAACACGGATAGGCATGTGGTGACGATGCGGATCATGATGACGCTTCGATGCAGCTGGAACTTCGTAGCATCAGACGTCTTGACTGTGGGCAAGGTTCAAAAGCGCCTCCAGGCACCTGACAGCGGCGCGGAATCGTTCTAGAAGAGCGGCTCGCCTGGGCCGCTCCGGCCCCGTTCGCGTCCTCGTTCTCTTGATCATGCCAGCCATATCCTCGAACAAACCTTATCGCGTCGGCCGTTCCAAGACAGGGCTCGGCCTCTTTGCCACCAAGCCGATCAAGAAGGGCACCCGGATCATCCGCTATTTCGGGCCGATCCTGGACTCGCGGATTCCGGCGCACGACGAGATCGAGAACAAATATCTGTTCGAGCTCAACGGGCGCTGGACCATCGACGGATCGGTGCGCAAGAATCTCGCCCGTTACATCAATCATTCCTGCCGGCCCAACGCCGAGTCCGACGTCCGCCCGCGCGAGCGCAAGGTCTTCATCCGCGCCATCAAGAACATCGAGCCGGGCGACGAGATCAACTACGACTACGGCACCGACTATTTCAAAGCCTATCTGAAGCCGATCGGCTGCAAGTGCGATTCCTGCGAGAAGAAGCGCAAGAAGCTGCGCGCCGAGGCGCGGGCCCAACGCACCAAGGCGAAGGCGCGGGCCGAGCGCAAGGCCGCGAAGGCGGGCGCCAAGAGTGCGAAAAAGAAGGCTCCCAAAAAGAACCAGCTCAACGGTCACGCCGTCGCCAAGACGAACGGCCGCGCGCGGGCGTAGGAATCCAAGATTCCGGGGCGGTGCGCAGCGAACTAGGGTGCGCCCTTGCGCACCTGAGAATCTCGAGATTCCGGGTCTCTGGTGCTGCCGCACCAGCCCCGAATGGCAGTGATCGGTAGGTCACGCCGCCACCGCACTCGCGCTCCTCCGCAACCCCACATATTGCAACTCCGCGAACACGCCGGTCGCGATGGCTTGCGCCACAACCATCAGCTCGCCCATGAGGTTCGGCGACACCGCGCCTGAAAGCAGCAGCGCGATGCTGCCGACCGTCCAGGCCGCGTTGCCGATCACGACCAGCAGCACGAGCGCCTTGGAAACAGATGCACGCGCGGCGAGCCAGCCGACCAGTACGGTGTAGGCAATCAGGAAGAGGCCGGTCTCACCCAGCAGCGCTTCGGGAAGGTTGAACAGCGAGGCGAACGTGCTCGCGCCGAAAGTGAAACCCAGCGCGGCGACGCCGCTGAAGACGGCATCGGCGAGCAGTGCACGGCGCAGGAAAGTGGACGCTTCGATCATCGTGGTTCTCCTTGGTTGAGGTCGAGGGACATCACCGCAATCCGCGCCACCAGGCGCGGACGAGGCGGGCGAGGCGGAACGGGCACAGGCTCCTGCCGACGCCGTGCTCGAAGGCGATGACCTGCGCGACGACATAGTCGCCGGTCGAATGCACGAGCGGCTCCGGGACGTTGAGGCTGCCCGCCAGCATCCGGGTTGCGAAGGCCATGGCCCAGGGCAAGACGTGGTCAGCGATGGTCCGGTAGAGCAGCAGCGCGATCATGGTCATCTCCTGTTGCGACCGACGATGCGCGCGTCCGCGCCTCAATTCGATTACCTCGCGGGTAATGGAAGGGCCGAAATTCGCATGCTAGGTTTTCGATCATGAACGCACATGCATCCACGGCACGTACTGAGCGCAGCCAACCGGTCCATATCGGCGACCATTTGCGAGAATGGCGGCAGCGCCGCCGCATGAGCCAGCTCGATCTCGCCGGCGAGGCCGAGATCTCCGCGCGCCATTTGAGCTTCGTCGAGACCGGCCGCGCCGCGCCCTCGCGCGACATGGTGCTCAGGCTCGCCGAGCGCCTCGACGTGCCCTTGCGCGAACGCAACGTGCTGCTGGTCGCGGCCGGCTATGCGCCGGCGTTCCCGCAGCGCCCGCTGGAGGATCCCGCCTTGACATCAGCCCGCCAGGCGATCGACATCGTCCTCAAGGCACATGAGCCCAATCCGGCACTGGCGGTGGACCGGCATTGGAACCTGGTCTCGTCCAACCGCATGGTGGCGCCGCTGCTCGACGGCATCCCGCAGCATCTGCTCGGCCAGCCCTTGAACGTGTTGCGACTTGCCTTTCATCCCGAGGCGCTGGGGCCGCGTACCGTCAATCTTGCGGAATGGTGCGGGCATCTGCTCGAGCGGCTGCACCGGCAATGCGAGGCGACCGCCGATCCTGAACTGATCAAGTTGTATAACGATCTAAAAAGCTACCCCATCCCGGCGCGTGCGGCGCCGCTGCCGAGCGACAATGTCGCGATCCCGTTCAAGCTGCGCCACCAGGGTGAGATCCTGAGCTTCTTTTCCACCACCATGGTGTTCGGCACGCCCGTCGACATCACTCTGTCGGAGCTGGCGCTGGAGACCTTCTTCCCGGCGGACGAGCGCACTGCCGAGCGGCTGAAGCAGATGGCGGCCACACTTTCTTAGCCGCGTTTACAGGGTGCACGAGGGCCCGCATAATCGGCGGATGGATACACGCTCGTCCCGGTCCTTGCGGCCGGCCAATCCGGTCGGCAATCTCCTGCGCGCCTGGCGCATGCGCCGTGCGTTTAGCCAGGCGGAGCTGGCGTTCGAGGCCGGCATCTCTGTCAAGCATCTCAGTCATGTCGAGACCGGCAAGGCGGCGGCCAGTCGGGACATCCTCCTCCAGCTCGCCTCCGCGCTCGATTTGTCGCTGCGCGACCGCAATGCGCTGCTCGAGGCCGGCGGCTTCGCGCGGCAATATGGCGAGCGCGACCTCGCCGCGCCCGAGCTTGCCGATGCGCGGCGTGCCATCGATCTTCTGCTCAGCCGTCACGAGCCATTTCCCGCGATCGTCACCGACCGGCGCTGGAACGTGAAACAGGCCAACCGCGCGGCCTCGCGTCTGATGACGATGCTGCTTGGCTCTGAACGTATGCAGCGTCCGCTCAACCATATGCGCATGTTCCTCGCGCCGGACGAGCTCAAGCCGTTCGTCGAGAACTGGCCAATTGTCGCGGCAGCGCTGTTGTCGCGGGCGCGTCATGAAGCGATGGCCGCCCCGCTCGACGATGCCCTGCAATCGACCTGGCGCGAATTGATGCGCTTGCCGGAGCTGCCGGCGCCTCAACTCGAGGACGAGGCCGTGCCGGGGCCGTTGTGCGAGGTGCGCCTGCGCAAAGGTGAGGTCGGCATCGGCCTGATCGGTGCGGTCCTGACGCTCGGCACACCGCAGGACGTCACGCTCCAGGAGCTTCGTGTCGAGATGTTCATGCCGACGGATGCAGGGTCCGAGACGACGCTGATCGCGCTTGCGTCTCAGGACGCCTGAGCCTGCACGGCCTCACGCCGCTCGAAGCTCAGGGCCTGCATCACCTCGGCAAACGGACCGTTGCGATCGCTCAGCGTCGCCGTGGTCAGGCCCGCGCCGTTGGCGCCGACGCCCGTCGCCGCGCGGATCAGGATCCATTCGCCCTCCGGCGGCCGGACGAAATAGAGGCTGATCTCGGGATTGATGAAGGTCCATTGGCGCATATCGACCATCTGCGCGACGCCGCTGGAGAAGTCAGCGGCCTGCACCGCCTGGAGCAGCGGCGTGTTCGGCTCGCCTTCGACCAGCGCGGCGTCGAGCCGCATCCAGGCGGCGGCCGGACCCGGCTTCTCCAGTGCGCCCTCGATCAGCCGCACCGACACATTCTGGAAATAGCGGCTCCATTTCTGCGCGAAGGCCGGCGGCGGCGTGCCTGCCTCGGGCGCCTGGTCGAGCGCTGCGGGCGCCGCGAAGGGATCGACCGGCGATTCTCCGCTCTGCGCCGTCAGCAGCGCCGTGCAGCGGCCGATCTCGGTCTCGCCGTCCATCAGCCGCACTTGCGCGGTCTTGGCCTTGCGCCCGTCGCGCAGCAGTTCAGTGGTGGTCCTGAAGGCGCGCAGGCCTGCCGGTCGCCAGAGATCGAAGGTCAGGCGCCGCACCGCAAAGCCCGATTCGGTTGCGAGCCGCTCGACCTCACGGGCCATCAGCGCGGTGGTAGCGCTTCCCTGCAACATGTCCGGCGACCACGGACCGCCGGCATGCTCCGTAGCCCGAAATTGATGACCTTCCGGCCTGAAAATGGCTGTCATTGCAGTCTCCCGCTGGTTCGATCGTGCAGCGAGTATCGGGGCGGGTTGCGTTTCCTACAATAACCGCAGAGGTGAAGTCGTGAGCCATGCGGGATGGGCGCCTTGCGCGGCCTCTGGTTCGGCTTATCTTCCGACGGACCCGTAGACTGCCCGAAGGAGGCGCCGCCATGAGCACGCTGAAACCGCTCCAGATCGACGTCGTCTCCGACGTGGTGTGCCCCTGGTGCTATATCGGCAAACACCGCATCGAGAGCGCGTTGGCGCTCGTGCCTGATGTTCCGGTCAAGCTCAATTTCCGGCCCTTCTTCCTCAATCCCTGGGTGCCGCGCGAGGGCATCAGCCGCGAGGACTATCTCACCCAGAAGTTCGGCTCGGTCGAGGCCTATAAGGGCATTGCCGGGCGCGTCGTCGCGGCCGCAAGCGAGGAGGGGCTCGTCTACCGGCCTGAGCTCGTGGCGCGTCAGCCCAACACGACCGATTGCCATCGCCTGATCCTCTGGGCCGAGGCGATCGGCAAGGCGCCCGAGATGAAGCAGCGCCTGATGGAGCTCTATTTCCGCGACGGCGGCGACCTCACCGAGGTCAACGTGCTGGTGCAGGCAGCCGCCGATGTTGGCCTCGATACCGACGACGTGCGCAAGCGCCTTGCCACCGACGAGGATGTCGCGCGCGTTTCGGCGGACGCACAGGAGGCCGCCGAGAAAGGCATCTCCGGCGTGCCGACCTATGTGTTCGCACAGAAGTACGCCGTCTCCGGCGCGCAGGATCCGAACCTGCTCGCGCGCGCCATCCGCCAGGTCTCGGCGGAGGTCAACGCGCAGGCGGCGGAGTAGCTTTCTCTTATTTGCGGAGCCGATGGACCACGCCTCGCGCGGCCTGGTGCGCGACGTTGAGGCCGGCCAGCGCGGCATGAATGAGCGCGACGACCGGATCATTCCGCCGCAGCGGGACCAGCACGTCGCCGATTGCGAAGCGCCCGCGCCAGATCGGGTTGATCATGGGGTGGTTGGCGCTGGCCATCGAATCCGCGCTGGCAATGGCCGGATCAGCGCAGAGATGGCGAGTGAGGTCGAGCGTGAGCTGCACGCCCGGCGAATATCTTGCAAAGCGCTCGTCGATGCCGAGCTTGAAGAAGAAGGCGCGGTCCTGATGGCGCAGCACGACGCCGGCGGCGACCGGTGTCGTGCCGGCGCGCAGCGTGATGATCTCGCATTGCGCGGTTTCCGCCAGCGCCGCGACGGCGCGGCGGATGAAGGTCGCATCGCCCGCATGCTGGATCAGCGCGGTGCCGCGCTTGCCCTTCCAGCCGCTGGCCTCGAGCTGCAGGAACGTTTCCAGCGCGGGCCCGATCTCGTCGCGCCCTCGCGCGACCTCGAACACGACCGCGCCGTTTTCTTCGAGCCGATGGCGCTGGCGCCGCAGCTCCTTGAGCTTCCTGGCGCCGAGCGCTTCGCGCAGCAGCGCATCGCCGTCTTGCGTCGCATCGAGGCTGGCACGGATGTAGGAGCTGAGCAGGCGCGGTCTCAGGCCGTCGCGATTGAGAACCTGATTGAGGGCGATCATCGCAGCGCCATCGAGCGCAATGTCATTCAGCACCAGCGCATGGGCTCCCGCCTCGCGCGCCTGCTGCAACAGACGCATAGCGGCCTCGATCGGGGCGTCGCGGTCGATCAGCGGGCTACACAGCGTGCCATAGGGATGCGCGCTCACCAGCGCGGGCAAGGGAATCTTCCAGGCGCGCCACAGCGAGATCACCGGCATCAGTCCGATCAGCCGCGCCGAAGATCCGTCGAATGCGGGCAGTGCCGAGGCCGAGCTGCGGCCGCGCGCGGTTGCGCTGACGGCAAGCTCCCAGCCGGGCAAGTAGTAGCCGTTCGGCTCGACCGCCCGCTGCGCGAGCGCGCGCCATTGACCGGGGTCAATGGAGGTGAGCGGAACGAGCGCGCGCGCGGCCACAGCATCCCTTGCCGATGGCGGCTTGACCGCTGCCTGCTGCGCGATGTCGACCACGTCCCGTCGTTCCCCGTTCACGCAGGCCAAGGCCGCGTTACGGCCATGCTTAGCGCAACGATTGGAAAGATACCGTTGGGATGCTGCGTCAATTCGAGCGGTCGTGTTAACGTCTCGTTGACATTCCGGCGGCACTGCGCCGGTTGTAGCGGATGGGCGAGGGGTGCTCGACCGGAGGGATCAGGATGATCGCCACACCTTTCACGCCGCTGGCCTCGCTTCTGGGCGGGGCGCTGATCGGAATGTCCGCGGTGCTTCTAATGTGGGCGACGGGACGAATCGCCGGGGTCAGCGGCATCGCGGCGCGGCTGTTCCCGCCTTATGAGGATAGCGAATTCCCCGGCCGGCTCGCCTTCGTCGCGGGTCTCATCCTCGCGCCCGTGCTGGTTCGACTCACCACCGGAGGCCTGCCGGAGCAGACTATACTGGCGGGAACGCCGGTGCTGATCGTTGCGGGATTACTGACGGGATTTGGCGCAGTGTGGGGCAGCGGTTGCACGTCCGGCCATGGCGTCTGCGGCCTGTCGCGGCTGTCGGCGCGCTCGCTGGTCGCGACCATCGTCTTCATGGCGGCAGGCATGGCGACCGTCTTCGTGATGCGGCACGGGAGCTGACGGCGATGGCAATTTTCGTTCAGTTCGCGATCGGCCTGATCTTCGGCGTCGGCCTCATCGTCTCCGGAATGTCGAATCCAGCAAAGGTCTTGAATTTCCTCGATGCCGCCGGCATCCCGGCAGGGACGTGGGATCCGAGCCTTGCGTTCGTGATGGCCGGCGCTGTGGCCGTGACTTTCGTCGGGTTCAATCGCGTCCTGAGGCTGGGACGTCCATTTTTCGCCGAGCGATTTTCTCTTCCCACGCGAGCAGACGTCGATCGGAGAATAGTGGTTGGTCCGGCGATCTTCGGCATTGGCTGGGGATTGGCGGGGTTCTGCCCGGGACCGGCGCTGACGGCGCTCGGATTTGGCTCGAGCTCCGCCCTCATTTTCGTCGCGGCGATGTTTGCCGGCATGTTGCTTGCGCGGTTCACCGCGCATTTGCCATCGAGGGCGCGCGTCACGACGCCGGCCGATCCGCACGAAACCTGATATGAAGGGACCGGGCGAGTCGTCTCGTCCGGTCCCGGCCATCAAGCGTTCATGGATTACCAGCGGTCGTCGACACCGACGCCGACGCTGACGCCAGGTGCGCGAATGCCGACGCCGGCGCGCGGTCCGTCATCCCAATCGCGATGATAGGTCCGACGCTCGTAATAGCGCTCGCGCGGCATGTAGTTATAGGAATCCCGCACGATCACGCGCGAACCGCCGCGCGTCCGATAGCAGCGGCCAGCGTCGTCACAGACAAGTCGTACCTGCTGGACGAGATCCGGATTGGTGTACTCGCTGCTCGTATAGATATCGGAAGCCTTCGCACCCGATGCGGCTGCCAAAGCACCGACACCCGCCAACAGCGCAATAGTCAACATCCTCATCATGTCCTCCTCGAAACTGCCCTCGGCGGTAACAAGAAGGGGAGGCGGTGATCGTTCCCGTCCGCGATGCTGGTTTTTCCCGGAACCGCAGCTTCGTTACAGCAATTTGTTCCTAGATCGGCTCGTAAGTCTCGGTCCCGCAGATGTCGTCGGCGTCCGCCCGCCGGCGGTCGACGACCTTTCCGCCGTTGATGGTCACGATGTAGGTCTGGGCGCCAAGCGGCGTGCCGGTCGCGGAGGTGAGCTGCGCGCGGACGCAGGCCGTCCAGCCCGGCCCTCGCACCTCGCGATGAGGCGGGGCGACGTGCACCTCGCGCGGATAGGAGGTGGCGAGGAAGACGACGTCGATCTGCTCGCGCACCAGGCGCTTGACGTCCGGGGGCGGCTCGGGCGGCGGCTGCTCGGCCTCGTTCATGCGCATGAACTCCGGCACCGGCGCGCGGCTGTCGGCAAAGCCACAGGCACCGAGCGCGAGCGCGCCGGCGAGCAGCGCGGCATGAGCAATGATCCGCAACATCCCTTGAAGGTCCCCTGCGGGCCAACAGATAGGCACGAATGCGATCCGGCGAAGTCCGCTCCGTTCAAAATTTGCTGAAGACGCGGAAACCGGGGCATTTGCGAATACGGGATTGCGGGCTAGTTTGTATCCCACATCAGGGGGATTGCACGGATGAGGATTTTGGTCATCGCGGCCGCGGTGCTGGCGCTGGCAGCTGGATCGGCGGAGGCGCAGGGCCGGCGCCAGCCCAGTGAGGGTGCAAAGCCGGCTGACACCAAACCCAAGGTCGACGAAAAGGCCTACAAGGCTGCGCTCGAGCGCATTCCCGAGCCAAAGGAAAAGTACGATCCGTGGGGCGGGGCCCGCCCTGGCGAGCCCACCAAGAAGCCGAAATAGAACGGGGCGGGGCGTTGCGGATCCACCTGCGCGCTGCGGTCGCATTCGTTACGCTCCTGTTGCTTGCCGTGCCGCCATGCTTCGCCTGGGAGAGCTGGGGCGGCGATCCCGGCGGCTCGCGCTTCTCGCCATTGCGGGAGATTTCGCCCGGCAATGTCGGCCAACTCGTCCGCGCCTTCGAATATCACACGGGCGATCTCACAGCGCGCGCACCCGAGCTGATGCGGCGAACCAAATTCCAGGCGACGCCGCTGTTCGTCGAAGACAGCCTGATCTTCTGCACGCCCTTCAACGAGGTCATCGCGCTCGATCCCGGCACCGGCGTGCAGAAATGGCGTTACGATCCGAAGATCGCGATCAACCAGCGGCCGGCCAATCGCTATGTCTGCCGCGGCGTCACCTATTGGGTCGACGACACGGCGCCGCCGGATGCTGCCTGCCGCGCGCGCATCTTCATGGGCACGAACGACGTCCGCCTAATCGCGCTCGATGCGAAGACAGGCGTTCCCTGTGCCGGTTTTGGCAATGGCGGGCAGATCAAGCTCGATACCGGAATGACCCTGGAATGGCCGGGCGAATTCCAGATCACCTCGCCGCCGGCGGTCGGCCGCGGTGTCGTCGTGGTCGGGTCTGCAATCGGTGACAACCGCCGCGTCGACGCGCCGAGCGGCCAGGTGCGTGCGTTCGATGCGCGAACCGGCCAGCCACGCTGGACCTTCGAGCCGCTCAAGCGCGATGGCATCGAAGCCGGTCACGCCAATGTCTGGGCGCCGATGTCGGTCGACGACAGGCGCGGATTCGTGTTCCTGCCGACGTCGTCGCCCTCGCCGGATTTCTGGGGCGGTAGGCGGCCGGGCAATAACGAGCACGCCAATTCGGTAGTCGCGCTGCAGATTGAGGCCGGCGACCTCGTATGGGCCTTTCAGACCGTGCATCACGACGTTTGGGACTACGATCTGCCGGCGCAACCGACGCTGGCGCGCCTCGACATTGGTGATGGCGAGCGCGACGTCGTGATCCAGCCGACCAAGCTGGGTTTCGTCTTCGTGCTCGATCGCGACACCGGCAAGCCGGTGTGGCCCGTCGAGGAGCGCGCCGTGCCGCAGGGCGGCGCGGAAGGTGAAGCGCTATCACCAACGCAGCCATTCCCGACGCATGTACCGCCACTAACGTCGCAGACGATCTCGACCGACGATGCGCTCTCGCTAATACCTGCACTGCGTCGCTCGTCCTGCGAGCGCCAATTCGCGGCGGCTCACAATGAGGGCCTGTTCACGCCGCCTTCCGTGCAGGGCACGCTGTTTTTTCCGTTCACCGGTGGCGGGGTGAACTGGGGCAGTGCGGCCTTCGATCCGGTCAGCCAGGTCCTCTACGCCAACACCAGCCGCGCCGTTCATCTCATCAAGCTGATTCCGCGCGCGGACGCCTTCGGGTTCAATCCGCCGCCCGGTCACGATTTCGGCCAGCAGCGTGGCACGCCGTTCGCGATGACGCGCGCCATGGTGACGTCGCCGCTCGGCCTGCTCTGCAACAAGCCGCCATGGGGCGAGATGGTCGCGGTTGATCTGAAGGCCGGAAAAATCCTCTGGCGCTCGACGGTCGGCACCACCGAGGATCTTGCGCCGCTCGGCGTGCCGCTGCCCTGGGGCGCGCCGCTCGTCAACGGGCTCGCGGTCACCGCAGGCGGGCTCGTCTTCACCGGAGCGATGGACGCCTATTTGCGCGCCTTCGATGCGCGGAGCGGCAGGGAGCTGTGGCAGGGCCGGTTGCCCGTCCCGGGCGTCGCCAACCCCATGACCTATCTCTGGCAGGGGGAGCAATATGTCGCGATCGGCGCCGGCGGCCACTCCGAGGCAGGCACGTCGATCGGCGACAGCGTCGTTGCGTTTCGTCTGGCGCGGCCGGGCGAGGGACCGTCATTGTGGTCACGCACCGTCGATCGTCCCGGTGGACGTTTCTTTGCGGCGTCCTCGGCGATCGCGCTCGCGGTCGTCGCGCTTGTGATCACGGGCCTGCGCTGGCGCCGCCGCCATCGTGTCACGCGATCATGATCGTGTTGTGGAGGCGATGCGAACGATCGTTCACATCGCGCGCGCTCACCCTGGCAGCATCGCGAACGCGCTCGACACGATCGCAACCGGCTTGTTGTCGAAGGCCGAGAGCAGCGTGACGCGGCCGAAGCTTATGGTGCGGCCGAGCCGCACCACGCGCGCGTCCGCCAGCACGTCCGACGAGGAGGCTGCGCGCATGAAATGCGTGGTTTGGTCGACCGTGGTCATCGGACGATAGCCGCGGTTGGCGGCGAGGATCGCGATCACCATCGCGGTGTCGGCGAGCGCCATCAGCGCCTGGCCGCAGACCACGCCGCCGTTCCGGCACAGCCGTTCCGAGAACGGCATGCGCAGGAGCGCGCCCGGCTGCCAGTCCGGCGCATTCGCTGGCTGTGCGTGCTCGATGCGCTCGACCGAGAGGTCGAGATCCTGGACCCAGGGTGCAAAGACCTCGCCGAGGATGCGTTTCGCATCGGTGATGCCGAACTCGGCGTCTGGCTGCGTTTGCATTGCTGTCGTTCCCTCCATTGTTGCCGGATGTTTCGTCTCATTCTGCGCGCATCGGCGCGGCAAAGTCACCGGGTCTGCTGCCGGCCGCGTCGGCTTGAAAATGCCCGACTTTGCCCGATATGATGGCCTTGCTTGGGTACGGGTGGATGATGTTGCGTCGATGTGTCCTGGTCTTTTGTCTGGCCGCGCTCGGCCTTGCGCTGAACGGCTGCACCAGATGCGGCCCGATCTGGGACGACTGGCTGCATGCGCCGAAATCGTGCAGATCGGACCGGATCTAGCGGCTATGCGGCCCTGAGCTTGCGGTCGGCCGCCACAAGGACGACAAGGCGCGGGCGATCCGCGCTTCGTGGATGATCAAGGAGTGAATGATGAAGCTTTTCCGTTTGGCCGCGGTGCTGGCCGTGCTGGCGGGACCGGCCTATGCGCAAATGCCCAATCTCAATTTGCTGCAGGATGGTCCGAGCAAGAGCCCCGAGGAGAAGGCCGCGGAAGCCGAACGTGAAAAGGCCTACAAGGAGACACTGAAGAAGATTCCGGACTCCAAGGCCTCCAACGATCCCTGGGGCGGCATGCGCTCCGATCCGCCGAAGCAGTCGGCGGCGCCGAAGGCCTCGGCCGCGACCAGTGCGCCGAAGAAGAAATCCGGCACGGCTGCCAATTGACCTTCCGCCGGTCGGAGGCGGTAGACGCCTCCGGCCGGGGACTCCTCTTTGCCCCACAGGCCTCCTACATCTCGCAAGAGCGTATTTGCGTAGAGGAGGGCGGCACATGGCCGATCGTCCGCGGGATCTCGCCGAACGGATGGCGCGCCGGCGCAAGATGGGCGGCAAGCCAGACCACGCGACCGGCGACGGCTATCTGCGCGAGACCTTCACGCTGCCGCGCGCAGCGGCACGGGCGAGGGCGGAGGCCTTCTTCGCCCGCTACCCCAAGGCGGGCTATATGAGCGCAGTCGAGAGCTGGCGCGAATTGCCCGGCGGCGACATCGAATTCACCATGCGGCGGCTGCCCAGCGCGGATTAGGGTCTCACCTTTTCGAGCGTTTCTGCGACGATGCGGATTCGGAATACGGGCTCCTTGGCCTCGTCCAGCAGCTCCATGTGCCATTCGGAATTTTCCTGGAGCTTGCGGGCGATCCCGGCGGCCATGTCGGCGCAGACGCTGGTCATCTCCTTCCAGGCCGAATCGCGATCGGCAAATTCGCTCGCCTGGTCCGCGCAGCCGGAATAACGGCCGTTCCGGATTCGAAAGAAGTAGAGCGGCATGGCTGGCACCGATCACGCGTGACGGCCCAACCCCCAAGGCCACGGGCGCGCAGTGCAATCCCAAACCCCGATCAGATCAATTCCGGGCGGCTACGGGATATGCCCCTCGCGAGGCGCCGCACCCGCCGCTGATCTCACTGGCGGTCTTGCTCAGGCCGTCTTGCGCTCGATCGCCTTCAGCTCGCGGTCGATGCGCGGCTGCACCCGGCGAATCGCCAACAGGTCGATCTTCGTCTCGGTTCGGCCGGTCTTGATCTGCTCGCCGATGCGGAATCGCCAGTGCCAGATTCCGGGAATTGCCGTCCTGGCGACGGTGAATTCGACACCCCTGTGATTCATGGTCACCTCCCACGATTCACTTTCCATGCCTGCAGCATGTTGGGCGCCATCATATTCCGGGGACAAGCAAAATCTGCCGGTAAACCCATCGTGGCCTCGCGCGCGGGAAGGGAACTCTGTTCATGGTCGGAGAACCACGGAGTCCACCGCGCCGGCGGCATGTGCCTTGCTTGGCCTCATGACGGCACGCAAACCATGGGCGCCTCATGCTCGGCATTCCCCGCCGCTACTCCCATTTCGTCTTCGGTATCATCCAGTCCGGATTGACCTCGCTGATCGCGGCCGGCATCGCGAGCCTTCCCGCGGGGAGCGCGATGGTCTTCCTCGGGCACTGGATGGTGTCGTGGCTGATCGCATGGGCCGCGATGCTGCCGATCGTGCTGCTGGCTGCGCCCGCGATCCGCGCCGTCTCGCTGCGGCTGACGCGCGAGGAGAAGGACCTGCGAACCGGCCGGCAGGCATGAAAAAACCCCGCCTGGGGAGAGCCAAGCGGGGAGGAAGTTATTGGAGGCTGAGGTGCTGGGCTGCAACACCATAGCCAAGCGACCCTAGCCGGTTCGGCTTACGACAGCCTGACAGGGCCAAATCGAGGCCGGTCGGTAATCGCCTTCGCCCATGGGCCGCAAACAGAAAACCCCGCTCGAGGGAGCGGGGTCGTCGGCCGGGTATGGAGGCCCAGTGTTGGTCCACCGAGCACGACGAGAATAGGCGATCAGGCTGACACGCGCCTGACGGGTGTCAGTGAAAGTCGCGGTCGCGAGGCCGCAGACTGGCCCCGCGCCTGTCCCAATTTCGACATCCGGCCGCACAACTGGCGACACACGGGTCGGCAAGATTCCACACCGTCCGGCGCGCCATGGGGGAACGTGGCACGGCGGCAACGGGGTGGCATCATGGATAACGTAGAGCGGTCATTCGCCGCCGCGACGGCGGCTGGCTTCGTCGTGCTGGTGATCAGCCTCGTGCTGCTGGCGGTGCTGTAAGGCAGCGCAAGCGCAGGTGCGGGGAGCGACCGGGGTCCGTATCGTCGCGGTTTGCCGATGATGAACCGGCGCTTTGTCCTTCAAAAATGGAAAAACAACCCCATCCGTGGGATGATTTCGTCATTCCATCAATGACTTACATGAGGTATTTCGATACCTTAATCGAGCGAGAAGCGCATCCCGACGCGCGATGTTGGTCCCTTCGGGTTCACGGTAGCCGTGCGCAGCGGGCCCTGGCGAGCGCTAGTGGAGCTTGATCTCGTCCAGGGGCAGCCGCAGCTCGGCGGCGCGCTCGTCGCGGTCCTTCTTGCGGAACGCGTTCTCCTTGCGCTCGAACTTGATCATCTCCTCCTGCGCGGCCTTCAGGAGTGGATTGCGCCTGATGGCGTCGCGGTGTGTGTCTTCAGTATGGGCAGAGGCTCCGGAGGTGCAGTCTCGTCCCGAAGAAGACCACAGAGACCGCGAAAAGGTTCGGTGCCTCAGGATTAAGGATTTGTGACGGCCAGAGATCCTGGAAGGGCAGATTAGGACAGGAATACGAACGGTAGTTGCCCGGAATCCACTTGGCATTGTGATACCGGTACGGTGGCTCCCGCCGGGGCTGGCATTTCATCCCGAAACGAGATTGCAACCGGCAAAGGGGTCGCTGAAAGGCGGCCCCTTTTCGATTCAGGAGAGTGAATTAGGGACTCTTGCAAAGAACATATTGCGAACCTAGAACAAATGGGGTACATTGCTTTTATTGCCGGCCCGCCTCTCAATCGTTTGTCCCCCTAGCGAATCCTCGCCATAAGGAGCACGACCCAATGTCCGCCACTGCCCTGCGTATCGTCGAAGGATCTTCCATGGACAAGAGTAAAGCCCTGGCTGCCGCGCTCTCCCAGATCGAGCGCCAGTTCGGCAAGGGCTCGGTGATGAAGCTCGGCAAGAACGACCGGTCCATGGACATCGAGGCGGTGTCATCGGGCTCGCTCGGGCTCGATATCGCGCTCGGCATCGGCGGCCTGCCGAAGGGGCGCATCGTCGAGATCTACGGGCCGGAATCCTCGGGCAAAACCACGCTGGCGCTGCATACGGTGGCGGAAGCGCAGAAGAAGGGCGGCATCTGTGCCTTCATCGACGCCGAGCACGCGCTCGACCCGGTCTATGCCCGCAAGCTGGGCGTCAACATCGACGAGCTCCTGATCTCGCAGCCCGACACCGGCGAGCAGGCGCTGGAGATCTGCGACACTTTGGTGCGCTCCGGCGCGGTCGACGTGTTGGTGATCGATTCGGTCGCAGCGCTGGTGCCGAAGGCCGAGCTCGAGGGCGAAATGGGCGATGCGCTGCCGGGTTTGCAGGCCCGCCTGATGAGCCAAGCGCTGCGCAAGCTCACGGCCTCCATCAACAAGTCCAATACCATGGTGATCTTCATCAACCAGATCCGCATGAAGATCGGTGTGATGTACGGTTCGCCCGAGACCACGACCGGGGGCAACGCGCTGAAGTTCTACGCCTCCGTCCGCCTCGACATCCGCCGCATCGGCGCTATCAAGGAGCGCGACGAAGTCGTCGGCAATACCACCCGCGTCAAGGTGGTGAAGAACAAGCTGGCGCCGCCGTTCAAGCAGGTCGAGTTCGACATCATGTACGGCGAGGGCGTCTCCAAGATGGGCGAGATCCTCGATCTCGGCGTCAAGGCCGGCATCGTCGAAAAGTCCGGCGCCTGGTTCTCCTATGACAGCCAGCGCCTCGGCCAGGGCCGCGAGAACGCCAAGGCGTTCCTGAAGGCCAATCCCGACATCACCGCCAAGATCGAGACCTCGATCCGCCAGAACTCCGGCCTGATCGCCGAGCAGATTCTCGCCGGCACCCCCGAGCGCGACGCCGACGGCGAGGAGCCGACGGAGGAGTAAGACTTACCGCGAAGAATTTTCGCGAGGAGCGGGCGCTGAGGACGTTGAGTTGCCGACGTCGTCAGCGCCCGTTTCGTTTTGTGTTGTCGTGATCGGGTAGTGTGATGAAGCGTCTGATCCTGACCAGTTCGTCGGGCTTTGCTCTCGCCAGATCGAGGCTGGCCGAATTCGTCATAATGTTCTCGTTTCGCTTTCAGTGGGGACCCGTGCCTCCACCTGAAATGCGTGCGGCCTATTTTGCGGCACGTTCGGAGACTCTTGGGCCGGGTGATCACTGGTCGGACTGGGGCATCCATTGGCCTCGCGCCATGAGTCGTCGCAAAAATCTATCGCTTGTCGATTTCTGCGAACCTTACGATGTGATCGAACTCTGGTTCGATCCAAATCCCGAAGATCAGTTGCAACTTATTTGGTTGCTCGATCACCTCAGATCTCATTCCTGGCCGGCGCAAAAACTCAAAATGCGCCTTGTGGCGGACGATCTAATCGGGATGAGAGGCGATAACCTGGGAAAGTCTGCGTCGCATATTCCCGCCTTTAATGTCACTGCCAGGGAATTCGGGACTGCCGAGGCGGCGTGGCGGGCCTATTGCGAACCGGCACCGGAAAGCTGCGTCAATCTCCTCCGCAGCGACCTCAGTGCATTACCGATGCTGAGGCCGGCTTTGCTCAATGCCAGAATTGCCGTCACCCTCGACAGGGCTTGGTGCGACGGAGATGCGATTTCTGGAGCTTCTTTCCAGAGGGTTTGGGAACACGAATTCGTTGTTTCATCTGCGCTCGCATCGGCGCACGTTCGTGTTCGGAGAGACCGAGCTGGGTTGGTTGCTCGAGGGGCTGGCGCTCGGCCCCAATCCCGCAGTGGCCGGTTTGGGCGAGGAACTGCGCACAATCGACCTTAAGAATTTGAGGGCTCGGCATGAAGTCTATCTGCGCAGCCGCCTTTCGCTGACCGAATTCGGTAAAGCTGTCCTGGCACATCAGGATGATTTCAGCCGCCACAATCCGATCGATCGCTGGTGGGGCGGCACGCATCTGACCAACGACCGGCTGTGGCGGTACGGCCCTGGTTTGACGAGGCCCTGAGGCATGACGCGGCTCATTGTGACAACCGACTCGTCCACTGCCGGCGGGATACAACGCGCCGGTGTCGCCGATCTTGTCATTGCGATCGAGCATCGGCTGGTCTGGGGACCGCTGCCGTCGGATGCCGAACTCGAGGCGTTCTTTGCGCCACGCACAACGCAGCCGCATGGCCTCCATTGGCTGGACGACACACCATCCTGGCGTCTTGAAGAATCGGGGATGACGGGGCGTGGATTGATCGAGCTGATGGCCGAATGCGAATCGGTCGAATTATGGCCAGGACCTGAGCCGAATGCGCAATTGATTTTGCTGTGGCTGCTTGACCGTTGCGGCGGTGAGAGAGCGGCAGTCTCCAAGCTCGCGATACGTCACCTCGACATTGCCCTGGGGGGTATCGACCCGGAGCGGTTTGCGAAGCTAAACCCGCCGGCTGCTAGGCCCACGGCAGATCACCTCGCACTGGCTGGGCGTGCGTGGCAGGCCTATCGCGCCCTGACGCCGCAGGCCTGGTTCGATCTGCTCAAGGCCGATTTGAGCTTGCTGCCGCAGTTCGAGCCTTGCGCGGTTGACCTGCTCGAAGAGCTTCCGAACGTCACAACCGGTCTTGGAGCGACGGAAACACGAATTCTGGAATTGATCGCGCCCGGCGGCGTGCTGCCCTTTGACGTCTTTCCAGGCCATCAGAAGCCCAACGAGCGTCGCGTCTTCGACTACTGGGAAGTGGGCGCGCTGCTCGATGGACTGGCGCGATGTCCGGTGCCGGCTGTGTCCGGGCTGGACGAGGGGCCATTCTCGCTTGACATGCATGACGATGTTCTCCGTCACGCACGATACAAGCAATCCCGCTTGTCGCTTACAGATCTGGGAAAGGCGGTGCTGGCAGGCAAGGAGGATTTCTACCGCCATAATCCGGTTCCCCGCTGGTGGGGTGGAACGCTTCTCACCAGCGAACGGCTCTGGCGCTGGGATCGCGAAATCCGGTTGTTGATTGCGCCTGACTAACGCGTGCGTATCGCTCAGTGTGCTCCCGTATTGCGCATCAATTTTGAGAGGCGATCTTGTCTCATATGATCCTGACGACGAACGATGGAGCAGCCGCCGTGCTTGGCCGCTCTAACCTGGCGAACATCGCCCTCGGCTTTTCCCTTCGCTTCGTCGGGGCCAATTGCCGTCCGAAGAGGAGCTCGCGGTGGGGCTGGAGGCACGTTCCGCGAAGCATTCCAGAAGAGGCGATCATTGGCTCGACGGGGTGGGACGAGATCGGCTGATGGGCTTCGGTTCGCCGGATATTGGTTTCTTCCAGCTCTGCGAGAAATTCGACTCCATTGAAATATGGGCCGACCCACGGCCGAACGATCAGCTCGTGCTCGTCTGGTTGCTCGACCTGCTTCGTCCCTACAAGGAAATCACGACCAAGCTGAGCCTCGTGCATACGGACGACATCATCGCGAACTATGCTCCGCCGTCGGTCGCAAAATGGAAGCTGCCGGCCTTCAAGGTGGCCGAGAACCATGTGACGACCGCGAGTCGCGCCTGGCAAGCCTATCGGGCTGACACGCCGCAACCCTGTTTCGATCTGCTGATGACGGACCTGATGATCCTGCCCAGACTTCGATCGGCACTGATAGCAATGCTTGAAGAGCTTCCGGACAGCGTCACGGGACTCGCTGCCAGCGAAACGGATTTGCTGGATTTTGTGAACGATGGCCACACCGACCCGAGGCTCGTCTGCGACGCGAGGTGGCTTCGCGATGTGCTCGAAGAACACGAAGCGCGCGATGCCTTGATCGAACTGGCGGAACATTCGACGCCCCCGGTCCTGCTGGGCGATCCGTCGTTCGACAATGAGGCCCGCTACCGCGGCGAGAGCGAGTGGAAGGTCACGCTGACAGAGCTCGGGCGTTCACTTGTAGCCCGCGAAGACGATTTGTGGCGCCACAACCCGCTCACACGTTGGTGGGGCGGTACCGAGCTGACCAACGAACGGCTCTGGCGTTGGGACGCCGAGACCCGTTCGTTGATCGCGCCGTAAGCCGCTACTCCGCGGCTTGCGCGTAATCGCTCGCCGGCGGGCAGGAGCACACCAGGTTGCGGTCGCCATAGACGTTGTCGACGCGCCCCACCGGACTCCAGTATTTGTCGCTGCGCGAGGTGCCCGCGGGGAAGCAGCCCTCGCTGCGGGTGTAGGCGCGATTCCATGCATCATCGGCGATGTCGTGCACGGTGTGCGGGGCGTGGCGCAGCGGCGAGGCCTCGATCTTGAAGCGGCCGGCTTCGACCTCGGCGATCTCCTTCCGGATCGCAATCATGGCGTCGCAGAAGCGGTCCAGCTCCGCCTTCGATTCCGACTCGGTCGGCTCGATCATCAGTGTGCCCGGCACCGGGAAGCTCATGGTCGGCGCGTGGAAGCCGTAATCGATCAGGCGTTTTGCGATGTCGTCGACGGTGACGCCTGAGGTCGTCTTCAGCGGCCGGGGATCGACGATGCACTCATGCGCGACACGGCCCTTGGCGTTCTTGTAGAGCACCGGGAAGTGCGGATCGAGCCTTGCCGCGATGTAATTGGCGTTGAGGATCGCAATCTCGGTCGCGCGCTTCAACCCTTCGCCGCCCATCATCAAGATATAGATGTAGGAGATCGTGAGGATCGAGGCCGAGCCGAACGGCGCGGCCGACACCGGGCCGACGGGTGCATCCGCCTTGGTCGCGGGATGACCGGGGAGGAACGGGGCGAGATGAGCTCTTACGCCGATCGGGCCCATGCCGGGGCCGCCGCCGCCATGCGGGATGCAGAAGGTCTTGTGCAGGTTGAGGTGGCTGACATCGGCGCCGTAATCGCCGGGCCGGGACAGCCCGACCTGCGCGTTGAGGTTGGCGCCGTCAAGATACACCTGGCCGCCATGGCCATGGACGATGTCGCAAATCTCGCGGATGTGCTCTTCGAACACGCCATGCGTCGAGGGATAGGTGATCATCACAGCGGCGAGGTCATTCGAATGTTTCTCGGCCTTGGCGCGGAGATCACCAACGTCGACGTCGCCGTTCTTGTCGCAGGCGACCACCACCACGTCCATGCCGACCATCGCGGCCGAGGCCGGGTTGGTGCCATGGGCGGAGGAGGGGATCAGGCAGATCTTGCGGTGGCTCTGTCCGCGCGCGGCATGATAGCCGCGGATCGCGAGCAGCCCGGCATATTCGCCTTGCGCGCCGGAATTCGGCTGCAGTGAGATCGCATCATAGCCGGTGATGTCGCACAGCCACTTTTCAAGCCGCGCGAACAGCGCGTGATAGCCGGCGGCCTGCTCGCGCGGGGCGAACGGGTGCAGCGTCGCAAACTCCGGCCAGGTCAGCGGCATCATCTCGGTGGTCGCGTTCAGCTTCATGGTGCAGGATCCCAGCGGAATCATCGCGCGGTCGAGCGCGAGGTCGCGATCACTGAGCTTGCGCATGTAGCGCAGCATCTCGGTCTCCGAGCGATGCGCATGGAACACCGGATGGGTGAGGAAAGCGGTCGTGCGCTTCAAGTCGTCCGGCAGCGCCTCGCGCGTCTCGGCGTCGATCTCGGCATAGGCAAGTGTGCCGCCGAAGGCGCGCCAAACCGCTTCCACCGTTGCAGGCGTCGTGGTCTCGTCGAGCGCAATGCGAAGCGCGGTTTCACTGATGCCGAGATTGATTGTCTCGGCGGTCGCGCGCGCAATGATCTCGGCACGCTTGGCGCCAGCATCGACGCTGAGCGTGTCGAAGAAGGTCTCCGATTGGAGCGCAAAGCCGAGCTTGCGCAGGCCGGTGGCGAGCACGGTCGCGCGGCGATGCACATTTTGCGCGATCTGCGTCAGGCCCTCGGGGCCGTGATAGACCGCGTACATCGAGGCGATCACGGCGAGGAGCACCTGCGCGGTGCAGATGTTGGAGGTCGCCTTCTCGCGGCGGATGTGCTGCTCGCGGGTCTGGAGGGCGAGGCGATAGGCCGGCATCCCGCGCGAATCCACGGAGAGGCCGACGATGCGGCCCGGCAGCGAGCGCTTCAGCGCGTCGCGCACCGCCATATAGGCCGCATGCGGTCCGCCATAGCCCATCGGCACGCCAAAGCGCTGCGCCGAGCCGATCGCGATGTCGGCCCCTAGCTCGCCGGGCGAGGCGAGCAGCGTCAGTGCCAGCAGATCGGCGGCGACGATCGCGAGCGCGCCCTTGGCGCGCAGTGTCGCGATCGCGGGACGCAGGTCCCGCACCGCGCCCGACGAGCCCGGATATTGCAGCAGCGCACCTAGCACGTCACTCTTAGCGAGATCGGTGAGGGGATCGCCGACGATCAGGCTCCAGCCGAGCGGCTCGGCGCGGGTGCGCATCACCGCGAGCGTCTGCGGATGCACGTCCTTGTCGACGAAGAAGGCTTTTGCCTTCACCTGTGAGTGCCGCTCGGCGAGCGCCATGGCTTCGGCCGCCGCGGTCGCCTCGTCGAGCAGCGAGGCGTTGGCAACGTCGAGCCCGGTGAGGTCGCAGATCATGGTCTGGAAATTGAGCAGCGCCTCGAGCCGGCCCTGGCTGATTTCGGGCTGGTAGGGCGTATACGCCGTGTACCAGGCCGGATTCTCCAGGATGTTGCGCTGGATCACCGCGGGCAGGATCGTGCCGGAATAGCCCTGACCGATCAGCGAGGTGAAGACCTGGTTCTGCCGCGCGAGCTCGCCCATATGCGCGATCGCCTCGGTTTCGCTCAAGGCTTTGCCGAGATCGAGCGGGGCGGCCTGCCGGATCGAGGCCGGCAGCGTCTCCCCCATCAGCGCATCGACGCTCTTGGCGCTGACGGCCTCGAGCATTGCGGTGACGTCGCGCGTCGAGGGGCCAATGTGGCGGCGAACGAAGCTGGCGGCGGTGTCGCCGTTGGATTTGCGGTGCGCGGTCATCATAGGGTCCTCGCTAGGAGTTGCTGTCATCGTCCGCCTTGTGCGCACTTGCGCACAGGGGCGGACGATCCAATACGCCGTGGCCCCTCGGCTCTAGCCGAAGCGGCTGCGTCGACTGGATGCCCCGCCTTCGCGAGGCATGACAGTGAGTGTGAGGCGGCTACTTGCTTCATCTCACGCCGTATGCGCTTTGTACGCAGCCTCATCCATGAGGCCGCCGAGCTCGTTTCTGTCGGCAATCTTGATCTTGAAGAACCAGGCCGCGCCCTGCGCATCCGTGTTCACCAGCGCGGGCTCGGCCGCGAGTGCGGGATTGGTCTCGAGCACCTCGCCCGTAACGGGCGCGTAGACGTCAGAGGCGGCCTTGACGGATTCCACGACCGCGGCGGCTTCTGCCTTCTTCAGCACGCGGCCGATCTTGGGCAGCTCGACGAACACGACGTCGCCGAGCTGCTGCTGCGCGTAATCGGTGATCCCGACGGTGGCGATGTCGCCCTCGATGGCGAGCCATTCGTGGTCGGAGGTGTACAGCGTCGTGGTCATGGGCGAATCCTCAGCGTTTGTAGGTGTTTTTCACGAAGGGCATGGCGGCGACCTCGACGGCTAGGCGCTGGCCGCGCACCTCGGCGAACAGCTTGGTGCCGAGCGCGCTCTGGCTCGTGGGCACATAGCCCATCGCCACCGGCGCATTCAGGCTCGGGCCGAAGCCGCCCGATGTAACCTTGCCGATCGGCTCGCCCGCCGTCGCATCCGCAAACAGCAGCGCGCCCTCCCGCACCGGCGCGCGTCCCTCAGTGCGCAGGCCGACGCGGCGGCGGGATGCACCCTGGTCGAAATGGGCGAGAATCTTCTCGGCGCCGGGGAAGCCGCCGGCGCGCGTCCCACCGCTGCGGCGGCTCTTCTGCACCGACCATTCCAGCGCGGCTTCGACCGGCGTGGTCGTGGTGTCGATGTCGTGGCCGTAGAGACAGAGCCCGGCCTCCAGCCGCAGGCTGTCGCGGGCCCCGAGCCCGATCGGCAGCACGTCCGGGTTTTCGAGCAGCGTCTTGGCGAGGCGCTCGGCATCGCCAGCGGGCACGGAAATCTCGAACCCGTCCTCGCCGGTATAGCCCGAGCGCGAGACGAAACAGGGGAGGCCGGCGACCTCGCGCGGGCCGGCATCCATGAATTTCATGGACGGCGCCTCTGCACACCATTTCGCCAGCGCCGTTTCCGCCTTCGGGCCCTGGAGCGCGATCAGCGCGCGGCCGTCCAGGGGATCGATGACGCAGTCGTCGGAGAGATGCACGCGCAGATGCGCCTCGTCGGCGTCCTTGCAGGCGGCATTGACGACCAGGAACAGGTGATCGCCGAAATTGGCGACCATCAAATCGTCAAGGATGCCGCCATCCGCATTGGTGAACTGGGCGTAGCGCTGCCGTCCCGGTGCAATCGCAATGATATCCTGCGGCACCAGCCGCTCCAGCGCACGGGCGGCGTCCTCGACCTTGCCGGATTTCGGCCGTAGCGCGATCTGCCCCATGTGGGAGACGTCGAACAGGCCGGCGGAGGCGCGGGTGTGGAGATGCTCCTTCAGCACGCCCGCAGGGTACTGCACGGGCATGTCATAGCCCGCGAACGGCACCATCTTGCCGCTCTGGGACACATGCAGGGCGTGGAGCGGGGTACGTCGGAGGAGGGAATCGTGGTCGTCGGGTGCAGGCATTACAGGGGCCCTCGGCGGTTCCCCGGGGACGATTCCCCGGCAGCAACCCATCGAAGCCCCATCTGTCGCTGTGCCTGAGAGTATTATCCCGTCGGCGGACGCTGTCCGGGTCTTAACCCCCGTCGGCGCCTCTTTCCAGATGTTGTCAAAGCCACGCGGTCCTTTTGCCTGAGAGTTTCCGGGGCGGTTGCTCCTTCGGCGCCGGCTGCCTAAAGCCGGTCTCTCCCGACGTGGCCGTACGATACAGATAGGTAAAGACCACAGCCTGGCCAAGCCTGTCAACGCGGCCGGCATCGGCTTTCAACCGGGATTGCGCGACTGCGGCAACCTACTGATCTGCTTGCACATCTCCTTGCACAGTTTCTGGACAGCGAAGCTGGCCTTGTCTAAAAGCGCTTTGGCCCGCAGATATCAGCCTTTAGCGTCTGTTTTGGATGGCGAGAAGCGGGCCCAAGCATACCCGATTGGATGAACATGAGCGGCGTCAACGAGATCAGGTCGACCTTTTTGAACTTCTTTGCCGAGAACGGCCACGAGATCGTGCCGTCCTCGCCACTCGTGCCGCGCAACGATCCGACCTTGATGTTCACCAATGCCGGCATGGTGCAGTTCAAGAACGTCTTCACCGGCGTCGAGAAGCGGCCCTATCAGCGCGCCACCACCTCGCAGAAATGCGTGCGCGCCGGCGGCAAGCACAACGACCTCGACAATGTCGGCTACACCGCGCGCCATCTCACCTTCTTCGAGATGCTCGGCAACTTCTCGTTCGGCGACTATTTCAAGGAGCGCGCGATCGAGCTCGCCTGGAAACTGATCACCAGCGAGTTCGGGCTGAAGAAGAACAAGCTGCTCGTCACGGTCTACCACACCGACGACGAGGCGGCGGGCCTGTGGAAGAAGATCGCCGGCTTCTCCGACGACCGCATCATCCGGATTCCGACTTCGGACAATTTCTGGGCGATGGGCGACACCGGCCCGTGCGGCCCGTGCTCGGAGATCTTCATCGACCGCGGCGAGCACATCTGGGGCGGGCCTCCGGGCTCGCCCGAGGAGGACGGCGACCGCTTCCTCGAATTCTGGAATCTCGTCTTCATGCAGTACGAGCAGGTGACGAAGGAGGAGCGCGTGGGCTTGCCGCGTCCCTCGATCGACACCGGCATGGGCCTGGAGCGCATGGCCTGCATTCTCCAGGGCGTCGAGAGCGTGTTCGAGACCGACCTGTTCCGCAATTTGATCGACGCGGCGGCGTCCGCACTCGGCAGCGGGCCGAACGAGCAGACCGTCGCCTCGTTCCGGGTCATCGCCGACCATCTGCGCTCCTCGGCCTTCCTCATCTCCGACGGCGTGCTGCCCTCGAACGAGGGCCGCGGCTATGTGCTGCGCCGGATCATGCGCCGCGCGATGCGCCATGCGCAGCTTTTGGGCGCGAAAGAACCGCTGATGCATCGCCTGGTCTGGGCGCTGGTGCGCGAGATGGGCCAGGCCCTTCCGGAACTGGTCCGCGCAGAGAAGCTGATCGAGGAGACGCTGCGGCTGGAAGAGACCCGCTTCCGCAAGACGCTGTCGCGCGGACTTGCCATCCTCGATGAGAAGAGCGCGTCCTTGAAGAAGGGCGACATGTTCGACGGCGACGTCGCCTTCACGCTCTACGATACCTACGGCTTCCCGCTGGACCTGACGCAGGACGCGCTGAAGTCGCGCGGCATCGGCGTCGACCAGGCGGCGTTCTCTGATGCGATGGAGCGTCAGAAGGCCAAGGCGCGCGAGTCCTGGAAGGGTTCTGGCGAGGCGGCTTCCGAAGCGATCTGGTTCCCGCTGCGTGAGAAGCTGGGTGCGACCGAATTCCTCGGCTACGAGACCGAGAGCGCCGAAGGCGTGGTTTCCGCGCTGGTCAAGGACGGCAAGGAGGCGGACAGCCTCAAGGCCGGCGAGACCGGCGCGATCGTGCTGAACCAGACACCATTCTATGCGGAATCCGGCGGCCAGGTCGGCGACACCGGCGTGCTGCTCGGCGAGGGCGGCATCAAGGTCCGCATCACCGACACGCAGAAGAAGCTCGGCGATCTCTTCGTCCATATCGGCACGGTCGAGAGCGGCGAAGTGAAGCTCGGCACCGCGCTCCAGCTCGAGGTGGATCATTCGCGTCGTGCGTCGATCCGCGCCCACCACTCGGCGACGCACCTCATCCACGAGGCGCTGCGCCAGGTGCTCGGCGACCACATCGCTCAGCGCGGCTCGATGGTCGCGCCCGACCGGCTGCGCTTCGACTTCGTGCATCCGAAGCCGATCACGGCCGAGGAGCTCGCCCGCGTCGAGGACATCGCCAACGACGTGGTGCTGGAGAACGACGAGGTCACCACGCGTATCATGGGCGTCGATGAAGCCCGTGAGGCGGGGGCGCGCGCCCTGTTCGGCGAGAAATATGGCGACGAGGTCCGCGTCGTCTCGATGGGCAGGACCGCACGCGAGCGCGGCGCCAACACGCTCGGCTGGTCGGTCGAGCTCTGCGGCGGCACGCATGTGAAGCGGACCGGCGACATCGGTCTGATCACGCTCACGAGCGAGAGCGCGGTCGCCTCAGGCGTGCGCCGCATCGAGGCGCTGACCGGCAATTATGCGCGCAAGCACGCCAATGACACCATGGCGCTGGCGAAGATTGCGGCGAACGAGCTGCGCACCTCCATCGACGACGTGCCGGCGCGCATCGCCGCGCTGATGGAGGAACGCAAGAAGCTCGAGCGCGAGCTCTCCGACGCGCGCAAGAAGCTCGCGATGGGCGGCGGCGCGTCATCGAGCAACGGCGCGGCGGCGGGCGTGCGCGAGGTCGGCGACGTCAAGCTGATGGCGCGCGCGGTCGAGGGCATCGAGATGAAGGATCTCAAGAGCCTTGCCGACGACGGCAAGAAGCAGATCGGCTCCGGCGTCGTCGCTATCGTCGGCGTCACCGAGGACGGCAAGGCCGGTGTCGTGGTCGGCGTGACACAGGATCTGACCGCGCGCTTCAACGCCGTGAACTTGGTGCGCATCGCGTCCGAAGCGCTCGGCGGCAAGGGCGGCGGCGGCCGGCCCGACATGGCGCAGGCCGGCGGCCCTGACGGCGCCAATGCGGCCGCGGCGCTCTCGGCGATCGAAAAGGCGATGGCAGGCGCTTAAAACCCCGTATCCCCCGTTCGGCGAGGACGGGGTCGGCATGATGCTTCCTCGGACACAAGTGTCGTCGTTGCGAGGAGCTCGCGACAAAATTGCAGAGCTATTTTGCGCTGATGCGATGGAGCAATCCAGTGTCCGCCGTGGAGGCAGTCTGGATTGCTTCGCTTCGCTCGCAATGACGGTTGAGGCGAGACGCCAGCTTACGCTGCCAGCGCCTTCGTGAGGTTCTCGGCGACCTTGTCGAGAAAGCCGGTGGTCGAGAGCCAGCGCTGGTCGGCGCCGACCAAGAGTGCGAGATCCTTGGTCATGTAGCCGGCTTCGACGGTGTCGACGCAGACCTTCTCCAGCGTGTTCGCGAACTTGGCGAGCTCGGCATTGTTGTCGAGCTTGGCGCGATGCGACAGGCCGCGCGTCCAGGCGAAGATCGAGGCGATGGAATTGGTTGAGGTCTCCTTGCCCTTCTGGTGCTCGCGGTAGTGGCGGGTCACCGTGCCGTGGGCGGCTTCGGCTTCCACCGTCTTGCCGTCGGGGGTGAGCAGCACCGAGGTCATCAGGCCGAGCGAGCCGTAGCCCTGCGCAACCGTGTCGGACTGCACGTCGCCATCGTAATTCTTACAGGCCCAGACGTAGCCGCCGGACCATTTCAGCGCCGAGGCCACCATGTCGTCGATCAGGCGGTGCTCATAGGTCAGGCCCTTGGCGTCGAATTCCTTCTTGAACTCGCGGTCGAAGATATCCTGGAAGATGTCCTTGAAGCGGCCGTCATAGACCTTCAGAATCGTGTTCTTGGTCGACAGATAGACCGGGTAGCCGCGCAGCAGGCCGTAGTTGAAGGAGGCGCGGGCGAAGTCGATGATGGAGTCATCGAGATTGTACATCTCCATGGCGACGCCGGCGCCCGGCGCCTTGAACACTTCCTTCTCGATCACGGTGCCGTCCTCGCCGACGAACTTCAGCGAGAGGGTGCCCTTGCCCGGGAACTTGATATCCGTGGCGCGGTACTGGTCGCCATAGGCGTGGCGGCCAATGATGATCGGCTTGGTCCAGCCGGGAACGAGACGCGGCACGTTCTTGCAGATGATCGGCTCGCGGAAGATCACGCCGCCGAGGATGTTGCGGATGGTGCCGTTCGGCGACTTCCACATCTGTTTGAGATTGAACTCCTTCACCCGGGCTTCATCAGGGGTGATGGTGGCGCACTTGACGCCGACGCCGACCTTCTTGATCGCCTCGGCGGCGTCGATGGTGACCTGATCGTTGGTGTGGTCGCGGTATTCCATCCCCAGGTCGAAATAGAGCAGCTCGACGTCAAGGAACGGGTTGATCAGCTTGTCCTTGATGTACTGCCAGATGATCCGGGTCATCTCGTCGCCATCGAGTTCGACGACGGGATTGGATACCTTGATTTTTGCCATGATCGGGGAAGCCTCTTGGGAACGGCGCTTTGGGCGCGCCACGGGAATATCCGGCGCCTCTTAGCACCGCCGCGCGGCGGGCGAAAGCCAAGGGATTATGCACTTTTAGCCCATCCAGCTTGCGCAGACGGGAAGCGGCAGCCGGCTCCCCGGCCGGGCCGGGCTGACGTTCCAGGCGAGATTCAAAAGTCGAATCCAAGCCGTTATTTCCCTTGAGAATTCTGTCAGGACAGGCAAACGACAAGCGGCGATGCGGCCGGTCCGGTGGGCCGGCTTGAATCAACTCCTGAAGCGGCCTCTGCAAGGCCTTGAGAGACAGCGTGAAAGCGAAGTGAGATGTCGGGGACTGACAAGAGCAAAGCGGGGCTTTCCCTCGACGGTCCCATCGTGATCCTGGTCGAGCCGCAGCTCGGGGAAAACATCGGCATGGCCGCGCGCGCCATGGGCAATTTTGCGCTTGCCGCCTTGCGCATCGTCAATCCCCGCGACGGCTGGCCCAACATCGCCGCGCAGCGCGCCGCGGCCGGCGCCGACCACATTCTGGAAAAGGCCGAACTGTTCGAGACGGTGGAAGAGGCCGTCGCCGATCTCGATCTGTTGTTCGCCACCACGGCGCGGGCCCACGACCAGGCCAAGCCGGTGGTCGGGCCGGAGGCGGCAGCGGCCGAGATCTCGGGTCACATCGCCACAGGGGGCAAGGCCGGTATCCTGTTCGGCCGGGAGCGCTGGGGCCTGACCAACGAGGAGGTCGGGCTCGCCAACCGTATCATCACCTTCCCGGTCAATCCTGGCTTTGCCTCGCTCAACCTCGCCCAGGCCGTGCTGCTGGTCGGCTATGAATGGTTCAAGCGCGCCACGTCAGGCGAGCTGCCGCACGGCATGCCCGAGCGCTCCGAACGCGCCTCGCAGCACCAGATGCAGGCCTTCTTCGACAACCTCGTGCGCGAGCTCGACAAGGTGGAATTTTTGCGCCCGGCCGAGAAGCGGGACACCATGCTGGTCAACCTGCGCAACATCTTCACCCGGATGGAGCCGACCAAGCAGGACATGCACACGCTGCACGGCGTGGTGATGGCGATCGCGGAAGGCCGCAAGGGCCCGGCCAAGGGCGGCGTGCTCGACGGCGAGCAGGCGACGCGCCTGCGCGCGCTCTTGGCCGAGCACGGGCAGGGCGGCAGCGTGCCTGACAGCGGCTCGACTGTGCGCGGGCTCGCGCGCCTGCTCCGCCGCAACCCGACCGACGCCGAGCGCCTGCTGTGGCAGGCGCTGACCCGCGACCGCCGCTTCGCCGGCCAGTTCAAGCGCCAGACCCCAGTGGGGCGGCACATTCCCGACTTCGTCTCCTTCCCGCACCGGATCGCGATCGAGCTGGTCAACGCGGGCGAAGGGGAAGCCATTGCGGCAGATCGCGCGTCGCGGCAGGCTTGGCTGGAGGCGCGGGATTATCGCGTGCTGGAGATCCGGGCGGCGGACGTGGAGCGCGATCTGGAGGCGGAGCTGGTGCGGCTGCAGGGGCTGATGTCGGAAGGATCGAGCGCTTCGTAGCAGGTAGCCTCAGACAGGGTGCCACCATCGAACAAAGACTATTGGCTGCTTCGTCGAGCAACGTCTTCGATAACGTTGCTCTTATCGCAGTCGCTGGAGAACGCGCGGAGAGGACATCATCGACGAGCGGGCGGTCAGGCGGATTCACGGACTTGCCGTCACGAGAGGCGCCGCCATGAAGCGCTAGCCTCATTTATTGGCACGCTTCGTGCCTCCCAAAGCGGCAGGCCCGGCACAATGCCGAACCAAGAGGAGACCCTGACATGAAACGCGAAGACCTCACCGAAAAGCTGCTCGACATCAAGCGCGAGAAGGGCTGGAGTTGGAAATACATCTGCGAGAAGATCGGCGGCTATTCCGAAGTGCTGATAACGGGCGCGATCCTCGGCCAGATGAAATTGACAAAACCGCAGGCCGCCAACGCCGGCGAGCTGTTCGGCCTGTCGAAGGCGGAAGTTGCGATGCTCAACGAGGTGCCGATGCGCGGCACCGGCACGCCGATGCCGCCGACCGATCCCCTGATCTATCGCTTCTACGAAATGGTGATGGTGAACGGCCCGGCCTGGAAGGCGCTGATCGAGGAAGAGTTCGGCGACGGCATCATGTCGGCGATCGACTTCGACATGGGAATCGAGCGCGTCGCCAACCCGAAGGGCGACCGCGTCAAGATCACCATGAGCGGCAAGTTCCTGCCGTACAAATATTACGGCGCCAGCGGTAACGTGCCGGAATACGGCTTCAAGGAGGGGTGATTCAGCTCTGTCATTCCAGACGCCGCGCCAGCGGCGATCCGGAATTCCGAGATTCTCAGGTGCGCACTTGCGCACCTGAGTTCGGACCTGCGGACCGCCCCGGAACGATGGTGTGTGTGGATGCGCCTCGCGTCTACTTTCCCGCCTTCACCTCGGCGGCCGCCACTGCGAGCAATTCGCTCATCTTGGCGCGAATCGCCTGCTCGGTGACGGCAACGTTCTTGGCGGCGAAATCGGCCATGATCTTGCGCAGGACGTCGGCATCGCCGGCCTCCTCGAAATCCGCCGCGACCACCTCCTTGGCATAGGCAGTGGCGGCATCGCCGGTGATGCCGAGCTTTTCCGCCGCCCACAGGCCGAGCAGCCGGTTGCGGCGGGCCTCTGCCTTGAATTTCTGCTCCTCGTCGAGGGCGAACTTCTTCTCGAAACCTTCCTGCCGCTTGTCGAACTCGCTCATGCCTTGTTCCAAATCCCTCTGAATGGAGCGGAGCCTTCCGTTGCGGCGCCCCGACTGCATGCCTACATAGATAGCAGATATCGGCAAAACAACGGGCCGTTAAGCCGCAGTCAAGGCGGTATAAGTCGGCGTCGGATGGACCGGATCGATTGTGCTGGGACAGCCAATCGGATAGGTTGCCTGAAGGTTTGGTTCCTGTTCTGTTTCCAGAGGTTCCAGGCCGTTCACGGCAGCTCCGCTGTGGGTCGTAATCCTAGTCAACCGGAGCACACCAGATTCATGGATTTCAACAAAACACGGTACATCCCAATGAGCCGTCGGCGTCGCATTTATGAAGGCAAGGCAAAGGTTCTCTATGAAGGCCCGGAGCCCGGTACCCTGATCCAGCACTTCAAGGATGACGCCACCGCGTTCAATGCGAAAAAGCATCAGGTGATCGAGGGCAAGGGTGTCCTCAACAACCGGATCTCGGAGTACCTGTTTCAGCACCTCAACGACATCGGGGTGCCGACCCATTTCATCCGCCGGCTCAACATGCGCGAGCAGTTGATTCGCGAGGTCGAGATCGTGCCGCTGGAAGTGGTGGTGCGGAACGTTGCCGCCGGCTCGCTGTCGCAGCGCCTCGGCATCGAGGAGGGCACCCAACTGCCCCGTTCGATCATCGAGTTCTACTACAAGAATGACCAGCTCAACGACCCCATGGTGTCGGAAGAGCACATCACTGCGTTCGGCTGGGCGACGCCGCAGGAGATCGACGACATCATGGCGCTCGCCATCCGCGTCAACGATTTCCTCACCGGCCTCTTCCTCGGCATCGGCATCCGCCTCGTCGACTTCAAGATGGAGTGCGGCCGCCTGTTCGAGAACGAGATGATGCGGATTATCGTCGCCGACGAGATCTCGCCGGACTCCTGCCGTCTATGGGACATCAAGTCGAACGAGAAGCTCGACAAGGACCGCTTCCGCAGAGACCTTGGCGGCCTGCTCGAGGCCTATACCGAAGTCGCAAAGCGCCTCGGCATCCTCATGGAGAACGAGCGTCCGCAGGGCTCCGGCCCAGTGCTGGTGAAAAGCTGAAAGAGGATCTTTGACGTGAAGGCACGTGTTACCGTTACCTTGAAAACGGGTATCCTCGATCCGCAAGGCAAGGCCATCGAAGGCGCGCTGAAGTCGCTCGGCGTCGACGGCATCGCCAGCGTCCGGCAAGGCAAGGTGTTCGACATCGAGCTCGCCGGCGCCGACAAGGCCAAGGCGGAAGCCGCGCTGAAGGAAGCCGCCGACAAGCTGCTGGCGAACACCGTGATCGAGAATTATCGGGTCGAGATCGTCTAATGCGCGTGCCGCTCACAGCCATCCCACGCTGCGAAAACGCCAGTACAGCGCGCCGCATGCCGTCAGCATCACGCCGAGCAGCATGTAATAGCCGTATTCCCATTCCAGCTCCGGCATGTGCTTGAAGTTCATGCCGTAGATGCCGGCGAGGGCAGTCGGGATGGCGATGATCGCGAGCCAGGAGGCGAGCTTCTTGGACACCGCCGTCTCCTGCGCCTGGCCGACCAGCAGGCTCGCCTCGAAGGCGAAGGCCAGCACCTCGCGCATGGAATCGATGCGCTCCTGGATGTTGCGGACGTGGTCCGTGACGTCGCGGAACAGCGGCTGCATGGCTTGGCGCACCATGGCGAGTTCGTCGTGCTCCAGCCGGCGGCAAACCTCCACCAGCGGGCCGATCGCGGTCCTGAGCCGCAACAGGTCGCGGCGCAGCATGTAAAGCCGCTCGATCTGCGCCTTGCTGATCGGCTTGGAGAGCACGTCGTCCTCGATGGCCTCGACTTCATCGTGAATGCTTTCGAGCACGGGCGAGTAATTGTCGACGATGAAATCGAGGATGGCGTAGAGGATGTAATCCTCGCCGCGCGCCAGCGCCCGCGGGCAGCTTTCGCAGCGTTCGCGTACCGGCGTGTAGGAGGTCGAAGCGCCGTGGCGCACCGACACCAGATAGCCTTCGCCGACGAAGATGTGCGTCTCGCCGAAGGCGATGCGGCCCTCGATCAATTGCGCGGTGCGCGCGACGATGAACAGAGCCTCGCCATATTGCTCGATCTTGGGCCGCTGATGGGCGTGGTTGGCGTCCTCGATGGCGAGCTCGTGCAAATCGAACTGCTTCTGCACGGCGCCGAGGAGCGCCATGTCGGGTTCGTGCAGGCCGATCCAGACCACGTGTCCGGGCTTGGCCCGCCAGCTCGAGGCCTCGCTGATGGCGATATTGGCAACGCGGCGGCCGTCGACATAGGCGCCGGCCGCGACGACGCCCTCGGCGGACACCGGTTCGGCAGGAGATGCGGACAGCGACGGGACGTTCATGGCTTCAATCCCGGGCAATTCGAGCGGCCAAACCGCATGCGGCCATGGCCTGTGTACAAGGCCCTTTGCCGAGGCTAGCACTGGTAAAATCCCCGTCAAATCGTTATGTCTCTTGGCGAATTGGCCCTCCCTGCCATCTCGATTCCAGCCACCGTCGGAACATTACGCCATGAAAGCCGCCATCCTCGTCTTTCCCGGAATCAACCGCGAGCGCGACATGGCGCGTGCCTTGAGGCTGATCTCCGGCCGCGAGCCCGTGATGGTGTGGCACGCCGAGACTTCACTGCCTGCGGGCACCGACCTCGTGGTGGTGCCGGGCGGCTTCTCCTATGGCGACTATTTGCGCTGCGGCGCGATCGCGGCGCGCGCGCCCGTAATGGACGCGGTGCGCGACTATGCAGCCAAGGGCGGCCTCGTGCTCGGCGTCTGCAACGGTTTCCAGATCCTCTGCGAATCCGGCCTGTTGCCGGGCGTCTTGATGCGCAATGCGCGGCTGAAATTCATCTGCCACGACGTGCATCTGCGGGTCGAGCGTTCCGACACGCCGTTCACCCGCGGCTACAATGCCGGGCAGGTGATCCGCGTGCCCGTCGCGCATGGCGAGGGCAATTACGAGGCGGACGAAGAGACTATCAAGCGGCTCGAAGGCGAGGGGCGGGTGCTCTATCGCTACTGCTCCCCTGAGGGCGTGGTTGATGAGACCCATAACATCAACGGCGCGGCGCATTCCATCGCCGGCATCGTCAACGACAAGGGCAACGTGCTCGGCATGATGCCGCATCCGGAAAACCACGTCGAAGACATCATGGGCTGCACTGACGGCCGCGGCCTGTTCGCCGGCCTCGTCCAGCATTTGGAAAAAGCCGCGTGATCTGGTTCGTGCTGAAGCGCTCGCTCGCCGCGCTCGCGGCGCTGTCGTTCGCGACCGTTGCGTTCGCGCAGGATTATCCCAAGCGTCCAATCACCATGATCGTGCCGTTCGCGGCCGGCGGCACCTCGGACGTGATCGCGCGGACCGTGGCCGAGCAGATGGGCATCGCGCTCGGCCAGACCATGGTGATCGAGAACGTCGCCGGCGCCGGCGGCTCGACGGCGCTGGCACGCGCCTCCCGCGCCGAGCCCGACGGCTACACCATCGCGATCGGCAATGCCGGCACCAACGCGGCGACCTACACGATCTATCCAAAGCTGCCGTTCACGCCGGAATCGTTCGTGCCGATCGCCATGGTGGCGAAGACGTTCGGCGTCGTCGCCGTGCGCAAGGATTTTCCGGCCAAGGACCTGAAAGAGTTCATCGCCTACGCCAAGGCCAATCCAGGCAAGATCAATCTCGGCCATGCCGGCGTCGGCTCCTCGAACTATCTGATCTGCAAGAGCTTCGTCACCGCCGCCGGGATCGACGCGACGCTGGTCGGCTATCGCGGTGCCGCGCCCGCGCTGACCGATGCGATCGGCGGCCAGATCGACGGCGTCTGCGATGCGGCCGCCTCCGTCTCGCAAGCAATCAACGACAAGCTGGTAAAGGGCCTCGTGGTCGGCTCGACCGTGCGGCTGGCCTCTTTGCCCGATCTGCCGACATCAGCCGAAGCCGGCCTAGCCGAATTCGAGGCGCAGGGCTGGAACGGCCTGTTCGCGCCCAAGGGCACCCCGCCGGCCGTGATCGCCAAGCTGAATGCCGCCGCGCGCACGGCTGTGGAATCCGACGCGGTGAAGAAGCGCTTCGCTGACCTCTCGACCGTTGCGCCCGATCCCGACGAGCACACGCCGGAAGTGCTGCAAAAGCTCGTGACGCGCGACGTGGAAAAATACCGGAAAATGCTCGCGGACGAGGCCAAGTAGCGGCCAGCCTTCGATCGACAATCATTCATTTGTTTCAGGCGGCGCAGCTATGGTTGCGCATCACTAGCGCCTGACCGAAAGTCAGCTCAATCAGGAGGGGTCGGGCTCGTCACAAAAATGGAGCGGAAGAAGGGGGCGCATCTTCCTCGTGGCGGCCGCTACGCCCCATCTCATCCCGCTCTAGCGCAGCTTCAGCCGTTCGGTCGGCACCGTCATTGCCGCAACACCGGCCATGACCAGCAGCAGACCCAGCGCGAGGTTCGACGGCACGCTCTCGCCGAGCAGCAGCACGGAGAGGCCGACGCCGATCGGGATGCGCAAATAGCCTTGGGCGTTCGTCGTGAGCGTGCCGAGCCGCCCGAGGCAGACATAGAACAGCATCAAGCCCAATGCGCTCGACACGATGCCCATGACGATGGTGGCGGTGATCGCGGTCGGCGTCGGGTGCAGCGTCCAGGGCTGGTCGATGAGAAGCGAGGGCGGCAGCAGGATGATGCCGCCGAACAGCAGCGAACCGGCCGCCACCACCATCGGGTCGTAATCGGACAGGCGCAGGCCGAAGATCGTGGCGCAGGCAAACGAGATGGTGGCGAAGAGGATCGCGACCTCCGCGATGATCTCGCGACTGAGCCCGCGCAGCGCATCGAGGCCGACGATGAGAATCGTGCCGGCAAGCCCGAGGATCGCGCCCGCGAGCTTGAGCAGCGTCGCCGGCTCGTGCCGCGTGATCAGCGATGTGATCAGGAAGGCGAAGATCGGCGTCGTCGAAGCCAGCACCACCGTGTTCGACGCCGGCACATATTGCTGCGACCAGGTGATGATCAGGAACGGAAAGGTCGAGTTGATCAATTGCTGGGTCGCGAACAGCTTCCAGGCTTTCGCGTCGGTCGGGATCGTGACGCCGCGCATCCACAGGATCGCGAACAGGAAGGCGGCCGCGATCAGCGAGCGCGCCGCGATGAAGGTGATGGGTGGGATCGTGTCCAGCGCCAGCTTGGCCAGCGGATAGGTCGAGCTCCAGCAGCAGGCCAGCGCCAGCAGCAGCGCGAAGTCGCGCCAGCTGCGTGCCCCGGTGGTGGCGATTGACGGCAACGGCGTTGATGCGGACGCCGTCGTGCGACCCGCCTCCGATGTGCTCTGCGGCACCTTGTTCTTGCTCCCCGGCGCACAAGCGCTTGACCAACTCTGGGCGAGGGAGCGTGAAAAGGGAAGGCGTCGAGCTATGCGTTTGGCTGGGGCTGCGGCTTCCGCTTCACCCGCTTGATCGTCCCGGAAAAAGTGAACAGCGGCCGTCCGTCGGAGGCCAGCTTGCCACGCAGGAAGATCAGCGAGCCGCCGGCGCGAGACACTTCGCCCACGCATTCGATCAACTCGCCCTCGCGTGCTGCATCGAGGAAGTCGCAGGCGAAATTGGTGGTCACGGCAGGCCCATCCAGCTCATGGGTGGCGATTGCAAACAGGCAATAATCGGCGAATGCCATGAAGCAGCCGCCATGGACGTTGCCGGAGCCGTTGAGGTGCTTCCTCTCCACCCGGAAGGCGCAGCGGACGCTGCCGTCCGCCTCGATCCGGTGCCAGAAGGGGCCGACATGGGATTCAAAACTGTCGCGAATCCAGGTCCGCCAGCCCTTGAATTCGCCGTCTGTGGCGACGTGGAGGTCGGGGCGGCGGGGCGGAGGGGCTTTGGTCAATTCGTGCAAGGACGTGGGCCTTCAATTGCGGGTCTTTAGCCCTTAAATCCGATCCGTCCGCGCCGTGCAATTCCTGTTCCCGCAGGTCGCCTGCCGCAAAACGTGGGACAGCGGGAAAATGCGCCACAAAGGGCTTTTCGTGAGCCCCCGATGTTCCTAAGAACGGCCAAACGCTGCCGAAAGCCCCCAATCCATGAAGAATGAACCCAAGATCACCCCAGAACTGGTTGCCGCCCACGGGCTCAAGCCCGACGAGTATGAGCGCATCCTCAAGCTGATCGGGCGGGAGCCGACCTTCACGGAACTCGGCATCTTCTCGGCGATGTGGAACGAGCATTGCTCGTACAAGTCCTCACGCATCCATTTGCGTGGTCTGCCGACCAAGGCGCCCTGGGTGATCCAGGGGCCCGGCGAGAATGCCGGCGTGATCGATATCGGGGATGGGCAGGCTGTGGTCTTCAAGATGGAGAGCCACAACCACCCGAGCTACATCGAGCCGTACCAGGGCGCGACCACCGGCGTCGGCGGCATTTTGCGCGACGTCTTCACCATGGGCGCGCGTCCGGTCGCTTGCCTCAATGCGCTGAGCTTCGGCGCGCCGGAACATCCCAAGACGCGGCATCTCGTCTCGGGCGTGGTGGCTGGCGTCGGCGGCTATGGCAATTCCTTCGGCGTGCCGACGGTCGGCGGGCAGGTGCGCTTCCACACCCGCTATGACGGCAACATCCTCGTCAACGCGATGGCCGTGGGCCTCGCCGATGCCGACAAGATCTTCTATGCGGCTGCCTCCGGCGTGAACATGCCGATCGTCTATTTGGGCTCCAAGACCGGGCGCGACGGCATTCATGGCGCCTCGATGGCGTCGGCCGAGTTCGACGACAAATCCGAGGAGAAGCGCCCGACCGTGCAGGTCGGCGATCCCTTCGCCGAGAAGCTGCTGCTCGAGGCCTGCCTCGAGATCATGGAGAAGGGCTGCGTCATCGCGATCCAGGACATGGGCGCGGCGGGCCTGACCTGCTCGGCGGTCGAGATGGGCGCCAAGGGCGACCTCGGCGTCGATCTCGATCTCGATGCGGTGCCGACGCGCGAGACCGGCATGAGCGCCTACGAGATGATGCTCTCGGAGAGCCAGGAGCGCATGCTCATGGTGCTCAAGCCCGAGAAGGAGAAAGAGGCCGAGGCGATCTTCAGGAAGTGGGGGCTCGACTTCGCTGTCGTCGGCTACACCACGCCGAGCAAGCGTTTCGTGGTCAAGCATGGCGGCGACGTCATGGCTGATCTGCCGATCAAGGAGCTCGGCGACGAGGCGCCGGTCTATGACCGCCCGCATGTCCCCTCCGCCGCGCTGCCGATCGTGCACGCCCGCGACGTGCCGGCGCCGATGGGCCTCGGTGCGGCCTTGGAGAAGCTGATCGGCACGCCGGACATGTGCAGCAAGCGCTGGATCTGGGAGCAGTACGACCACGTCATTCTCGGCAACACCATGCAGCGTCCCGGCGGCGATGCCGCCGTGGTGCGCGTGCAGGACGGGCCGAAGGGCCTGGCGCTCACTGTCGATGTCACGCCGCGCTATTGCGAGGCCGATCCGTTCGAGGGTGGCAAGCAGGCGGTGGCGGAAGCCTGGCGTAACATCACCGCGGTCGGCGGCAAGCCGCTGGCGATCACCGACAACCTCAATTTCGGCAATCCTGAACGGCCCGAGATCATGGGCCAGTTCGTCGGCTGCCTGCAGGGCATCTCGGAAGCCTGCCGTACGCTCGACTTCCCGGTCGTCTCCGGCAATGTCTCGCTCTACAACGAGACCAACGGCCGGGCGATCCTGCCGACACCCTCGATCGGCGGCGTCGGTCTGCTCGACGATTTCACCAAGTCTGCCTCCCTGGCCTTCAAAGCCGAGGGCGAAGCGATCCTGCTGATCGGCGAGACCCATGGCTGGCTCGGCCAGTCGGTGTACCTGCGCGACATCTGCGGTCGCGAGGAGGGCGCCCCGCCGCCGGTCGATCTTAGCGCCGAAAAGCGCAACGGCGATTGCGTGCGCGGCATGATCCATGCGGGCACCGCGACGGCCGTGCACGACCTCTCCGATGGCGGTCTGCTGGTCGCGCTCGCCGAAATGGCGATGGCGAGCGGCATCGGCGCAAGACTGCTCGCAGCACCGACCGCGCTCGTTCCGCAGGCCTATTGGTTCGGCGAGGACCAGGCGCGCTATCTCGTCACCGTGCCGGAAACGGAGGCCGGCCGCGTGCTCGCCAAGATGCGCGGCTGCGAGGTGCCCTGCGTGCGCATCGGCACCACTGGTGGCGATGCGGTTGCGATCTCAGGTGAAGCGGCGGTGGCGATCGACGTGTTGCGTCAGTCGTTCGAGCGCTGGCTGCCGGAGTATATGGGCGGGAAGGTGGCCTGAGCGGCTTCCGCATACTCAGACCCGGATTACGCCCTCACAACACGTGCGACGCGCCCGGAATCTTCCGCAACGCCGCAGTCAGGCCCCAGCTCAGGATCACCGTGAGCACGAAGCCGATCGCCGCCTTCGCGATCGCAGGCCACGCATAGTCGAACAGGGCGTACTGGATCCACAGCGCGATCGGATAATGCACCAGGAACATGCCGTAGGCATCCGCCTGCATGCGGTCGAGCAGGGTCGACCCCGGCGCCTTCGAATGCAGGAAGAAGGCGAGAATCGCGAGCAGGATCGAGGCCGAGAACAGCACGACGAAGGTGCCGTAGAACACATGATACCAGTGCGGCAGCCGATCCGGATTCCCGAGGATCTCACGCTTGATATAGATCATGCCCCACATCAGGCAGTAGGGGATCAGCGTGACGACCACCCACAGCCAGCGGGTTTTCGGCAACTGGCCCTCGGCGCTGAGCACACCGCGGTCGAAGTTCGCCGCACCGACGCTGACGCCTATGAAGAAATACGCGAAATAGAGCAGGATGCGGCTCGCCTGCACCGAGAACGGCCCGAACTCGAACCACTTGTTGGCCCCGAAATAGACCAGCGCCGGCACGTAGACGATGACACTGATGGCCGCGAGCAGCAGCCAGAATAGGGCCGGCTGCTCGAAACCGCGCACCGAGATGCGGTTGACCGGATCGACCAGATGCGCCGAGACCCGGTAGAGCAGGCTCGCCGTCAGGTCGAACGCCAGCAGCACCCAGACGAACCAGATCGGGCCGCTCGGCCACGGGCCCGCCGTCACCGTCTTCCACCAGAACGAAGCGAAGGTCAGCTCCGGCTCCTGCCGCAGCGCGATCGCGTAATAAGCGAGCGGAATGACGGTGAAGGCCGTGATCACGAACGGCAGCCCGAGGCGCAACAGGCGGTCGCGGAGAAAGACTGACGGCGCCTTGCGCGCGATGCCCGGCCAGGTGAACAGTCCCGACAGGAAGAAGAACATCGCCATGAAGAAGCTGTCAGTGGCGAGCACGATCACGTCGAAGCCGGCCCAGGAGGCCGGATCGGTGTGACCGAAATGCGTGTAGGGGATCACCGCGTGATGCAGCAGCACGACCAGCGTCAGGAAGGTGCGGGCGCGATCGAGCGACAAATTGCGCGCCTTGCTCTTGGGCGCAGCATGCGCCTCCGCGCCGATCGTCGCTGAATGTGACATCGTGATCATCGTTGCCCCGCGCTCCCGCTCCCGGTGCGGACTGTGCCGCCGGGAACCAGATTCATCAAGGGCCCTTTGGGCCGCCCCCAGTCATAGGAACCAGTTCCGCGCAGCGAAGTTAGCGTTCGCGAAAAAGGTGTGAGGGCCGCGAGGGGGCGGCACCAATTCGGAGGCGGCGATGACGATCCTGAAGTGGGCGCTGATCTTCTTACTTGTCTCGATCGTGGCCGGTGTGCTCGGCTTCACCGGCATTTCGGCCGCCTCCGCCGATATCGCCCGCTTCCTGTTCTACGTCTTCGTCGTGATCTTCCTGGTGCTGCTAATATTGGGGCTCACGATCTTCAGGGCGTAGCCCCGCGGCATCCATGCTTACACTCGTCATGGCCGGCGACGAGCCCGGCCGTGACGGCGGCGTCTAGCCAGGGCTAGCCCACTTCCTCGATCTTCACCTTGTCCGGATAGAAGGCGAGATGGCCGGAAATCTCCGTCATCGCGGGGAAGGGCGTCTCGTAGGTCCAGATCGCATTGTCCAGCGTCTTGCCATCGGCCTTGATGCTGTAATAGCTCGCGTCGCCCTTGTACGGGCAGTGGGTGACGCGGTCGGTGCGCTCGAGCAGCGCCATATTGGCGTCCTCCCGCGGTACATACTGCACCGCCGGATATTTGGCCTCCTTTAGAGTCAGCGCCTTGCTGGTCTCGGCAATCACGATGTCGCCGGCCGTGACGCGGACGCGCCGGGGATTTTGGGTGATGGTGATGGGGTGGTCGGGCCCTGGAAGCTTCATGATGTCACGCCTTTTCGATCAACCTGCCGCGCGCGGCACTTTGTCGTGCCTTCCTGTTGCGATCAGGGATATAGTGCCGGACGGCGTGACGGTGAAGGCCGTCCACGCTAAGTTTGGCCGTGCCGGTGAGGGGACCCCGGCAAGCGATTCGAGACCAGAAGGAGCAAGACCCGAAATGCCCATGGACGCCCACGATATCGAGGCGATGATCAAGGCAGCGATCCCCGATGCCGAGGTGACCATCCGAGACCTCGCCGGCGACGGCGATCACTATGCCGCGACCGTGATCTCTGAATCCTTCCGCGGCAAGTCCCGCGTCCAGCAGCACCAGATCGTGTATCAGTCCCTGCGCGGGCAGATGGGCGGCGTCCTGCACGCCCTGGCGCTGCAAACCGGGGTACCTGGCGGACCCGGGGCGCCGGGCACCTGATCTGAACGGCACCTGATCTCGGCGCGACGGGGGACGATGATGGCTGCGGACAACCCGCGCGGCGCAATGTTTCGCGTCATCGGTCCGAACCAGCACGGCCGCGTCACCAATGCCGAGCTGTTCTTCGACCTCGTCTTCGTCTTTGCCGTCACGCAAATCTCCCACACGCTGCTGCACCATTTCACGCCGCTCGGCGCGGTCCATGTCGCGGTGCTGTTTCTGGCGGTGTGGTGGGTGTGGGTCTACACCGCCTGGGTCACCAACTGGCTAAATCCCGAGCTGACGCCGGTCCGCATCCTGCTGTTTGCGATGATGCTGGGCGGCCTCGTGCTGTCGACGACCATCCCAACCGCCTTCGAGGGCCGGGGCCTGTGGTTTGCGATTGCCTATGCGGCCATGCAGGTCGGACGCACGGCGTTCTGGCTGTTCGCGACCCCGCATCATCGCACCGCGGTGCGGCACAACGCTATTCGCATCCTGACCTGGCTCTCGCTCTCCGCTGTGTTGTGGATCGCAGGCGGCTTGTCCGAGGGAGACACCCGGCTATGGCTGTGGATCGCAGCAGTGACCTGGGAGTACATCTCGCCGGCCGCACGCTTCTGGGTCCCGAAGCTGGGCTTCTCGTCGGTCGAGGCCTGGGCCGTCGAAGGCGCGCACATGGCCGAGCGCTGCTCTTTGTTCGTCATCATCGCGCTTGGCGAAGCCGTCGTCGTCAACGGCGCCACTTTTGCTGAGCTGACCTGGACCGCGGGCAACATCCTCGCCTTCGTCTCGGCCCTGGTCGGCGCCATCGCGATGTGGTGGGTCTATTTCCACAAGGGCGCGGAGGCCGGCTCCGAGCGCATCTCCAAGTCCACCGAATCCGGGCGGCTGGCGCGGCTCGCCTACACCTATCTGCACATGCCGATCGTCGCCGGCATCATCCTGACCGCGGTCTCGGACGAGCTGGTGCTGAAGCATCCCACTGGCCATTCCGACCTGCGGATCATCCTGAGCACGATCGGCGGGCCGCTGGTATTCCTGGTCGGCACCATCCTGTTCAAGCACGCCATTCGCGGCTTCCTTCAGCTCTCCCACGGCATCGGCATCATCCTGCTGCTGGTGCTGTGGTGGTTCGCCGCCGACCTCTCGCCGCTCTGGCTGTCGGTCGCGACGTCCGTGATCATGATTGTCGTTGCGGTGTGGGAATCGGTGTCGCTCGGGTCGGCAACCGAGGCCTAAGCGCGGAAGGCCTAGTCGGCGACCTCCAGCGCGTGCACCGAGAACATCTTGGCCGCATCGGTCCAGCTGTCGCGCACGCGCCAGCCTGCGTCTTGCGCCAACGCAGCAAAGCGCTCAAGGCTGTATTTGTAGCTGTTCTCGGTGTGGATGCTCTCACCGGCGCGGAACGAGAAGCTGGTGCCGAGCAGGCGCACGGTCTGGCTCTTCTTGCTGATCAGGTGCATCTCGATCCGATGACGCTCGCGATTGTAGATCGCGCGATGGGTGAACGCGGAGAGATCGAAATTGCCGCCGAGCTCGCGATTGATGCGGACCAGCACATTGAGGTTGAAGCGCGCGGTGACGCCGGCGGCATCGTTATAGGCATCAAAGAGCACCCGCTCGTCCTTCTCGAGATCGGCGCCGATGATCATCTGCGCGCCGCGGCCGAGGATCTTGCGTGCGCTCTTCAGGAAGCCCTCGGCTTCCTGCGGCTCGAAATTGCCGATGGTCGAGCCAGGGAAGAAGCCGACCTTGGACATGGACGCGACCGCCCTGGGCAGCTCGAACGGCGTGGTGAAGTCGGCCGCCACCGGGTGGATGCCGAGCGCGGGAAAATCCCGCTTCAAGCCGTTCGCCTGCGCCTTCAGGAAATCGCCGGAGATGTCGACCGGCACATAGGCTGCAAACTTGCAGTGGTTCAACAGCAGCCGGACCTTCGTGGTCGCGCCGGCGCCGAACTCGACCAGGGCCGCATGCTCTGGGATGATCTTCGCGATCTCGCTGCCGCGCTCTTTCAGGATCGATAGCTCGGTGCGCGTCGGATAATATTCCGGCAGGCGCGTGATCGCCTCGAACAATTCCGATCCGGTCGCATCGTAGAAATATTTCGGCGACAGTTTTTTCGGCTGCTGCGAGAGATTCTCGATCGCCTCGCGGGCGAAGGCAGTCGTCTGCTCGTCGGGGAGATGGGCTTCGGCCAAAGCGCTGGCGTGCACATTCATGATACTCTCCTGAACGCGCTGTCCGGCGCGCATTTGTCGTCGGAAGTTTTTTTACTCGTAGCCGGCAAGCCGCAGCCCCGTGAACTGCCAGCGGTGGTGCGGATAGAAGAAGTTGCGATAGGTGATACGGCTGTGGCCTTCGGGAGTTGCAAGCGAGGAGCCGCGCAGCACCAACTGGTTGACCATGAATTTTCCGTTGTATTCGCCGAGCGCGCCTTCGACGGCGCGGTAGCCGGGGTAGGGCGCGTATGAAGAGCGGGTCCATTGCCAGACAATGCCGAAAGCATCGTTGAGCTGGCCCGTGCGGGCCGCGACCTCCCATTCTATCTCGGTCGGCAGGTGCTTTCCGGCCCAGCGCGCGAACGCATCCGCCTCGTAATAGCTGACGTGGCAGACCGGCGCGTTCGGATCGATCGGCTTGAGGCCGGCCAGCGTCATCACGTGCCAGGCGCCATCGACCTCGCGCCAATGGCCCGGAGCGTCCCAGCCCTCGTTGCTCACGGTGGCAAAACCGTCCATCAGCCACAGCGTTGCGGTCCGGTAGCCGCCGGCGCGCATGAAGGCGAGCCATTCGCCGTTGGTGACGAGATGGCGGGCGATCTTGACCGGGCCGACGAGGGCGCGATGCGGCGGCTTCTCATTGTCGAAATGGAAGCTGTCGTCGACGTGGCCGACGGTGTGGATGCCCTCGTTCAGCGTCAGCCAGTCCTCGCCGCCCCGGGTCGCGGCCGGGAAACGCCAGTTCGCATCGTAGGCCGGCGAGACCGGGTTTTGCGCGAAGGCGTGCAGGATGTCGGTGAACATCAATTCCTGATGCTGCTGCTCGTGATTGAGCCCGACCTCGACCAGCGGTGCGATCTCGCGCAGCTTGTCCCAGCCGGCCTCGCGGAAGAATTTGACGACGGCCGCATCGACATAGTTGCGATAGGCGCCGACCTGGTCGGCGCTGGGACGGGTGATATCGCCGCGGCGATGCCGGGCATGACGCGGGCCGGCGCTGACGTAATAGGAATTGAACAGGAACGCGAAATCGGGGTGGAAGGGCCGGTAATCAGGACAGTGCTCGCCGAGCAGGAATTGCTCCCAAAACCAGGTGGTATGCGCGCGGTGCCATTTCGTCGGGCTCGCATCGGGCATGGACTGGATCTGTTGGTCCTCCGGCGACAGGGGGGCGGCGCGGCGCTCGGTCTCGTCGCGGACGGTCAGAAACGCGTCTTGAAGCCGCTGGGCGAACTTGCCCGGATCGGAGGACAGCGACGAAAGCTGGGGGGCGGCCGTAGCGGAGGCTGGTTTCGTCACGGTTTTCTCCAGACAGGACAAGAGAACGTTGTTCGCGTTTCCCGGTTCCATGACCAGGGTTCGTCCTAGATAGGGGCTCCGTTACGGTATGAAAGTCCTCCCCGGCGATGATATTGTTGTCATCAGCCTATGGACCGGCGCGGTTCAGACCGGCCGCCGCCGACCGTTCGCCGCCATTTTACTTTGGATGCACAACGGTTTGGGCTACATATATGACAGATATCGGGTTAGATCGGCTGAGCCGGCCCGACGTGAAAGAAGGGCTCCGCCCCAGAAGGACACGGATATGAGCATCGAGGAATTCATCGCCAACGAAGTGAAGTCGAACGACGTGGTTCTGTTCATGAAGGGCACGCCGCAATTTCCGCAGTGCGGGTTCTCCGGCCAGGTCGTCCAGATCCTCGACCACATCGGCGTCGGCTATAAAGGCCTCAACGTCCTCGAATCCGCCGAGCTGCGCAACGGCATCAAGGAATACTCGAACTGGCCGACCATCCCGCAGCTCTATGTGAAGGGCGAGTTCGTCGGCGGATGCGATATCGTCCGCGAGATGTTCCAGGCCGGCGAATTGCAGCAGCTCCTCTCCGAGAAGGGCGTCGTCGTCGCGGCTTGATGCATGGCCCGGCTGACGCGCCGGATCGGCGGCGCCGAGCTCGAGGTCATCGTTGCCGACATCACCACGCTCGGCGTTGACGCCATCGTCAACGCCGCAAATTCGTCTCTCCTTGGTGGAGGCGGTGTCGACGGGGCGATCCACGACGCTGCCGGTCCCGAGCTTCTCGCCGAATGCCGGACGCTCGGAGGATGCCCGACCGGCGATGCCAAGATCACCAAGGGCTATCTTCTGCCTGCGCGCCATGTGATCCATGCGGTCGGCCCCGTCTGGCACGGCGGGGGCCGCGGCGAGGCGGAGGCGCTGCGCTCGTGCTATCGGCGCGCGCTTGAGCTCTGTCAGGCCAACGGGCTGACTTCGCTGGCCTTCTCCGCGATCTCCACCGGCGTGTATCGTTTCCCGGCTGACCAGGCCGCGACGATTGCAGTTCATACGACCATCGACACGCTGCCGGCCACGCCCTCGGTCACCCGCGTCATATTCTGTTGTTTCTCGGAGAGAAGCGCCGCTCTTCACACGGCCGTTCTGGCGCGATACGGCAGCCCTTGTGCCTGACAACGCGGTCGGTACACTCCGCGGGCCATGTTCCGGGGAGGGGATATGATTTCACGATCAGGATTGCGTGCGCTGGTCTGCGGCGCGCTGATGTCGCTTGGCCCCGTGTCGCTGGCGCGGGCGGAGGGCATTTACGAGATTCCAGCCGGCGCGCATTTCAACCAGGACAAGCTCGCGAGGATCAGCGAGTTCTTCAAGAACGAAGTCGCTACCGGCAAGATCGCCGGCGCGACCGTGCTGATCAAGCAGCACGGTAAGCCGGTCTTTCACGAAGCGTTCGGCGTTCAGGACGTGGTCAGCAAGGCCCCGATCACCGATAAGACGATCTTCCGCCTGTTCTCGATGACCAAAGCGATTACCTCGGTGGTCGCGATGCAATTGGTCGAGGAGGGCAAGATCAAGCTCGACGATCCCGTCGCGAAATACATCCCGTCCTTCGCCAATGTGAAGGTCGGCGTCGAGAAGAAGGCCGAAGACGGCAGCAGGTCGCTCGAACTGGTGTCGCCCAACCGGCCGATGACCGTGCTCGACCTGATGCGCCACACCTCGGGCATCACCTATGGCTTCTACGGCGACAGCCTGGTGCGAAAAGCCTATCGGGAGGCGAATATCTATGCCGGCGATTTCGACCTTGCCGAGTTCGCCGAGCGGATCGCAAAACTGCCGCTGCACAACCAGCCGGGTGCACTCTGGCAATATGGCCATTCCACCGACGTGCTGGCGCGCGTGATGGAGATCGCGGCCGGCAAGCCGCTGATCGATATCATGCGGGAAAAGCTGCTCGATCCGCTCGGCATGGTCGATACCGGGTTCTTCGTCACCGACCCGGAGAAGCAGAAGCTGCTGGCGAAGCCGGTGCCGAACGACGGCGATTTCCGGGTCGGCCGGATCAACGATCCAACAGTCGTCAAGAAGATCCAATTCGCCAGCGGCGGCATGGTCACGACCATGGCCGACTATGAGCGCTTTGCGCAGATGCTACTCAACGGCGGCAGCCTCCACGGCAAGACCATTCTCAAACCCGAGACCTTCAAGCTGATGGTGACCGATCAGGTCGGACCAGGCTCCGGCGTCGAGCGCGACTACTTCTACTTTCCCGGTGACGGTTTTGGCTTCGGCCTCGGCCTTGCCGTCCGCACTGATCCCGGCAATGCCAAGCCGCCGCCCCCGGGCAATCTCGGCGAATTGAAGTGGGACGGCGCCTCCGGCTGCTATTTCGTGATCGACCCCAAGCAGGACATGTTCTTCGTCCTCCTGGAACAGACCCCGACCGAGCGCCAGCGCGTGCAACGGACATTGAAGCAGTTGGTCTATGAAGCCATGGAGAAGTGAAGTGCGCGGGCGCCGCGCGCTGATCGCGGGGCTCGTTGTTCTGGTCGGTGCCTTCGGTGCGAAGGCCGGCTCTGAGGGACGGGCCGCGCGCAGCTTCTCGCCCGAGGGGTTGGCGAAGGTTTCCGACTACATCCGAAACGAGATCGCCACCGGCAAGATCCCCGGCGCCATCCTGCTCCTCCAGCAGCACGGCAAGCCGGTCTATTACGAAAATTTCGGCGTCCGCGACGTCGCGACCGAGATCTCGATGAGCGCGGACACGATCTTCCGGCTCTATTCGATGTCGAAGCCGATCACCTCTGTCATGGCGATGATGCTGGTCGAAGAGGGCAAGCTTTCGCTCGACGATCCCGTCTCGAAATACATTCCGGCCTTCGCCAAGATGAAGGTCGGCGTCGAGAAGAAGGCCGAGGACGGCAAGGTCGCGCTGGCGTTGGAAGCGCAGAATCGTCCCGTCACGATCAAGGACCTGCTTCGCCACACGTCGGGTCTGCCCTATGGCTATTATGGTGGCGGCATGGTGCGGGAGCTCTATGCCGAGGCCAATCTGTTCCAAAGCAATCTCAGCAATGCCGACTTCGTCGCGAAGATCACCACGCTGCCGCTGGTCGAGCAGCCGGGCACCGCGTGGGATTACGGCTTTTCCACCGACGTGCTCGGCCGCGTCATCGAGGTGGTCGCGGGAAAGACCCTGCTTCAGTTCGAGAAAGAGCGGCTGCTCGATCCGCTCGGCATGACCGAGACCGCGTTCTTCGTCGCCGATCCCGCCAAATTCCCGCGCATTGCCGAGCCGATGCCCGAGGATCGCAACATCAACCCGACCACGCCGGTTCGCGACATCAGGCGGCCGTCGAAATGGGAATCGGGCGGCGGCGGCATGGTCGGCACGGTCGGCGACTACGCCCGTTTCGCGCAGATGCTGCTCAGTGGCGGCATCTATGAGGGACGGCGTTATCTCAAGCCCGAGACGATCGCGCTGATGGCATCCGATCACATCGGACCTGAGACGAAGATCGCGCGCGACCAGAACTATTACCCGGGCGCCACCAGCGGATTCGGCCTCGGCTTCGCCGTACGTACCGCGGTGCCGCCGGGGACTTCCTGGCCGCTTGGCGAATATCGCTGGGACGGCGTCGGCGGCACATTCTTCTTCATCGATCCCGAAGACGACCTGTTCGGGATCTTCATGGTGCAGACCCCCTCGCAGCGTGGCCGGATCCAACTGGCGCTGAAGACGCTGATTTATCAAGCGATGGGGCGGTGATCGCGAGCGGTTGGTTGGTCGGCCCGTTACTCCATCTACGCGACTTTACGCCCCGCGCACGATCTCGCGCACGTATCCGATCGTCTCCTCGATCTGGCTCGCATTGACGTCGAGATGGGTGCAGGCGCGGATGCGGCCGTCCATCATCGCAAGCGTCACGCCGCGCTGGCGCAACGCTGCGACCATCTTGTCGCCGGGAATGCCGGCGCCGTCGGGCTTGAAGAACACCAGATTGGTTTCGGGCTCCTGCACCTCGATGCCTGCGATCTGCGACAGCCCGCGGGCGAGCGCGCGCGCATTGGCGTGATCGTCGGCAAGGCGCTCAACGTGATGGTCGAGCGCGTAGATGCAGGCGGCCGCACAGATGCCGGCCTGCCGCATCGAGCCGCCGAGGCGCTGCTTCCATTGCCACACCGCGTCGATGAAGACGCGTGAGCCTGCAAGCACGCCGCCAATCGGCGCGCCGAGGCCCTTGGAGAAGTCGATCCAGGCCGAATCCCATCCCGCGGTCATGTCACGCGGCGAGATTCCGCTCGCCACGGTGGCGTTGAGCAGGCGCGCGCCATCCATGTGCGTGATGAGGCCGTGCTGCTTGGCGATCGCGACGATCTCGTCGAGCGCCGCCTTCTTCCAGATCGTGCCGCCGCCGATATTGGCGGTCTGCTCGACGCTGACGACGGTCTGCGGCGGCTGATAGCGCGTGCGTGGATGCAGCGCCTTACGGAGAGTCTCCGGCGTGAACTGGCCGTTGGCGCCCTTGAGCTGCGTCACCTGGAAGCCGCCGATCGCGGCATGCGCGCCGCCTTCGCGGGCGATGATGTGCGCGGTCTCGTGCGCAAGGATCTCGTCGCCGGGACGGCAATGCACAAGCGTCGCGGTGACGTTGCACATCGTGCCCGAGGGCATGTAGACCGCCGCTTCCTTGCCGAGCAGATCCGCCACGCGCTCGCACAGCGCGTTCACCGTCGGATCGTCGCCGACCTGCTCGTCGCCGACCTCCGCCCGCGCCATCGCCTCGCGCATCGCAGCCGTCGGCTTGGTCTGCGTGTCCGAGAGCAGATTGATGCGCACCGGCGGTGCCTTGGGGTCGATGGGGGGAGGGGTGTAGAGCATCAACTTGCTCCCTGAGGGATTGGCATTCACTCGCGGTCAGCGAGTTCTAGGTGGACGCCGAGCGGCGTGACGAAACCGCATAATAGCGATTTCTGTCTCGGTCACACGATAATCGATCAGATAAGGATAAGCGTTGACCGGCAAGCGACGGACGTATGCACGCGTGGTCTGCCGCCCTGCATAAGGATGCGGATGGGCTGAGACATCGGAGTGGCTGCCTGAACGAAAAAGGCCCCGGAAACCGGGGCCTTTAAACTTCGATCTGCCGAAACGATTAGCGCGAATAGAATTCGACGACCAGATGCGGCTCCATCTGCACCGGGAACGGCACGTCGGAGAGGTTGGGGATGCGCGTGTATTTCGCGGTCATCTTGCCATGGTCGACATCGAGATAGTCGGGCACGTCACGCTCGGGGAGCTGGCTGGCTTCGAGCACGTGGGTGAGCTGCTTGGAGGCTTCCTTGACCTCGACGACGTCGCCGACCTTGAGCTGGTAGCTCGAGATGTTGACCTTGCGGCCGTTCACCTTGATGTGGCCGTGGTTGATGAATTGGCGCGCGGCGAAGATGGTGGAAACGAACTTGGCGCGGTACACGACCGCGTCGAGACGGCGCTCCAAAAGGCCGATCAGGTTCTCGCCGGTGTCACCCTTGAGGCGGCTGGCTTCCACGTAGATGCCGTGGAACTGGCGCTCGCTGATGTTGGCGTAGTAGCCCTTCAGCTTCTGCTTGGCGCGCAGCTGCACGCCGAAGTCGGAGAGCTTGCCCTTGCGACGCTGGCCGTGCTGGCCGGGGCCGTATTCGCGGCGGTTCACGGGGCTCTTCGGGCGGCCCCAGATGTTCTGGCCCATACGACGATCGATCTTGTACTTCGCCTCACTGCGCTTAGTCATCGCGTCCTCTTCAGGTACATGGTTTGAGGAAACGCGCCCTCCTGTGTGACGGGGAAATCCCGGCACCGACAGGTCCGATCCCCAAAGCTTAAGGGACAGAACCACGGGTCGCGAAACGCTTCGCGGGCCGAAATCGGCCCGCGAGCAGGCGGCTTTTAGGGGAGTTTGGGGTTCGCTGTCAATGCGAATGGACCCGGAATCAGGTACCCACCGCCCGGATCGGCTTTGGCCCGGCCGCACGCAATTCGCCAGCGATTTCAGTGTTCAGGACCTGTTCCAGCCGGGTCAGGACCCGGGCGATCGGGGCGGCATCCGTCACCCGATGGTCCCAGCGGATCACGACATGGATGGTCTGGTCCGCCTCAACCACCCCATAGCTGACGATGAAGGGTCCCGGCGTGATGGGGTGGAGCTCGCCGCCGCCATAAGCGGCCACCGAGCTCACCGCGAAGCTGCCGAACCAATTGCCGCGCTGCCGGCCGAAATTCAGCCCCACCGCCCAAGACAGGCGTCGCAGCGGCAACGGGAGGCGGGTCGCCCGCATGATCTTGCGGTACATGGGAACCTCCTCAACCGGTGCCGTCTTGGCGCGCCGGATCTCGGCGTCGACCGCCGCCAGCGTCATGGCCTCGGGGGCCGCAATTCGCTGTGGCATCACGCATTCCTCGCCATCCTCGACGCGGGCGACCGCCACCAGTGCCACGCTCCTGGGCAGTTCATAGAGGGCTGGCCGGGGCCATTTGGCGTAGAGCGTGCGGAGGATCGGCTCCTCACTTGCAACCAGGGCGAAAGCCTTCACGAACATCGCTGCCCAGCCGGCGCGCGCCGTTGCGCCCGCGCGAGCTTCCAGCAGAGGGCGGACGTTGAGCGAACGGGATAGCGAAACGAAGGGCACGCCCATCGAAGCGTGCATGAGGTCGCAGATCAGACGGCGCCGCAGGGAGATGGTCTTGGGCGTCCCGCGCATTGGTCTCCGGGTCCTGGGGATCAAAGATGAAAGTATGTGCAGCGAGTGGGTCGTCCGCTCGCCGCGTGCTCTAGCACGAACCAACGGGTTTGGACCCGGTCGGTTCGCCGCATCAGGGTGCCGGCGACGCCAGCGGCTTGGTTTTGTCGACGACGTAAATTCCAAGCACTTTCAATGATTTGTCACCATGGGTCTTGGCGTCGTGCACGGAACCCGCCGGGATCTGGTAGGAATCGCCGGCTTTCAGGCGCTTGTCCGGCTGGGCGTCGATGAGGAGGTCGAGCTCGCCCTCCAGGACATAACCCGTCTCGATCCCCGGATGGGTATGCCGGCCGGCGGCGCCGCCGGCCGGCACCTCGGCGATGGCGGTCACGGTCGTGTAGCCCTCCGGAAAGTCGATCTTCTGGAGCGGGGTGCGCTTGATGCCGGATTGCTGGGCAGAGGCCGCGACGGCGATGCCAGTGAAAGCGAGCGCAAGCAAAGTCTTTCTGAGCATGGTTTTTCCTCCCTGGAGCCGACGACCCTAGCAGCGCCGCGGTTCCCAGCAAGGCCGTATCGGCGATTCAGCGCCTGACCCCTTCGAACGCCGCCATGATGCCGCGCTGGAACAGCGACCAGTCGAAGCCGAGCGCGATCGCGCGGTAGCCACGGTCAATCAGAGCGTTGGCCTGGTCGGCGGTGCGGGCCACGCCGCCGATCGGCACGCCGCTTCTGAGGATGCCGACTTCCGCACGGGCGACCAGCTCGAGCAGCTCCGGATCGTCCATCTGACCGCGCTTGTTGATGGAGGTGGCGAGATCGCCCGGACCGATGACCGCGACGTCGACGCCCGGCGTCGCCATGATCTCGTCGATGCGATTGACGGCGTCGACATGCTCGATGGTGATCATGCAGATCATCTCGTCGTCGGCTGTAGCCATATATTCCGGCATCGACTGGCCCCAGCGGAATGGCGCGTGGAAGGGACCCCAGAGTCGATCGCCGCGCGGCGGGTAGCGCACGCTGCGCACCGCTTTCTCGGCATCGTCGCGGTTGGTGATCATCGGGAAGTTGATGCCGAAGGCACCGATGTCCATCGGTGCTTTCGCAAGCCATGGCTCGTTCGCGGCGATCCGAACCAGCGGCGTGCACGGCGTGCCTGTGGTCGCGGCGATCATCGCATGTGCTTCGGTCAATCCAATCGGGCCATGTTCGAGATCGACGATGATCCAGTCGAGCGAGCGCGCCATGATCTGCACCATCTGCACACTCGGGATCGTCGCGATCGCGCCAAAGGCGGGGCGCCCCTCGCGCCAGAGCTGGCGAAGACGGTTGAGTGGTGTGGAGGGGACCGACATGGGAAGGCCTGCGGCAAGGTGACGACGGCAAAGCCTAGCAGCGCGCCGTTGCCGCGCAAAGTCAGGCGAGGGCGCGGCCGCCGAAGAACGGCGTCAGCATCGCCGAAAGGCTATGCACGCGGTTCGAAGTAAAGATCATCTCGGCGCCGGACTGCGCGATGCCGACGATCCGCCGGCCAAGCAGATCCGAGACGCGGCGGGCGATCGCGGGCGCCGGGTCGATCCAGTCAACCGGCCAGGGCGCCAGCCGCTTGAGCCGGCCGAGCAGCAGCGGATAATGCGTGCATGCGAGCACCACCGTGTCGGTGCGCGATGTCGCATCCCCGGCGTCGCCCACGAAGCAGGGAGCGAGTTCGGCAAGGATGGCCTCATCGCTGATCGGAGCGCCGCTCAGCTCGGCTTCAGCCAGCGAGGCAAGCTGGGGCGAGCCGACCAGCGTCACCTCGCAGCCCTGCGCGAACTCGCGGATCAAAGCTTTCGTATATTCCCGCTTCACCGTGCCCTTGGTGCCGAGCACCGAGACGCGGCGGGTCTTCGACTGCGCGCAGGCCGGCTTGATCGCCGGCACCGTGCCGACGAAGGGCAGGGAGTAAGCGGCGCGCAAGTGAGACAGTACCAGGGTGGATGCCGTGTTGCAGGCGATAACGACGAGGTCGGGATCATGCGTGCCGATCAATTCCCCCATCAATGGCACCACGCGGGCGATGATCTCGTCCTCGCCATGGTGGCCATAGGGGAAGAAGGCGTCGTCGGCGACATAGACGTAATGCGCGTCCGGGCGTGCGGCGACGACCTCACGGAGCACCGTGAGTCCGCCAAGGCCGGAATCGAACACCAGGATCGTCGGAGAATTGGTCACGTCATTATCCTAAGGCGCCATGGTTACCAATCTGTTTTTAGGGCGGTTTTGCGGCGGGGCCGCTTGGGGCGGATCTGGATCGGCTGAATGCCCTGCGGAGGGCGACACATCCGCAAAATTCCCGGGGGGCACCGCTGAAGCGCTGCGCTGCGTCCGGCGCAGGAGGAAATGTGGCACGCGCAACGACGGAGCAGATGTGTCCCCGCCATTCCGTATCGGCGCCGGCCGCAGCGGTCACGCGATCCTGTTCGTCGTTGCCGCTCGCTCGGCCGCGAGCTGGCTCTGCAGACGCTCGATGTTTTGCAAGAGGCGCTGGCTGGTTAGCACCAGGAAGTAATAGCCGAACTGCGGATCCTGGAAATAAATCTCGAGCAGCCGGTCATAGGTGATCGTCAGCACGTGTCCGTCTTCGATGCATTCGACCGTTCCGGTACGCCGGTTGTCCGGCGTGAGGAAGCCCAGTTCACCCATCAGAGCTCCGGGCAAAATTTCGACGTTGATCTCCTTGACCAGAAACTTGCCCGTGACCGTGAGGAACATTTCGTTAGCGGGGTCGCGCAGCTTGAAGAGGATGTCGCCGCGGCGGTATTTGCGCTCGGTCATGAACGGCTTGAGCCATTCGATCGACATGTCGCCTTCGGCGGCATGGCGCGCCTTCTTGACCAGCTTGAGCATCTGCCGCAGGCGCAGGGCGTTGATCGGAAGCAACAGAAGATACAGCAGGAACGTCGCGACGTTGGCGGAGAGCGCGCCGAAAACGGCGAACAACGCGCAGCCGACCATGTTCGCGACGCGCAGCGGCACCATCGTCCGCATCAAGAGGGTGGCGACGAAGAAGCCGGCGCCGACCGCGGCAAACAGATTGGCCAGCGTGATGTTCTGGACAAAGATCTCCAGCAGCCGATTGAAGATGGCGTCGTAGGTGACGTTGTTGGGATCGAGGCCCATCTGGACCAGGATCTTCGCGATCCTGAGGTTGTCCGTTGCCGCGTCGAGAATGCGGTCGAGGATCGACGAAACGTCTGCGCTGCCGGACGGCATGATACTAACCCCGCGTAAGGCCTTCAGTCCTGGTCGGTATGCTCGACACGTGTAGCCCAAATCGAATGACGGCTGGCTGAAATGAAGCCTTTGGCCGTCATGCCGCAAGAGGCAAATTTTAGCTCGATCGGGCGTTTCGGCAATTGCCCGTTGGTTTGCGCGTCTGGCCGCGGCGCGCTGATGATTCGAGGCCTCGGCGCGGGCTTTGGTGCCGGGGATGGACCCGGGCGCCGCAACAACGCGGGGCCGCCCGATCTCCGCCTCAGGGCCTGGCGGCGGGCTGCACGACCTGCTGCTCGACGAGGCCAAGGCGTCCGGGCAGTGAGCCCGCGCGCAACAGCATGGCGATGCTGTTGGCCTCTTCCAGGCTGAAGTTGCCGGAGATCTGGCCGGAGCCGCCGGTGATGGGCTCGCGGATCACGGGGGTGGAGAGCACCCTGTCTTCGAGCACGATGGCGAAGGGCTTGCCGATGTTCTCTGCGGTGATGTGGGCGAAACGCCGCGTGCCGCGGCCGTTGAAACGGAACGAGGCGATCGGCTCTTTCGTGCTGCTCGCAAATCCCGGTCCCGCATAGCTGATGTCGTCGCCGTCGAGCACGCTGGCCTTCACCAGATAGGGGAGCTTGTCCTTGAAGCCGAGCAGGACTTCCGTGCCAGCGGGCGGCGTGCCGGATTGCGCCTGCTCCGGCGACATCGAGAGATCGATCAGGCGGAAGCTAACCCGCACCTTCTTGGCGAAGATCGCGGTGATGCGCTCGGGCTGCATCGTGCCCGGCAGCAAGATGCGGATGCGGTCTGTTCCCTCAACCTGGACGCTGGCGAGCGTGATGCCGGCGTCCTTGAGGCGCTGCTCGATCATGGCGATGGAATCTTCGACTAGGTCGTGCAGCCGTGCGGCAGATGCGGCGTCGGTCGGCGCGAGCCTGATCAGTCCATCTCCGGCATCGGTCACGCTGAGCGCTTGCGTGGCCAGCCCCTCCGCCGCCGAGGTGAGCATGTGCGTGAGCTGTTCGCGGCCCTTCGCGTCCGGGATTTTAACGTCGACGCCGCCGTCACGGATCGCAAGCCCGGAGAAGGCGATCCGGCCCTCGCGCAGGATCTTGTAAATGTGGTCGCGCAGGTCCGTGACAACCGCCTCGCGCAGGGCGTCGGTGTCGACCTTGTAGATGATGCGGGACCCGCCCAGCTTCTCCATCTTGTCGGCGACGAAAGCCGCGACCTTGGCGCGCATCTTGTCGAATTGAGTGTCGGCGAACGCCGCGCGAGGCAGCACGATCGTCGATGCCATCGCGAGCACGACGAGCAGGCTTGTGATGCGGTTCCGCAGATGCGTAGGCATAATCACCTCAAGTCTTGCGGCAGGACGCTGGTAGGCGAATCCGACGCCAGTTCTTGGTCCCGGGATCGGGCGCGGAGGTTCAAATTCGGTCTAGATCGAGCCTAACCGCCGCTGTCCACGGCCATGGACGAACGCCAAATCATCCATCATTCTGTCCGCGCTCGACGGGCCATCGGTCGAGGCCCCGCCGAACCAAATGTCAAAAGAAGGGGTGGGGACATGCATCTGAGGGAGGACGGAAATCCATGGCGGGCATCCACGCGCTCGATCGGCTCATCGGCAACGACTATCCGGATTTGTTGACAGACGCGGAGGTCCGGGCCTTCGAGCAGGTTCCTTACGCCGATCGCGTCGCGGCCGAGAGCACGTATGACGCGATCCGGCTGGGTGCAACGCGCAACCCCGACGGGGCGGCGATCCAGTTCCTGCAAAACGCCGATCCCGCCGACACGCCGGTCGTGGTCACGTATCGCGATTTCATGGCGCGCGTCACGCAGGCCGCCAACATGTTTCACGCGCTGGGCGCGGAGAAGGGCGACGTCATCAGCTTCATGCTGCCGCTGGTGCCGGATGCTTTCGTGACATTGTTCGGCGCCGAAGCCGCCGGCATCGCCAATCCCGTTAATCCGCTGCTCGAGCCGCACCAGATCGCGGAGATTCTGGAGGCTGCGAACACGAAAATCCTGGTGGCGCTTGGGCCGATGCCGGGCACCGACATCTGGCAGAAGGTCGAGCAGATCCGGCCGCAACTCAAGCATCTCAAGGCAACGGTCCAGGTGTTCGGCGGCGGCGATCCGGCGAACGGCATCTTTGCCTTCAGCGACCTGATCAAGCTGCAACCGGCGGACCGGCTTATCAGCGGCCGCAAGATCTTGGGCAGCGACATCGCCGCCTATTTCCACACCGGCGGCACCACCGGCACGCCGAAGCTGGTGCGGCACACCCATGCCAACCAGGTCTATCAGGCCTGGGCGCTCAATCTGCTGCTGAAGGCCAAGCCGGGCGCAAACCTGCTGTTCGGCATGCCTCTGTTCCACGTCGGGGGCTCGCTGACACAGGCGTTGCTGACGCTGTCAAGCGGCGGCTCGCTGGTCGTGCTGTCGCCGAGCGGCTGGCGCAATCCGAATGCGGTGAAGAACATCTGGGGGCTGGTCGAGCGCTTCAAGCCCGAGGCGCTGTCGAGCGTGCCGACGGTGCTCGCTGCCGCGCTGGCGGTGCCGCCGGGCAAGGCGGATATTTCGAGCCTGAAATATGCGGCAGGTGGCGGCTCGGCGATTCCGGTCGCGGTCGGCTCGGCGATTCAGAAGAAACTGAAGCTGCCGGTGATCGAGGTCTACGGCATGACGGAGACCTCGAGCGTGCACACGCTGGCCTATCCGTCGCGGCCCATCCGGCTCGGCTCGGTCGGCCTTCCCATGCCTTACGCGCGTGTGCGCATCGTGCAGCTCGATGCCGAGGGACGCCTGATCCGCGATTGCGCGCCCGACGAGATCGGCGTCGTCATCATGGCCGGGCCCGGCGTGTTCGGCGGCTATCTCAACGACGAGCACAACAAGGGCGCCTTCATCGATGAGGTCTGGGTCAATTCCGGCGATCTCGGTCGCCTCGATGCCGACGGCTATCTCTGGATCACAGGCCGCGCCAAGGACCTCGTGATCCGCGGCGGCCACAACATCGATCCGGCGCCGATCGAGGAGATCATGTTCAGACATCCCGCCGTCGGCTTCGCCGCCGTGGTCGGCCAGCCCGACGCCTATGCCGGCGAATTGCCGGTGGGGTATGTGCAGTTGAAGCCCGGCGCGAGCGTCGAGCAGGGCGAGCTCGAAGCGTGGGTGCGCGAGCGCACCCCGGAGCGCGCCGCCGTGCCGGTGCAGGTCATTCCGATCGATCCGATGCCACTGACGGGCGTCGGCAAGGTGTTCAAGCCGCAGCTGCGCTGGGACGCAGCGCAGCGTGTGTTCACCAAGGTGCTGGCACCGCTGGTCGAGCGCGGCATCGATTGCAAGGTCAAGGTCGGTCCGCACGGCAGCCACGGCTCCATCGCCACCGTGACGCTGACCGGCTTGCCGGCGGGTCAGCGCGAAGCGGTCGAGGGCGAGGTGCACGCGCTGCTGGCACCGTTCGTGATGCGCCACGAGGTGGTGCAAGCGTAGCAGCCCCGAAGGACCGTGGCGTCAGCTGGGGCAGCAGGGCGACGCTTCGCCGCATTATCCATACCCCTGTTTGAGGACCTCTATGTGACCGGTATCACATAGGAAGAATTAGCAATCGGCGACGCTACCGAATAGTCTCAGGGAATTGCATCCGGGGGGACGCAAGTGATTCCGTTTCGGCTATTTGCATTGTTGATATTGGCGATGAGCCTTGCGTGCGGACCGGCACACGCCGACCGGCGGGTCGCGCTCGTCATCGGCAATTCCGCCTACAAGAGCGCTCCGAAGCTCGGCAATCCCGTGAACGACGCCACCCTGGTCGGCGGCATGTTCAAGAAGGCCGGCTTCGATTCTGTCGACGTCAGGCTCGATCTCAGCGCCAGCGAGATGCGGCGCATGCTGCGCGAATTTGCCGGCAGGTCGCGTGATGCGGAGATGGCGGTGATCTATTACGCCGGCCATGGTATCGAGCTCGACGGCAACAACTATCTCATCCCGACCGACGCCACGCTGGAGACGGATGGTGACGTTCTCGATGAGACCATTCCGGTCGAGCGGGCATTGTTCGCGGTCGAACCGGCCAAGCAGCTGCGGCTGATCATCCTGGACGCGTGCCGGGACAATCCGTTTGCGAAGACGATGAAGCGCACGCTGGCCTCGCGCGCGGTCGGGCGCGGCCTCGCCAAGGTCGAGCCCACCAGCCCGAATACGATGATTGCATTCGCCGCCAAGGCAGGATCGACGGCATCGGATGGCGATTCCCGAAACAGCCCGTTCGCCGCCGCGCTGGTCGAGCACCTGCCGAAGCCGGGTCTTGATCTGCGCAAGGCCTTCGGCTTCGTGCGCGACGACGTTTTGAAAGCGACCGGCTACAAGCAGGAGCCCTATGTCTACGGCTCGCTCGGCGGCGACGACGTGCCGTTGGTCGCGGTCAAGCCGGCCGCGACTGGTCCGCAGGCCAACCCGCAGGAGGCCGTTCGCAGGGATTACGAGCTGGCGCTCCAACTCGGCACGCGGGACGGCTGGGAAGCGTTTCTGGCGGCGTATCCGGAGGGCTTCTACGCCAACCTGGCCAAGGGGCAGTTGAACAAGATCGCCGCCGAGGAGACGCGCGCGGGGGCCGAACAGAAGGCAAAGGCCGCCGAGCAGGAGAAGGCGAGGCTCGTTGCCGAGCGCGCCCAGAAGGCCGAGCAGGAGAAGGCGGCCGCGGCGGCCAAGGCCGCCGAAGAGGCGCGGATCGCGGCCGAGAAGCAGAAGCAGATCGAGCAGGCGAGGGCCGAGGCCGCCGAGCAGCAGCGCAAGGTGGCCGAAGCGGCGGCGGCGAAGGCATTGGCCGAGAAGCAAGCAGCGGAGAAAGCTAGGGCCGAACTCGCTGCAAAGCAGGCGGCAGAGAAAGCGGAGCAGGCCGCAAAGCCGGCGACCGACCGGCAGATTCCCGAAGTTGAGAACCAGAAGGTGGCCGCGCTCTCGCCTGCACCGACCTCGACGTTATCCGCAGCTGAGCTCGCCAAATCGGTTCAGAGCGAACTGCGCCGCGTCGGCTGCCTCACCTCGGCTGCAGAGGGCGAGTGGACTTCGGCCGCGCAGCGCTCGCTGACGCTGTTCAACAAATATGCCGGCACCCAGTTCGACGTGAAGCTCGCAAGCAGCGACGCACTCGATGCGTTGAAGGCGAAGCCGGGGCGCGTCTGCCCGCTGGTGTGCAATTTCGGCTTCAAGGCCGACGGCGACCAATGCGTGAAGATCACCTGCCGTGCCGGCTATCGCGTCGGTGACGACAATGAGTGCGAGAAGATCCCGGAGAAGAAGCCGGTTGCGACGCGCGAGGATTCGAAGAGGCGGGATCGGGACCGAAAACAAACGGAAGCCGCGCCCTCAGCGCCGCAGGCATCTGGTCAGGTGATCTGCAACGCGGCCGGGTGCAGGCCGATTGCCAAAGGGTGCCGGCTCGGGACGGCCAATCATCCTTCCAATCCGGCGTCTAAAATACCTGCCGAAATATGCAACTGATGATCAAGCGTTCATTTCGAGCGTACTCGTCGCGCTTAGAGCTCTCGGCCTGGACCTGCGCAAAGCGTTTGGCTTCGTGCGCGATGATGTGCTGAAGAGCACTGCCGGAAGACACGCGTGCCGCAGCCGAGCAAAAGGCGAAGGCGGCCAAGCAGGAGAAGGTGAGGCTCGTTGCCGAGCGCGCCCAGGTTGAGGCGACACCGTCCAAGCCGCATACATCTGGCCAGATCTTTTGCAATGCTGCCGGCTTGTCGGGAACGGATGCAGAATGGAGCGCGCTAGCACCGCTGATGCGAGTTCAGTGATGGTTGGCCGGACGAGAGACGTCTGCGATTGAGTCGGGTGAGTTAGCAAGTGTAGCCGACCACTTTACGTCCGCGTCGACAGAAAAATGGTGGGTTACGCCTTCGGCTAGTCCACTACAGACTCTACGCCGGCATCCGCGTCTCGATCAGCCGGGCCCAGAACGAGGCGCCGTGGCCCAAAATGTTGTCGTTGAAGACATAGGCCGGGTGGTGGCACTCGTTGCCGTCGCCCATGCCGACCAGGATCATCGCGCCGGGGCGGGCTTCCAGCATGAACGAGAAATCTTCGGCGCCCATCATCGGAACGAACTTGTCGTTGACGCGCTCGGTGCCGACGATGTCGCGGGCGACGTCGGCGGCAATGCCGGCCTCGCGTGCGTGGTTCATCGTCACCGGATACATCCGCGTGTACTTCGTCTCGGCCGAGCCGCCATAGGCGCGGGCGACGCTGTCGGCGACTTCGCCGATGCGGCGCTCGACGAGATCGCGCACTTCAGGATCGAGCGTGCGCACGGTGCCCGCGAGCTCGGCGACCTCCGGGATGATGTTGAAGGCCGTGCCGGCGTGGAATTGCGTGATCGAGATGACGGCCGATTTCAGCGGATCGACGTTGCGCGCGACGATCGATTGTAGCGCACCCACGATCTGCGAGCCGATCAGCACGCTGTCGATCGATTTGTGCGGACCCGCGCCGGCGTGGCCGCCCTTGCCGTGGACGGTGATCTGGATGTTGTCGGACGAGGCGAGCATCGCGCCAGGGGTGGTTGCGAAATGACCTTCGGGCAGGTTCGGCATGTTGTGCATGCCGTAGACCTCCTGGATGTTCCAGCGCGTCATCAGCCCGTCCTCGACCATGGCCCTGCCACCGCCGCCGCCTTCCTCGGCCGGCTGGAAGATCAACACGGCCGTGCCGTCGAAATTGCGCGCCTCGGCGAGATATTTGGCAGCGCCGAGAAGCATGGCGGTGTGGCCGTCATGTCCGCAGGCGTGCATCTTGCCCGGGACCTTGGAGGCGTAGGGCACGCCGGAGGTCTCCATGATCGGCAGCGCGTCCATGTCGGCGCGCAGGCCGATGGTCTTGCCGGATGCCGACTTGCGGCCGCGGATCACGCCGACCACGCCGGTGCGGCCGATGCCCGTCACCACCTCGTCGCAGCCGAATTCGCGCAGCTTGTCGGCGACGATGCCGGCGGTGCGGTGGACTTCGTAGAGCAGCTCCGGATTCTCGTGGAAGTCATGGCGCCAGGCGGCCATTTCGTCGGACAGGGCGGCGATGCGGTTGACGATGGGCATGGGGGATCCGTTTCTTGTGGGTTCTTGTCTTTCCGGGGGGATGCGAAGCATCGAGCTATGGTGCGCATTTGTGCACCAGAGAATCTGGAGATTGTAGCGCGAGATTCCGGGCTCACGCTTCGTGTGCCCCGGAATGACGAAGAAAATTCAGCTCTGCCCGAACACGCGCTTGAAGATCGTGTCGACGTGCTTGAGGTGATAGCCGAGGTCGAACTGCTCCTCGATCTCGGCGTCGGTAAGATACTTCTTCACCTCAGTGTCCTTCTTCAGCAGCTGAAGGAAGTCGCCTTCACCGCGCCATACCGGCATCGCGTTGCGCTGCACGAGCTTGTAGGAATCCTCGCGGCTGGCGCCCTTCTGCGTCAAGGCCAGCAGCACGCGCTGGGAGTGCACGAGGCCGCCGAGGCGGTCGAGATTCTTCTGCATGTTGGCGGGGTACACCAAGAGCTTGTCGATCAGGCCGGCGAGGCGCACCAGCGCGAAGTCGAGGGTCACCGTCGCGTCCGGGCCCATCATGCGCTCGGCGGAAGAGTGCGAGATGTCGCGCTCGTGCCAGAGCACGACGTTCTCCAGTGCCGGCGTCACATAGGCTCGCACCATGCGCGACAGGCCAGTGAGGTTTTCCGACAGCACCGGATTGCGCTTGTGGGGCATCGCGGACGAGCCCTTCTGCCCCTCCGAGAAGAACTCTTCGGCCTCCAGCACCTCGGTACGCTGCATGTGGCGGATCTCCACGGCGATGCGCTCGATGGAAGAGGCGATCACGCCGAGGGTCGAGAAATACATCGCGTGGCGATCGCGCGGGATCACCTGGGTCGAGATCGGCTCCGGCACGAGGCCCATGGCCTTGGCCACATGCTCTTCGACGCGGGGATCGATTTGCGCAAATGTGCCGACGGCGCCGGAGATGGCGCAGGTCGCGACCTCCTTTCGCGCCGAGACCAGACGTTCCTTCGCGCGCGTAAATTCGGCATAGGCATAAGCGAGCTTGAGGCCGAAGGTGACGGGCTCGGCGTGGATGCCATGGCTGCGGCCGATGGTCGGCGTCATCTTATGCTCGAAGGCGCGCTTCTTCAGGGCGGCCAGCACCTTGTCGATGTCGGCGAGCAGCAGGTCGGCGGCGCGAGTGAGCTGGACGTTGAGGCAGGTGTCGAGCACGTCGGAGGAGGTCATGCCCTGGTGCACGAAGCGCGCCTCGGGACCGACGATCTCGGCAAGGTGGGTGAGAAAGGCGATGACGTCGTGCTTGGTCTCGCGCTCGATCTCGTCGATGCGGCCGACGTCGAAAATAGCATCCTTGGCCTTGGCCCAGACCGTCTTGGCAGCTTCCTTCGGGATGGTGCCGAGCTCGGCGAGCGCGTCCGCCGCATGCGCCTCGATCTCAAACCAGATCTTGAACCGGGTTTGCGGCTCCCAGATCGAGGCCATTTCCGGGCGGGTATAGCGGGGGATCATCTGACGGCTCCAAGAGGTGGGCGGGACGCCCCTGGGGATGCTGGGGGCGTGGGCACCGGCCAAAATGCTTTTTACGCCGCGATTTAGCAGAGCGGGGAGGGCGAAACAAACGATCCGGGCCCGCGGCCGGGGGTGCGGGGTAACTATCCACCGGTGGGCGGAGCCAGCCACGCGCTGGACCAAAGATCAGCTATCAATCACGGATCATTGACTGACAGATATTGAAATCTGTCAGCGAGATGTGTATATCCGTCTCCGGACGCTCCGATTGGGCGTCCCGCGACAAGCCCCGGGGAGCCCGACATCCGAAGCAAGCTCGGATCGGAGGGCCGATTGAAGAACGGGGAAAGCGGACGAATGGAGACTTAAGACATGACGACCGAAATCCTCAATTTCACCGGCATGATTGGGCATTGGCTCAATTTGCTGGTGGCGCGCCAGATCGCGGCGCAGGCTGCAAAACTGCCTCATTAAGGCATAGGCTTTCCGAAACGACCGGCGAGGGCGCTTCGGAAACAGCCCTACTGCCGGGTAACTGAGCCCTGAACGGGAACAATGGTGCTGGCATGAATGAAGCTGTTGTCTTGACGCCGGAGCGGATCCTCGAAGTCACCGAGGACGTGCTCAGGCGCTTCGGACTTGCCAAGGCCACCGTGGTCGACGTTGCCCGTGCGCTCGATGTGAGCCACGGCAGCGTCTACCGCCATTTCCCGAGCAAGGCCTCGCTGCGCGAAGCCGTTGCCAAACGCTGGCTCGACCGCATCGACGCGCCGTTGCGCGCGATTGCCGAGGAGCAGGGCCCCGCGCCTGATAGGCTCGGCCGCTGGCTGCGCACGCTGTTCGCCGCCAAGCGTTCGCGCGTCCTCGACGACCCCGAGATGTTCCAGACTTATCTGACGCTGGCGCGCGAGGCCTGCGCAGCCGTCAAATGTCACAAGGACACCATGATCGACCAGATCGCGGCGATCCTGGCCGACGGCATCAAGCAGGGCGTATTCGAGGTGGACGACGTCAAGACGACCGCGCGCGCCATTTTCGATGCCACCGTCCGCTTCCACCATCCGGCCCATGCCGACGAGTGGAAGGACGCCGATCTTTCCGCGCGGGTCGATGCAACGCTGGCGCTACTGCTGCGCGGATTGAAGGCGGGTTAGGCCACGCCACCTGCCCACTTGGCGCGAGGGCCATCAACCTCTCGCCTTGTGAAGAAAGCTACCATTGCGGGCCGGGGGCGCCGAAGCCGAGCGTTTCCGCGCATGGAAGTTCGGCTCGGACGATGGCACCACCGGGGGACTTTCAGGGTATGCATTGACCGCGATTTCGACAGCATCCTTTGACCGCTTGCGCAGGCGGTAGAAGGTTAGCTCCTGATCGAGCATGGGGCAGCGGAAGTGGACGACGGCGGTGTCCGGCAGACGGCAGAGTTCGTCGATGAGCTCGCCTACTGTGATGATCGGGGGATGGTCGACTGCGTTGTGATGACCCTTACTCATGACCGTTTACTCCTTCTGCCGTACTAACCGGAGCCGGATGGGCTCCGTTCCAATTTCGTTCGGCAGATTGGCGAGCTTCAAGACGGAGTGCGGCAGCTTTGCTGCTAGATCCTCGTCAGCCCGCACGTTGCTGCGAGCCGCACGAGCTGTGCATCCGTGCGTGCGCCGGTCTTTGATTTGATCAAATAATGGTAGTTCTGGACTGTTTTCACACTGAGATTGAGATGCGTTGCAATCTGCTCGGTGGTAGCGCCGCCGGCGAATTGGCGCAGGATCTCGATCTCCCGCTCGCCCAGCTGATCCAGCGCTGAACCCGTCGGCGATAGGCTGTCCTCGGCGAGAATATGCGCGATGTCGTCGCTCATGGCGCGCTCGCCGCGCGCCACGCTGCGGATCGCATTCACGATGGCGGACGGCTCGCTGCTCTTGGTGACGAAGCCAGAGGCGCCGGCGCCGAAGGCGGCTTTCACCAGCACGGCTTCGTTGTGCATCGTGAAGATGAGAATGCGCGCCCGCGGGCTGCGCGCGCGGATGTTGCGGATCGCTTCCAGCCCGCTCGCGCCGGGCATCGAGATATCCAGCACGACCACGTCGGGGTCATGCGCCTTGAAGGCGCCATAGGCGTCCGCAGCATTGTCGGCTTCCGCGACGACACGAAGATCGCCCTGGCTTTCCAGCACACGCCGGTAGCCCTGCCGCACGATCGGGTGGTCGTCGACCAATAGCACGGAGATGCCTGTTGCCGCGATATCATTCACGTCGGCCTCATGCGGCGAGCGGGATGGTGGCGGCCACGCTGAGGCCGCGGTTCGCAGGCAGGATCGACAGCGATCCACCGGCGGCTGAAAGGCGTTCGCGGATGCCGGTGAGGCCGAATCCGGCCGATTGCGCGACGCGCTTGGCATCGCCGCCGCCGTCGTCTTCGACCCGGATCAGGAGCGCGTCGTGCTCGCCCGCGCGCCGCTCAACGCGTAGCGAGATCTCGCGCGCGGAGCTGTGGCGCAGGGCGTTGGTCAGGCATTCCTGCGCCACGCGATAGGCGGTGATGGCCGCCGGGCCGCTGATATCGGTAAGATCGCCCCTGAGGTCGAGCTGGATTGTCGGTCGCGCCGCGCTCTGCGAACGCCAGCTATCTACCAAATTCACGAGACTTGCCTCGAGCCCGAGCTCCTCGGGCAGGGGATTGCGCAGCCGCTTCAGCGCATCGCGCAGCGAGGCCATCAGATGATGGGTGGCCTGTGAGATCATCCGCGCATCCTGCGCGATGCCTTTATCCCTGTCATGCTTCGCGCTCGCCGTCTCGATGGTGTTGGCGAAGGCGAGGATGGCGGAGAGATTTTGTCCGAATTCGTCGTGCAGCTCCCGGGCGAGCGCGCGGCGTTCGTCGTCGCGGATCTCGATCAGCCGCCGGGTCAGCGCCGCGCGCTGCTCGGTCGCTTCCTCCAGCCGGCCGCCGAGCGCATCGACGGCGCTGCCGATCATCGCAAGCTCCATCGAACGGAAGCGCGGCAGCTTCGTGCGATACTGGCCGCGCGCCATACGCTGCAACGCGGTGACGATGGTGCGTGCCGGCGCCAGCGCGTGCGCGATGGCGAGCGAAGCCAGCAGCGCGATTGCCGCCGCCATCAAGAGCGCGACGTCGATCACGTTGAGGATGTACTCCCAGGCGAGCGAGATCGCGGCGGCGGCGTCCGGGGTTGCAACCACCGTGCCGGCGGCCGCTGCGCGCGGACTGACGGGCCGCACCACCTCGGCATGGCTGCCGAGGAAGGTCGGCACGATCGATGCGAACCAGTGCGGCGGCGTCTTGCCGATGCCTTGGCTCTGGCCGCAGAGCGGCTTCTCGAACGCCGCGGCCGGCTGGAACTCGACGCAGACGCCGGGCGAGATCAGCTTCATTGTCTCCAGCGAACGCCAGTCCGGAACCGGCAACAGATGTTCGCGTGCTCTGCTGCTGCGCAACAAGAGCTCGCGCCAATATAGCGCCTGAAGCGCCTGCGCGACCCTTTGTGCGGAAGCCGCGGTCGCTCGGTCGACGCTGCGATAGGCGTCGAACGTCGCCCATACCGTCGCTGCTCCCAGGCACAGCGCCACGATGAGCAGCAGACGGGCGACGAGCTGAAGCACGAGGCGCATGCGATCACCCCCAACCTTTGGTAAGCTCAGCCTAACAACGCCGCCGCGCCTTGCCAATTGCGGGGAACGGCAGGATGGCAGCTCGGGCAAATTTCCCAAGCCGGATTGGGCATGGCTCTTTGGACCTGGCGCGGCGGCTTTGATCTAATCGGCCAAAGAATCCTTCTAGGCCAATCTTTCTCGGCCAATCGTCGCAAGCCAGGAGCAGTGCAGCATGAGTTCGATGACGATTGGGCCGATCGCGGGCCACGCTGCCGACCCGACCGAGCGCAGCGCGCTGCTGTTCTGGATGATCTTCACCGGGCTCTCGATCTTCGCCGTCGTGCTGTTGTGGCGCTTCGGCCTGATCCACCTGATGCTGACCTCGGACCGCACCTACATTTCGAGCGTGATCGCGCTGCTTTACGTCGTTACCTGCGGCCACTGCTTCCTGCGGACGCGGGCGATCGCGCGGGAGGGAGCAGCGGCACGGCGCTGCCGGGCGGTGCTGTCGGCCGCCGGCGGCAGCAAGGCGCTCGACGCTAGCGCAACAGCGCTACCGCGCGGCCTGGTGCGCGACCACATCGAGAGCCTCGTGACCAAGGCCGCTGCGCAAGGCTACCGGCCGGTCGACCAGACGCTGCTGCTGCGGACGCTCGCCGACCGGCTGCGCGGCTCCAACGGTTTTGGCGCCTTCGTCTCGGACACGCTGATGAAGCTCGGCCTGCTCGGCACCATCATCGGCTTCATCATCATGCTGGCGCCGATCGCGGGCCTGGATGCCGCCGACAAGGCCGCGATGCGGTCCTCGATGGGGCTGATGAGCGACGGCATGGCAGTGGCGATGTACACGACGCTGGCCGGCCTCGTCGGCTCGATCCTGGTCCGCATCCAGTACTACATGCTGGATGCCGCCACCCAGCGGGTGTTCTCGGACGCGGTGGTGCTGACCGAGACCTATGTGACGCCGGTCCTGGAGCGCAAGGGTGCTGGAACGCCGTCATGATGGATGATTTCGGTCTCTATCCGCGCGAGGAGCCGTTCGATCCGCTCGGCGTGATGCTGTTCAAGGCGCTCCAGGTGATCGCCTTCCTGTTCTTTCTGGCGCTGCTCGCGGTCTCCCCGGACGCCAAGGAGGGCAAGATCGACTCCAAGGCCGAGTTCATGATCACGCTGGACTGGCCGGACAACCACCCCGATGATCTCGACCTGTTCGTGCAGGACCCCGCCGGCAACATCGCCTGGTATCGCCACCGCGAGGCCGGCTTTCTCACGCTTGATCGCGACGACCGCGGCGGGGCCAACGACTTCATCATCGTCGCCGGCAAGAAGATCGCCTCGCCCATCCGCGAGGAGATTGTCACGGTGCGGGGCATCGTCGCCGGCGAATACACCGTCAACGTCTCGCATTTCGTGGCGACGACCGGCGAGCCCGTGACGGCCAACGTGAAGGTGCAGAAGCTCAATCCGACTGCGCAGGTGGTCTTCGACAACAAGTTCACGCTCGATCACACCGGCGACGAGAAGACCGCGGTCCGGTTCCGGCTCGATGCCGAAGGCAAGGTCGTCAATGTCGACCAGCGGCCGAAATCGCTATTGGAGACGTTCCGCAGCAGCTGGCGCAACGGCGCCGATGTCGATCCGAAGACCCGGGTGAGGGTGCGCCGTGAGTAATCTGCAAACGGTCATCCTCACTTTGTCGGTCGCCTATGCGGTGATCGGTGCGCTGCTGCTGGTCGTGCTGGTCTATGCGCGGCTGCACTGGGTCCTGAAGGCGACGGCCGTCGTCATCACCAGCGCCTTCTATGTCGTCAGCTTTACCGAAATGCGCGGACTGCTCGGCTGGGCCAGCTCCGACCGGATGCCGACCGCCTTCAAGCTGCTCCAGGCCCGCATCGTCGAGCCGCATTCGTTGGAGGGCGATCCCGGCTCGATCTATCTCTGGGTCGAGGCGCTCGATGAGGACAATCGGCCGAGCGGCATTCCGCGCGCCTTCCGGGTGCCCTATGACGACAGGCTGGCCGACAAGACCCATGCGGCGCAGAACGAGATCGCGGCTGGGCATCCGCAGGGCGGGCGCGCCGCCGATTTCGGCGGCGGTGACGGCAGCCTGATCGACATGGTGCGGGAATATGTGACGCCGAAGACGATCTTGGAGACCAGCGGCGGCGATTCTTCGACCGGCGAGTTCAACGCCCCGCCGGCCGGCGCGCAGGGCGTCGTGTTCACGCCGCTGCCGCCGCCGCGGATGCCGCCAAAGGACGAGCAATAGCCCTTCACCATCGCGGCAGCGGCCCGCTGGAAAACCGGCACGCGCCGGCGCATGTTCTTGACGTCCCTCAATTTGGCCTTATCGGCTTCAGATAAGATTTTGAGGGTGGAGGGTGCGTGCTCCTAGCTGTCTTCTCGGATATCCACGGCAACCGGCAGGCGTTCGAGGCGTGCCTGAAGATGGCCCGCGCGAAAGGCGCGGAGCGCTTCATCCTGCTCGGTGATTTCGTCGGCTATGGCGCCGATCCGGAATGGGTCGTGGACACTGCGATGGAGCTCGTTGCCCGCGGCGCCATCGCCGTGCGCGGCAATCACGACCAGGCGGTCAATTCCTCGGCTGAGACCATGAACGCCGAGGCGCAGGTTGCGATCGAATGGACTCGCGGCCGGCTCGACAGGGCGCAGCGTCGGTTTTTGGCCGAATTGCCGATGCTGATGGAGGACGACGGTCGCCTGTTCGTGCATTCGGAAGCCTCCAGCCCGCAGCGCTGGCACTATGTCCGGTCGACGGCGGATGCGGCCAAGAGCCTGATCGCGACACCCGCGCATATCACCTTCTGCGGCCACATCCACAGACCTGCGCTCTATTCGATGTCGGTGACGGCGAAGATGACGAGCTTCGTGCCGAAGACCGATGTCTCCGTGCAGCTCCTGCGTGGGCGGCAATGGCTTGCCGTGCTCGGCTCGGTCGGCCAGCCCCGCGACGGCGATCCGTCCGCGTCCTTCGTGCTGTTCGACACGGTCTCGTGCCAGATCACCTATTGCCGCGCGCCCTATGACGTCGCGACCGCGGCCGGCAGGATCCGCGACAACGGCCTGCCGCATTGGCTGGCCGACCGGCTGTCGCAGGGGCGCTGACGGTGATGCCGAAATCCCTGGTCAAAGCAGGTGCGGAAATCGACGGTTTCACCATCGGTGAATGCGTTCATGCTGGCGGCATGGCGACGTTGTGGACCGTCACCCATCCCGGCATCGACATGCCTTTGCTGATGAAGATCCCGCGGGTGTCGGAGGGTGAGGATCCCGCGGCGATCGTCTCGTTCGAGATGGAGATGATGATCCTGCCGCGGGTTGCAGGCCCGCACGTGCCGGCCTGCTTCGGCACCGGGGATTTCGCGCATCAGGCCTATGTCGTGATCGAGCGTATCCCCGGGGCGACGCTCTACAAGCGACTGCCGGACTTGCCGCTGCCTTATGACGAGGCGCGGCAGCTCGTGGCGAAGATCGCGACCGCGCTCGCCGACCTGCATCGGCAGAACGTGATTCATCACGACATCAAGCCGAGCAGCATCATGTTCCGCGGCAGTGGCGAGGCCGTGCTGATCGACTACGGCTTGTCGCACCACAACCATCTGCCTGACCTGTTGCAGGAAGAATTTCGTCTGCCTTACGGGACCGCGCCCTACATGGCCCCGGAGCGGCTGTTAGGCGTGCGCGACGATCCGCGCAGTGACCTCTTCTCGCTCGGCGTGCTGCTCTATTTCTTCACCACGGGCGAGCGTCCCTTCGGCGAGGGTGAAACGTTGCGCGCGATGCGGCGCCGGCTGTGGCGCGATCCCTATCCGCCGCGCGCATTGCGCGCCGGCTATCCGCCCTGGCTGCAGGAGGTGGTGCTGCGCTGCCTCGAGATCGAGCCGGTGTGGCGTTATCCGACGGCGTCCCAGCTCGCCTTCGATCTCACCCATCCGGACCAGGTCAAGCTCACCGCGCGCGCGGAACGGCTGAAGCGTGATTCCCTCGGCGTGGCGTGGCGGCGCCGCTTCAATCAGGGCGTCATGCAGCCACGAGCGAAATCGGATGTCGCGGCGCAGATCGCGTCGAGCCCAATTCTTGCGATCGCGCTCGACACTGTGGAGGGCGCACCGGAGCTGAACGAGGCACTGCGCGTGACGACCGAGCGCATTCTCGCCACGCTGCCCTCGGCGCGGCTGGCCTGCCTCAACGTGCTCAAGCTCAATCGCATCGCGATCGACCGGACGCTCGACGAGCAGGGCTCCAACAAGCATATCGACCGCCTGGTGGCGCTCCGGCATTGGGCGGCGCCGCTCAAGCTGGACGAGAGCCGGTTGTCGGTCCATGTGCTGGAGGCCGTCGATCCCGCCGCTGCCATCCTGGAGTTCGCCGAGGTCAACCATGTCGACCATGTCATCATCGGCGCGCGGCAAGGCTCGTTCAGGCGCACCTTGCTCGGCAGCGTCTCGGCCAAGGTGGCCTCGGAGGCGAGCTGCACCGTCACCATTGTGCGGCCGCCGCGGATGGCGGGGGATGTGGCTGAAGCGGATGACGGCGAGGCGGCCGGATAGGGCTGCGCCTACAAACGGCGGATCAGGCCGCGTGGGCCGTGTGAGCCGCGTGCTTACGGCGGATGGGCCAGGAGAATTGCGGGTCAGCCTCGCCGTGATCCGCGCTGCCGCCGAAATACTGGATGATCTCGCGGCAGGGCTCGCAATTGAACAGGTTACGCGACGCGGATGCCTTGGTCATTTCCTTCAGGCAGTTCGGGCAATGCGGTCTCATGGGGCGGTCCGGAAAAGGAAATCTCAGTGTCGGCGCTGCGAGGCAAACGAATGGTCGACGTCCGCATTGCTGGGCCCGGCATCGTCGTTCCGCGTGCGATCGGCGCGTTCGAGGCGGCCGAAGAAGTAGTCGAGATTCGGATGCGGTCGCCGTGGAATACGGCACCTGCGCTTCGGCTGACGTTTCACGAGTGCGAGCTGCATGGCATCACCCCCGGCGACGCTGAAGGTGAATGATGCGGGCAGAGGATGCGGCCTTCACCGGTCGCGCCATGTAGAGGCTGCGAGCTGCAATCGCAGCATTCAATCCAAACCACAACGCTACGCCAGTCCAAACCAGGGTCGTCGTCATGATGTGCTCCCGTCAAAAGCAGGCAGGAGTCACTTGCGGTGATTTGCGCGAATCAGGGAAGTCCGGATGAGTACGGATCAAGATTCCGTTTAGGCATTGCGCGCCGCAACACTTGGGAGCTGCAGGTTTGCGGACTCCCGATCCAGCTCAAATCGCTTCGCCGCGTGCGCCTGCGGCTGCGTTGCGGATGGCAGCGATGTTGGTCTTGTAGGCCTCCTGCGTGCCGCCCCTGAACACGGAGGTGCCGGCGACGAAGGCGTTGGCGCCGGCGGCCGCAAGCGGGCCGGCAACGTCAGGACCGACACCGCCATCGACCTCGATGTCGATCGGGCGTCCCGCAATCATCGCGCGGATGTCGCGGATCTTGCCGATCGCGGAGGGGATGAAGGCCTGGCCGCCGAAGCCGGGATTGACCGACATCACCAGCACGAGATCGACCAGGTCGAGGACGTATTCGAGCGCGCTGATCGGCGTGCCCGGGTTGAGCGACACGCCCGCCTTCTTGCCGAGGCCGCGAATGGCCTGGAGCGAACGGTGCAGATGGGGACCTGCCTCCGCATGCACCGTGATGTGGTCGCAGCCGGCTTTCGCGAAAGCCTCAAGATAGGGGTCGCAGGGCGAGATCATCAGGTGCGCGTCGAAGATCTTCTTCGTATGCGGGCGCATCGCCTTGATGACCTCGGGACCGTAGGAGATGTTGGGAACGAAGTGTCCATCCATCACATCGAGATGGATCCAGTCGGCGCCTGCCGCGTCCACCGCGCGCACCTCCTCGCCGAGCCTTGAGAAGTCCGAGGCGAGGATCGAGGGCGCGATGGCCAGGGGACGGGGGGCGAAAGCTTGGGTCATGGCGCGTTTTCCGGGTGGCGGCCGAAGAAGAATGGCCTCGCCTAACATGGGCCTCTGCGGCGGGCAATGCAGGGGGAGGCTGCTTCCTGTGGGCGGAAATTTCTGCCGCGACCGGCACGAATTGCCGGTGTTCCCGGGCTGTGCAAGGCGCAGCGAAGGCGGATTTTGTTGAGCTTTTGACGCTGGCACGACGCTTGCTGACGTCGTTCGGAACATTGGCCGCGGCATGCCGCATCGGGTTGGAGTTGTGCAATGTTGTTTGCCCTTGGCGCGGTATCGAGTGCGCTCGACGCGATCCAGTCGTTGACGAACTCGAAGTCGTCATCGGCAACGCAGAAGGCCGGATCGACGCATAAGACCGGATCTCCGCAAGGCGCGACCAACCCGTTCGCGATCGACAGCAGCAGCATGACGTCCTCGTTGGTCGGCTCAGGCAGTCCGCCACAGATCGCGCCGGCGACCATGACGGCGCTGCTCGCCGCGCAGAGTCAGTCGACCGATGGTGCGAGCGGCGCGACCAGTTCGACCTCATCGGCGCCCTCGACCTCGAAGGGCCGGCAGGCGGCGCTGAAAGATCTGTTCTCGCAGATCGATGCGGACGGCGACGGCAAGATCACGAAGGCCGAGTTCGAGGACGCGCTCAGTGCCGGCGGCACCAATCTCGCACAGGCCGATGACGTGTTCTCGAAGATGGATGCGAATTCGGATGACAGCATCAACCTCGGCGAAATGACGAAGGCGCTGACGAGCGGCCATGGCCGCCATCAGGCGCAAAGCGCCGGCGGATCGGGCGATGCGGCAGGCGGCGGATCGGAATCCTCGAAGGCAAGCAGAGGATCGACCTCGACGACGACGACCAATGCCGATGGCTCGACCATCACCACCGTCACCTATGCGGACGGCTTCAAGATGTCGACGACGGTCCCTGGCGCGTCCCGCTCGTCAACCGCGAATAGTGGCGGCAATTCGCCGTATGACTGGTTCGGGCAGATGATGCAGCGCCAGGCGCAGGCCGCGTCCACCGCTTCTTCGACGTCAATGAGCGTGTGAGCGGGATCCAGGCTACAGCATGATCTGGGAAAGCGTGCAGCGGTTGTCCGAATAGATCATGCTCAACCAATAACCCAAAGCGCAATGACGTTCATCCTGATCTCATCGCGCTTTAGCCTACGTAGTCGTGGGTAGTGTCACGATAGGCATACCGATCGCGGATTTCGCGGTTGAAGAACGATCCCTTTGAGCGGGCCTGACTGAACGCGGCCGCGACCTCGGCCGGAACGTCCTCGTAGACATACAGGCGACCGCTGACGAAAGTCACCTTCAGCTCACGCGTGTCGGGCGCATAGCGAAAGAAGCGGATCACTGACGACGGCATGACGGTGCACCTTGGCTCCGTCGGAATAACGCCATGTCAGGCGTTTCGTTGCTCTCCGAAGCGATCGTTCCACGCCGGCTGCGCCCCGGCGAACGGCAGGGCCGTCGCGCCGTAAACGCCGCGGGCGATGGCACGCGCGACCACGTTGGCTGCGACCGTGCCGAGTTCGGTGAGGCCGACCAGCGGCTCGATCGGCTTCACGCAGGTCGCGGCGGCGAACAGCACGTCGCCGTCGGTCGGCGCATGCACCGGATAGATCGCGCGGGCAAAGCCGGTATGCGCGATCATCGCCAGCCGCTTGGCCTGGGGCTTGGTCAGCACCGCGTCGGTGACGACGACGCCGATCGTGGTGTTTTCGCGCGCGCTCGCGGCAGGACCGCCCTTGATGCGCATGCGGAGCATGTCGTCGGTGAACTTGTCCGGCAGGCCGCGTCCGCCGAATTCGCCGTCCACCTCGAACGGCGCCGCCCAGAACCACGGTCCGTTGCCGACGGTGACGCTGCCCACCGCGTTGACGGCGACGATCGCCGCGACCTTGACACCGTCGGGCGTCAGCGCCGAGGCCGAGCCCAGCCCGCCCTTGAACGTTGCGGTGGTGGCACCGAGGCCGGCGCCGACGCTGCCGAGCGCGAAGTCCGTGCCAGCGGCGGCTGCCGCGGCGTAGCCGAGCTCGCGATAGGGCGAGAAGCGTCCCCAGGCCTTGTCGCCGCCGTTGAGGAGATCGAACAGGATCGCGCCCGGCACGATCGGGATCAGCGCTTCGCGAACCCGGTGGCCGCGGCCCTGCTCGGCGAGCCAGGCCTGCACGCCGCCGCCGGTATCGAGGCCAAAGGCGGAACCGCCCGACAGCGCGATGGCGTCGATGCGCTCGACGGTGTTGGCAAGATCGAGCAATGCGTCCTCGCGTGTGCCGGGTCCGCCGCCGCGAACGTCGATCGCGGCGATCGCGGGAGAATCGAAGATGACCGCGGTCGCGCCAGAGGCGACTTTTGCGTCTTCGGCATGGCCGACGCGGACGCCGGCAACGTCGGTGAGGAGATTCTTCAAACTGGCCTCGCGAGCTGAGAGGAGTTCGCCTCTGCGATAGCGCAGAGACGTCGCAGGCTCAACTGGCGAGGGCCGCCCTGAGCATCTTGGCGAGCTCGGATTTGCGGTAGGGCTTGGCCAGCAGCAGCACGCCGGAATCGAGCCGGCCGTGATGGACGATGGCGTTCTCGGTGTAGCCCGAGGTGAATAGCGTCTTCAGGTCGGGGCGGCGCTTCTGCGCTTCGTCGGCAAGCTGGCGGCCGTTCATGTTGCCTGGCATGATGATGTCGGTGAAAAGCAGGTCGATGGTCTTGTCGTTGTCGATAATGGTGAGGGCCTCGGCGCCGTTGGCGGCCTCGAGCGCGGTATAGCCGAGGCTCCTGACCTGCGTCACAACATATTGCCGCACCAGGGCGTCGTCCTCGACGATCAGGATCTTCTCATTGCCGCCGGCGATCGGCGCATTCTGGAGCGCCTCGAACGCGGTCTCCTGCACCCCGGTCGAGCGCGGCAGGTAGATCTTCACGCTCGTGCCGTGGCCTTGCTCGCTGTAGATTTTGATGTGGCCGCCCGACTGCTTGACGAAGCCGAACACCATGCTCAAGCCCAGGCCGGTGCCCTTGCCAACCTCCTTGGTGGTGAAGAAGGGATCGAATACCCGGTCGATCAGGTCCGGCGGAATTCCGGTGCCGGTGTCGCTGACGGCGATCATCACGTAATTGCCGGCGACCACGTCGGGATTCATACTGGCATAGCCGTCGTCGAGGAAGATGTTGCGCGTCTCCAGCACCAAGGTGCCGCCGTCGGGCATGGCATCGCGCGCGTTCAATGCGAGATTCAGGATCGCGGTGGAGAGCTGGCCCGGATCGACCAGCGCGGGCCAGGCGTCCTCGGTGAGCTGCGGCAAGATCGTGATCTGCTCGCCCAGGGTCGGATGCAGCAGCTTGGCAGCTTCGAGCACCAGTGCATTAACGTCGATCTCGCGCGGCTGGAGCGGCTGCTTGCGTGCGAAGGCGAGCAGGTGCTTGGTCAGTTGCGCGCCGCGTTCAGCCGCATCGTCGATCAACTTGGTGATGGCGGCAAGCTCCGGCCTGTCGGCGACGGCGTCGCTGAGAATGCCGATCGTGCCCGTGATGACGGTCAGCACGTTGTTGAAGTCGTGAGCGACGCCGCCGGTCAACTGGCCGATCGAATCCATCTTCTGGACCTGCCGGAGCTGGGCCTCGGCCGCCTGCTTGTCGGTGAGATCGCGGCCGATGAAGAAATGGCGTTTCACCGGCTCCGACCAGGTGCCCATCCAGTTCAGCGTGACCTCGTGACCGTCGTAATGGTAGTAGCGCGCCTCGAAGCTGCGCTTGACCGCGCCACGCCGGGCTGCGCGCATCTCGCTCCGCGTCTTCTCCAGATCGTCAGGATGGATGAACTCGGTCGCGCTGTGCCCGACCATGTCCTCGGGGCTGTAGCCGAGAATGTTCTTCACGCTCGGGCTGACCTGGACGAAATTGCCATAGCCGTCGGTGACCAGGATCAGGTCCTGCGATGTCTCGAAGATGCGCTGGCGTTCTTCAGTCTCGCGGCGAAGCTTCTCTCTCGCCTGCTTCTCTTCGGTAATGTCGTGGGCGATCTTGGAGGCGCCGATGATCTCGCCCTGATCTGTGCGCAGGGGAGAGATATTCAGGACGACGTCGAGTGGGCGTCCGTCTTTTCGGATGCGGACCGTCTCGTGCTGGGCGATCGACTCGTTGCTGGCGACCCGGTTGAGGATGCTCCTGACTTCGCCCTTGCGGTCCGGCGGCACGATGATGTCGATTGGCTGGCCGACGGCTTCCGCAGCGGAATAGCCGAACAGATGCTCGGCGGCCTTGTTCCAGCCGGTGATGATGCCGTCGAGCGTTTTCGTGATGATGGCGTCGTTGGAGGACTCGATCACCGCGCCATATAGCGCGAGGCGCTTGCCGTAATAGTCGCGTTCCGAAGCCGATTGCTGGCGCAACCTGCCGACGAGGCCCATCGTGTGCGCCTGAAGACGGACATTCTCGATGAGGAGCACCGCGAGCACGAAGGTCGCTGCGGCGAGGCCGTAGAGCCGGCCGGCATAGAAGCCGAGGTCGAAGCGCGCGACGTTGACGATCGCCGACAGCGCGATGTCGAACAGCCAGGCGCACATGACGACCATGAGCCAGACGTCGATGACCGTATGCGGTCTGCGGAACCAGAGCGAGACAAGCGCGGCAAAACTCAGCGACCACACGAAGGACACGACGCCGATCATGGTCGGCGTGTAGTGGCCGTCGCGCAGCAGGACCGGCAACAGATCGTGTTGCGCGGTGACGATCCAGGTGCAGACGGCCATCGCGACGATGATTCCGAGCACGCAGGCATAGATCGCACTGCTCGTCGCACCCCGGAGCCGGGAGCCTCCGTCCTTTTCCTTCAGCCAGGCATAGCCCAGCACGCATAGCGGGAAGACGCCGTGCCAGATCATGTAGAGCCAGACCGTGGTTTGCCGGCCCGCGCCGAAGAGCCCGGTCGGTGTGAACAGGCCGGGGAAGGTGAGGGCATGGACCAGTGCCGCTGCGGCGGTGAAGAGATAACCGGTCGCGAGCCATAGCAATGCACGAGTCCGCAAGACTGCGAATTGCGAGAGCAGCAGCACTGCCGTGACGATGTCGCTGATGGCGAGCGCCGATTGGTAACTCGCGACGAAGGCGGGGACCGGCAGTAGCGGGATACCCGCGAAGGGTACAGCCGCTGCGAACAGGATCGAGGACACGCCGACAATCGTCAATGCCGCAGCGCGGTCGGTCGAGGTGGCCGGCAGGGTCGAAAGAAATGTGCTTCGGTCGATCGTTGCAGGCACGTCCACCTCTCGCAGGTCGATTTTGAGCTGGTCGGTCTTCAGCAGGGTCTTGAGCATCTCCGCTAGTCTCATTCGACTGCGAGCCCGTTCATGGTAGCGGGTTCTGGCGCTCATCGTGAACGGAACCGGCTTACGACTCAACCGACGGTTACAGCTTACTTAATTCTGGTGAGAACGCGGAGCAGGGATCGGTAAGATGGGCTTTACTGGACGGTGTCATAATGCCCCTCCGCCGCGGCGGGTTCCAGGTTTAAATCAGGCGATCTGATTTCGATATCGAGAGTTGTCCCATGCCCCGCGTTCTCGTCATCGACGACCAAAAGGACGTCCGCGCGATGGTCGCGATCGTGCTTCGGGTCAATGGTTTCGAGGTCGTGGAGGCCAAAAGCGGTGCGGCGGGGCTGAAAGCCTTCGCGGAAAGCCCCTTTGACGGGGCGATCGTCGACATCTTCCTCGGTGATACCAACGGCCTGGATGTCATCGCGGCCCTGCGCGAGCGCGCGCCTGCGCTCCCCGTCATTGCGGTGTCCGGAATGACGACGCTCGATTTCATGGACCAATCGCCCCACCTCGCCAATGTGGTCTGCCTGCAAAAGCCGTTTCGACCGAATGATCTCCTGCAAGCTCTGCGAAAGGCCGAGGCGGCGCCGAGCGGCGAGCTGCCGGCCGCGGTCTGACCTCACGCAAGAAGAACGCCCCGGGGCGAGCCGGGGCGTGGTGATGATTGGTCGGTCTGAGGCCACTCTAGCGGGGTTAGGTGCCGTTGCCCCTGATCTCGACGTAACCGCCCTTGGCATCCCATTTGTAGACGACGTAGTCGATCTGCTTGATGTCGCCCTTGGCGTCATACTCGATCGGGCCGATCACGGTGTCCCACTTGCCGGCCTTGATCGTCTCCATGACCTTCTTGGCGTCGGTGGTGCCGGCCTTCTTGGCCGCCTGCGACCAGACCTGCATCGCCGCGTAGGTGTAGAGCGTATAGCCCTCGGGATCGATGCCCTTGGCCTTGAACGCCTCGACGATCTTCTTCGCCGTCGGCTTATTGCGCGGATCGGGGCCGAAGGTGAACAGCGTGCCTTCGCCGGCCGGACCGGTGATGGAGGCGTACTCCTTGTCGGCGAGCGCGTCGCCGGCCATTAGCACGGTCTTGAGGCCCTGATCGCGCATCTGACGCAGGATCAGGCCGCTCTCCTGATGATAGCCGCCGACATAGACGAGATCGATGTTGTCACGCTTCAGGCGCGAGACGATGGCGTTGAAGTCTTTGTCACCCTTGTTGTAGGACTCGTACATCTTCTCGGTGATGCCGGCCTTGTTGAGCGCCTTCTTGGTCTCGTCGGCAAGACCCTTGCCGTAGGTGGTCTTGTCGTTGAGGATCGCGATGTTCTTGCCCTTGTAATTCTTGGCGATGTATTGCGCCGCGATCAGGCCTTGCTGGTCGTCGCGGCCGCAGACGCGCGCCACGTTCCAGAGCTTGCGCTCGGTGAACAGCGGGTTGGTCGAGGCCGGCGTGATCTGGAGCACGTTGCCGTCGGCATAGGCCTCCGAAGCGGGAATCGACGAGGACGAGCAATAATGCCCGGCCACGAACGGGATTTTCGCGCCGGCGATCTTCTCGGCGATCGAGCGCGCCTGCTTCGGATCGCAAGCGTCGTCCTCGACGGACAGGGCCAGCTTCTTGCCGTTGAGACCGCCGGCGGCGTTGATGTCGGCCACGGCCATCTCGGCGCCATTCTTCATCTGGCGGCCGAAGGCGGACTCGCCGCCGGTCATCGGGCCTGCGACTGCGACGGTGACATCCTGCGCGAATGCCGCGCTCGAGAGCGCGAGCGATGCGCCGAATGCCAGGCCGATGAGCTTCAGTGATTTCATGAGATACCTCGCGGGTGGTCGCCTGTGGAAGTTGCCGGGCTTGCCCGGTTCAAACCGGCGCCATTCTCGAATGAATTTGAGGAGAAGTCACCGGCAAAATACGGGCATCGGCGGAGATATCTCGCCACATTCGGCCCGCACGTGGGTCGGCCCTTGTCCGGCTTCGGCGGGCGTCAGCCGCGCCGGCCGCCTTCGAGGTAGGCGGCGCGAATCTCGGGGCGCTGCAACAACTCGGCGCCGGTCCCGGCCAAGGTGATCAGGCCATTGACCATGACATAGCCGCGATGGGCGAGCTTGAGCGCATGGTTGGCGTTCTGCTCGACGATCAGAACGGTCAGACCATCCTGCCGGTTCAGGGTGCGGATCGCATCGAAAATCTGACGGGCGATCAACGGAGCCAACCCGAGCGAGGGCTCGTCGAGCAGGAGCAGGCGGGGGCGGCTCATCAGCGCGCGGCCAATTGCCAGCATCTGCTGCTCGCCACCGGACAGGGTTCCACCGCGCTGGGCATAGCGTTCCTTTAGCCGCGGAAACAGCGTGAACACGCGCTGGAGCGTCACCTCGCGCTCCACATCCGTGCATTCGGTGGCATCCGCTCCCATCTGAAGGTTTTCCGCAACGCTCATGCGCGGGAAGATGCGGCGGCCTTCCGGCGATTGCGCGATGCGCAAATGCGCGATCTCGTGGGTGGGAACGTCGGTGATATCGCGGCCTTCGTACAGGATCTGGCCGGCACGGGCGCGCGGCTTGCCGAAGATCGTCATCATCAGCGTCGACTTGCCGGCGCCGTTGGCGCCGATCAGGGCAACGATCTCGCCGGCATTGATCTCGACATCGACGCCCTTCAGCGCCTCGATCTTGCCGTAGGCGGCGCGAAGGCTGCGGATCGCGAGCAGGGGATTGGGCGCAGACGTCACGTCCCGCCCTCCATCACGGCCACCGCCTCGTCCTCGTCGGCGCCGAGATAGGCGGCGATCACCTTGGGATCGTCGCGGACGTCGCGCGGAGAGCCTTCCGCAATCTTGACGCCATGGTCCATCACCACGATGTGGTCGGAGATTTCCATCACCACCGACATGTCGTGCTCGATCAGCAGGATCGAGGTGCCGAGCTCGTTGCGGATCGAGAGCAGGAGCTCGCTCAAGGCCGCGCTCTCGCGTGCATTGAGGCCAGCGGCGGGCTCGTCCAGGCACAATAGCGCGGGCTCGGTGCACATCGCGCGGGCGATCTCGAGCCGGCGCTGGTCGCCATAGGCGAAATTGCCGGCAGCGTCGTCGGCGCGCTCGAGCAGGTTGACCCGTTGGAGCCACTCGGTGGCGAGATCAATCGCGCGCTTTTCGGCGTCGCGGTAGGCGGGCACGCCGAGGAGACCGAGGAGGGTGAAGCCGGAGGCGCGCATCAGCGCGTTGTGCTGCGCCACCATCAGGTTCTCCAGCGCGGTCATGCCGGGAAACAGGCGGATGTTCTGAAAGGTGCGCGCCACCTTGGCCTGCTTGGCGATGCGGAAATCGTTCAGGCTCTCCAGTGCGATCAGCTTGCCGTCGTCATGCTTCAGGCGGATGCTGCCGCCGCTCGGCTTGTAGAAGCCGGTGATGCAGTTGAAGACGGTGGTCTTGCCGGCGCCGTTCGGGCCGATCAATGCGGTAATCTTCTTCCGCTCCGCCGAGAGCGACAGGTCCTGCACGGCGACGATGCCGCCGAAGCGCATCGTGAGCCGGTCGACGCTGAGAATCTGGTCGCGGCTCATCCGTGCCCTTCCTTGACGAGATCGGAGGAGATCGCATGCGCCTTGGTCAGATACACGGTGGGGGCGCGATGGCCGATCAGGCCGCGCGGCCGCCAGATCATGATGAGCACCATCGCCATGCCGAACACCAGCATGCGGTAAGTCTCAAGGCTGCGGAACAGCTCGAAGCCGCCGATCATGGCGAGCGCCGCGAGCGCAACGCCGAGCTGCGACCCCATGCCACCGAGCACGACGATGGCGAGCACCAGCGCCGATTCCTGGAAGGTGAAGGATTCCGGGCTGATGAAGCCCTGGCGCGTGGCGAAGAACGCGCCGGCGAAGCCGCCGAACATGGCGCCCGTCGCAAATGCCGTGAGCTTGGTGGTCGTGGTGTTGATGCCGAGCGCGCGGCAGGCGACCTCGTCCTCGCGCAAGGCTTCCCAGGCCCGCCCGATCGGCAGGCGGCGCAGGCGAATCGTGACCCAGTTGGTGAGAAGCGCCAGCGCCAGGATCAGATAGAACAGGAAGACGATGCGGTGGGTCGGCGAATATTCGATGCCGAGCTTGGCAGCTAGCCCGTCGTCGCTGTTGTCGAGCGGGATGCCGAAGAAGGAGGGCCGGGGAATGCCCGAGACGCCGTTGGGACCGCCGGTGAGCTCCTGCCAATTGATGATGACGAGGCGGATGATCTCGCCGAAGGCGAGTGTCACGATCGCGAGATAGTCGCCGCGCAGGCGCAGGACGGGGAAGCCGAGCAGCACGCCCCAGAATGCGGCGAGGATGCCGGCGAGCGGCAGGCAGATCCAGAACGACCAGCCGAAATTGGTGGCGAGCAGCCCGTAGGAATAGGCGCCGACGGCATAGAAGGCGACGTAGCCGAGATCGAGCAGGCCGGCGAGGCCGACCACGACGTTCAACCCCCAGCCCAGCATGACATAGGTGAGCACGAGGATCGCGAGGTCGAGGATGTAGCGCTGGTTATAGAAGATCACGGGCACCAGCAGCGTGAAGATCAGGAGCGCCGGCGCGAGGTAGCGGCCGATGAAGGATATGCCGCTCTGCACCGCCGGAGGTACCAGCTTCTCGGCACCGCTCGAGCCGATCCATTGCCGCAATAGCTCCATCACGATCGAGCCGCCGAACACCACGGCGACGAGGGAGGCGACCTCGCCGAATCGCGTCCAATAGGTGAGCTGGCCGGAGGATCCTGCCTCGGTGCGCACGCCGACCATCAGCGAGAACAGCACCAGCGCGATTAGCGCGCTAAGGAAGGATTTCTTCAAAATGTAGGAGATGCCTGCTGGGCGATGGTCGGACATGGTCGAGGGAGTTGTCACGCGGGCCGGTCCGTCAGACTTTTTCGACTTCGGGACGGCCGAGCAGGCCGGTCGGCATGAAGATCAGCACGACAATCAGAATCGAGAACGCGGCGACGTCCTTGTACTCCACCGAGAAATAGGCCGACCAGAACGTCTCGATCAGGCCGATCGCAAGTCCGCCGAGCATGGCGCCGGGCAGCGAGCCGATGCCGCCGAGCACGGCGGCGGTGAAGGCCTTGATGCCGGCGACGAAGCCCATGAAGAAATCCACCAGGCCATAATAGAGCAGGTACATCAGGCCTGCGACCGCGGCGAGCGCGGCGCCGATCACGAAGGTCATGGAGATGGTGCGGTCGACGTCGACGCCGAGCAGCGCCGCCATGGTCTGGTCCTGTTCGCAGGCGCGCATGTCGCGTCCGAGCCGGGTGCGTGACACCAGCCAGGTGAAGATCGCCAACAGCACGATGGTGGTGATGACCACCATGATCTGGATGTTGGAAAGCTGGATGACGAAGCCGTCCGGGCTCTCATGCAGCGTGTAGCCGCCGGTGATGAAAGGCGGGATCGGCTTGACGCGCGCGCCTTGCGCCACCTGCGAGTAGTTGGTCAGCACGAAGGACATACCAATCGCCGACAGCATCGGGGCGAGGCGGAAGGAATGACGCAGCGGCCGGTAGGCGATGCGCTCGATGGTCCAGCCGTAGAGCGCGGTGATCGCCATCGAGACCAGCAGAACCACGAGCAGGATCACCGGGATTGCGGTGAGGCCGAGCGAGATCAGAATCAGGAAGGTAATCAGCGCAATGAAGCCGCCGATCATGAAGACGTCGCCATGGGCGAAGTTGATCATGCCGACGATGCCGTAGACCATCGTGTATCCGATCGCGATCAGGCCGTAAATCGAGCCCAGGACGAGACCGTTGATGAGCTGCTGGGCGAAATAATCCATGGGCTGCCGTTACCAAACCTGACGCGGCTCAAAGGGAGCTCTTCGAGAGAGAGGTCGCAAGTTCTCCTCGGGCCCCGGCAGCCCTTGAGCATTCTTCCAGTTTTGTAACAGGAGGGAACTGGACGCTGCAACTGGCCAGATGTCGACATCCAGGCTTGTACAGAGGTCATTTTCGCCTTCGGTTCCCTCGAACCGCGAGGAATCGGGTTCCTGAGCAACCAAAATGGAGCGTGGCCGTTGTCTCGCCTCTGACGTCCAACAAGGGAGTTCCCCCGAATGACGAAGCAGCAGAACCAGAATCCGGGTCAGCAGAGTCAGAACCCCGACCAGCGCACGCCTCAGCAACAGCAGGGCGGCGGCCAGAAACCCGGACAGCAGCAGCAGGATCCGATGCGCCAGGGCGACCGGCCCGGTCAGCAACAGGGTCAGGACAAGTAGTTTGGGAGCCCAGACGTGAAGAGGGGCCCTGCCGTAAGGCGGGGCCTTTTTTGTGGGCGCCCGGTCCGCCGGGCGGTTAAGGTAAACAAAGGGTTTAAATTGCCGCCACAGTCTGATGCGAGTTAGCTCCGGCAAAGCCATTGCCTTCCGTTGAGGGCTTTCGGCAAGCAAGCGGGAAGCGGCATGTTCAGGAATTGGCGGATCGGCTCGGTCAACGGCGCGCTGCTGGCGGCCTACTTCATCCCGGCCTGGACGCTGGTGGCCTTCAACATCATGGTCGCACCGGTGCACGGCCTCTACGAGCGGCCGAGCGTCGCGGTCGCCCTGTTCCTCAGCGACCATCTCGACATGGCGGGGATGAGCACGGTGCGGGCCGCCTGGCTGCTGGCCCTGGGACGGCTGACCGTCGTGGCGTTCTTTCTGATCTATCTCGCGCTGCTCTGCATCCGCCGCACGCGGAAGAATGGCGGCAGTGACGAGGCGCTCGGCATTGCCCTGGCGATCGGCAGTCTGATCTCGTTTGCCAGCATGGTGATGGCCTCGAAGGTCGGCGAGATGGCCGCGCTCCGGCTGCACGCGACCGAGCTTCTGCTTCTGCTCGGCGCGGCCATCGTCGTGGTGATCGAGAAGCCGGCGGCAGCGCCGAAGACCGTCGAGATCGCCGCTCCCCTAGGTCTTGAGCAGGCCGAGCTCCTGCACAATCGCTGAGGCTTCCTTCACGGCGTGGTTCGCCGCCGGAACGCCGCAATAGATCGCCTGCTGCAGCAGGATCTCCTTGATGTCGTCGGGCGTGAAGCCGCCTTCGGCGAGCGCCGCGCGCACGTGCAGGCGGAATTCGTCCCATTGCCCGAGCGCGACCATGGTGCCGATCACCAGCACCCGTCGCGTGCGCTCGTCGAAATGCGGCCGCGTCCAGATCTCGCCCCAGGCGTAGCCGGTGATCAGGTCCTGGAAGTCGGTGTTGAAGGCGTTGCGGTTCGCGATCGACTTGTCGACCCAGGCATTGCCCAGTACTTTTCGGCGTACATTCATGCCGGCATCGCGGCGGTTTTGGTCGTCCATATCTATCCTCCTCTCTGTCATTGCGAGCGAAGCGAAGCAATCCAGAATCTTTCCGCAGACGGCAGTCTGGATTGCTTCGCTGCGCTCGCAATGACGCGTGGTGAGATCAGCGCTGCGTCAAAAATCCTACCACCGCATCTGTAAACGCGTGCGGCTGCTCGACGTTAGAAATGTGGGCGGCATCGATGATGGTCATGCTGGCGCCGGGAATGTTCGAGCGGATCAGCTCGCCCGCCGAGATCGGCGTCGCCATGTCATGGCGGCCGGCGATCACCAGCGTCGGGCTCTTGATCTTGGGAAGCAGCGCGCGCTGGTCCAGTGTCGACAGCGCCTCGCAGCAGGCGAGATAGCCCTCGACGGGCGAGGCAAGCAGCATCGACTTCATCTTCGCGGTGATCTCGGGCTCGCGCTCGCGGAAATCCTGGGTCAGCCAGCCCGCAAGCACGGCATCGGCGACCGCCGCGATGCCGCCCTTCTTCACAGCGTCGATGCGTTCCAGCCATTTGGTCGGTTCGGCATAATAGCAGGAGGTGTTGGCGAGGATGATCTTACCGAAGCGTTCCGGCGCGTTCGCGCCCAGCCATTGTCCGACCATGCCGCCCATCGACAGGCCGCACCAATGCACCTTCTCGATGTTGAGATCGTCGAGGATCGCGAGCACGTCGCGGCCGAAGCGCTCCATCGTGTAGGGACCGGGCGGAACGTTGGACTTGCCGTGGCCGCGGCGGTCGTAGCGGATGACGCGGAACACCTGCGTCAGCGCCTTCATCTGCGGCTCCCACATTTGCAGCGTGCAGCCCAGCGAATTGGAGAGCATCAAGGTCGGTCCGCCGTCGCGGCCCTCGACCGAGACGTTGAGCAGGCAACCGTCGGCATCGATCATGGGCATGCGGGCGTCTCCGTCGGATTCGCGGTTCTTATTCGCGATCGAGGCTGTCGAGCAGCCGGTCGATCAGGGCTTGGGAAGCTCCTTGATAGGCCATCGGCTCGAACAATGCCGCAATTTTTTCCGGCGGCAGATGAGCGGTAACAAGCGAATCAGCCGACAGTACCTCGCGCAGATGCTTCTTCTCGGCGACCGCGCGCTTGCTGGCGGCCTCGACGAGATGATGCGCATCGCTCTTGCCGATCGTCTCTGCCAGCGCAAAGGTGACCGCTTCCGCCATGATCAAGCCGTGCGTCGCATCGAGATTGCTGCGCATGCGCGCGGTGTCGACGTCAAGGCCCTCGGCGATGTCAACGACGGCGGCAAGCGCGCCCGAGGTGACCAGCATCAATTGCGGCAGCGTCGGCCATTCCGCGTGCCAGGGGCCGGCGCTGCGTTCGTGGTCCTGCACTTGCGCGGCAAAAATCGTCGCGGCGAGTTGCGGGGCCATGGTCGCAGCGCCAAGCGCGCTGGCGGCGGCGACTGGGTTGCGCTTGTGCGGCATAGTCGAGGAGCCGCCGCGGCCTTCGCCGGCGGGTTCGAACGCTTCGGCGACGTCGGTCTGCATCAGCAGCGAGACGTCGCGGGCGATCTTGCCGCAACTGCCGGCGAGAATCGCAAGGCAGGACGCCGCCTCCGCGATGCGGTCGCGATGGGTGTGCCAGGGCGCATCCGGCAATGGCAGGTTCAGCTCCTGCGCCAGCCGCTCTGCAACAGCTAGTCCCTTGTCGCCGAGCGCGGCGAGCGTGCCGGCGGCGCCGCCGAATTGCAGCGCGAGACCCTCGCGGGAGAGCCGCCTGAGGCGGCAGCGGCTGCGGGCAAGGCTTGCGGCGTATTCGGCAGCCTTCAGCCCGAACGGCATCGGCAGCGCGTGCTGGAGCCAGGTGCGCGCGACCATCGCGGTGGCGCGATGGGCGCGCGCCAATGCGGCAAGACCCTTGATGGCGCGGCTGAGGTCGGCGTCCAACGCACCGATGCCCGCGCGCAGCGTGAGCATGGTCGCGGTGTCGATGACGTCCTGGCTGGTCGCGCCCCAATGCACGTAACGCGCGGCCTCCGCATCGGCCCTGCCGACATTGGCGGTCAGCGCCTTGACCAGGGGAATCGCGAGATTGCCTGATCGCGTCGCGGCCTCGGCCAGGGCTGCCATATCAAAGGCATCAGCCTTGCAGGCGGACGCGATCGACTCCACCGCGGATGGGGGAATCACACCTGTGGCGGCTTCGGCCCGTGCCAGAGCTGCCTCGAAATCGAGCATGTTCTGGAGGGTCGACCGATCGTCGCAGACCGCGCGCATGGCTGCGCTTGACAGCATCGGCGCGAGCAGGGGGGAGAGGGATGTGCTCATATTGTGCGGGACCTAACCACCATGGCCCGCCTGTGCCAATCCCAAACCATCGGCGCAAGCTTTTTGCAGTTGCGAATATGCATTGCACGTGACCGGGGGCCGCCCTTTCCTTTACGGCCTCCGTGCGTTACTTGAGCAGCATTATAGTTGTGCGATCCGGGAGGCACCCATGGCCATGACGATGAACGGCGAAGTTCAGCTTGCGGCGCCGCGCGAGGCCGTGTGGGACAAGCTCAACGACCCCGAGGTGCTGAAGGCCTGCATCCCCGGCTGCGAGGAGCTGGAGAAGACCGACGACGGCGGCTTTCGCGCAACGGCGAAAATGAAGGTTGGCCCGGTGTCCGCGCGCTTCAAGGGCAAAGTCATGCTCTCCGATCTCGACCCGCCCAACGGCTACAAGATCTCCGGTGAGGGTGAGGGTGGGGTGGCCGGCTTCGCTAAGGGCGGCGCGGCCGTCAGGCTCGCGGAGAAGGACGGCGGCACACTGCTCTCCTACGACGTCGAGGCGCAGATCGGCGGCAAGTTGGCGCAGCTCGGCCAGCGCCTGATCAACGGCGCCGCCAAGAAGCTGGCCGACGAATTTTTCGCGAACTTCGCCAAGGCGGTACAGGGCTAAAGGCTATCGCCTTTGGACATGGCGCCTTGCGTCCGGGGCGATGTTGCTCCCGGGCATAATGGCCCATATGATGGGTCGGAATAATTATAAGAACCGCTTCGATGGGACCCGTCGGGGCGCTGATAGAGAGTGCTTATGGCAAAAATCTCCCTCATCGTGAACGGCAATCCAGTCACGGCCAATGTCGATCCCCGCACCCTCCTGGTGCAGTTCCTGCGCGAGAATCTGCGGCTGACCGGGACCCATGTCGGCTGCGACACCTCGCAGTGCGGCGCCTGCGTCGTGCATCTCGATGGCAAGGCCGTGAAGTCCTGCACCACGCTGGCGGTGATGGCCGATGGCCACGAGGTCAAGACGATCGAGGGGCTCGCCGCGGATGGCGCGCCGTTGCATCCGATGCAGGAGGCCTTCCGCGAGCATCATGGCCTGCAGTGCGGCTTCTGCACGCCCGGCATGATCATGACCGCGATCGACATCGTGCATCGCAAGGGCCATGAGCTCGACGACCACACTATCCGCGAAGAGCTGGAAGGCAATCTCTGCCGCTGCACCGGCTATCAGAACATCGTCGCCTCGATCACCGCCGGTGCGAAGGCGATGGCCAAATCCGATCTCGCGTAGACCGCGCGCGCATTCCGCGATCAGGACACACCCATGTATGAATTCAAATATCATCGCCCCGGCACCGTGCGCCAGGCGGCCAATCTCCTGGTGAAGAACGAAGACGCCAAGGTGATCGCCGGCGGCCACACGCTGATTCCCGTCATGAAGCAGCGCCTCGCCAGCCCGCCGCATCTGGTCGACCTCTCTCACATCGAGGGGCTCGACACGATCGAGATGAAGGGTCGCTCGCTGGTGATCGGAGCCACCGCCAAGCATGCCGAGGTCGCAAGCTCCCCGATCGTCGGCGAGGCGATCCCGGCGCTCGCCAGCCTTGCGGGTGGAATCGGCGATCCCGCCGTGCGTCACAAGGGCACGATCGGCGGCTCGCTCGCCAACAACGATCCGACCGCGGATTATCCGGCCGCCGTCCTCGCGTTAGGGGCGACCATCGTCACCAACAAGCGCCGCCTGAAGGCGGAAGAGTATTTCCAGGGCCTGTTCTCGACCGCGCTTGAAGCCGACGAGATCATCACCAAGGTGATGTTTCCGCTGCCGAAGAAGGCGGCCTATGTCAAATTCCGCAACCAGGCTTCGCGCTACGCGCTGGTCGGCGTGTTCGTGGCGCGGCGTCCGTCGGACGTGCGCGTCGCCGTCACCGGTGCCGGCTCCGAAGGCGTGTTCCGCGTCACCGCGTTCGAGGAGGCCCTGAAGAAGCGCTTCTCGTCGAAGGCGCTTGACGGCATCGTGATGCCGGCCGAAGGCCTCAACAGCGACATCCACGGCAGCGCCGAGTACCGTGCGCATCTCATCGGCGTGCTGACGCGCCGCGCCGTCGATGCCGCCAATGCCAAGGAATGAGCTGACCTCATTCCGCGGCCCAAACTGTCCCCGGTGAGGGCGTAGCGAGACTGGCTTTTTCATGACTTCAGCGGCCAATTCTTCCGGTGCTTTGCCGGCATCGGTCGATGCGATGCTCGAACTCCTGACCTCGTGTGGCTACCTCGCCGAGCGGTCGCTGGCCACGGTGACCTATCTCTCGCTGCGCATGGGCCGGCCGCTGTTCCTGGAAGGCGAGGCCGGCGTCGGCAAGACCGAGATCGCCAAGGTGCTTTCGGCGGCGCTGCGGCGGAAATTGATCCGCCTTCAGTGCTACGAGGGCCTTGACGTCTCCTCCGCGGTCTATGAGTGGAACAGCGCCGCGCAGATGATCGCGATCCGGATGGCGGAAGCGGCCGGCGACACTGATCGCGACCAGCTCTCGAGCGACATCTTCGCGGACCGTTACATGATCAAGCGGCCGCTCCTCCAGGCGCTGGAGCCCGACGTCGCCGGTCCGCCGGTGCTGCTGATCGATGAACTCGACCGCGCCGACGAGGCGTTCGAGGCGTACCTGCTCGAAATCCTCAGCGACTTCCAGGTGACGATCCCCGAATTTGGTACCGTGAGGGCGCCGCACCCGCCGATCGTCATCATCACCTCTAACCGCACCCGCGAGATCCACGACGCGCTGAAGCGGCGCTGTCTCTATCACTGGGTGGATTATCCCGCCGCCGAGCGCGAGCTCGCGATCGTCAAGACGCGCGTGCCCGGCATATCGGCGAAACTTTCGGAGCAGGTCGTGCGCTTCGTCCAGGCGCTGCGCAACCAGGACTTCTACAAGTCGCCGGGTGTCGCCGAGACCATCGATTGGGCCACCGCTTTGTCGGAGCTCGACGCCCGTTCGCTGACCCCGCAAGTGGTCGGCGATACGCTGGGCGCGCTGCTCAAATACCAGGACGACATCACCCGGATGCAGGGCGATGCCTTGCAGAAGGTGCTGAAGGACGCCACGAGCGAGTCGTAGGTCCGTCGTTCCGGGGCGCGACGCAGTCGCGAACCCGGAATCTCGCGCCGCAATCTCTGGATTCCGGGTTCGCCGCTTGAGCGGCACCCCGGAATGACGGAGAGAGGGATTAGACCATGGCTATCAACCATCTTGCCCCGGAGCAGACCGAGCAGTTCGCCGACAACATCGTCGGCTTTGCCCGCGCGCTGCGTGCGGCGGGGATGCCGGTGGGCCCAGGCGCCGTCATCGATGCGATGAGCGCGCTCCAGGTGATCGACATCGGCAGCCGCACCGATGTCTTCGCCACGCTTGAGGCCATCTTCGTCAAGCGCCACGAGCATGCGCTGATCTTCAAGCAGGCTTTCAACCTGTTCTTCCGCGCCTCTGAAGAGTGGAAGCATATGCTGGATTCGGTGCCGCTGCCGGAGCAGGCCAGGAAGAAGCCGCAGGCAGGCTCCCGCCGCGTGCAGGAGGCGATGTCGCAGCCGCGCATGACGGAGACGCCGCAGCACCAGGAGCAGGATCTGCGCCTGTCGGTCTCCGACAAGGAGATCCTCCAGAAGAAGGACTTTGCGCAGATGAGCGCGGCCGAGATCGCCGAGGCGCTTCGCGCCGTCGAGCGGATGCGGCTGCCGCAAGCCGAGCTCCTGACGCGCCGGCGCCGGCCCGATCCACGCGGGCTACGCCTCGACCTGCGCCGCACGCTCCGAGCATCTTTACGCACTGGCGGCGACATCATCGACATCCATCGCCTTGGACGGATCGAGAAGCCCGCGCCGATCGTTGCGCTGCTCGATATCTCGGGCTCGATGAACGAATACACCCGCCTATTCCTGCATTTCCTCCATGCCATCACCGATGCGCGCAAGCGCGTCTCGGTGTTCCTGTTCGGCACCCGGCTGACCAACGTCACCCGCGCGCTGCGCCAGCGCGACCCTGATGAGGCGCTGGCGAGCTGCTCGGCGTCGGTCGAGGATTGGGCCGGTGGCACGCGGATCTCTGCCTCGCTGCACAACTTCAACAAATTGTGGGCGCGGCGCGTGCTGAGCCAGGGTGCCATTGTGCTGCTCATCTCCGACGGGCTGGAGCGAGAGGCCGATTCCAAGCTGGCCTTCGAGATGGACCGGCTGCACCGATCCTGCCGGCGGCTGATCTGGCTGAACCCGCTGCTCCGGTTCGGCGGTTTCGAGGCCAAGGCGCAGGGCATCAAAATGATGCTCCCCCACGTTGACGAATTCCGCCCGGTACATAATTTGAGTTCGATCCAGGAGCTGATCACCACGCTCTCCCAGCCGCTGCCGCCGCATCACCGCAGCCTGATCCGCTCCGCAGCTTGAGAGGCCACCCATGCTCGATCGCGACGAGGATATTATGAAGGCGGCGGAGGACTGGCAGAAGGCGGGCCGTGGGGTTGCGCTCGCCACCGTCGTGGAGACCTGGGGCTCGGCGCCGCGTCCGGCGGGCTCGAGTCTCGTCATCAATGACGAGGGCACGTTCTTGGGCTCCGTCTCCGGCGGCTGCGTCGAGGGCGCCGTGGTCACCGAAGCCATGGACGTGATCGAGAGTGGCAAGCCCAAGATGCTGGAGTTTGGCGTGGCCGACGAGACCGCCTGGAATGTCGGGCTGTCCTGCGGCGGCACCATCCGCGTCTTCGTCGAGAAGGTCGGCTAGCCGTGAAGCTCGCGATCCTGCACGAACTCAACGCCGAGCGCGCCGCGCGCCGGCCGGTCATTCTGGTGACGGACACCGAAAGCGGCGAGCAGCGCCTGGTGAAGGCGAAGGACTTTGCCAAAGATCCGCTGCGCGCAGAGCTGGAAAAGCAGCTTCGCGCCGGCAAGAGCGCCAATGTCGAGGCCGGCGGCAAGAAGCTGTTCCTCAACGTCTATGCGCCGACTGCCAAGCTCGTCATCATCGGCGCGGTGCATATCAGCCAGGCCTTGGCGCCGCTGGCGCGCTCGCTCGGCTACGACGTCACTGTGATCGATCCACGCACGGCGTTTGCAAGCCCTGAGCGCTTCCCCGATATTCCGCTGATCGCCGAATGGCCCGACACTGCGCTGCCGCCGCTCAATGTCGATGCCTACACCGGCTTCGTCGCGGTAACGCACGATCCCAAGATCGACGATCCCGCGCTGCTGCACGCCTTCGAGCGCAATTGCTTCTACATCGGTGCGCTCGGCTCGCGCAAGACGCACGCCAAGCGGGGCGACCGGCTGCGGGCGCAGGGCGCGAAAGAAAGCGACATCGCGCGCATCCATGCGCCCATTGGCCTTGCGATCGGCGCGGTCTCGCCGGCCGAGATCGCGGTGGCGATCATGGCCGAGATCACGGCGGTGCTGCGCCTGCCTCCGAAAGAAAGAGAAGAAGCGGCATGAAGTTCGGCCCGGCGAGTCCGAGGGATGCGATCGGCGGGGTGACCGTCCACACCCTGCGCCAGGGACCGCTGGTGCTCAAGAAAGGCACGACGATCGGCCCCACCGAGGTCGAGACGCTGGAGCGCGCCGGCATCAAGCAGATTGTCGTGGTACGCATGGAGGCGGGCGACGTCTCCGAGGACGTTGCGGCCGCCAGCATCGCGCTTGCCGTCGGCGGCGAGGGCATCCATGTCGAGCGCGCCTTCACCGGCCGCGCCAATTTGTTCGCCGCGCGGGCGGGCGTGCTGGTGATCGACCGCGCCGCAGTCGACCGCATCAACAATGTCGACGAGGCCATCACCTTTGCCACGCTGCAGGCGTTCAAGCCGGTGGTCGAGGGCGAGATGGTCGGCACCGTCAAGATAATCCCGTTTGGCATCGGGGAGAGTTTGCGCGATGCCGCGGTGAAGGCCGCCGGCAAGGACGTTCTCAGAATCGCCCCTTACGTCGTCAAGCGCGTCGGCGTGGTCTCAACGCTGCTGCCGGGCCTGTCTTCCAAGGTGATCGACAAGACGCTGCGCGTCACTGCCGAGCGCCTTGCACCGGCCGGCGCCGGCATCGTCGCCGAGCGGCGGGTCCCGCATGAGGAGCAGGCGCTGTCGGCGGCGATCAAGGAGTTGCTCGAGCTGGGGGCTGAGCTCGTGATCGTGTTCGGCGCGTCCGCGATCGCTGATCGCCGCGACGTGATTCCGGCAGCCGTCACCGGCATCGGTGGTGAGATCGAGCATTTCGGCATGCCGGTCGATCCCGGCAATCTGCTGCTGATCGCCCGCGCTGGCGACGTCCCGGTGCTGGGCGCGCCCGGCTGCGCGCGCTCGCCGGTCGAGAACGGTTTTGACTGGGTGCTGATGCGGCTGCTCGCCGGCATCAAGGTGACGCGGTCCGAGCTGATGGGCATGGGCGTCGGCGGCCTCCTGATGGAGATCGTGACGCGGCCGCAGCCGCGCGCAAAACCCGAGACCGAGGGCAACAGTCAGGTCGCCGCCATCGTGCTGGCGGCGGGCCGCTCCACCCGGATGGGCGGACCGAACAAGCTGCTCGCGGAGTTCGAAGGCAAGAAGCTGGTGCGGATCGCCACCGAGCGGGCACTGGCCTCCCGGGCATCCGAGGTGATCGTCGTCACCGGCCACCAGGCCGAGCTGGTCGAGCAGGCGCTGCAAGGCCTGAAGGTCAAATTCGTCCGTAACCCGGATTTCGCCGGCGGCATCGCGAGCTCGGTCAAGGCCGGTATCGCGGCCGTGCCCGAGACCTGCGATGGCGCCGTGGTTTGTCTCGGCGACATGCCGCTGATCGACGCCGGCCTGATCGACCGCCTCATCTACGGCTTTGCGCCGGACCGCGGCAACCTCATTGTCGTGCCCGTCAGCGAGGGCCGCCGCGGCAACCCGGTGCTATGGTCGCGTCGCTTCTTTAAGGAGTTGATGACGCTCGACGGCGACGTTGGCGCGCGACACTTGATCGCCAAGCACACCGAAGCGGTGGCCGAAGTGCCCGTCGACGGCGAGAGCGCCTTCCTCGACATCGACACCCCGCAGGCACTGGAAGCGGCACGGCGCGGATGACAGTGTCGTAGCAACCCTCGCAAGTCGCCCATTTCAACCGCCCGTTCACCATCTGGAAACGACCGCCGCTTAGAGTCGCCTTCGCCTGCCTTGGGGGGAGGGGTTTTTCCATGGCTTCGAACGTCGTCGCGCGCCGTTGCGCGATGTTTTTCTTTGCTCTCTCGGTTTGTGTCTCCGGCGCCCGTCACATCACAGAAGCTCACGCCGCCGGTGCCATTGCGGTTGGCAAGTGCGGCGCCTATGGCCAAGCCTATGATTACGGCGCCGAGCACGAGGCCCGCGCCGTGGCACAGAAGCAGTGCAAGGGTGATTGCACCACCGTCACGATGAAGCGCGCCTGTGCTGCGATGTCGGTCGATCTCGTCAACCCGTGCGGCGCCTATGGCTATGCCGTCAAACCGAAGATCTCGGCGTCGCTGAATGCGGCGACGCGCGAATGCTACAAATACGGCGGCAAGGAATGCGTGATCCGCGCCTGGGCCTGCGACGCCAAGGGTTGATCCCTCGAGCGCTGAATCTTCTTGCCGTCATTCCGGGGCGATGCGTAGCATCGCGCGTGGAATGACAGTTAGGAATACACATGCAGTTCGACACCAAGATCGCCATCGTGATCCGCACCGATCTTCAGGCCTGGCAGAAGCTCAACATCGCGTCTTTCCTCACCAGCGGCATCGCCGCGGCCTTTCCGGAATGTATCGGCGAAGCCTATGAGGACGCCTCGGGCACGAAATATCACGCGCTGATCGGCCAACCGATCCTGATCTATGGCGCGGATGGTCCGGCATTATCACGCGCGCTCGACCGGGCACTGACACGCAACGTCAAACCGGCGGTCTATACCGAGGACATGTTCAAGACCACGCACGATGCCGCCAATCGCGAGGCGGTGAGGGGCGTGGCGCGCGCCGAGCTCAATCTCGTCGGCATCGCGATGCGTGCCGAGCGCAAGGTGATCGACAAGATCGTCGACGGTCTGAAGTTTCACAGTTGAATTTAGCTGCTGGTGTTTCACCTCTCCCGCTTGCAAGCGCTGGTGTTTCACCTCTCCCGCTTGCAAGCGGGAGAGGGAACGCACCTCACCCCGGCGGCATGCCATCGAACTTTAGCAGGCTGGGGTCGAGGCGGTCCCAGTCATGGCCGCGCGCGGCGAAAGTGACCGCCTGCGGCTTGTAGCGGGCGGGCTCGTCGAGGCTTGCGGCGCGGATCGTGAAGACGTCGGGCTGTGCCGCGAAGGTCATGTACACAGGCACGCCGCATTGCGTGCAGAAACCACGCGTCTTGACGTTGCCGCTGTCGGCGACCATGTCCCAATGCTTAGCCTCGCCGGTCACCGTGACGCCGGCGCGTGCGAACGTCGCGTACGAGCCATGCCCACTGCCGCTTTCCCGCTGGCAGTCGCGGCATTGGCAGTGGTTGCTGAACAGCGGCTTGCCGGCAATCGAATAGCGGATCGCGCCGCAGGCGCAGCCACCGGTATAGGGTTTGTCCATCGCGATATCTCCTCACTTCTCGCCGCTGATCTCGTCGAGCTGTCTGACGACCTTTTTCCAGCCGCCGCTCATCACGTTGTAGGCCGACTCGTTCCTCGGCATGACGAAGCCCGCATGGATCAGGCGGATCCGGGTGCCGGCTTCGACCGGAGCGAGGGACCAGGTCACAACGGTGTCGAGCGGCGCGCCGTAACCGGTGTTGCGCTCATCGCCGCCTTTCCAGGCGTAGACAAGACGCCTGTTGGCCACCACCTCGAGAACCCGGCAATGAATGACGCCGTCCCAGGCGCCGCCCGGGGTGGTCTGGAATGTGAAGGTGTTGCCTTCAACCGGCTCGAAGCCAGTCGGCTTCATCAGCCAACGCCCGATCAACTCGGCACTGGTCAGCGCCTTCCAGATCGTCTCCGGCGCATGAGGGAGCACTTCGTCAACGACGATGTCCCGGACGATATCTTGGGTCTCGGCTTTCAACTCGGCTGCACTCACGGATCGATCTCCTTCAAGAGGTCACGCAGGTTCTGGAAGCGCTCGCGCCAGAACACGCCGTAATGGTCCATCCAGGTGACCAGGGGCTCGAGCCCTTGCGGCGCGGCGCGGTAGTAGACATTGCGGCCCTCGGCGCGCTCGGCGACGAGGCCGGCCTGCTTGAGGGATTTCAGGTGCTGCGAGATCGCGCCCTGGGTCACGCCGCTGCCGCGTGTCAGCTCGGCGACGCTGATTTCCCGGCTGTCGAAGACGCGTTCAAATACGGCGCGGCGGGTCGGATCGGCGAGGGCGCGCATCACGGCCGTTACGGGGTTGGGGGTGGCTTCCATCATGAGAGACGCATTAGCATACACTAATTCATTAGTAAATGCTAATTCGTCGCGTCTAGTGCGATTCCGTCACCTATTGACGATGACTGACTAGTCAGTCATGAATTATGCATGACGAAGAAGCCAGCCAGAACGATCGCATCCGCGGCTCAAGCCGCAAGCCAGGCACCCGAAGCCGGCGCTGAGGCCGAGGCCCGCGTTTCAAATCGGGCCGCCCGCGCGGCGGAGCGGCGCGCCGCGATCGTGGAGGCGGCGATGGACGAGTTCATCGCGCGCGGCTTTGCCGCGACCCGGCTCGACGAAATCGCCAAACGAGCCGGCGTCGCCAAAGGCACGATCTACCTGCACTTTAAGGACAAGGAATCGATGTTCGAGGAGCTGGTGCGCACCGTGATCGTGCCGGTGGTCACGCGCCTTACGACGCTGCCGCCGCCGACCGGAACGGTCCGCGACCTTGTCGAGACCTTCGCCAGCAACTTTCTGAAGGAGGTCATCGGCACCAGGCGCGGCGACCTCGTGCGCCTGATCGTGGCGGAGGGGCCGCGCTTTCCGTCCGTTGCCGATTTCTACTACCGCGAGGTCGTCTCGCGCGGAATCGCGGGCATGCGCGCGCTGATCGAGCTCGGCATCGCCCGTGGCGAGATCCGCGAGAAAAATCTCGCGCGGTTTCCCCAGATCCTGGTTGCGCCCGCGATGATCGCGGTGATTTGGCAGAGCTTGTTCGCACGGCACGCGCCGCTCGACGCGCAGGAGATGCTGCGCGTCCATCTCGATTTGATTTTTGGCGAACGGAGGACGACATGAGGTCGTCGCAAATCATGTCTGACCTCATCCTGAGGAGCGCGGAACGCGCGTCTCGAAGGATGCAGGCCCGGCTGTGGCTCCTCGCCCTTCGAGAGGCCGCGGAGCCTGTCATCGGGCCGCGCTCCGCGCGGACCCGTTGGCGGCTCCTCAGGGTCAGGGGGCGACAGCTGTCGCGCCTTTGCTCGATCGTGGTTCTGGCGATCGTAACCTCGCTTGGCGGCTGCAAGGAGAAGCGCGATCCCGGCTTCCAGGGCTGGGTCGAGGCCGACATGATCTTCGTCAGCCCGGACGAAGCCGGCCGGGTGACCAAGCTCAATGTCCGCGAGGGCGACGAGGTCAAGGTAGGCGATCACCTCTATTCCGTCGATGACGACCTCCAGCTTGCCGATCTCAACCAGCAGAAGGCGACGCTGGCGAATGCGCAGCAGACCTATGACCGGGCGGCCTCGCTGAGCAAGACCGGCTCCGGCACGCAGGCCAATCTCGATTCTGCTGTTTCGGCTTTACGGGTGGCGCAAGCGCGGGTGGCGACGTCGGAGACGCGGCTAGCGCGTCGCAAGGGCTTTGCGCCGGTCGCAGGCACCATCCAGCAGATCTATTTCCGCGAGGGCGAGATGGTGGCGGCGCAGCGGCCGGTGCTCTCGATCATGCCGCCCGGCAACATGAAGCTGCGCTTCTTCGTGCCGGAGACCGAGCTGCCGAAGCTCGCCATCGGGGACACAGTGCGCATCGCCTGCGACAATTGCGCGGCCGATCTCACCGCAAAGATCTATTTCATCGCGACCTCGGCCGAATACACCCCGCCCGTCATCTACAGTCTCGATGAGCGGAACAAGCTGGTCTATCTGATCCAGGCGCGGCCCTCGCGCCCCGACGCCTTGCGCGTCGGACAGCCGATCAACGTCTATCTCGATCCGAAGACACCGGTGGCGGATAGGCGATGAGCGGCGGCAACGGCATCGCGATCGACGTCAAGGGCCTGACCAAGTCGTTCGGGGGCCGCGAGGTCGTGCACGATCTGTCGATGCAGGTGAGGCGCGGCTCGATCTACGGCTTCCTCGGGCCGAACGGCTCGGGCAAGACCACCACCATTCGCATCCTCTGCGGCCTGCTCACGCCCGACAGCGGCGAGGGCACCTGCCTCGGCTACGACATCCGCCGCGATGCCGAAAAGATCAAGCGCCAGGTCGGCTACATGACCCAGCGCTTCAGCCTGTATCAGGATCTCTCGGTGCGCGAGAACCTCGAATTTGTCGCGCGCCTCTATGGCCTCACTGACGCGCGCGGCGCTGCGCGCGACATGATCAAGCGGCTCGGACTGTCGGGCCGCGAGGAGCAGCTGGCCGGCGAGCTCTCCGGCGGCTGGAAGCAGCGCCTGGCATTAGGTGCCTGCACGCTGCCCAATCCGCAACTCCTGCTGCTCGACGAGCCGACCGCCGGCGTTGATCCCAAGGCGCGGCGCGACTTCTGGAACGAGATCCACGCGCTCGCCGCCGACGGCCTCACCGTGCTGGTCTCGACCCATTACATGGACGAGGCCGAGCGCTGTCACGAGATCGCCTATATCGCTTATGGTCATCTCCTGACGCATGGCACGGTGGAGCAGGTGATCGCCAAATCCGCGCTCACCACCTACACGGTCACGGGCGAAGACCTCAATGAGATCGCGGCCGCGCTCACGGGCAAGCCCGGCATCGATATGGTGGCGCCGTTCGGCACCTCGCTGCACGTTTCGGGGCGCGACGTCGCTGCGCTCGAGGCCAGCATCGGGCCGTGGCGCGAGAGAAGCGGCCTGCACTGGCAGAAATCGTCGCCATCGCTCGAAGACGTGTTCATCGAGCTGATGAGCCGCTCAAAGGACAATTTCCAGTAAGGACAATTTCCCATGAGCGCTGTCGATCATCCCGCGCCGGCCCACGAAATCCGGGAGCGCTTCGGCTTCTGGAAACGCTCCTATGCGATGCTGGTCAAGGAGTTCATCCAGCTGAGGCGCGACCGCGTCTCGTTCGCCATGATCGTGATGCTGCCGGTGATGCAGCTCATGCTGTTCGGCTATGCCATCAACACCACACCGCGTAACCTGCCAAGCGCGGTGCTGCTCCAGGAGGACTCCGATCTCGCCCGCTCGATCCTGAAGGCGCTGGAGAACACCGCCTATTTCCGCTTCCTCTATGAAGTGCACGATGTCGATGATTTCGACAATCTGCTGAAATCCGGCAAGGTGCTGTTCGGCGTCGAGATCCCGCGCGGCTTCGAGCGGGCGGTGCGGCGCGGCGACAGGCCGGCGCTGCTGGTCGCGGCCGACGCCACCGATCCGGTTGCGGCAAGCTCGGCGATCGGTTCGCTCGGCATGGTGGTGCAGACCGCGCTCAAGCACGATCTCTACATCGGCGATCCCCCGGAGATGCCGTTCGAGATCCGCGCCCATGCCCGCTACAATCCGGCCGCGGCCTCCAGCCTCAACATCGTGCCGGGCCTCGTCGGCACCATCCTCACCATGACCATGCTGATCTTCACCGCGCTGTCGGTCACGCGCGAGGTCGAGCGCGGCACCATGGAGAGCCTGTTGTCGATGCCGATCAAGCCGGTCGAGGTGATGTTCGGCAAGATCGTGCCTTACGTCCTGGTCGGCTTCCTCCAGGCCTTCCTCATCATTGGCATTGGTGTCGGCCTGTTCGGCGTGCCCCTGCTTGGCAATCTGTTCCTCCTGGCGCTGCTCTCGACGCTGTTCATCACCACGAATCTGTCGATCGGCTACACGATCTCCACGCTGGTGCAGAACCAACTTCAGGCCATGCAGATGTCGATGATGTTCTTTCTGCCGAGCATCCTGCTCTCCGGCTTCATGTTCCCGTTCGCGGGGATGCCGGCCTGGGCGCAATATCTCGGCGAGGGCCTGCCGCTGACCCATTATCTGCGTATCGTCCGCGCCATCATGCTGAAGGGCGCGACCATGCAGAACCTGCGCTTCGACACGCTGGCGCTGGCGGCCCTGATGCTGCTTGCCATGACCATCGCAGTGACGCGCTTCCGCCGCACGCTGGATTGAGGCAAGATGCCCCCGGAATCGAGGGGCGGAATGGCGAAATTTGCGAGCAGGAAGACGCGGCAGCATGCCGTGCTATCGGACGATTTCGAGCGTGAGCTGACGCGGGAGGTGCTGCGCACCGAACTGTTGCGGGTGCGCGCGCTGATCATGACGGGCTGCGTCATGGTGTTGTTCCTCACCGCGATCTATCTGATCGAGCCCGCTGTCGTGAACCGGGTCTGGCGCGGAACGGAAGGGCTGATCGAGGTCTATGGCCTTCTGGTCGGTTTCATCCTGTTCGAAGTCTGGGTCCACACCCAGATCAGGAAGAACCTCCGCCTCGATCGCGACCTGCCGGTGATCAGGCGCTATATCGGCACGCTGATCGAGACCTCGCTGCCCACGGTGATTCTCATCCTGCAAATCCGGACCATGGGCGCGAGCCAGGCGCTCGGCTTCGCCGTGCCGCTGATGTACTTCATTTTTGTCATCCTCTCGACCCTGCGGCTCGATTTCTGGCTCTCCACCTTCACGGGTTTCGTGGCCGCCGCCGGACTTCTGGCCGTCGCGCTGTATTACAATTCGGCGAGCGAAGCCGGCGAGCCCCAGATCTATTTTCACGCGGTGCGCAGCATTGTCATCCTGATCTGCGGCGTGCTCGCCGGCGCCGTCGGCGCGCAGCTGCGGCGGCAATTTGCCGCGAGCATCGCGGCGGCGACCGCGCGCGACCGGGTGACCAATCTGTTCGGCCAACACGTCTCGCCGCAGGTGGTGGAGCGGCTGATGGCGGCGGGAACGAGCGCCAGCGGTGATCTCCGCCGCGTCGCGGTGATGTTCGTCGATTTCCGCGGCTTCACGGCCGGCGCGCAGTCCCGCACGCCCCAGGAGGTGGTCGACCGGCTCGACGGCGCCTTCGCAATATTGGTCGACATTCTCGATCGCCACGGCGGTATCGTGAACAAGTTTTTGGGTGACGGTTTTCTCGCGCTGTTCGGCGCGCCGCTGGAAGCCTCCGACGCCGCGCATCGCGCTGTCGCCGCAGGCCGCGAGATGCTAACCGCGATGAATCGCATCAACGCGCAAACCAGCTGGCCGCTGCGGATCGGCATCGGCATCCATTTCGGTGAGGTTGTCGCCGGCAATATCGGCTCGCCCCGACGCAAGGAATACACGGTCATCGGCGACACCGTGAACTTCGCCTCGCGGCTGGAGGCGCTGAACAAGGAGTTCGGCTCCCAGCTCCTGATTTCCGCATCCGTCCGCGAAGTGCTGGGCGACGACGGCAGCGACGCCGTGGCGCTGGGCGAGGTCGAGGTGCGCGGCTATGAGCGGCCGGTCGCGGTGTTTCAGCTGGGGTGAGCGCTGTCTGGAACGGGGCGTAGGCAAAGCGCTCACCGTCTCTTCCGCGAATGCTCCGATTGCTCCGAATTTTGGGGCATGACGGGCGATGCTGCCGGCCTGTAGTGTTGCCGAAGACGCGGCCGGTTGCGGCCGCGACTTGCATGGGGAAACGAAAGATGCAGCGCCGCTACATCACCGTCGATGTGTTCACCGACCGCGCCTTTGGCGGCAATCAGCTCGCCGTGGTGCTCGATGCCGGCGGGCTCTCCACTGAGCAGATGCAGGCGATCGCCACCGAATTCAACTACTCCGAGACGACCTTCGTGCTGCCGCCGCGCGACAAGGCGAATGATGCCGAGGTGCGCATCTTCACCCCCGTCAGGGAGATGCCCTTTGCAGGTCATCCGAATGTCGGCACGGCCTTCGTGCTGGCGACGATCGCCAAGGAGCCGAAGCCGCGCCTGCTGTTCGAAGAGAAGGCCGGACTCGTGCCGGTCGACATCCGGCGGGAGCAGGGCCGGGTGGTGAGCACCGAGCTCACCGCGCCGCAGCCGCTGTCCCGGCTGTCGCAATTGCCTGCCCTGGATGCCGCGAGCTGTATTTCGCTCAGCGCGGAGGATATCAAGGTCGACCGTCACGTGCCGCAGGTTGTCGGTGTTGGAACGCCATTTCTGGTGATCGAGCTGCATTCGCGCGATGCGCTCAAGCGGGCGAGATCCGATGCGGCGGCCTTTGGCCGGGTATTTCCGCGCGACGGCGCGGCCTCGGCCTGGTTCTATACGCGCGATGTGCCCGCGGCGGAGGCGCCCTGCGAGCTTCAAGCGCGGATGTTCATGCGCGGTGCCGGCGGTCTCGCCGAGGATCCTGCCACCGGCAGCGCCACGGTCGCGGCCGCCGCGCTGTTCGCCGACCTCGACCCCGCGCGCGACGGCGAATTCAAGCTCACCGTCGGTCAAGGTTTTGACATGGGCCGGCCGAGCCTGCTGCTGACGCGGGTGCGCAAGCAGGACGGCAAGATCCGCTCCGCCCATGTCGGTGGCAGCTGCGTGCAGATGATGGAAGGGACGTTTAAGCTGGGCTGATTTGTCGTTCCGGGGCAGCGCGTTGCGCTGAGCCCGGAAGCCGTCCACCAACTCTGCCGCCCGATGGATTCTCAGGTGCGCAATTGCGCACCGTAGTTCGCGCTGACGCAGGCTCCGGAATGACGAAGCGCTACACCTGCCGCCCCGCCAGATTCGTCACCGCCACGCCATCGCGCTCCTCGATGATCTCCGCAATCATCTGGCGGTGGCAGTGGGTGTGGTCGCGCTCGTAGCAGAGCAGGCACACCGGGCCGGCCTTCTTCACCAGCGCCGAGAGCTCGTCCATCTCTTCCCTCGCCTGCGGCGTCTTCAGGTGCTTTGAATAGATCTTCTCCAGCACGTCGTATTGCCCGCTGCGCGCGGCGAGCCGGCCTTCCTTCGGAGTGCCGAGCGCGGCGAGGTGGACATAGCCGATGCCGCGCTCATCGAGGCCCGCGGACAGCTGCTTCTTGGAAAAGCCCGGCCGGCGCGAGGACGTCACCGCGCGCACGTCGACCACGAGCTTGACGCCGGCCTGCTCCAGCTCGTCGAGAACCGCTTTGGGCGGTGTCTGCTCATAGCCGATGGTGAAGAGTTTTTTCGCCTTCGCCATGGACATCCTCAGCTCACCCGCGCGATCAGTTCCATGGCGCCCTGCGGCGCGCGCACCTTGCCTTCGTGGATGACGTAGGCGAACACGTCGCGCGGCTCCTTCTTCGGCTTGGCTTTGTCAACCTTCGGCAGGTCATCGGGTTCACTGCCCGAAGCCCAGGCCTGAAAGCGCGCGGCCCAGGCATCGAGCTGCTTCGGCGGATAGCAGGTCTTGATCTCGTCATTGCCCTTCTGAAGCCTTGCATAGACGAAGTCGCCGGCGACGTCGGCAATCGCCGGATATTTGCCGTGCTCGGCGAACACCACCGGCGTCTCGAATTCGCGGATCAGCGCAACGAAATCCGGCGTGCAGAAGCTGTCATGGCGCACTTCCACGACATGGCGCAGCGCGCGTCCGTCGAGCTGGCGCGGCAGCAGCTCCAGAAACTTGCCGAAATCGGCGCCGTCGAATTTTTTCGTCGGCGCGAACTGCCAGAGCACCGGCCCGAGATGGTCGCCGAGCTCCAGCACGCCGGAATCGTAGAACCGCTTGATGGAATCGCCCGCCTCGGCGAGCACGCGGCGATTGGTGGCGAAGCGCGGTCCCTTCACCGAGAACACGAAACCCTCGGGCACCTCGCTCGCCCATTTGCGAAAGCTCTCCGGCTTCTGTGAGCCGTAATAGGTGCCGTTGATCTCGATCGAGGTCAGCTTCGAGGCGGCGTACGACAGCTCCTTGGCCTGCGTCAGCTTCTCCGGATAGAACACGCCGCGCCAGGGCTCGAAGGTCCAGCCGCCGATGCCGATGAAGATGTTGCCGGATTTTTTTGACGCGGTTTTTGCTTTGGCCACGGAAGGATCTCGCATCGACGGGGAGGGACCTCATCCTAATCAAACCAGTTGTGATTGGCCAGTTGGCCGGTCCTGTCTAAGCTCGCGCCTGGACCCGCGAAAAAAGGAGAACAAGATGCGGATGCTGTTGCTGGGAGCCGCGCTCGTCATGATGACATCTGCTGCCATGACATGTTCTGCTTTGGCGGATGACGACGACACCAAAAGCGCACAGAAACTCGCCCAGCAGGGCCGCGACGATTACTGGCATTGCCTGGCGCGGGAATATTCCCGCGACTCTAATCAGGGCCTGTCGGAACAGGATTTTGGCCGTTCGGTCGCGGGCGCCTGTCCATCGGAGCGGCAATATTATCGCGTGGTGCTGCTCGATTATCTCACCACGCATTACCCCAACATCGATGCCGGCGCCCATCTCGATACCGCAAACAGGGCGGTGGAGTCGGCGCAGAAGGACATTGTGATGGCCTACGTCAAGCACCGGCCGCCGCAGAAATAGCTCCATTGAGCTTTGCGGCATGGCGAACCCTTCCGGCTGTGCGGTCATCCATGATATCACTGGGCGCATCTGGAACAGGGATGGGTCCATGTCGTCTGAGTCGGTGGGGGGCATTCTGGGCGCGATCGTCGCGGCGGCCGTGCTTGCGGTCGCCGTCGTATTCGGCCCGATTGGCCAGTACGGCAGGCCGCCCAAGCCGGTAAAAGTCGAGTCAGCCCCTGCCGCGGCACCCGCCGCCCCTGCCGCGCCGGCGCCGCGAGGGCCTGTGATTCGGGAAGTGCCCAACCAATAGGGGGCGGAAAAGTGCCCTGAAGGGGGCCTTGCGGAGCGGCCTCGCCATTCCTATCTAGCTTCTAACGGCGACGTTGAGTGACGTTCTCCGTCGTTGGAACGACCTTGGAATAGCTCAGGCCTGCGCCGGATGTACGCGCGGCCCGCCGTTCCGGGGTCGTTGGCATTTTAGGCCCTCTTTTGGGCCGTTCCCCACACAAACCTCGGCTTGGTAGCGCAAGAACTTGGCAGCGCAAGACACGGCGGATATACGCTCCGTCATGAATGAAGCGATCAGACCGGGCGCCGACAACCTGCCGCAGGCTCAAGAGGGGCCGGAACTGTCGGTGATCGTCCCGACTTTCAACGAGCGCGACAACGTCACGGTGCTGTACCGGCGGCTGGAGGCGACGCTCGCCAGCGTCGCCTGGGAAGTCGTGTTCGTCGACGACAATTCGCCCGACGGCACCTGGGACGTCGTGCGTGCGCTGGCGCAGCGCGACAGCCGTGTGCGCTGTGTCCGCCGCATCGGCCGCCGCGGCCTGTCAGGCGCCTGCATCGAGGGCATCCTCGCCTCGAGCGCACCCTATGTGGCCGTGATCGACGCCGACCTGCAGCATGACGAGACGCAACTGCCGAAGATGCTGTTGCTGCTCGCGAGCGATCAAGCCGACATCGTGGTCGGCAGCCGCTACATCGAGGGCTACAAGAGCGAGGGCTTCAACAAGCAGCGCGCGGGGGCCAGCGCGCTGGCGACCGAGTTCGCCCGGAAGATGCTGCGGGTCGAGATCGCCGATCCCATGAGCGGCTTCTTCATGATCCGCCGCGATCGTTTCGAGCAGCTCGCGCCAAAGCTGTCGGTGCACGGTTTCAAGATCCTGCTCGACCTGGTCGCGACCGCGCATGGCAACTTACGTGCGGTCGAGATTCCCTACACCTTTGGCGCCCGGCAGCACGGCGAGAGCAAGCTCGATTCCATGGTCGCGCTGGACTTCCTTGGCCTCGTGCTGGCCAAGCTGAGCAACGACATCGTCTCGCTGCGCTTTATCTTGTTCGCGATGGTCGGCGGCATCGGCCTCGTGGTGCATCTCGCCACGCTGTTCATCGCGCTTCAGCTGTTCAAGGCGCCGTTCGCGGAGGCGCAGGCCGCCGGCGCCATCGTCGCCATGACCAGCAATTTCATCCTCAACAACTTCCTCACTTATCGCGACCAGCGGCTGAAGGGCTTTGCGCTGCTGCGCGGCTTGATCGCCTTCTACATCGTGTGCAGCGTCGGCCTGCTCGCCAATGTCGGCGTCGCCTTCTCGGTCTACGACCAGGAGCCGATCTGGTGGCTGGCCGGCATGGCCGGTGCATTGATGGGCGTGGTGTGGAACTACGCGATGTCCGGACTGTTCGTCTGGCGCAAGAAATAGCGCGATATGGGCGGAGCTGACGCGCGGATCGTCCGCAACACCGCGCTCACGATTCTTGCGTTGGTCGTGTTGCGGCTGGTCGCCGCGGCTTTCACGCCGATCACCTTCGACGAAGCCTATTACTGGATGTGGTCGAAAAATTTGGCGGGCGGTTACTACGACCACCCGCCGATGGTGGCCTATGTGATCCGCGCCGGCACCATGATTGCCGGCGACACTGAGCTCGGCGTCCGCCTTGTCTCGATCCTGCTGGCGCTGCCGATGAGCTATGCGGTCTACCGCTCGGCCGCGATCCTGTTCGGCAGCGCGCGCGTGGCCGCCACCAGCGCCATCCTGCTCAACGTGACGATGATGGCCGCGGTTGGCACGCTGATCGTCACGCCTGATGCGCCGCTGCTGGTCGCCTCCAGTTTCGTGCTGTTCTTCCTCGCAAAGGTGCTGGAGACCGGACGCGGAGCATGGTGGCTTGCGGCCGGCGCGGCCGTCGGTGCGGCGCTGCTGTCGAAATACACCGCGATGTTCTTTGGGCTGGCGATCCTGATCTGGCTCGCTTCCGTCCCGAAGCTGCGGCACTGGTTTCTCTCGCCCTGGCCCTATCTCGGCGGTCTCGTGGCCCTCGCGCTGTTCTCGCCGGTGATCCTCTGGAATGCGGACCATCACTGGGTGTCGTTCGCAAAGCAGCTCGGCCGCGCCAGAATCGAGGACTTCCGTCCCGTCTTCATCGCCGAGCTGATCCCGACCCAGATCGCGTTTGCGACCCCGCTCGTCTTCATCCTGGGCGCGATGGGGCTGCATGCGCTGACCTGGCACCGGGCCGGCGCGCTGGCCTCGCGCGTGCTGATCGCGACGATGTTCTGGACCGTCGTTGCTTATTTCGTCTGGCATTCGCTACACGCCCGCGTCGAGGCCAACTGGTTTGCGCCGGTCTACCCACCCTTCGTCGTCGCCGCGGCCGCCGCCGCCAACCTCGTGCAGTGGAAGCCGCGCCAGCGGCGCCTGGTGGATTTCTGCCTGCGGTGGGCCGCGCCGGTCAGCATCGTGATGTTTGCGGTCCTGATCGTGCAGGCCAATACCGGCTGGCTGTCCGGCTATCGCCGCGATGCCACTGTGCGCAGCGTCGGCGTCGGCTGGCGTGAGCTTGCCGCGCAGATCGAAGCGGTGCGCGCGCGCAGTGGCGCGACCTGTGTGCTCGCGCAGGACTATGGCACCACGGGCTGGCTCGCCTTTTATTTGCCGCGCGGCACCTGCGTGGCCCAGCAGACCCAGCGCATCCGCTGGGTCAACATGCCCGACCCCGATCCCAAGCTGCTCGCCGGCAAGCTGCTCTATGTCGACGAGCTGCGCAGCGATGGTCATCCTGCCCTCAACGACCTCTTTGAGAAGGTGACGCAGATTGCGCAATTGCAGCGCAAGCGCGGGCCGCTCGTGGTCGAGACCTACGGCATCGATCTCTTGGAAGGCGCCAAGGGCGACGTGCTCGACCGCTCCCCGCCGCCGGAAGCGCGGTAAGGGCTTCAGCCGATCATCTCGGCCTTGGTGGCGGCCTGGTCCGGTACGTCCCGATCGCGCCAGAACCAGACGGTCACGACGCCGGAGCGGCCGCGGACTTGCGTGAGCAGGGGGCCTGACAGGATGCCGTCGGGAGCGCCGTGGAAGTCGGCGGTGTCCAGCAGCGTATCGCTCAGCGCAAGCCGCGCGCCGTTCCGGGCGGCGACCTCCATCAGCCGGCTCGCGACGTTGACGGTGTCGCCGGTCGCCGTGATGTGCTGGTGGCTTTCGCCGAGGCGGGAGGCGACGATCTCGCCGAAATGCGCGCCGATCTTGAAGCCGAGCTGATGTCCGATGGCAGGCGGCAACGAGGCGATCCAGCGCTCGACTCCGCGATGCAGGTCGATCGCGCATTTCAGCGCGCGCGCCGCGTCATCGGGTATTGCGCGCGGCAGTCCGAACAGGATCATGGCGCCATCGCCGAGAAAGCCGGTGATCAAGCCGCCGCAATCGGCTGCGGTCTTGTCCAGCAGCGCGTGGAACGCCTTCAGGATGTCCTGGAGCGCGTCCGGATCGGTCCGTTCGCTCAAGCCTGTGAAGCCAGAGAGATCGATGAAAACCACGGCGGCGTCTTGCCGAATGGGCTTGGACAGGAAATTCGGATCGCGCGCCAGCCAGTCCTGCACCGCCGGCGCCTGGAATTGCGCCAGCGACCTGCTCTTGGCGGCGAGATATTGCGTGCGGCGGCCTCCCGCCCACAGCTGCACGCCGGCAAAGATCGCAACCGGCGGCACGGCCGCGGCGAGCGTCGTCGCGGCATTCAGCCAGATGCCGTGGGTGAACGCGAACAGGTTCAGCCCGGCCCACGCGATCATCACCGCGGCCGCCGCCATGATGCCGAGTGCACTGCGCCGCCAGGCAAGCAGGCCGACCAACAGCATTGGCAAGAGGATCGCGGCGAATGCGTCGGCGGTATGCACCCTGCGGTCGCGCACGATGCCGTCGCCAGCGACGAGGTGGGTGATTGCGGTCGCGACCACCTCGACGCCGGGCATCAGCGAATCGAACGGCGTCGGGTAGAAGTCGCCGCCGCCGGCGACCGCGGCGCCGATCACGACGATCCGGTTCTCGATCGCGGCGCGGTTGAGCGTGCCGTCGAAAATGCTCTGCGCGCTGACGGTGCGGATGGTGCGGCGCGGGCCGTAATAGGTGATCGGCAGCGCGAAGTCGGTATCGGTCGGCACCACGCGGTCACCGAGCCTGAGATGATCCGGCGCGATCGTCAGCGGCTTGTCGAGCGCGCGGGCCGCCACGCGCAAAGGAAACGACAGCTCGACCTTGTCGGCCGTCCGGAACAGCATCGGCACCGAAAGCGGCGAGCCCGACTGTCCCGTCGCGACGTTGACGACGCCGACCTCTGCATGCTCGGCGAAGGCGGGCAGCGGCAGCAGGAAGCGCTCGGCCTGCGGCAGGACCGCAAGGGGACCTTCGCTGCTCGGCGCCACGGTCTCGCTGTCGGTCGGGAAGATCGCCGCCGCCGCGAGCACCATCGGACCGGTGGCGAGCGTGTTGGCGAGCGTCGCATCGCCGATCGCGGCACTGCGGTCGACCAGCAGCAAGTCGATCGCGATGACCTTCGGCTTGAACTGCACGATGGTGTCGACGACGCGGGCGAGATCGGCCCGGGGCAGCGGATAGCTGCCGCCGCGCTTCACCACAGTATCGTCGATCGCTACGATGGTGACGAGATCGGGCGGGCGCTGCACGCCGCGGACCTGGGTCCGCCAATCCGTCAACGTCGCTTCGAGGCGGTCGAGAAAGCGCAGATGGCCGTTGGCGTGCGCGGCAAAGATGCCCGCGCCCCATAGCGCGGTGAGAACGAGTGCCACCAGGATCTGAACGCGTCGGCTACGCATGCGGTCGGTTTGCAATCTTCTACTGTCCAAATCTTATTGAGCTGAGCCTTATCGACCCAGCTTATTGTCCGAGTCGTGCCATCAGCGCGTCGACGCGCGGCTGGCCCCACGTCTTGACGGTCAACGGGCCGGTTGCCTCGACATCGACCCCTTCGCCGGGTCCGAGCACGACACCGCGTCCACGAGCCCTGCGGGTCACGCCGACGCGGCCGTCAGCGACGAACACGGAGGTCTTGGCGTCCGCGACATCGACCGCCCATTTCGTGCCGCGCACCGCCGCGATCGCCTGCGGGGTCAACACCTTGAAGGGATTGCCGCCGGGCTTCTTGGGCACCTCGATCAGCAGGGCTTTGCTGCTCAATTCCACGGAGTCTATATGTCCGTCGCGGTTGGCGTCCTTTAGTTCAAATCTGGCGCCGTTTTCCGCAACGATCGTGATGCCGTTGTCGCAGCGCCAAACCTGCGTGCCCACGGCCGACGGCGATGCCGTACAGCCCGCATTGGCAGCAGACTGTGCCCTTGCAAACCCAATCAACAACAATAAACACGCCAGGGCGCAAAACCCGGCGCGCGAAAAGCCTCTCATGCCTGCCTCCGTTTGCGTGCTCGGCACAGTTCAAGGCGATGTTGATACGGTACCGTATCACACGCAGAGGCTGCCGAAAAGTACTGACTCAGGAGCTATTTTCTCGTCGCGGCGATTTCCAGGCCGGCGCGATCAACTTTCAGTCACAGCGCCGTGCCGCGTGAGCACTTCCGTCCCGCGGTGCGTGACCTGCATGAGCTGTTGCCGCGACCGCCCGGCGCGCGGCAGGGCGGCTGGAGTCCACCAGCCTCGCAACCCCTCGGCGCTGTGGTCAGGCCCAGTTTGATGATCACGAAAAAGGCGCTGTTGGGTGCGTCTTGGCTGCGGGCGGAGGCGTCGGGTGGCCGGCCTGAACCGGTCGAGAATTCATGGTTAACAGTTTCGGCTAAGGCCGTAATTCTGCGGGCTTTTTTCCCGAAATGGGACGACGTTAACGAGTTGCCCCATATCCGCCTGAACTTAATCTGCATTTAACTAAAAGTCGCCTTAATGACGCTCCGACCCTCTGCGAGATGCTGGTCCCGGATCGTGACCAGCGGCGCTTCGAAGGGGGACTGAGTGACACCGTCCTGGACGCAAGGCGAATGAGTACGAGTATCGCTGCGCAGAGTAACGCGGCACGGAAGTCCAAGAAATTCTCGAAGAATTATTCGCGGAAATCTTCCCGGAAAATGACCACCCGTAATTGGCTCGGCGCCACGGCGATCGGCTGCGTCGTGATTGGCGCCGGCTGGACCATCTACCACAACATCCTTGGCGCCAGCGTCTATCCGACCGTCGGCAACAGCGGCTACGACGAGCCCGTGATCAAGCGCGCACCCAAGGTGGTGCTGCGCGAGGCGGGCGAGGCGGTCAAGGAAACCTTCGCGCTCCTGCCGGACCGGTTGCAGGTGACCGCGCCGATCTCGCGCGAGATGTTCAACGAGCGCTTTGCCGCGGCTGCGACGCAAGGCGTGGCCTCGAGCGCGGCCAGCGCCGCGCCTGCAGCGCCGGCAATCAGCGTTGCCGAGGCCAAGGACGCTATCAAGGATGCGTCGAAGGAAGCCGCGAAGCCCAACGTGATCGCGAAGGTCGCGGACGCGCTGAAGCCGCAAGGCTCGGCCAAGATCGTGGACGCTGCCAAGGCCAAGCGCGCTGACGCCGGTGTGCAGCTGGCCTCGGCCGATCCGGCCGAGATCGTGCCGGCGCCCGAGGCTAAACCAAAATCCTTCGCCGATCGCGCCAAGGCTGCGGTGATGTCGATCACCGGTCCGCGCCAATCGATGGTCGAGAAACTCTGGGGCAAGCGTGAGCCGTCCGGCGGGCTCTTGGCGTATGCCTCGGCCGATGCCAGCATCACAGCGTCCATCGCGCCGAAGGAGCAGAATCCGATGTTCGGCGGTGCGCCGCCCTATGAGCGCGACACCGCGGTCTACGACATCACCGCCAAGACGGTTTATCTGCCCGATGGCACCAAGCTCGAGGCGCATTCCGGCCTCGGCTCCAATCTCGACGATCCGCGCTCCCAGCGCCAGCGTATGCGCGGTGTGACGCCGCCGCACATCTACACGCTGAAGCCGCGCGAGGCGCTGTTCCACGGCGTGCCGGCGCTGCGCCTGACCCCGCTCGGCGGCGAGAGCGCGATCTACGGCCGCGACGGCCTGCTCGCGCACACCTTCATGCTCGGTCCGAACGGCGATTCCAACGGCTGCGTGTCGTTCAAGGATTATTACGCGTTCCTGGACGCCTACCGCAACAAGGGCATCCGCAAGCTCGCGGTGCTGGCGCGGGTGGAGTGAGACGCGCTCAACTCGCCATCGTCTTGCGCAGCGCCATCTCGGTCGCGATCGCCTCACGCACGGCGGGCCGCGCCTGCATGCGCTCGAGATAGGCGGCCAACGATGGCCACTGCGCGATATCGATTCCTGCATGACGGAGCAGCAGCAACGCCCAGGTGAGATGCGCATCCGCAACGGTGAAGCCGTGACCGACCAGGAATTCGCGGTCCGCCAGATGCGCTGATGGCGCCGACAATGTCTGCACAATTCTAGCGCGCGGCTTGGCGAGCGAGCCGTCGTCCTTGTACCAGAAGGCCGGAAACAGGAACGCCTTGTGGATCTCGGCGCCGATGAAGCTCAGCCATTCCTGGAGGCGATAGCGGTCGGGATCGCCAAACCGGGGCGCAAGGCCCGCCTGCGGCCTCACATCGGCGATGTATTGCAGCACTGCCGCGCTTTCGGTCAACCGCTCGCCGTTCTCCAGGACGAGGACCGGCACCGCGCCCTTCGGCGACACATCGCGGAAATCGGTGTCGTCGTCCACGACCTTCTTCGTCCAGATATGGGCAAGGTGATACTGAGCCTCGACGCCCGCCTCCATCAGCGCGATACGGCTCGAGAGCGAGCAGGCCATCGGGAAGAAATAGAGCTGCAGCATCCTGAACTCCTTCACGCCAGCGCATCGCCGCGCGCGATGATCGCGAAGCGGTCCGAGAGCTCGGCCAGCGCGACCTCGTGGATGGTCCGGGCATCCAGCGTGCCGCCGCGGCCGTCGGGCAGATCACGCGTGGCGCAGGAATCGGCATCGATGGTCGTGCGAAACCCGAGATCGAGCGCGGCGCGGGCGGTGGAGCTGACGCACATGTGCGTCATGAATCCGGCCAACACGATGTTGTTGCGTCCGCTGGCGGCGAGCTGCGCCTGCAGGCCGGTGCCGGCGAAAGCGTTCGGCAACTCCTTCTCGATCACGAGCTCGTCCGCAAGCGGCGCGAGCTCGGCGACGATGGCGCCGCGATCGGCGGAGCGATCGAACAGGCCGCCGGGCTTGCCGCGATGGGCGATATGGATGATCGCAGATCCGCGCTCGCGCGCCCGCGCCAGCAGGACGGTCGCCCGCGCGATCGCAGGCTTGGCGTCCGGCAGGGCGAGGGGACCTGCGAGATATTCGTTCTGGATGTCGATCAGCACCAGCGCGGCGTCGTCAAGACGCGGCGGAGTGAGGTCGGCACCGGCGAGCTGCAGCAGGGTCTTTGCGGGCATCATGATCTTCAGAATCTCCAAGCGTAAGGTTGGCCGAGCATAGCTCGTCGGTAGCCTGCCGATATGCAGGGATATTGCAGCCGACGGCTGCGATATTGCAGGCCAATGCCAGCCGATGTAGCCTTGAAACCATGAATTGGGACGATCTTCGCATCATCGCCGCGGTCAGAGACGAGGGCACCTATGCCGGCGCCAGCGCGCGGCTGCGCATCGACGAGACCACGGTCGGACGTCGGCTGGCGCGCATCGAATATGCGCTCGGCCTGCGCCTGTTTGAGGCTGCCGACGGTGTCCGCAAGCCGACGCGTCAGTGCGAGGCGGTGCTGGCGCACGTCCAAGCCATGGCCGCGCATGCCGCCGAGATCGGTCGCATCAGTGAGAGCATGCCCGGCCCCGTGGGGCGGCTGCGCATCGCCGCGACCAATGCGGTCGCCGAGGAGGTGCTGTCCCCGCATGCGAGCGAGTTCCTGCGCGCCAATCCCGGCCTGACGCTGCAATTCCTGACCTCGAGCGAGAACGTCAGGTTCTCGCGCTGGGAGGCCGATCTCGCGATCCGCCTGCGCAAGCCCGACAAGGGCGACTTTTCGATCTCCAGGCTCGGCGACATCCGCATCTACTATTTTGAACCGGACGCGACTGAAGGCGAGCCGGTGCTATGCGCTTATCCGGACGAGCTCGGCGCCATTCCCGAGATGCAATTCCTGCGGACGAAGAAAATCCGCCCTCGCTGCGTGACCGACAATGTCCGCATCATCCGCACCCTGATCCGCTCGCATCAGGCCGCTGGCGTGTTGCCGGAGCACAGCTGCACCGAGCTGCTCGGCGATCGCCGCCTGCGCGCCACGCTGCTGCCGAAACGCCGCGACGTCTGGCTGCTCGTGCAAAACCATCTCAAGCGCGACGCCGCGACACGTGTGACGATCGACTGGCTGCGAGCGTGTTTCAGCGAACTTGCGCGGGGATAACCCGAGAGCGCGTGAAAACCCGAAGGCCCATGGGCGGCCTTCACATATCCGTTGTGTCGCCCTTGCCATGAATGGCCGAACCTATGCGACCGAGATCACGGAGCCGGGATTGCACGCGCGCGAAAGTTGCGTAATCTCGCGACGGCTACGGATTTGATCAGGGCAGGTGCATGACCATTCAGGAAACATTCCGGCCGCGGTCGTCGGCGCAGTCGCGTGAATGGAAGGCGATTGTCATCCTGATCCTGTTGATTCCGCTGCTGTGGTCGCCGCCGTTCCTGTTTCGCTTCTTGCTGTATCAGCCGTTCAACATCCCTTCTCGTTCGATGGCGCCGACGCTGATGGTCGGCGACTACGTCTTCGTCGCGAAATATGCCTATGGCTACGGCCGCTATTCCTTTCCTTTCGCGCCGTCCTGGATCTCGGGCCGCCTGTTCGCCGCCGAACCGGAATATGGCGAATCGTCGTGTTCCGGACGGCGAAGGACAGTTCGGTCGATTACGTCAAGCGCATGGTCGGGCTGCCCGGCGACCGCATCCAGGTGCGGCAGGGCCAGCTCATGCTCAACGACCGTCCAGTGACGCGCGCCGCTCGAGCACGGGCTCGCAGGCATCGCCTGCGGTGTGGATGGCAGCTTCAAGGTCAAGCGGTGGCGCGAGACGCTGCCGAGCGGCGTGTCCTATGTGACCTATGACTGCATCGATAACGGCTTCCTGGACAATACGGATGTCTTCACGGTGCCGCCGGGCCACTTCTTCGTGCTCGGCGACAACCGGGACAATTCCACCGACAGCCGCATGACGTCGACATTCGGTTTCGTGCCGATGGACAATCTCGTCGGGAAGGTGACGCGGATCTTCTGGTCGTTCGACGAAGACGGCGAGCCGCACATGGAGCGGCTGGGGAAGGTGCGGTGAATGGTCTCGTCATCCAGGCGGTGTGCGTGGCCGGATTGCGCTGCGCTCCGTCCGCTCGTCATTCCGGGGCTCGCGCCCAAGAGGGCGCGCCCCGGAATGGCGGTGGCGGGAAGGTTGCCCAAAACAAAAACCCCGGCATTGCTGCCGGGGTTTCGTACTCCTTGAGATGGCTGGATCAGAAGTCCATGCCGCCCATGCCGCCGCCGGGGGGCATCGCCGGGCCGGCGCCGCCCTTCTTGGGCAGCTCGGCGACCATGGCTTCCGTGGTGATCAGGAGCGCGGCCACCGAGGCTGCGTTCTGGATCGCGGTGCGGACCACCTTGGTCGGGTCGATGATGCCCTTCTTGACGAGGTCGGCATATTCGCCGGTCTGGGAATCGAAGCCGTAATTATAGGCCTTGTTCTCCAGGATCTTGCCGACGATCACCGAGCCGTCTTCGCCGGCGTTGATAGCGATCTGGCGAGCGGGCGCCGACAGCGCCTTGCGCACGATCTCGACGCCGGTCTTCTGGTCGTCGTTCTTGGTGCGCAGGCCCTTGAGCTGCTCGGAGGCACGGAGCAGGGCGACGCCGCCGCCGGGGACGATGCCTTCTTCCACGGCCGCGCGGGTCGCATGCATCGCGTCATCAACGCGATCCTTGCGCTCCTTCACCTCGACCTCGGTCGCGCCGCCGACGCGGATCACCGCGACGCCGCCGGCGAGCTTGGCCAGACGCTCCTGGAGCTTCTCACGATCGTAGTCCGAGGTGGTCTCCTCGATCTGCGCCTTGATCTGGGCCACGCGCGCCTCGATGTCGGCCTTCTTGCCGGCGCCGTTGACGATGGTGGTGTTCTCCTTGTCGATCATCACCTTCTTGGCGCGACCGAGCATGTTGAGCGTGACGTTCTCGAGCTTGATGCCGAGGTCTTCCGAGATCGCCTGGCCGCCGGTCAGGATCGCGATGTCCTGGAGCATGGCCTTGCGGCGATCGCCGAAGCCCGGAGCCTTGACGGCCGCGACCTTGAGGCCGCCGCGGAGGCGGTTCACGACCAGGGTCGCGAGCGCTTCGCCTTCCACGTCCTCGGCGACGATGACCAGCGGCTTGCCGGTCTGCACAACGGCCTCGAGCAGCGGCAGCAGCTCGTTCAGCGAGGAGAGCTTCTTCTCGTTGATGAGGATGTAGGCGTCGTCCATCTCAACGCGCATCTTGTCGGCGTTGGTGACAAAGTAGGGCGAGATGTAACCGCGGTCGAACTGCATGCCCTCGACGACGTCGAGCTCGGTCTCCAGCGACTTGGCTTCCTCGACGGTGATCACGCCCTCGTTGCCGACCTTCTTCATGGCGTCGGAGAGGAACTTGCCGATTTCGGCGTCGCCGTTGGCGGAAATGGTGCCGACCTGGGCGATTTCGTCGTTCGAGGTAACCTTCTTCGAGTTCTTCTCGAGGTCTGCCACCACGGCTTCGACCGCGAGGTCGATACCGCGCTTGAGATCCATCGGGTTCATGCCGGCGGCGACAGACTTGGCGCCTTCCTTCACGATCGCGGCCGCGAGCACGGTCGCGGTAGTGGTGCCGTCGCCGGCCGCGTCAGCGGACTTGGAGGCAACTTCGCGCACCATCTGGGCGCCCATGTTCTCGAACTTGTCCTCGAGCTCGATCTCCTTGGCGACGGTGACGCCGTCCTTGGTGATGCGGGGAGCGCCGAACGACTTGTCGAGCACGACGTTGCGGCCCTTGGGACCGAGCGTGACCTTCACCGCGTTGGCGAGGATGTCGACGCCGCGCAGCATCTTGTCGCGCGCCTCAACCGAGAATTTGACTTCTTTGGCTGCCATCTGGATTTTTCCTTGAAATTTAAAGGGAAGGGAGCGGGGCTCTTAAGCCGCCTTCTTCTTGGACTCGCTGACTTCGAGAACGCCCATAACGTCGCTCTCCTTCATGATCAGCAGATCCTGTCCGTCGATCTTGACCTCGGTGCCGGACCACTTGCCGAACAGCACGCGGTCGCCGACCTTGAGGTCGATCGGGATCAGCTTGCCGGACTCGTCGCGGCCACCGGGGCCGACGGCGATGACTTCGCCCTGGGAGGGCTTTTCCTTGGCAGTGTCGGGAATGATGATGCCGCCAGCGGTCTTCTCTTCTGCGTCGATGCGCTTGACCACGACGCGGTCGTGAAGCGGACGGAATTTCATGCAGTCCTCCTAAGCAATTGCAAGAGTTGAGGAATTCGAGGTTGTTAGCAGTCGTTGCCCGCGAGTGCTAGCACAGGCGAGGAAGAAATAGGACAGGAATTTTGCGGGGGCAAGGGCTTCTAGCAGAAAATTAGCACCCGGAAGCGCGGACTGCCAGAATCTCTTTCACATCGTTAACGGTGCGCCGGGCCGTATTAGCACGGAGCCGCATCTGCTGCTAACGCATTGAATTTCAACAGCTTGTTAAACTTTTGGGCTTGAGATGAATTGTCAGTTTGCGTCACATTTCTCACATGTGAGCGCATCAGTACCGGGTGGCTCGTAAGGCGCACACCGACCAGGCCGCCCCTTGAATGCGCTCCTGCAAAGGAGGTTTGGCATGGGACTGCAGAGTGGGGGCGTTTCCGAGGATTTCCGGAAGCAGATGCTGGGTTACGGGCTGACGACGGCGCAAATTCTCTATCGGATGCCGGATCATCCGTCGCTGCTCCAGACTTACGTCTGGCAGAATTACGACATGTTTCCGAAATTTCCGGCGCTGAAGGATTTCCTGGCGTTCTGGCAGGAAAGGCTCGACGGCCCCCTGCACTCGGTTACCGTGGCGCATTGCAAGCTGATCAAGCCGGCCGAACTCCGCGCTGTCGACGGCGTGTTCCGGCTGCATTGAGATCGAGCACCGGCTTCGTAGGCGAGCAAAGGCGCGCTCGCGCCGCGCCCACCGTCTCCGCGACTGCTTCTCGCAATGGTGGGCACGTTTCGCTTTGCCCCCGCTACATCATCTCGTTCTGTGCTAGTCTCGCCGCATAATAACAAGCAACGGGAGGCGGGCCGATGGTCAAAAAAGTAAGATCGCGCAGCGCAGCGCAAGCCGCGGTGAAGAAGCGGAGTGGAGCCAAGGCCGCAGCTCGATCCGCGGCGCGCAAGGCAGTGAAGGCGAAGGCGCGTATGCTCGCTCAGAGCAAACCCGCCCGGCCCAAGCAGCGCATCGCCATCAGCCATCACCGCGAAGAGGATTTCAAAGCCGACGGCCTGCGCGCCTATGCCAAATATCGCGACCTTGGCATCGCCGATGCGACCCATGGCCTGGCGCAAGCGCATGTCATCCGTCTGCAAGGCCCGTGTAATCCGGCCGAGGTCTCAAAGCTTCACTATCACGATGTCGAATTCCAGATGGTTTACGTGCTCAAGGGCTGGGTGAAGACTTATATGGACGGGCAGGGCGAGACCTTGATGAAAGAGGGCAGCGCCTGGACCCAGCCGCCGAAGATCAAGCACATGATTCTGGATTACTCGGACGATGTGGAATTGCTGGAGGTGATCCTGCCGGCGGAGTTCAAGACGGTGGAGTTGAAGGCGTAGGCGCTATTGTTGGAGGGGCGCAGGCCTCTCAACTCGTCATTGCGAGGAGCCCTTGCGACGAAGCAATCCAGAATCTCTCCGCGGATGCAGACTGCATTGCTTCGCTTCGCTCGCAATGACAAGCGGAGAGAAGTCTAGTTCAATACCCCCACCACCGCTCCCATCAGGCACGTCGTCAGCGTCCCCGACACGATCGACTTCAGCCCCAGCGCGTTGATCTCCTCGCGCCGCTCCGGCGCCATCACCCCTAAGCCGCCGATCATGATGCCGAGGCTGGCGAAATTGGCGAAGCCGCACATCGCGTAGAGCATGATCAGGCGCGAGCGCGGATCGAGCGCGTCGGGCGGCAGTTTTGAGAAGTCGACATAGGCAATCAATTCGTTGAGCACGGTTTTCGTGCCCATCAAGCTGCCGGCGGTGACCGCCTGGTCCCATGGCAATCCCATCAGCCAGCACACCGGCGCCATCGCGAGGCCCAGCAGGCGCTGCAACGAGATCGCGGCGCCGCCGATATCGGGCAGCAGGCCAAGGATGGCGTTGACGAGATAGACCAGAGCCACCAGCACCAGCAGCATTGCGACGATGTTGAGCAGCAGCTCGAGGCCCGCGGTGGTGCCCTTCACGATCGCGTCCATCGTGCCGGAGACCTCCATCTCGGGATTTTCCAGCGCGCCGCCGGTGCGTCTGTCGGATGTCTCGGGCACCATGATCAGACTGACGAGGATCGCGGCCGGCGCGCCCAGCACGGAGGCAATGACGAAGTGCGCGGCGGCATCGGGGATAAGGGGTGCCAGCAGCGTCGCATAGAGCACCAGCACGGTGCCGGCGATGCCGGCCATGCCGCCGGTCATCACCAGGAACAATTCGCTGCGGGTCATCTGCTTCAGATACGGCCGCACGAACAGGGGCGCCTCGACCATGCCGAGAAAGATGTTGGCGGCGGTCGACAGCCCCACGGCGCCGCCGACCCCTAAGGTGCGCTCCAGCAGCCAGGCCATGCCCCGCACGATCGGCGGCAGCACCCGCCAATAGAACAGCAGCGTCGTCAGCACGCTCATCACCAGCACGATCGGCAGCGCCTGGAACGCCAGGATGAAATCCGCACCGGGCACTTTGACCTCGAAGGGCAGGGCGCCGCCACCGATATAGCCGAACACGAACGAGGAGCCGGCGCGCGAGGCCGCGGAGATCGCGCCGACCGCGTCGTTGATGGCGCCGAAGGCGCGCGCGACCGCGGGTAACTTCAGGAGGACGATGGCGGTGACGAAGGTGACGAAGAGGCCGATCGCCGCCTGCCGCAGCGATACGGCGCGGCGATTCTCTGCGAGCGCGAAGGCGATCAGCAGCAATGCGAAAATGCCGAGTGCCGATTGCAAGCGCAGCATGATGTCCCCAAAGCCTCAATGATTATGGCCGCGCCTGCGTTGCAAAGGCAATGCCGGGACATGCGGGAGGCGTCCCGCTGTTGACAAGCCGGTCCCCCTCAGTCACGCGGGGGCGCGTCGAGATCAGGGCACGGACGGTCCGAGGGTGACCCAAAAGACGATCCAAGAGGTGGTCGAAGCGGCGATGCCAGAGCAGTCAATATCCGGTAATCCGCCGGTCAGTGCCCGCGCGCTCCTCGCCCACCGCGCCTTCCTGTTCTTCCTGCTCTCGCGCAGCCTGTCGCGTTTCTCCAGCCAGATCGCGGCGGTCGCGATCGGCTGGCAGATCTACGATCTCACCGGCTCGGCCTTCGATCTCGGCATGGTCGGCCTCGTGCAGTTTCTGCCCACCGCGCTGCTCGTGTTCGTCGCCGGCCATGCCGCCGACCGCTACGAGCGCAAGCGCGTCGTCCAGCTCTGTCAGCTCGTGGAAGCGGCAACCGCACTCTATCTCGCTGTGATCACCTATCTCGGCGCGGTCGGCGAGGTGCAGATCTTCGTCGCAACCTTCGTGCTCGGCATTGCCGGCGCCTTCGAGAGCCCGACCACGGCGGCGCTGCTGCCGCTGATCGCACCGCAAGGTTCTCTCCAGCGCGCCACCGCGGTCTCCAGCGGCGCGGCGCAGGTCGCGACCATTACGGGGCCCGCGCTCGGCGGCTTTGCCTATGCGGTGGCGCCGCATCTCGCCTATGCAGTGATGGTGCTGTTCTGGATCCTTGGGATGATCTTGACCGGCTTCATCCGGCCGCGTCCGCAGGCGGTCGCCAAGGAAGGGACGAACTCGGACAACATCTTTGCCGGTGTCCGCTTCATCCGCAGTAATCCTGCGATCCTCGGCACCATCTCGCTTGATCTGTTCGCAGTGTTGTTCGGCGGCGTGACGGCGCTGCTGCCGATCTATGCCCGCGACGTCCTCCAGACCGGGCCAGTCGGGCTCGGCGTGCTGCGTGCGGCACCTGCGGTTGGCGCGCTCTTGATGACCATGGTGCTGGCGCGTCACGCCGTCTCGCGGCATGTGGGCCTGCGCATGTTTCAGGCCGTGATCGTGTTCGGTGTCGCCACGATCGTATTCGCGCTGTCGTCCTGGATGTGGCTCTCGGTGCTCGCGCTCGCCGTTCTCGGCGCCGCCGACACGATTAGCGTCGTGATCCGTTTCTCACTGGTGCAGCTGTCCACGCCCGACGAGATGCGCGGCCGGGTCGGAGCGGTGAATTTCCTCTTCATCAATGCCTCGAACCAGCTCGGCCAGTTCGAGAGCGGCCTCACCGCCGCCCTGTTCGGCGCCATGCCCGCCGCTGCGCTCGGCGGCGTCGCCACCGTCGCGGTGGCGCTCCTGTGGATGAAGCTGTTCCCGAGCCTGCGCCAGGTGGAGAGTTTGGAGTAACACTCCGCCCTTCGACGCGTGATTGCGAGGAGCTCGCGACAAAATTGCGAAGCAATTTTGCGCTGATGCGACGAAGCAAGCCAGAATCCCTCCGCAGAGAAATCCTGGATTGGTTCGCCGCGCTCGCAAGGATGATTGTGGAGGCGCTGCGTTCTTTGTTTACCCCCGCCCCACGAACGGCATCTTGGTCGCCATCACCGTCATGGTCAGCACATTGGCGTCGAGCGGCAAACTCGCCATGTAGGCGACGGCATCGCCGACCGCCTTGGCATCCATGCGCGGCTCGTGCTTGGTGGTGCCGTCGGGCTGGAGCACGCCGGGACCGTTGACCATGCGGTCGGTCATCGGGGTGGCGGCATTGCCGATATCAACCTGGCCGACCGCGATGTCATACATGCGGCCGTCAAGATTGGACGCCTTGGTGAGACCCGTGATGGCGTGCTTGGTCGAGGTGTAGGCGGCAGAGAACGGCCGCGGCGCGTGTGCCGAGATCGAACCATTGTTGATGATACGGCCGCCGCGCGGGGTCTGGTCCTTCATGATGCGGAAGGCGTGCTGAGTGCACAGGAACGGGCCGGTGAGGTTGGTGTTCACTACCGCCTGCCACTGCTCAAGGCTGAGATCCTCGAAGTTGACGGCCGGCGCGCCCATGCCGGCGTTGTTGAAGAGCAGGTCGAGGCGGCCATAGGTCTCCTTCACCTTGGCAAACAGCGCCGCGATCGAGTCCGGTTTGGTCATGTCGGCGGTGACACACAGGCTTTTTCCTGCGGGGCCGAGCTTTGCGGTCTCCTCGAGCATGTCGAGCCTGCGCCCGACCAGCACCACGGTGAAGCCGGTGTTCATCAGCGCCAGCGACGCCGCACGCCCGACACCGGTGCCGGCGCCCGTCACCACTGCGATCTTTTTTGCTTCACTCATCGTTTCCTGCCTTTTGTCATGCTGTCAGGTTTTGGGTTCTTTTTCGTTCTTGTAGGGCGGGCGCGGAATGTTCTGATGTGCGGCGCGCAACGCCGCCGACCAGCGCGAGCGCAAATCGTGGAAATAGGGCTCGCCCGCCTCGATGCGGTGATTGAGATCGGCCTCGCAGGCATCGTTGCGCACCACCAGCACGTCGATCGGCAGGCCGACGCCGAGGTTCGAGCGCATGGTGGAGTCCATCGAGATCAGGCCGGTCTTCAGCGCCTCGTAAAGCTCGACGTCGTAGTGCATGGCGCGGTCGAGCACCGGCTTGCCGTATTTGTGCTCGCCGATCTGCAAGTACGGCGTATCTGTGGTGCACTCGATGAAATTGCCCGCGGTGTAGATCATGAACAGGCGCATCCGGGAACCCTTGATCTGGCCGCCGAACAGGAAGGAGACGTCGAAGGAAACGTCCTCGGACTTCAGCGCCGGACCTTCGGTCGCGTGCACGGCCCGGATCGCCCGGCCGATGCGCTGGGCGGCCTGGAACATGGTCGGCGCGTTCATCAGCGTCTCGATCTCGCCCGTGTCGGGGTCCTCCAGGCCTTCCGTCAGCGTCGACAGCACCGACTGGCTGATGGCGAGGTTGCCGGCGCTGGCGATCGCCATGATGCGCTCGCCGGGCTTGGAGAAGATGTGCAGCTTGCGGAAGGTCGAGACGTTGTCGAGGCCGGCATTGGTGCGGGTGTCGGCGATCATCACCAGACCGTCCCGAACCAGGATTCCGCAACAATAGGTCATTTCCAGTCCCCGAACGCGTTTGCGCGGAATTACTAGCCAATTTCGGGAGCCGCTCCAACCCCGATTCCTAGGGATCATGTCGTCATTCCGGGGCGCCGGAAATCCATTCCTCCGCTAACTCTGCGGCCAATGGATTTCGGGCTCGTGCTGAGGCACGCCCGGAACGACGAGTTAGCTTTGCCGCTGTGACTGCGATTGCGACTGCCCGCCGCGGCCGGCCTGCTCGACCTTGACCGCCACCGCCAGAGTCTCCGTGCCGCCGCCATAGCGGGTACCGCGCACGGGGGCTGCGCCGAGATAATCGAGTCCGATCGCGACGCGGACATGGGCGTCGGTGGCGCAGATGCTGTTGGCGGGATCGAAGCCGACCCAGCCGAGATCGGGCACGTAGGCCTCCGCCCAGGCGTGGCCGGCCTCCTGGTGCACCGTACCGTCAGAGCGCAGGAAGTGTCCGGAGACGAAGCGCGCCGGCACGCCGCCGCTGCGTGCGCAGGCGATGAAGATGTGCGCGTAGTCCTGGCAGACCCCGCGCTTGAGCGTGAACGCCTCCGCCGCCGAGGTGCCGCTGTTGGTCGGGTCCTCGTCGAAGGTCATGTGATCGCCGATCTCGGTCATCAACGTGTGCAGGAAGCCGAGCGTGTCGCTCTCGGCCTCGCTGCGCAACTGGCGCGCAACCGCCATCATCGCTGGATTGACGGAGGTGAGGTCGGTTGAGCGCAGAAACATGCCGGCCGGAAAGCGCTCGTCCGTGCCGCGCAGCACGCCGCCGGTGTCGTGGGTCTCGATCAGGCCTTCGGCGGTGATCTTGATGTCGCCGACGGGACCGCAGGACAGCACATGGGTGACGTTGCCGAACGCGTCCTCGTGCGTGTCGAGCTTGGTGTCCGTCGAGACGTCGATCTGCCATTCCGCCACGTATTGCCCGTCATGGCTGCCGGGCGTCATGCGCAGGATCTGGATCACGCTGGTCGCCGGCGGCTCGTAGCGATAGGTCGTGCTGTGCTGGATTCGCAGGCGCATGGTGATTAACTTGCTCCGTCATTCCGGGATGGCCCGAAGGACCAGACCCGGAATCTCGAGATTCTCAGGTGCGCAATTGCGCACCATAGTTCGCCCTTCGGGCGCCCCGGAATGACAGCCTGTATCAGATCAAATACTGCTTCGTGATGATTTCGCCCAGCCTTGAATTGTCCGTAATGAATTCCTGAATGAATTCATGCACGCCGTGCTGGAAAATGTCGTTCATATTGCTGTGTTCCAGCCGGTTGCGGATGCCGCGGGCGTGGCGCTGAGCGGGGCCCTGGCGGCCATAGGCGACGCCGATCTGGTCGAGGTTGCGCACGAGATTGCCGTAGCAGCTTGCCAGCGAGCGCGGCAGCGTGTCGTTGAGGATGAGCAGGTCTGCGATCAGCCACGGTTTAAGCGTCTCGCGATAGACCCAGTGATAGGCCGTCAGCGCCGAGACCGAGCGCAGAATCGAGCTCCACTGATAGAAGTCGAGCGGGCCGCCGACATGCTCTTTCTCGGGCAAGAGCACGTGATACTTCACATCGAGGATGCGCGCGGTGTTGTCGGCGCGTTCGAGATGCACGCCCATCCGCGAGAACCAGTAGGCGTCGTTGCGCAGCATGGTCCGGTAGGCCGACCCGTCGAAGCGCAGCGAGGTCTCCTGCACGAAGCGCAGGAATTTTGCGAGGTCCTCCCGCGTGGAGGTGCCCTTGCTCCAGACCGCCTGAAGCTCGATCCAGGCCGAGTTGATGGTGTCCCACATCTCGCTGGTGAGCGCGGTGCGCACCGAGCGCGAGTTGAGGCGGGCCGCCTCGATGCAGTTCTTGATCGAGGACGGGTTTGCCGCCGAGAACGAGAGGTAATCGACGACGTTGTGCTCGTTGGCTTCCTCATATTGCTGATAGAAACTGCCGGCGACACCGGCGGTGAGCAGCGCCGAGTCCCATTCATTGGTCTTGCCGATATAGGCGGCGGGAAGCGCGGTGACGCGCAGCGTCGCATCGATGGTGCGCGCGAGGTACTCGGCCCGTTCGACGTAGCGAGCGAGCCAGTAGAGGTTTTCGGCGGTACGCGACAGCATCTCTACTCGTCCAAAATCCAGGTGTCCTTGGTGCCGCCGCCCTGGCTGGAATTGACGACCAGAGAGCCTTCCTTCAGTGCAACGCGTGTCAGCCCGCCCGGCACGATCGTGGTGCGCTTGCTGCCCGTGAGCACGAAAGGCCGCAGGTCGACATGGCGCGGGGCGAGGCCGCTTGCGGTACAGGTCGGGCAGGTGGAGAGCGCCAGCGTCGGTTGCGCGATGAAGCCTTCCGGCTCACGCTTCAGTTTTTCGCGGAAGGCCTCGATCGTGGCTTTCGTCGCGGCGGGGCCGATCAGCATGCCGTAGCCGCCGGAGCCATGGACTTCCTTGACGACGAGTTCGCCCAGATTGTCCAGCACATAGGCGAGATCCTTCGGCTCGCGGCAGCGCCAGGTCGGCACGTTCTTCAGGATCGGCTCCTCGCCAAGATAGAATTTTACGATGTCGGGCATGTAGGAGTAGATCGCCTTGTCGTCGGCGATGCCGGTGCCGACAGCATTGGCGAGCGTGATGTTGCCGGCCGCATAGGCCGACATCAGGCCCGGCACGCCGAGCACGGAGTCGGGGCGGAAGGTGAGCGGATCGAGGAAATCGTCGTCGACGCGGCGGTAGATCACGTCGACCCGCTTCAACCCCTCCGTCGTCCGCATGAACACTTCGTTGTTCTTGACAATGAGGTCGCGGCCCTCGACCAGCTCGATGCCGAGCTTGTCGGCCAAGAACGAGTGCTCGTAATAGGCGGAGTTGTAGACGCCGGGCGTGAGCAGGGCGACCGTCGGCTCGCCGGAGGCGCTTTGCGGCGCGACCGAGCGCAGCGCCGCGAGAAGCTCGTCCGGATAGCGTTCGACCGGCGCCACCCTGTGGCGGGCGAACAGATCCGGAAACAGCCGCATCATGATCTCGCGGTTTTCCAGCATGTAGGACACGCCCGAAGGCGTCCGCGCATTATCCTCCAGCACGATGAAGTCTTCAGCGTCGGTCCGGACGATGTCGATGCCGGCGATGTGCACATAGACATCGTGCGGCACCTGCTGGCCGTTCATCTCGGGCCGGAACACCGGGTTCTGGAAGATCAGGTCGTCGGGCACGATTTCGGCGCGAAGGATATCGCGGCCGTGATAGATGTCGCGCAAAAACATGTTGAGCGCACGCACGCGCTGCTTCAGGCCCTTCTCCAGCAGCGCCCATTCCTTGCCGGACATGATCCGCGGGATCACGTCGAATGGGATCAGGCGCTCGGTCGACTCGGCTTCGCCATAGACCGCAAAGGTGATGCCGATGCGGCGGAACAGCAACTCCGCCTCCTGGCGGCGATATTCGAGGGCCTCGGGAGGCGTCTCCTTGAGCCAGCGCGCCAGCTCCTGATAAGCAGGCCGCAGGTCGCCGCCGGGAATATTCATTTCATCAAACGCGACTGCCATAGATCCCGACTGTTCTCCCAGGCGTTGCGGCATGAGCCAAGTCGCGCCGGCCTTGGTGGAGACCGCAACGTCCTGTGGCCATGCGGCAAGAGTGCATGACTTTCATGTGGTAGCAAGGGGCGGGCCAGCGCGATAAGCATGGAGGATGGGCATTTGCCGAGGATGGCCGGCGGCTTGCCTGAAAAAATGGCTGAGGACTGCTTATTTCGGCGGCAAAACCGCGTGACTTCAACGCGTTACCTCGGCAAAGTTGGCGCCACAGGTGAGGGACAGTTTTATGAGCGAGATCGTCACGGCGGGCATTCTGGTCATTGGGGACGAAATCCTGTCCGGCCGAACCAAGGACAAGAACATCGGGTTCATCGCCGAATACCTGACCAATATCGGCATCGACCTCAAGGAAGTCCGGATCGTCTCCGACGACGAGGACGACATCATCGCCGCGTTGAATGCACTGCGGCAGCGCTACACCTATGTCTTCACCACCGGCGGCATCGGCCCGACCCATGACGACATTACTGCCGACAGCGTCGCCAAGGCCTTCGGCGTCGGCATCGACCATCACCCGGAGGTGGTCGCCCGCTTCCGCGAGCGCTGGAGCGAGCAGGACCTCAACGAGGCCCGCTTGCGCATGGCTCGCATCCCTGACGGTGCTGAGCTGATCCAGAGCGCGACCATCCTCGCTCCGGGCTTCAAGATCGGCAATGTCATCGTGATGGCCGGCGTGCCCTCGATCATGCAGGCGATGATGGACATCGTCTCGCCCAAGCTGAAATCCGGCGTACGCATGCTTTCCGAATCGGTCCGCGCCAATGCGCGCGAGGGCGACATCGGCAGCCCGCTGCGCGCGATCGCGGCCGCCCATCCCGACACCATCATCGGCAGCTATCCCTTCATGGATGAGGAGCAAAGGCCGAACACCAATCTGGTGGTGCGCTCGCGCGATGCGGATAAGCTCGCGGCGGCGATGTCGGCGGTGAAGGAAATGCTGGCGGGATTGAACATCACCCGCTAAAGCGCCCGGCTTGCCGGACGTTTTACGAAGCAGGAGACGACAATGGCGGGTGAATCACCGGAACTGAGCGCGCAGGAGCGGGCGGGCAAGGCCTTCCCGGTCTCCTGGGACCAATTCCACCGGGATTGCCGGGCGCTGAGCTGGCGTCTCAACGAGGTCGGTCCGTTCCATGCAGTGATCGCGATCACCCGCGGCGGCCTGGTGCCGGCCGCGATCGTGGCGCGCGAGCTCGGCGTGCGCGTGATCGATACGGTCTGCATCGCCAGCTACGACCACAACAAGCAGGGCGAGCTTCAGGTCCTCAAGAGTATTTCCGAGGCGGCGATGAAGCTCGGCGGCGGCACCGGAAAGGGGCTTCTAATCGTCGACGACCTTGTCGATACCGGAAAGACCGGCAAGCTGGTGCGCGAGATGCTGCCCAATGCGCATTTCGCCACCGTCTACGCCAAGCCGATGGGGCGTCCGCTGGTTGATACCTTCATCACGGAAGTGTCGCAGGATACCTGGATCTTCTTCCCCTGGGACACTGCGCTGTCCTACCACCCGCCGCTTCGCGACGGGGCCGCGTGAGAGACGAAGTCATTCCGGAGCGATGCGAAGCATCGAACCCGGAATCTCGAGATTCCGGGATCGGTCCTGCGGACCGCCCCGGAATGACGTCGGTTTAACGGGCGGAGGCAGCCATGCCCCTGCAAAATCGCGTCACGCCGACTGGTGAGATCATTGCCACGCCCCATCGCGGCCTGTTCACCGGCAATCGCGGCATCATCCATGATCCCGCGACGAAGACGCTGCTTCGGAAGCGGTGGTCGTCGCCGGCCTGGCTCACCTGCACTTGCGAATTCCGCGGACGGCGCCGCGAGGTGATGGCACAGCGAAGCTGGACCGAGCTGTTCTTCCTGGACGAGGCCACTGCGCTCGCCGCCGGCCATCGCCCCTGCTTCTATTGCCGCCGCGACGATGCCAATCGCTTCCGGGCTGCGTGGGAAAAGGGCAATCGCGTGCACGGCGTCCGCATGCACGACATCGACACGGTGCTGCATCATGAGCGGCTCGATCACGGCAGCAAACGACTGCACGTACTGCTGGTGCCGCTCGACCAGCTCCCCGACGGCGCAATGGTTCAGCAGGGCGAGGAGAGTTTTCTGGTGATGCGGGGCAGGGCGCTGTTGTGGTCGCCGGCGGGTTATACCGCGGTCGAGCGTCAGCTTGGCGAAGCGACGTTACTGACGCCGCCCTCGACGCTGCGCACATTGAACTCCGGCTACGCGCCCGTGTTGCATCCGACGGCGCTGCCTTAGCACAGCGCGCCCTTGCCATTACCCGAGTTTCTCGCGCGCCAGCGCCGCGCCGGCGCCGAGCGCCATCAGCTTGGCTTCGGCGATCTCCCGCCGCATCGGCGCCATGCCGCAATTGGTGGTGGCGATGATGTTGCTCTTCGGGACGAATTTCGACACTGCCTCGATCACCTTCACGACGTCGTCCGCCGTCTCCACCGTGTCGCTGGCTACGTCGATCACGCCGGCCTGCACAATCTTGGTCTTGAGCAGCGCCAGCAGGTCGAGCGGCACCTTCGAATTGCGGCACTCGATCGCGACCTGCTGGATCGGGCTGGCATCGATTGCCGGGAAGATCTGCTCATACTGCCGCCATTGGCTGCCGAGCGTCGCCTTCCAGTCAGTGTTGGCCTTGATGCCGTAGCCATAGCAGATGTGCACGGCGGTGGCGCAGGTGAGACCCTGCGCCGCGTGCTCCAGCGCCTTGATGCCCCAGTCGTTGACCTCGTCCATATAGACGTTGAAGGCGGGCTCGTCGAACTGCACGAGATCGACGCCGTCGGCCTGGAGCGCCTTGGCCTCTTCGTTCAGCAGCTCGGCGAAAGCGAACGCCATCTTCACGCGGTCGCCGTAATAGCGGTCCGCAATCGTGTCGATGATGGTCATGGGGCCGGGCAGCGTGAATTTCAGCTTCTTTTTCGTGTGCGAGCGCGCGACGCGCGCCTCGTCGGCATGAACGCGGCCCTTGAGCCGGAGCGGAGCGACTACCTGCGGCACCATCGCCTTGTAGCGGTCCTTGCGAATGCCCATCTCGACCTTGTGCGCGAAGTCGATGCCTTCGACCTTCTCCAGGAAGCCGTGCACGAAATGCTGGCGGGCCTGCTCGCCCTCGGTGACGATGTCCATGCCGGCGTCCTCCTGGATCTTCAGCCAGATCAGCGTCGCGTCGCGCTTGGCGCGCAAGAGCTCCTCGCCCTGCGATTTCCAGGGCGCCCACAGCATGTTGGGCTCGGCGAGCCATTCCGGCTTCGGCAAGGAGCCGGCGATCGTGGTTGGAAACAGCATGGCGGCCTCCCGGCGGGTTATGTTGCGCCTCTTCCTGCCATGTCTTAACGTCGAGGTACAGAACGACAAAAGTCGTCAACCCCGCGACGCCGGACCGGAAACGCCATGATCGAATTCTTCTTCGACTGTTCCAGCCCCTGGACCTATCTCGCCTTTCACAACATCCAGCCGCTGGCGAAGGAGCTCGGCGCGGAGATCATCTGGCGGCCGATCCTGGTCGGCGGCATCTTCAACACGGTCAATCCGAGCGTCTACGCGCAGCGCGAAAAGCCGGTGCCGCTCAAGGCGCGTTACATGAAGAAGGATCTCGCCGATTGGGCGCGCTCGGCAGGCCTGTCGATCAAGATGCCGCCGACCGTGTTTCCCGTGAACAGCGTCAAGGCGATGCGCGGCTGCATCTGGCTCGGCAATCACATGGTGCCGTTCGCCGCGGCCGTGTTCGAGACCTACTGGGGCGAGGACAGGGACATCTCGCAGGACGCGGTGCTCGCCGACATCTGCAAGAAGGTCGGCATCGACGAGCAGAAATTTTTCGCCGGCATCGCAGAGCAGGGCATCAAAGACCAGCTCAAGGCCAATACCGAAGAGGTCGTGGCGCGTGGCGGTTTCGGCTCGCCGACGATCTTCGTCGGCAAGACCGACATGTACTTTGGCAACGACCGCCTGCCGCTGATCCGCGAGGCGCTGCAGCGTCAAAAGGCGAGTGCGGCCTGATGGTGCGGGCCGTCATCTGCCGCGAACTCGGCGCGCCCGAGACGTTGCGGCTGGAGGAGTTTCCGTCGCCGCCGCTAAAGCCCGGCGAAGTGCGCGTTGCGATCCGCGCTGCCGGCCTGAACTTTCCCGACGTGCTGATGGCGGCTGGCGAATATCAGCTCAAGCCGGAGCTGCCGTTCACGCCCGGCATGGAAGCTGCCGGGGACGTCATCGAGGTGGGTGCGGAGGCGAGGGGCGTTGCCGTCGGCGACAAGGTCATCGTGAAGATGCGCCACGGCGCCTTCACGGATGAAGCGGTGGTGACGCCATCGCAACTCACCCCTAAGCCGTCCACTTTCGACTATGCTGAGGCCGCGACCTATCTCGCTGGTCATGGCACGGCCTATCATGCACTGATCGATCGCGGCCGGGTCGCGCCGGGCGAGGTGCTGCTGGTGCATGGCGCCGGCGGCGGCGTCGGTCTCGCGGCCGTCGAGATCGGCAAGATGCTGGGTGCGACCGTGATCGCAACCGCCTCCAGCGACGAGAAGCTGGCGATCGCGAAATCGCGCGGCGCCGATCATCTCGTCCGCTACGATCGTGAGCCGTTTCGCGATGCTGTCAAGCACATCACCGACGGCCGCGGCGCGGATGTGGTGTTCGATCCCGTCGGCGGCCAGGTGTTCGAGGATTCGATGCGTTGCATCGCCTGGGGCGCGCGATTGCTGGTGATTGGCTTTACCGGCGGCATCGGTTCGGCCAAGACCAATCTCCTGTTGATCAAGGGCGCGAGCGTGTTAGGCGTGCGCGCCGGCGAAGCGGTTCGAAGGAATCCCGCACTCGGCGACGTGCGCCTGAAGGCGCTGCTGCAATGGGCGGAGGAGGGCAAGCTGCGTCCCAACGTCTCGCATCGCCTGCCGCTGGAAGACTATGCAAAGGCGATGCGATTGCTGATCGAGCGCAAGGCGATCGGCCGCGTGGCGCTGGTGATGGATTGAGTTTTACCACCGTCATTCCGGGGCGCCCGAAGGGCGAACCCGGAATCGAGATTCCGGGTTCTCGCTTCGCGAGCCCCGGAATGACCGTGAACTATTTATATTCCCGCTCGGTCCACCACGGGAAATAGTCCGGCATATCGCTGGACACCTTGTTCTTGAATTGCGCCGGACGCTTTTCCAGGAACGACACCACGCCTTCCTTCACATCGTCGGAGCGGCCGCGGGCGTATATGCCGCGGCTGTCGATCTTGTGCGCCTCCATCGGATCGTCCGCGCCCATCATGCGCCACATCATCTGGCGGATCAGGGCGATCGAGACCGGCGCGGTCTTGGCGGCAAATTCCTGGGCAAGCGCGCGCGCCGTCGGCAGGAGATCATCGGGCGGCACGACCTTGCTGACGAGACGGCCGGAGAGCGCTTCCTGTGCCGGGAAGACGCGGCCGGAATAGCACCATTCCAGCGCCTGCGAGATGCCGACGATGCGCGGCAGGAACCAGCTCGAGGCGGCCTCCGGCACGATGCCGCGCTGGGAGAACACGAAGCCGAAGCGAGCGGCATCCGAGGCGATGCGGATGTCCATCGCGAGCTGCATGGTGACGCCGATGCCGACGGCAGGGCCGTTCACGGCAGCGATGACGGGCTTCAAGCATTTGAATATGCGTAGCGTCACCTGGCCGCCGCCGTCGCGCACCTGCGGATCGCTGTAATCGACCTTGCCGTCGGCGAGCCGCTTCACCGGCCCGCGGCGCGCGTCGCGGTCGAACGTATCCGCGCCGGACGAAAGATCGGCGCCCGCGCAAAAGCCGCGGCCCGCGCCGGTGACGATGATGGCGCGGATATTGTCGTCCTTGTCGGCGGCGTCGAACGCGTCGATCAGCTCTGCTTGCATCTGTGCGTTGAAGGCGTTGAGCTTGTCGGGCCGGTTCAGCGTGATGGTGAGGATCTGCTCGGCGACCTCGTACTTGATCGTCTCATAGGCCATGGTGGTTTCCTTCCCTTGTCATTGTTGAATCAATTCTGTCATTGCCGGGCTTGACCCGGCAATCCATCTTTTTCGGAGAGGATGGATACGCGGGTCGAGCCCGCGCATGACGAGTTGTGCGCAGACGCTAGATGCGATTCTAACCCGCCGGCGGGCTCGGCCAAGGCCGCTGCGGGCCGCGTAGACCTTCAAAAGTCTTGGCCATGCCGAGCACGCCGATATCGTCGAAGCGACGGCCGACGATCTGCACGCCAATGGGAAAACCCTTGGCGTCGAAGCCGCCGTTGACGGAGATCGCGGGATTCTCCGACATATTCCACGGCACGGTATAGGCGATGTGCTCGAACGGCTTCATGGGATCGTTGGTGGGCGAGGCCCATTCCGCCGGATAGTTCACATTCGGCGCGGTCGGCGAGATCACATAGTCGATCTCGCAGAACAGCTTTCCTGCTGCTGCGCGGATCGCCATGGTCTGATTGAAGCCGCGGATGACGTCGACGCCTGACAGCTTTGCGCCGGACTCGCCCCATTTGAAGATGTAGGGCAGCACCTTGGCCTGCTCGGCCGGCGTCAGCTTGGACAGATCGTCCCACATGCGCGCACGCCAGAAATTGTCGAGGCCGTCGAGCATGTCGCGTGTGAGAATGCCGTCGACCTCGGTCACGATCGCGCCGGCGGATTCGAACGCCTTGGCCGCCTTCACGGCGACCTCGCGCACCGGCTTGTCCAGCGGCAGGCCGACGCCGGGATCGAGCATCAGGCCGATGCGCAGTTTGCGCGGAGACTTCTCCAGCCCCTTCCAGTTGAGCGGCTCGGCCGGCAGGCTCATCCCGTCGCGGCGATCGGGCTTGGCGATCACGCTCATCATCAGCGCACAATCGTCGACCGTGCGGGTCATGGGACCTGCGACGCGGCCGACATAGGCGGGATCGATCGGCACGCGGCCGAAGCTCGGCTTCAATCCGACGAGGCCACACCAAGCGGCGGGCAGGCGCACCGAGCCACCGATATCGGTCCCGAGATGCAAGGGACCATAGCCGGCGGCAGCGGCGGCGCCCGCACCCGCGCTGGAGCCGCCGGGATTCTTGGAGAGGTCCCAGGGATTGCGCGCGAGCGCGTGAAAGCTGGAGAGACCGGAGGACAGCATGCCGTAATCGGGCATGGTGGTCTTGGCGAAGATGATGGCGCCGGCCTCGCGCAGCCGCGCGGCGGGCGGTGCGTCCTTCTCGGCCGGCACCAGCTTGACGCTGGCAGCACCCAGCGGCACCGGCACGCCCTTGGTCGCGATGTTGTCCTTCACCGTAACAGGCACGCCGTCCAGTGCGCCGCACGGCTCGCCGCCGCTCCAGCGCGCGGTCGAGGCCTTTGCGACCTCGCGCGCGCCGTCGGGATCGAATGCATAGAGCGCCTTCAGATGCGGTTCCCACGCCGCGACATGCGCAAGCACGTCTTCAAGCACCTCGCTCGGCGAGAACTGCTTGGCGCGATAGCCCGCGATCAGATCGACCGCCGACAGATCATGCAGCGAGGTGACCGTCTCTTCGACGCTCTCTTTATGCATTGCCACCCACCGGCATGCGGGTTTCGATGATGCGGGCAAACATGCTGGCGCCGATCGGCAGGATCTTGTCGTCGAGCACGAAACCGGGATTGTGCACAGGCACCGAGCCGTCATGGCCGACCCAGAAATAGGCGCCGGGGATGGTCTGCAGCATGTCGGCAAAATCCTCGCTGCCCATCTTCGGTTGGGCGCGGGTGATCACGTTGGCAGGATCGACCACGGTGCGCGCGACCTCCTCGACCACCTTGGACTGCTCAACCTGGTTGACCAGCACGCCGAACGTGTCGCGGATGTCGGCCGCGATCTCGCACTGGAATGCGGCGGCGATACCAGCGCAGATCGTGCGGATGCGCTCGCTGATCATGGCGCGGACTTCGTTGGAGAAGGTGCGGATGGTGCCGCAAAGATGCGCTTCGCCTGGGATGACGTTATAGGCGGAGCCCGCATGGATCTGGGTGATCGAGATGACGGCGGATTGCAGCGGCTCGACGTTGCGGCTGACGATGGTCTGGATCGCCTGCGCCAGCGTGGTCGCGATGATCACCGCGTCCTTGGATCGCTCGGGCATCGCGCCATGCGCGCCGTAGCCCGTGATGCGGAGGTCGAAGAAGTCGGCGCCGGCCATCGCCGGGCCCGGCAGAATCGCGATCTCGCCGTGGTTGAGATCGGGCGCGTTGTGCAGGCCGTAGAGCTCGTCGCAGGGAAATTTTTCGAACAGTCCGTCCTTGATCATGGCACGGGCGCCGCCGAGGCCTTCCTCGGCCGGCTGGAAGATCAGGTGCACGGTGCCGTCGAAATTGCGGGTCTCGGCGAGATAGCGCGCGGTGCCGAGCAGCATGGTGGTGTGGCCGTCGTGGCCGCAGCCGTGGAAGCGGCCGGGAATTTTCGAGCTCCATTTCAGATTGGTGTTCTCTTCCATCGGCAGCGCGTCCATATCGGCGCGCAGGCCGATGCGCTTGCCGCTCGTGCCCTTACCCTTGATGACGCCGATCACGCCGGTGCCGCCGAGACCGCGATGCACCTCGATGCCCCAGCTCTTCAGCTTGTCGGCGACGATACCGGAGGTGCGCACTTCCTCAAAGCCGATCTCGGGATGGGCGTGGAGGTCGCGCCTGATAGCGGTGAGTTCGTCGGCATAGCCGTCGATGCGGTCGATCGTGGGCATGTGTCCTGTCCGGTTAGCGTGAGGAAGGGGTGAAGGCGGGTCCGTTCGGCTTGATGCGGATGCCCGGCCGCAGGCGCGTCCAGGGCAGGCAGGCGGTGTCGGCCGGCATCGCGCCCGGTGCGGCGCAAATCAGCAGCTTTTCCGCGATCGGCTCGAAATCGGCGCGGAAGTGCACCGAGCTCTTGTTGACCAAAATCTTCTCTCGCGTCGGCTCGATGCCGACATAGCGGTACATTGCCTGATCGGCGAGCTGCGCCTTGTGCGAGGAGACGACGACGCGGACGTCGCCGATGCGCAAGGCTGCGGAGGGGCCCATCTCCATCTCGCGGCCGCCATAATAAGGGCCGGACGCGATGAAGCGGCCGTCGGAGAGTTTTTCGACCACGAAGGTCTCGCGATAGGGCTCGTCGCCCGGAATGCCGGACTTGCCGCCGAGCGACAGCGTGACGGCGGCCCCGACGCCGGCTGCATGCGCGGCTCTGGCCGATTCCGGATCGTAGATCACCCCCGTCGCGGCACTTGCCTTGTTGCGCACCAGTGCGCGCAGCATACCGGTGGTATCGGAATCGCCGCCCGCGCCGGGATTGTCCTGGGTGTCGGCGATGACGATCGGCTTGCTCGCACCCTTGGAAAGCTCCATCGCATGGCGCACGCCGTCGTCGGGCGACCAGATCTTGCCGTCGAAGTCGTCCTCGTGGCTTTCGATCAGCTTGAGAAGCGCATCGGCCGCGCGGTCGGCGTCCGCTTGCGTCTTGCCATAGGCGAACACGCTCGGCCCGCAATCGCGGAAATCGGCGGCGGGGAAGCCGGGCGCGAAGGACAGCGTCGGAACCGCGTCACCCTCCAGCGCGGCGAGCTTCTCGTAGATGCTTTTGGTCGGCTGGTCGCTCGTGCACTGCCAGCTGATCGGGATCAGGAATGGCAATTGCCGGAACGCCTTTGCGAAGCGTTGCCTGGACTTCAGGAGCAGTGCGAGATGGCGCGCACAGGCGCGGCCGGTTGCGGCCATGTCGACATGCGGATAGGTGCGGTAGGCGATCAGCGCGTCGGCATGCTCGATCATCTCGGGCGTGACGTTGGCGTGCAGGTCGAGGCTCGCGACCAGCGGAATATCTTTGCCGATGATCCGGCGCACGCGCGCCAGGATCTCGCCTTCGCCATCGTCGAGGTGCTCGGCCACCATCGCGCCGTGCAGGTCGAGATAGACGGCATCGAGCGGACCGGCGGCTGCGATGCCGTCGATCATCACCTTCACGATGCGCTCGAAAGCATCTTTGGTGACATGCGCCGACGGGCTCGCACCGCAGGCGATCGTTGGGATGAGTTCCCAATCGTTCATTTCAGCGCCGTCGACGAAGCCCGCGAGACCGACATTGATGCGCCGCATCACCTTCAACACGTCGGCGCCCTGCGTCATCGCCGGCCAGCCGCCGCCATGCTGGAAGTCCGCGAACGTCGCCTTCGTCGGCGCGAAGGTGTTGGTCTCGTGCAGGAAGCCGCCGACGGCGATACGTGTCATTCGATCCAGTCCAATCGATCAAGAGTGCGCGAAGTTAGCCTTGGCCTTGCTGCAAGAGCAAGGTGGGAAGCAATCGCGCCATGCATGGGGTCAGATCGTTTTGGGAATGCTGCGGATGCGGTGGGGTGTGAGAGGAGCCATCTGCCACACCGCGGAGTCGTCCTGGCGAAGACCAGGAGCCACCGCGAGGTCCATCTGTCGTGTGCGCTGTAGTCCCGAGTGATGAGCCTCGCCAAACGTCTCCCGTAATGGGTTCTGGCTTTCGCCAGAACGACGTCAGGCGCTCGCCGCCACGCCCTCCGACACCGGCCGGAAGTTCGCAAAGTCCCAGCCTCGCCCCGGAGCCGCATCCAGCAGTGCCTTGGTGTAGGCCTCCTTCGGATGCGTCAGCACTTCGGCGGCGGGGCCCTGTTCGACGACGCGGCCGTGCTGCATCACCACGACCTCGTCGCAGATTTGCGCGGCGACGCGCAAATCATGGGTGATGAACAGGATCGCGATGCCGAGCCGCTTCTGGATCTCGTCGAGCAGCTCCAGCACTTGCGCCTGCACGGAGACGTCGAGCGCGGAGACCGCTTCGTCCGCGACCAGCACATCGGGATCGAGCGCGAGCGCCCGGGCAATGGCGATGCGCTGGCGCTGTCCGCCGGAGAACTGGTGCGGATAGCGCGACACCGCATCGACCGGCAGGCCGACCAACTCGAGCAGATCGCGCGCCCGCTTCATCGCCTCGGTGTGCGAGACGCCGTAGTTGATCGGGCCTTCGGCGATGCTCTCGCCGACGGTGACGCGCGGATTGAGCGAGCGATAGGGATCCTGGAACACGATCTGAATCTTTTGCCGGTGCGGCTGGAGCAGGCGGCGCGAGATATCGGCAATCTCGCGGCCGGCGAGGCGCACGCCGCCGGAGGTCGGATCGATCAAGCGGACGATGCAGCGCGCGACCGTCGACTTGCCGGAACCGCTCTCACCGACGATGCCGAGCGTACGGCCCTTGCGCAGTGTCAGCGTCACCTTGTCGGCGGCGACGACCTCACGGCCTTTGCCGAAGAAGGCGCGCTCCTTATAGACCTTGCTGAGCTCGTTGGCTTCCAGCACCACCGGCTCCTTGGTCTCGTCCCGCGCCGCGCGCGGCACCAAGCTCGGCACTGCGGCGAGCAAATTGCGGGTGTATTCCATGGTGGGATTGCGCAGCACGGTATCGAGCGCGCCGGTCTCGACGAGGCGGCCCTGCCGCATCACCGCGACCCGGTCGGCGATCTCGGCCACCACGCCCATATCGTGAGTGATGAACAGCACGGCGGTGCCGTGATCGCGCTGGAGGTCGCGGATCAGGGTCAAAATCTGCTTCTGCGTGGTGACGTCGAGCGCGGTGGTGGGCTCGTCCGCGATCAGCAGCTTCGGCTCGAGCACGAGCGCCATTGCGATCATGATGCGCTGGCGCTGGCCGCCGGAGAGGCGGTGCGGGTAAGAGGCGAAGATGCGCTCGACCTGGGGCAGGCGGACCTGCTCCATCATGTCGAGGATGCGCTTCTTGCGCGCTTTGGCGTCAAGATCGGTATGGGCGCGCAGCACCTCGTCGATCTGGCGGCCGACCGGCACCACCGGATTGAGCGCGGTCATCGGCTCCTGGAAGATCATCGCCATCTGCGTCGCGCGGAGCTGGCGCAGGCGGCGGTCGGTCGCGGTCAGCAGCTCCTCGCCGACCAGCTTGATGCTGCCGCCGGTCGGCACCAGCGTGCCCTTCGGCAACAGGCCCATCGTGGTGAGGGAGGTCACCGACTTGCCCGAGCCGCTTTCGCCGACGAGGCACAGCGTCTCGCGCTCGCGTACCTGGATCGAGATGCCGTCGATGATCTTCGGCCCACCCGGCTTCTTGCCGATGGAGACGACGAGGTTGTTGATGTCGAGGATGGTGCTGGTCATGCAGGGTCTTTCGTCATTCCGGGGCGCGCGCAGCGCGAACCCGGAATCCACCGGGCGTCAGTCCAAGCGGTGAAATGGATTCCGGGTTCGCGCCAAGAGGCGCGCCCCGGAATGACACTATTACCTGTTTCACTTCCCCTCCCGCTGCTTCATGCGCGGATCGAGGGCGTCGCGGGCGGCATCGCCGATCAAATTGATGCTGAGAATGGCGATCGAGAGCAGCAGGCCCGGCCAGAAGATCAGCGACGGCTTGAGCTGGAAGTACTGGCGGCCCTCGGCCATGATGTTGCCCCAGGTCGGCGTCTCCGGCGAAATGCCGGCGCCCAGGAAGGAGAGGATGGCCTCGGTCAGGATCGCGGAGGCGCAAACATAGGTGCCCTGGACGATCAGCGGTGCAATCGTGTTCGGCATCAGATGCCGCCACATGATCTTCGGCAGGCTGGAGCCGACCGAAATCGCTGCCTCGACGTAGGGCTCCTCGCGCGCCGACAGCACCACCGAGCGCACCAGGCGCGCCACGCGCGGGATTTCCGGAATGGTGATCGCGATCAGCACGGTCCAGAGGCTGGCGCCAGAGAGTGACACCACGGCGATCGCGAGCAGGATGCTCGGCATCGCCATCAGGCCGTCCATGATCCGCATCATCACGGCATCGACCAGCTTGAAGAAGCCGGACACGAGACCGATTGCAAGCCCAATGGCGACCGAGAGAATCGCCGAACCGATGCCGATCAGGAGTGAGATGCGGCCGCCATAGATGACACGCGACAGCAGGTCGCGGCCGTAGGCGTCGGTGCCGAGCAGGAACTGCGCCGACGACGGCTTCAGCCGCTGCGACGGCGCAAGCTGGATCGGATCATGCGGCGCGATCAGCGGCGCGAGAATCGAGATCACCACGACCAGCCCGAGCAAGACCGTGGCCGTCGCGATGATTGGCGTCGAGGTGAGAAATCCGAAGCGCGGCCGCAGCGGCGACGTGATCGGAATGGATGACTGGGGAAGGCTATCGACCGACATTATTGTTGTTACCCTTGCCTCAGTACCGAATCCGGGGATCGAGCAGCGTATAGGCGACGTCGATCAGGAGATTGACGACGACATAGATCAGCGACGTCAGCAGGATCATCGCCTGGATCACCGGATAGTCGCGCGCCAGCACCGCATCCACGGTGAGGCGGCCGATGCCGGGAATGTTGAACACGCTCTCGGTGACGACGACGCCGGAGATCAGCAGCGCAAAGCCGGTGCCGATCACGGTGATCACGGGCACGGCCGCGTTGCGCAGCGCATGCCGCATCATCACCGCGACCTCGTTGATGCCCTTGGCGCGCGCCGTGCGGACATAATCTTCGCCGAGCACGTCGAGCATCGCCGCACGCGTCATGCGCGCGATCAGCGCGATGTAGATGAAGGAGAGCGCGCAGGTCGGCAAGATGATGCGTTCGAAGAAGGGCCCAAAACCACTCGAGATGCTCTTGAAGCCCTGCACCGGGACCCAGCGCAGATTGATCGCGAAGATTTCGATCAGGACATAGCCGACGACGAACACCGGGACGGAGAAGCCCAGCACGGACAGGCCCATCACGAAACGGTCGATCCAGGTGCCATGCTTCCACGCCGCGATTACGCCCAGGGGCACGGCGACGACGACGGCGAGGATGATGGTCGACAGCGCGATCGAGATCGACGGCTCGACACGCTGGCCGATCATCTTCATCACCGGCAGGTTGGAAATCAGCGACGTCCCGAGATCGCCGTGCAGCAGCTTGTTCACCCAGGTGACGAACTGCACGATCAGGGGCTCGTTGAGGCCGAGCGAGGCGCGGATGCGCTCCAGCCGTTCCGGCGTCGCGTTGTCGCCGGCAAGAATCGCGGCGGGATCGCCGGGGGTGAGGCGGAGCAGCAGGAAGACGAACAGCGCGACGACGCCCATTACGGGCACGGCGGCGAAGATTCGGCGAACGAGATATCCGAGCAAGTTGGATCCGTCAGATTAGAGTCAAATCGGGCAGGGCCTTCGGCAAGCCTGCCATTAGCCTAACATTTCAGCAATTCCCGTGCCATCCGGGCCACAGCTTTTACAGGGCGGCCTGTCGTGGCGTGCTCTCTTTGCCCGTCGTCATTCCGGGGCGCGTCGAAGACGCGAACCCGGAATCTCGAGATTCCGGGCTCGGTCCTTCGGACCGCCCCGGAATGACGGACTCAGACAGTCACTCCAGCGTTGCCAGCAGCCCCGCCATCAGCCGGCCGCGTTCGACCAGGCTTTCGACCTCGATATACTCTTCGAGCGTGTGGCCGTTACCGCCGCGCACGCCCAGGCCGTCGAGCGTCGGGATTCCCATTGCGCCGGTGAAATTGCCGTCGGAGCCGCCGCCGGCACTCGCATGCGGCAGCTCGGCGCCGAGCGACTTGGCGATGCCGCGGGCTTTTTCATACAGCGCCATGGTGCCGGCGTCCGGTTCCCACACCGGCCGCGTTACGCCACGGGTGACCTTGAAGGTGACATCATTGGTTGTGCCCGACAGCGCCAGCATCCTCTCGACGCCGCGGTCGAGATCGGCCTGGCGCTTGGCCATCGAGAGCGCTTCGCCTGTGGCCGTCGTGGCAACGCAATTGACCCATTGGCCGCCATGCACGACGCCGACCGAGAAGGTGCAGTCGTCCGTGGTCATCGCGTCGATCGCGAGGATCTGCCGGGCCATCTCACGGATCGCCGAGCGTCCCGCCGACAGCGTCGCGCCGGCGTGGCTCGGGCGGCCCGTCGCCTCGAGATTGAAACGCGCGATGGCGTATCGTCCGGTGGTGACGCCATTGTCGGCGCGGCCAGGCTCGGGCACCAGCACGTATTTGTTGCGCGCGGCCTCCGCCTCGATGATGTCGCGGGTGGCGGGCGTGCCGACTTCCTCATCCGGCGTGAACAGCACGGTGATCGGCAGCGGCGTAGTGAAGGCGGCGCGCGCCAGCTGCCGGATCGCCTCCAGCGAGAGATAATTGCCGCCCTTCATGTCGTAGATGCCGGGGCCGTAGCACTTGTTGCCCTCGCGCCGCCATTTCAGCTTCTCGATGGTGCCGACCGGGTGCACGGTATCCATGTGCCCGGCGATCAGGATGCCCGGCCCGCCCTGCTTTGGATGGGGGAAGCGCGCGCGGATCACGCCGCCAAAACCCTGGCGGCCGGCGATGCGCTCGATCGTCGCACCCATGATCGCCATATCCCGCGCTGCGATATCGAGCATGCGGTTCACGGCGCCTGCGTCCCAGGTCGGACTCTCGCATTCCACCCAGCCGCGCAGGCCCTGGAGCATCGCCTCGGAATCGAAGGGAAGATTGGCTGGGTTCATCTCAATGTCTCTCAAGCTTCAAAGCTGGAACGCGCATTGCATTGGCGCAGGGGAGGACGGGCCGAGAGCGTTGTAAAGCCAAACCGATCTTTTTGGAGCCCTTGCACACGCCGCGACGGCTTGCACCGAAACCGGATTGACGCGCTCGGCACTGTCTGCAAGTCTCGAAAGATAAAGGCATTGCATGAGGTTAGTTCGCCCAAAGAACGAACCGGATGCTCAATCAATAATCTGCCTTTGAACAGTTTCACGTCAGGAGAAACTTTCCATGTTCAACTTCATGCGCCGGGGGCCTCGCGCGTTCGCCTCCAAACTTGCGCTGTCGGTGGTCGCGCTTTCGGTCGGCTTGGCCTCGCCCGTGCTTGCCGCCGGCAAGACTCTTACGGCGGTGATGCATTCGGATCTGCGCATCATCGATCCGATCTTCACCACCGCGTACATCACGCGGGACCATGGCTACATGGTCTACGACACGCTGGTCGCCACCGATTCAAACTTCAAGATCCAGCCGCAGATGGCGGATTGGAAGATTTCCGATGACAAGCTCACTTACACCTTTACGCTGCGCGACGGCCTGAAGTGGCATGACGGCGCGCCTGTGACGGCGGAAGACTGCGTCGCCTCGCTGAAGCGTTGGGCCGCGGTCGACGGCATGGGCCAGAAGCTCATGGATTTCACCGCGAGCATCGAGGCGACCGACGCCAAGACCATCACGTTGAAGCTGAAGGAGCCGTACGGCCTCGTGCTGGACTCCATCGGAAAACCCTCTTCGCGCGTCGCCTTCATGATGCCGAAGCGCCTCGCCGAGACACCGCCGGACAAGCAGATCCCGGAGCAGATCGGCTCGGGTCCCTTCAAGTTCGTGCAGTCGGAATTCCAGCCGGGCGTGAAGGCGGTCTACGTCAAGAACACCGATTACGTGCCGCGCAAGGAGCCGGCGAGTTGGACCTCGGGCGGCAAGGTGGTGAAGGTCGACCGCGTCGAATGGATCACCATGCCGGACTCGCAGACTGCGGTGAACGCGCTGCAATCGGGCGACATCGATTTCATGGAGAATCTGCCCTACGACATGCTGCCGATACTGGAGGCGAACAAGGAGCTCACGATCGAGGTCTCGAACAAGTTCGGTTTTCAGACGCTCGGCCGCATGAACTTCCTGCATCCGCCGTTCGACAACGTCAAAATACGCCGCGCAGCCTTCCTGGCGATAAACCAGAAGGACGTGCTCGACGCGCTGGTCGGAAACCCGAAATATCAGAAGATCTGTGGTGCCTTCTTCGTGTGCGATACGCCGCTCGCAACCGAGGTGGGCGCCGAGACCCTGGTGAAGGGCAACGGCATGGCGGAGGCCAAGAAGGCGCTCGCCGAGTCCGGCTATGACGGCACCCCGGTCGTGATCATGGCCCCAGGCGATGTCACGACGCTCAAGGCGCAGCCTATCGTTGCGGCCCAGCTACTGCGCGAGGCCGGCTTCAAGGTCGATCTGCAAGCGACCGATTGGCAGACGGTGGTAAGCCGCCGCGCCAGCCAGAAGCCCCCGAAGGAGGGTGGCTGGAACATGTTCTTCACCAACTGGGTCGCGGCCGACGTCTCCAACCCGATTGCCAATCTCTCGATCGGCGGCCAGGGCAAGAAGGGCGGCTGGTTCGGCTGGGCGGAAGACGCCAAGATCGAGCAGCTCAAGGATGCCTTCGTCCGCGCGTCCTCGATCGACGAGCAGAAGAAGATCGCCGCGGACATCCAGAAGGAAGCCTATGAACAGGTGATCTACATCCCGCTGGGGCAGTATCTCCTGCCGAGCGGCTGGCGCAAATCGCTGACCGGCGTGCTCGACGGCCCGGCGACGCCGCTGTTCTGGAACGTCGACAAGTCGGAGTGAGCGGAAGACGTATCCTCGCGCCATTGGCTCGATGATCCTGCGGCGCCGCTGTCATGAGCGGCGCCGTTGTCGTTTGTCAGCCTCGCGTCAGTTTGAAACCGGTGGAGCTCTTAACCCTTCTGACTTCCAATCATTGCTATTTGTTTCAATCCTGAAATAGATGTCCTTGTCCTCACGCATCACTTTTCCTCTCGAATTTAGTTCCTGTGCCGATCGATTTTGCATTCCAGGCGAGGGCCGAACGGTCCGATCGCGCGCCGGCGCGTTGGCGGCGACCGTTCCTGCGTTGGCTGGATGGCGTCGAGGCGGGTTGGGCCGTGCCGCTTCTCATCGCCTGCTTCGTTGCGATCTGGACGCTCTATCTGGCGATCGCCTATGCCGGAGGCGGTCTGCACCCTGATACGCTCGAGGCCTGCACGCTGGGGCGGCATTTCGCCTGGGGCTATCACAAGCATCCGCCCTTGATGGGCTGGATTGCCGCTGGCTGGACTTCCGTGTTCCCGCTCAGCGACTGGTCGCTGCAATTGATGGCAATGGCCAATGCCGGGCTTGCACTGTACTTCGTCGACCGGATCGCACGGCAATTCGTGACCGGACACAAGCGCGTCCTGGTGCTGCTGCTCCTGATGCTGACGCCGGCCTATCAGTTCCATGCTCAGCGCTTCAATGCCAATGCCGTGCTGCTCGCGGTCTGGCCGCTGGCGACCTGGTGCTTCCTGCGTGCGTTCGAGACGCGCGCAGTATCGTGGGCGGTCGCGCTAGGATGCACGACAGCGCTGGCAATGGTCGGCAAGTATTATTCGATCTTTCTCGTCGCGAGCTTCGCGTTTGCCGCGCTGGCGCACCCGGCGCGGCGCGCCTATTTTACCTCCGCTTCGCCCTGGATATCGGTGGTCGTCGGCCTGGCGGCGCTATCACCACACGTTTATTGGCTGGCGACGACGGGGGCGCCGACTTTCAGCTATGCGTTGGCGCACGCTAACGGCAATGTCCTAAGCTCGCTCGGCGAAGCCAGGAACTTCCTGCTCGGGCTGGCGGCGGCGATGATCGTGTCGGCTGTGACGTGGGTATTCATCGCCGGCACGCGATTGAAGCAGTTTCCGGCCGACTTCGCCGCAATGGGTCCGGGACTGCGACTTCTGTTCCACGTTGCCATAGGCACGATCGCGCTGCCGATAATGACATCCCTCATGATGGGCACCGATCTGCCCTCGCTGTGGGCCTTGCAGGGGCTGTTCCTGTTCGCCGTTCTCGTGGTCTGCGGCGCGCGCTATCCGATCGAGCGCTTCTACACCGTCAATCTCACCGTGATCGTGGCTGGCGTCGCGCTCGCCGCCGTCCTGGTCGCCGCGCCGATCCATGCCGTCTATCGTAACGATCACGGCTACGAAGAAGGCAGGAATTTCTACGCGCAGCTGGCTAGCGAATTGACGCGCGAGTGGCGCGAGCTGACCGGTACGCCGCTCAGCGCCGTGAGTGGTGATGATTCGCTGGCCTTTGCGACGGCGTTCTACAGCCCCGATCATCCGTATTATGCACGACCGTTCGAGTCTGAATACGGTTCGGGCTTGCAGCGCAAGACGACGCCCGACCGAGGCTGGGCCGCGGCGTGTTTCCGCGGCCAGGACTATTGCGGCCGCTGGATGGAATGGGCGTCCTCGAAAGCCGAACACGTCGTCCGACGCGAGTTCACGGTACAGGCCAATTTGTGGGGCCGGCGCGGTCTGGCGTGGCACGTGGTCGTGCTGATGGTGCCCCCGCGGGGAAGCGGGCCGGCGCACGAGGCCGCTGCGGATGATTTCAGCGCCAGCAGGCGGCGACCGACCAGACTTCGTGATCAGCAGTGACTGTCGCGCAACTGTTCGAGCCCTTCGCTCGCCAAAGGCGTCGTGGACGTGGTCCGCTCAGCGGCCGGCTCTGAACGCTCCTGCTCCTGCTGTCCGGCTCGCGGTCTTCGCGGTGTTTCAGTCCCATCTCGTCATCCTCTCGAATTGCTGCGGTACAACATCGAGGGGAGCGGGAAGTTCCTCAGATGGCAGGGCGATGATGCGGCTTGAACAGCCGCCCCTTCTCCACCACCAGCACGATCGCAAGCGCCGCAAGGGTCGACAGGAAGAAGCCGACCGAGAACGGCAGCAGCGTGCCGTCGAAGCTCTGTCCGATCGCCATGCCGACCGCGATTCCGATCAGTGTCGTGATCGAGCCGTAGAGCGAGGACGCGGTGCCGGCGATGTGGCCCTGCGGCTCCATCGCGAGCGCGGTGAAGTTGGCGATCATCATGCCGAACGAGAACATCATCAGGGCGGAGAGCGCCATGAACAAGGATAGCGGCAGCACGCCGAGGCTTTCGGTGAGCAGCATCACGCCCGCGACCGCGGTGTAGAGCATGAGTGCCCCGTGCGAGATCACGCGCATGCCGAGCCGACCGACCAGCCTCGCATTGAGGAAGCCGGCGATGGCGGTGCCAGCCGCAATCGCCGCGAAGGCGAGCGGGAAGTAATGGCCGAGGTGATAGATGCCGGAGAAGACCTGTTGGGCGCAGAAGACGTAGGCAAACAGGGCGCCGATGACGCTGCCGGCCGCCGTGGCGTAGCCAATGGTCTGGCGATTCGTCACGGTCTGGCGGAACGCCGAGAGCACGTCGGCGGGCGCCAGCGATCTGCGCTCGGACTCGGGAAGGGTTTCAGGCAGCCGCAGCACGCACCATGCGAGCGCGAGCAGGCCGTAGAGCATCAGCACGACGAAAATGCCGCGCCAGGCCGTCACCAGCAGCACCGCCTGTCCGAACGAGGGGGCGACCACGGGCACCGCGATGAATACCATCATCGCGAGCGACATCACGCTCGCCATGCGGCGGCCGACGTAGCAGTCGCGCACGATCGAGGTCGCGATCACGCGCGTCGCCGAGGTGCCGAGCCCTTGCAGCGCGCGCGCCAGCAGCAACGTCTCGAACGAGGGTGCTGCCACTGCCAGCACGCTCGCCACCGCATAGACCGCCATGCCGCCGAGCAGCACGGGGCGGCGGCCGAAACGGTCCGACAACGGGCCCATGACGAACTGGCCCGCGCCGAAGCCGACCAGGAAGGTCGACAGCACCAGTTGAAGATGGTTGGCGATAGGAATCTGGAAGGCGGCGCCGATGTTGGGCAGCGCCGGCAGCATCATGTCCATCGCAAGCGGATTCAGCGCCATGATGGACGCGATCACGATGACGAATTCGGGAAAACCCATGGGACGGTGCCCGGAGGACACCCAATCATCGGCATTGACGTCGGACAAGAAGCTCACCTCTGAAATTGAGAGCTTTATTTAGTCCGATGTTGCGTTGCACAACCCCCGTTTCGGGATAGCTGTCAGGCGCAGCCGGAGCGGACAAGAATTGGTGAGAGACCAGTGTTCCCTGCCGCTGGATCCCGCGGATCGCGCAATCTCACGCCGGCCGGAAAACCAGTGATTCACCATCCCGTCCTAAAGATTGGCGTCCGGCGTGGCCTGTCCCTCTGGCAGGATAAAACCGAAACGCATCCTGCCCAGAGTGCGGCTGAGATGATGACGCGCCGCAGCGGCGCCGAGAGAAACAAGCCAAACAAGGTATCCGCCGATGTCCCAGATGTCAGGTGCAGCACGATGGTTGGAGCCCACGGCCAACATGGCCACGAGGCGCAACGTCTGGCTTGCCGGCCTGATCGCGCTGACGACGCTGCTGGTGCTCGGCAATCTCGCTAACGACGCCAGGCTCGATTTGAAATATGGCTATGGTTGGGACATTCGCGTGAATTGCGCTGCGGTCGACGCGTATGTCGGCGGACTCGATCCTTATTTCGTCAAGAACCTGAAGGGCACCAAGCTCTCCTACCCCTATCTGCCGGTGACGCTGGACGTCTTTCGCCCCCTGTGCGCGGGCGGCTTTCTGCTCGATCACTACAGAGGAATCTTTCTCGTCCTCGCCGTGCTCTGCGGCCTCCTCTTACCCAGGCTCGGCCGAAGGGGCCCGAGCGCGCGCGATGCTGCGCTCAAGGTGCTGTGCGCGCTCGGCGCGTTCGTCGGTTTCGAATGGGTGCAGGCCTCGGGCAACTTCGCGATCCTGAGCGGACTGCTGACCGCGATCGCGCTGAGGCTCCTGCTTCCTCCGCCATCCTCCGGAGCGTTGGAGGGCCGCAACTCTTTGCTCCGCGTCGCGGGCGCTGCGTTGCTCGGTTTCGTGATGTCGTTCAAGTTGGTGTTCTTTCCCGTTCTGGCCGCGCTTTACTTCCTGCCTCTGCCGTGCGGCCGCAAGCTGGCGCTGATCGCGGTGGCGACATTCAGCTTCGCATTGCCGATCCTGATATCGGGGCTGGAATATCCCGATCTGTTCGCAAGCTGGCGGCTTGCGATGGCCCGAGAAATCCCCGACCAACACGTCGTCGATCTCTTCGAGATCAATCCGTCGCTGCTGCTGCTAGCGCGAAACCTCATGGATCATGCCGGCCTCGGTGAAAGCAAGCCGGTCATATTCGCGACATATGCGTGCGCCGCGTTAGCGCTCGTGCTCGTGCCGTTCGCTTTGTCCATCTTCCGCGTGGCCGTAAGCCAACCTGCGCGGGAAGGGGCATCGGTTCTGAAGCGGCTGGATCGCTGGTTGATGGATCATCCCCGCGCGGCCATGCGCGTCACGATGCTCGCCATGTTTGCGCTCTATCTCAGCTCGCCGCGTCTCAAGGAATATGCCTTCTTCGAGCTTGCGCTCTATGCTGCCATCCTCATCGTCGATCTTCCGGCCCTGGCGCTTGCCGCATGTCTCTCGATCGGACTCCTCGTTCCGGCGCTGATGTCGCTTTTGGGAGCGATGATCGAGGGCACTTTCGCCCTTCTCGTCGTTTCCCTGTCATGCTTCTGGATCCTGCTGCTCGATTTTCGCGCCGAGCCGAAGCGCCTTGAGACGGAAGGCGCGCAACCATGAGCAACGTCGCCGCGTCCGCAGTGCGTCAGAACAAGGGCGCTTTGCCGCCGCGCTCCAGCCGGTTCGGTTGCCTGCTTTGCGGATCTGCACGCAGGCGAGCGTCATCAGCACCGATGGTGCGGGCAGCCGGGGTCGAACCGGCACAGCGCTTGCGCGCCGAGGGATTTTAAGTCCCTTGCGTCTACCAATTCCGCCATGCCCGCTTGATCCAACGAGATCAATCACTTAAGGCCACTCCCGGCCGTCTGGAATTGGCGTCTTGCCGGCCGGATGGTCGGTCCTTCCTTAAGCGAGCCGGGCGCACAAGGCAAAGCCTCAATCCGGACATCTGTTGTTGCTTTAGGCATTCTCAATCCACGGGGGCTATTTATCCGACATGGCTGCTTCGTTTTCCTGTCTCCTGCGCGGCTTCGGCGCGCTCCTCGCGCCGCTTGCGGCCGGCGTCGCGCTGTCCGGCTGCGCCGGCATGAGCGAGACGGTCGCGCCGGCCTTCGCCGATCCCGGCAAATACGAGTTGTACGACTGCAAGCAGCTCGAGACCGAGCGCAAGGCGCTCGCCAACCGCACGGCCGATTTGCAGAGGCTGATGGACAAGGCGGAGACCGGCGCTGGCGGCGCGGTCGTGTCCGAGCTTGCCTATCGCAACGACTACATCGCGGTGCGGGGCCAGGCCCAACTTGCCGACGAGGCCTGGCGCCGCAACAGGTGCCGGGACACACCGCCCGAGCCGACACCGCCCGCCACGTCACCGTCATCCGCTGCCAAGCCGGCGTCGAAATCCGGAAAAGCGATCCGCTGAGGCACCGCGCCGGCGGTGCCTCGCTTCAGGGCCGCCAGTTGTAGATCCAGTCCTGCCGCGCCAGCATGCGGTCCGGTCCGAGTGCGCGGATCGCAAGATCGCGCGCGATCGCGAGCGGCCCGCTGAAATGATAGATGCGGCCCTGCTGTCGCGCGGTCCGCTGCACCCGCCGCACGCGCGCTTGGCGCGCGCGGCCATATTGCGTCAGCGCGGCTGTGATGCCGGCGGTGCTCTCGGCCGCCTCGACGCTCAAATGCCGGGCGAGCACGGCGGCATCCTCGATCGCCATGCCGGCGCCCTGCGCTGCGAACGGCAGCATCGCATGCACGGCATCGCCGAGCAGCCCGACGGGACCCTTGCTCCAGGGGCAGCCGTCAGGCACGCCGAACAGCGCCCATTTTCGCCAGGCTTCGACCGCGGCGAGCATCATCCGCGCCGGTGGCGGCCAGCGCGGTGCGGCGAAAGCCTCCATGACCTCGGGAGGATCGCCGGGCGTGCTCCAGCCCGGCCTGTTCCACGTGCCCGGCAGCACCGCGACCACGTTGATCTGGCGTCCGCCCGCGATCGGATAGGCCACGAGATGGGCGTTCGGGCCCATCCAGAGCTGCACCCGGCGCGCGGTGTAGTCCTTCGGCAGTTGCGTCGCATCGAGCGTGCCGCGCCAGGCGATCAGGCCTGAAAAGCGCGGCTGCACGTCGGGAAACAGATGCTGGCGGACCGTCGACCAGATGCCGTCGGCGCCGATCAATGCGCTCGCAAGATCGCTGCGGCGGATCGTGCCGCTGCGATGGACCACCGTCAGCCCCTTGGTGTGAGGCGCGACGTCCTCGAAGGTTGCGCCCAGCTTCAGGTCGATATCAGGATGGTCGGACACCGCGCCGGCGAGCGCCGATTGCAGATCGGCGCGGTGCACCACCCAATAGGGAGCGCCGGCGCGCGCGGAGGCTGCCTCGCCAAGCGGCATGCGCAGCAGCTCGCCGCCGGCCCGCGCGCTCATGATCGAGACCGCCTCCGGGGTCACGGCGCCCAGCTTGAGGCGTTCGGTCAGGCCGAGCTCGACCAGCACGCGGCTGGCATTGGGGGAGAGTTGCAGACCGGCGCCGGCTTCCTCGAGGCGCTCGGCTTTTTCCAGCACGACGATGCGGAAGCCGCAGGCCGCGAGCGTCAGCGCGGCCGTCAGGCCACCGATGCCGGCACCGGCGATGACAATCGTTCGGGAGAGCGCCACCCCTGACCGATGAGAGCGGTCAGGCCACCTTGTCCTTCAGCACGCATTCCGGCGGACGGGCCTCGCCCGCCTTCAGGTCGGCCGCGAAGCGGTACAGCGTCGAGCAATAGGGGCAGATGATCTCGTTGTCGTTGCCGAGATCGAGGAAGACGTGCGGATGATCGAACGGAGGATTGGCGCCCACGCACATGAACTCTTGCGAGCCGATCTCGATGACGGGAACACCGGCATCGTTATGGAAGTGCGGGACGACATGGTCGGACATCGTAGTTCATCCTGGAGTGGCAATGGCGGCAGATACAATCAAACTGACGCGGCATTAGTAAGGCGCCGCGGACCATACTGGCGGGTGTAGATGATTGCTAGTCCAGCGGAACCGAAAGCTCCGCAATTGCCCCATGCTCATTTGCTCATGCAAATTCGACACAATCTTGCGGCTTGAGAGAAGCCCTTCTTTCGTCGGGGACGTTGTGTCGCAATTTCGGCGTACTATGTCTGTGGGCGAGCGCAATTGCGACGACAGACGAAGCGTCAGGCGTCAACGATTTTAGGACCGTCCAGGCTTTCCGCATGAAATGGCTGCGAATCAGCACAGCGTTGACCGGTGTCGCGGCATGCGCGTTCCTGCTCGCGCAGGTTGCGCCGCATGCCCGCGAGGCCGGCGCGCTTCTCGCCGCCCAGGATGATCCCGCGGTGCTCTCCGAGCTCAAGCTCGATGCGCTGCTGCGGCAGAACGATCGCCTTGTTCAGGACAACATCGAGGCTGCGCTCGCCGCAGGCGACGCCGATCTCGCCGACAGTTTCGTCGCGCTCGCGCGTGACCGCAACATCGCGCTGCCGGACGACCTCCTGAACCGCGTCAGCGATGCGGTCAAAGCCGAGAATTCCACCCCCCATTTCGCCAAACGATTTGCCACCGGTCTCGTCACCGGCAATGCCGACGACGTCGCGAGCCTGTCGGGAACGGTGGCCGGCGATCTCTTCGTAATCGGCGACATCAGGGACGTCGTCCGCGAAGGCAAGCACCTCGCCATGGGCGAGGATACCGACCGCCTCGTGCTGGGGCTGGCGGCGGCAGGCCTTGCGGTGACGGCGGCGACCTACGTCACCGTCGGTGGTGCCGCGCCGGTGCGCGCCGGGCTGACGCTGGTGAAGGACGCGCGCAAGGTGGGGCGGCTCGGCGAGGGGCTGGCCGTGTGGGCCGGCCGGTCCGCGCGCGAGATCGTCGACGCGCCGATGCTTCAGAACGCGGTCGCCAAGGGTTCGGTGCTGCGCCCGGGCGAGACCGTGAGTGCGATCAAGGCTGCGTTCCGCGCCGAAAAGGCCGGCGCGCTGGTTCGGCTCGGCAAGGACGTCACGCGCGTCGCCGGAAAGACCGGCACGCGCGGGGCGATGGACACGTTGCGGATCGCCGAAGGCCCGAAAGATGTGGCGCGCGCGGCGCGGCTCGCGGAAGCGCAGGGCGGCAAGACCCGCGCCATCATGAAACTGCTTGGCCGCGGCGCGCTGCTCCTCATTGGCGGTGCGTTCGATCTGACGCTCTGGCTATTCGGCGCGGCACTGACCCTGTTGGGACTGCTGTCCTCGATCAAGGCGACCACCGAGCGCCTGACCCAGGCCTGGTGTGATCGCAGGCGCGCGCGGCGGCTCCGCCGGGCGCAGGGGGCCGCCGAGGCCGCTCTGGCGGATGCAGCCCTCAGGGTCTGAAGCGCGATGAGATTGAGGTCATTCGTAGCCGCGATAGAGGCTATTGTTTGAGCATGATCTCCGCGCAAACGCGTTCCGCGTTTGTGGAGCGGAAAAACCCGCTGCACACTTGTCCGGATCGTGCTCTAAGATCGACTTTTCCCCTCAAGACCTGCGGAACTGATGATGCCGAGCTTCCACAACGGCGCCGTTGAAATTGCCTATCTCGACGAAGGTGAGGGCGACCCGATCATTCTCGTGCACGGCTTTGCCTCCAGCAAGAACGTGAACTGGGTCTATCCGACCTGGGTCTCGGAACTGCGCAAGAACGGCCGCCGTGTCATCGCACTCGACAATCGCGGCCACGGCGAGAGTGCGAAGCTCTACGAGTCCCAGCAATACTCGATCCCAATAATGGCCGGCGACGTGCTGGCACTGATGGATCATCTCGCGATCCCGCAGGCCGACATTATGGGCTATTCGATGGGTGGACGGATGGCGGCGTGGCTTGCGCTCCACGAGCCGCAGCGCCTGCGCTCGGCGATCCTCGGCGGCATCGGCATCGGCGGTCTGATCGAGGGCACCGGCCCCGGTGAGAACGTCGCCAAGGCGCTGGAGGCGCCCTCGCTCGACGACGTCACCGATCCCGTTGGGCGCACCTTCCGCGCCTTCGCCGATCAGACCCGCTCGGACCGTCGTGCACTCGCCGCCTGCCTCCGCGGCACGCGTGACCTCATGACGAGGCAGCAGGCTGCACGCATCGAGGTGCCGGTGCTGATCGCGGTCGGCACCGCCGACGACGTCGCAGGCTCTGCCGGCGCACTCGGTGCGATCATCCCGGGCGCGCAAGTGCTCGATATCCCGGGCCGCGATCACATGCGGGCGGTCGGCGATAAGGTCTACAAGACCGGCGTGCTCGATTTCCTCTCACGCCGCGGTTGAGATCTCATCCGCCAGCGCGTCGTCGCCGAATGAGCGAAACAGGGCCGTCAGCACCACGAAGGTCGCAAGCCACGCCATCCGCGCGCCATAGCGGTCGTGCGGGCCCGAGATCACGCCGCAGATGAAGGCATTACCGAGCAGCGCCAGCGACACGGTTGCTGCCAGCAGCGTCAGATCGTCAAGCCGACGCTTGGCAAGCGCATGCACCAGCAGCACGACGAGTGCCGCCATCGAGGCCAGCGCGGCGGGGACGTGCAGCCAGTTGACGCCGTCGAAATTGACGGCCCAGTGCTGCTGTCGCGCCGCGCGCATCGGCGCGACTTGCGAAGGCACGTAACGTTCGATGATGCCGTAGGTGTGCGGGATCCAGCCGTTGGTGCCTTCGCCGGTTGCGACATGGAGCAATTGTTGCCCGATCGCCCGCAGCGCCGCGCCGGCCTGCCAGGCCGGATAGTCCGCGAGTGAATGCACGACGATGTAGCCCATCTCCTCGTTCAGCCCATCGAAGCGGCCGAGGGTGTTGAACATGCTCTTGCCCCACAGAAATTCGTCGGCGCTCGCCGGCAGCTCGTTGCGATAAGGGCAGAGCTTGTAGTGTTCGCGCGGGCAATGGTCGTTGAGATAGCGCGCCACGATGCCGTCCTGCATCATGCGACCGAAGGCGACGCCATAGCCGCCGGGCGTCCAGGTCCATTTGCCCGACAGCGCATAATTCGCCGACGTCAGCATCAGGCCGCCCGCGACGATGCTGAGACTCGCCAGCGCCAGTCCCGCAAACGGAAGGCGAGGCCCAAGGAGCGGCCGCGCCATCCAGCCGGCGGCGCACAGACCGAGCAGCACGCCGAGCGTTGCGCTGTGGGTCGCTGCGGCAAAGGCGGTGAGGACGAACAGCGCGATTTTTTCGGGCACCGAGGTGCGGTGTCGTCCGATGACCAGGAGGAACAGCGACAGCACCGACAGTCCCGCAAAGATGTCGGTAAGCAGCATGCTGGCCAGCCAGGGCAGGGCGGTCGACAGGATCAGGAGCAGACTGATCGGGACGAAGCGGAAGGTCTGCATCAGGCCGAGCACGCGCAAGCTGAGCTGCAACAGCCACAGCGTCGCCAGCGACTGGACCGCGAGGTTGATCCAAAAATCAAAACCCTCGCCATAGTGCAGATAGAGGCCGAACACGGTGGAGCGGCTGGGGACGAGATAGCCCTCGTACCAGCGGGCCAGATAGCCGCCGGTATCCCATTGCAACAAGGGATAGCCGTTCCAGAACGCCGGCGCGATCATCAGGAGGGGCAGGGCCATTGCGGCCAGCCGCAGCCAGAACGTGTCAGCGGCGCGCGCGCGCAATTGGTCGGTGGTGATGCTCAAATCTGCTCCGTCCTCGCTCGGACCATGCCCGCAATAACGGTTGGGGGAGAATTCACCAATAGTTTGACGCGGCCCGGCTTGAATTTGGCAAAACTCTGGCCACCTTGAGCCGACCTTGCCGCTTGGGGGCGTCAGAAGAAAGTCTTGTATATCAGTACTTTGGCTTGGTGTGTCGAGGCAAGGCACTGTTCACTCTCAGGCAAGCCGGTCAGGACTTTGTCGCCTAGACTGTGCTATAGAACCAACAAAACGAGCCCATTCGAAAGAGCAGATCCCATGTCAGTGCATCAGGTCAATCCGGGAGGAAAGCTCGCATCGCTCGATCCGATCTGGGACCGGATCCGGAGCGAGGCGGAAGACATCGTCCATCGCGAGCCCGAGCTTGCGACCTTCATCTATTCGACGGTGCTGCATCACAGTCGCCTGGAAGATTCCGTGATTCACCGTCTCGCCGACCGGCTCGATCACTCCGCGCTGTCGGGCGATCTTGTGCGCCAGACCTATGACGAGGCGCTGCGCGACGATCCCGATCTCGGCAACGCCTTCCGCGCCGATCTCGTTGCCGTCTACGACCGCGATCCCGCGACTTCGCGCTTCATCGATCCCTTGCTCTACTTCAAGGGCTTTCATGCGATCCAGACCCATCGCCTGGCGCATTGGCTCTATCTAAAGGGCCGCAAGGATTTCGCATACTACCTCCAGAGCCGCGCCTCGGCGGTGTTCCAGACCGATATCAATCCCGCAGCGCGCATCGGCCGCGGCATCTTCCTCGACCACGCCACCGGTTTCGTCTGCGGTGAGACGGCTGTCATCGAGGACGACGTCTCGATCCTGCACGGTGTCACGCTCGGCGGCACCGGCAAGGAGAACGAGGACCGTCATCCGAAGATCCGCCATGGCGTGCTGATCGGCGCCGGCGCAAAGATCCTCGGCAACATCGAGATCGGCCATTGCGCACGCATCGCCGCCGGCTCGGTCGTGGTCAAGCCGGTACCGCACAACGTCACGGTTGCGGGCGTCCCCGCCAAGATCGTCGGTGAAGCCGGCTGCGCCGAGCCGTCGCGCACCATGGATCAGATGATCAACGCCATGGGACTTTGATCTTCGTTTGATCGGAACAGGATTTTCCGACCCTTTCCCTCCCAAATTTCGTTGGCAATTCATGCTGGCGGTTCGTCGCGTCTCGTCGTAAACCCCGCCACGTTAGATTTCGATTGGAGACTTGCCGTGGACGTCAAGGAAGTGAGAAAGCTCGATGCGTATCTGAAGCGCGTATTCGGCAATCCCAAGATTCGCGTCGTGCCGCGGCCGAAGAAGGACGATTCCGCCGAGGTCTATATCGGCGAGGAGTTCATCGGCGTGCTCTTCGTCGACGATGAGGACGACGATCGCTCGTTCCAGTTCCAGATGGCGATCCTCGAGGACGATCTCGTCGATCAGGAATAGTGGTGACACGGAGACTTCGGCTTCGTGCCCCGGACGCAGCGCAGCGCCTCTTCGGCGATGCGCTGCAGAGCCGGGGCCCCATGCAGCAGCGGAGTGCGGTGCCTTCTGGATCCCGGCTCGGCGTCGCAGCAGCGTAAGAACGCTGCAGCGCGTCCGGGACACGCGAGCTGCGAATGCAGCGCCCCAATATGTCGTGATTGTTTCGCCGCCGTTCTTGAGCTGGACAAGCCTCTCGCAACGACGGGCATTGGCGACGCAGCTGCACAACTCGACTTTTTTGCAACAATGCGCAGCCGCGCCGCGGCATCGGCAACGATGATGCCCTCCGATCGACGAGCTCGGCATGCACGACCATGTCGCGATCAGTGTGCTCCACGATGCGCGCACGCGCCGGGATGGGGACACGCGCCGAGCTGCAGGAAAAGCATGATGACATCATGCCCCTGTTTTGCCCGACGGGTCAAGTTGAGATTCGAAAAATACGAAAAACCCCGATGCCCCCAATGCTTGGCTACTGTGCATGGGGTTGTTTTCGCAGTTTTTGTTTGGGAGGCTCCAGCCCGTCCTTCAAGCCGAGGCCCGGCTCAGCCCTTCGGCCCGCGCAGCTGCGCGGTCAGCTTCTCCATCGCCTCCGCCACATCTCGCCACTGCGACAGCCAGCTTCGCGGAAAGCGGAAGGTGAGGTCGGCGCCGCCGACGCGGCGCTCGGAGAGGCACATGCCGGGAGTGGCCGCATCGCGGGTGCAGCGTGCGGTCAGCGCCGGACTTGCGGCGGAATAGAGATCCTCGCTGCCGTAAGGGGTCTCAGCGCGAAACATCCGCATCGTCAGGCCCTCTTCGGGCATCGTCGCGGCCCGGTCGAGATAGCGCGGATAGATCGTGGCCGTTCGCTGCTCGGGCGCGAGTGCATCGTGATGGGCCGCGATCGACAGGAAGATGCGGTCGATCGATTGCGCCGCCGCCTCCACCGTATCGGCGGTGACGTGCTTCGGAGCGCCGGGCGGTTCCAGCGAGGGATAGAGGAAATCGAGATCGATGCGCTCCTGCGGCCCGGAGTGTCGCTGGATCTTCATCCGGATCGCCGTCACAGGCAGGTTGAACAGGGTGCCGCCGACGCTCACCGGTAGCTTGTCCGGGGCGTTCGCACCGCGCGTGCCCCAGGTCGGCCACAGCAAATAGGCAACGAGCGCGACCGCGCACGCCGCAGCGGCGCCGCCGAGCGCGATCGGGACGACGTGCGCTCGGGTGCGCGTCCGGGGAGAGCGAGAGGAGGCTGCCGAAAACACCGTCATGAGCTAGCGCAAGGTAAGCCGCAGTCGGCCGCTGGCCGACGAATCAGCGGCGAATATGCCATGTGCCGGCGATTTCGCGCAGCGCTCCCCACCTGCGGAGAGCGGGAAGGCCCCTGCGCGGGTTGGCGGGCGGCGTTAACCTTCCCTTAAGGATAATGTAGCGTTAACCGGCACGATTTGTCACAGGTGGGCGCCAGCGTCGCGTAAGGGCGGACCGTTCCGATGACACCTGAAGCTCTCAATACCTTCTTCTCGATCTGCATCGGTTTCGCGCTCGCGGGCGCGCTCGTGAACGGATACCAGGCGTTCGCGCAGCGTCCCGCCGGCTTCGGCTTGTTGCAGGACGGCGTCGCGCCGAAGACCTTCGCGGCCGTGCCCTTCCTGGTCTTCGCGGCGCCCTTCATCATCATGCGCAACACGCTCCGCGGCATCCGTGTGGAAACCCGCCGCGCCGAATTCGTGATGATGGCGACCCTCATCGCCGGCTTCTGGAGCATGATGAGCGGCACCTTCTTCCTGATGACGCTGCGCGCAGCTGGCGTGCTGGGCTGACGCCTCCCGCGCGACCCTTGACGCTCCGCGTGGCGGCCCCTTTGCGTCCAGGCCGCCGTTTCGCTATGCCAGGATCATCCTGACAGGAGACCTCCATGGCGATCTACGAGCTCGACGGGCAGGCGCCCGATCTTCCCGCCGACGGCAATTATTTCATCGCGGAGACCGCCACCTTGATCGGCCGTGTGCGCCTGAAGCCGGGCGCGAGCGTCTGGTTCGGCGCGGTGCTTCGCGGCGACAATGAATGGATCGAGATCGGCGAAGGCGCCAACGTGCAGGACGGCTCGACCTGCCACACCGATCTCGGCTTCCCGCTTCACGTCGGCAGGAACTGCACGGTCGGCCACAACGTCATCCTGCACGGCTGCACCATCGAGGAGGGCGCGCTCGTCGGCATGGGCGCGATCGTGATGAACGGCGCGAAGATCGGCCGCAACAGCATCGTCGGCGCCGGCTCCGTCATCACCGAGGGCAAGGAGTTTCCCGAGCGCTCGCTGATCATTGGCTCGCCGGCGCGCGTGATCCGCACGCTCGAAGATGCCCAGGTCCAGAAGATGGGGAGTGCGGCCAAGTTCTACGTGGCCAACGGTCCCCGCTTCAAGAAGGGTTTGAAGCGGATCGGCTGAGATGCCCGGGGCCGTGTCGGTCCAGTCGGTGCGGCTGCAGACGACCTATCGTCACATGCCCTCGGATTCGCGTGCCTCGATCGCGCCTGCCACCTTCTCGTGGCCGGCGGCCCATAGCGCATGCTCGTCGCTGCCGTCCGAATAGGGATTGGCTTCTGCCGGGATGCTTTCGCGCGCAGCGCGTTCGCCTTCAGCAAAGGGATCGCGATGGGTCATCGTGATTTGGCCTCCTCGCTTTCAAGCTGATGTGACGGCATTTGTTCCGGAACAGGTGATCGCGGCAGCGGTTGACCGGCAAAGGAGAATTTCCAATGTCTGCCAGATCGTCCGCAACCAAGACCATGATGGTGATCCTCGCACTCGCGGCGATTCCGGCCGTATCGTTCGCGCAAGCGACCGGCGGCTCTGCCGGATCGACCGGAGGCTCTGCGAGCTCGACCGGAGGTTCTGTGGGATCGACCGCAGGCTCTGTGGGATCGACTGGAAGCTCCGCGGGACCGACGGGCGGTGTCGCCAACTCGCCGGCCCCGCCGCCCGGGACCAACAGCCTGGGTGCGGCTCAATCATCCGGCCCGGGCTCCGGAGTCGCCACCGGCGGTGCAGGTGGGGCGGCTGATGCCACCGTCAACGCCGAGAACCGGCTGCTCGACAAGAAGATGAAGAGCATCTGCCGCGGCTGCTGACGCTCGCGCGGAAGTGAGACAGCGTGGCTGTCAGAAATGTCGAACTGACATTAGCTTGATCCGGCTTTGAAGCGTGGAGCGTATCCACGCGGAGGATCGAGTGATGTTACGCAAGATGATCATGGCGGCGGTGACCGTCGCGGCCGTAGGGCTGTCGGCGCCGCAAGTGGCCGAGGCGCGCGGTTTCGGCCATGGCGGCTGGGGCGGTGGCGGTTGGCATGGCGGCCACGGCCATTGGCACGGCGGCGGCTTCTGGCCGGGCGTCGCGATCGGGGCGGGGCTTGCCGGCGCCGGCTACTATGGCGCTTATTATGGCTATGGCTATCCGTATTACGGCAGTCCTTATTATTATGGTGCCGGCTATGACGATGGTTACGGCGGCTGCTACGTCGTTCGCAAGCGGGTCATGACGCCTTCGGGATGGCGATACCGGCGCGTGGACGTCTGCGAATAGCATCCTTGGCGAGTAGCCGGCCCACCAAAAAACAAGGCCGTTGACGCAGTATACCGTCAACGACCTTGCCAGCCCCGGACATTGAAATCGGCTCACGCCATCCGGTATCGCAAGCATCGCGCGGAATCACACGCGCGAATGTGATCCAGTTCACAAGTCGAAAAAATTCGTCGGTGTCGTGAGTTGCTCAGCCGCGCGACCGCTTGCCCGCGCTGGCCTGAACGCGGTGCCGCGCCGGTTTCCTGCGGGTAACGGAGGGTGTTTCGGCCTCGCTGGCCCGGGTGCTGGCAAAGGACTGCCGTAAGCCGTCGACGGACTCGTTCAGCGCCGCGACCTGCTCGGACAGGCGCTTGGTGTCGGCCTGCTGCGCCGCCATCAGCCGCTTCATGGTCTGGAGCTGGTCCTGCACGACCTGGAGCTGGTCGATCGATTCCTGCTGGGTCGCCTCCAGCCCTTTGGTCTTCTCGACGAGTTGCTCGGACGCCTGTGCGGTGCGGGCCTGGAGCTGCCGCGATGCTACCAGCCGGTCGGTCTCCGGTGCCGCGCCGGTATAGGCACGCCAGCCCGCGATCGAGGTCACGCCGGCGATCAGCAGGAGAAGCGCGGCCGCGGTCAGCGCGATCGGCTGGGCGCCGAGGCGAAGGAGAGGGGCGGATGGTGTGTCCTGTGCGAGATCGATCATCGCTGACAAAACCCAAATTGAAACTTGGTGAGTGGCGAAGACCGGCAACCCAGAGGATCACCGGGGCGTCCCGAAAGCCTTACGTTTCGGCAAGGAATGGGACCAAAAAGAGGCTAAGGGCAAAAAAACCAGCAATCAGCGGGAGTTGAAGCGTCCGAAGGCCCGTCGGGACCACGGATCAGGGCTGAAATTGCGAAAACGGCCCGGAATAGGTCTTCGACCGCGGCGCGGCATAGGGCCCGAGCCGGGACGTCGTCAGCCCGAGCCGCACCACTGATTCCGCCAGCGTCACGGCGGCCGCGACGCCGTCGACGACGGGCAGGCCGTGCGTGGCGGCCAGCTCGGCGGCGAGATCAGCCATGCCGGCGCAGCCGAGCACGATGGCTTCGGCGCGGTCATCACGAATCGCGGCCGAGATCTCCGCGGAGATCTGGCCGACGGCATCGGCATTGCGCTCCTCGAGCGCGAGCACGGGGACCTCGGCGGCGCGCACGCGGGCACAGCGTTCGGCGAGACCGTATTTTCGCAAATTATGTTTGATCGGCACGATGGAGACAGCGAGCGTCGTCACCACGGCGAAGCGCGCAGCGATCAGGCTTGCCATATGAAAGCCGGCTTCGCCGATGCCGATCACCGGGGCCTTCGCGGCGGCGCGCGCCGCGTCGAGGCCGGTGTCATCGAAGCAGGCAATGACGTGCGCATCCGCGCCGTCGCGATCAGCCTCGCGGATGCAGCCGAGCATGCCGGGCACGGCAAAGGCCTCGTCGTAAAATCCCTCGATCGAGACCGGGCCCATCGCCGGCTGGCGCGCATCGATCACGGTGCTGGGCAGGGCAACGGAGCGCGCGGCAGCGGCGATCTTCGTCGTCATCGCAACAGTGGTATTGGGATTGACGACGTGAAGCCGCATCGGATCAGACAAGTCCCTTGCCAGCGTCCGAGCCCTTGGCCGCCTGCCGCTTGTTGAGCATGTGGATGGTGCCGAGCGCAAGCGCGATCACCGTGAACGAGACGGCGGAGATCACGGTGCCGAGAGCATAAATGTCCGGGTTCGTCACGGTGGTGGTGAGGCCCTGCAGATCCAGCGGCAATGTATTTACAGCTCCGATCGCCTGGCTCGAGCGGGCGAGTTCGTCCCAGGATAGCGTGAAGCCGAATAGGCCAATGCCGATCACGGATGGCAATATGATCGGCAGCACGACATGGCGGAACGTCTGCCACGGCGTCGCGCCGAGATCGCGTGCGGCTTCCTCGAGCCTGGGGTCGAAGCGGTTGAAGATCGCGAACATGATCAAGAGGCCAAACGGCAGCGTCCAGGTCAGGTGGGCACCGAGGCCCGAAGTGAGCAGCCCCATCGAGGTCTCGAAGTTTTCGTTCCAGTGCGCCTTGATCAAGTCGTCGATGATGCGGAACTCTAGCGATATACCGAGCGAGGTGATGATCGAGGGCACGATCAGGCTTGCGATCGCCGAATAGAACAGGATGCTCTGCGCCCTGAACTTGCGGCGGAAGGCCATGCCGGCGGCGACTGACAGCACGACGGTGAGGATCATCACGATGATGCCGAGCAGCAGCGAGCGGTGGAAAGCCGCGCCGAGATCGACGATGCCGGTGCCCTGGAACAGCTTCGCGATCCAGAAGGTCGACACGCCATTCATCGGGAAAGTGAGGCCGCCCTGCGGCCCCTGGAACGACAGCACGTAGATCGCGATCATCGGGCCATAGAGAAACAGCACATAGGCCGCGAAGAAGATCGCGAGCACGTAGAAAGAGCGCGGGCGTCCTTCCTTCATGCTCTAGAGCTCCTTCTTGATGTCGACGATGCGCGACATCATGGTGATGATCAAGAAAGTGATCGCGAGCAGGATGACGGCGTTCGCCGCGGCGGCCGGGAATTGCAGCGCGTTCACCCGCGTCTCGATGATCTTGCCGGCGGCGGCGATCTGCTGGCCGCCCATCACGCCGATGGTGATGAAGTCGCCCATCACGATGGTAATGACGAAGATCGAGCCGATCACGATGCCGGGCTTTGCCAGCGGGATGATGACGTTGACCAGCGTCTGGAAGCCGCTCGCGCCGGCGTCATAGGCGGCCTCGATCAGCGACTTGTCGATGCGCACCATCGAATTGAAGATCGGCACCACCATGAAGAAGGTGAAGAGGTGGACCAGCGCCAGCACCACGGAGAATTCGGAGAACAGCAGCCATTCCAGTGGCTGGTTGATAAGTCCTGCTTTGACAAGGCCGGAATTGACCAGGCCGTTGCGGCCCAGCAACGGGATCCAGGCGATCATGCGGATGACGTTGGAGGTCCAGAACGGGATCGTGCACAGCAGCGACAATCCCATCTGCCAGGTCTTGGACTTGACGTGGAAGGCGAGGAAGTAGGCGACCCAGAAGCCGATGAAGAGCGTGATGGCCCAGACCATGAAGCACAGCTTCAGCGTCATCACGTAGGTGCGCCCGATCGTGCAGAGATCGGGGAGCTGCGCGATGCAGCCTTCGAACGTGTCGGTGTAGCCGCGGCCCGAGAAGGCCGGCAGCAGCTGGTATTCGTTGTAGTCCCAGAACGAGACGATGACGACGAAGACGAGCGGGATGAGGAAGAAGGCGAGAAACACCAGCATCATCGGCCCGGCCTGGAGCCAGGAGATGAAGGACGGGGACAGCCGCGTCAGTTTTGCGGCGCGCGCTGTGCCCGACCCCGGAATCAAGCCCGGGGCCGCCTGTTGCAGGACCTCTTCCGACATGTCGATTACGCCGCGATGAACTCATTCCATTTGCGGACCATGTAGTCGTTCTCGTCCATCACCGCGTTCCAGCAGGCGACGCCGCCCATGCGGTCCTCGTAGGAGCCGCCGTCACGCACGGCACCAGCTTTCTCGAGCAGCGAGCCGTCGGGCGCCTTGATGTCCTTTTCGGCCGGCTTGCCTTCCATCCAGTAGGCCCATTCGTAAGGCTCCATGTTCGCCTTCGCGGTGGAGAGCACGGCAGAGTAGTAGCCCTGGCGGTTGAGGTAGGCGCCGGCGTAGCCGGACAAGAACCAGTTCACGAACTCGTAGGCCCATTCGAGCTTGGGACCCGAGACGCCCTTGGAGACGCAGAAGCCCGAGGCCCAGGAGCGGTAGCCTTCCTTCAGCGGCTGGAAGGTGCAGGGGATCCCCATCGAGCGCACCTTCGTCACCGCCGGCGACCACATCGACTGGATGACGGTCTCGCCTGAAGCCATCAGGTTGACGCTCTCGTTGAAGTCTTTCCAGAAGGCACGGAACTGGCCGGCCTTCTTGGCTTCGGTCATCACCTTCATGGTGAGGTCGATCTCTTCCTTGGTCATGTTGCCCTTGTCGGCATATTTGTACTTGCCGGAGGCCTCCACGACCATGGCGGCGTCCATGATGCCGATCGAGGGAATGTTGAGGATCGAAGCTTTGCCCTTGAATTCGGGATTGAGCAGCTCGGACCACGAGCTGATGGGGCGCTTGATCAGGTCGGGACGGATGCCCAGCGTGTCGGCGTTGTAGACGGTCGGAATCAGCGTGACGAATTCAGTCGCCGACGTCGCGAACTTCTTGGAGTCCTTTCCTTCGAGATAGAGCACCTTCCAGGGCGCGGTGCCCTGGCCTCCAATCTTCTTGCCGCCGGGCGTCTCGCCCTTGGTGAAGACCGGCGTGATGTTGTCGAATTCCTTGATCTTCTTGGCGTCGAGGGCAAGGATGTTGCCGGACGGCACGATCTTCTTGAGCGAGAAATATTCGGTGTCCAGCACGTCGAAGGAGTTCGGTTGGGTCATCACGCGCTTGGTGACGTCGTCGGTGGTCGCGGTGATGTATTCGATCTTGATGCCGGTGTCCTTCAGGCATTGCTTGGAGATGTCGTCGCCCTCGTTTACGGCGGTGCCGAGATAGCGCAGCACCTTCGCATCGGCCGACTTCACATATGGAAAGCCGGTGATCGCGCCGGAGCCGGCGGCGAGGCCGGCAAGACCTGCAGTGCCCTTGAGCAGCGTGCGGCGGCTGACGCCCTTCGTCCTGGTGGTCTCGGTCATATCAGTCACTCCTCTGTTGCGCATTCCAGTGATCGATCGGCGCTATTGCAGGCGTTGCGCCTTGGCGGGATCCCAGGTGGCCAGCACGCGATCGCCCGGACGGAACGGGTGGACGTCGAAGGTTGCCTCGGGAACGTGGGAGAACAGGGCGGTGCCATCGTCGAGCGTGAGCGAGACAGCGATGAAGGAGCCCTGGTACTCGGTCTGGGTCAAAAGCGCCGGCGCGCCGAAGGCGCCGTCAGTGAACGGGACGATGCCGAGCTGATCGGCGCGCACCGCGATCAGCTTGCCGGAATCGTTGAGCACGTTATGGCCACCGATGAAGCGCGCCACGAATTCGGTGCGGGGACGGTGGAATATCTCGCGCGCGGTGCCCTGCTGCTCGATCCTGCCGTGGTTCATCACCACGATGTGGTCGGCGAGCGCCATCGCCTCTTCCTGGCCGTGGGTGACCTGGATGAAGCTGATGCCGAGCTCGCGCTGCAGCCGCTTCAATTCGCCCCGCATTTTCACCCGCAGGAAGGGATCGAGCGCAGAGAGCGGCTCGTCGAGCAGCAGAATCTGCGGCTCGGTGATCAGCGCGCGGGCGAGTGCCACGCGCTGCTGCTGGCCGCCGGAGAGCTGTGCGGGCAGGCGTCCGGCATAAGGGCTCATCGCCACCAGTTCGAGCAATTCGCCGGCGCGCTTGTGGCGCGTCGGCTTGTCGATGCCACGCATCTTCAGCGCAAAAGCGACGTTATCGATGACGCTGAGATGCGGAAACAGCGCATAGGACTGAAACATCATGGCCGTGCCGCGCTTGGCGGGCTCAACGTCGGTGACGTTCTGCGCGCCCAGGATGATGTCGCCCTCGCTGACGGCCTCATGGCCCGCGATCATGCGCAGGGTCGAGGTCTTGCCGCAGCCGGAGGGGCCGAGCAGGCAGCAATAGGTGCCGGCCGGGATCTTCAGGCTGACATCCTCGACCGCCAGCGTCGCGTCGTAGCGTTTGGTGACGGCAACCAGTTCGAGAGCGGCAGGAGTGGCCATGGCGTGTCCGACGGGAGGGCGATGCTTCCCGCCTCTCTCCGCAAGGTCCGTGCCAACGGCTCTCGGCGGTCAATTTCTCAAAACTGTGCAGCGGAGTCAGATCGTTAGATTGAATCTGGCCGATCCGGGCTGCCTGCCGCCTGCGCAATCACCTGCACACAAAACGGGCGAAGATTGTATAAAGTTTCGCCTGTGATTGGATACAGCTCGTCGACTAACATTCGCAGCCGAACGTTCTCGATCGAGCCTGACATCCATGGCCGCCAAGACCCGCCCGAAATTCGACGTGCCGGACGCGAGCGATCGCGTCAGTCGTATTCGGGAGGGCGTGACCGCCGCGATCCTCGAGCACCGCCTGTTACCCGGCACGAAGCTCGGCGAGGACGAGATCGGTGACATCTACGGCGCCAGCCGTACCCTGGTCCGCACCGCGCTGCAGCAGCTCGCGCATGAAGGCATCGTCAACATCGAGAAGAACCGCGGAGCCTTCGTCGCACGTCCGACGCCTGCGGATGCCCGCGAAGTGTTCGAGGCGCGCCGCCTGATTGAGCCGACGATCATTGGTCACGCCATCGACGCGGTATCGCCGGCCTGGATCGACCGTCTCCAGCGCCATCTCACCGAAGAACGCGAGGCCGAACTGCGCGGCGACGCGCGCGCCTCGGTCCGCCTCTCCGGCGAGTTTCACCGTCTGGTCGCCGAGATGAGTGGCCACAGCATCTATCTCGGCTTCCTCAAGGAGCTGATCGCGCGTTCCTCGCTCATCATCCTGCTCTACCGCCGCCATGACACGCCGGCCTGCGGCACCGATCACCACGCCGGCATCGTCGCCGCGATCCGCAAGCGCGACAGAGAGGCGGCCCGCGCACAGATGCTGTCGCATCTGACCGAGATCGAGGCCGAGCTGTTCTTGAAAGATCCCGCTGCCGATGAGCTGCGGCTGGTCGATGTGCTCGGCGCCTGAGCGAACCGCGTCAGTTGCCTATGGCAACGAAGATCATTCGTTTCGTTTGACGATTTTCAGCACGAGTAAACCCGCGCCAAGCACCAGGAAGAGAACGCCGAAGAAAGTCGTCCCGCTGGATTCGAAGGTCACGCCGACTGCGGTCAGCAAGCATCCGATGATGATTGCGAAGAGGCCGCCGAGCTTTTTGACCAGCAGGACATGTCCGTCAGTCGTTTGTGCCACCATGTTACGCCTCGTTTATATAATGTGGATTTCTTCGCGCTTCTCTTTCGCCCAATGATCCTTTCGCAGCCGCGCATGATCGTACTCCAGCGCAAGCGAATTACAATCTGACCTTGATTCTTATCTCGGTCGGTATTTGCTTTTGAATAGAGTTCGATACATGGCTCGACAGCGAGGCTTACGCATATGCCAGAAATTCCCGCTGCATCGCGCGGTCGCTGCATCTCTTGTGGAGTCGTATGGCAGGCCTGCAAAATCGCCTTGTGGTTGTAAATTGACTCGCTCGAGCTGGGGGAATCAACTGGTGGCGAGCGTCGAGTTCTAGAACGGAGCCGACATCAGTTGAATCCGTTCTACGGAGTGGTGCCATGGCGCGTCCTCTGGTTGACGAACGAGAGACGGCTTACGTCTCGACCGGCCATCTGCCCGGCGCGGACGCCGTGCAGTCGCTGGTGACCGAGGCACAGCGACGATTTCAAGCAAATCATGATGGAACCAACTCGCAGGTCTACCCCGCGCTCGCGCGCGTGCCGAGTGAGCTGTTCGGCGTCTGTGTCGTTGCGACAAGCGGGCAGATCTTCGGCGCTGGCGATGCCGACTACGAATTCTCCATCATGAGCGTGTCAAAACCGTTCCTGTTCGCGTTGGTCTGCGAGGCCATCGGGCCGGAGGAGGCCCGCGCCAAGCTCGGCGCGAACGCGACCGGTCTCCCATTCAACTCGCTCGCCGCGATTGAGCAGGGCAGCGGCCGTACCAACCCAATGGTGAATGCCGGCGCGATTGCGACGACCAGCCTGGCGCCTGGCGCTACCGCCGCGGCGCGATGGGCATTCATTCATGACGGATTGTCGCGCTTTGCCGGCCGCACGCTGCCGCTCAACGAAGAGGTCTACGCCTCGGCGTCGGAGACCAATTTTCGCAACCGCAGCATAGCGCGGCTTCTGGAGAGCTATGACCGCATCTACTGCGACGCAAAGGAAGCGACCGATCTCTATACCCGGCAGTGCTCTCTGAATGTGAGCGCGCGCGACCTCGCGGTCATGGGCGCAACGCTCGCGGACGGCGGCGTCAACCCCGTGACCAAGCAGCGCGTCGTCGATGCCTCGATCTGCCATTACGCATTGGCTGTTATGATCACAGCCGGGCTCTACGAGACCTCCGGCGACTGGCTCTACGACATCGGCCTGCCGGGCAAGAGCGGGATCGGCGGCGGCATCGTCGCGGTGTCCCCAGGCAAGGGCGGCTTCGGCACCTTCGCGCCGCCGCTCGATGCCGCCGGCAACAGCGTGCGGGGGCAACTCGCCGCAAAGTTCCTGTCGCAGCGGCTGGGAATGGATCTGTTCGTATCGAAACCAGAAGAGTGAACCGATGCTGAAAGGATCGGTCGGCTCATAGCCTGGCCGGTCGCAACGCCGATCAAGCTGGAGGACGCCATGGCCACGCAGACAATGTCGATCGGCGGCATTCACCAGGAGGAGCGCGCCTCATGGGTTCCCATGATCGCAATCGCGCTCGGCCAGATGATCATGTCATTCAACGTGGCTTCGCTGCCGGTGGCCATGGGTGGAATGGTCGAGAGCTTTGGCGTCGCGCCCACGACAGTCGCGACAGGCATCGTAGCTTACTCCATGCTGGTTGCCGGCTTCGTGATGCTCGGCGCCAAGCTTGCTCAACGATTTGGCGCGGTGCATGTGTTCCGCGGCGCGGTCGTGCTGTTCTTCGTCTCACAGCTCATGATGACGTTCAGCCCGTCCGCATCGGTCATGATTTCCGCGCAAGCGCTGTGCGGTCCCTCGGGTTCGGTGATCGTGCCTTCGCTGGTCGCGCTAATTGCCGAGAATTATGCGGGCCGCCAGCAGGCAACCGCGCTGGGTGCGCTCGGCTCGGCCCGTGCGGCTGCCGGCGTGCTGGCGTTTGTGGTCGGCGGCGTCTTTGGAACCTATATCGGCTGGCGGCCGGCGTTCGGAATTCTGATCGCGGCCTCCGCTATCGTTTTTCTCATGAGCTTCCGCCTCAAACCTGACCACGGTCGGCCTGACGTGCAGATCGACCTCGTCGGCGTGATGCTCGCCGCGACCGCGATCATCCTCATCAGCTTCGGCTTCAACAATCTGAACGGCTGGGGGCTCGCGGTGGCGACCCCGAACGCACCGTTTGATCTGTTCGGCCTTTCGCCCGCCCCAGTCATGATCTTGCTCGGCATCGTGCTGGGCCAGGCATTCCTGCTGTGGACGCACAGGCGGCAAGCCGCCGGCAAGACGCCGCTGCTGGCCTTGGCGGTAGTCGACTCGCCGGAGGAGCGTTGCGCGGTCTTTGCGCTGTTCGCGGTGGTCGCGCTGGAGGCTGCACTGAACTTCACGGTGCCGCTCTATATCCAAATCGTGCAGGGGCGTTCGCCGCTTGCGACCGCTATTGCGATGATGCCGTTCAACCTCACGGTCTTCTTCTCGGCGATGCTGATCGTCAATGTCTACGAGCGACTAACGCCGCGCCAGATCGGTCGCTACGGGTTTTCGGTTTGCACCATCGCGCTGGTCTGGCTCGCCTTTGTCGTGCGCAACGACTGGAGCGAAATTCCCGTGCTGTTCGGGCTTTTCCTGTTCGGCATTGGTCAGGGCTCGCTGGTGACGCTGCTGTTCAACGTCCTCGTGACAGAGTCTCCAAAAGCACTCGCCGGTGACGTCGGCTCCTTGCGCGGCACGACGCAAAATCTTGCCGCCGCAGTCGGGACCGCGGTCGCAGGAGCTCTTCTGGTCGGTCTACTCAGCACCATCGCACTCGGCAGGATCACGGCAAGTCCCGTGCTGACGCCGGAGCTTCAGGCCCAGGTCGATCTCGACAACATCACCTTCGTCAGCAACGACCGCCTGCGCACCGTGCTGGAAGGCACGAGCGGATCGCCGCAGCAGGTCGCGGAAGCCGTGCGGGTGAACACCGAGGCACGCCTGCGGGCGCTCAAGATTGGACTCTTGATCATGGCGGGTCTCGCCCTGATTGCGATTATCCCGGCCGGACAACTTCCTAACTACCTGCCGGGTGAGATCCCAATCGATGAAGCCCCTGCGAGAGCCTGCGTTGAAGAAGGGCAGAGGATTTCGTGAAAGAGAACCCAGGAATGAGATCAGTAAGCGAGATGGATCGACGCGCCGCGTTGCGGATGCTGTTGGGAGGCGTGATGGTCGCTGGTGCAGGAGTGACCCTAGAGTCGTACGATGCTGTGGCCCTGCCGGAGCCAAAGGATCATCCCGTTCCGAGCAGGCGCGAGCCCGCTGCCGGCACCTTTGCGCAGCAGACTGCCCGTCCGTTACAGGACCCCGGCCAACGCCCAGCGCGTCGGCCGCCACAACGTCCACGGCCTCGCCCGCCATCATGGCATCGGCGGCGTCGGCGCTGGGAGTGCTGGTGGCACCGTGGCCGCCGTCATTGCGGATGGCGTTGGAGGTAAACCGAGGAGGATGTCATGACCACTTACGACAATAGCGCACCCATGGGCGCGACGGGCCTGCCGCAACCGCCTCGCTGGGTCTGTGTGCTGCTGGGTCTGTTCATGGTGCTCGCAGGGCTGATGGTGCTCGGCGACATCGCGTTCTTCACCGTGGTCAGTGCGCTGTTCATTGGCTGGATGGCCATCGCCGCGGGCGCTTTCGAAATTTTCCACGCCTTCTGGACCAAGGGCTGGGGCGGCTTCGTCTGGCAGATCATCCTCGGCATGCTCTATATTGCCTTCGGCATTGTTCTGGTCACCCAGCCGCTGACCGGAGCGCTCCTGCTCACTTATGTGCTCGGCATTGCGCTCCTGGTCTCCGGTGTCGTACGCATGCTGATCGGCATCGGCCGCTGGCAGCAGGGCGGCGGCATCATATTCGCGTCGGGCGTGTTTGGTGTTCTGGCGGGACTCATCATCCTGACGGGCTTTCCGATGACCGGGCTGTGGGTTCTGGGACTGTTGCTCGGCATCGACTTGTTGTCTCATGGCATCGGGTGGCTGACTTTTGCGTGGCTCCCTGTGGCAAAGCCTGCGTAAGCGCTGCGGAGATTACATATGAGTTGGCGTAGGCCGGCGACGCTCCTGCGGGCTGTCATGGCGCTTTGGTTCGTTGGAGGCGTCTTCGGTCTTCCGTCACCGGTATCGGCGCAGCAGGACCCCGCTATCCTGTTCCGCAACGTCCGGATATTCGACGGCAAGTCCGTTTCGCTCTCTGCACCATCCAGCGTTCTTGTCCGGAACAAGACCATCGAGAAAATCTCAATTGGCGAAGCCACTGCTGCCGGTCTGGTAATCGACGGCGGTGGCCGCGTGTTGATGCCCGGGCTGATCGACGCACACTGGCATGCGATGCTGGTGCGCCCGACGCCGATGGCCGCGCTCGCAGGCGATGTTGGCTACAACAATCTGCTCGCCGCGGCCGAGGCAACTGCGACGCTGATGCGCGGCTTCACGACCGTGCGCGATATGGGTGGCCCCTCGTTCGGACTGAAGCAGGCCATCGACGAAGATCTCGTTGCCGGCCCTCGCATCTATCCCTCGGGCGCAATGATCACCATCACCAGCGGTCATGGCGATTTTCGTCAGCTTTCGGATCTGCCGCGCACGATCGGCGGCATGCTCAGCCGCATGGAGCGGATCGGCGGCAGCATGGTCGCCGACAGTCCCGACGAGGTCCGCATGCGGGCGCGCGAGCAACTGATGCAAGGCGCTTCGCAGGTCAAGCTTGCGGCGGGCGGTGGTGTCGCGTCGCCGTTCAGCCCGCTCGATGTCTCGACCTTCACCGAGCCCGAACTCCGCGCCGCGGTCGAGGCGGCCGACAATTGGGGCACCTATGTCGCGACCCATGCCTATACCCCGGTCGCGATCCAACGCTCGATCGCGGCCGGCGTCAGATGCATTGAGCACGGTCACCTCATGGACGAGGCGAGCGCGAGGTTGATGGCGGAAAAGGGAATATGGCTGAGCACACAGCCGTTCCTCGATCTCGCCGGCGCGGCCGCGCTTGGGCCTGCCGAACAGGACAAGATGCGGCAGGTGGTTGCCGGCACTGACCGCCTTTATGCGCTGGCAAGAAAGTACGGCATCAAAACCGCGTTCGGCACCGACGTCTTGTTCTCGAAGGCACTGGCGGACAAGCAAGGTGCGTTGCTGAGCGCGCTCACGCGCTGGTACACGCCGGCCGAAGCATTGACTATGGCGACGTCGACCAATGCGGAACTGCTGCGCCTCTCCGGTCTGCGGGATCCCTATCCCGGCAAGCTCGGCGTCGTGGAGGAGGGGGCGCTCGCCGATCTCCTGCTCGTCGACGGCAATCCGCTCGAAGACATCAGGCTCATCGAAGATCCCACGAAGAATTTTGTGGTGATCATGAAGGACGGCAGGATCTACAAAAACAGTCTTGAGCACTGACACGCGCGCGCGTATCTGCGCCGCTTGTCGCCTGCGCCGGATGGTTTTTGGCTCGACGGTCAGGACCGGCGTTTTGTCGAAGTCGCGGCCGGACCCCAGCGAGCGCATCAGCGACTGTACTCGCTTTCGGCGGCAAGCTGCCCGTCAGGCGTGATCTCGTATTCGCCGTCCTGCTTGGTCATCCATCCTGACCTGACCATCTCGCGTGCAAGCTGGATCGAGCAGATCGGATGATTGCCTCCTGGGTAATACAGCCTGTCATTCCGGACGAGCAGGTGTCCGTACAATTGGGCTTGACGTAACGCCCTGCGCATTCCGGGTGATGGATTTTTCATGCGGTTTCAAGCGCGAGCGCGATGAAGGTTCCTAATGAATGTGGTGATCTTCAATGGCATTTCCGCTCGCCGGCGGTCGGAGAGGAACCCTCGTCCCGTCGCATCGTTTGTTGCTTCGAGGAGTAGTGTCATGAATGTACGAGACGAGCACACCCGATCGCTCTGGATGGATGTTTCGGTTGCCGACGCCCCGGCGCTATCCGGTACGATGGGTACGGACGTCGTCATTGTCGGTTCTGGAATTGCCGGGCTGTCGGTCGCCTATGAGCTCGCCAGCCATGGACGCTCGGTCGTGGTGCTGGACCGCGGCGGCATCGGCAGCGGGATGACGGCGCGGACCACTGCCCACCTGGCCACCGCGCTCGACGACGGTTACGACGAGTTGGTGAGGGTGCGCGGGCTTGATTGCGCGCTCCGCTACTATCAGAGCGTTGCTGCCGCGATCGATCGCGCCGAGGTCATCCAGGGTGCCGAGCACATCGATTGTGATTTTCGACGCGTCGACGGTTACTGGGTGCTGGCGTCCGAAACGCCCGCATCGGAGCTGGACAAGGAATTGGATTGCTGTGGCAAGCTCGGAATTCCCGTCGAGAATTGCATCGAGCCAACCCCGTTCCATGCCAAGGGCCAGGTGCGTTCGCTGCGCTTTCAAAGCCAGGCGCGCATGCACCCGACCAAATATCTCGCGGGGTTAGCGCGTGCACTCGAGCGGCGGGGTGTGCGGCTCTTTAGCAACACCTGTGTTGAGAGCATCGGTCAACGCCACGGCGACATGGTCGTGACGACGGCCTCGGGTCACGAGGTCCACGCCGCCGACGTGGTGGTCGCGACGAACTCGCCCGTCAATGTGCAGGTGGCGATCCACACCAAGCAGGCGCCTTACCGCACCTATGCGCTTGCGGCGAAGATTGCGGCCGGCGCGCTGGAGGATGCGCTCTATTGGGATACGCTCGATCCCTATCATTATGTCCGGCTCCAGCCGTTCTCTGCCGACGAGGACATCGTGATCATCGGCGGCGAAGATCATAAATCGGGCGAAGCGAACGACGGCGCACAGCGCCTTGACGCGCTCGAGCGCTGGGCCCGCGATCGCTTGCCCGGTTTGCGCGAGGTCACTCATCGCTGGTCCGGCCAGGTGCTGGAGCCGGTTGATTTCGCCGGCTTCATCGGCCGCAGCCCCGGCGAGGAGCATCTGTTCATCGTCAGCGGCGATTCCGGGCAGGGGATCACGAATGGGCTCGTCGCCGGCCTTTTGGTGACGGATCTGATCACGACGGGTGCGAGCCCGTGGCAAGAGATCTACGCCCCGTCACGGAAGATCCAGAAGAACATCGGCGAGTTCATCAGTGAGAACATCACCCCGCTGAAGAATTTTGCGGAGTATCTTGCGGCGAGCGAGATTGCGAGCGTCGAACGGCTGCGGCCGGGCGAGGGGCGTCTCGTCCGCAGCGGCCTGAAGAAGATTGCCGCTTGCCGGGACCGCAACGGACGTCTGCATCTGCACTCGGCCAGCTGCACCCATCTCGGCTGCGTCGTGCACTGGAATGCGCTGGAGCAGTGCTGGGATTGTCCCTGTCACGGCTCGCAGTTCGCGCCTGACGGCACGGCGCTCAATGGTCCTGCCGTGTCACCGCTCGGCGAGGTCGATAGGCCCGCTAATCTCGAAGCCGCGGAGTGAGCGGCAATTCCCTCAAAAAGTTGCGGCCAGGCTTTGGGGGAAGCCTGGCCGCGCGCGAACCGGTCTGGGACGGGGAGGGGTGGGGATGTGACCGGGCCGCGTGACTCTTTCCTTGGGTGAACGATCAATCTCTCGCGCTGGCGGTCGAGACCGCCGGCTTGGTATCGCCCAGCGAGACCCAGACGTTGGGATCGCTCTGCGACTGGCGCTTGACGAAGCGGTAGCCGGTCTCCGTCCAGGCAAGGACGTTCTCGTTCTGATTGTCGAGAACGAACTCGCCCTTGTCGGTCTTCACCGTCAGCACCGCGTGACCTTCGCCCTTCTTGTCGCGCACGACGGTGATGAGCAGGGCCTCGCGCGGCCATCCGGCATCGATCAGCATCTTGCGCTTCAACAGCACGTAGTCTTCACAGTCGCCGTAACCGTCTGAGGGCAGCGACCACTTCTCGATCACGCCCCAGTGCTCCTGGTCGGTCAAAGGCTTCACGGTCTCGTTGACCCAGCGATTGACCTTGATGAGGTCGCGCCATGCAGCCTGCGACATCACGATATCGCGTGCCTGCGTCGGCCCGCCCTGGCACTGAGCGGCATTGTCCGCACAGAACTCGACCCAGCCGATCGGCGCACGCGTGGTGTCGCCGAGGCTCGCGTAGAGCAGGCGGCCTTCGCCGGCCTGCGCTGCCGCGCTAAATCCGAAGAGCATGGCAGCCAGCGCCAGCCCTTTCCCCTGTCCCCTGAAATCAAACATTGCGGCCCCCGTTTCTTGTTGGGACCACATTTCGCACGGAGCTTTTGAGTTGCCGCTAAGTCATCCAAGTCAAGTCGAGACGAATGCAAGTAAAACGCGCGTCGAATTCGAACTATACTTGAATCGAATTCTCATAAAGTTTGAAATGACTGCAATTGATTCAATTTTTATCTATTAACGCGGCAAACGCTGCTGAAGCCGTCGTTTGCGCGCAGCTGCAACCCTTGCGTTAACCCGCGGGGGGCCGGTCGCAACGCACGAAAAAGGCGGCGTCCGCATCACGGAGGCCGCCTTCGAGGCCGGAAATGCAGTGGTTTTGGGGTCGTTGCGCTTTACCGGGCGGTAACGCTCTCTTCGAGTGTCTCGGCCGGCTGCTCGTGCATGAACTCCAGGGCGAAGCCGTCTTCGAGGTTTCGGACCACCCGGCCCTGGACCCGGCCGAGCAGAACCGTCGATTTCAGCGGCGGGCGGTTCTCCGCGGCGATCGCGGCGCCCGACAGCGACAGGTCGATGATGCGGCAGGTCATCTTGGTGCCATCCTCGAGCGTCAGCACCGCGATCGGGTTGCGCGGCACGACACGGTCGTGGCGGCGGTCTTCCGGCAGATTGAGGATGTCGCGGTTGGCGAGCCAGGTCAGTTGGGCCGCAAGCTTGTCGCGCTTCCGCGGTGTCGCACCGATCGTCATGGCGAAGCCATTGTCGATGATCCGGGTGATCTTGCCCTCGACGCGGCCGATATGGTCGAGATAGGCGACGACGCGGTCGCCGACATTGCCGATGCCGGGGGCCAGCAGTGCCAGCCCGCCCGGCGACATGTTGATCACCTGGCAGGGGAATTCGCGGCGGTCCGGCAGCATGTAACGGCCGAGCAGGTGCACTTTCACCCGCTGGAAACGCCGACGCTCCTCGGCGGCCGGAAGAAATTTTTTGTTCGCCAACGCCATTTCCAACACCCGACCCCCCGCCCGGGCGGAGTCCGGGACGACCCTAAGGTGCATAGGGTTAATGCCGCGTTAGGATCGGGCCCGCCGGACACGGACAGACACAATGCGCTGGAAAAGCCACATCAAGGGCGGGCAGGCCCGTCCGCGCACCCCAGCCGGGCTGAGCCGGTCAAGCCTCTCGCACCCGCCGCCGATAGAGAAGACACAGCCCTGCGAGCAGCACGGCGGCCGAGAGCCCGAGCGACCAGTGAATGCCGATCGCCGCGCCTGATAGTCCGACCGTGATGCCGCTGAAGGCGCGCATGCCGAGGCCGGCCATGTTGTAAAGGCCGACGACGCGGCCGCGGATGTCGGACGGTGCGTTCAGCTGCACCAGCGCCTGCGCCATGGTGTTGAACGACAGCTCGAAGAAGCCCGCGCAGAATAGCAGCACGATCGCGGCCGGATAGATCCGCACCAAAGCGAAGCCGAGCAGCGCCCCGCTCCAGCACATCGCCAGCATGATCGCGGTGCGCGGCGTGCCCTTGAGACGCCCCCAGGATTCCAGCGCGATGCCGGCGAGCAGCGCTCCGGCCGCGTCGGCCGCGAGCAGCATGCTGTAGGAGACGCCGGGATCGCCATGGCCGAGATCGCCGGCAAAGCCCGGCATCTGGGCATGATAGGCGTTGCCGATCATGAAGGAGGTGAGGCCGGCGAGCCACGTCATCGCTGACAGCACCGGCTGCGTGCCGATCGCGCGCATCGTCAGCACGATGTCGGCAAGGCCGCGCACCGCGAAGCGCCGCATGGCGATGCTCTTGTCGCGCATCGGCGCCCAGAACAGCCACAGCAGCATCGGCAGATAGAACAGCGTGTTGAAGATGATGCCGTGCGAGGTGCCGAGGCTGAGCATGATGATGCCGCCAACGGCAGGCCCGACCAGGATGCCGAGATAGCGTGCCATCGCGTTCAGCCGTACTGCGCTCGGCAGATCGGCGGGGCCGACGAGGTCGTAGAGCAGCAGCTGGTTCGGCGTCTGCCACAACACGCCGGCGCAGCCATGGATCACCAGCAGCAGCATCGCGTGCCACATCTGGATAGTATCGGTGAGAAAGAAGAAGCCCCAGCCGCTCGATGCCACGATGAACAGCACCATGCCGCACTGGATGATGCGTCGCGGATCGAACCGGTCCGCGAGCCCGCCGACCGCGACCGAGAACAATAGGAACGGCAGCCAGTGCGACAGCACCGCAAAGCCCGCCAGCGCCGGCGAATGGAATTTCTGGAACACCACCCAATAGCTGATCAAATGCTCGATATTGTCGGCCATCATCGCCAGCACGTAAGCCGTGAACTGGAGACGGTAGGGCACGGACTTCATCGCCGCGAACGAGCCGGACGCGGCCAAGGGATTCTGGGGGAGGGGGTTCAAGCGAGCACCTTGGTGGACTGCTCGGGCCTTACACGGTCGCTGGCGAGCGCTCAAGACAATTGGGTGTGTGAGAGGGTTGCTCGGCCTCGTATGCAGCGCGATCACCAGCGCGCGGTCCGGGGACAAGTCACCTCGTGCCGCTCACGAGATTATCCTGTACAATTGCCTTCATGGAACAGAACAGCCTCTACGACCGCCCTGACCTCTACGATTTGATGGCGCCGCGAGAGCCGATCCTCGAACGCTTTTATGTCGAGATCGCAAGCGAACGCGGCGGCCGCGTGCTCGATCTCGCGTGCGGGAGCGGTCGCCTGACCATTCCGCTGGCGCAAGCCGGGCTTGAGGTGGTCGGAGGCGATTTGTCGCCGGAGATGCTCGATCGCGCGCGGAAGAACGCAAAGGCGCAGGCGGTCGAGCTCGATCTCATCCAGCTGGACATGCGCGATTTCGATCTCGGCGGGCGAACGTTCGACACCATCATCGTTGCCATGAACTCGATCCTCCACCTGCATAGCCTCGACGACTTGAAAGGCTTCTTCGGATCGGTCGGCAGACACCTATCGCCGAAGGGTCGGTTGGTGTTCGACGCCTTCCTGCCCAATATCGCCATACTCAACTCTGATCCCAACAAGCGCGAGTTGATCGGCGCGGTGGTCCACGACGGTCTTGGCGCGATCACTGTCGAGGAGACTGCGAGCTACGACCCGCTCACCCAGATCAGGCACGTTGATTGGTACTGGTCGAGCGAGACGGAGATGGACTTTTGGCAAGCCGCCTTGCCGATGCGCTGCATCTTCCCGCAGGAGATGCCGTTGCTCGTGGCCTCGGGCGGCCTGCGCGTCATCGCGCGCTTCGGTGATTTCGATCGCAGACCGCTGACTGCGGGAAGTATGCGACAGGTTTGCGTGTGCGGCCTTACGCCAGTGCCTTGACGTAGACCGCATAAGGCACGCCAGAGATATCCGGCGCCTCGCGCACTTTCTCGAATCCCATCCGCAGATACATCGGCAGAGCGACCGTCATGATCGGCGTCGTATGCAGTGCGATGATCGGCGACTGGTCGCGCTCGGCGCGGCGAACGCATTCTTCCGTGAGTTGCCGGCCAATGCCCTTGCCGCGCGCGAAGGGGTCGACCACCAGCATGCGGATGATCGGCCAGGCCGGATCGAAGAACGGCGGCTTTGGCTGCCGTGGGCCGATATAGGCCACGGCGCCGACGATCTCACCACCGTCTTCGGCGACGATGATCTCGCCCGTCCTGGAAAGCGCCGTTATCTTCGCGAAATTGGCTGTAAACGTCGGCCAGTCGGAATAGTCCTGCTCGAATTGCGCGAAGGCGGCGAGAGCGACGCGCCTGACCGCTTCCGCATCCGCCGGCTGATAGTCACGCAGCATCGGCATTCTCCTCGATCATAGCCCGGATGGCGTGCAGCGCAATCCGGGGCCGCCGAGCCCGCATTCCGCTCTGCTGCATGCGGGCTACGAGACTCGCGCTTGGCACAACGGTGCATCTCACATACGTTTCGCCTCACGCCCGCACCAATCAATCATAACAGACGGGCAGCGAGGACACAGCCATGGAATCCATCCGCGTCTGCACCCACGCAGGACCGGGCTCGGAGCCTGTCATCCGCACCGTGCCGTGGCCGAAGGTCGGCCGCAAGGCGGCGCTGATCAAGGTCGGCGCCTGCGGGGTCTGCGGCACCGATTTGCATATTCTCAAGGGACATTGGCCGAAACCGCTGCCGTGGCCGTTCACGCTCGGCCACGAGCTCGGCGGTGTCATCGTCGAATGCGGCGACGAGTTCACCGAGGACTTCATGAGCAAGCCGCTGAAGGTCGGCTCGAAGGTGATGATCCCGCCGCTGATGCCCTGCGGCCGCTGCTATTACTGCATCCATTATCCGCAAGTCGCCAACAAGTGCCTGACGCCGGTCTATTACGGCCGCTATCTCGGCTTCGAGAAGGCGCCTCACATGTGGGGCGGCTGGGCCGAATATGTCTATGTCGATCTCGACATGCTGCCGGGCACCAAAATTTACAAGCTGCCCGACGACATGTCGCTGCGGCTGGGCGCGCTGTCCGAGCCGCTGACGTCCTGCATCCGCGCCTTCAATCGCGCGATCCGCGCCGGCGGTTTTTCCTGGGGCGATACCGTGGTGATCCAGGGCTCCGGCCCGATCGGCATTCTGGCGGTCGCAGCCGCGCAGGAGATGGGGGCAGGGCGCGTGATCTGCGTCGGCGCGCCGGAGCAGCCGCGGCTCAAGCTCGCCCGCGAATTCGGCGCGGAGGCGACCGTCAACATCGAGGAACTGAAGTCGCCGCAAGATCGCATCGCACGCGTGCGCGACATCGTCGGCGGCTTCGGCGCTGATCTCGTGATGGATTGCTCGGGACACCCCTCAGCCGGCCCCGAAGGCATCGAGATGCTGCGCGACGGCGGCACCTATGTCGAGATGGGCCAGTTCACCGACGCCGGCTCGATCGAGACCTCCTGGCACCGGATCTGCACCAAGGACCTCAACGTGCTGGGATCCTGGGGCTTCACCGGCAACGATCTGCCGCTCGGCGTCGACATGCTGTACCGGACGCGCGACAAGTATCCCTGGCTGAAGATGCAGACGATTTATCCGTTCACGGAAGCGGGCGTCGCGCAGGCGGTCCAGGACGCGATGGCGATGAAGACGGTGAAGTCGACCATCGTGCCGTGGCCGGAGCTGGTGGAGTAGGTCATGTTCCCCGTCAAGCGGGTGGCGCTTTGCGCCGACCGTTGGCGCCTTGCGGGGCTACGAGTCGGGGTTTGGAATGAATGACGAGATGACCAACGAACCGACCCTCGAACCGAACCAGCCCCGCTCGCCGTTCAGCGCCATCCGCGCGATCGACTACACCGTCATCTTCGTGCGCGACATGGCGGCGATGCGGCGCTTCTACGAAGACGTGCTCGCCTTGTCCCTGCTGCGCGAGCTTTCGCCGAGCTGGATCGAGTACGGCCTCGGCAGCAACACGCTGGCGCTGGCACGGCCGAGCCGGACCGCCGCTGATGCGCCGACGCCGCCGGGCAGCGCTTCGCTGCAACTGGCCTTCAAGGTGTCGGCAACTGAGGTCGATGCGTGCGCCGACGAACTCGTGCGGCGGGGCGTGGCGCTGCTGTCGCCGCCGACCAACCAGTCCTTCGGCCATCGCACGCTGTTCTTCCGCGACCCCGATGGAAATTTGCTTGAGATCTATGCGGAGATCTGAACCGCCCAGAAAGTTCCATCGGGAATTCGCGAACTCTTCATGCTGCGGTGAAACTTAGGCCCAAGTTCCGGCTTTCAGTTCACGGGAGAGGTGCCGTGAAGCGAATTCTGAAACCCGTCACTTACGTCCTGGCCGCCGTCTACTTCCTTGTGGACGCGGTTTTCATGGCCGTGGCGCGGCCAATTTCGCGCTGGGTCGAGCGGCACCTCCAATTCGCGCGATTGCGGGCCTGGATCAGGTCGCTGCCGCCCTATCCTTCGCTCGCCTTGTTTTCCGTACCCGTGATCATTCTGGAGCCGATCAAGCCCCTGGCAGCCTACCTTGCCGCAACTGGCCAGGTCCTGAGCGGCGCAGCGACCTTCATCATCGGCGAGCTGCTCAAGCTCGTTCTGGTCGAGCGCCTGTTCCATCTCACGCGGGACAAGCTGATGCGGATTCCGGCATTCGCCTGGACCTATGGCAAGTTTGCCGACGTGAAGGCGTGGCTGCAGGCAACCGAAGCCTGGCGCGCCGTCCGCGCCTTGACCTTTGCAGCAAGAGACATTGTTGCGCGGGCGAGGGCGAAGCTGGTCGGCAGCTTCAGCAAGCTGGCGACCTCCAGGGATTAGACGCGCGCCAAGCAATTGCCGGCTGGCAAATCCTTGCGACCTTCAGGCGCGGTTCTCTGGCAGGCCATGCATCATAGGCATGGTGATTTCAGCGCACTTGGCGTAAAGAGCGCCCAGATCACATCCGGCGTGCGGCCGGGCCGTTTGCCGCGCACGCGAGCTCAGGTCCGCCGGTTCACCGTTTGCGCGCCTGAATTAACCAAGGTTCTCCATCCCGTGTCTTTTCCGGCCCTGACCCCGCCGCTCGCCCGCGCTTTGGGCGAGCGGAACTATGATTCCCCGACTCCCGTTCAGCTCGCCGTGCTCGCGGACGAGGCCTCTGGCCGCGACCTCCTGGTCTCGGCCCAGACCGGCTCCGGCAAGACCCTGGCTTATGGCCTTGCCATGGCCAGGGACCTGCTCGGTGACGCCGAGCGGTTCGCGCAGGCCGGCGCGCCGCTCGCGCTGATCGTGGCGCCGACCCGCGAACTTGCCTTGCAGGTTCAGCGCGAGCTTGCATGGCTCTACGGGCATACGGGCGGGCGGGTCGTCTCCTGTGTTGGCGGCATGGATCCGCGCCGCGAGCAGCGCGAACTGGCCGCCGGCGCCCATACCGTCGTCGGCACGCCCGGCCGCCTCTGCGATCATTTGCGCCGAAGCCGTCTCGACATCTCGGAATTGAAGGTGGTCGTGCTCGACGAAGCCGACGAGATGCTCAATCTCGGCTTTCGCGAGGACATGGAGTTCATCCTCGAGACCACGCCTGAGGCGCGCCGCACCCTGTTGTTCTCGGCGACGTTTCCGCGCGGCATCGTCGCACTGGCCAGGCAATATCAACGCGACGCGCTCCGGATAGAGGTCGCTGGCGACGAAGGCGGCCACGCCGATATCGAGTACCGCGCGATCCGGATCGCGCCCGCCGACGTCGAGCACGCGGTCGTCAACGTGCTGCGATTCCACGAGGCGCCGAGCGCGCTGGTGTTCTGCAGCACGCGCGATGCCGTGAGGCATTTGCAGGCGGCGCTGCTCGAGCGCGGCTTCTCCGTGGTCGCCCTGTCAGGCGAATTGACCCAGAACGAACGCACCATGGCGCTGCAGTCGCTCCGGGACGGACGCTCCCGCGTCTGCGTCGCGACCGACGTCGCCGCCCGCGGTATCGACCTGCCGAGCCTCGACCTCGTCATCCATGCCGATCTGCCCAATGACGCCGAAGTCATGCAGCACCGCTCGGGCCGAACCGGACGTGCGGGACGAAAGGGCACGAGCGTCCTCCTGGTGCCGCCGGCACGACGCCGGCGTGCGGAATTGCTGCTCAATCTCTCGGGCATCGAGGCCATCTGGGGTACGGCGCCGCAGGCGGAGGAGATCCGCAAGCTCGATCACGCGCGCATGAAGGATGTGTTGTTCACCGAGGAGACGACCGCCGACGATCTGGTGCTGGCGCAGGCGTTGCTGGCCGAGCGTTCGCCCGAGGATATCGCCGCCGCGTTGGCGCGGCTCTATCGGGCACGGCTGCCCTCGCCCGAGGACATCATCGATCCCGGCGAGCGCAGCGGCAAGCCGCGCGAAGATCGCGGTCGTGACAGGTTTGAAGGTGAAGGCGGCGGCGATCGCCCCGGCAAGCCACGAGCAAAATCCGGGAAGTCCTCGTCGAAACATCGCATGGCCGAGGGCAGCGTCTGGTTCCGCGCCGCCATCGGCCGGCGCAAGAACGCGGAGGCGCGCTGGCTGCTGCCGATGATCTGCCGCCGCGGCGGCATCGACAAGGGCGACATCGGCGCCATCAAGATCATGGACACCACCACCGAGTTCGAGATTTCCGAGCGGGTCGCGGACTCCTTCGCTGCCAAGATCAAGCGTCCGGACAAGGAAGACAGCATCCGCATCGAGCCGATGGCGGACGGGCCGCAGCGGCAGGCGGCTTCGCAGGAGCGGTCATATGCGCCTAGGCGCGAGGCCGCTGACGATGATCACCGTGAGCGTCAGAGCGATCGCGCGCGCGAGGCAGGTGCATTCAAGCCGCGCAGCACGTCTCACGGCGAGCGTGGCCCGAAATTCGGCGAGGCTGCTTCTTTCGGGAAGCAAAAGAAGCATAAGAGCAAACAGGGCCACGCGGAGCCTTCGGTCATGCCGTGGCCCGTGAAGGGCGCGCCGGGGAAGAAGAAGGCGAGGAAGAAACGGCGAGGTTGAGCGTCCGCCATTCAGGTCAGGCAGCAATGATGCCGCCGGATTGCACTGGCGACATCATCTACTGGCGACATCATCTGAAGAGAGAGGCGTGAGCTCAGCGGCCACCGCTGCCCCCACCACCACCACCGCCGCCACTGCCACCGGCATCACGCATCGCGGAGCTATAGCGAGGATCGGTCTGCTTCATGTAAGTCGGCGAGGTGTCGCGATGGGTGACGACGCGTCGTCCGCCTTGATTCGGCATCTCGATCAGGCTGCCACAGCCCTCGAACAAGGCGAACTCGCAGCCGTATGTGCGGTACTGCGCGGCGTTGACACTGGTCGCGATGAACGCGGTCGCCGCAACAAAGGCAATCAAAGCAACTTTCGGCAATGTGAGTTTCATGGAAAGTCTCCAGTCTCGGTTCGGCGAGACCAGAACGGCCCGCACGGTTCTTCGACGGAGGCTGGTTGAAACTGGTTCGAGCAGGTGGGTTCACGCCCGCGTGAGTCGTGAGCGGGGAGGGACGTCACGTTGCAGCGAGATCGCGCTGAGATCAATCCAGCTTCAGATATTCCAGCTGCATCGCCACGAAGTCGGCCGTGCGCGATCCGTAGCGCGCATCGATCGCACGTAGCGTTTCATCCAGCGCCTGTGCCGGCGGCGAGGTGCCGGCTCCCGGCAGCGCCTGCTGCGCAGGCCAATCGTCCGCGATCCGGTCCGGCAGGATGCCGAGGCCTCCGCGGCTCGTGCGCGCCTCTGCCGTGGCGGCGAAGGTGAGGGCGCGTGAGCGATAGGTCCGCGACCATGCATCGGCGACCAGCGCGAGCGAGACCTCGTCGACACCTGGCGTCAGCGCTATACCGAGCTGCTCGCGGTTCCAGAAGGCGAGCGTGTTCGCGATCGCCGTCAGCGCGAAGGGGCGCGTGAAGCTGAACGCGTCGCTGCGGTGGCGCGCATCCCACGCCGCAAGGCCGATGTCGCGGGCGACCGCCTCGGCCTTGGCCCGACCGGCAATGGCCTCGATCAAGGTGAGGGCCATCGGCATGGATGCGGTGATGCCGGTGGTCGTTACGACGCCCTGGTCGACGACCAGTCTGCGGTCCGCCGTATAGCGGACCGTCGAATGCTTCTGAAGGTCGCGCACCGAATACCAATGCGTCGTGGCTCTCTTGCCGTCGAGCAGCCCGGTGTTGGCAACGACCGTGGCGCCGACGCAGACGCCGATCACGATCGCGCCCTTGCCGGCCTGGCTCCTGATCCACTGCAGGACGACTGTGTCGTCGTCGCGGCTCATCGCGGGCACGATGACGTAGTCGGCGCCGTCGGGATGCGCGGCGTCGAACTCGGCGATGGTCGCATGGGGCTGCACCCTGAGTGCGGGATAGAGCGTGACCGGTCCCGGCTGCGTCGCCAGGGTGAGGACGTCGGCGACGTCCGCCCGCGCGAGGATGCCGTAGGGCATCAGATAGTCGGTGGTCTCGCTCATGTCGTTGATGCCGACGATGGCGATCAGAGGGCGCTGTCGCTTCGGCGGTTTCAGCGCGGCCAGCGTCGCCTCGGCTTCGTCTTTGGAGATCGCAGGCGCGGTTCCCGATGCCGGCGCGCCTGGCAGCAGGAGCAGCCACGTTCCGCCGATCGCCACCAGCAATGCCACGCTGCCAAGGAGGGTCCATGCCAGAATGCGCCAGCTCATGATGATGTCACCCGCTCGTCATCTCACGCGGCGCGGAAACTATCCGGTTGGGACGACTTCGGGAATGACGCAAATCCGGCAAAAACGGTCATGCCGCGCGCGACGATCCATCGCGCGATCGGCACCTGCGCAGGAGCTTTCGAAGTCTACCGCAGCCCCTCATACACCATCAGCCCGCGTGCGATCTGCAATTTGCGGATCGCGCGCGGCAGCAGTTTCTCCGGCTGATGCAGATAGCGCCAGGAGGTGAGGGTGAAGGCACCGAGCACGCCGCATTCGTCGTCGAACGGTGCGAGCACGCCGGTCACGCTGACAGGCGTATGCGGGCGGGCATTGAAGGGCAGCAGCAGCAGCTCGAGATGCGCCTTGCTGCCGTTTTCGCGTTGAGCCGTGACGCCGGCAATCGCACCCAAGGTCTCGTCGGCGACGATCGTGGTGATCTCCTCGATCTCGCCGCGGCTGGCTTGCGTGAATAGCGCCGCAAAGCTCCGGTCCTTGAGATCGCCCCCGGCGAGCGCACAGACGCGCGTGCCGGCGACGCGGAACGGGAAGCCGAGCTTCTGCTCGCAGGACAGCACGAAGATATCGCCGAGCAGGTCGCGGACGGCGGCCGGATCGATGTCGGCCCGATCGGGCGCCCGCGCTGCGCCGCGCTTGTTGTCCCAATACGCGAAGAACTCGCGGCTCGACGGATGTTTCATGACTGACGCTTATTCGGGGGCGCAACCTCCCGGGACAAACCTGTCCCGCTTCAGTGCACCCGCGATCCCTTTCGTTGTTGTGCAGGAGGGGATCTGCAGCGTCCATGCCGCTGGGGTGTTTTCAGCTCCTCGGCGGCTGTCTTTGCGTTGTTAACGTTAAATTAACTATGCGCTTTGCACCGCCAGCCTGCCTGCTAAGGTGATCGCGGTCGCAAGCTTCGCCGCTTTCTCCAGGTTCTCGGCGAGGCCTGTACACAGGGCGTCAAACAGTTTGGTCGCGGGCCGCGGGAGGGGTGGGGATACACCTTATTCCCGGGAAGGTACGGAAGGCCGACAACACGGACAGGGAGGGCTTTTCCCAGGGCCCTCCCATTTCCTTTTGTGCACTTGCGCAAGGCCGGCAAAGGCGACTATCTCCAAGCACCGCTCCGATCGCGCTGAAAGCGAAGCTGCCTTGGATTCCCCGCAAGACTTTCCGCCGCAAGGTTTTCAAACGGACGTGCCGGCCGTCGTTGAGGAGGCTTCGCGCGAGCCGATCCTGACGTTGCCCGCGGCGCTGACCGGCTATATCGCCCTGCTGGCGCTGATCCATCTGCGGGTGCTGCTGCCGCCGGAGATCGAAAACTGGACCATCGACGTCTTCGGCTTCATCCCGAAGCGCTACGATTCCTCGCTGCTCAATCTGCAGATTCCGGGCGGGGCGGGTGCGAAGGTCTGGACCTTCGTCACCTATTCGCTGCTGCACGCCAATTTGACCCATCTCGGCTTTAACGTGCTGTGGCTGCTGCCGTTCGGCAGCGCGCTGGCGCGGCGCTTTGGCGCCATCAGGTTCTTCGTGTTCATGGCGGTGACGGCGGCGGCCGGCGCGCTCGCCCATCTCGTCACCCATGAGCATGCGGTGGCGCCGATGATCGGCGCGTCGGCCTCGGTGTCGGGAGCGATGGCGGCGGCGATCCGCTTCGCGTTCGCCCGCGGCAGCTTCCTATCGTTCAGCCGTTCGGACGCCGATACCGCCGCAAAGGTTCCAGCGCTGCCGCTGTCGCGCGCGTTGCGCGACGGACGGGTGGTCGGCTTCCTCAGCGTTTGGTTCGGCGTCAACATCATCTTCGGCGTTGGCGCAATTGGCATCGATGCTGAGACCACGAGCGTGGCCTGGCAGGCCCATATCGGCGGTTTCTTCGCGGGGCTGCTGCTGTTTGCGCTGTTCGATCCGGTGCCGCGCATGCGAAGCGATGCTGCGGATGCGTCATCACGGGACGTCTCAGACCGTATTTGAAGCGGCGCTTGCGGCGCGGCCCGAATTCATCCATCATTCCCGAGAAGAATGTTCCGAAGCTGCAAGCTGATCGAGCATGATCCGGAAAAGCGTAGCGGTTTTCCGGCGAGATCATGCTCAGACGGTAACAAGGCAATGCTTCGCAAGGCGCCCGAGCGTGAAACCGGCGCTGAAACTGTTAGTTGAAGACTCGCGAACAAGTTCCGGATCGCCAAAGGGCGGACGGCTCCGATTCAGGGAGGCGACAATGACGGTACGTTCCATTCTCAACACCAAGGGCCACCAGATCGTGAGCGTCGAGCCCGACGCCAAGCTGTCGGCCGCGATCAAGCTGCTCGGTGAGAAGAAGATCGGCGCGGTGCTGGTGATGAACCAGAGCCGGCTCGAAGGCATCCTGTCCGAGCGCGACATCGTGCGCGTGCTCGGCGAACGCGGCGCCGGCGTGCTGGAGGAGCCGGTCACTCAGGTCATGACCCGCAAGGTGGTCACCTGCAAGGAGACCGACACAGTCGCCGAACTCATGGAGATAATGACCACAGGCAAGTTCCGCCATCTGCCCGTGATCGACAATGGCAAGGTGGTGGGCCTGATCTCGATCGGCGACATCGTCAAGCGCCGCGTCCAGGAATACGAGGCCGAGCAAGAAGCCCTGCGCGACTACATCAAGACGGCTTGAGCGGCTTTACTCGCTGATCTTGGGCGCCGCGCCTTCGGGCGGCGGCGCCAGCACGTGGATCGCTTCCTGAATGGAGTCCAACGCACGCTCGGCGGCGCGGGTGCCCAAGGCGATGAGGTCATCGGCACGGTGGAAGTCGAACCAGCCGAAATGGCCGACCCGCGGCGTGATCAGCATATCAGGTGGATCGCCGGCGAGGCGGGCGCGGGTGATGCGGTCCTGCATGATGTTGAAGGCGTCGACCATCACCGACGAAAGGCCGGGGCGGCTGCTGCTTGCGCCGAAAAACTCGCGCTTCACCGTTTTCTCAGGCGAGAAGAATCGCGGGAAGCGCCGTTTTGACGTTGTCTCCTCAGGCACGGGCACGACCGGTTCGGGCATCGCGCCGTGGGAATAGACCGTCGTCGAATAGGTGAAGATATCGCTGGAAAGATTTGCCGCGATAACGATTTCGGCGCCGAGCGCCCGTGCCGCCGAGACCGGTACCGGATTCACCAGCGCGCCGTCGACCAGCCAGCGGTCGCCGATCAGGACGGGAGAGAAGATGCCGGGCAGCGCATAGGAGGCGCGCATCGCGTCGACCACGCGCCCGCGCGTCAGCCAGATCTCGTGGCCGGTGCGGACCTCGGTGGCGACCGCCGCGAACTTGATCGGGAGATCCTCGATCAGGGTTCGGCCGCACGCTTCCTCGAGCCGGGTCGCCAGCTTCTCGCCGCCGATCAGGCCTGAGCCGTTGAGGCGGATGTCGAGATAGCCGAGGATGTTGCGCATGCCTTGCAGGCTGCGGCCCCATTCTTCCAGCGTATCGAGCTGGCCGGCCGCATAGAGGCCGCCGACCACCGCGCCGATCGAGGTGCCGACCACGACGTCGGGCGCGATGCCGTTGGCGAGCAGAGTCCGGATGATGCCGATATGGGCGAAGCCGCGCGCCGCACCGCCGCCGAGGGCAAGGCCGATGACCGGCCGGCGGATGCTGCCCAAGCCGACTTTCTCGCTATTCGAGCCGTTCGCGCCCCGACCCTTCAAGATGTCCAGCACTGAAAAACTCCCCTGGGCCAGGCCCGTATCACTAGACTAAGCACCGCACTGGCACTCCGCCAGAACCGGGGCAGAGCATGGTTTATGCCGCTTTGGGAAGGGCACAGGGCAGGAGTATGGCGATGGACGGTTGCTGCGAGACTAATCACGCAGGCGTCAACCGGGTTCCAAATGACCGTATTCCAGCGGGTTCCTGAGGCTTGAATTTGCCGCGTTTTCAGTGAAAAGCAGGGACATGACACGCGGGGGTGACGGCATCATCAGATGGCGGCGCAGCGATCGGCTGCTGCCGGCGCTGACCCTTGCGGCGTGCCTTGCGTCCTTCGGCCCGGTCTCCCTTGGCCAAAACGCGGCGCAAGCGCAGCTTTTCTCCGATCGTCCGCCGCCGGTGCCCCCTGCGTCGGTGCCGGATCCCGGCGGCGCCATCAATCTGGCACCGCCCTCGGGGGCAGGCGCCGGGCCGCTGAGCCTGCCGCCGACCCTGATGCAGCCGACTTCGCCCACCATGCCGCCGCCCGCGGTCACGACCGTGCCGCCGGCCGCGCCGCTGAATGCGGCCGTGCCCGGCCAGGGCGTGCTGTCGCTGACCGCGAAATACGGCAAGGATGCTCCGCCGATCACCAGCGGCCTGGTCTGGCGCGTATTTGCCGACCGTCCCGACGAGAACGGCACCTTCAAGCTGATCCGCGAGGACCGCAACGCCACGCCCAACATCGTGCTGCCGCCGGGCAATTACGTCGTGCACGTCGCCTTCGGCCTCGTCAGTGCGGTGCGCACCGTCAGCCTGAAAGCGGAGACCGACCGTGAATCCTTCGTGCTGCCGGCCGGGGGCTTGCGCATCGAGGGCCGCGTCGGCACCAGCCGCATTCCGCAGAACCAGATCTCGTTCGCGATCTACAAGGGCAGCCAGTTCGAATCCGGCGAGCGGGCTTCCCTGGTGCCGAACGTCGCCGCCGGCGACGTCGTGCTGATACCGGAGGGCACCTACTACATCGTCTCCAACTATGGCGATGCCAACTCTGTGGTGCGCTCCGACATCCGCGTCCAGGCCGGCAAGCTCACCGACGTCACCATCACCCACCGCGCTGCCGTGATCACGCTCAAGCTCGTCAGCGACAGGGGCGGGGAAGCGCTGGCCAACACCGCCTGGTCGGTGCTGACCCCGGGCGGCGACGTCATCAAGGAATCGATCGGCGCCTTCCCGCGCGTCGTGCTCTCCGAAGGCGAATACCGCGCCATCGCCAAGAACGAGGGCAAGGTCTACGAGCGCGGCTTCAACGTCGTGAACGGCGTCGACGGCGAAGTCGAGGTCGTCGCGCGGTGATGCTGGCGGCGATGCCCGCCGGTGGTGGTCTGGTCCGGATGCTGGGCTTCGCGCCTCGAAGATCCTCCGCTTCTCACATGGCGCACAAGCGCACCATCTTCCGTTACCTCTGCGATAGGTGAGCAGACGCTCACTGTTGCCGCTCCTGTGTTTTGAATCCATAGGCCTGCGCGGCCAAGCAGCGTCTCGAGGCGCGAAGCAACACCGCCATCAGCGCCTTATTCCCGAAGCGCGAGTTCACCGCACCGGTGGACGCTCAATTCCGATCATCAATTTTTATTCTCTTTCCATCCTGCTGGGTTATATGTCGCAGTCGGATGCGCAGATCATCGACGCCTGCGCCATCGGTAATGAGCAGGGGGCCCGGCCCGTCGGCATGTTCGAAGTGGTCCTAACAAGGCGCAAGCGGTTTGGCTGGCGATGGCAAGTGTGCGACCAGTCCGGCAAGATATTTGCGGACGGGTTCGAGCGCACGCGCCCGTCCGCCAAATATCAAGGCGAACGCGCGCTGTTCTTCCTGCTGTCGCAGGCCCATTTGAACGACCGCTCCGCCGCCTCGAGCGAGGACTAGCGGCACACCTGCGCTTTGCACTGAATTCGTAACCGGGTGAGCGGCTTGTCTGCACTAGCTCGGCGAGCGAAGTCGGAAGCGACACTCGGGATGCACGGCAAGATTCCCGGATCTCGCTTCGCTCATTCGGATTACGAGACCTTGCGTTGCCCGCCGGGCGAAACACCAAGCCGTGGGTCAACGTGCGCCATCCAAAATATTCCGCTTTACCGAAATTCGGAAATCGCGTATGTGTCGCCCAAGCAAGAGGGGCGTATCGCGATCGTCACGACACGCGGGCCGGGCGGCGGTGGACGCAGGTCACATCGGCGCGAAGGGCTTCGCAGGGCGGAGAGCCGTGAGCGAGGACCTCGCGCACTCGACCGGTGTGATCGGCGTACGGCGAAATCGTGTGGTCCTGGCGCCCGGGGTCTGTGCGCCAAGTCTTGCGGTGATGTGAGCGGCCCAACCGGACCGCGGCATCAGCCATCGGCAAGGCGACGGGGGCAATAGTGCATCGCTCCCCGGGGAGCAACTGTGTTGAAGTAGACCGGTGATCGAGCGGGCTCAAGGCTGGCGCTGCGCGCCCCCGCCTCCGGCGGCTGACGGCCTTGACCCCGCCCGCTC
>NZ_JADPKA010000078.1 GCF_023073715.1 Bradyrhizobium sp. 164
TAAAAAACTGTCCAGCGTTGTGGCGCGCCTGCGCGGGGTAGAAACAGCCTTGTGCTATCTTCTTGGCTAGGAGGGTAGCGGCCGTCAGCTTATTGGAGGCAGAATCCCCGTTAAAAAACGTGGTCCATGGGTGCATGCGGACTTGGGAGTGGTGACGCTGCTCCGGCGGCGATCCCGATTAGGAAGATGACGATTGGCATAACCCAGACCCTCCTGCCCATTTTTAAATGGAGGACCTGCTTATGCCCAAGAGGACGACCGGTGACCGCCCGGAGCTGAAGCCGGTCAATGTCGGCGCGGCCGCCATCGACATCGGATCAAAGATGCACATGGCTGCGGTGAACCCAGCCTGCACTGATATGCCAGTGCGCACGTTCGGCACATTCACAGAAGACCTGCATCATCTGGCAGACTGGTTTAAGGCCTACGGCGTGACGAGTGTCGCGATGGAATCCACCGGGGTCTATTGGATCCCGGTTTACGAGATCCTGGAGCAGCGCGGGTTTGAGGTCATTCTGGTCAATGCTCGCTACGCAAAGAACGTGCCCGGGCGCAAAAGCGATGTCAGCGATGCCGCATGGTTGCGCCAGCTTCATTCCTATGGCCTGTTACGCGGCAGCTTCCGACCTGATGCCGAGATTGCAACCCTGCGCGCCTATTTGCGCCAGCGGGAGCGGTTGGTGGAATATGCCGCTGCCCATATCCAGCATATGCAGAAGGCCCTGATGGAGATGAACCTGCAGCTCCATCACGTGGTCTCGGATATCACGGGCGCGACTGGCATGCGGATCATCCGAGCTATTGTTGCGGGCGAACGCAATCCCGACGTGTTGGCGACCTACCGGGATGCACGCTGCCATTCTTCCATGGAGACGATCCGCGCCGCACTGGTGGGCAACAACCGACATGAACATGTCTTCGCCCTGACCCAATCGCTGGAACTCT
>NZ_JADPKA010000101.1 GCF_023073715.1 Bradyrhizobium sp. 164
CGAAGCTCGCCGGCACGAAGGGCCGCCACGCCGCATCGAATCATGGTCATCGCGACGATGGTCAGACCGGTCCACCAGGGCACGGTGCCGGTGAGCGCGAGCTGAGCGAGCGCGGCAATCGATGAGATGGCGAGCAGCAGCGGCCCGAGGTTCTGTCCGAGCACGTCGAGCGTAAGGTACCGGTCCAGGGCGGGCAACAGGTGCAAACCCAGCAGCGTGTCGCGGTAAGTGCTCCGCGCCCAGCGGAGCTGTTGCCGCAGATACGGCAAGAGCCTGTCCGGGACCACCGTGGCGGCGATGGCGTCCGGAACGTACTCGGTTCGAAACCCTGCCTTGAGCATGAGGATGGTCAGATGGCGGTCCTCACCGAAGTCGCTCGGCTTTCCCCGGAAGAACTGCGTCTCGTACTGGTCCAGCAGCAACAGCAGCGCGGAGCGCGGTACATGGCACACGGCCCGCAGCAGCACATGACGGCACCAAAGCGCGTCTGCGCCGCGCGCTCCTCGTTGCAAGCCAACCAGTACTCCATGTCGATCAATCGGGTCAGCCAGCTGTCGTTCCGGTTGCTGGCTGTCAATTGCCCCATGGCCGCGCCGACGGCTGGATCCTGCATCTTGCGTACGAGTTTGCTGACCACGTCGCTGGCGATTTCCGTGTCGGAATCGACGTTGAGCACGAGATCGCCGAACGACCGGCGTATCGCTGCGATCTGCGCCTTCTTTCCAACGTTGCTCGGCAGCAGAATGACGTTGAACCTCGGGTCATATGCGTAGCTCCCCCATGGACCGGGGCCACTGCAGCGACATTTGCCGAGCCGTCATCGACCACATAGACCTGCAATCGCCCTGGGTAGTCCTGGCTTGCGAGAGACTTCAGGCAGGCGGCCAGCGTGCGCGGGTCCTCGTTG
>NZ_JADPKA010000069.1 GCF_023073715.1 Bradyrhizobium sp. 164
ACGCTGGCGAAGATCCAGAGAATAAGGCTTGCCCATCCATGCTGGCCTCCCGCCCAGCCAGCATGGTGAATCAGAAACGAACTGATTTGGGAATCCCAAATCGATCAACCAAACCCCATCCCGCTTTAGCTTGACATTGATGAGCGACCGTTCCGGATGTATCAATGAGACATCCCTCGCGTCGAAATATCGATCGACCAAGTCTTGGGAAATCAAATGTGTACGCTGGATCTGGTAGCGGGGGAGGGACTCGAACCCCCGACCCCAGGATTATGATTCCCGTGCTCTAACCAGCTGAGCTACCCCGCCACAGGGATCGCGGCGGCGCATAATGCCGATCTCGCGAACGCGCGGCATATAAGGAAGGGGGCGGCGGGAAGTCAATCCGCGTTTGCTAAAAGCTTCGGCGCGCCAAGGCGCTCGAGGTGGAAAAGCGGTCGATTTCGCCCCCGGAATTGTCCGGCTTAACGCACCAGACTCGCGGAAGTCCCCTCAACCGGAATCCCGCGCTTTCTGCGCGGATTCGAGCCTCTCCCCGCAGGCGGGGGAGAGGCGAAGAATCGGCCTATTTCGGCCTCACGTTCGGGTCGCCGCCAGGGCTGCCGGGGGGTGGGATCACCGGGGTGTTGCCGCCGGTGTCGGGCGCTGGGGCATGCATCTCAGGGTCAATGCCGGAGGGCGGGCAGAGCACGCCCTCGGATTTGGCCAGCTTGTCGCCGAGCGGTTCCCGGGACTGGCCCGTGGTCGTGCCGTCAGCCGGGCGGTTCGGGCGGTCCTGCGGTGTACAATTGGCCGCATGTTGCGGGGATGGCGGCGCGGTCTGTTGTGGCGGCGTCGCCGGGGCGGGCGGGGCCTGCGCGATCGCGCTGCCAGAGGCGGCGATCAGCAGGCCCGCTAGGATGATGTTTGATGTCGTGCGCATGGGAAGGAAACGCGCGTCTCGCGCGCCCCGTTCCCTGCCCGCACGATCACGATTTGCGGTAGCGGATCAGCGAAAAATGGCCCATCGGCGGCATGGGGCGGCGCTCGGCAAGCGTGACGCCGCCGTGCCTTGCGGCCCAGCTGACGAGGCGGGCCCACGGGAATTCCGGGCGCCAGCCGAGGCGGCGGGCGACAGGTGCGAAGGCGAGTTCGAACAGCTTTCGCGGGCCGCTCTCGGCGCCGATGTGGTTGACGAGGATCAGTTCGCCCCCGGGCTTCAAGACACGCACGAATTCGTCGAGCGTGCCTTCCGGATCGGGCACGGCGGTGATGACATATTGCGCAACCACCGCGTCGAAGAAATTTTCGGGGAAGGCGAGATTCTTCGCGTCCATCACCGAGAGCACTTCGACGTTGGAGAGCCTGAGCGCACGCACACGCGCCTGCGCCTTGCGCAGCATCGGCTCGGAGATGTCGACGCCGCAGATTTTCGTGGTGCGCGCATAATCCGAGAGCGACAGGCCGGTGCCGACGCCGACGTCGAGGATGCGGCCGCCGATGCGGTCGGCCTCCGCGATAGTCGACTGCCGTCCGGCGTCGAACACCTTGCCGAACACGAGATCATAGACCGGCGCCCAGCGGCCATAGGCCTTCTCGACCCCGGCCCGCGAGATGTCTGCTGCCATGCCCCTGCCCCGGATACTTAAAGCGAAAAGAGTCCTGGTTGAATTGGTGAAGGCCGCGGGCTCAGTCCACCACTCCCATAGGGAGAGATCGAATCGCATCGGAAGATGCGATCCGGGTGAGGGGTTGCGGTCTTAATCACAGCCGCGGCCCCTCACCCGGATTGCCCTGGACGATGCTTGGCATCGCCAGCCGCAATCCGACCTCTCCCCTCCGGGGAGAGGTGAACCCAGACCAACCGGTTGTGCTTGATATCGTCATCCGTCAGCCGCGGACCGCCTCAGCAAGCGGCCTTGCCGTGCTGCTCGCAAGTTTCGCCGCGGCGCTCTGAATAAAACCGCCGCCGAGCACGCGCGCCTGTCCGCCAGGTGCGTCGTAGAACACGCAGGCCTGGCCCGGCGAGACGCCCTCCTCGCCGGCGACGAGCTCGACCTCGTAATGACCATTGCCGCCGCGCAGCCACGCCGGCTGGGGGCTCCGGGTCGAGCGCACGCGCACGAACATTTCGAGGCCGCCGCCGATCGCGCCGTCGATGTCGCCATCGCCGATCCAGTTGACGTCGCGCAGCACGATGCGGTGCATCTTCAGGGCATCGCGCGGACCGACCACGACGCGGCGGTTTGCGGCATCCAGCCGCACCACGAACAGCGGCGCGGTCGCCGCGATGCCGAGGCCGCGGCGCTGGCCGACGGTGAAATTGGCGATGCCGTTGTGCTGGCCGAGCACGCGTCCGTCGAGATCGACAATGTCGCCGGGATCCATCGCGTTCGGCCGCAGCCGGGTGATGATGTCGGTGTAGCGCCCGGTCGGCACGAAGCAGATGTCCTGGCTGTCGTGCTTGTCGGCGACCGCGAGCCCAAACCGGCGCGCGAGCTCACGCGTCTGCGGCTTGGTCATGTCGCCGAGCGGAAAGCGCAGGAAGCCGAGCTGCTCGCGCGTGGTCGCGAACAGGAAATAGCTCTGGTCGCGGTCGCTGTCGGCTGCGCAGACCAGCGCGCGCGAGCCGTCATTGAGGCGCCGCGAGGCGACGTAATGGCCGGTGGCGAGCGCGGTGGCGCCCAGTTCGCGCGCGGTCTTCAGGAGATCGCGGAACTTGACCGAGCGGTTGCACTCGATGCACGGCACCGGCGTCTCACCGAGCGCGTAGCTGTCGGCAAAGTTGTCGATGACGGATTCGCGAAAACGGTCCTCGTAGTCGAGCACGTAATGGGGAATGCCGAGCTTGGCGGCGACGTCGCGGGCGTCGTGGATGTCTTGGCCGGCGCAGCAGGCGCCCTTGCGATGGGTCGCGGCACCATGATCGTAGAGCTGGAGCGTGATGCCGACCACGTCGTAGCCCTCAGCCTTGAGCAGCGCAGCCGTCGTCGAGGAATCGACGCCGCCCGACATGGCAACGACGACCCTGGTATCCTCAGGACGGCCTTCGAGATCCAGACTGTTGAGCATCGGCCTTAGGTTCTGACGGCAGCGCGCGGCGCATCCGCGATTTCTTGCTTCTCGCGGGACATCGGCGATCCCCGGGAACTTCAGTTCCCGAAAGGCACGAGGGCCCCCGGTCGAAAGCGGCTGAGAGTGACCTCTTTAATATAGGCGGCATTCCGGTGAAGCAATCACGCGGGCGGCCAGCTGAGGGCAATTCTTGCCGGGGAGGCAGAAATGACGGGGTCGCGGCAGGCGATCGGCGGCCGCACCAAGACATCAAAGTATTGATTTTATTGCCGAAACACCCAGGAAGGGACCCTGGCCCGCTCCTTGCTACCCTCATGCCATAGAAGTTTCCAAGGGGTCTCCTGTGGTTGGTCGGACATCAGATGTCGTGGCAAGCGTGCAAGTCCAAAGCGCGCAGCAGAAGCCTGCCCGGTCGCAAGCCGCGAAAGACGCGTCCGCGGCCGATTCCTTCGGCTCGCTGGTCGACAGCAACACCCAGGCAATCAGCAACAATACAGGCTCGCAGGCGCAGGACACCGTGCCGCGCCGGAGCGACTCTGCTTCGTCGCCCTCCTTGGACAGAAATGCGCGCGACACCTCGTCCGCGGACGAGCCCTCGCAGAGCAGGGCGAGTGATGGCGCCGACGCGTCGGCGCCCGCCAAGACCGATGACGAGAACGACAAGACGAGCGACACGATGGCCGATCCGGCCAAGGACGCCGGCAAGACCAAGGACAAGGCGGAGGCCTCCGACGCCGAATCGGCGGACAAGTCCGACGAGACCAAGGGAAACAAGACCGACGGCACCGACACTCTTACCGCCGCCGTCGACGCGACTACCGCCGCAACGACCGATGCGAGCCAGATCGCCGTGCCCGATCCGAACGCGGTCGTCGCTGCCGCCCCGGTCGTGCCAGTCGATCCGGCTGCGAACCAGGCCACCAACGCGGCCTCCCCCTTGACCATCGCCGCCGCCGGCCTCGCCGCGAGCGCCTCCACCGCAGCACAGATCCAGGGCGCCAAGACCGACAGTGCCACCGCGGGCGACAAGAGCGCCAAGACCGCGAGCGCCAAGGTCGATGCGGACACCACGACCACGCTCGGCGAGACCGCGACCGGCACGAGCGAAGCCACCGCGACCGATGCGAAAGCCAATGGCGGCCTGATCGCCGTGGACCAGGGCACGCCGAAGACCTCGTTCAAGGCCGCGGCCACGGCGCAAGCCCAGACCGACATCTCCAATATCGGCCAGGGCACCGGCAAGGCAAACGCCGCCACGCCACCAGCAGCGGGCGCAGCGACCCTCGACGCCGCCGCGCCTCCGCAGGCCGCCAGGGCGCAGGCAGATGACGGAACGGCTGACGCCAAGGCAGCCGGCACCGAGCGCACCGCTGATGCGGCATCCGGCGCGTCCGCCACGCACGCTCATGCGGGGCCGCAGCCAACTGTCGCCACGACGGATACCAGCGCACAAGCCACCTCGGCCGTGCAGGCGCCGCTGACCAATACCACCTCGGCTGCGACCGCATCGACCGCGACGCTCACCGCGAGCGCGGCAAGCCACACGACGGTGCCGATCAGCGGCGTCCCGATCGAGATCGCGGCCGCGATACGCGCCGGCAAGTCGCGGTTCGACATCAGCCTCGATCCGATCGATCTCGGCAGGATCGACGTCCGCATCAATGTCGACCGCAACGGCCAGGTCACCTCGCATCTCACCGTGGAGAAGCCGGAGACCCTGCAAATGCTGCGTCAGGACGCGCCGCAACTGCAGCGCGCGCTCGACGATGCCGGCTTCAAGACCGGCAGCAACGGGTTGTCCTTCAGCCTGCGCGACCAGAATTCATCCAACCAGAACTCCGGCCAGGACAACGACAATGGCGGCAATGCCCGCCGGCTGATCATCAGTGAGGACGAAACCGTTGCAGCCGTGCCCGTCGGGCGCAGCTACGGCCGCATGCTCGGATCGAGCAGCGGCGTCGACATCAGAGTGTAAGGAGTGTTCGACATGGCCACCACGAATGCCGCCACCGCCCCTTCCGTCGTCTCCGGGACGACCGACATCCCCAAGTCCTCGTCGAGCTCGAGCCTGGGCTCGTCCACCGGCGCGACGCTCGCCGGCAATTTCCAGACGTTCCTGACGCTGCTGACGACGCAGCTGCAGAACCAGAACCCGCTCGATCCGCTCGACACCAACCAGTTCACTCAGCAGCTGGTGCAGTTCGCCGGCGTCGAGCAGCAGCTCAAGACCAACGATTCGCTGGCCCAGCTCGTCACCCTCCAGCAGACCACGCAGGCAACCCAGGCGCTGGGCTTCGTCGGCAAGACCGCCCTGGTCGACGGCTCGACCGCGACCATGAAGAACTCGTCGGCGACCTGGCATCTCAACGTGCCCTCCGATTCGACCGTCGACATCACCGTCGCAAATGCCAGCGGTCAGACCGTGTTCACCGGCAAATATACCGCCGCCGCCGGCACCGACATCCCCTTCACCTGGAACGGCATGGGCAATGACGGCACGCAATGGCCCGACGGCAAGTACACGATCTCGGCCACGGGCAAGGATGTAGCGAACAACACTGTCGGCATCGCCGCGCAGGTGCAAGGCACGGTATCGTCGGTCGACCTGACCCAGTCGCCGCCGCTGCTCACCATCGACGGCGCCAGCTACACCCTGAGCCAGGTGAAGAGCATCATCGCCACCGCCAGCAATTAAGAGAGGTGCCGCTACACACTCGGTGTCGTTCCGGCGAAAGCCAAGACCTTACCGCGTGATCCATCGATGAGGCCCTGGTAGCAGCACCACTTTTCTCACCCAGGAGTCCTCGCCAAGCTGCTGGGGTCGCGACCTTCGCCGGGACGACAATTCGGGGCCTCCCAACCCCGCGCTCAGGCCTCGTTCGTTAGTAAAGCATTTACGAAATGCCTCCTGACCGGCCTGGACGCCCCCGTCCCGCCCGCGGAGACGAGCGCGTTCCAGCCAGTTTCAACGAGAATTGTATTGAAGCCTTAGGCTTAGCGGATTTTTAAGCCGCGACGCGTAGGGTTACTGGCGTGAGTTCAGTGGTTGAGAGTTTGTGAGTACGCCATGACAGAACCCCATCGCCCGAGGGTAAAATACGTCATCGGGCCGGACGGCAGTCCGTTGACGATCGCGGATCTGCCTGCACCCGGCACCAAACGCTGGGTCATCCGCCGCAAGGCCGAGGTCGTCGCCGCCGTCCGTGGCGGACTTCTCTCCCTCGAGGAGGCCTGTAGCCGTTATACCCTGACGGTCGACGAATTCCTCTCCTGGCAGTTTTCCATCGACCAGCACGGTCTGGCGGGTCTTCGCACCACCCGCATCCAGCAATATCGCCAGTAAGCGATCCGGAAACCTGCGGCTTTTGACGAAAATCGGCCTCGCGAGGCCGATTTTTTTCATGACGTTAACTTTTGTCCGACCTCTTAACCGTCGTTAACCATATCGAAACCATCACCTAGGCAATAATTGCCCACTCGGCCTTTCCAGTGAAAGCGGCCGAAGCTGGTTGGGGCGGTTGCTTGCAAGGTCTTGCGGACTTTTTGAAAAGTATCGGAGCCGCCCGATTCGGGGCGATGATCGCGGTCACCGCCGCGCTCATCGGCTTTTTCGCGTTCGTCATCATGCGCGTGACCACGCCGCAGATGACGACCCTGTTCACGGACCTCAGCGTCGAGGATTCCTCGGGCATCATCAAGGACCTGGAACGCCAGGGTATCCCGTTCGAGATCCGCAACGAGGGCTCCATCATCATGGTGCCCAAGGACAAGGTCACGCGCCTGCGGATGAAGCTCGCCGAGGGCGGCCTGCCGAAGGGGGGCGGCGTCGGCTACGAGGTGTTCGACAAGTCGGACGCGCTCGGCACCACCTCTTTCGTCCAGAACATCAATCACCTTCGCGCCCTGGAGGGCGAGCTCGCCCGCTCCATCCGCGCCATTGACCGCATCCAGGCCGCCCGCGTCCACCTCGTGTTGCCCGAGCGCCCGCTGTTCGCGCGCGAGGCGCCAGAGCCGTCGGCCTCGATCGTGGTCCGCGTCCGCGGCTCACTGGAAGCCCAGCAGATCCGCGCCATCCGCCACCTCGTCGCCTCCGCCGTCAACGGGCTGAAGCCGCAGCGGGTCTCAATCGTCGACGAGGCCGGCCAGCTGCTCGCCGACGGCGCCGCGACCGATCCGGAGCAGGCGGTCGGCGACGAGCGCCGCATCGCCTTCGAGAAGCGGATGCGCAAGCAGGTCGAGGACATCGTCTCCTCCGTGGTCGGCTCGGGACGCGCCCGCGTGCAGCTCTCCGCCGATTTCGACTTCAACAAGGTCACCCAGACCTCGGACAAATTCGACCCCGAAGGCCGCGTGCTGCGCTCGAGCCAGACTCGTGAAGAGCAGAGCATGACCGCCGACAACAACGGCCAGGTCACCGTCAACAACGAGCTGCCCGGCAACCAGCAGAACAACGGCGTCGCGGCCAAGGACCAGAGCAAGAAGAGCGAAGAGACCAACAATTACGAGATCTCCCGCATCACCAAGACCGAAGTGACCGAGGCCGGCCGGGTGAACCGCATCTCGGTCGCGGTGCTGGTCGACGGCATCTACTCCAAAAACGACAAAGGCGAGCTCGCCTATCAAGACCGCACCAAGGAGCAGCTCGACCGCATCGCAGCGCTGGTGCGCTCGGCGATCGGCTTTGACCAGAAGCGCGGCGACCAGGTCGAGGTCGTCAATCTGCGCTTTGCCGACGCCCCCTCTACAGCGCCGATCGGCGAGCCTGGCGGCTTCCTCGGCATGCTCCAGTTCACCAAGGACGACGTCATGTACTTCGTCGAGCTCGGCGTGATGATGCTGCTCGGCCTGGTCGTGCTGTTCCTGGTGATCCGCCCGCTGGTCAAGCGCATCCTGGCCTCCGACGAGATGGCTGCCGCAATCTCCGGCGTGCTCAGCGGCCCGGCGGGCTCCGAAGAGGCCGTGCCCGCCGGCCAGCCGCTCCTGCCGAACGCCGCCGCAAGCGCGATCGACGTCGCCACCATCCAGGGCCAGGTCCACGCCCAGTCTGTTCATCGCGTCGGCGAGCTCGCCGAGCGCAATCCCAACGAAACCGTCGCCATCATCCGCCAGTGGCTGACCGAACCCGCGAAATAACCCCAGCCAACTGAATCAAAAAGTGATCTGACATGGCCGCCGCATTGCAAAACGCCAACAGCAACGACATCACCAGCGTGATCTCCACGCTCGGTCAGCGGGCCAACACCCGTGCCAAGGACGGCAGGCCGGCCGAGCAATTGTCCGGACCGAAGCGCGCCGCGATCCTGATGCTGGCGCTGGGCGAGCAATATGGCGGCAAGATCTGGTCGCTGCTCGACGACGACGAGGTGCGCCAGCTCTCGCTGGAGATGTCGACGCTCGGCACCGTCGAGGTCGACACCGTCGAGGACATGCTGCTCGAATTCGTCTCGCGCATGTCGGCCTCGGGCGCGCTGATGGGCAATTTCGACGCCACTGAGCGGCTGCTCCAGCAGTACCTGCCGCCGGAGCGCGTCAACGGCATCATGGACGAGATCCGCGGCCCCGCCGGCCGCAACATGTGGGAAAAGCTCTCCAACGTGCAGGAAGAGGTGCTCGCGAACTATCTCAAGAACGAATATCCGCAGACCATCGCGGTGGTGCTGTCGAAGCTGAAGCCGGAGCACGCCGCCCGTGTGCTCGGCATCTTCCCCGAGGAACTCGCGCTCGACGTCGTCAACCGCATGCTGAAGATGGAAGCGGTGCAGAAGGAGGTGATCGAGAGCGTGGAGAAGACGCTGCGCACCGAGTTCATGTCCAACCTGTCGCAGACCCGCCGCCGCGACGCCCACGAGGTGATGGCGGAAATCTTCAACAATTTCGACCGCCAGACCGAGACCCGCTTCATCACGTCGCTGGAAGAGGACAACCGGGAATCGGCCGAGCGCATCAAGGCGCTGATGTTCACCTTCGACGACCTCGTCAAGCTGGATTCCGGCTCGGCCCAGACCCTGATGCGCAATGTCGACAAGGACAAGCTCGGCGTCGCGCTCAAGAGCGCCAACGAGGACGTCCGCAGCTTCTTCTTCGGCAACATGTCATCGCGCGCGGCCAAGATGCTCCAGGACGACATGGCGGCGATGGGCCCCGTGCGTCTGCGTGATGTCGACGAAGCGCAGGCGCTGCTCGTCAACCTCGCCAAGGACCTCGCCGCCAAGGGCGAGATCATGCTGACCAAGAACCGCGCCGACGACGAGCTGGTGTACTGATGGGCGCTCCGGCAAAATTCCTGTTCGATACCGACTTCGCCGCACCCGAACGCTCGAGCCGCGAGAAACCCGCGACGGCGGCCGAGATCGCCCAGAAGATCGCGGAAGCCGAGGCACGCGCCTATCAGGACGGCTTTGCCGCCGGCCAGCGCGAGGCCAAGGCCGAGAGCGACCGCCGCGTTGCGCTGGCCATGGAGGAGATCAACATCGCGATCCGGGGCATCGCCTCCGGGATCGGCAACATCGAGTCCAAGATGGAGACCGAGGCTGTCGACGTCGCGCTCGCGGTGGCCCGCAAACTGTGCGCCGATCTGGTCGCCGCCGAGCCGCTCGGCGAGATCGTCGCACTCGTCAAGGACTGCTTCTCGCATTTGGTGGCGACGCCGCATCTCGTCGTCCGCATCAACGACGCGCTCTACGACGCTGCGCGCGACAAGATCGAGCGGCTCGCCAAGCAGAGCGGCTTCGAGGGCCGGCTGGTGATCCTGGCTGAGCCGGAGATTGCCACCGGCGACTGCCGAATCGAATGGGCCGATGGCGGCGTCGTGCTGGAGCGCGGCGCCATCGCGGCCAAGATCGACGAAATGGTCGGACGCTACATCGCGTCCCGCAGGGGGAATTAAGCCATGAGCGACACCGACGGACAGGTCCCGCTGCCCGATCTCAACGGCCCGATGCCGCCGACCGGTACCGATGTCGGCTACACCGAGGACGAATATGCCTCGCGCGTTGCTGCCGACCTCGAAGCCGTGTTCGACGTGCCGGTGCAGGTCTCGGCCGTGCTCGGCCGCTCCAAGATGGACGTCGGCGAGCTCTTGAAGCTCGGGCCCGGCACCGTGCTCGAGCTCGACCGCCGCGTCGGCGAGGCCATCGACATCTACGTCAACAACCGGCTCGTCGCCCGCGGCGAGGTGGTGCTGGTCGAAGATAAGCTCGGCGTGACCATGACCGAAATCATCAAGACCGAACGCGGTTAGCACAAATAAAGACAATGACGCGCAACGGCGCGACCAGACGGACAGGAGACTGACATGCGGCTTCTCATCGTTGGCACCTTGAAGGGCCAGCTCACCACGGCCACCAAGATCGCGATGGAGAACGGCGCCACCGTGACCCATGCTGAGGATCACGAGCAGGCGATGCGCGTCCTGCGCAGCGGCAAGGGGGCCGACCTCCTGCTGGTCGACGTCGCGCTCGACATCCGCGACCTCGTGATTCGGCTGGAGGCGGAGCACATCCACGCTCCGATCGTCGCCTGCGGCATCACCAACGACGCCCGCGCCGCGGTCGCCGCGATCCATGCCGGCGCCAAGGAATACATCCCGCTGCCGCCGGATCCGGAGCTGATCGCGGCGGTGTTGGGTGCCGTTGCCAACGATTCCCGCGAGCTGGTCTATCGCGACGAGGCGATGGCCAAGGTGATCAAGCTTGCCCAGCAGATCGCAGGCTCCGACGCCTCGGTGATGATCACCGGCGAGTCCGGCACCGGCAAGGAAGTGCTGGCCCGTTACGTCCACACCCGCTCGGCCCGCGCCAAGCGTCCGTTCATCTCGATCAACTGCGCCGCTATCCCTGAGCATCTGCTGGAATCCGAGCTGTTCGGCCACGAGAAGGGCGCCTTCACCGGAGCGATCGCCCGCCGCATCGGCAAGTTCGAGGAGGCGACGGGGGGCACGCTGCTGCTCGACGAAATCTCGGAGATGGACGTCCGCTTGCAATCGAAGCTGCTGCGCGCCATCCAGGAGCGCGTGATCGATCGCGTCGGCGGCACCAAGCCTGTCGCCGTCGACATCCGCATCATCGCGACCTCGAACCGCAATTTGGCTGAGGCCGTGCGCGAAGGCACGTTCCGCGAGGATCTGCTGTTCCGTCTCAACGTCGTGAATTTGAAGATCCCGCCGCTGCGCGAGCGCCCCGCCGACATCCTCGAGCTCGCCCAGCACTTCGTGAAGAAATATGCCGAGGCCAACGGCGTGCCGCTGCGCCCGATTTCGGCGGAGGCGCGCCGCGTGCTCTCCACCAACCGCTGGCAGGGCAACGTCCGCGAGCTCGAAAACACCATGCATCGCGCGGTGCTGATGGCGCAGGGCGACGAGATCGGCGCCGACGCAATCATCACGCCGGATGGTGACCGCCTCGACCTCGCCAGGACCGCGCCGGCCGTGGCGCATGCGACAATGGCCGCCGAGCAGGTGACACGTGCGCTCGTGGGCCGCACCGTCGCCGATGTCGAGCGCGACCTCATCCTGGAGACGCTGAAGCACTGCCTCGGCAACCGCACCCATGCCGCCAACATCTTAGGAATCTCAATCCGCACGCTGCGCAACAAGCTCAACGAATACGCCGACGGCGGCATCCCGATCCCGCCCGCAGGCACCCCGGGCGAATATCCGCGCATGCCGATGGTAGGGGCGTAGGCGGCGCTCACGCTGATCGAGAATGTAGATGCCCGGGCCGGTCCCGGGCACTTTGTTTGACGCAGGCTGCCAACCTCGTCATTGCGAGCGCAGTGAAGCAATCCAGAATCCCTCCGCGGCGACACTCTGGATTGCTTCGCTTCGCTCGCAATGACGAACCTCAAGAGCATCCTTCGCATGACGGAACCGCGTCCCGTGGCTAGGCCATCCGCGCGCCAAGCACTATAACTCCGCGAGAACCACACGAGGATAAACATGTCGGAAGCTCAAATCACGGACTGGCTGGCGTCGCAGCGGCAGGCGATGATCGATCTGTTGCGCGATGTCGTGAACATCGATTCCGGATCCTACGACAAGGAAGGTGTCGATGCGGTCGGTGCGCGGTTCGAGCGGCATTTTTCCGAGCTTGGCATTCCGTTCCGCCGCGAAAGCCACGGCACGTTTGGCGACGCGATCCATGCCGAAGTCGCAAAGCCCGGCAGCAACGAGAAGCCGGTGCTGTTGATGGGGCATCGCGACACCGTGTTCGGCAAGGGCGAGGCCGGACGGCGTCCGTTCACCATCAGGGACGGCCGCGCCTATGGACCCGGCGTGGCCGACATGAAGTCCGGGCTCGTCATGAACGTGTTCGTGGCGACCGCCTTCCACAAGTTCGGCGGCAATCCGCATCCAATCAAGCTGCTGATCACCTCGGACGAGGAGATCGGCTCGCCCTCCTCGCGGCCGGTGATCGAGCGCGAAGGACGCGCCGCGCGCGCCGTGTTCAACGCCGAGCCGGGCCGCCCCACGGGGAATATCGTCACCGGGCGCAAGGGCGGCATCTTCATGCATTTCGCCATCACCGGCAAAGCCGCCCATTCCGGCGCCAATTTCGCCGCCGGCGTCAGCGCGATCGGCGAGCTCGCGCACAAGATCGTGCAGATCCACGCGCTGACCAATCTCGACAAGGGTATCACGCTCAACGTCGGCTTGGTCTCGGGCGGACAATCCGTCAACACCACGGCGCCTTACGCGGAAGGCCAGATCGATCTGCGCTATGTCGATCCCGCAGACCGCGCGACGGTGATGACCGCGATCGAGCAGATCATCGCGACGCCCTATGTGCCAGGCACCAGCGCGACGCTGACCATCAAGGGCGAGTTCGTGCCGGTGGTGCAGAGCGCGGAGTCGAAAGCGCTGTTTGACGGCTATCGGGCCGCCGCCAGAGAGGTTGGCCTTGCCACGCTCCAGGGCGAGTTCTCGGGCGGCTGCGCCGATTCCGGCTTCACCGCCGCGGTGGGCACGCCGACCATCTGCGGCCTTGGCCCGGTCGGCGGGCTCGCGCACACGCCGGAGGAATATCTCGAGCTCGACAGCATCGTGCCGCGCGCGCAGGCGCTCGCGCTGGCGATTCTAAGAGGGTGAGGGAGGCGCCGTAGGGTGGGCAAAGGCGCGCCTGCGCCGTGCCCACCATTTGGCTTCGCTGGGTAGAAGTGGTGGGCACGCTTCGCTTTGCCCACCCTACGAGACCCGCCAAACTCTACGAATAACTCGGCGCGTCGGGCCTGCGGAAGATGTGGATGGGGTCGCCCGGCACGATCGGTTCGCCGCTGAACATCGCGTAGGCGTAGAGCACGAGATAGGCAATCGCGAGCGCGCCGATGGCGTAGAAGGCCCAGGTCGCGACGCGCTTCATCCATCCGCTCCATTGCCGCCCCCGATCCGGAAGGCTCAGGCGCTTCTAAAGCGGTGGCGGGGAAAACGCCAGCCTTGCGCGAGCGATGGCGGCGATCAAATGCCGCGCCGGGCGCGCGCAGGGACGCTGACGTCTGCAAGCTTGACCGCGTCTTCGTCCTGGTCGACGGCCACGTACTGGCCGTGCCAATAAGCCAGCGCCGCAGTCCGCCTCGAGCTCTTGATATCCCTGACACGGCCGATGACTATGCCGTGCGAATGCCGCTCGATGATCTCCTCGACCTCGCAATCGAACGCCGACAAGGCGCCGACCAGGAGCGGAACGCCCGACACCGCCCTCACCCATTGGGCGCCCGCGAAACGGTCGGCGCCCTTCAACCCGCCCTTGCCGGCAAAACGTTCGGCGACATCGAGCTGATCGGCATTGAGGATATTCACGCCGAAGGCACCATGGCGGCGGATCAGCGGAAAGGACGAGGCATCGCGATTGATGCTGACCAGCAGCGTCGGCGGCTCGACCGACAGCGAGGTCACCGAGGTCACCGTCATGCCGCTGATGTCGCTGCCCCGCCCGGCGGTGATGACGCTGACGCCGCCGGTGAGATGGCGCAAGGCGCCGCGGAAATCGGCGGACGAGACGGGGATTTCGGTCATGAGATCGCGGGGCACTACATTCATGGCGTTGCTCCCCCAAGCGGGGTTCCCTGTATTTAGGTACGATCGTCCGCCGATAACAGGTGGTTCAGGATCGAGCCTTCGAGGCCCGCAAGCTCAGCTGAGCCACGCTGGCGCGGCCGGGCCGCGTTAACCGTGACGTCATGAGCGATCCGGCCCTCCTCGATCACCAGCACCCGGTCTGCGAGCGCGACGGCCTCGGAGACGTCGTGGGTGACAAGGATCGCGGTAAAGCCCTGGTCGCGCCAGACGCGTTCCAAAAGGCGCTGCATCGAAATCCGGGTCAGCGCGTCCAGCGCACCGAGCGGCTCGTCGAAGGCGAGCACGCGCGGCCGGGAGACCAGCGCGCGACCGAGTGCGACGCGCTGCTTCTGGCCGCCCGACAGCACCGAGGGCCATTGGTCGCGCTTCTCGGCCAGCCCGACCTCGCTCAGGGCTTTCTCGGCGCGCGCATGCGCATCCTCCGACGCGCGATCGCGGCCGAGCCCGACCTCGACATTGGCGAGCACACGCGCCCAGGGCAACAGCCGCGGCTCCTGGAACATGACGCGGATGTCCTCGGGCTGGATATCCTGGCCGAAGCTGATGCTGCCGGCGTCGATCTTCTCCAGGCCGGCGATGAGGCGCAGCAGCGTGCTCTTGCCGCAGCCGCTCTTGCCGACGATGGCGACGAACTGGCCGGCGGGAATGTGCAAATCGATGCCGCGCAGCACCTCGTTGTCGCCGAAGGATTTGCGCAAGCCCCGGATGCTGAGCGGCAAACCCGCGGCAGTCGCCGGGCGCTCCTCGCGCACCATACGGGCATGTGGCGCGAAATTGGCGCGGCTGGCGAGGTCGGTTTCCGGAAGGGAGCTACGAAGCGCTGTCTGCATGTCACTCTCAACGTTTCTGGAAGGCGGGGTGCCAAGAGAGCGTCAGGCGCTCCAGCACGCGGGAGGCACTGTCGGCGAGCTTGCCAAGCAGGGCATAGATCAGGATCGAAAGCACGACGACGTCGATCAGCATGAACTCGCGCGCCTGCATCGCCATGTAGCCGAGGCCCGAGGACGCCGCGATGGTCTCGGCGACGATCAGGGTCAGCCACATGATTCCGAGCGCGAAGCGGATGCCGACGAAGATCGAGGGCAGCGCGCCCGGGAAGATCACCCGGCGAAACAATTCGCCATCGGTCATGCCGTAGATGCGGCCCATCTCGATCAGCTGCGGATCGACCGTGCGTATGCCGTGCAGCGTGTTGAGGTAGATCGGGAAGAAGACTCCGAGTACCACCAGGAACAGCTTTGCGCTCTCGTCGATGCCGAACCACAGGATGACCAGCGGGATCAGCGCCAGATGCGGCACGTTGCGCACCATCTGCAGCGTGGTGTCGGTGAGCTTGGCCGAGAGCTGCGACAGGCCGTTGGCGAGCCCGAACGCGAAGCCGATGCTGCCGCCGATCAAGAAGCCGATCGAGGCGCGCCAGAACGAGACCCAGATGTTGCGGACGAGCTCGCCGGAGAGCAGCAGCTTCCAGCCTGCGAGCATGACGTCGCTGGGCGCCGGCAGAACCCGCGTCGGCACGAAGCCAGTGACGCTCGCGACCTGCCAGATCGCGATGATGGCGAGCGGCACGATCCACTGAATGAGGCCGTCTGCCCGCGGCAGGCGTACGCTGCGCGGAAGGGCAATGCTGTCGATCACGCTCATGATTGCGACACCCGATGCTGCGGACGGAAATCGCTGCCGACCGTTTCGCCGAAGGGACCGCCGTTGAAGTGCAGCTTCGTCACGTTGCTGGGCTGCTCCAGCGAGAGCAGCGGGAAGACCAGCTCGGCAAAGCGATAGGCTTCCTCCAGATGCGGGTAGCCCGACATGATGAAGGTATCGATGCCGAGGTCCTGATACTCCCTGATGCGCGTTGCGACGGTCTGGGCATCGCCGACCAGCGCCGTGCCGGCGCCGCCGCGCACGAGGCCGACGCCGGCCCACAGGTTCGGAGCGATCTCCAGCTTGTCGCGCCTGCCGCCGTGGAGCTGCGCCATGCGCTGCTGGCCGACGGAGTCCATACGGGCAAAATTCTTCTGCGCCAGCGCGATGGTCTCGTCGCTGACATGCTTGATCAGCTCGTTCGCGGCACGCCAGGCCGCTTCATTGGTCTCGCGGACGATCACGTGAAGCCGGATCCCGAAGGACAATTTTCTGCCGCGCGCGGCGGCGACGTCCCTCACCTTCGCGATCTTCTCGGCAACAAGAGCCGGCGGCTCGCCCCAGGTGAGATATTTGTCCACGGTGTCCACCGCGACATCGATGCCGGCATCCGACGAACCGCCGAAATAGAGCGGCGGGCGCGGCGACTGCACCGGCGGAAACAAGAGCTTGCCGCCCTCGATATGGATATGCTTGCCCTCGGCATTGACGGTCTTGCCGGCGAGCAGATCGCCATAGACGTTGAGGAACTCGCGGGTGACCTCGTAGCGCTCGTCATGGCCGAGGAAAATGCCGTCGCCCTTGTTCTCGACGGGATCGCCGCCCGTGACGACGTTGACGAGAAGCCGACCGTTCGAGATGCGATCAAGCGTCGCCGTCATGCGTGCGGCCACGCTCGGCGATTGCAGGCCCGGACGAACGGCCACGAGATAGCGCAGCCGCTCGGTGAACGGCGCCACTGAGGAGGCAACGATCCAGGAATCCTCGCAAGACCGCCCCGTCGGCAGCAGCACGCCGAAATAGCCGAGCTGATCGGCGGCCTGGGCGATCTGGCGCAGATAGTTGAAATTGACCTCACGGCCGCCGATGCCGGTGCCGAGATAGCGGCCGTCGCCGTGGGTCGGCAGAAACCAGAGGATGTTGGCGTTCGCTTGCTTACTCATGGTGTTGCTCATGATCCTGGTTTCCGAGCCAGGTCGGAAATCTTGATGGATTTGGGGATCAGGCCCAGCGCGAAGAACGCGTCGGCAACCTGCTGCTGGTCGGCGATGACGGCATCGGTGATCGGCTTGACGCCGTAGGCCTGCCGCTTCAGCGCCACTTCGACCACGGGGACCGACAAGCCGATCGACGGCGCGAGCTGCTCGGCCACCGCATGGATGTCGCCCCTGGCCCAGTCGTCGACCGCGCTCAGCTCCGTGAGCACGGTGTCGACGATCTTCGGGTTGGCTTCGAGGAATTTCTTGGAGGAGAAATAGAACTGGTAGTTGGCGACGATGTCGGTGCCGTCGGCCAAGGTGCGCGCACCGGTGGCCGCTTCCGCTGCGGCCTGGAATGGATCCCAGATCACCCAGGCATCGACCGCGCCGCGCTCGAACGCGGCGCGTGCATCGGCCGGCGCCAGGAACACCGGCTCGACTTCCGAATATTTGACACCCGCCTTCTCCAGCGCCTTGACCAGAAGATAGTGGACGTTGGAGCCCTTGTTCAGCGCGACCTTCCTGCCCCTGAGGTCGGCGACCGACTTCAGCGGGCTGTTCCTCGGCACCAAGATCGCTTCGCCCTTCGGCGCCGGCGGCTCATAGGCGACATACTGGATCGGGGCGCCGGCGGCCTGCGCGAAGATCGGCGGAGCTTCGCCGGTGTTGCCGAAGTCGATTGCGCCGACATTGAGCGCTTCGAGCAGCGGCGGACCGGAGGGGAATTCGGTCCACACCACCTTGTAGCCATCGGCGGCGAGCTTCGGTTCCAGCGTGCCCTTGCTCTTGAGCAGCACCAGCTTGCCGTATTTCTGATAGCCGATGCGGATCACCTTGTCCTGCCCGTAGGAGGTGCCGACCGCGGCGGCGACGATGCCGATCGACAGCACGATGGCCGCGATCAGACGCTGAATGATACGCCTCATGTTCAAACCTTTTGAAATGGGAGAGTGGTGGGCACGATCAGGCTGCCGGGTTGCGCCAGACGATGTCGCGGATGACGATCGGCTTCGGGATCAGGCCGAGCTTATGAAAGCGGTCGGCGACGCCCTGCTGGGTCGCGACGATGTCGTCGGTGACGGGGCCGACCACGAAGTTCGCGCGGTTGGCGGCGACGGTCTGGATGTCCAGCGGGACGCCGGTGATCGCGGCAAGCGATTTGGCGACCTCGTCGCGGTGCTGCTCGGCCCAGTTACCGGCCGCGGTCGTCACATCGACGATCTGTTGCAGGACCACTCCGTGGTTCTTCGCGAACTCGCGGTTCGCGATGTAGAAGGAGTTGGTCTTGGTAACCTCGCGCGAATTGATCAGGATGCGGCCGTTCTGCTTGGTCTCACCGATCGCGAAATACGGATCCCAGATCGCCCAGGCCTCGATGCTGCCATTGGCAAAGGCGGGGCCCGCGTCCGGCGGGGTCAGATAGACCGGGGTGATGTCAGCATAGGTGAGCCCCGCCTTCTCGAGCGTCTGCACCACGACGTTGTGCGCGCTGGACCCCTTGGTGAAGCCGATGCGCTTGCCCTTCAAGTCGGCGATCGTGCGGATCGGGGACTCCTTCGGCACCAAGATGCCCTGGCCGTTGGTGATGGGTTGGCCGGCGGCATAGACGATCGCGGCGCCCGCTGCCTGGGCGAACACCGGCGGCGAGTCCCCGACCGAACCAAAGTCCAGGCTGCCGACGTTCATCGCCTCCATCATCGGCGGGCCCGAGGAGAACTCGATCCATTTCACCTCGATGCCTTGCGGAGAAAAATGTTTCTCCAGGGCGGCCTGCTGGCGCGCGATGACGAGCACGCCGGTCTTCTGGTAACCGATGCGAATTTCCTTCACTGCGCCTTGCGCATTGGCGCGCGAGACGAAGGCAGCAGCGGCTGCAGTTCCGGCAGAGAGTTTCAAGAAGTCGCGACGATGCATTCCAAGCTCCCGGCCGCGTGCGGCCGTCATTCATTCAGGTCTCGTGAATGATGGGGCGCGCTACGAAAGCTGTCGAGACGCTCAGGAAAATAGCGATGCGAACACTGCGCGTGCGGCGAAGCGCGTGATTAATCTTTCAAGCGGCGGAGCGAATGAAGATGGAATTTTTCTGCACGCGGATGTGAAGGCCGCGCGGGTTCGGTCTCGAGACTCGCGGCCGGAACCAAAACCGCAAAAACAACCCCATGCACAGTAGCCAGGGCGTGCGAAAACAATGACTTACGCATTATCCGAAGTTCGTTTGACTCGTCGGGCAAAACAGGAGCAAGATGGCATCATGGCGGGGCTCGGGATGGAGGGGCCCCGGCCGACCTAATGAAGCCAATTGACCGGCAAATTCTGCAGGCCGCGGAACGCCCAGCCGACGATCCGCACCTCCTCGTCATCGGCGATCTCGAGCTGCCCCGCGCGCGCGAACACGGTCGGCAGCGCGACGTCGGCGATCATGGCGCGCGAGGCCCAGGCGCCGGCGCAGAAATGCGGACCGGCGCCGAAGGCGACGCTCTTGGATGTGTCTCGTCTCACGTCGAACTGGTCGGCGCGCTCAAAATGCTTCTCGTCGCGATTGGCCGAGCCGAACATCAGGAACACGCGCTCATCGAGCTCGAATGACACGTCGCGGATGCTCCACGGCTTTGCGATGCGCCGCGGCGACATGCCGATCGGCGAAATCCAGCGGGCATATTCCTCGAACGCTTGCAGCCAGGACACTTCGCCCTTGCGCACGAGATTGAGCTGCTCGGGATGGGTCAGCAGCGCCCATACCGTGCCGGCGATGGCCTTGCGCGGCTCGTTCTGGCCGCCGGAGATCGCGAGTTTCACATTTGCGCGCACGCTCTCCATCGGCATGCCGGAGGCGAGGAGCACGCCGAGAATGCTCTGGTCCGGATGCTTGCGCATCACCGGCAGGATGTCGTCGATCGCGGCATCGATGCCCGACGTCGCGGCGTGGCAGCGCGCCTCGATCGCGGGATCGCCGGCATAATTGGCGATGCCCTCGATCATGCCCTGCGACCACGCATCCATGTCCTGAAAGCCGATATTGGTGAGGCCGGTGATCGACTTCAGGCACTCGCCGGAGAAGGGCAGCGCGAAATCGCGCATGAGGTCGATCCGTCCCGGTTCGATGCGATCGATGATGCGGTCGGCATGGGCCTGGAACTGCGCGGTCCAATGCGCCTTCACCGTCTTCGGCGACACCGTCGGAAACATGGCGCGGCGCTCGACCTGGTGCGCCTCGCCGTCCTTTCGCATCATGTTATGGCCCATCAGCCGGTTCATCAGACCTGCGGGCTGGTGCGAGGAGAACACGTCGATCTGCTTCTCGGAAATCGAGATGTCGTCGCGGCTCGTCAGCAACGTCGAGCCGAGCTGCGGCACGAAGGCAATCGGCGCCTCCTTGCGCATTGTCGCGAGCATCGGATAGGGATCGGCCCAGAATGCGGCCGGGTCGATGTCGATGCGCGGCGCGGTGCTCAAACTTCGCTCCCTTGCTATGTGCCTGCCAAGGTTAGCGCCTTCAGGAGCCGCCGTCTGTCCCCAGCGATTGGGACAGGCGGCCTCAGGACGTGTCTTCAAGAGTCGAGTACGCGCGGGTGCGATGGCGAAGCCCGCATTGTCCACAACATCGGACATAAGCGAATGTTCGTTGAGGGCCAAAAGCGGGACTAGTTTAATGCTCTGCATTTCGAGTTGCAGCGCCAGCGGACCTTCAGGCCGATATGATCTAACCGCAAAGGAAGACAGACTCGACTTGGCCACGCGCTTTCCAATAGGCTTCTCCTTTCCAATTATAACTAGCGGGGAGCGAAATGGCTGAAAGAATCAATGTCGAGGTTACCGGCAAATCGCAGTTTGAAGTCGCCTACGACATGGCGAGATACATACTAATCAATATGGAAGGTCGTCAGGTGAAGAGCATAAAGCGGCAAGAGCTCTTGCATTTGGTAGCTGACTGCATCGAGACCTTGCGCGGCATCAAGGTCAGGGAGATTATCAGCTAAAGGCTTGCACTCCTGCAGCGACCGTCCACCCGCATTTCGCAAAATTTCGTGGGCGGCCTTGGAGAGCGCTTTCGGTCGAGACAGCTATGGGTCCATGAGCCGACATCGCTCAATCAAGCGGCGGTACTTATCAGGCTCCTTAGCGGCCGTAGGGGAAGCAGCGATTGCGATCGAGTGTGAGACCGAAATGTGCTCCCAGTGCAGCGATGGCCGCGTCTTGCTGAGGATAGGGATCGGCATTGGATGCGGCAACGATGATGATCCGGAACCCGCCGCGATCCTTGCCGCCGGGTGGCAGCATCGCTGTAGTCAGTGCATTGCCCTCCCTGTCGCGCAGCGTGAGGAAAAGCGGCATCTCTCGCTGTACATGGGCCTCGAGGCCGATGTCGCGCTCGATCGCGTTGGGCCGCTCGGGACGCCAGGACTCGACTGCCTTCTCCCGCTCGCGGCGGAAATATTTCTCAACTGTGTGGTCCATCAGGCGCGACTCATGCATCGCTTCACCTTCCGTCTCGATACGGAACCAGGTCTTGCCCTTCGGTGCGTCGCAAACATACTGCATTTCGCCCGTCCTGCGATCGCCGCAATTCTAGGGCGGCGGGCCTGTAAAGCCAATATGAGACTGGCTCCCGTGTATAGAGCTTCACGATCAGAGGGGCTAAGAGTTCTTGATTGGACGTTGAAGTTCTAGTGAGCCCAAACAATACTAGGTCGATCGGAATAATCCTCTTCAAGGAGCTTCCAGATGCCTGACATAAGGGAAAAGCAACGCGAAGCCCGCCGGAAGATCATTCGCCAATGGGCGAAGCTTCCGAAGGATAAACGCCAGTCTTTGGAGGGGATTTCTGAATTCGCCAGGACCGCCGCTCAGCAGAACGAGAACGCATTCATTCGCAGTCGTCGCGATCCGTATCAGAAGATCATGGGATGGCTATTGCCGCGTGCTCATCTCTGAACGAGTGAATCCTCTGCACATCCTTCCAAGACGAAACCGGGTTCTTCAGCTTGACCCCGTGTGGCGAACAGCCCGCACGATTTAGGGAGCAAACCATGCATCTTGTCGCAACGACATTGAGCGCGATTTTGTGAATCCGATCAGGCGACGCCCGATTTCCGTTTAGGGTCAACCGCGCCAGTTTTCGCCCGATCTCTATCAGCTCCGGTGGCATGGAGGTGATAGGCGCATTTCGTCGCGTAGGGCCAGACTCGGTCCTGCAGGGCTGTACTTGCTGCAGTCCGGTCTTCACTAAAAGCTGATCCTCGGTCCGATCAAGGAGCCGCGCTATCCCGTCATTTTTCGAGAGGGGAGGCCCCTTGGTCTCACGCAGCGGACGCGAGTCGGCTTCCGTGGCCGACAGACCTACGTTTCAGTTGCTGCCTCCGCCCGTTTGGGCGCGAAAGCCGGTCACGACGAACTTCTCTCGGGTAGGCGCTATTTTCCACTCGGCGCGTTCCCCGTTGTAGTCGCCGTGGTCCCCGCTTGTTGCGGCTGCGGCGGCGGTGCCTTAGGAGCCGACGTCAGCATACGAATTTTCCATTGCCCATTCTCACGAACATCAAGAGCAGTCCAAATCGCGTTTATTTCTAGGGGATCGCCTTTCTCACTCTTTCCAGTAATGTGAGCTTCGCCAGTTGACAGAGCCATGTTTTCTGACAATGGCTGAACTTCGGTCACCTTTACCTCGAGGCGATTAAGTCCAGCTTTGAAACCGTCCTCATAAAACTTGGTATTATCGGGCTCAATTCCATTCTGAGTAACACGCAGGTAGTTCTTCGTATAAAGTGCCGTAATCCCGGCAGCATCTTGTTTGTTGAAGTGCTGCTCGTATGCTGAAGCCATCTTCCCAATTTCCTCCTTGAGATTTTGATCTGCTGCAGTAGCAGGAATTGCTGACAGCAATAATGAGAAACATACAGCTCCAAATGTGCGCATGATGTTAGCTCCCTGCTGTTGATGCCTCCCTAGAATAGAGGATGGAGACGAGGCTTACCTCCGTCCTCCTAAGCAACGCCGATCACGCGGTCGCCCGGTTTCGAGGAACAGGTCCTGTCAGTATTACGGTTGGTACACCTCGGGCGCACTAGCGCCGACCTGACTCATCCTGATGATCGCGAAGTGACGTTGGCTCCTGCGCCAATATAGCTCAACACAGCGATGTCGGCCATGGGGTCACATGCTGAAGCGTAGAGACTTCACAGCCCTAATCCGCTCTCCACCTGAAAGGAGACGGTCGTTGAATGGTCGGGCGAGGCAGCTACGGACCAAGGACAGTCGCCAACCTACCTCGCTTTCAGATTGTTCCGCTCCCTGTAACTGAACTTGGGCTTGCATAGGTCAGTGTGGAACGCGCGAGGTCGTGTGCAGGACCATTAGCCAGCGGCCGCCGCTCATTTCGAATATGTTCGTGGTCAAAGCCATGAAGGTTGCGGCCTCGCCGGTTTTCAGTTTGCCTCGAATCTCCTCGAGACCTACGACCCAGGCGACGTTTTCATTGATGCGAATTTGCGGGTCCTGCATCGACACCGAGATTTCGGCAAAGCGGTCAAACGTCGCTTCCCAACTCTGCCTCACAGCGGCCCAGCCGATGATCGGCGTTTTGCTTGCAGGATGAACCGCGACCACATGTGGTTCGTGCGCCCAGATCATGTCCATCGCCGCGATGTCACGCGCAGACAATGCCTCATCGAAGGCGTGATTGGCGGATGTGATCGCCGCGCTCTCCGTGCCGGCTGCGGCGCTTGGCGCGGGCGGGCTGAGCGCGAGGGTGATGAAACTGAGTGTTGCGGCAATCATACGGATCAGCTTGTTCGGCATGGTGAAGCCCTCCTTGTGCATACGAGAGCGTGCCGTATCGCATTGCGCATAGCTAGGTCAGTCTGGTACCGTCAGATGATCAAAATCGGACAGTCGGCCATGCGGCGCGAGATTCCTGATGAAGCCCATTGAAGGGGTCCACTACTTCAACAGGCGCTTCCCAAAATTGGGAATCGAGCCGCTCGCGTTGTCGGAATTGTTCAGGCGCGTGCCGCCCGATCATTTTGACCACCCGCAACGTCCTGCCTTTCATCTTTTGATGCTATTCTCATCGGGGGCGACGACGCATTTCCTCGACTTCGAGCGTTTGCGCTGCACGGCGGGGACGCTTCTGCATGTTCGCCCAGGCCAGGTGCAGCAGTTCGTGCCCGGCGCAGAGGTGGAGGCAACGGTCGTTCTCTTTACGCCCGAGTTTGTCCTGCCCGATGAGGCGGCGAACCATCCGCTGGTCCGGGGCTCGGCGCTCGATCATGCGGCGGCAAGTGGAGCGATCAACCTCGATGCGGATTCATACGGGCGAGTTTGCGCCGGGTGTGCCGCGATAATTGATGAGTACAAATGTAGCGATGGCTCGACGACCTGCGCAAACATCTTGCAGCACCAGCTTCACGTCCTGCTCTTGCAGATCGCTCGCTGCTCGGACCGGCACGAAGCTCCGTTGCTCTCGAGTTATCATCGGACAGTCCGGCACTTTCTCACGGAGGTCGAAGCCCACTTCATGCGGACGCGCCGTGTCGAAGACTATGCCGACAGGCTCGGCTGTTCAACCAAAGCGTTGCGTCGCGCCTGCGTTGCGGTGCGTGGTCTTCCGCCCAAGATGATGATCGAGGAGCGCGTGATCCTCGAGGCGAAGCGGCTTATTGCGTACACACCGTGGCCTATCGAGGCCATTGCCGAGACCGTCGGATTCGGCGAGGCAACGAACTTCGTGAAATTTTTTTGTCACCATGCAGGGATGACTCCATCGAAATTCCGGATGCGGTTTCCAGGCCGTAGCCGACCGGAATAAAAAAGGTACCAGACTGGCACCTGAGCATTCAACAAAAGAAGTCCAATGTCCGGTCAGGGTCAAAGACGGCCTTGGCCAGCTTGCATGACCCTGTTCGGGTCACCTTCAGGAAGTAGACCTCGCGGCGCTCTGAGCTAAGGGCCCGGACACCAACAGGACGATGCCAAAGACATGACAGCTTGTCAGTTGTCATAGTCCGGCGCGTTTTAGCCTTGCATTGATCCCCGCTACCTCAATCCATCCCGCCAATGACGCCAAGAAACGAACCGCCGAAGAAAGAGGTAACAAGCATCATGAGATAGGTCGTCGCGGTGGGACCAAGTTCTGGCTCGTGTTGAAAATGATGAAATCCGAGCAGCCCCAGCAGACAAAACCCCGCGCAGATTGTCGGCCAAAGCGCTCGCCGCCGTGCTGCGAGCCGCTGGGCCGGGGTAGCCCACTGAGGCTGGGATAGATTTCTGGATCGACGAAGCGATACCGCGGCACTCACGACGACGACGATCAGACAGGCAGTGAGGAAGTACATCAGACACTATCCTTAACGCCAACCGTGGGCATCTCGAAGGCCATAGGCCGAGCCAATAGCGTGAATTAATTGCCACAATCCTAAAGCGATAGAGAAAAACGTCACTCGCATCGGAGTGCTAAGCGTTCGGCTCAGCTCCCGAAACGGGACTTCGCAGCCGTCTGAGCAAAGGTCAGCGACGGGCCAAGAGGCGACATTAAAGATTCTGCTTGGACACCGCAGGGACGCATTCGGCGTGTCAATCGATCCAGAGAGATCGCAACGCCGCGCGAAAACGTGATCTCGCTGTCCAGCAAGAGAAGTGCAACTTGAAGCGCGATGTAGCGGACTTATTTTGGTGGCGGACTGTCAGCGTTCCAAGTGTCGCGCCAGTAGAGCCATTTGCCGCCGACCTTTTTCGATACTGACAGGAACTTGCCGGTCTCGACCACATTCCCTGCCTTGTCCTTGATCGTATAGGAGCCCGAAGACCAGCCCAGGTTGCCGTTTGCGCCGCCATCCTGTTTGTCGGCGAAACTGAACACAAGGCCGGCCTTGGCTGCTTCCGACGACATGTTCGCCAGGAAGGTGCGAATGGCGTCGCGACCCGTCACAGCCGGCGCGTTAGGAGGCATCAACACTGCGCGTTCGTCGTACAACTTCGCCATCGTATCGCCGTCGGCGGCCGTGAAGCCTTTTAGCCAGGTCTGATCGGCGGCATGGAGCGCCTTCACTTCCGCCTCTGGTCCGGCAGCCCACGCCGGCAAAGCTACAACGGAGAACATCATGAAGAACGACATGACATTTGCGGCTCGGACTACTGTGCGCATAGTTATCGCTCCGCGTGGCTTACCCGTGCGTTCAGGATAGCACTTCAGGCGCCAGTGGGAAGGCGGTTCCAGCGTCGCATTCCCTGCCTCGGCTTAACGGCGCTGAAAAGCTCCAGGCCTCGCTGCGCAGCTGATGACGCCGCGTGGCGAGGCGGAGTCGAGTGCCCGCAAAGCAGCAATAGATTGGGTGAGTCACATAGAGAAAGGAAATATCCCTGCCATACCTCGGAAGATACGCCCAGTTGGTTTCGGTGTACAGTTCGTGCGGTTGCCCACTTTGCAGGAGGTAAGCCATGAACAGGTTCTATGCTCTCGCGTCGGTTGGGTTCTGCGTAGCTTCGGCAGCGCTCGTCACGTCGGCATCGGCTCTTCCAACGGAGGAAATCCCGAAGACCGAACCAGAGTACATCGCCAAGGTGAAGACCGCCGCCCCGCCGTCGGTCGTGAATAACGCGACGATCACCATGATGCAGCCGGATGGGTCTTCTAAGACCGTCCAAACCGGATCGAACGGTTTCACGTGCTTTATCGGAAATGACGGAACGCCCGAATGTGATGATCAGAACGCCATGGAATGGCGCAAAGCTCTACAGGCCAAACAGGAGCCGCCGAACAAGATCGGCCTGATTTTCATGCTGGCCGGGGACACCGGCACGAGCAATCATGATCATGCCGAACGGCACACGCACAAGCATTGGGTCCAGACCGGCCCGCACGTGATGATTGTCGGGGGCGCAGCACGTGAGATGCTCAGTCCCTATCCGCGCGATCTGGACGTCAAGGACGCGACCCAGCCTTACGTCATGTTCCCCGGCAAACCCAATGAGCACCTGATGATCCCGGTGCACTCGCAAGAGCTAACCACGGGCAGCGCGCGGTGACGCACGTGGACGCCGCCGTGCCTTCGAGACCAGCGGCACGGCGGCGAACGTCAGCTTGGATGCTCCAATGGCGTAAAGTCGAGTTGATCGGCTGCACGACGACGCACGTTGCAATGTCGGAGTCGGGTCAAAGGCTGCCTTGGCCCGCTCGGATCGCCTTGTTCGGGTCACCTTTAGCAAGCGGATCTCGCGGCGCTCTCAGCTGAGGTCGGCACGAGGCCAGTGGGCGACATTGCAGCGAGGCTGCCCATTGCCACGGGTATCGGCCGTATGCCAAAATCACTGGATGCAAATACGAGAAGCTATACCAGAAGATGCGCCTTCTGCCTGCATTGTGTTGCAGCGATCGATAGCGGAGCTTTGCGGAGCTGACCACCGAAGCGACCCCTCCATCTTGGCACGATGGTTGGGCAATAAGACGCATGAGAATTTCTGTGCTTGGGTCGAACAGACGGACAACTCGGTGCTTGTGGCTGTCGAAAATAACGACATCCTCGCGGTCGGGTCAGTAACCGATGCCGGAACGATTGGCCTCAATTACGTATCGCCCGACGCGCGATTTTGGGGAGTTAGCCGCGCCCTACTGCGGGCGCTAGAAACGCGAGCCGCAGAAAGAGGCAATAACCAGTGTAGCTTGACGAGCACTGAGACCGCGCGCCGATTTTACGTGTCCAACGGCTATGTCGAAAATGGGCCGCCGCTCGGCGGATTTGGGACCAGTTCCGGATATCCCATGACCAAGGCTCTGACGACGTTTGCGCGAGCGGAGGCAAAAGGTCTGGATGGTCCAGAGGGCCCATCATGAGCATCACACGAACGATTGCAGATGCTGTGCCTCTAAATGTCAGCTGGGAAGCCGAGGCCAGTCACTGGATACGATGGGCGCGCGCTCCCGGACATGATAGCTACTGGCGCTTTCACCGAGATCAATTCCTTCATCTGTTGCCTGCGCCCGGACGACAAACGGTAGATATCGGCTGCGGCGAAGGACGGCTAACCCGTGACCTGAAGGGACTTGGGCACAGGGTCGTCGCAATCGACAGTTCGCCGTCTATGGTCGAAGCTGCGCGAGAGTTCGACCCGGCGACGGACGTGCGTTTGGGGGACGCCACGGCGCTACCCCTTGACGACGCCTGCGCGGACTTAGCAATCGCCTTCATGTCACTTCAAGATATCAGCGATATGCCTGCGGCCGTCCGAGAAGCGGCGCGTGTGTTGCAACCGGGTGGCAGATTTTGTGTGGCAATTGTTCATCCGATCAATTCCGCTGGGAGATTCGAACAGGCAAGCGCCGAAGCGCGTTTCATCATCCAGGGCGACTATCTCAGTGCATTTCGATATGCTGACGCGGTCGAGCGTGACGGTTTGGCGATGACGTTCCATAGCGAGCATCGCCCTATCGAAGCTTATTTCTTAGCGCTAGAGAGCGCGGGATTCTTAGTCGAGATGCTTCGAGAGCCATCCCTTCCCGAACATGCCGTCTTGTCCAGTGCTGCCCGACGTTGGCAGCGCATACCCTACTTTCTGCATTTGCGCGCCCTCCGCCAGTAAATGCCCCGATGTCGCTTATGGGACATTTGCACCCACCCGGCCAACCAATAGGACCAAAGTACGCCTGCAATTGTCTATAAGCCGACGTAGGTTCAAAAGGTTGCTCGCCCGAAAATGACCGGCCTCATCAACTGAGGAGGTCATCATGACTGATGTCCCAAGCCCCAACGTGAACGTCGCCAAGCGGCGACCGTGGAATAAGGGAAAGATCGTTGGCGCGAAGCCGCCACTCCGTCCCAAGCACGTCTGGTCCATTCGAACAAAGCTCCAGGTCGAAGGTCGGATTCGCGATCTGGCGCTGTTCAACGTCGCTATCGATAGCAAACTTCGTGGTTGCGACGTTGTCGCCCTCAAAGTCGATGATATCGCACCCAGCGGCTATGCGGCCGATCGAGCCAGTGTCCGCCAGAAGAAGACCGGTCGTCCCGTCAAATTCGAGCTTACCGAGGCGACCCGCCAAGCCCTCGATGACCATCTGAGGGCGACAGGCGAGAAGCCAGGAGATCAGACGAGGCACCACTAGCGAACGAAAGCCTCACCTCGTAAACTGCTAAGACCAGCCCTGCAGAGGCGGGCGTCATTTTCGGGAGGATGCCAAGATGTGGCGTAACCGTGCCATAGGATTATCATTTGCGGCCGTCATGCTGCTCAGTACGAGCTTTAGCACTGGGCACGCGAAGCCGCTCTTGATCGTCGGCCTCGATGAGAAGCTTCTGTGGGACGAAAGCGGCAAGCCCGTTCTGTCTGCACCTGGTAAGGATCAGGTTCTCATCGTTGATCTCGCCTCTCCTGAAACCCCCAAGATCATCGGTGCCCTGCCGCTGAAGAACTCAGTGGTCGGACCGCCCGTGAACGTTGCGATCGATCCCAGCGGAACCGTGGCGCTGGTCGCCGACTCGGTCGACGTCGTCAAGGAGGGCGACACGCTGAAACAGGTGCTGGACAACAAGATTTACGTCGTCGACCTGCAGGCCAATCCGCCCAAGCTGGCTGCAACGCTCACTGGCGGGAAACAACCTTCCGGGCTCAGCTTCAGTCCAGATGGCAAGATGGCACTGGTCGCCAATCGCGGAGACAATTCGATCAGCGTCCTCTCCGTGAACGGCACTGACGTGAAGATCACGGACACCGTTGCGATGCCGGACAGTCCATCGCACGTGACGTTCACCCCTGATGGCAAGCGAGCCCTGGTCGCCCGCTTCCCTGCTCACAAAGTCTCCATGCTGGACATCGCGGGCGATAAGGTGACGTACAACAAGATCGATCTGCCGGCCGGCCAGTGGCCCTACAATGTCGCGGCCGCACCCGGCGGGAAAATCGCCCTGACCTCGGATAACGGCAACGCAGGTGCTTCCGATGGAAGTGTGGATACCACGAGCGTCATCGATTTGGAGGCCAATCCGCCACGCATCATCGATCGCGTGGTGGTGGGCGACGGCCCCGAGGGGCTTGCAATCAGCCCCAAGGGCGACGTCGCGGTTGCGGTCATTCTGCGCGGTTCCAACATGAAGAACGCATACTTCTACGAAAAGAACGGTAGCATCTCGGTTCTCAAGATCGACGGCAAGAAAGTGAGCAAGACCGCAGACATCGAGGTCGGCGGCTTGCCCGAGGCTGCTGTCTTCACGCCCGACGGCAAGTACCTTCTCATCGGCAACTATCTGACGCAGGACTTCTCCATTCTGAAGGTCGATGGCAGTAACATCACGGACACAGGCAAGCGCTTCCAGGTGCCCGGACATCCCGCTTCGGCGAGGATGGGACCGTAAAAGCCTTCATCCATCCGTCGAGGGCTCATCGTGGGGCTCAGGTTTCGTTGGCAATGATAATTAGCTGTTGAACTGGGCAGTTTGCGGTCGACCCACGATCCGGCCCTCGGACGCGAACTCCCGGCCTGTCCCTGTGAACGGACTCCTGGCTACACCGCGTCAAAGGATGCAATGGGCCGTATCCGGACCCTTGCACGTGCCATTCCGAAGGATGGAAATTCACTGGATTTCCGCTATTTTGTGTTGAGCCGCAGTTCTGTAGCGGCGATCTCGAAACGAGGTTCGCGATGACCTCCAGGTCCTCGATCAGGCGGCTCGGCGCGCCGCTCGTCGTTTTTTTTCTGACCATCTGGTCGTTGGTTCCTCCGGTCCATGCGATTGCGGACGCTGGAAAGGTTGGCGTGGTGTCCTTTGGCCTGTACGGGGATCAAGGCGTGTTTAGATCCGAGGCGACCGGCGCGGCTCAGGTCGTGGCCGGCCGTTTCGAGACGGGACCGATCAACGTGGAGTACAATTCCAAGAAAGGGGGAAATGCAACGATCGAAGCTCTGGCCAAGTCGTTGCAGACGGCAGCCAACCGCTTGGATGCCGAGAAAGATGTTCTCTTTTTGATTCTCACCTCGCATGGCTCTCCTGATGGCCTTGCAATCAAGGCGGGGCGGCTCACACAAACGCTCACACCATCTCATCTCCGCGACATGCTCGCGAAGACAGGTGTGCGACACAAGGTGGTGGTGATCTCGGCTTGTTATTCCGGGGTTTTTATCCCGCGCCTGGCGACTCCCGATGTGCTGGTCATCACCGCGGCCGATGACAAGCATTCGTCGTTCGGCTGCCAGGACAAGGCCAAGTGGACCTATTTTGGCGACGCTTTTTTCAACGTCGCGCTCCGGAAAGCCGTCAGCCTGAAGGATGCGTTTCTCGATGCGCGCTCACTCGTCCGGAAGCGAGAATTGCGGGAACATTTCGAGCCGTCGAATCCGCTCATGGCGGGCGGTGCAGACGTGCTGCCATTGCTTGTCGGACGTCCTTGAACAACCGGCCGCGAGCGCAAAGGCTATCGCTCGCGGGCGCATCGCCATTTCCGGTCACCCCCGACAAGCAGACTGTTTGGCGCTTAGACTTCGCATTCGGGCCAGTAGGCGACATGGCGCGGGTGGCCTGATATGAACGAGGCCGCCAACTGAGGCGGCCTTCGCGATGACGAGTGCGCGGGGCAGTGCCAAGCGATGCCGGACCACTCCGCCACCCTGAAAATTGGCGAGACCTTTACAGGCGCCCCCGACAAGTCTCGCGGTACCTGCGGCAATTTCCTGCGCCTTGTTCGCCCAGCTCGTTCTTGTAGAGGCAGGCCTGTCTCAATTCGGCGCACACATCCCTGCGTACTGGTCTTTGGCAGGTCTCCCGATACCTGCGGCAATTTCCTTCGCCCCGTTCCCCTAGCGCGTCCTTGTTTTCGCAGGCAAGCCGCAATTGCTCGCATTGCCCGCCCCCTCGACGGTCGTACCCTCGGACGCCTCCCGGTCCAATCTCAAAGGATTGGGAAAAGGCCGAGATCGGGATTACAAAAAGCGCAGTTGCCGCTGCGGCGCTGAATGCATACTTGCGCATTCCTTTCAACATGGCTGATCCTCCAGTTGGTATGTTCCGATGAATAGAGGGGGCCACTTCGGCGGCCTCTCTCTTGTCGATGGGAGCGGACGGAGTGGGAGTCATCGCTTCTCGCCACCGCTCCCTTAGTGCGCGCAGACCTTGATGGTCTTCATCCCGGTCTCAGCTTCAGTGCGTGTCTTGAACACCTTGCCGTCGCCAACAATGACGGCGGTTGTGGTGGTCGGCTTCTTGTCCATGATCGTGCATTTCTTCGTGGAGGTGTCTTGCACTACATAAAATTCCGTCTGGGCGGAGGCAGCGCCGGTCATGATTGCAGCGGCAGCAGCCGAAATGAGAAGCTTCTTCATTGTGTCTCCTCCATTGTGAGTATGTCCCTGCGCAAATTATCGAGCGCGTGATTCGGTTCCACGGCTGCAAACTACGGCTGGGGTTCACTACTGTGTGGAGATCCTAAAGGGATGATATGAACGCCGGCCGAACGGGCAGTTCAGAGATCGTTTATCTCGAGGTTACCGATCTTCGCCTCCGCAAGCGCACCACCCCCCAGGGGCCGACTTCGGGTTTGGGGTCACATGCTGAAGCGAAGAGACTTCACGGCCCTAATCCGCTCTCCACCTGAAAGCAGACGGTCGTTGGATGGTTGGGCGAGGCAGCTACGGGCCAACATGAGACGCTGTTCTGCTTGCGAAAGGAACTTGCGACATCTGTTCTTTGCGCGCTGAGGTAGAGGCTCTGGAGGCTGCATAGTGTGACTGATATTGATGATCCATCACGAGATACGAAAGGCCTCGACGGCCGATGCAAGTGCACTGAGCACGCTCATTCAAGATGCGGTGCGCGTATCGAATTCGCGCGACTACAATCAGGCGATCATTGAATTGATTTGTGCGAATTTCGCGCTCGACAGGGTCATCGAAAAAATGGAGCAGCGGGACGTATTCGTAGCCGCGAGTGATTGCGTCGTTGTCGGGACGGTCAGCCTTGGCCAGGGAAAGCTGCACTCTTTGTTCGTCGCTCCGGAACACCAAGGTGGAGGCATCGGAAGACGCTCAGTCGAGTATCTGGAGAGACATGCTGTCGGCAAGGGCTTGTCTGAGCTCTGGTTATCGTCCTCGATTACGGCAAAACCGTTCTATACAAAGCTCGGATACGAACTTGTTCACTTCGAAGAACGTCCGGACGGATCGACTTTTCTGATGAAGAAGCCATTGCTCTGATTACGCCCGCTTCGGGTCAACAGCGCAGGTCACGCGAATGGCTTGTCATTTCCGGTTTTCCCTGATGAGCGGACCCTTGAACGTTGCGTCCGGAATTCGCATTCGGGCCAACACCAGATCTCAGCCGATAACTTCGTGCGGCTGTCCGGCGGTGGCCGAATGATCGCACCAAGTGCTTTGGCCGTCTTGAGACTGATAGCGAGAGCGAGTCAGTCCTCTATTCCACAGGTACGTCCGCGCACGTTGGCTTCGCAGGGAGCCTCGCAAACTGTCAACCATACCGTCGATTGATTCTACTCGGGCCATAGGCAATCAGCGAGCGTTCTCTGCTCCCTGCGGGCCACTCCGACATTGGCTCAGCGCGCCCAATTGCGCTGTGCGGTCCAGTAGCCTGAACAGCGCGCGTTTCCTGAATGGCCGCTCCACGTCCCGCGGCCAACATTGCTCGAGAGTCTACCTGAGCCGGAGGCGAATTTGTCCTGAACTGTCACCGAGGCCCGAACCGCGCCGGAACGCGCCACGTGGCCTCTGAACCTGACTAGATTCGGATGTGTAACTATTCCGTCGGTGATGTTGACGGTGAAATTATAGGTCGCATCGCAAGGTCCTCTTTGCGTCACGAAAATGAGGTCCCAGGATCCGTCGAATGCAGAGCGGGCTTGCGCGACGGAGTGGAAGGTGACCAGGCAGCCCACGGTCGCCACACAGGTGAAAAGCTGCTTCATTGTTTGCTCCAAGCTGTCTCCCACACATGGCGAGCGGAGCTGGAGAGTTCAATGCGGCTCGCCGGAGGCCGGAGGAGTGTTGTCGGCTGCGGGTCGCGAGGCGACGGTCCCGGAGGCGGGACCGCGTATCCGCTTTACCTCGCAAGTGGATATCGCGGACCCCGAGTCCGCGCCTTAGTTCAGACTGCACGCTAGCAGGCGCAGGACGATCGCAAACAGCTCGCTCTGCGAGGAGATGCCGAGCCGCTCATAGGCACGCTTGCGATAGGTCAGGGTCGAATGCAGGCTGACGCCGAGGTCTTTCGAGATCGCCTCGGAGCTGAAGCCGGCGAGGATGCGCCGGCAGACCTCCTGCTCGCGCGGCGTGAGGGCGGCAAGCGGCGCGCAGCTCGCGAACAACCCGGCGAGCGTCCGGTCTGGCGTTGCAGTGTGCTGAAAATGGCGGGCAACGCTCGCGGCGATCGCCGGCGCGATCGCCTCAAGGCGCTCTCGCTGCAGGGCGCTGAAGCGACCTTGCGCGGCGATGCGGTAGAAGTTGACGTAGAAGCAGGTGTCGCCAGTCCAGATCGCAGTCGCGCATTTGTCGACGATGCCCGAATCCTGGAAGAAGATTTTCCGGTAGCGCGCGCCATACATGCGCGGCGCGAACGCAGGCAGCATGATCGGCGCGCCGCCCTCGCGCTCGAACAGCGCATCGCGGTTGGGATCGGATTCGTGGAACTGTCCGGCATAGGCCGCGCCGAGATCGCCGCCGATCGGGATGTTGCCGGCATCGAGCAGGCAGCGCGCAGCGCCGGCACGGGTCAGCGCAAACACCATGCAATGGCCGACATCGGCCTGCCGCCGCAGCGTATCGATCAGGACATTTGGGAAATCGGGGCGTCCGATGGCGAGCACCGCCGACGTTGTATCGCCAGCCGCTGGATATGCGGGCACCGGCTGAGACCGCATCGTTTTCCTCCGCAAGATGTTCTTTTGTTGGAGGATAGCAGGAACGGGATTTCGCCGGAAGTTGGAGAGCGGAACACGGCCGGTATTGCACCAGCAGCTGCTGCCTCATCCTCGCGATCAGATGGAGCGGTATCCGCCCGTTGGGCCGATGGGTTCGCAAAGAGCTCAATCAGGCGCTCGAGAATCACTCCTTTCGCAAAATCTTGTCCATCGTTTTTCCCCGGGCCAGCTCATCGACCAGCTTATCGAGATACCGGATCTCTCGCATCGTTGGTTCTTTGATATCCTCCACTCGGACGCCGCAAATCACGCCTTTGATCAGGGATCGGGAAGGATTGATCTTGGGGGCCTTTGCAAAGAAGGTCTCGAAGTCCGTCTGTTTTTCCAGTTCAGCTTCCAGCTCCTTCTGACCATAGCCCGTCAGCCAGGAGATGATCTGATCGATCTCGGCTTTGCTGCGTCCTTTCTTCTCTGCTTTCGCGACGTAAAGTGGGTAAACGCTTGCGAAGCTCGTTGTGTAGATCCGATGTTTTGCCATGGCCATTCCAGGAGTTCGCTTGTTGCAGGACTGAGACTCGAGACGATCAGGTGCTCGGCGGCGCCCCAGGTCATACGGAGGCTTGGGTCAAGAAACGCAATTCCGGCGATGCACATTTTTATTTCAGCTCGAGAATCGCCACCTTCCCGCTTCTCCGTACAGGTCCTGCGCCGCCGCCGCGTCCGGTAATCTAGCGTCGGCGCGGCGACCCTCTCATATCGATGGCGACGCAACATCTGCGGCAAGGGCGGTCGCGACAAGGCGCTGTCTGCACCAAACTCACCTGTTCCGCCGCGAGGAACCATTACATCAGCCCTGCTTTATTCGTCTGCGCCTTCAGAATTGATCAGCGGTTTGCGTTCCCCGGGGCGACCAATTGAGGGACCAGTCGATGCGCATCCTGCTCGTTGGGGGGACGGGGCTTATTGGATCGGCAATCCACGCCAGGCTCTCCGCCGACGGGCATGAATGCGTATTGGTGTCGCGTCATCCGGCGGCACCCAATGCGCACCACATCACCCTCGATGTTGCCCGGACCACCGACGCTTCGAAGTGGAAGGGCATTCTTGCGGGCGTCGATGCCGTCATCAATGCGGCGGGTGCCCTGCAGGGGCAGGACATGCAAGGCGTTCATGTCGCCGGCAGCGCGGCACTTTATGCTGCGTGTGAAAGCGCCGGCGTCCGCCGTGTCATCCTCTTCTCGGCGATCGGCAGCAATCGCGATGCCCGGACCGATTTTTCGCGCACCAAACGCGACGGCGAAGCCGCCTTGATGGCGCGGGACCTCGATTGGGTCGTGCTGCGGCCTTCAGTCGTTGTAGGGCGGCCCGCCTATGGTGGCAGCGCATTGTTGCGAGGACTGGCCTCCCTGCCGGTCCTACCGATCATGCCCGATACGGCAGCTATTCAACCTGTGCATCTCGACGACGTCGTCGACACGGTCCTGTTCTTCCTGCAACCCGGCGCGCCTTCTCGTCTCGCACTCGATCTGGCCGGTCCGCAGCGGATGGCCTTCAGCGACGCGGTCGCGCTGTTTCGCTCGTGGCTGCGCTGGAGGCCGGCTTACCGGCTGCACCTGCCTTCCTGGGCGGCTTCGGCAGCTTACCGCGCCGGGGACGTTGCCCAGATGCTGGGCTGGGCAACGCCCGTCAACTCGACGGCGCAGGCCGAGATGCGGCGCGGCGCGACCGGCGATCCCGAGCCCTGGCGTCAGGCCACGGGCATCGTGCCGCGTGACCTTGCAGCCGCGCTCGCAAGCGAGCCCGCCTCGGTGCAGGAGCGTTGGTTTGCGCGGCTGTATGCGCTGAAGCCGCTGATATTCGGCGTTTTCGGTCTGTTCTGGATCGTCACCGGCATCATCTCCCTGGGACCGGGCTGGGAGATCGGCATGTCGTACGTCCGGGAAGGCGGATTGGGAGAAAGGTTCGCTGCCCTCACCGTCATTGCGGGAGCCCTCGCCGACATCGTCATCGGTCTCGCCATTCTGTGGCGGCCGGCTAGCCTTTACGGGCTCCGGGCAGCACTGATCATCTCGCTGACCTATGTCATGATCGGTACGGCGCTGGTGCCGCGGCTGTGGGCCGATCCGCTCGGACCGATGCTGAAGATCTGGCCGGTGCTGATGCTCAATCTGGTCGCCATGGCGATCCGAGAGGATCGCTGATGCTCTATTTTCTGGTCAAGATGGTGCACATCATCGGTGCTGCGGTCCTGCTCGGCACGGGTGCCGGCATCGCTTTCTTCATGTTGGTGGCGCATCTGCGCGGCGACCTGCGCGAGATCGCGGGGGTGGCGCGGACGGTCGTGCTGGCCGACTTCCTGTTCACGGCGAGCGCCGTGGTCCTGCAGCCGATCACCGGCACATGGCTCGCTTGGTCGAGCGGGTATTCTCTTCGCGAGGGGTGGATTGCGGCGTCCATCGCACTCTATGTGGTGACCGGCGCTTTCTGGCTGCCGGTGGTGTGGATGCAGATGCGAATGCGCGATCTCGCCGTGCGTGCGGTCGAGACCGACGCCAAGCTGCCTGCCGAGTATGACCGTCTCTTCCGGTGGTGGTTCGCCTTTGGATTTCCGGCGTTCGCAGCCGTGCTGGCTATCTTTTGGCTGATGATCGCCCGCCCGGCTATTCCATATTGGGATTGAACTGACGCGGCGCCAGCTCGATTGGCCGCTCATCACGCCCGCTTCTGTTTCGCCTGCACCGGCTCCGGCGAGCTGCGAATGCACGCCTAGGAACAGAACCGGACTGGCCGAGTTCGAGCTGTCTAACCTTATCACGGAGTTACAAGATGAGCCGCGGAATGCCGTCCATGACCGCACTGCTCGGACTGCTAGCCATCGCCGGGTATCAGAACCGCGACAAGCTGGCGGAGTTGCTCAGAGGACCGGGATCTGGCTCGCTTGAACCCGCCAACACCCGCCAGCCGCTGGGCGGCCTGCTCGGCAATCTCACGGGCATGCTGAGCGGGGCGGGTGTCGGAGGATTACTGCAGGGCGGAATTGGCGAGCTGCTGGAGAAATTCGACCAAAACGGCCACGGGGACGCGGCTCGGTCTTGGGTCAGTTCAGGTCCCAACAAGGACATCTCGCCCTCGCAGTTGCGGGAAGCAATCGGCCCCGACGTGCTGGACAAGCTGGAGCGGGAAACCGGGCTGTCTCACGAGGAGATCCTCGCAAGGTTATCGCGCGAGCTTCCCCAGGCAATCGACAAGTACACGCCTGAGGGGCGTTTACCCACCTCATAGCCTTCGCACTGCCATCGTCGTTGTTTGTTCAGGAGGAGTGGAGAATGAGCATTATTTGGACCATCATTATCGGCTTTATCGCGGGGGTGATCGCAAAGTTCATCATGCCAGGTGACAACGAACCCTCCGGGTTCATCCTTACGACCATCCTCGGGATCGTTGGCGCCTTCGTAGCCACCTACCTCGGCCAAGCCCTTGGCTGGTACCGTCCTGGAGAGGGTGCCGGACTCATCGGCGCCGTGGTCGGGGCCATCATCGTGCTCTTTGTGTATGGCCTCATCGCCGGACGACAACGGCGCACGATTTGAAGAACAAAAGGCCGGGCTTTTCTCGCAGCGACCTGCGTGCGAAGCATCCTGCCTGATCAAGCTTGAGCAAAGGGCGCGCGCCGTTGACGGCCAGCGCGCCCCCTTTCTGGTCTCATCAAAGAGACTTCACCTCGGCACGGGCAGCTGCCGCAGCGTCCGTGCCGGCCTGCTTAACTCGGTCCACAACTTCGGCGCTGGTGTCGCTGATTTCTGCGACAACCGTGTCCGAGGCCTCACGCATGGCCTGCGACACCGCGCCGGCGCGCCGGTTCAGGTCGGCTTTCACATCGTCGCTGACCTCGCCGATATACTTGTTCTCGATCTCGGAGGCGCGAAACGCGCCCGCAACCGCCGCACCGATCGCGATGCCCACGAGCCCAAGCACGAGCGGCTGCCGTTCGAGCATATTGGCGAGTGATGACTTCGCGTTGTTTATGGCCTCCCTGTCCGGAAACGCATTGCCGAGCCTGCTGAATTTCTCCTGCGCGAAAGCGACGCCCTCGTCGAAACGATCTCGGACGTTGTCGGCCGCTCCCGAGACCGCATCGGAAGCGGCAGCGGTCGCGCCTCCCAAGGTTTCTCCGACGCCCGTCGACCGATCGTTGTCCATTTCAGGTGCGGTTGGGGGAGCCTCGGTCTGCTTGATCGCGGATGCCGCCGACCTGAGACCGCTCGTCCCAAGGTCGACGACAGGCGCGACGGCATCCGCAGCCGAACGCGCCGCAGTCTTAAGCTGCCGGTCGCCGGCCAACAGCCAGAGCGCTCCACCTCCGATCAGCGCGGCGGCAAGCGGGTTTTCCCGGGCAGCGGCCACCAAATTGTCCATAAAGCTGGTTTTTGTGCTGCTCATCGCACCATTCCCTTCACAGTGTCCTTATCCTTTTCGAGCTGGCCGATCGTTTCCCTGGGGGCCAGATGACGCGCATCAAGCCGGTTGATGCCAACGGCGACCAGCACGGCGGCGATGGCCGCCGCGATAATTGCCGACGTCAGATAAGAGACCGGCTCCGACCATCCCGCGGAGATCAATGCGGCGGACAGGGCGAACAGTGCCATGACGATCGCCGGGATCACCAGAACGGCACCGCCTACGATCAAGCCTAGCGCGCTGCCGATCTTTTGAAGCTTTTCGCCAACCTCCGCCTTTGCCAGCTCTATCTCGTTCTGGAAGAGCTTGGCGAACTGCGACATGGCATCGCCGAGCAGGGTCGAGATCGCCCTGAACTCGCTTTGACTGGTTTTGATATCGCGCTCGATGCTCATGGTACTGTGTTGCCCTGCGTGGATGAGGTTTGTTGGGGATTAGGGCCACGCCGCACGGACCCCTGAGACCAGGTCTGTTCTCCCGCCGAAAACGAGGTCCCGCCCGGCTTCTGACCGCTTCCCGGCGACGATCTGTTCGTCGTGTCGCGCTGCCCTGGGGATGACGAGTGTCCGCCCGATGCCTTCAGGAAGCGGACGGCCGCAAAGCCTGCCAGCACCGATATTCCGAGGAAGGCCGCAGGCTGACGTTTGGCGAAGTCGGTTGCGCCTTCGACGAGATCCCGGAAGCTCCCTTCCCGGATCTTCTGGGCGGCGTCCTCGACATAGTCGGCAGCGGAATCGATGCCACGTGCCGCGAACGGTACGTCGGTCTCGAAAGCTCGGCCGGCTTCGCGGATATTGCCCGCCAGGCGCTCGATGAAATCGGCGCCGGACCGCTGCTGCTCACGGGCCTGGCTCTGGATCTGGTCCACGGTTCCCTCCGCGACCCCCTTTGCTGCATCCGCGGCCTCACTGAATTTGTCACGCGCAAGATCAGCCGATGCCTGGAGAGCATCACCGGCGCGCTGCTTCATCTCCGCTCCGGCATCGCCGATCTGTCCTTTCAGATCCTTCGCGGTGCCTTTGTCCTGGTCCTTTGCGAACTGCGTTACGTTGTGCGGGTCCAAATCGCTCATGATGGTTTTCCTTCAAGTGTTGGTTTGAGAGGGACTAAAGGCAGCTTTGACCACGTCGCCGGCAGCCTCTTTCAATGTGTCCGCCATGTTCTGCGTCATACGGCTGGCGTGGGCGCCGAGATCAGCCTCGCCGACCTTTTGCGCCGCAACATCGGCTGCCGATGTGGTCGCGTCTTTCGCTGCCTCGAATCCGGATTGCGCCGCAGCCGCCGCGGCCTGCTTCACTCCGTCGCTTGCTCTCCCCATGACCTTGGCTTCAGCCCTGGTCTCGGGAAGAGCCGCAGCAATGATGGCGCCGACCGCGATCCCCAAGCCTCCGATGAGGGCGGCATTGTCGCCAATGGTCTGACGGGCCTGGTCAGGCGCGCTGGCAGCGGCATCCTTGGTTGCATCCATGCCGCTCTTGAGCTTTTCACCCGCGAAACTGGCGGCCCGAGCCGCGCCCGCCCGCAGATCAGCGGCAATTCCAGCGGCCTTGTCCTGCGCGTCACCAGCCATCTCGGCGGCTCGGCTTTGAGCGGAGGATAGCGTCTCCTTGGCATCGCCCTGCATGGCCCGGGCGCCCTCCGTCACCTCCTCTAGCATTCGCCCCGCATTATCCATGACCGGACCGGCGGCGTCTGCAGCGCGATCCCGCACTGTCTTCGAAGTCAGGGCAAGCCCGGCGCCGATCATCAGAAGTGGCAACGGCACACCTCGCGCCAACCGCAGCAACGGAACTCCCACTGCGGCGCCCGCGGCCACTGCGCGCATCGGATTGTCCATAATCTGTTGCTTGAGCCCTTCGACCCAACTCTGGGTCTTGTGGCTGACGTATTCGGTGACTTCGGATTTGATGTGCTGCGGCGAGACCTTGTGGCGAATGTCGTCGGCGGTGTCCGATATCTGCTCCTTTAGTCGCCCTACCGTAGCCGCCAGTTCTGCACGGTTGCGCTCGGACTCGCGTCTCAACTCCTCCACAGATCGTGTCATCGCCTTTACCCTCTTGCTTTATTTCTTGGATTTAGGGTCGAACTCACGCTTTGTTGAATCGTTCCTCGCGCTGCCTGGCGCTTGCTGGTGACGACGAGAGCGGGGAGACCAGCGCGATAAGGAGCGACGTTGACCGTCGGAGACGCGCATTGCGTTAGGGCTAGGCGCTCGTGCGTGCCGCTTTGCTCTCGATCGACAGCACGCGCCACGCGCGCCGATATCGGCCGACGCTCGAATTGCTAAACAAGGATGACGTGCGCCAACCGAGCTCGCCGCTAGAGGCAGCGCGTTGGCTCGCGAAGCTGATCGCGGCCGTCTGACGGGCCGATTGCGTCAGGCGCCGCAGTGGGCATCGCCATTTCCGCAACAACCCAAAGGGGACAAAGTTGCAATGATCGCCATCTAGCCATGATTGGATACGAAACGGGCTGCGAGGTCTGCTCCGGGTCAAAACGCCGCGCTTGTGCACTGATCACCGCATACCGGTTCAGCTGCACAGGCCCGCTAACCCGCCGCCGCCTTCCCCGCCGCGACGTTGATCGCGAGCTTGCCGCAGCGGCCGGTGAAGGACCTGCGTATCGACTTCCTCCAGCTTGATCTCGCCGTTCCTTGCGGCCTGTTTCCACGCCGCCTGCGCCGGACGTTCTGGAGCTCCGGCATCACCTCGCGGCCGAACAGCTCGAGCGATTGGCAGATGTGCTCGTGGCTCATCTTGCCGGCCTGCTTGAGCAGGGTGATCTGGTCGATATGCGTAGACTTTAGACCGTCAAGGCGGCCCCGCCGTCCCGGGACGTGCACTGCCTCTTCCAACTTGGATTCTCAGCCCACCGGTCCCAGTGTCCAATTGTCCCCTGAAAGCGGACTAACTTTTACGTCCTTAATGACTCCGAGCTCCAGGCTTGGATCGAAATGGCGCATCGTCCGCTCGTTGAAGTCAATGATGCGGCCGGGCCTGAGTGGTCCGACGTCATTTATCTTGACGATGATCTTCTTGCCGACGGCCTCGACGAGGGCAAACTTTGGCCTCACGCCAAATGGGACCCCGCCAAATCTCCGACGCAAACTCGTCTTGATGGCAGCCGTCCAGGCAGAGGGATCATAACGCTCGCCGGAGGCTGTGCGCGGACCGCCCTCCTCCTTGCCGGGCTTAAAGGGATTGTACATGGAGGCAGCGCCGACGAGCGCATTCTCGGAGCTAGCATCGACGACGGTGCTTGAGTGAACTCCCCGCGTTTCACCACGAGCAACGGTAACAGAAACGGCAAGCGCAACCAGGGCGCCGCAAAGTGCGGCGCTCGAGCGGAACAGCATCATAACTCCTATGATTTTTTCGATCGCCGGTTCCCGGCACCGCAAACAGAGCAAGCAAACGCGGAAGCGTTCATAAAGCTTGCGCCGATGTTTTGCGGATTCGTGCCAACCCCTTGGCTATGGAACCGTCGTGGGGAACCAGAGCGGTTCCCACGCAGTGTTTTAGGTTGTCGCCGACTAAGACAGAGATTGCGTCAGCAGCATGACTTACAGCCTAGCCCGCCGCGGCCCTCACCGGGGCGACGTTGATCGCGAGCTTGCCGTAGCGGTCGGTGAAGGCCTGCGTGTCGATTTCCTCCAGCTTGATCTCGCCGCTCATGACGCCCTGCTTCCAGGCCGCCTGCGCCGGATCGTTCTGGAACTCCGGCATCACCTCGCGGCCGAACAGCTCGAGCGATTCGCAGATGTGCTCGTGGCTGTTCTTGCCGGCCTGATTGAGCAGGATGACCTGATCGATATGCGAAGACTGGAATCGCTTCAGCTTCCTGCGGATGGTCTCGGGCGAGCCGATCAGGCCGCCGCGCAACGCCGCCTCCTGGGCTTGCGGATTGTCGCGCTTCCACTTGTTGTACTCGTCCCACATGTTGACCGTGCCGGGCGCGGGCCGCTGGCGGTTCTGCGCGGCGCCGTAGAAGCGCAGCGCGAACTGGAAGAAGGTGGCGCCGTCGGCGCGGGCACGCGCCTCCTCGTCGGTCTTGGCGCACATGAAGAACGAGACCAGCGCCATGTTCGGGTTGATCTCGTAATCGGCAAGCTTGGTGAGCCGCTTGGTCATCGCATTGTAGTAGGCGTGCACCCAGGCGTGGGCGGCATCGGCGCTGACGAACTGAAAGCCGAGCGCGCCGAAGCCGTGGCGGCCGGCGCGCTCGATGGTCGGCAGTTGCGAGCATGCCATCCACAGCGGCGGATGCGGCTTCTGCACCGGCTTCGGGACGACGTTGCGCAAGGGGATGTCGAAGTACTTGCCGTGATGCTCGCTGCCGCCGTCTTTGAACATCGGGAAGATCGCGGCCACGGCCTCGTCGAACACCTCCTTCTTGCTTTCCATGTCGCGCCCGAACGGCTCGAGCTCGGTGATCGACGCGCTCTCGCCCATGCCGAATTCGCAGCGGCCGTTGCTGAGCAGGTCGAGCACCGCGACGCGCTCGGCGACGCGTGCCGGGTGGTTGGTGGTGAGCTGAAGGATGCCATGGCCGAGCCTGATCTTCTGCGTGCGTTGGCTTGCAGCGGCCAGGAAGGATTCCGGCGAGGGCGAGTGCGAATATTCCTCGAGGAAGTGATGCTCGACCACCCAGGCATGGTCGTAGCCGAGCCTGTCGGCGAGCTCCATCTGCGAGAGCGCGTTCTGGTAGAGCCTGAGCTCGTCACCGGCCACCCAGGGCCGCGGCAATTGCAGCTCGTAGAAGATGCCGAACTTCATGGCGTCGCTCTCCCACATTGTTCTTGTTGGCCTCATCTTAGTGCGTGAGGCAACGCTGTCTACGGAGCAGCAATTCCGCCGTGCGGGAGAATGACTTGATTGCAGCGAACGAACGGTTAGTTTGCCAGTGGCGACTCATTTAAGTGTGGCGCCCGCTCTTCCTGGAAAGCCATGCCGACATTCACCCCGCATCAAGACGCCGCGCTCAAGGCCGTTGGCGATTGGCTGAAAGCAAAACCCGGCCGCGGCGGCACGCCGCCGGTGTTCCGCCTGTTCGGCTTTGCCGGCACCGGCAAGACCACGCTGGCGCGGCACATCGCCGAGGGCGTCGACGGTGAGGTGAAGTTTGCCGCTTTCACCGGCAAGGCGGCGCTGGTGATGCGCAACAAGGGTTGCGACGATGCCTCCACCATTCACTCCCTGATCTATCGCGCCCGCGAATCCGGCGAGGAGCAGCCGAGCTTCGAGCTGTGGGACGACGCGCCGGCCTCAAAAGCCAAGCTGATCGTGATCGACGAATGCTCGATGGTCGACGCCGAATTGGGGCGGGACCTAATGTCGTTCGATTGCCCGCTGCTGGTGCTGGGCGATCCCGCGCAGCTTCCTCCGATCCAGGGCGGCGGCTTCTTCACCAATTCGGAGCCCGACGCGATGCTGACCGAGGTACATCGCCAGGCCCAGGACGATCCGATCGTGCGGATGTCGATGGATGTGCGCGAAGGCCGCGAGCTCGACATCGGCCGTTACGGCGAGAGCGAGGTGGTGTCGCGCAAGGAGCTCGATCCCGACCGGGTCATGGGCGCCGACCAGGTGCTGGTCGGCCGCAACAACACCCGACGCGCCTACAACATGCGGGTGCGCCAGCGCCAGAACATCGAGGACGCCTTTCCGGTCGCCGGCGACAAGCTGGTGTGCCTGCGCAACAACCGCAAGAAGGGCCTGTTCAACGGCGGCCTGTGGCGCGTGAAGTCGCGCAACACGTCGCGCTCGAAATCGCGCATTCTCAGCATGCGGCTGTCGCCGGACGAGGATTTCGGCCACAAGGTGACGAAGGTCTCGGTGCGCGCCGACTGCTTCGAGGGCGGCGTCGAGCAGATCGCCTGGGAGCAGCGCAAGCCCTATGACGAGTTCGACTACGGCTACGTGCTCACGGTGCACAAGTCGCAAGGCTCGCAATGGGACGACGTCGTGCTGTTCGACGAGAGCTTTGCGTTCCAGGACTCCAGGGCGCGTTGGCTATATACGGGGATCACGCGCGCGGCGAAGCGGCTCTCCATCGTCGTTTAAGGTTCGGGGCCGAAGCGTCGTGACACTGGCCATTCCGAGCAGCTCGAACTATGGCGTGCACTTGCGCAGCTGAGAATCTCGAGCCGCCCGGAATGACGAGTTGCTCACTTCACGGACTCGTGTCCGGCATTAAGTAATAATGGCCCGGCCGGCCCGTATCTCGGGTAACGAACTGCCGCCAAGCGGGCTGTTCGCTTGACGCCAATCGCCCTACACTAACGCCTTCGAACGAGGATGCGCCATGAGCCGAATTCCTTTCCGTACCCTGTCCCTGTTTGCCGCGACCGCCGCATTGGCGTTTTCGTTCACCGTGCCGTCGATGGCCGCGGAGGATGCGGTCGTGATCCCCGCTCCCGCTATGGATGCAGCGCCCGCGAGCGGAATCCAGACCGCCGTCGTCGCCGGCGGCTGCTTCTGGGGCGTTCAGGGCGTCTTCCAGCACACCGCGGGCGTCGTCAACGCCGTCTCCGGCTATGCCGGCGGCACCAAGGCGACTGCCGACTACCAGACCGTCTCGAGCGGCCGCACCGGTCACGCCGAGTCCGTCGAGATCAAGTACGACCCGAAGAAGATTACGTACGGAAAGATTCTCCAGATCTACTTCTCGGTGGTGCACGATCCGACCCAGCTCAACCGGCAGGGCCCTGACGTGGGCCCGCAATACCGCTCGGCGATCTTCACCACCTCCGACGAGCAGAAGAAGGTGGCGGAGGCCTATATCGCCCAGCTCAACGCGGCCCGGGTCTTCAACAAGCCGATCGTAACCAAGGTCGGCGCGCTGGAGGCGTTCTATCCGGCCGAGGCCTATCACCAGGATTATCTGACGCTGCACCCGAACCAGCCTTACATCGCCTATAACGACATCCCCAAGGTCGAGAACCTGAAAAAACTGTTCGCGGATAATTACATTGAAAAGCCGACGCTGGTGAATGCCAGCAAGGCCACCAACTGATCACGACATGACGCGAGAAACGGGAGACCCATGCCCGATCCCAAGACGAAAACAACTGACGACAAGCTCATCAAGAGCGAAGAGCAGTGGCGGCGCGAGCTGACGCCGATGCAGTACGCGGTGCTGCGCGAGAAGGCGACTGAACGTCCCTTCTCCGGCGAATATGAGCACGACGAGCGCGCCGGCACCTATGTCTGCGCCGGCTGCGGCAACGAGCTGTTCTCTTCGGATGCCAAGTTCGATTCCGGCTGCGGCTGGCCGAGCTTCACCCAGCCCGCCGTCGAGAGCCATATCGACGAGGAGCGCGACACCAGCCACGGCATGATCCGCACCGAGGTGCTGTGCGCCAAGTGCAGCGGCCATCTCGGCCATGTCTTCCCCGACGGCCCTGGGCCAACCGGCCTGCGTTACTGCATCAACTCCGCCGCGCTGAAGCTCGAGCCGAAATAAACTCGGGGCATCACCGGTTCCGTTACGGAACCCGGCGAACGCAATGGGCTTTTCTTTCGTGGCGGTGCGGCCATCGCATTTGGCGCCTGTCAGGGGAGAATGCCATGTCACTCGGGACCATCCTGATCATCCTGGTGATCATCTACCTGCTGGGCGGGCTCTCCGGCCGGATCGGCGGTTATGGCTATGGCCTCGGCCATTCCGGCATGGGGATCGGCGGCGTCGTGCTCGTGGTGCTGGTCGTGCTGTTGCTTCTCGGCAAGTTGTAAATCATGCAACGCTTTGAAATTGTTTGATTTATCGCGCGCGCGGGGCTGCCATGCGCGGATTCATCATCTCGCATCGCGGGGGTCGCATTTTTGTCAAATCGGCCTATATTAGTGGACGAAAATGCCATGTGCGGCGGGCCCGCTCGATTGCGGCCTCTGCCCTCCCCAACCCCACGCGCTTAAAGCCCCAGAGAAGATCACGAGGTCTTTGACCATGCGTCCACTGCGTCCGTTCAACTTCAACACCTCCGCCGAACTCTTCCCCGCCGCGATCCGCAAGAAGAAGCGCGCGGGCTTCACCTATCGCCGGTTCGGCACCGCGGCCGAAGCCGTGCAGTTCGCGATGGAGCAGTTGCCGACGGATTCGCTGAACGGCGCCTATCTCCAGGTCGAGGAAGCGCGCTTCGACCAGAACGGCATCCGCTCGCTCTATGAGAGTGAGGCCTTCCCGTTGCCCCGCCGTCGCAAGCCGGCGGAGACCGATGCCGACGCGGCGTAAGCTTTCGTAAAGCCATGTGACGCGGCGTAAGCTTTCGTAAAGCCATGTAATGTGCGCTGAAAGTAATGTGCGCTGAAAGCGCGATGGCCGAAGGGCCGTCGCGCTTTTTGCGTTTCCCCCCGCCCCGCTTGCGGGGATGGGCGAAGAATGCGCGCGACGCTTAAATCCGCGGCTGCTTCTCCAGCCAGCGGCGGAGCAGCCGCACGTTGCGCATGTTGGCGCGGAACATGACGTCGAAGGCGTCGCCCGCGAACGGGACCAGGCCGAACACGCCGTCAACCGCGACATTGCCGAGCATGCGCGCCGTGATGTACCAGGGCGCGCCCAACGCCCTCGCCTCGCGCACCAGCCACAACGAGATCGCGGTGGTGATGATGTCGCCGACGACCGGGATCAGCCCGATCAGCCCGTCGATACCGTAGCGGATATTGGTGCCGGGCAGGATGAAGGCAACGTCGAGCAACTTTGCGATCGCCTCGAGCCGCGCGATCCGCTGCTCGCGCGTCAGATTGCCGAACGGATTGCCTTGCCCGAATTCGAAGCGAAACTCGCGAAATCCCTGCTCCAGCGTCTCAGGGCGGATCTCGTGACCCTCCTGGTCGATGATCGGCCCGCGCGCTTGCTTAGCCGCAAAGGTCGCATGCGAGCCGCTTCCCGAACGGGATCGGCGCGGAGCAAGGATGTCGTCGTCGGACATGGACATGGCTTCCAAAGAACGCGCCGCGGCGGCGGAGGTTGCTGGGCCGCGCCCGAAGGTCGCGCACTCAGGTTGGTGCGGTCACTGCCTGCGGCTCCTCGACATATCTATGCACGAACCAGGATGAAATCACTGCCGGTACGAACCCGACGAGGCCGTACAGGATGAACTGCACGGCGCCCGAATCCGGCCCGCGCGAGCTGTAGGTCATCGAGGCCAGGACGAAGGCGAACAGACCGACCAGCAGCATCCGCAGGACCGGGCCGATCCGTCTGATGTGGATTAGGATGTCGTCGACCGCGCCGATCATCAGCGAGGGCAGGAAGCCGAACAGATAGCTGTATTGCAGGGTCTTGAAGAAGACTGCGAACAGCTTGCCGACCTCGCCGAGGCTGGTCTGGGTCCAATAGCCGGACTGATAGGTCGTCGTGAGCAGCAGCAGGAACCCGCCGACGAACGGACCGACCAGCGCAAACACCAGATAGCGTTTCATCGAGCACCCTCTTAACTTCGACAGCCTTATAGCAGCGCCGGCGGGAACCTTGAATAGCGGGGCGCAGGCTGCGCCTGAAGGGAACAAGTGGCAAAGCGACGAGTTCATGCAGGACCTGAATTGTCCCTGTCAGATTGGAGCCCCGATGCCCCGTAGACTTGTTCTGGCGACATTCGCGCTGGCAGCCCTGACGGGTCTGTCGAACGCACCTGCTCTCGCCCAAGGCCACATGGGCACGCCGCAGGAGCAGAAGGCCTGCTCGCGGGATGCATCGCGCCTGTGCCGCAAGGACCTCGGCAATGACGGTGCGGTTCAGAGTTGCCTGCAAGCCAACCGGGCCAAGCTGTCGAAGTCTTGCAGCAAGGTGTTTCAGAGTCACGGAATGTGAGGACCGGAACCCGCGAACGGAGTGTGAAGCCATGCTGCGCGATGAACAACTCTCGATCCTGCGGGACATCAGCCAGTCCGTTGCCTTCGCCGACGATCGCCACGGCAAGATCGGCGAACTGATCGCCGATGGTTATGTGATGAAGGACGGCGATCTGTTCGAACTCACGGCCAAGGGCGTCAGCGCGGTCGAAGAACACGCCGCATCACTCGGCACGAGCGATGCGGCGCAAGCGAGCCCTCGCCCTGATCGGTTGATCTGACCGCGCGCGCCGGCTTTGCGTGACTCGCGCGCAACAATTGCAAATTCCTTCACGCAGACCATTGCAGCTCCGTGACAATGGCGCATACTTCGCTCGGGCGGCGCAGCACTTTCGATTCGAACATCAAGTAATCGAGCGACCACATGCGGGACCAAAGTTCCCGACGTGAAGGCTGTGACATGCGGCAGATCAAGCCGCGTGCGGCGCCCCAAAATCAAGTGGCTCAAGCCCACGAACTCGGGGACCCATTCCGCATGACACGCTATCAGACGATCGCAACTCTCTTCGCCGTCGCCGCCACCGCCATCGCATTCCAGACATCACCTGGTCTCGCCTTCTCGTCCGAAGCGCAGCAGATGTGCTCGGGCGATGCGATGCGGCTGTGCTCCAGTGAAATTCCCGACATCCCCCGGATCAGGGCCTGCATGGTGCGGAACAAGGCACATGTCAGTCCCGGCTGCCGCGCCGTAATGGACCGCGAGCACGCCGCATCGCGCAAGCGGGAAGCCGCCGCGCAGTAAGGCCGTTCAATTTCGATTGCACCGCTGACCGCGAGAGAGCTCGCTTCACCTCCCGTAGGGAGAGGTCGGAGCGCATCGCAGATGCGATCCGGGTGAGTGGTTGCAGTCTCACAAAATGGCGCGGCCCCTCACCCGGATTGCTGCAATCCGAGATCTCCCTGCTGGGGAGAGGTGAAGAGCTCAATCGCCCCACTGCGCGAACGCGTCGTTGAAGACGCGCTCGCCGGGGGCGCCCTTCTCGATCGCGATGATGGCGCGGCGCTGATTGGCGTAGACCAGCGGCACGTCGAACCAGGAGCGCTCCTTCAGGAGCTGGACGTTGCGGGCGCGGTCGGCGTCGACATTGGAAAGGCCGACCAGGAAGAAGCCATCGGTGACCTTGACGGCGAGGCCGGCGAGCGGCGTACCGCGCGCCTGCTCGTTCGACTTCATCAGGATGCCCGGCACGTTGGAGACGCTGCCGCCCGGAAAGTCCTGCGGAAGGATGAAGGTCAATTCCGCGGTGTGGCTCGCCGGCAGCGAGGAATCGGTGTTACGGCGGAACGACATCGTCATCTTGAACTTGCGGTCGGGGATCTCGATGTCGGCGCGCACGGCGATGTCGGCCTTCTGGTTGCCGGACGCCTTGATCGGCTCCAGCCGCCATACCACCGAGCCGACATATTGCTTGCCCTTCGGATCGGACGGATCCTCGTCGTAGAGCACGACCTTCTGCGCCACCGGCGCGACCGGCTGGTCGCTCGCCGAAGGCTGGCCGACCCGATCCGGGATCTTCGGCTTGGTCTGCGGCTGGGCCGGATTCGGCGCCTCCACCACCTGGGTCGCGGACGGCTTGAGAAAGCCGTTGACGATCTGGACCAGCTGCTTGCCCCAGAGGATGCCGGCCCCAACCAGGATCAGCACGATGCCGACCGCGATCGCGCTCTTGAACGGGAAGGCGGAGCCGGTGCGGACGCGCTTCTTGGCGTCGCGCTCGGCTGCAATGCGCGCACGCTGCGACGGCGGCTGCGGCGTGTAGCGCTCGGCCTCCTCGACCGACTCGTCGTAGGAATAGGGCGCCTCGGACTCGCCGGTGCGGTCTTCCAGGCTCGGCTCCAGCCGGTCGAACTCCGGCGAGGGCGAGGGCACGTTGGCGTAGGTGCGGCGCGCGGCGCGGCTCGCCTGCGCGGCGGCGCCGCCGAGATCGTTGGCATCGGCCGTGATGTCGCGGAAGCCGCGCACGCCCGGTGCGGGTGGTAGCGGTGGCGGCGGGCCCATGTCCGGCGGGCGGCGCGCACCCGCGCGATCGCGTCCGGCCGGTGGAGGCGTCTGCGGCTCCGCCGTCGGCGGCGGAGCGGACGGGCCGGGCTGGCGCGGGGCGTCGAAACGCGGCGCACGCGGCGGCCGCGGCGCGTCGCCCTGATCGTCAGCACCAAAGGACGGGCGGTCGGCACGCGGCGGCGTCGGGGCCGGACGCGCGCGCGGCGGGGCCGGCTGAGATGCGGGAGCGTTGCCTTCGGCCGCGCGGGCGCTAGCCCGGCGGAAGGCATCGCCGCTGCCGCCAGGGCGAGTGCCCCCACCGGGGCGCGAGGCCTCGCGGGCGCGCTGGGCGGCCTCCGATTCGACCTTGCGGACGGCCTCTTCCAGCGACAGCCGTTCGCGGGTGATCTCGGATTCGGAGAGCGGCGGCTGCACGCTGCGGAGCTGCGCGATCAGCGCCGTGCGCGCCCGCTCATAGAGCGCGCGACGGCTTTCGCCGGGAGCGTTGGGGTCCAGGGCGGCAATAGCGCGGGCGATCAGCGGATAGTAATCAGCCATTTCAACTCAACTATACGCGCGTCCTGGTAAGATATCGTTAAGCTTCAAACGGATTTTGCACCAGGATAGTATCTTCGCGTTCGGGGCTGGTGGAAAGCAGCGCGACCGGGCACCCCACCAATTCCTCGATCCGGCGGACATATTTGATGGCCTGGGCCGGCAGGTCGGCCCAGGACCGTGCGCTGGCGGTCGGCTCCTTCCAGCCCTCGATCGTCTCGTAGATCGGCTCGACCCGGCTTTGCGCGCCCTCACCGGCGGGGAAATGGTCGATCTCCTTGCCGTCGAGCCTGTAGCCGGTGCAGACCTCGATCGTGTCGAAGCCGTCGAGGATGTCGAGCTTGGTCAGCGCCAGGCCGTTGATGCCGCAGGTCCGGACCGCCTGGCGGACCAGCACGGCGTCGAACCAACCGCAACGGCGGGGCCGACCGGTATTGGTGCCGAACTCGCGGCCGCGCTCGCCAATCTTGCGGCCGGTCTCGTTGTCCTGCTCGGTCGGGAACGGGCCCTGGCCGACGCGGGTCGTATAGGCCTTGCACAGGCCAAGCACGTAACCGACCGCGGCCGGCCCGAGGCCGGCGCCGGTCGCCGCCTGCGCCGCCACCGTGTTGGACGAGGTGACGTAGGGATAAGTGCCGTGATCGACGTCGAGCAGCGCGCCTTGCGCGCCCTCGAACAGCATGCGCTTGCCTTCGCGCCGCTTGATATCGAGCAGCCGCCAGACCGTCTCGGCATAGGGCAGCAGCTGCGGCGCCATCGCCATCAGTTCTTTCAGGATCACCGCGCTGTCGAATTCCGGCAGGTTGAGGCCGCGGCGCAGCGCGTTGTGATGCGCCAGCAGGCGATCGATCTTGTGCGGCAGCGTCTGATGATCAGCAAGATCCATCAGGCGGATGGCGCGGCGGCCGACCTTGTCCTCATAGGCAGGTCCAATGCCGCGGCGCGTGGTGCCGATCGCGGTCGCTGCGCTGGCGGATTCGCGGTGCGCATCGAGCTCGCGGTGCAGCGGCAGGATCAGCGTGACGTTTTCCGCGACGCGCAGATTGTCAGGGCTGACATCGACCCCCTGCGCCCTGAGCTTGGCGACCTCGTCGAGGAAGGCGGCGGGATCGAACACCACGCCGTTGCCGATCACGGACAGCTTGCCCTCGCGCAGTACGCCGGAGGGCAGCAGCGCGAGCTTGTAGGTCTTGCCGTTGATCACGAGCGTGTGGCCGGCGTTATGGCCGCCCTGGAAGCGGACGACGATGTCCGCCTGCTCCGACAACCAGTCGACGATCTTGCCCTTCCCTTCGTCGCCCCACTGGGCGCCGACGACGACAACATTGGCCATTCGCGGGTAATCCCTGTTCAATCTGTCTCTAGGAGGCATGATCCTCGCGGAAAACCGGTGCCCACTCTTCCGGGATCATGCCTGCGCCCAGCCCAATCGGCGGCCGGAGCCGCCCGCACGCAAGGCAGCCAACCGGATAAAGGAAGCAGCCCCTCTAAGCAAGCAAGAACGGGGCTTTTTCGGGGCTCGGAAGGCCATCCAAGCCTTTGATATCCCCCGAAAATCCAGAGACCTTCCAGAGCCGAGCCAAAGCCTCGACCAAAGCGCTAGACGCGATCTCGGCCGCTGCATGGTCGCGATGCATCCGTCCCCCATTGATGCAACCTCGATTTCCGTGTCTTTGAACGGCGCCGGGCTATGAACCGGCCCGGATCTCGCCGGGCCGGACGCCTCGGCGCATGACGCGGGGCCATAGCCATCACAATGTCTGCCACGGGCCAGAGCACAGGCGCCGAAACCGCCGGCCAAACCTGGATTGCCAACCAGCCTTATCTGCTGCTCAGCATCACCGCGCTGTGCTGGGCCGGCAATGCCATCGTCGGTCGGCTCGCCGCCGGCCACATCCCGCCGGTGACGCTGTCATTCCTGCGCTGGTCCTTCGCCTTCCTGCTGGTGCTGCCGTTCGCCTGGAAACATCTTGCGCAGGACTGGCCCGCGATCCGCGGCCGGCTCGGCCTGATGATCACGCTCTCGATCACCGGCATCGGCGCCTTCAACACGCTGCAATATTGGGCGCTGGAGCATACCCAGGCCCTGAACACGCTGCTGCTCCAGTCTGCCGCCCCGCTGATCGTGGCGCTGTGGTCGCTGGCCATTCTGGGGATCAGGCTCACCGCGGCGCAGGCATTCGGCGTGCTGCTGTCGATGTGCGGCGTGCTCACGATCCTGCTGCATGGCGATTTCACCACGCTGTCGAACATCGAGTTCAACAAGGGCGACCTCATCTTCATCGTCGCGCTGGTCATTTTCGCGCTCTATTCGGTACTGACCCTGAAGCGTCCGCCGATGCACGGCCTGTCCTTCCTCGCCTTCACCTTCGGCTGCGGCGCCGCCTGCCTCATTCCGCTGGAGATCTGGGAATTGATCGAGCGCCCCGTGATGAAGCTCGACGGGCCGAACCTGCTGACCCTATTCTACGTCGCAGTGTTCCCCTCGGCGCTCGCCTATCTCTGCTTCAATCGCGGCGTCCGCCTGATTGGCGCCAATCGCGCCGCGCCGTTCTTCCATGTCGTGCCAGTGTTCGGCTCGATCATGGCGATCGTGTTCCTGGGCGAACACCCGCAGGTCTTCCATTTCCTCGGCTTCGCGCTGGTGCTGGCGGGCGTGTTCGTGGCGTCACGCAAGCAGGCGAGTTAGCAACGTATCCAAGCGGAGCGCTGCCATCACCTCTCCTCTTGTGGGAGAGCGGATGAGCACATTGCGTCCAACATATTAACCGCCAATGACGCGTCCCCGGGTCATGCCTGCATTGTAGCATTGCGGCCGCGTGACTTGTGTCATGACGGCAATCCGGCGCAAGCTCGTATCCGACGCCAATGACGATCGCTTCCCCCGCGCCAGCGGCCTCCAATACGGCCAGTTGGCTCAACAACCAGCCTTATCTGCTGCTGAGCCTGAGCTCGTTGTTCTGGGCCGGCAACATCGTGCTCGCGCGTCATGTCGGCGCGCATGTGCCGCCACTGACCGTGACCACGATCCGCTGGTTCGGCGTGTTCCTGATCCTGTTGCCGTTCGCCTGGCCGCATCTGAAGCGCGACTGGCCTGCCTTGCGCAACAGCCTGCCCCTGATGCTGTTCCTGTCGCTGGTGGGATTTGCCTTCAACAACGCGATCTCGTACTGGGCAATGCAATACACGGAGGCGCTGAACGCGTTGCTGATCCAGTCGGCAGGTCCGCTGTTCGTGGCGCTGTGGTCGCTGGTGCTGTTTGGGGTGCGGCTGACCGGTGCGCAGTTCGCGGGCATCGCGATCTCGCTTCTCGGCGTGCTGATCATCATCCTACGCGGCGATCTCGCCGCACTCGCGAGCATCAGCTTCAACAGAGGCGACATCATGTTCGCCTCCTCCCTGGTAGCGTTCGGTCTCTATTCGGCCTTCATCCCGCGCCGGCCAAAAATTCACCAGCTCTCCTTCCTGTCCTTCACCACCTGCTGCGGCGCGACGATGCTGCTGCCGACTGCGATCTGGGAGGCTCTAAGCGGCCGCGTGCTGCAGTTCGACGGCACGACGCTGGCAACGCTCGGCTATATCCTGATCTTCCCCTCGACGCTGGCCTATCTCTTCTTCAACCGCGGCGTCGCGCTGATCGGCCCGAACCGCGCCGCGCCGTTCTTCCATCTAGTGCCGGTGTTCGGCTCGGCGATGGCGATCCTGCTGCTCGGCGAAAAGCTCCAGCCGTTCCACCTGATCGGCTACGCGCTGGTGCTCGCCGGCGTCGTGATCGCCTCGCGCCAGGGTTCGGCGGCGAAGTAAATTCCGCGGCGCGGAGACACGGCGACAAACTCACCGCTTCCGATTTCAACGAGGAGACGCTAGGTTCCCCGCCAACGACAAAGAGGGAACGTCCAGACATGATTTCAGCGTTGACTCGAAACCTGCGTGCCATCGGCGCGGCCGCATTGTGCCTCGCCGCCGCATCCACGGCCGAGGCCGACAATTATCCGAGCCGCAACATCACGCTGGTGTTGCCGTTCGCGGCCGGCAGCGGCACCGACACCACGACGCGGCTGATCTCGCAGCATCTGTCGCAGGCGCTCGGCGTCGGCATCGTGATCGAGAACAAGGCGGGCGCCAATGGTATGCTCGCCGCAACCTACGTCGCGAAGGCCGCTCCCGACGGCTACACGCTGCTGGTGACGACCAACACCACGCATTCGGCCAATCCCTATCTGCTCAAGAGCCTCACTTACGATCCGGTCAAGGATTTCACGCCGATCGCGCGCACCGGCGACCTGCCTTTCATGCTGGTCGTCAACCCGGAAGTGCCGGCCAAGACTGTCGGCGAGCTGGTCGCCTATGGCAAGGCCAATCCGGGCAAGCTGAGCTACGCTTCGGGCTCGTCCTCGGCGATCGTGTCCGGCGCGACCTTTGCCCACAATGCCGGGCTCGACCTGTTGCACGTGCCCTACAAGAGCTCGCCGCCGGCGCTCAACGACGTCATGGGTGGCCGCGTCTCGATGATGTTCGTCGACATCCTGACCGGCCTGCCGCATGTCAACGGCAACGCGCTGCGCGCGCTCGCGGTCACCACCAAGGAGCGCTCGCCGCTGGTGCCGCATCTGCCCTCGATGCAGGAGGCCGGCGTGCCGGACTTCGACATCTCGTCATGGCAGGGCTATTTCGGCCCGGCCGGCATGCCCAAGGAGATCGTGACGCGGCTCAATACCGAGATCAGGAAGATCGTCGAGAATCCGGAGATCAAGGCGAAGCTCGCCACCCTCGGCATGGACGCCTTCTCGGGCACACCGGAGCAGCTCGGCACCTTCGTGAACGAGCAGCTCGTGCTGTGGGAGAAGCTGATCACGAACGCGAAGATCGAGAAGCAGTAGGCGTGCTCCTCGGACGATGTCATCGTCCGCGGAGGCGGACGATCCAGTATTCCGGAGGTGCCTGTATTTGAACCGAGAGGCCGCGGCGTACTGGATGCCGCGCCTTCGCGCGGCATGACAGTCGAGAGAAAAGGGTGGGCACGACGCTTTGCGTCTTTGCCCACTCTACGAGTTCAGCGCACGGGCTTACGCCGCGCGCACCTTGACGAGGAAGCTGTCCACGGCGCTGCGCAGCGCGCCGGACTGGTTGTCCAGCTCGCGGGCGTTGGTGAGCACGTCGCTGGCTGCACTGCCGGTCGCTTCCGCGGCCGACGTGACGCTGCCGATATGGGCGTTGATCTCGCTCGAGCCGGCCGCAACCGACTGGATGTTGCGGGCGATCTCGCGGGTCGCTTCGCCCTGCTGCTCGATCGATGCCGAAATGCCCGCGGTGATTTCGCTCATCTCGGCGATCGTCTGGGTGATGCCGGTGATGGCCGTGACCGCGTCGCTGGTCGAGGTCTGCATCGCCGCGACCTGCGCGGAGATCTCCTCGGTCGCCTTCGCAGTCTGGTTGGCGAGCGCCTTGACCTCAGAGGCGACGACCGCGAATCCGCGGCCGGATTCACCGGCGCGTGCCGCTTCGATGGTGGCGTTGAGCGCGAGCAGGTTGGTCTGCGCGGCGATCGAATGGATCAGCTTGACGACCTCGCCGATCTTCTCGGCGCCGGTCGAGAGCACCTGCACGGTGGCGTTGGTCCGCTCGGCGTCGCTGACGGCGCGGCTGGCGACTTCGGTCGAGCGGGTGACCTGGCGGGAGATTTCCGCAACCGAGCTCGACAGCTCTTCGGCGGCAGCGGCAACCGTGCCGACATTGCCGGAGGCCTTTTGCGAGGCAGCGCCGACCGTTGCGGCACGCAAGGAGGCATCGGTCGCGCTCGCGGTCATCGACTGCGCCGTGCTCTGCATGCCGGCGGCGGCCGAGGAGACCGAGCGGACGATGCCGTTGACGCTGCGTTCGAAGTCGTTGGCGATGTCTTCCATCGCGCTGCGACGTTCCGCCGCGGCACGCTCCTTGGCGTCCGCCTCGGTCTTCTCGAGGTCGCGGATGCGGACCGCATTGTCCTTGAAGATCTGCACGGTCGAGGCCATCGCGCCGACTTCGTCGCCGCGGCCGACGCCGGGAATGTCGCCCTCGAGCTTGCCATCCGCGAGGTCCTTCATACGGGCGCCGAGCAGCGCCAGCGGACGGCTGATGCCGCGGCCGATCAGCCAAGCGACGCTGCCGGCAACGATGACGATGCCGAGCAAGGCCAGGCCGAGCAGCCAATAGACCGGGCCCATTCTCGCGTCGATGTCGTCGAGATAGGCGCCGGTGCCGAGATACATGTCGAAGCCAGGCACGGCGACTGCATATCCGATCTTGCGGATCGGCTTCTCCTGGCCGGGCTTCACATATTCATAATACAGCAGGATCGAACCCTTCGCCTTGACGCCGTCCATCAGCTCGAGCGACAGCTTGCGGCCGTTGGTCACGACGTCCATGCGGTTGGTGCCGATCTGCTTCGGATCGGGCGCAAGCTGGGTGATGCCGTCGTACGACGTGCCGAACAGGTAGCCCGCGCCGTTGTCATAGGTCATCGCGTTGCCATAGCGGCGAAGTTCGGCCAGGGCCGCATCCTTGGTCAGCTCGCCGGCATCGACGCGCTTCTTCAGAGCGCCCGCGTAGTTGCATGCCAGCTCGACGATAGCCTTGGCCTGATCGATGCGTGCATTCACCATCTCCTGCTTCATCAGGTAGCCGGCAAGGACACCGGAGATGCACAGGCCCAACAAGGTGACCCCGACAAGAATGCCGAGCTTCGGGGCGATCTTCAGATTGCTCAATTTCACGGGGTGGCTCCGGCAATGACGGGATACGGGCACGCGACCAGTTCGATCAAAATCGAATCAACTTTTATGTGTGAGCCCTTATCAAGTTACTTACGGTCATCCGTAGAAGCCCGGACGCAGCCGCACAAACCGGCAATTTATCTCCGCGCCAACAACCGGGAATTGTACGCGGCCGCGTCGATTTCGCGTAAAAGACGCAAAGGTCAGCCACGAAGGCAGGCCACAACAAGAAACCAAATCGGGAGCAGAAAATGCCGAAATACAGGGTGGTGACGCCGAAGGGCGCGAGCTTCACGGTCGCGGGCAGCGATTACTCCTATGAGCGCGAGGCGCTCGATCCGATCGATGCAGAGATCGTCGAGGCGCCGGCCGACGAGGCCGGGTTCGTCGCCGCCGCGAAAAACGCCGACGCCATCTATGCCAAGGGCATCCCGATCACCAAGAGCATCATCGACAGCTTAGAAAACTGCAAGGTCATTACGCTCGGCTCGGTCGGCGTCGACAACGTCGACGTCAAGGCCGCCACCGCCCGCGGAATTCCCGTCACCAACATCCCCGACACCTTCATCGAGGAGGTCGCCGACCACGCCATGATGCTGTTGCTCGCGGGCTTCCGTCGCCTGGTCGAGCAGGATCGCATGGTGCGCGACGGCCGCTGGGCCGAGGGCCGGCCGGCGCTGCTCAAGATCCCGCGGCTGATGGGCCAGACGCTCGGCTTCATCTCGTTCGGCCGCGTCGCGCGCGCGGTTGCGAAACGCGCAGCGCCCTTCGGCCTGCGCATGATGGCCTATGATCCCTTCATCCAGGAAACGCTGATGTACGACCACGGCGTGATCCCGGCGACGCTGAACGAGGTGCTGTCGCAATCCGACTTCGTCTCGATGCACGCCCCCGCCCGGCCCGAGGTCCATCACATGCTGACCGAGAAGCACTTCCGGCAGATGAAGAAGGGCTCGATCTTCATCAACACCGGGCGCGGTGCCACGGTGGACGAGGAGAGCCTGATCAAGGCGCTCCAGGAGGGCTGGATCGCGCATGCCGCCCTCGACGTGCTGGAGAAAGAGCCGCCCTCGCACAACAATCCCCTGCTCGGCATGGAGAACGTGACCCTGACCGCCCACGTCGCTTCGGCCTCGGCACGGTTCGACGAGGCGCGCAAGCGCCGCGTGGGCTACGAATTGTCACTGGTGCTTCAGGGCATGTGGCCAGTAAGCTGCGTCAATCCGTCGGTGCTGCAAAGCACCGCGCTCCGCCGCTGGCAACCGATCAGCATGGATCGCGGGCCGAACAGCTAGGCGGCCGGCGCAAAGGCGCCGGAAACCGGAACGGCCCTTCACCGGCGATCAACGCCGGGGAGGGAGACATCAAGGGAGGAACTGATGAGGAACGACATCACGCGTCGTGATGCCTTGGCGCTGGGCCTGTCTGCTGCAACGCTCGCGGCCACCGGTGCTGCAGCGCAAACAACGCCATCAACGATCAAGGCTGCCGATGTGGCGGCACCGAAACTCGCGATCGAGAAGGGCGCGTCCTTGCGCATGCTGCGCCCGGTACGCTTCGTCCAGGCCGACGAGGACGTGTTCCGCGCCAATGCGGCAAAGTTCACCAAGGATACCGGGGTCGAGGTCAAGGTCGACTTCGTCGGCTGGGAAGATATCAATCAGCAGACCGCAGTGACCGCCAATTCCGGCGCCGGCCCCGACATCATTATCGGCTTCTCCGATGCTCCGCACATCTATATCGACAAGTTGATCGAGCTGACTGATGTCGCCGACTATCTCGGCAAGCGTTATGGCGGCTGGCTGCCGCTGGCGCAGCGCTACGGCAAGAAGAACAAGAGCGATACGTGGATCGGGCTGCCGTTCGGCGCCACCGCCGGCCCCCTCATCTACCGCAAGTCGGTCCTGCAATCGGTCGGCTTCGACAAAGTGCCGGAGGACCATGCCGGCGTCCTCGACCTGTGCCAGAAGCTGCACAAGGCCGGCAAGCCGGCCGGCTTCGCGCTCGGCAATGCCAAGGGCGATGGCAACGGTTTTGCGAGCTGGGCGCTGTGGTCGCACAACGGATCCCTGCTCGACGAAGAGGGCAACGTCACGATCAACAGCAAGGAGACCATCGCCGCGTTGAACTGGGTCAAGCAGCTCTACCCGACCTTCATCGCCGGCACGACGTCGTGGAACGACGTCAGCAACAACCGCGCCTATTCCTCGCAGGAGATCTCCCTGACCGCCAATGGCGTTTCGCTGTACTTCTCGCTGAAGAACGATCCTGCCACCAAGGCGATCGCCGAGGACAGCGAGCATCAGCTGCTGCCGAAGGGCCTGGCCAAGGTCTCTCCGATGGCGGGCCTGACGCTGAACGCAATGGTGTTCAAGCACAGCCAGTACCCCAACGCGGCGAAGGCATTCCTGCAATACATGCTGGAAAAGGACCAGTACGAGCCGTGGCTCAATGCCAACTCCGGCTACTGGTCGCAGCCGCTGGCCGCCTACGCCGAGTCCGCCGTGTGGTCGCAGGATCCCAAGGTGAAGCTGTTCAAGGACACGATGAACAGCACCTATTACGACGGCTACAAGGGCCCGATCTCGACAGCGACGGGAGCCGTCAGCGCCGACTACGTGCTGATCCAGATGTTCGCGTCCGTTGCGACCGGCGCTGCCACGCCGGAGGCGGCTGCCGCAGAAGCCGAGCAGCGGTGCAAGCGGTACTTCCGGCGGCAGGGGCGGTAAAAACTCACGACAAGGCAGCCGTCATTGCGAGGAGCGAAGCGACGACGCAATCCAGACCGTAACCGCGGAGACAGACTGGATTGCCTCGCTTCGCTCGCAATGATTGCGGTAGCGACAGCCCAAGACAGGACGCCGAACCGATGTCCGTGACCACCTTCTCCTCCCCCGTTCTCGCGCAGCGGCAGCCGAACTGGCTGGTGCGGCTGTTCGACTACAAGCCGTTCCTGATCATGATGTGTCTGGCGCCTGCGATTGGGCTGCTCGCGGTGTTCCTGACTTATCCGCTCGGCCTGGGCATCTGGCTCGCCTTCACCGACACCACGATCGGCCGGCGTGGCATCTACGTCGGCTTCGAAAATTTCCAGTATCTCCTCACCGATTCCCTTTGGTGGAACGCGGTGTTCTACAGCGTGGTCTACACGGCCGTCGCGACCTTCGGAAAGTTCGCACTCGGTTTCTGGCTCGCGCTGCTGCTCAACAACCATTTTCCGTTCAAGAGCGTGCTGCGTGCGATCATCCTGCTGCCCTGGATCGTGCCGACCGTGCTGTCGGCGCTGGCGTTCTGGTGGATCTACGATCCGCAATTCTCGATCATCTCGTATCTGCTGGTCGACGTGCTGCATTGGCGCTCCAGCAACATCGACTTCCTCGGCTCGGCCTGGCCGGCCCGTTTCTCGCTGATCGCCGCCAATATCTGGCGCGGCATTCCCTTCGTCGCGATCTCGCTGCTGGCGGGGCTCCAGACCATCTCGCCCTCGCTCTACGAGGCTGCGATGCTCGACGGCGCCAGCGCCTGGCAGCGTTTCCGCTACATCACGTTCCCGATGATGATGCCGATCCTCGCCATCGTCATGACCTTCTCGATCATCTTCACCTTCACCGACTTCCAGCTGGTCTACGCCATCACCCGTGGCGGGCCCGGCAACTCGACCCATCTGCTGGCAACGCTTGCCTTCCAGCGCGGCATCGCCGGTGGCGAGCTCGGCGAGGGTGCCGCGATCGCGGTGTCGATGATCCCGTTCCTGGTGTTCGCGACGCTGTTCTCTTATTTCGGACTGGCGCGTCGCAAATGGCAGCAGGGAGAGAGCAATGACTGATACAGTCGCCCAACCGGCTGTCGCCGACGCGAAGGCAGCGCCCGACACGATGGCGTGGGATTCCGGGCTGCGGCGGCTGATGATGATCTATCTGCCGCTCGGCTGCTTCGTACTTATCCTGCTGTTCCCGTTCTACTGGATGGCGATCACCTCGTTCAAGCCGAACGCGGAGCTGATGAATTACAAGGAGCACAATCCGTTCTGGATCTCGTCGCCCACGCTGGCGCACATCAAGCACCTCTTGTTCAACACCGCTTATCCGCATTGGTTGTGGACGACGATGCTGGTCGCGATCGGCTCGACCACGCTGTCGCTGATCGCGAGCACGCTTGCCGCTTACGCCATCGAACGCCTGCGCTTCCGCGGCAGTCCCTATGTCGGTCTCGGCATTTATCTCGCTTATCTCGTGCCGCCGTCGATCCTGTTCATTCCGCTCGCCACCGTCGTCGTGCAGTTCGGCCTGTTCGACTCACCGCTTGCGCTGATCCTGGTCTATCCGACCTTCCTGGTGCCGTTCTGCACCTGGCTCCTGATCGGCTATTTCAAGTCGATTCCCTACGAGCTCGAGGAATGCGCGCTGGTCGACGGCGCCACGCGGCTGCAGATCCTGAGGCGGATCACGCTGCCGCTGGCGGTACCCGGCTTGATCTCGGCCGGCATCTTCTCCTTCACGCTGTCCTGGAACGAGTTCATCTACGCGCTCGCCTTCATCCAGAGCGGCGCCAACAAGACCGTGCCGGTCGCGATCCTGACCGAGCTCGTCACCGGCGACGTCTATCAGTGGGGTGCGCTGATGGCCGGCTCGCTGCTCGGCTCGCTGCCGGTTGCGATCTTCTACTCCCTGTTCGTGGATTATTACGTGTCGTCGCTGACGGGCGCGGTAAAGGAGTAGATGGGCAACTGCGGCGTTTGGCCCGGCTTCACAAAACTGCAATGTGCCGTCCGCATAAGGCGTGCGTCCGCCAACAGGAGACGTACATGCGCGCGACTTTTCTCGGCACCGTCGCAACGATCATTCTCACCGCGAGCGCCGCGCTCGCGCAGAGCGAAGGTGAATTCCCCGCCAAACTCGTCGGCCACGTGGTGATGCCGGCCGAATCGTTCATCGACGCACCCGCCGATGCGCCAGCCGATCTCAAGACCTCGGGCAAATACACGACGGGCAAGCGCGTCGACGCGCTCGGCACCGTGATGGGCAAGTCCTATGAGCGGGCGACGGGCGTGTCGCTGCCGTTCAGGGGCCAGCCGCTGCAGGGTCATTCCGGCATCAAGACCATGCCGGACGGCACGTTCTGGGTGATCACCGACAACGGTATGGGCGCGCGTGCCAACTCGCCGGATTCGATGCTATACCTGAACCACTACAAGATGGATTGGACGAGCGGCAAGATCGAGCGGCTGGAGACCATCTTCCTGCACGATCCCGACAGACGCGTGCCGTTCCGCATCGTTCATGAGGATACCCAGAAGCGCTATCTCACCGGCTCGGACTTCGACACCGAGGGCTTCCAGATCATCGCCGACAGCTTCTGGATCGGCGACGAGTTCGGCCCCTATATCCTGAAAGGCCGACAAAACCGGCAAGATCTTGGCCGTGTTCGAGACGGTCGCCGATGGCAAGCCGGTGCGCTCGCCGGACAATTGGGCAGTGGGAACGCCGGCCGCGCCGGGCGCGACCTACACTAATGTCAACCTCCGCCGTTCCAAGGGTTTTGAGGGCTTTGCATCGTCCAAGGACGGCAAATTCCTCTACGGCCTGCTCGAAGGACCGCTGTGGGACGCCGACAAGAAGGACTGGGAAAAGGTCGACGGCAAGGAAGCCTCCCGCATCCTCGAATTCGACGTCGCTGCCGAGAAATTCACCGGACGCTACTGGCAGTATGTGTTCGAACAGAACGGCAATGCCATCGGCGACTTCAACATGGTCGACCCGACCAGCGGCCTCGTCATCGAGCGCGACAACGGCGAAGGCACCGCGGACAAGTCTTGCCCGCAAGGCACCCGCGGCGAGAACTGCTTTCCTGACCTCGCCAAATTCAAGCGCATCTACAAGATCGAGCTCACCGATGCCAATGTCGGCAAGCCCGTGCGCAAGATCGGCTATATCGACCTCTTGAAGATCAGGGATCCCGACAAGAAGGCGAGGAAGCCGCTCAATGACGGCGTCTACACCTTCCCGTTCTTCACCATCGAGAACGTCGATCGCGTCGACGACACTCACATCATCGTCGGCAACGACAACAATCTGCCGTTCTCGTCCAGCCGCGACCCCAACAAGGCCGACGATAACGAGTTCATGCTGCTGGAGGTCGCGGATTTCCTGAAGGCGAAGTGAGGCGACGCTCTCTCGATACGGCCATCGCCGGGCTCGACCGGGCGGTCCAGTCCGCCGCGGCGGCGGTGTGATACGGAAATGCCGCGGCGTACTGGATGCCCCGCCTTCGCGGGGCACGACAACGGAGACTTATCGCACCGTAAACTCCACCGGAATCGTAAAGCTCATCGCGCCGTTCTTGACCTCGTCCGGGATCGGCGGAAACGGCGAGGCCTGGCGGATCATCGCCATGGCCTGAGCGTCGAAAGCGGCGACGCCGGACGAACCACTGAGGCGGCTGGATGTGACCTGCCCGCTACGGGCAATCGTAAAGCTCAGCCTCGCGATGCCACGCTGACCGCCGCCAGAGGACGGATATTGGTGGAAGCGCATCAGATGCGCGCGGATTCGCTGATTGTAGGATGCGATCACGGAGGCCACCGCGCCGGCGCTCTGGGCTGATGCCATCGCCGCCTCGCGCTCCGCGCGCGGGGCTGCGCTGGTGCGCGGCGCCGGCGGCGCCTCAGACGGCTTTTTCGCCTCGCGGCGAACCACCTTCGGCTTCGCCGGCGCCGGCTTTTCGACCGGGACGATCTTCGCCGGCTCGGGCTTGGCCGGGGTCGGCTCCAATCTCTGCTCGGGTGGCGCGACAACGTCCGGCTTTTCCTGCGGCGGCGTCGGCGCGATCGTCTCCTCGGCCATCTGCTGCTGCACGGGCTGCGGCGGCGAAGCATCGGCCTCCTGCATCACGGGCCCTGGCGCGATGTCGTCCTGCATCGATTGCGGCGCCGAAGTCACCGGTGCCATGTCGATCATGATCGCCGGCAGGCTCACACCTTGCTCGGGCTGCGACTTGAGCCAGCTCATCGCAAGCAGTGCCGCGGCCATGTGAAGCGCCACGATTACGGCCGCCGATAGGCTCCAGCGCATGGTTTCCCTTTCGCCGAGCGGCTCGTGCAGGGCAAACGCGTTTGCGGAGGTCATCAGCTGCGCCCGTCGAGGCCGACCAGCGCGACCTTCAGGTAGCCGGCATTGCGCAAGCTGTTCATCACCTCCATCAAGTCGCCATAGGAGACCGCCTTGTCGGCGCGCAGATAAATGCGCTCGTCCTTGCGGCCCTTGGTGGCGGCAGCGAGCGAGGTGCCGAGCGCATCGCGGGACACAAGATCCTCACCGACGGCAATCGAAAGATCCGGCTTCACGGTGACGAAGATCGGCTTGTCCGGCCGCGGCGCGGGCTCGGCGGCGCTCGCCGGCAGATCGACCCCGATGTCGACGGTGGCAAGTGGCGCCGCCACCATGAAAATGATCAGAAGCACCAGCATCACGTCGATGAATGGCGTGACGTTAATCTCGTGGGTCACGTCGAGATCACCCGGGTCACCGCGCGACCTGACCGAGGAGCTTGCGCCGAGCTTTGCGGACATGGCCCTACTCCGCCGCCCGCGCCAGGCGGAATTCTCTGTGGTCGCGCTGGCGGCTCACCAGCAGCGTAAGCTGTGCCGAGGCATCGCTGAGCAGCGCGCGGTAATTGGCGATGCCGCGAACGAGATGATTGTAGATCACGACCGCCGGGATCGCGGCGACGAGGCCGAGCGCGGTGGCAAGCAATGCCTCCGCGATGCCGGGCGCGACCACCGCAAGACTCGTGGTGTGGCTCTCGGAGATGCCGATGAAGGAATTCATGATGCCCCAGACCGTGCCGAACAAGCCGACGAACGGCGCGGTGGCGCCGATGGTCGCGAGCACGCCGGTGCCGCGCGCGATCTGCCGGGACATGGCCGCCTCGACCCGCTCCAACCGCAGCGCCACCCGCTCCTCAAGGCCGTTATCGAGCACGCCGCCGGAGAGCTCCGCCTCCTTGGCGCAGGACTGGATAAGCTGGGCGACCGCATCATGCGCATCGCCGGCCCGTGCCGCGGCCTCGGCCAGCGTCATGTTGCCTTCGAGCGCGCGCGTCCGGTGCAAAGCCAGCGCGCCCTTGCGGCGCAGCTCGATGGTCTTCGCAAGCCACACCGTCCATGTCACCAGCGAAGCCACGGCGAGGCCGACCATCACCGTCTTCACGATGATGTCGGCGCTGACGAACATGCCCCAGGGCGACAGATTGCGCGGTAACAGCGCTTCGTCGATCGCGAAGGCCGGTGTCGGCGCGAGCGCCAGCACGGATGTTACGATCATGTGCCGAAGCCTGGAATTGCTTTGCATCCTGATCTCCCGTCAGACAGAAGAAGCTACGCGGTTGGCTGCGGCGCGATCCGGTCCGCGAGCTGCCTGAACCGCGCCAGTTGGTCCGCACGCAGCGCACGGGTCTCGTCGCGGCCGACGAAGACCTTGAACATGATGCCGCCATCGGCATTGACGAAGGCGACGAAGGCGGACGTCTTGCCCATGAAGGGACGCTCGACGAAGACGACGGCCGCGCATCGCTCATGACGGAGATGGCCGTGCAATCCCTTCGGCTGCATCAGGTTGAAGTAACCGCGGCCGATCTCCCCCGCGGGAAGCGCCCCGGTGAACTCGAAGATCCCATCGTCCGTGTGGACGATCAGCGTGACCTCGCCCCATTCGGCGATATCCTGCATGGCGGCGGCGAAATGCTCACCGCCGCCCATGCGCACCATGGACGGCGGCAGCGCCTCGATCACAGCGCGCGGGGTGACCTTGCGCTCGCGCGCAACGTCCTCGATCACGGCGTCGGGATTGTCGGCCATATACGCCTTGAGATCGGCGAGATCGGTGCTCAACATGTCCAGCTCCCTTCATGATCGGCCGGCTCAGGCGGCCGCGTTCGCCTTGCGCTCAGTCATGATGACCTCGAACCCCTCGAACTTGGGATGGCCGAGATAGAGGCTTGCGCCGGTCTTGTTGTCGGCACGCGCATGTGCGCGGCGGAATTCCTCTGAGCGCGTCCAGGCCTCGAAAGCGGACTTGTCGACCCACACGGTGTGCGAGGAATACAGCGTGTGGTCCTCCAGCACCGGTCCTTAGCAAATGAAATTCGACGAAACCGGGCATGCTGCCGAGATAGGACTCCCGGCTGCGCCAGACGGTCTCGAACGCGGCTTCCGAGCCGAGCTTCACCTGAAAACGATTCATAGCGATGAACATGAAAGTCTCCTCTTCTGATCTAGACGAAAACGCGCCGAAGCCGCGCTGGAGCATCAGCGCGGCCCGGCGGAAGTTGTGGTGTTGCGGTGCCCTGCGGCTCACGCACCCCCAAAGTGGATCTTCAGGCCGGCCTTGTAGACCCTGCCCGGTCCCGGGCTCGTCCACAGCACGTCGTTCTGCGAGGTGCCATCGGTGGAGCTGCCGGGAATGGCATAAGGCCGGTAATACTGGTTCAGAAGATTGTCGATCGAGGCCGAGAACACGATATCCCTGGTCGCATTGTAGGTCAGATACAGATTGACGAGATCGTAGCCGGTCGAGCGAATATAGTTGGCCGGCACGTCGTTGTTCGGACCGAACGAAGCCCACTGCGCCGACACGATCAGGGTGCGATCAAGCAGGCGGACACCGCCGGTGGTGACGACCTTGGTCGGGCTGATGGTCGCAAGCCCGATATTGGTGGCGACGTTCTTGCCCTGGATGTAGTGACCGGCGACACCGATGAACCAGCTGCCCGCATCGTACATCGTCTCCGCCTCGAAGCCCTGGATGCGGGCATTGGCGATGTTCTGATACTGGTAGTATTGGCTGAACGAGCCGAATGGCGGCACCAGGACCGCCGCCGAAGCGACGAGGTCGATATAGTCGCTGACATCGTTGCGGAACAGGTTGATCTTTCCCCTGAACGAGTCAGACGCGCTGAAGATGTTGTCGTACTTCAGGTTGATACCGACTTCCTTGTTCTTGCCGACCTCGGGACGAAGGTTTGGGTTGGGGAGGAAGCAGAACAGGCCGACGGTGCCGTCGGGGCAGGGAAAGAACGCTGGTCCGCCCCCGGTCGCGTGCGCGCCGGAAATCACCGTCTCGGTGATCGACGGGGCGCGATAGCCTTCGGCATAGCTGACATAAGGCTGGAAGCCCGCGATCGGCGTGACGCCCAGGGTGATCTTGGGTGAGAAGCGGTCGCCGCCGGCGCTAGTCCTGCCGGAATCGAGGTCGTAGCGGTCATAGCGGATCGCGCTCACCGCCTCGAACCAGGTGCCGTAGTTCTGCTTCAACTGAACGAAACCGCCCGACACAGTACGGATGCCACTCGGCGTGGTGATGTTGGAGTTGCCGCGGCTGTCGGTCGTGATGACGTCGTCCTGAAACGCGTCGACGCCCCAGGTGACGGCGTTGCGCCAGTCGCCGACGTTGAAGCGCGTGGTGTTGTTGACGTCGATGCCGTAGGTGTTGAGGACATAGCCGCGTTTGTCGCCGACGCAGCCCGAGATGTTGTTGCCGAAATTGCCCGCGCCGCAATAGGTCGCGCCTCCGGTTGAATAGTGATAGGTCTTGGTCTGGTCGTTGTCGACGCGGTTGCCGTAGACCGACATGTGCCAATCGAACAGATTGTCGCTCGGCAGCGAATAATTCCAGGTAATCGTGCCGGTGTAATTCTTGGCGTCGGAAGCGTAAACCGAGGAGCCCTGATAAAGCGCGCGCTGCGCCGCAGTTAGCACCGGGCCCCGGTTGAACTGACCAATATCGTACTGATAATCCTGGAAGATGGCACCGAACTTGACCTCGTGACCGAGGGCCGGCCGCACCGTGAGCTTCATCAGCCCGCTTTCGACCTGGTTACCGGTGTTGCCGATCTCGGTGCCATTGCCGTCCTTGTAATTGCCCTGCGTGCGATAGACCGCGCCGCCGAAGACATCGATATCGGGCGTGGCGCGCACGCCGCCGAAGACCGAAGCGAGGCCGCGATTGTTATTGGAGCCGTAGGAGCCGGAGAGATCGACGCCCCAGCGCTCGCCGGGGCGTAACACGTCGTTGATGTCCTTGGTGCGGAAGGAGACCAAGCCGCCAATCGCACCGGAGCCGTAGATATTGGCAGTCGGTCCCCGCACGACATCGACCCCGCCGATCAATTCAGGGTCGAGGAAGAAGGAGCCGTTGGCGTTGTGGCCGGTGCGCTGGTAGTTCTGCCGCGCACCGTCGACCACGACCGCGACGCGGCCGAAATCCTGCAAGCCGCGGATGTTGATGACGGTTGCGGGATCGTCGCCGCGCTCCTGGAACGACACGCCGGGCACGGCATAGAAGATGCCCGACAAACGGTTGGGCTGAAGCCCCTGGATCTGGTCGAGCGAAATCGAGCTGACTGGCGCGAGCGCATCGATCGTCCGCTGCGGTGTCTTGGTCGCGGCGACCGTAATCGTGTCGAGCGTCTGAACAGGCGCCGCGCCTCCAGCCTGGGCGCGGGCGTTCATGACGTCGGGCGCTGCCGGCTGCGCAACTGGCGGCTTCACCGGCTTGCGCTTCGCTTGCTTCGGCCATTCCGACGACGCACTTTCGGCCTGCGGCTGGGCGGCCTGTGCAAGCCCCCTCTCCGCCGTCATTGCCGCGATTGAAACCACCGACGCGCCCAAAATCAGGGCGCGCGAATACCTAGCCCCGTCAGCCATATCAGCCCCAGCCTGCACTTCACTTTAGTTTTGGAGTTTTATTGGCTGGCGTGCGTTCGCAACGCGAACGACTGGCTGGCTGTCTTTCGAAAGCACGCGGGGCACTCCCCACTGCCATAATCGGTTACGTGGCAACACTCTGACCGTCAATGACATCCGGTTACAGTTTATATCGATTGTAAATTGCTGCCGTTGGAATGCGCCTCGCGCCCCTTATACAAAGCAAGACGCATCTGAATTTCGAAAGCGCATCACACCAACAATGTCAGCAACATCAGGAGACAGCAGCAGCGGCGCGGCGGGGGCGGCAGGAGGCCCTTCTGCAGCAACGAGAACCCTCACCATGCGAGGAAGCCGGATCGACAGCCGCGAGCTGTTTGCGGCCGAGCGCGAGATCATCATTGCGCATGGCGAGGACAGCTATCGCCTGCGCCTGACCTCGCAGAACAAGCTGATCCTGACCAAGTGAACGCAATGACATTTTGTCGCACGCTTGCAAGCCTCCTGCTCTCCGGCACGTTCGCGCTCGTGTCCGGCGCGCACGCCGCCGGTATCACGGTGCACGACGCGCGCAATCGCGACGTCGCCATCACCGATTTCGCACGCACGGTCTCGATCGGCGGCGCCATCACCGAAATCCTCTATGCACTCGGCCTGGAGAGCCGGCTGGTTGGCGTCGACACGACGAGCCTCTATCCGGCGGCGGCGCTGCACGACAAACCCAATGTCGGCTACATGCGCCAGATTTCCGCCGAAGGTGTGCTGGGCCTCAACCCGACGCTGATCCTGGCGATCCAGGGATCGGGCCCGCGCGAGACCATGAACATCCTGGAGGCGGCGAAGGTGCCGCTGGTGCTGGTGCCCGAGACCTTCTCCGAGGAAGGTCTGATCGAGAAGATCAAGCTGGTCGGCCACGCCATGGGCGTCGATGCGCGCGCCGAATGCCTGAGCGCTGCGGTCGGCACCGATCTCGCGCAGCTCCGCGCGTTGCGTGCCAAGGTGACGAAGCCGGCGCGCGTGATGTTCGTGATGTCGCTCCAGAACGGACGCGCCATGGTCGCCGGCCGCAAGACCGCGGCCGACGAGATCATCCAGCTCGCCGGCGCCGCCAACGCCGTGGACGATTATGATGGCTACAAGATCATCGGCGACGAGGCGATCGTGGCAGCCAAACCCGATGTCGTGCTGTCGATCGAGCGCGGCAACGATTCGCTCCAGGCCGAAGCGGTCTATGCCCATCCCGGCTTTGCGCTGACGCCGGTTGCGTCCAACAAGAGTTTCATCACCATGGACGGACTCTATCTGCTCGGGTTCGGGCCGCGCACGGCCGCGGCCGCTCGCGATCTCTCCGTCAAGCTCTATCCGACGTTGGCCGAACAGGGCGGCGCGTTCACGTCGGCCCTGTCGGCGGCGAATTGCCGGCAATGAGTGTGGCGGTCGGGACGGATGCGCAAAGCCGGCGACGACGCGCCGCACGACGACGTGCCGCATCGTTCGCGCTTCCCCTTCTGGTCGTGCTACTCGTGCTCACCGCCATCGTTGCGCTGACGGTTGGCGCGGCCGGTATTCCTCTCTCGCGACTGCCTGCTGCGCTCGGCTTTGCCGGCAATACGATCGCCGACGCCATGACGGCGCGTGACCAGCTCGTGCTGTGGTCGATCCGCATTCCCCGGATCGCAGCGAGCGCGATGGTTGGCGGTCTGCTCGCCGCGGCCGGCGCGATCATGCAGGGGCTGTTTCGCAATCCGCTCGCCGATCCCGCGCTGGTCGGCGTTTCCAGCGGCGGCGCGCTCGCGGCGGCGAGTGCGATCGTCTTCACCGATTCACGCTTCGGCGAAGCGCTGCGCTTCCTCCAGACCGAGCTGTTGCCGCTCGCGGCCTTTACAGGTTCGCTGACGACGACCGCGATCCTCTACGGCATCTCCAGCCGTGCCGGGCGAACCTCCATCGCGATCTTCCTGCTCGCCGGCGTCGCCATCACCGCCATTGCCAATGCCGGCATCGGGCTGCTGGTGTTCGTCGCCGACGACCGCCAGCTCCGCGACATCACGTTCTGGCTGCTGGGCTCGATGGGCGGCGCGACCTGGACCAAGGCCGCCGTGCTCACGCCGATCCTGGCCGTCGGGCTTGCGGCCTGCGCCTTCATCGCGCGCGGGCTCGATCTCCTGGTGCTCGGCGAAGCCGACGCTTTTCACGGCGGGGTCGACGTCGAGCGCCTGAAACGGATCTCGATCGTCGTGGTTTCCGCCATGACCGGCGTTGCCGTGTCGATCAGCGGTGTCATCGGCTTCGTGGGCATCGTCGTGCCGCATCTGCTCCGCCTCGTCGTCGGACCGGCGCATCGCCTGCTGCTGCCCGCCTCGGTGCTGCTTGGCGCTATTCTGATGGTCGGCGCCGACACGCTGGCGCGCACCATCGTGGCGCCTGCGGAGATGCCGATCGGCATTTTGACCGCGGCCGTCGGTGCGCCGGTCTTCCTGGCCATCCTGCTGCGGCAGCGTGGGCTCGCCTCGCTATGAGCGCCGTGATCGAGGCGCGATCCTTAAGCAAGCACGCCGGCCGCGCGACGCTGCTCGATGGGGTTGGCCTGCATGTCGCGGCCGGCGAGATGGTCGCCATCATTGGCCCGAACGGCGCCGGAAAGTCGACGCTGCTGCGGCTGCTCTCCGGCGATCTCCGCCCGAGCGAGGGCGAGGTGCGGCTGAAGCAGCGCGACATCAGCAGCTTCACGCCGCGCGAGCTCGCCGCGCGCCGCGCCATGCTGTCCCAGCACATCAACGTCACCTTTCCCTTCACCGTCGAGGAGATCGTGCTGATGGGCGCGGGCGATCGCAGCTCGCGCGAGGCGAGCGCGCTCGTCGATGCCGCGCTGGACGAGGTTAGCCTCGCCCATTTCAGAGACCGGCAATTGCCGACACTGTCTGGCGGCGAGCAGCAGAGAGCCCATTTCGCCCGCGTGCTGGTGCAACTCGCCTGCGGCGAGGCCGAGCACGGCCCGGGACTTCTGCTGCTGGACGAGCCGACCTCGAGCCTCGACCTGCGCCACCAGATCGACCTCGTGGAAGCCGCGCGCCGCCGCGCGGCAGGCGGCACGGCCGTGGTCGCAATCCTGCACGACCTTAACCTCGCAATCCGCTTCGCGGACCGACTGATCGTGCTGAACCGCGGTAAGCTCGCCGTCGACGGCCCGCGGGCCGATGTCGTCACGCGCGAGATCATCCGCGACATCTTCGAGATCGATGCCGCCGTGCACCAAGGCGACGACGGCGTACCGTACGTGCTGCCGCAATCGATGCGAGCGGCTGGGCCTGCGCGATGATGCCCAGTTGGTTGGCGCAGAGCTTGCGGCGCACTTCACCTGTCCCTACGGGAGAGGTGAAGAGACACCGTCTAGCCGGCCGGTGCGATCACCATGCTCTTGTCCTTCGGCCAGCGGATGCGCCAGGCGAAGTTGATGTCCTTGGACTCGCCGGGCTTGGCGTCGAACGACCATTCCAGCACGCCGCGCTTGTCGCGAATGTTGCTCGCGGTGGGCGGCGTGCTCGCGGGCAGCATCTCGACCACTATGTCCTCGTTCTCGCTGACCGGAAGCTGATCCTCGATCGCAATCTTAATCGGGAAGTCGTGTCCATTGCGGATCGTCGTCTTGAACGCGCGCTCGTCGGTCTTCGACGTCGTGACAAGGAGACCCGCCGACCCCTCGTTGCGCTTGAGCACCGCGCGCTCGATCTTAACCTTGTCGTCGGCGCCGAAGCCGAGCCGCACGATGTCGTCCTTGGCCGACGCCGTGATCTTGCCGCGGCCGACGAAGACGCCGTCGCGGTAGATCGCGACCTTGCCCGGCAATAGAGTCGCCTCGTCGCTCTGCCTGAAGCTGGCTTCGAGGAAGGCGGTCGGGTCCATCACCGGGGCGGCCCGCACCGCCAGATCGGCGGGCACATTCACCGAAGCGATACGGAGGCTCTTGGCGCCTTCGGCGGCGCCGAGGCTGACGCGCCCGGGAATCTTGAAGGTGGCCTGGAAGTCACCGATCTCGGCAACCGCCTGCTGCTCGTCAGCGCGTTCACGCGGCTCGGCCGATTCGGCCATTTTCGAAAGATGGGGTTGCATCTGACGTGCAACCGGCGCGGGCCGCGCCGGATCTGAGACCGTTCCTGCAGCCACCGGTCTCGCCACCTGCGGATATTGCGCGACCAGCGAATTAAGCTCCGGGGCGCTGCCGCCGCGGCTGATGCGAACGGTAGAGACGCCGAGCGTGACGTTGGACCAATCCTCGCCGGTTGATTGCGTGACCTCGGCGCGGCGCACCAGCTCGAGCTGCGGCTTGCGGTCCTTGGCGCCGGTGTCGAGCCGGGCGTCATAAAGCGGCAGCCAGCGCGCATTGCGCACGGTATAGGTCACCCGCAGCGTCGCCTTGGTCGCGGCTGCCGAGGCGACGTCGATCCGCACCTCCAGCTTGCTCGGCGGCTTGGCCGAACGCTCGGCCTCGAGCTGCGCGATCTGCCGATCGATCTCGCGCTGTTTTCGCGCGGCCTCGCGGATCGCAGTGTCGGCGGTCGCGATCTCCTCGGCGACGGCGGCAAAGGCCGCGCGCCATTCGGTGATCGGCCGGGCGTCGCCCTTGTCGCCGAGACCGGCAGGCGAGGCTTCGGCAAAGTGCTGCGCAAATTTGCGCCGGGCGGTGGCCGAGTCGATGACACCTTGCAGATCGGCGCGCTGATCCTTCAGCGCCTCTATGCGCTTGTCGAGCTCCGGCAGGTTCACCGGCGGCGCCGCACGCGGCGGTCGCGCGTCGATGGTGCCGATGGTCAGCTTGGCGCCCGCCTCGCCTTCGACGCGGAGGGAGGACGGATCGAGCGAGAGCGGAAAGTCCTTCGCGACCAGCGTATTGTCACCAGAGGCCAGATCCAGCGCGATGACCCGGGTCACGGTGGCACCATCGGGATAGACGGTGACGGTGTCGATAGCCGATGTGGCGTCCACGTCGGCGGCCCATGACGGCAACGCCGCCGCCGTGGCCACCAGGACCAGACTCGTCGTCGCCAGATATTTCGCGATGGTACGCATAAATTTCCTCCCTGCCGATATCGACGCGTCACCAGCCGGACGCGCGAAAAGATGCCTCGCCATCGTGATGAGACGCGGCAGGGAAGGAACCGGTTCGATTGGGGTTTCCGTGGGACGCTGCGGCGGCGGCAGGGTGGCCGCGGAACGCGTTGTGGTCCCGCCAAGCCTCGGACATGGGCAGCCGAGCCCTGACCGAACATGCGGCGAAGCAGATCGGCCGGGTTGCGGGCGGCTTTCGGCAACACGCTGGCGCCGTAGCCCTCGATCGTCCGCGCGCTCAGATGCGTGCGCCGACGGTTTTTGTTGGTGAGGCGCGCAGCGAGATGTTCGAGCCGTCGCCTGCGCGCTTGGTCGGCGGTTCGCAGCCGGCCAGCCAGCGCTGGCGGTTCGCGCCGGGCTTGCGCGAACTCGTCAACGGCAGCATCGATCCGATCGACCATGTCGCGGGCGCGGAACGGCTTTCCGATGAAATCGGCCGCGCCGCAGGCTAGATTGTCTGCATGAACATGCGAAAGCCGGGCGCGCCGATCAGCGCCTCGAAATCGGGATCCCGCTTCTCCTCCGCGAACACGAATCCGGCCTTACTATAGGCACGTTCGGCGGGCTCGTTGCCGATCAGAAACGATATCGTCGCCCGGCCAAATCCAGCCGCCCGCCCTTTATCCAGCGCGTGCCGGATCAGCGCCTGCACCAGCCCGCGACCGCGATAGGCGGGATCGGTTGCGATATATTCTATCATCCAGTCGCCCTCGCCGCCCTGAACCCAGCAGGCGCGCGTATAGGCGCCGCGTCGACGGATGGCTTCCAGCTCCGGCGCGGCGAGCCCGGTTGCAGCGGCGACTTCCTCGATCGCGCGCCAGGCCGAAGGTCCGGTGCCGGCCGCCGGCAGCGCGGATAGCGCGGCGGCAGGCATGCCATCGATCTCGGCGATCAGGAATTGCGAGACGTGCCACATCGACACCGCGTCTGCGACGGTGATGCGCGCGATGAAATCGAGGCACTGCACTTCGGGCCAGCCGAGCGCGACGTCGAACCAGCCACGCGTGCGGTAGCCGCGCTGCGACGTCAGAATGGTTCGTGCGACAACACCGACGTCGTCGGGACGCGCTGACCGTATCGTCATGCGCGCCTCCATTGCGACGGCCTTACGTATTCTTCAGCGCAACGCGGAATTCGGCTTCGGTCTTGGCCTTGACCTCCTCGAGCGAGACGCCGTCGGCGAGCTCGATCAGGGCCATGCCGCCGTCGCCGTGCTTGTCGATGGTGAAGACGGCGAGATCGGTGACGACCATGTCGACCACGCGCTCGCCGGTGAGCGGCAGGTTGCACTGCTTCAGTAGCTTCGGACCGTCCTTGGCGGAATGCTCCATCACCACGACGACGCGCTTGACGCCGGCGACGAGATCCATCGCGCCGCCCATGCCCTTGACCATCTTGCCCGGGATCATCCAGTTGGCGAGGTCGCCGTTTTGGGCCACCTGCATGGCGCCGAGGATCGACAGATCCATGTGACCACCGCGGATCATGCCGAAGGAATCGGCGCTCGAGAAATAAGACGTGGAGGGCAGTTCGCTCACGGTCTGCTTGCCGGCGTTGATCAGGTCCGCGTCCACCTCGTCTTCATAGGGGAACGGGCCCATGCCGAGCATGCCGTTCTCGCTTTGGAGGCTGACGTCAATGCCGTCGGGGATGTAGTTCGAGACCAGCGTCGGGATGCCGATGCCGAGATTGACGTAATAGCCGTCGCGCAGTTCCTTCGCGGCGCGCGCGGCCATCTGTTCACGGGTCCAGGCCATCTAACTCTCCTGTAGTGCTTCATTGCGCATGATCTTGCCGGAAAATCGGTATCCACTTTTCCGGATCATGCGCGCCTTAAGCGGCGGGGCGCGGGCGGGTGTTGCGGAATTCGATGCGCTTCTTGGCCGTGCCGACCTCGACGATGCGCTTCACGAAGATGCCGGGCGTGTGGATGTGGTCGGGATTGAGCTCACCGGCCGGAACCAGATGCTCGACCTCGGCCACCGTGATCTTGGCGGCGGTCGCCATCATCGGGTTAAAGTTGCGCGCAGTCTTGCGGTAGATGAGATTGCCGGCGGTGTCGCCCTTCCAGGCATGCACGATGGCGAGATCGGCGAACAGGCCACGCTCCATCAGATATTTCTCGCCGTCGAATTCCTTTACTTCCTTGCCTTCGGCGATCAGCGTGCCGACGCCGGTCTTGGTGTAAAAGGCCGGGATGCCGGCGCCGCCGGCGCGAATGCGCTCGGCCAGCGTGCCCTGCGGATTGAATTCGAGTTCCAGCTCGCCGGCGAGGAATTGCTGGGCGAACAGCTTGTTCTCGCCGACATAGGACGAGATCATCTTCTTGATCTGCCGGGTTTCCAAGAGGCGGCTGAGCCCGATACCGTCGACGCCAGCATTGTTAGAGACCACCGTCAGGCCCTTGACGCCGGACTCGCGGATCGCGTCCGACAGCTCCTCGGCGATGCCACAGAGGCCGAAGCCGCCCGACATGATCATCATGTTGTCTTTCAGAATGCCTGACAGAGCCGACTTGGCGTCGGGATAGACCTTGTTCATGCAAATGACCTTCGACTGAACCTTCGGCTTGCGGGCGTCGCGCCTTATTGGCGGCGATTATTAGGCGAAATTCTCCGAAGCCGTCAATGATACGGGGTTCTCCGATCCGTGGCCGGGTGATAGAAGCTGCCCACGCCGTGGGCAGAATCGTCCGCGGCCTTGAAAGCGACAAGAAAACCCATCAAGTTGCGGGACTTAACATAATAAGGCTTGGGCATGGGCACGCAGGTTTCCCGACCCGCCCTTCTGGCTCCAATGACCAACCCGATCAGGACATGCCATTGACCATGGCCCAAGGAATGAAGCGCCTCGGGACGCCGATCGCGGCGCTGCTCGGCCTGGCGCTGATCGCCCTGATCGCGACCTCCTGGCTCATTAACCGTGACGCGCTGCGCCAGGCGGTGGAAGCGCAGATCCGCGACGTGACCGGGCTCGAGCTCAGTGTCGCAGGCAACATCGACATTTCGGTCCTGCCGGCGAGCTACATCTCCTTCCGCGACGTCGGTCTCAAGGGCGGCGGCGCCAACGATCCCGCGCTCCATGTCGACGTCCTCACCGCCAATTTGCGGCTGCTGCCGCTGCTGCTGCAACGGTTCGAAATCGCCGACCTGACGCTGCTGCGGCCGCGCATTCATGTCAGCCTGAAGCCGGACGGCGAGAGCAACTGGACGCCCTTCATCCAGACCATTGCGCGCACCATGAAGCCCGGCGCCGACAATCAAGTGTCGTTCTCCGAGATCAGGATCCAGGACGGCGTGCTCAATTACGAGGACGTTGCCACGCGCGCCACCGAGAAGCTAGAGGACATCGACCTGTCGCTGGCCTGGCCCTCGATCTCGCGCTCCTTCGCCGCGACCGGACAGTTCGACTGGCGCGGCGAGCGCGTCGATGGCTCGATCACCTTTTCCGATTTCGTCGCCGCCCTCTCCGGCGAGCGCTCAGGATTGAAGGCGCGGATCGCGAGCGCGCCGCTCAAGCTCGCCTTCGACGGCAGCGTCGCCAACCGCACCAGCCCGATGATGGAAGGCACGCTCACCATCGACAGCCCGTCGTTGCGCAATGCGCTGCGCTGGACCGGCCAGCCGCAGCCCGCCAGCGGCGGCTTCGGCCGTTTCGCGCTGAAGGCGCGCGCCAATGTCGTGGGTGCCTCGATCGCGCTCACCAACGTCAATGTCGAACTCGACGGCAATGCCGCTGAGGGCGTGATGACCTACGCCAATAACGGCCGGCAGACGCTGCAGGCGACGCTCGCCGCCGACGCGCTCGACTTCACACCCTATATCTCGACCTTCCGCCTGCTCGCGAGCGGCGCGCGCGACTGGAACAGGCAGCTGTTCGATCTTAACGGGCTCTCGACCACTGACCTCGACATGCGCCTGTCAGCGGCAAAGCTGACGGTCGGCCCGTCGAAGCTCGGCCGCACTGCGATCGGCGCCAATTTGCGGAACGGCACGCTGGCGCTCTCGGTTGGCGAGGCCCAGGTCTATGGCGGCATCGCCAAGGGCTCTTTCGGCATCGCGCGCGCCGACAGCGTCGCCGACATCAAGGCGCAATTCCAGTTCACCGACGTCGATCTCCAGGCTTGCGCCTCCGAACTGTTCGGCCTCAACAAGCTGTCCGGCCGCGGCAACATCAACGTGTCGCTCTTCGCCTCCGGCTCGAGCCCGTTCGGCCTCGTGCAGTCGCTCGACGGCAGCGCCACCGTCACCGGGCATGACGGCGCGATCTCCGGCTTCAATGCCGAGCAGCTGCTCAAGCGGCTGGAGCGGCGGCCGCTGTCGGGCGGCGGCAATTTCCGCAACGGCTCGACCCCCTACGACAAGCTCACCATCGCAGTGAAATTCTCCGACGGGATCGCCACCGCCGAGGACATCCGCATCGAAGGACCCGCGGCGAAGATCACGCTGACCGGCACCGCCTCCGTGCCGACACGCGAATACGACATGAAGGGCGTCGCGAGCCTCAACACGACGTCAGGCTTTCAATTGCCCTTCATGGTGCAGGGGCCCTGGGACGATCCCCTGATTTTCCCCGACCCCGAAAGCCTGATCCGGCAGTCGCCCGCAGCATCTCCCTTCCTCGATCTCCTGAAGCAGCGCATTACCGGTGGCGGAAAGCGCCCGGCGCAGGACGGATCGCCGACGGCGGAGAACGCGAAGGAGGGCGCCAAGTCCAACTAGAGTGATCAACCTCGCTCTCTTAGGCTTGGCAGCCTGCGCGCGACAGGCTCGATTTGCCAAATCCAACAGTGCGACGGATTTCATGCAAACGCGGCGTCAAGCGGCCGATTGCGTCGTCGAGATCCAGCTCTTGTCCTCGTGCACCATGGTTGCCCCGTCGATCTTCGTCCCGGCCGCGACCTTGATAGTGCCGCTCTGTCCCAGTTCACGGGCCAGCACCTCGCGGTCACAGGCGTCCTCCCACAGCGAAATGGTGATGGACGCGACACAGTTGCTGATCATGCTGGTCAGCGCCCGCGCCTCCGACATGAAGCGGTCGATGCCAACAAGCAGCGCCAGGCCGGGCACCGGCAAATCCGGCATGACCGAAAGGGTCGCGACAAGCGCGACGAAGCCGCTGCCGGTGACGCCTGCCATTTCAACCGGGCTGAAGGGGAAACGCTGACAGTTTGCCCGCTAAGCGGTGCAAGTCCGTTCCCCGACGAACCTGAGTTCCTGGATCAATCGGCCCGTTTGCTTCAGAGACATTTTGGCTCCCGCAGCCGGAGCGCCGCGTCGCTGCGAGCCGGCTGCGTTGCGTTCAGTCCTCATACCGCTTACAACAGCTGAGTCTTTCGCTGGCGGCGAGCAGGTGTGTGGAGCTGCGCATGGGCAGGCCAAGCCAGAACGCACAAGGCGAATTGATCGCTGCGAATTGATGCGGCGATTGGATCGATACGCGGGTCAAGCATCTCCGCGAGGCTCCATCCCACGACATTGGTCTGACAACATGGCGCTAGATCAGACTTCCGCCATGCGCTAGTGTTTTAGACGGCCGGCTAAAAACACCGGCCGTTTGAGGGAGAAAAACGTGAGATCCAAGGTTATTGGCGCAGTATCATTGGCGGTCGCTGCGGTTGGGCTTTTCGCCGCCACTGCACCCGCCTTTGCGCAGCAGAAGACGATTACGGTCTGGTGGGGCAAGGGCTTCTATCGCTCCGAAGACGACGCGCTGATCGAGACGATCAAGAAGTTCGAAGCCAAGACCGGCATCAAGGTCGAATTGTCGCAGTACGCGATCCAGGACATGATTCCGAAGACGGTCGCGGCGCTCGATGCCGGCACGGTGCCCGACGTTGCCTACTCCGACTCCTATGACGTGCAGGCGCAGGGCAAGTGGGCATACGAGGGCAAGCTCGAGGACCTCACGGATGTCATGGAGCCGATCAAGGGCCGGTTCGTGCAGAACACGCTGGACGCGTCGATCCTCTACAACGACGTGACCAAGAAGAAGGCCTATTACGGCTTCCCGCTGAAGCAGCAGAGCATGCACGTCCAGATCTGGAACGACATGCTGGAGAAGGCCGGCTTCAAGCAGAGCGACATTCCGACCGATTGGACGGGCTACTGGTCGTTCTGGTGCGACAAGGTGCAGCCGGCGATCCGCAAGGCGACCGGCCAGCGCATCTATGCCGTGGGCCAGCCGATGGGCGTGGAATCCACCGATGCCTTCCAGTCGTTCTACACCTTCATGGACGCCTACCACGTCAAGCTGGTCGACGACGACGGCAAGCTGCTGGTCGATGATCCCAAGGTCCGCGAGAACCTGATCAAGGCGATGAAGGACTACACCGACACGTACATCAAGGGCTGCACGCCGCCGTCCTCGACGACGTGGAAGGATCCTGACAACAACGTTGCCTTCCACAACAAGACGATCGTGATGACCCACAACTTCACGATCTCGATCGCGGCGAAGTGGTTCGAGGATTCGCAGAACCAGGCCCTCACCCAGGAACAGCGCGACGCCGGCAAGAAGGCCTATGAACAGGACATCATCACGGCGTCCTTCCCCAAGGCGCCGGATGGTTCGACCATCCGCTACCGCTCCGACGTCAAGACCGGGCTGATCTTCACCGCGGCCAAGAACAAGGCCGAGGCCAAGCAGTTCATCAGCTTCCTGCTCCAGGAAGAGAACGTCCGTCCCTATATCGAGGGCGCGCTCGGCCGCTGGTTCCCGGTGACGAAGGAAAGCCAGGAAAGCCCGTTCTGGCAGGCTGACAAGCACCGCAAGGCAGTCTACACGCAGTTCAAAGGCGGCACCGCCGCGTTCGACTTCACCAAGAACTGGAAATTCACGATTCTCAACAACGAGAACGTGTGGGCGAAGGCGATGAACCGGGTGGTGAGCGAGAAGGTTCCGGTCGACAAGGCCGTCGACGAACTGATTGCCCGCATCAAGCAGGTCGCGGGTTAAGTCGTCCGCCCCTCTCCCCGCGTTGCGGGGAAAGGTATAAGAACAACACCGGCCGCGTTTCGCGGCCGGCTTCTCTTTGAAGAGTTCGAAAAGAATGGCGATCACGCTCTCTGGCGATCAGGCAATTCCCGGCCCGCCTCTGTCGTCGCGGCTGACCCCGGCGCAGGTCTGGGGCATCGTGCTGCTCGCGCCCTACCTGCTCGTTTTCCTGGCCTTCGTCGTTTATCCCGTCTGCTATGGGCTGTGGCTGGCGCGCGCTCCGGCGAACTACGTCGCGCTGTACAACGACCCGATCTTCGCCCGCGCCGCGGTCAACACGCTGATTTTCCTGGTCATCGGCATCAATATCAAGATGCTGATCGCGCTGTTCTTGTCCGGCTTCTTCGCCCAGCAGCGCACCTGGATCAAATGGCTCTCGGTGATCTTCATCCTGCCCTGGGCGGTGCCGTCGATCCCGACCATCCTGTCGGTACGCTTCATGCTCAATCCCGAATGGGGCATGATCAACCACCTCATCTTTTCCTTCACCGGCGATGACGGCCCGAACTGGCTGAACGATCCGACCGTGGCGCTGAGCATGGCGATCGCCGTGCACATCTGGAAGTCGCTGCCGTTCTGGACGCTGATCCTGATCACCGGCCGACTTGCGATCTCGCACGATCTGTTCGAGGCCGCCGAGGTCGACGGCGCGAGCTGGTGGCAGAAATTCCGCTACATCACCTGGCCGTCAATGCAGACGCTGTACGTCACCTGCACGCTGCTCTCGATGATTTGGACGCTCGGCGATTTCAACAGCGTCTATCTGCTCACCGGCGGTGGCCCGGCCGACCTCACGCACGTGCTGTCGACGCTCGGCATCCGCTATCTCCGGCTCGACCAGCTCTCGCTGGCCATGGCGTCGATCGTCTGCGCGATGCCGTTCGTCCTGCCGCTCGTGTACTTCATGATGAAACGGTTGTCGCGATGAAGCTCCCCGGCGTAAGCGAATTTTCTTGGCGTGACGTCGCGACCGAAGCGCGGCTGCTGCTGATCGGCATCCCCGTCTTCCTGTGGACGATGATCCCGATCTATCACATGTTCCTGTTCGCGATCTCCCCGAAGGAGGACGCGTTCTCGGGCAAGCTGTGGCCGGATCATCCGACGCTGCATAACTTCGAGATCGTGTTCAAGCAGCAGCATTACTTTCTGCGCGACTTTTACGTTCAGTTCTGGAATTCGACGGTGATCGCCGTCTCCGTCGGTGTGCTGACGCTGTTCATCGCAACCGCGGCGGCGTTCTCCATCTCACGGCTGAAGGTGCCGGGCGGACGCACCGTGCTGAACCTGGCGCTCTTCACCTATTTCATCCCCGCCGCGTTCCTCGCCGTGCCGATGTACCGCACCATGGGCAATTACGGCCTGCTCAACAATCACTGGTCGCTGATCCTGGCCATGGTGACGATCGCCTCGCCTTACGCGATCTGGGTGCTCAAGCAGGCCTCCGACAAGCTGCCGGTCGAGCTGGACGAAGCCGCCGTGATGGACGGCGCGACGACGCTGCAGATCTTCCGTCTGGTCTACCTGCCGCTGATGATGCCCTCGCTGGTCGCGATCGGCACCTATGCGGTGCTGCTCGCCTGGAACGAATATCTCTACGCGTTCCTGCTGCTCTCCAACGACCGCGAGATCACCCTCCCCGTCGCGCTCGGCAACTTCCTCGCCGCCGACGATTCCCCGTGGGAACTGCTGATGACCACCGGTTTCATCTACGCGCTGCCGCCGGCCGCGGTCTATTACGCCTTCCGCCGCTACATGGTGGGCGGACTGACGGCGGGTGCGGTGAAGTCGTAGGCAAACTGGTCATTCCGGTGCACGCGCAGTGCACCCGGAATGATGCCTTCGCTACAGCGGCGCCGCGCTCTCGCCCTGTGAGCTCGACAGTTTCGAGACGAGCGAGGCAATGACGATGACCACCGCGATCAGGGCGATCACCAGCGTGCAGATCGCGTTGATCTCCGGCTTCACCCCCAACCGCACTTCGGAGTAGATCCGGATCGGCAGCGTCGCCGAGCCGGGACCCGTGGTGAAGCTCGCGATCACGAGATCGTCCAGCGACAGCGTGAATGCCAGCATCCAGCCGGCGACGATCGCCGGCGCGATCAGCGGCAGCGTGACGGCCACGAACGCGCGGACGGGATCGCAGCCGAGATCCATCGCGGCCTCCTCCAGCGAGCGATCGAGCGAGCCGAGGCGGGACTGCACGACCACGGCGACGAAGCACATCGTCAGCGTGGTGTGGGCGATCGTCACCGTCCAGAAACCGCGCTCGGCGTTGAGCGCGACGAACAACAGCAGCAGCGACAATCCGGTGATCACCTCCGGCATCACCAGCGGCGCATAGAGCATGCCGGAGAACAGCGTACGTCCGCGGAAGCGTTCACCGCGCGACAGTGCGACCGCTGCGAGGGTGCCGAGTAGCGTGGCAATGGTTGCAGACGAGACCGCAACCCGCAGGCTCATCCAGGCCGCCTCGATCATGGCGCGGTCATTGAAGAACTCGTGATACCAGCGCAGCGACCAGCCACCCCACACCGTCACCAGACGCGAGGCGTTGAAGGAATAGATGACGAGGATGAGGATCGGCAAATAGAGAAACGCCAGCCCCAGCGCGAGCGAAGCGATGTTGAAGCGGGAGAGACGGGAGAGCTTGCGCATCGTATCAGCGCCCCTGTTCCAGTTGCCGCTTCTGGAGCCGCTCATATAGCAGAAGCGGTAGCAGCAGCATCACCAGCAGCACGATGGCCGCCGCGGACGCGACCGGCCAGTCCTTGTTGGTGAAGAATTCGAGCCAGAGGGTCTGGCCGATCATCAGCGAATTGGAGCCGGCGAGAAGATCCGGGATGACGAACTCGCCGACGATCGGAATGAAGCACAAGAGCACGCCGGCGCCGACGCCGGGCAGCGACAGCGGGAATGTGACGAGCCAGAACACCTGCCACGGCGGCGCGCCGAGATCGCCGGCCGCCTCCTCCAGCGCCCGCTCCATCTTGGCGAGCGTGGCATAGAGCGGCAGGATCATGAACGGCAAATAGGAATAGACGATGCCGATATACATCGCGCTGTCCGTGGAGAGCCACACCACGGGCTGGCTGACCAGATGCAGCGCCAGCAGGATCTGATTGAGCAGGCCATCGTGCTGGAGGATGTTGATCCAGGCATAGATGCGTATCAGGAACGAGGTCCAGAAGGGCACGATCACCAGCACCATCGCCACCGCCTGCCAGCGCTTCGGCAGCCGCGCCATGCCATAGGCGATGGGGTAACCGATCAGGAGCAGGAGCGCGGTCGCCGTGACCGCGACGATGAGACTGCGCGCATAAGCGAATACGTAGATGTCGTCGGAGATCAGCAGCCTGAAATTGTCAATCGACAACGCAGCAAGGGCCGTCTTCAGCGCTTCCCATCCCGCCGTCAGGTCGAACACGGGCTCGTAAGGTGGCTGAGCAATCGCCGTCTGCGACAGGCTGATCTTCAGCACGAAGCCGAACGGCACCAGGAAGAACAGCGCCATCCAGAGGTAAGGCGCGATGGCAGCAAAACGCGCCGGCCGCGCGAAGATACGGCGGGAGCTCATGACGACAGCACCACGCAGTCGTCGGGCGTAAACCAGGCGATGACTCTCTGGTTCACACTGTAGGCATCGACGTCGAGGCGCGCGCTGTTGACGACTGAAGCTTGCACCATTCCGCCGTCGTCGAGCTTCACCTTATAGGTGGTGGTGCCCCCGAGATAGCAGATGTCGGCGATCACGCCGTCCAGACTGTTGATCGCCGTTTCACGGCCGGCCTCAAACACCGGCCCGCGGCGTGAGAGCTTGACCTTCTCGGGCCGGATTGCGACCGACAGTTTCGTCTCGCTCACCGGCTCGCGCGGCTCCGCCGCTACCAGCGTGCCCGCTTCACGGGTGGCGATCACCAGGCGATGCCCGTCGCGCAGCCTGAACTCGCCGTCGAACAAATTGACGTCGCCGACGAACTCGGCGATCCAGCGCGAGCGCGGCGCCTCGTAAAGCTCGCGCGGGGTCGCGACCTGCGCCAGCTTGCCGGCGTTCATCACACCGATCCGGCTCGCCATCGTCATCGCCTCTTCCTGGTCGTGGGTGACGATGATGAAGGTCATGCCGAGCCGGCGCTGCAGCTCCATCAGCTCGGCTTGCGTGCTCTCGCGCAGCTTCTTGTCGAGCGCGGCGAGGGGCTCGTCGAGCAGCAGGAGCTGCGGTCGGCGGGCCAGCGCACGGGCGAGCGCGACGCGCTGGCGCTGGCCGCCGGAGAGCTGGTCGGGCTTGCGTTTCTCCAGCCCCCCGAGCTTCACCAGCGCGACCATCTCCGCAACGCGCGCGGCAATGTCGGCGCGCGCCATACCGGCGCGCTTCAGGCCGAAGGCGATGTTGTCTTGTGACGACAGATGCGGGAACAGCGCGTAGCTCTGGAACATCATGTTGATCGGACGCTCGTGCGGCAAGGCCTGCGCGATATCCTTGCCCCCGAGCAGGATGCGCCCCTCGTCCGGCGCCTCGAAACCGGCGAGCATGCGCAAGAGCGTGGTCTTGCCGCAGCCGCTCGGACCAAGCAGCGCGAAAAACTCGCCGGCCCTGATGTCGAGCGACACGCCGTCCACGGCACGGAACGTCCCGAAGTTCTTGGAGACGCCCTCAATGCGCAGCAACGGCTGCCCGGCCACCGGATGTTGATCTCCGCTGGCCGCATTCGCCGCGGCGTCTGTTCTGGGCAACTCGTCCGTCATGTTCCCTGCCAACCCCGATTCCGCCGCACGCTAGCGGCCGATCCTGCCTAGCTCAACCGGTTCGGGATGAATCGTTCACACCCGCCATGAACGCGGCCAGCGCGTCGCGATCCGCTGCGGGCATGGTCAGACCAAGCTTGGAACGGCGCCACAGGATGTCCTCTGGGAAGCGCGCCCATTCGTGGGTCATGAGATAGCGCACCTCGGCCCCCGTCAGCTCGGGACCGAAGGCGGGACCGAGCTCTTCACGGATCTTGGCCTCGCCGAGCACCGCCGCTAACCGCGAGCCGTAGGCGGCAACCAGCCGCTGGGCCTGCGGCTCCGAGAGAAAGCGCCACCGGTCGCGCGCGAGATCGACCTCGGTGTCAAAACGATTCCAGGCAAAATCCCCGCCGGGCAGCGCTGCGCCGGCGGTCCAGCGCGGCGACATCGGATAGAACCGCGCCAACTTCGTCACCGCCCTCTCCGCGCGCAGGCGCGACGTCGTAATGTCGCCGCCGAACATCGTGATCAACGGCGCCTTGCGCCGGCGCGCGTGGAACAGGGTCGTGCCATCACGTCTGCGTGCGGACGCCAGCGCCAGGTTGACGCCGGAGACCGTCCGGACCACGTCGGACGGGGTAACGCGCTCGCGGAAATAGCGGCTGGCCGCCTCGCAGAGATAGCTGATATCGGCCCCAGGCATCGCCACGATCGCGGGATCGCCGGTGAACTCACGCGTGACCGTGCCGATCAGGGTGAAGTCGCGCTCGAAGGGCCGGGCAAAGATCAGCCGTCCATCGTTGTTCTGCAAGACGTAGACGTTATCGGATTCGAACAGCCGCGGCACGATGATCTGGCTCATCTGCATGGCGGCCATGGCGAGCAACGGCTGCCGCAGCACAGTCTCCGCCACCACCGACGTCCAGGCCCCGGTCGCGTTGGCCAGTGCCCGGGCCGTGATCGTGCGGCGCTGGCCTCGATCGACCACCGCAAGCCGCCAGGCGTCGGTTCGATCGGCGCGGACGCAACGCGCGCCGGTCCGGATCACCGCGCCACGCTCGGCGGCATCGAGCGCCGTGACCACCACCAGGCGGGAATCATCGACGACGCAATCCGAATATTCGAACGCCATGCCGAACGGACGCTTCAGCGCGTTGCCAACCGGATGATGCGTGATGTCGAGGGTTGTCGCGACAGGCAGCCCGCTCCGGCTGGAGAGGCTGTCATAAAGGAATAGGCCGGCGCGCAGCAGCCATGGCGGACGTTCGTCCGAATGGGCGGGAATGACGAACTGCATCGGCCGGACCAGATGCGGCGCGATCCTGAGCCAGGTCCGCCGCTCCATCAGCGCCCGGCGCACCCGCCAGAACCCGCGCCGTTCCAGAACCGACAGATCGCCGTGGATCAGCCGCGGCGTCGCCGACGACGCCCCGGCGCCGAGATCGCCCTGCTCGAACAGGACGACCCGCAGACCACGGCCAGCCGCATCGCGCGCGAGGCTGACAGCGTTCAGGCCGCCGCCGATGATCGCAAGGTCGTAATCCGCCATGAGCCGACGAGAAGGAGCGAAGCGCCCCATCATCATTAGCCGGTCTTGAGCGCAAGCTCCATGACCTCAGCACGGCCGACGAGGCCGGCATATTTCCCGATCGGCAGGGGCTTGCCGAGCAGATAGCCCTGCACGCCGTCGCAGCCCTCCTTGGCAAGGAAGGCGAGCTGGTCGGTGGTCTCGACGCCCTCGGCGATGATCGACATTTCGAGGCCGTGGCCGAGATCGATCACGGCGCGCACGATTGCCGCCGATTGCGGGTTGCGGCCGAGATTGATGATGAAGGCTCGGTCGATCTTGATCTTGTCGAACGGGAACGCCTGGAGATAGCTCAGCGAGGAATAGCCGGTGCCGAAATCGTCCATGGAGATGCGCACGCCGAGCGCCTTCAGCCGGCGCAGCAGCGCAAGGCCTCGATCAAAGTCCTCGATCAGCACGCCCTCAGTGATCTCCAGCTCGAGCCGGCCGGGTGCAAGGCCGGTCTCGATCAGGATCGAATGGACGAGGCCAACCACGTCACCGTGCATGAACTGCGCCGGCGACAGATTGACGGCGACCTGGAGCGGTTTTGGCCAGGACGCCGCCTCACGGCAGGCCTCGCGCAGGATCCACTGGCCCATCTCGACGATCAGGCCGCTCTCTTCCGCGATCGGGATGAATTCGGCCGGCGAGACCTGGCCACGCACCGGATGCTGCCAGCGCGCCAATGCCTCGAAGCCGATGATCTCGCTCTCGGCGACGCTGTGGCCGGCGGCGCCCTGCGGCTGGAAGGCGAGCGAGAGCTCGCCCTTCTTGATCGCCATCGATAGGTCCTGGTGCAGCACGCGGCGATCGCGGATCTGCTGGTCCATCTCCGGCTGGTAGAGGCTGATCGTGCCGCGCGACTTCTGCTTGGCGCGGAACAGCGCCGCGCCGGCATTGGCAAGCAGCGAAGCGCCGTCGGCGCCATTGTGCGGGAAGACCGACATGCCAGTGGTGATACCGGCGCGAACCGGCCGGCCATCAATCTGGAATTCCCGGGCGACGGCTTCGCCGATCTGCTGCGCCAGCGCCATTCCGGCGTCCGGCTGCTTGCCGTCGATGATGAGACCGAATTCGTCGCCCGACAGGCGCGCCACCACGCCGCCGCGCGCGGAGTCCTGGAGCCGCTGGGCCACCTCGATCAGGAGCTTGTCTCCGAGCGCATGGCCGAAGACGTCGTTGACCTCCTTGAGGCCGTCGAGGTCCACGCACAGGACGGCAAACTCCTCGACCGTGCCTTCGCAGGCCTCGATCATCTGGGTCAGCGCCTGGAGGAAGGCGGCGCGGTTCGGCAGATCGGTGAGGCCGTCGTGATAGGCCATGTGCGCCATGCGCGACTCGGTCTGCCGGCGATCGGTGACGTCCTCATGGGTCTTGATCAGATATTGCGGCTCGCCGGCATCGCTCAACACGGTGGCGCGGCGTGTCAGGAACAGACGCAAGCCGTCCTTAGTGGAGATCGGATGCTCCTCGGTGATCATCCCGCGCTTCTTGATTGCGGCCTCGTCGCGCGCGATGATCAGCTTGGCTTCCTTGGGATTGAAGATATCCGCGGCAGTCAGGCCCGTGGCTTCCTCCCGCCTGCGGTTGAGAATCGTCTCGGCGCTGCGGTTGGCGAGCAAATAGCGGCCGTCCTTGACTTGCTCGACGATCAGCGCGACCGGAATGTTGTCGACCACGAGCTCGAGGAACTTCTTGGTGCTCTCCAGTTCCTGCGACAGCGAGCGGCGGTCGGTGATGTCCTCGAATACCAGCAGCAGGAATCCGGGCCTGTTGCTTTCATTGCGGACCGCGATCCGGATCGAGGCGACCATGCGCTGCTCCCCGCCACGCTCGACCTCGAAGTCGTTGCGGAATTGACCGTCCGGCGAGTTGAGCGCGGCCTGGTCGGTCGCCTCGATAGTGGCCGCCGAGGCGGGCGAAAACAACTCGCGCGCATTCTTGCCGACCACGTGATCCCGCGAGAAGCCCCAGAAGCGCTCATAGGCGGTGTTCGCGAAGATGTAGCGGCCGTCCTCGATGCTCTTCGCGGCAACACAGGCCGGCACATTGTCCAGCACGGTTTCCAGGAACTGCTTGGTGGAGGCGAGCTGTTGCGAAAGCCGCCGCTGTTCGCTGACGTCGAGATGCGTCGCCACCGAGCCGCCGTTCGGCAGCACGTAAAATTTCACCAGGATGGCCCGTCCATCCGGCAGCTCGGTGATCAAACCGTTGCTGCTTGCCGCCTTCTCGTAGAACTCGTCAACGGAGGCGCCGCCGAGCACCCCGCGCTTGCGTCGCAGCTCGAGGAGTTCGGAGCCGTTCATGTTGGCCCGGATATCCGACCGCGTCAGGCCATAGATCTCGAGATAGCGGTCGTTGCAGAAGATGACGCGCCGCTGCGCATCCGTCATCACCACGCCCTGGTTGAGATTGTTCATTGCCGAGGAGACGAAGGCATTGCGCCGCATCTGCGAACGCCTGGTCCGCCGCAGCGAGGAATGGATCCATAGCGCGATCGCGGCGAGGAACGAGCAGACGACGATGCTCGCGATCAGGACTTCCCAGATCACGTTGGGATCGAGCTTGGCGAGATCACTCGGAGCGGTGAAGCTGTCCGACAGCGCAAAGGCGTGCGCAGGGCCGACCGCGCCAGCCAGGCACACGACGGCCTGCACAGCAATCGGAAGCGCACTGCCCACGTGCCAGTTTTTCTCAGCCATCCGCCACCCGCGATTTCAACGCCGGATTGTCTGGCTTCGCGGGTTTGGATCGGGTAAACGCCTGTACGCGCAACGGAAAAATGTGACGCGAAACACGGCAATTGCCCTGACATGATAAATGCTTCCTTAACGGAAAACGGCCGCGCGCCGTCGCCTCAAGGCCCACTGCCACCGGCTCTCCCAACTGACGTCCTGCACGACCATGGATAGGGTCGATTGCGTCGTCATCGGAGCCGGCGTGATCGGGCTCGCGGTGGCTCGAAGGCTCGCTCAGGCCGGGCGCGAGGTCGTCGTGCTCGAGGAAGCCGAGGCCATCGGCACCGTCACCTCCTCGCGCAACAGCGAGGTGATCCATGCCGGCATCTACTACCGCGCCGGGAGCTGGATGGCGCGCATGTGCGTCGGCGGCAAGCAGGCGCTGTACCGCTACTGCGCTGAGCGCGGCATCCCGCACAAGAATTGTGGCAAGCTGATCGTCGCGACCAGCGCGAAAGAGACCGAGAAGCTGCAATCGATCAAGGCGCATGCCGAAGCCAACGGCGTGCTCGACATGCAACTGCTTTCGGGCGAGGCCGCACGCGCGCTGGAGCCGGCGCTCGCCTGCGACGCCGCACTGCTGTCGCCGTCGACCGGCATCATCGACAGCCACGCCTACATGCTCTCGCTACGCGGCGAAGCCGAGGAGGCCGGCGCGGCCTTCGCGTTCCACACGCCGCTGGTCCGTGCCAAGGCCGCCGCCGACGGCATCGAGATCGAGGCCGGCGGTGAGGCGCCGATGACGCTGCAATGCAGCCTTCTCGTCAACGCCGCGGGACTCTCGGCGACGAATGTGGCGCGTAACATCGACGGCATGCCGCTGGACCGGATTCCGCCGGCCTATCTCGCCAAGGGAAATTATTTCAGCTGCAGTGCCAGGGCGCCGTTCTCGCGCCTGATCTACCCGGTGCCCGAGCCCGGCGGGTTGGGGGTGCACCTGACGCTGGACATGGCAGGTCAGGCCCGCTTCGGCCCCGACGTCGAGTGGATCGAGACCATCAATTACGAGGTCGATCCGGCACGCGCCGAGCGCTTCTATCCCGCGATCCGCAAATACTGGCCGACGCTGCCCGACGGGGCGTTGATGCCGAGCTATTCTGGCATTCGCCCGAAGATCGTGCCGCCAGCGGTGGCGACGCAGGATTTTCTGATGCAGGGCCCGCGCGATCACGGCGTGGCAGGCTTGATCAACCTGTTCGGCATCGAATCGCCGGGACTGACGTCGTCGCTCGCAATCGCGGATCACGTCGCTGAGCTCGCGGACATCTAGAGCGTTTCGAGCAAAGCGGATACCGGTTTGCGTCAAGAAAATGCGTCGAAGCAAAAGGCTGACGCCGCACAAATTTGCACGACGCGCGCTCCTTGCAGCAGGGATGAGCGCAAAGGCGCTCATCCCTGCCTAAGGAGTACGATCAACTCTACGCTGTTGCGGGGATCACTAGTGGAGCGTGTCGCCTTGCTTCAGACGCTCGATCTGGTCCTTGACCATCAACTTCCGGCGCTTCAACTCAACAATTTGCAGGTCGTCTGTTGAAAGGTGCACGAGAGCTTCGTGCAATTCGTTTTCGAGAAGTTTGTGCTTCCGTTCCAATTCAACAAGATGTGCCTGAATTGTCATTCGAAACCTCCTCGGTAGGGTTGAACCTCAGGATTCGATCCGGACGAGGGAAGTCTACATCACCGATTCGTTCTGTCGATGGGTATCCGTGGTTGCGCCGTCATTTTTGAAAATTCATATGTAACGAAGCGTGAGTAAGGGAACCACGCAGAAAAAATCCATGATATCAATGCGCTTGCGCAGCGCCGCGGCGACCCGCAGAAATATGTTGCGGAAGATCGGCGGCCGGCGGCCGCAGATCGCTTGCGGTCACGCCGCGCAAGGACGATAATTTCCACAGGGCATCCACAGCCCAGATCTCACGGCTATCGGTTTTCGGCCACCGCAGACATGACCAATGAAGACGAGCGTGAGCTCGAAGCCGAGCTCACCCGGTTGCAGCAGGAACACCGAGACCTCGATGCGGCGATCGATGCACTGCATCAGTCGCCCGCCCCCGACCTGTTGCGGTTACAACGGTTGAAGAAGCGCAAGCTGTTGTTGCGCGACCGCATCGCCTTCATCGAAGACCAGATCACGCCCGACATCATCGCCTGATCCGCAAGGCGGCCTTGCCGCGGCTTGCGGGTGCGTGAATCTGCTTGACTCAACGAGAACAAAATAGGAACATTCTGCCTTCCAACGCCCCAGGAAACGCCAAGGACAACGCAGATGTCGGCAACCGCCCTTCTCGACAACAGCCATTATGAACAGGCCTGCGATCAGGCGATCGCGATGTGCGACGGCAATCTGCGCAGCACCATCAAGGCGCTGATCATGGCCAATGAATATCTGGAAGCCGAGCTGGAGGAATTGCAGGCGGCGATTTCCGCCGGCTGCGTTCCGGAGATCTCGCCCGGCAAGATGCGAAGCAAAAGCAGCGCCGCCTGAGTTCAACATCGGAGCAACGCCATGTCGGATGTAACCTACTACGTTGCAATGCCCTTCCTGATCGATGCTGACGGATCGCCCGTCGCGGGCGCCGCAGAGGAGTGCCAGAGCTCGACGGCCGCGTTGCGGCGCGCCGAAATCCTATCGCGCGGCGCTGGTCACATCGGCGCGATCGCGTTCAGCCGCAGCGGCGATCCCATGACCGGCGAATTCGGCGACGCCACATTGCTGCGCAAGTTCGGCAATGTGCCACAAGATCTCACCGCGCTGTAGGATTAGCTCCCGGCCAACCTGGTCCGCGGCTCGTGCCGCCGGCACGCCTTGCGCACATACATGGCGGCATCGGCTTCCTCGAGGGCGCGGCCAGCGTCGGACTGCGCCCCCAGCAACGCGACGCCGGCGGAGGCGCCCGCAGCCACGTGCTGGCCCCGAAAGGTGAAGGACAATTCGTCGATCGCCTGCTCGAACGAGGCGGCCTTCGCTTTGGCGTCGGTCTCGCTGAGATTCCACAGCAGCAGCGCGAACTCGTCGCCGCCAAGACGGCCGACCACGTCCGAGGCGCGGACCTGCCGCGTCAGGGTCGCGGCAATCGCCTTGAGCACTTCGTCGCCGGCGGCGTGTCCGAAGGAATCGTTGATCGGCTTCAGCCGATCGACGTCGAGCACGATCAGCGCGCCGCTGGCGCGGTAGCGCTTCATGTAGGCGATGGCGCGGTTGAGCTCGCGCTCGAAGCCGCGCCGGTTCGGAATCTCGAGCAGGAAATCGGTGTCAGCGGCCGCTTCGAGCTCCGCGACCCGCCGCTCCGCCGCCTTCAGCTTGCTCCGCAAGCCGCGGATGGTCGCCTTGATGCTTTCCGTGGCGCCATTGGCCTGCGTTCGGCGCCGCGACGGTCTGGCCGGAGGCTTGGCAGCGGCTTTGGAACGGCTGGCGCTGGTCTTCCGGCCCTTTTCGGCCTTCGCAGCACTCGCCCTTTTTGGTTTCTTCATGGGCATCCTGCTCAATGAAGGCTTGCGGGGATTCACCAAGACAGGATAGTGCATTCCCTTCTCCTTGCCACCGCCTTGCGAGCCGCCGGCCGGAACCTTTAATCTGGCCTATCTTTCTGTTTTCCGGGCACAATTGACGTCATGACCGCGCCGATCGCCATCATCATGGGAAGCCAGTCGGACTGGGACACGATGCGGCATGCCGCCGACACGCTTGCCGCGCTCGGCGTCGCCGCCGACACCCGCATCGTTTCGGCCCATCGCACGCCCGATCGCCTGTTTGCCTTCGCCAAAGGCGCCAAGGCGGCGGGATACAAGGTCATCATCGCCGGCGCTGGCGGCGCCGCGCATCTGCCCGGCATGGCGGCGGCGCTGACGGAGCTGCCGGTGTTCGGCGTGCCCGTCGAATCGAAGACGCTCAAAGGCCTCGATTCGCTGTATTCGATCGTTCAGATGCCCGCGGGTATCCCGGTGGGCACCCTCGCCATCGGCAAGGCCGGCGCGATCAACGCCGCGCTGCTGGCAGCTTCCGTGCTGGCGCTGTCCGATCCCGCCCTGTCCGGTCGCCTTGCCGCCTGGCGCAAGGCGCAGACCGAGGCAGTTGCCGAGCGCCCGGAGGACAAGGCGTGACTGACGCAAAGCAGGTGACGCTGAAGCCGGGCGACACCATCGGAATCCTCGGCGGCGGACAATTGGGCCGGATGCTGGCGATGGCTGCGGCGCGGCTCGGGCTGCGCTGCCAGGTCTTCTCGCCCGATCCGGACTCGCCGGCCTTCGACGTTGTCCTCAATGCAACCTGCGCCGAATATGCCGATGTCGAGGCGCTCGAGCTGTTCGCCAACGACGTCGACGTCATCACCTACGAATTCGAGAACGTGCCGGCGGCCGCCGCGATGGTGCTGGACGCGCGCCGCCCGGTGCTGCCCAACCGCAAGATCCTCGAGACCACCCAGGATCGATTGGCCGAGAAGGATTTTGTCACCCGGCTCGGCATCGGCACCGCCGCTTACGCCGACGTCACCTCGGTGGCTTCGTTGCGCGAGGCGATCGTCGGGATCGGCCTTCCAGCCGTGCTTAAAACCCGCCGCTTCGGTTATGACGGCAAGGGCCAAGCCATCATCCGCGAGGGCGACGATATCGCCAAGGTGTGGACCAGTCTCGCCACCAAATCGGCGATCCTGGAGGCATTCGTGCCCTACGAGCGCGAGATTTCCGTGATCGCCGCCCGCGCGGCGACGGGTCAGGTCGAGTGCTTCGACGTCACCGAGAATGAGCACCGCGACCACATTCTCAAGATATCGCGCGCGCCCGCACCGATCGCGGACTCGCTCGCCGAAGAAGCGCGCAGCATCGCCAGCAAGATCGCCAGCGCGCTCGACTATGTCGGCGTGCTCGCCGTCGAGATGTTCGTGCTCACCAATGGCACCGGACCGAAGGTGCTGGTCAACGAGATCGCTCCGCGCGTGCACAATTCCGGACACTGGACGCTGGACGGCGCGTCCGTGTCGCAATTCGAGCAGCACATCCGCGCCATCGCCGGCTGGCCCCTCGGCAAGCCCGTGCGCCACGGCGAATGCGTCACCATGACCAATCTGATTGGCGACGAGATCAATGACTACGACAAGTGGCTGACGGTTCCTGGCGCCACGGTGCACATCTACGGCAAGGGCGCGCCGCGCCCCGGCCGCAAGATGGGACACGTCACCGAAGTCAGGCCGACAAAAGCCAAATGAGGGGACCGCAGCAATCGCTGCGATCCCCTTGCGATCACGCCGTCTTTGCGCCCGCGACGACACCTGTAGGCTCCTCGCTGAGCCAGCGGTAGATCACCCCGCCTAGCGCGCCGCCGATCAATGGCGCGACCCAGAACAGCCAGAGCTGCGACAGCGCCCAGCCGCCGACGAACAGCGCGGGGCCGGTGCTGCGCGCCGGGTTCACCGAGGTGTTGGTGACGGGGATACTGACGAGATGGATCATCACCAGCGCGAGCCCGATCGCGAGCGGCGCGAAGCCCGCGGGCGCACGGCCATGGGTGGCGCCCATGATGATGAACAGGAACATCATGGTCATCACCACTTCGGTGAGGAAGCACACGATCATGCTGTACTGGCCGGGCGAATGCGCGTCATAGCCGTTCGACGCGAAGCCCTTGGTGACGTCAAATCCGGGCGCCCCGCTCGCGATGACATAGAGCAGCGACGCGGCAACGATGGCGCCCGCCACCTGTGCGATCACATAGGGCAGGATCTGGCCGGCCGGAAAACGGCCACCGGCAGCGAGGCCGACCGTGACGGCCGGATTGAGGTGGCAACCCGAGATGTGGCCGATCGCATAGGCCATGGTGACGACGCTCAGCCCGAACGCCAGCGACACACCGACCAGTCCGATGCCGACCTGGGGAAAGCCGGCGGCAATGACGGCGCTGCCGCAGCCTGCGAATGTGAGCCAGAAAGTGCCGATGGCTTCGGCGGCGTATTTTTTCATGTCCATGTGTCGTCCCCTGATTTCAAGTTTCCGGAACAAAGCTCCGGAAACGACCCCGCCATGGACGTCAAATCGCCCAAATCGGGGCCGCACAGAGGTATTTTCGCCGCATTTAGTGGCCGAAATTGGCCCGAAACCCCGCTTGGCCGGTGGACATCTGCAGTTTTGTCTGATACATCCGCGCGCTCAAGGTTAAGGGCTTGCGCGTTTTGCCATCCCCTTAATTCTTACCAGAATTCAAATCCGATCCACCTGAAGAGGATGCCGCGTGCAGGTTCTCGTCCGCGATAACAATGTCGATCAAGCCCTCAAGGCGCTGAAGAAGAAGATGCAGCGCGAGGGAATTTTCCGCGAGATGAAGCTCCGCGGTCATTACGAGAAGCCGTCCGAGAAGAAGGCCCGCGAAAAGGCCGAAGCCGTGCGCCGCGCACGCAAGCTGGCCCGCAAGAAGCTGCAGCGCGAAGGCCTGCTGCCGATGAAGCCGAAGCCGGTGTTCGGCGCAGGTCCGGGCGGTGATCGTGGCGGTCGCGGCCCGGGTGCAGGTCCGCGCGGACCGCGCTGATCTAGCGGATCTTGCAAGACTTTAGTCTTCGATAACGCGGGCCCCTGGCCCGCGTTATTGTTTTGAGCGGTGCCTATTCTGGGACAGGGGCGCCACCGATGCGGCACTAAAGCACGATGAGATTGGGATTGAACGTCATCGCGCTTTGGTTTGTTGTTTGAGCATGATCTCCGCGCAAACGCATTTCCGCGTTTGTCGCGAGGGAGAACCGCTTTACATTTTTTCGGACCATGCTCTAGCGCGAGCGAACCGTAGATGGCCTCCCCTTTCCCCGAGCGCAGCTTGGCGCGGCTACGCCAGATCTGGCAGCAACCGTTCGTGTTGGCTTTGATCGGGATTGCGCTGTGCAGCTGCTCCTTCGATCTGGGATCGCTGATGCCGGAGAAGGAGAAGCCTCAGGAGGCGCCGAAGGCGATCGCGACCGCCGAAAGCGCGGTCAGCGCCGGCAACGTCAGCGAAGCTCAGGCGCACACGGCAAAGGCCCAATCCTTGGCGAAGTCAGGCGAGGCCGCAGCTGCGCTCGACGAATTCAATCGCGCGGTCGGGCTCGATCCCTACAACGCGCAGGCGCTCTATGGCCGTGCCTTGATCTATCAGGGCAATAACCAGCACGATTTCGCAATCGCCGATTTCAGCGCTGCGAGCGGGCTCAACCCGCAGAAGGTCGAGCCACTGCTCGGCCGCGCCACCAGCTATCTCGCGCTCGGCAAGATCAAGGAAGCCGCAGCCGATCTGGACGAGGCCTCCGAGTCCGATCCGCACAACGCCCAGGTCTGGACCACCCGCGGACAGGCCTATGAGCGGCTGGGCGACAGGGCCAAGGCAGCGGCGTCCTACACCAAGGCGGTCTCGCTTCGCCCACGCGACGATGCCGCCCGCAGCGGCCTCGCCCGGGTCGGCGGCTGACAGCGCGGCTCAGATGCCGTCCTAATCGGGAGTGGCGGGTTTTGGCAAAACGGCGTGGAACATCGACTTCACGCCGGACAGCATCTCATCGGCGACATTGGTCTTCGGCCGCCGCATGGTCGTGGTCGCGGCGGCGTCGGCGCGCAGATCGAGCGGCGGTGCGATCACCGGCACGGGAATGTCAGCCGGCGGCGTGATCCGATTCGGGTCGTCATTTCCGACCGAGGCCGTGTAAGGCGGGTTGAGCGGCGACGAGCCGCTATTGCCATAGGCCTCGGGTGACGGCGTCGACACGGTGATCGGCGGCGGCAGCGGACGCACCGTGGACGGCTCCGCGGTGATCACACGCGGCGCCTCCGGGGTACGGGTTGCTTCCCGTATCGCAGGCTCTGCCGGCCTTTCAGCCGGCTTGGTCTCGGAAGACTTGGTCTCGGAAGACTTGGTCTCGATTGATTTGGCCTCAGCGGCTTTGCCCTCAGGCGACTTGCGCAGACGCTCGATCGCGGCACGCACGAGATCGTTGGCGTCGGGGGCCGCGGCCGGGGAAGCCGCAGCCGGCGCCGAATTGGCCTCCACCATCGGGGCGGTGGCGGGAACCGCAGCAGCCGGAGCGGACTTGGCGGCCGCCTTTTCGCGCGCGGCGGTGCGGCCGCGCGGGCTGGTCTCGGCGGGAGCAACGTCTGCGGCCTTGGTCTCGGCAGAAGGCTGATGATCGGCAGGTTTCTCGGCCGCCGGCTTGTCCGCAGCGTTCTTCTCGGAGACGCTCTTCTCGGAGACACCCTTGGCCTTGACGCCGGGCGCGGGAAGGCTGGCGGTATCCGCCGGCTTGCCCTCACTGCCAGCCTGGGCAGGCACCGCCACGGCCGCAGGAGTATCGGGTGCGGGCTTGGCATTGATGTAGTGATTAACGATGTAAGCCCCGATGATCGTCGCGAGCACCGAGGGGAAAATATCCATCGAGATTTTAGCGAGGTATTTCAGCATTTCTCGGCCACTCCCCGCGCGATCTGATGCGGGAACTTTGGGGCATTGTGAGGGATCAACTGCGACGGATCGATGGCAAACAGCAACGCCAACCTACGGTTTTAGCTCGACTTCAAGGAACACGATCTCGGTTGAGGTTTCGTTAAGTACGTCATGCTGGACGCCAGCCTTGCGGAAATAGGATTTCCCGGCCGCAAGCTGCGCCTTGGATCTCTCGCCGCCGGGCGCCACGATGGTCATCTCCCCCGCCACCACGGGTACAATCACATAGTCCATGCCGTGCGTGTGATGCCCGGTGGCGCTCCCCGGCGCAAGTCGCCACTCGGTCACGCGGACCTGCGCGTTGTCGACCTGAACCTCGGACTGGGCGGCAAGCATCGGGAACTCTCCTTGTCGCGCTTCAGGGCACGAAGACCATGAACACGTAGACGGCAAATACCACCATGTGGACCAGACCGAACAGGACATTGGTCCTCCCGGTGCCGAACGTCAGCATGCTCAAGAAGAAGGTGAGGAGCAAGAGCACGCTGCCCTGGGCGTTGAGGCCGAGTTCGAGCTCCTTGTCGAGCGCGTAGGTGGCGACGCCGACGGCCGGGATGGTCAGCCCGATGGTCGCGAGTGACGATCCGAGCGCGAGGTTAATGCTCTTCTGGAGGTCGTTCTTGCGGGCAGCCGCGATGGCCGCGACGCCCTCGGGCAGCAGGATCAGGAGCGCGACCAGAAGGCCGGCGAAGGCCGGCGGCGCGCCGATCCTGGCGCCCACGGCATCGACCACCAGCGAGAATTTCTTGGCGAGCAGCACGACCGCCAGAAGTGAGACCAAGAGCAGCGCCACGGTGAGCGCGAGCGCCCCACTTGACAGGTGCACCTCCCCGCCCTCGCCCTGCGCCCGTTCATGAACGAAGTAATCCTTGTGCAGGACGGTCTGGGTGTAGAGAAACACCGCATAAAGCGCGAGCGTGACCACGTCGACGAAACCGAGCTGAACCGCCGAATAGACCGGCCCGGGCGTGGTGGTGGTGTAGTTCGGCATGATCAGCGTGATGGTGGCAAGCGCAAACAGGACGCTGAGATAGACGTTGGCCCCGGAGAGCTGGAAACCCTGCTCGCGATAACGCAGACCGCCGATGAAGATGCAGAGCCCGACGAGGCCATTGCAGACGATCATGACCACGGCGAACACGGTGTCGCGCGCGAGCGCCGGGGCGGGCTTGTCGCCCAGCATGATCGTGGTGATCAGCGCCACTTCGATGATGGTCACCGAGAGCGTCAGCACCAGCGTGCCATAGGGTTCGCCGACCCGCTCAGCGATCACTTCGGCATGATGAACCGCGGAAAATACGGTGCCGAACAGGATGATCAGAAGGACAATGGCGAAGACGAGCCCGCCGAGCGACAGCGTGAACACGTAGTCCGTCGCGCTAACAGCCGCGAACAACAGCACGGCCAGCGCCGGGAAGGTCCAGGCCGACCGGGGCATCGGGTTATGTGCGCTCATCCACCGCTTCCATTTGCTGGCATGAGCAGTAGCAAATCAGGCGTGAGATTCAATGCCAGTGCAGGATCGGCGCGACCGGCAGCAGCGTCAGCAGCAGGAACAGCGGAATCAGCACGGCGCCGGCGCGCAGCATATAGCCGAAGAAGCTCGGCATCTCGATGCCGTTCTCGCTGGCAATGCTGCTCACCATGAAGTTCGGCGCATTGCCGATATAGGTGAGCGCACCCATGTAGACCGCACCCATGGAGATCGAGGCGAGCGTACCCGAGAGTTCATGCATTAGCACTTGCGGGTCGCCGCCGGCGAGTTCGAAGAACAACAGATAGGTCGGCGCATTGTCGAGGAACGCCGACATCAGGCCGGTGAACCAGAAATAGGCGACTTCGCGCGGCGCACCGTCCGGCGCCGTCACCGCCGACAACAGCCAGGCGAAGGCACCGTGATGGCCGGCATTGAGCATGGCAATGACGGGAATGATCGCGACGAAAATGCCGGCGAACAGTTTCGCGACCTCGCGGATCGGCTCCCAGGTGAAGCCGTTGGCCAGTCTGTGCTCGTCCGGCGTCAGCCAAACCGACAAGGCCGCAATGGCCAGCAGCACCAAATTGCGGACGACGTCCTCCAATTGCAGCTTGGTGCCGAGAATGTCGAAGGCAATGCCGGGCTTCCACATCGCCGACGCCAGCAGGCTCGCGACGATGGCCGCGATCAGCACCAAATTGACAAGGCCGCGGATGCGCAGCGGCTCCCCGCAACCTGTGTCGCCGGGCGGCGACTCGCTGCGGAAGCGCCTGACGTCGATGGCGACGAAGATGGCGAGCAGCAGTCCGGCCACGATTGCGGTCTGCAACCAGATGGTACGCGTGGTCCAGAAGAAATCGACGCCATGCAGGAAGCCGACGAACAGCGGGGGATCGCCGAGCGGGCTCAGCGCGCCGCCGACATTGGCAACCAGGATGACGAAGAAGATGACGACATGGGTATTGTGGCGCCGCAGCCGGTTGGCGCGGATCAAGGGACGGATCAGGATCATCGCGGCCCCCGTGGTGCCGACAATGCTCGCCCCCAATGTGCCGAGCGCGAGGATGCCGAAATTGGTCGCCGGCGTGGCCTTGATGTCGCCGGTGATGAGGATGCCGCCGGCCACGACATAGAGCGAGAACAGCAGCACGATGAAGCCGAGATATTCGGCGAGCATGGCGTGAACGAGCGCCGCCAGCGTTGCCATGCTCCCGGCAAAGATGACGAGCGCGGCGAGTGCCAGCAGCGACCAGGCCGCGGCGATCTTGCCGTAGTGATGATGCCAGATTTTTGGAAACAGCAGCGGACCCAATGCGATCGATAGCAACAGGCCGGCAAAGGGTAGCGCATAGGGCCAGCGCATGGCAGCACCATCGAGCCCGGTCGCTGCCCATGCGTGTTGCGGCGATAACGCGAGGATCGCGGCGAAGGCCAGGCGCCAGGGCCACGTGACGAACTGCTTAGGATTCAATGAAGCGCCTTGCCGTTTCGATCGCACCGAAAGCATCGAGATTGTCGTGTCCGCCGCCCGCGAAGCGAACGAACTGCTTGGGTCCGCGGGCGAGCGCAAACAGACGCTCTCCGAACACGATCGAAATGACAAGGTCATTGGTGCCATGCATGATCAGCAGCGGCACCGTGACGCGCGCGATCCGCTCGTCGGAGCGAAACGGGTCGCGCATCAGGAGGCGCACCGGCACGAACCGGAACGCCGATGCGGCGATATCGACCGCCGAGGTATAGGGCGCCTCCAGGATCAGCTTGCCGATCGGATGCTCGGATGCGAGCGCGACGGCCACGCCGGTGCCGAGCGAAAAGCCCCAGGCGACGATCCGTTCCGCGGCATAGCGCCCCGACGTGAAATCGTAGGCAGCTGCGGCATCGCGCAGCAAACCCTCCTCACTCGGCGCACCGCTCGAGCCGGCATAGCCGCGATAGGACAGCGCGACGAGGCCGGTGCCGTCGGCCGTCATCGCCCTGAAGCGGCTGACGCGACCGGCGAGAAAATCGCCATTGCCCGGAAAATACAGGATCACGGGACGGCCACGCTTCGCCGGCACGTGCCAGACGATGACCTTCTCGCCGTCCGACGTGGTCAGGACATGCTCTTCCGCCTCGGGAAGGCCCGCGGCATCGGGTGCGGTGCGACCGGCGGGCGGGATCGGAAACATCATCTGGCGCTGCCGGACATACAGCACGAGGAGACCGGCGCAATAGACGGCCGCGAGCAGGATGGCGATCCACTTGACGATGGTCATGATACGCGGCCGGCCTTTCGGCTCACGGCTTGCGACGGCTCCGCAGCAATTTCATGACATGGGGCCGGAGGCTGGCCGGAACATCGCGGCAGCGGCACGCCGCCTTGCGGGCGGCCTGCCGGCTGCACGCTGCGCGCGCATCGCTTTGGGAGGCATGCGACGGGACCGGTGCCATTCCTTTGTTGATGGCCACGGTCCGTTTGCTTCCGCCTACATCGCCTTGACGATGTTCTCGGTGACCTTCTTGGCGTCGCCGAGCAGCATCATGGTGTTGTCGCGATAGAACAGCGGATTGTCGATGCCGGCATAGCCGGAGGCGAGCGAGCGCTTGATAAACATCACGGTGCCGGCCTTCCAGACCTGGAGCACGGGCATGCCGTAGATCGGTGAGGTCTTGTCCTCTTCGGCGGCCGGGTTGGTAACGTCGTTGGCGCCGATCACGAAGGCGATGTCGGCCTGCGCGAATTCGGAGTTGATGTCCTCGAGCTCGAACACCTCGTCATAGGGCACGTTGGCTTCGGCGAGCAGCACGTTCATGTGGCCGGGCATGCGGCCGGCGACCGGGTGAATGGCATATTTCACCTCGACACCTTCCTTCTTCAGGATGTCGGCCATCTCGCGCAGCGCGTGCTGGGCCTGCGCCACCGCCATGCCGTAGCCGGGCACGATGATGACCTTGGAGGCGTTCTTCATGATGAAGGCAGCATCGTCGGCCGAGCCGAGCTTGGCGGGCTTCTGCTCGCCCGTACCGCCGCCGGCCGCAGCGGTCTCGCCGCCGAAGCCGCCGAGGATGACCGAGATGAAGGACCGATTCATCGCGTGGCACATGATGTAGGACAGGATCGCGCCCGAGGAGCCGACCAGCGCGCCGGTGATGATCAGCGCGGAATTGCCGAGAGTGAAACCGATGCCGGCAGCGGCCCAGCCGGAGTAGGAGTTCAGCATCGAGATCACGACCGGCATGTCGGCGCCGCCGATCGGGATGATCATGAGCACGCCAAGCACCAGGGCGAGGATGACGATCAGCCAGAAGTCGAGCGCGCTGCCGGTCAGCACGAGGCCGACGATAAAGAACACCAGCGCCACGGCGAGCGCGATGTTGATGACGTGGCGGAACGGCAGGATGATCGGCGCGCCGCTCATGCGTGCGGAGAGCTTCAGGAAGGCGATCACCGAACCGGTGAAGGTCAGCGCGCCGATGGCGACGCCGAGCGACATCTCGACCAGGCTCTGCGGATGGATGTTGCCGGGAGTGCCGATGTCGAAGGCCTCGGGCGCGTAGAACGCGCCGGCGGCGACCAGCACCGCGGCCATGCCGACCAGCGAGTGGAAGGCGGCGACCAGTTCCGGCATCGAGGTCATCGGCACGCGGCGGGCGATCACGGCGCCGATCGCGCCACCGATGGCGATACCGAGGATCACGAGGATCCAGGCGACGCCGTCCGCAGGCGGATGGCTGGCGAGGGTGGTCGCAACCGCGATGCCCATGCCGATCATGCCGAACAAATTACCCTGGCGCGACGTCGCCGGGCTCGACAGCCCGCGCAGCGACAGGATGAACAGCACCCCCGCCACGAGATACAAGAATGCAGAGAGATTGGCGTTCATCTCAGGTCCCCATCTGTCCCTTCAGCCCGAGGTGGCCGCTTACTTCGACTTCTTCTTGTACATCGCAAGCATGCGCTGCGTGACAAGGAAGCCGCCAAAGATGTTCACGCAGGCAAAGATGAGCGCGACGAAGCCGAAGCCGCGCGCCCAGCCCGAGCCGCTCGAGATCATGCCGACGCCGACCGCGAGCAGCGCACCGACCACGATCACCGACGAGATCGCGTTGGTCACGCTCATTAGCGGGGTGTGCAGCGCCGGCGTCACCGACCACACCACGAAATAGCCGACGAAGACGGCGAGAACGAAGATCGACAGCCGGAAGATGAAGGGGTCGACGACCTGTGCAGCATGCTCCATGGCGACTCTCCTTAAACCTTCGGCTGGAAGTTCGGGTGGATGACGGCGCCGTCTTTCGTGAGCGCAGTGGCCTTGACGAGCTCATCGTCCCAGTTGACGGCGAGCTTCTTCTCATTCTTGTCGACCATGGTCTCGATGAAGGAGAACAGATTGCGTGCGTAGAGGCTGGAGGCAGAGGCCGCGACGCGGCCGGCGACGTTGGTGTAGCCGACGATCTTGATGCCATCGAGATCAACGACCTCGCCGGCCCTGGCGCCCTCGACATTGCCGCCGCGCTCGACGGCGAGATCGACTAGCACCGAGCCCGGCTTCATCGACTTGACCATCTCGGCACTGACGAGCTTCGGCGCCGGCCGGCCCGGAAGCAGCGCGGTCGTGATCACGATGTCCTGCTTCTTGATGTGCTCGGCCGTGAGCGCGGCCTGCTTGGCCTGGTATTCTTTCGACATTTCCTTGGCGTAGCCGCCGGCGGTCTGCGCGTTCTTGAACTCCTCGTCCTCGACGGCAAGGAATTTCGCACCGAGCGATTCCACTTGCTCCTTGGTGGCGGGACGCACGTCGGTGGCGGTCACGACGGCGCCGAGACGGCGCGCGGTCGCGATCGCCTGGAGACCGGCAACGCCGACGCCCATCACGAACACCTTGGCCGCGGGTATAGTGCCGGCCGCCGTCATCATCATCGGGAAGGCGCGGCCGAAGGCCTCGGCGCCCTCGATCACGGCACGATAGCCGGCAAGATTGGCTTGCGAGGACAGCACGTCCATCACCTGCGCACGGGTGATGCGCGGCATCAATTCCATCGCGAAGGCGGAGACGCCGGCATCGGCCATCGCCTTCAGCGCCGCCTCGTTGCCATAGGGATCCATGATGGCGATGACGAGCGCGCCGCGCTTGTATTGCGAGAGTTCCGACGCCTCGGGGCGCTTCACCTTGATGATGATGTCGGCGTCCTTCAGCGCATCAGTGCTGACGGCCGCGCCCACGGCGGTGAATTCGGAATCCGGCAGGCCCGACTTGAGGCCGGCGCCCGGCTCGACGGCGATCTCGGCGCCCAGCGCCTTGAATTTCTTCACCGTATCAGGCGAAGCGGCGACCCGCGGCTCGGACGGATCGATTTCCTTGGCAACGGCAATCTTCATGAGGCCTCCGGCGGCGCAGGACAGCGCGCGCGCAAACTAAAGCGTTACTCCCGCGGCGTTCGATACCGGTTCTGGGACCGGTTTGTATGCAAATTTTCTGGGCAGCTGCTGCCGCTGGCGTGTGCAGCTGCCGATCGATCAGGTGAGGAAGATCGCCATCAGGATCACGATGAGCGCGACCGAGGCCGTGCCGTACTTCACCAGCTTGATGAAGCCCTCGTAGGTCTGCTCGTGCGCAACGTAGTCGTTGCCGTCGGCGGTGGTGTACGCCACTTCGCTATGGTCAGCCATGGATGTCCCCAGTCGAAAGTCGAATTGTTGGGCTGGGATACCGCAAACTTTCGGGCAGGGCAACGGCACGCGGGCGCGGTTTTCCCGCAAATGAGGTCATTTGGAATTCCAATTGTCGCGGATCCAGCGCGCCAGGCTCTGCTCGCTGACTTCGCCCGCGGCAAGCGAGAGGATCATCGTTGTCGCTTCCGCGGGAGCGGGACTGAAGGCGACGCCGTTCTTGTGAAGGAAGACCATCATCGCCATGAAGGCGATGCGCTTGTTTCCGTCGACAAATGCATGGTTCTTCGCGAGGCCGAACGCGTATGCTGCAGCGAGTTCTTCCATTGGCGCCTGTTCATAGCGCCATTTGTTGATCGGACGCTCCAGCGCCGAACGCAGCATGCCCTCGTCGCGCAATCCGGGCGCGCCACCGAAGCGCCGGAGCTGTCGGCTATGAATTGCGACAGCCTGCTCGTAGGTGACCCAGAGTGGCTCCTGAGGATCACTCATGCGCCGGCCGCTATTTTGCCAGCGCAGCGAGCGTATCGCGATACTTATCCATCACCTCATCGGCAATTTCCATCGTCCGCTCGAAGTCGGGGTCGTAAGGCAGCAATTGAAAACCCCCACCGGGCAATTCCACGACATGCAATTGCTGCCCGCGCTTGAGATCGAGTCGCTGCATAAGCTCGCGGGGCAGCAACAACCCGTCCGAATTGCCGATCTTCTTGATCTCGATCTTCATGGCTAACCTCCAGCGGTTATACGGGTGTATAACATTGCTGGACTCTTGGTTCAACAGACGTTTTACGCCCCGCAAGAAGCCAGCCACTCAGGCCATCTTCTCCAGCTCGTCGATCATTCCGGCGATGACGCTGAGCCCGCCATCCCAGAATTTTGGGTCCTTGGCGTCGAGCCCGAATGGCCGCAGCAGCTCGGAATAGTGCTTGGTGCCGCCGGCGGCAAGCATGTCGAGATAGCGCTCGGCAAAGCCCTCGGCCGCATTCTCGTAGACCGCATAAAGCGAGTTCACGAGACAATCGCCGAACGCATAGGCGTAGACGTAGAACGGCGAGTGGATGAAGTGCGGGATGTACATCCAGTAGTTCTCGTAGCCCGCCTTGATCTCGATCGCGGGCCCCAGGCTCTCGCCCTGCACCGACAGCCAGATCTCGCCGAGCCGGGTCGCGGTGAGCTCGCCGTTCTTGCGCTCGGTATGAACTGCGCGTTCGAACGAATAGAACGCGATCTGCCGCACCACGGTGTTGATCATGTCCTCAACCTTGCCGGCGAGCAGCGCCTGGCGCTGTTTTGCGCTCTTGGTCTGCGCCAGCAGCCGCCGGAAGGTCAGCATCTCGCCGAACACGCTCGCGGTCTCCGCCAGCGTCAGCGGCGTCGGTGCCATCAGCGCGCCGTTCTTCGCGGCGAGCACCTGATGCACGCCATGGCCGAGCTCGTGCGCGAGCGTCATCACGTCGCGCGGCTTGCCCTGGTAGTTCATCAGCACGTAAGGGTGCGCCGACGGTGTGGTCGGATGCGAGAACGCGCCGGGCGCCTTGCCCGGACGCACCGGCGCGTCGATCCAGCGATCGGTGAAGAAGCGCTCCGCAATGTCGGCCATCTTGGGCGAGAAGCCGCGATAGGCCGTCAGCACCATGTTCCGCGCATCGGGCCAGCCGATGACGTCGGTCGCGGCAAAGGGCAGCGGCGCGTTACGGTCCCAATAAGCGAGCCGCTTCTTGCCGAACCACTTCGCCTTCAGCCCGTAGTAGCGATGCGATAATTTTGGATAGGCCGCGCGCACCGAGGCGACAAGCGCATCCACCACCTCGCGCTCGACGCGGTTGTTGAGGTGCCGGGAATCCGCAACATCCTGAAAGCCGCGCCAGCGGTCGGAAATGTCCTTGTCCTTCGCGAGCGTGTTGGTGATCAGCGCAAAGGTGCGCTCATTTGCCTTGAAGGTCTTCGCCAGGGCTTCGGCGGCGGCCTTGCGCTTTGCGCCGTCTCGGTCCTGCAACAGATTGAGCGTCGGCTCGATCGCGAGCTCTTTTGCGCCCACCTTGAAGCGCAGGCCCGAGATGGTCTGGTCGAACAGCCTGTTGAAGGCGGAATAGCTGGTCTGCGCCTTCTCCAGGAAGAGCTGCTCGAGCTTGTCGTCGAGCTGATACGGCTTTTCCTTGCGCAAATCCTCAATCCAGGGGCGATAGTGTGCCAGCTCCGGTGTCTGCATCGCGCGGTTCAAAATATCGTCATCGATCCGATTGAGCTCGAGCGCGAAGAACAGAAGATGTGTCGACGCCGCCGTCAGGCGCTCGGACACGTCGCCGTAAAATTTTGAAATCGCAGGGTCCACGCTGTCGCCGGCGTGGACCAGGCCGGCATAGGAGCCGAGACGGCCGGCGAGGTCGTCGATCGCCTCATAGCGTCGCACGGCTTCAGCGAGCCATTTTCCGCCATCTTCGTTTGCTGTCCCTGTCGCGAGCTTGCCCTTGTAGTCCGTCTCGAACGCGACGCAATCGGCATCCATCTTGTCGAGGTCGCGCGCCACTTCCGGCGCCTCGATCCCCGAAAAGAGATCGGCCAGGTTCCACTCCGGAAGCTTGCCGGTCTTGCTTGCAGGCTTTGCAGGCGGAGACTTTGCGGAAGGCCTGGAGGACTTTGCTTTGGCGGCGGATTTCCTGGTGCTCGGCTTGCGGGGAGCGGACTTGCTGGAAACGGGCTTCTTGAGAGCAGACTTTTTGAGAGCGAGCTTGGAGCGCGAATTCATTGTGCGGGAAACCTGTGTTCAACCGTCGCGACGGCGGGCGTGGGCATCAAGGTTTAAGAGTGCGTTAATCGGCTTCGGCCAGAGTGCCCCGATTCGAGACAGATAGTTGTAGCGTGCAGGGAAAACCATGGCTGCCAGTATTTTGATCGCCGACGACGACGCTGTAGCCCGCCGGCTGGTCGAAAACATGGTGCAGAAATGCGGCTACGAGACGGTCGTCGTGGATTCCGGCGACGCCGCGATCGCTGCCCTCACCGCTCCCGACGCCCCGGCCATCGACGGCGTCATCCTCGATCTCGTGATGCCCGGCCTCGACGGCATGGGTGTGTTGGCGAAAATCCGCGAAGCGGGCCTCAGCATCCCGGTCATCGTGCAGACCGCGCATGGCGGCATCGACAACGTGATCTCGGCGATGCGCGCCGGCGCGGCGGATTTCGTCGTCAAGCCGGTCGGCTTGGAGCGGCTTCAGGTTTCACTGCGCAACGCGCTTAACGCCTCCGCACTGAAGGGCGAATTGCAGCGCATCCGTCACAGCCGCGAGGGCCGTCTGAGCTTCTCCGACATCATCACCCGCTCCGAGGCGATGGCAGGCGTGATGCGCACCGCGCAGAAGGCGGCGAACTCCTCGATTCCCGTGCTGATCGAGGGCGAGTCCGGCGTCGGTAAGGAGATGTTCGCGCGCGCCATTCATGGCAGCGGCGAGCGTAAGGCAAAACCCTTTGTCGCCGTGAATTGCGGCGCGATCCCCGACAACCTCGTCGAGTCCATCCTGTTCGGCCACGAGAAGGGCGCCTTCACCGGCGCCACCGAGCGGCACATGGGCAAGTTCGTCGAGGCCCATGGCGGCACGCTGTTCCTGGACGAGATCAGCGAGTTGCCGCTGACGGCGCAGGTCAAGCTCTTGCGCGCGCTCCAGGAAGGCGCGGTCGAGGCGGTCGGCGGCCGCAAGCCCGTCAAGGTCGACGTGCGCATCATCTCCGCGACCAATCGCAAGCTCCTGGAGCGGGTCAAACAGGGGCACTTCCGGGAAGACCTGTTTTATCGCCTGCACGTGCTGCCGTTGACGATCCCGTCGCTGCGGGCCCGGCGCGAGGACATTCCGCATCTGCTGCGGCATTTCCTGGCGCGCTTTGCCGCCGAGGAGAACCGCACCATCACCGGCATCAGCGGCGAAGCGGTGGCTCACCTCGCCCAGCTCGACTGGCCTGGCAACATCCGCCAGCTCGAAAACGCGGTCTACCGCGCGGTGGTGATGAGCGACGGCGACCAGCTTGGCCTCGGCGATTTTCCCCTGCTCGCTTCGCAGCCGCATCCCGCAACCGACATTCCGACTGCGCCACTGATGCTCGAGCCGATCGCGGCGCCTCCCTTGGTGTCGGGTAACGAAATACCGATTGCTCCCCTCCCGTCGGCGGGAACTCTCTGCATGCTGACCGCGAGCGGCGATGTCCGCCCGCTGGAGGACATGGAGAGCGAAATCATCCGCTTCGCGATCTCGCATTACCGCGGGCAGATGTCCGAAGTCGCCCGCCGCCTCAAAATCGGCCGGTCCACGCTCTACCGCAAACTCGACGAAGCAGGCGTGCCTGGCCATGGCGGGAAAAGCGACGAGGAGACGCACTGAGCCGTATCTGCACAGCGGATTGCCTGTTGCCGCGAAGAGGCCGCAAGCCCTTCGCAACACGGTGAAATTTCGTCGCGACGTGAACCGTGACCTGGAAGTGACAGACACAGGGAAAAGCGCGTGGGGCATGCGCATAATTCGTTGCCAAAAAGGCTGCCTTGACGTCAGTTTGTCGTGAGTTGTCCCGGGTAGCGCTGGCCGCAAAAACGGGGCCCGTATATCGTCTGCGTATGAATCGTTGCGTGCAGGCGTGCGACTCTCGAGAGGCCGGCGCGTTCAGCCGAAGATTTAGCGACGATAACGAAGCTGTTCCACGAGGGACAGTTCACCCGAGGGGTGTGACACAATGCGTGACTGTTTGAACCACCGCGCAGGCTTTGACCGTGTCTTGATGACAGTCGCGGCAACCTTCCTCACGGTGTCCGCCAGCTCAGCCCTGGCGCAGGATCAGGCGCGCAGCAGCGCCGCCGAGCTCGCGATCGAGGCCGCGATCCCGCGCCCCGAGCCGGCCAACGTCCCGCCCCCAACCGCCTCCGACATCAAGCTCGATACCACCGCCACCGTTCAGGCCACTGCGAAGGAGCCCGTGAAGACCGAAGTCGCACCGGCGCCCGACAAAGTCGAGACCAAGCCTTCCGACGTCGCCACCTCGCCCGCCACTGAGGCGCCGACGAGCGAGACGGCCAAGACCGAACCTGCGAAGACCGAACCTGCGAAGACCGAGCCTGCCGCATCTGAGCCCGCCAAGGCAGACACGGCGACGGCAACGCCGGTCGCGCCTGCGGCCCCCGCTGCGGCTCCGGCCGCCGAGCCGGTGAAGGCCGCGAGCAACGTTCCCGCTGCCGACCAGCCGGTCGCCGACAGGCTCAAGGACATCATCGGCGCCAAGACGTCGCGCCATTTCGACCGCAAGAACGAGCGCGCGGCGATCGAGAAGTTTTACGGTGCGCGCGACTTCGCGCCGGTCTGGACTCAAGGCGGCAGCCTGACCGCTGCAGCCAAGGGTGTGATCGCACGGCTGAAGGACGCGGCCTCCGACGGCCTCAATCCGGCCGACTATCCGGTGCCGGATTTCGCCGCCGCGACCACGCCCGATACGCTCGCCGATGCCGAGCTGAAACTCACCGCCAGCATGTTCGACTATGCGCGGCACGCCCAGAGTGGCCGCATGCACTGGTCGCAAGTCAGCGGCGACATCCTCTATCCCGAGCACCCGGTCGACCCGAACGAAGTGCTTGCCAAGGTCACGACCGCGACGGATGCGTCCGCCGCGCTCGACAGCTACAACCCGCCGCACAAGCTCTATAAGGAGCTGAAGGCCAAGCTCGCGGAGCTCCGCGGCCACGGCAGCGGCCCGTTGATCGAGATCGCCGACGGTCCGGCGCTGAAATACACCCCGGCCGGCAAGAAGCAGGCCGAGATCGTCGTGGAAGATGCGCGCGTGCCGCAGCTGCGCGCCAAGCTCGGCATCACCGAGAACGCGAACGACACCCGCTATGACGCGGCGGTCGCCGACGCCGTGCGCAGATTCCAGAGCGGCGCCGAGATGAAGGCGACTGGCATCCTCGACGACAAGACCGTCAAGGCACTCAACACCCCCAAGCGCGACAAGCAGATCGACGTGGTGCTGGTGAACATGGAGCGCTGGCGCTGGCTGCCGCGCGACCTCGGGGCGCCCTCACTCGGCGATGCCTATGTCATCCTCAACATTCCCGACTATACGCTGAAGGTGATGCAGCGGGGCCAGCAGGTCTGGACCACCCGCGTCGTCACCGGCAAACCGGGCACGCATGCGACGCCGCTCCTCACCGAGACGATGAAGTACATCACGGTCAATCCGACCTGGAACGTGCCCCCGTCGATCGTCTACAACGAATATCTGCCGGCGCTTCAGCAGGACCCGACCGTGCTTCAGCGCATGGGCCTCAAGCTCGAGCAGAACCGCGACGGCTCGGTGCACATCTCGCAGCCGCCGGGTGAAGCCAACGCGCTCGGCCGCATCCGCTTCAATTTCCCGAACAAGTTCCTGGTCTATCAGCACGACACGCCGGACAAGCATTTGTTCGCCCGGGACGAGCGCGCCTTCAGCCACGGCTGCATGCGTGTGCAGAATCCGGATCAGTACGCGTCCGTGCTGCTCAATATCACCATGCCGAACGACAAGTACACGCCCGAGCGCGTCCGCAGCATGTACGGCAAGAGCGAGATCGACCTGAAATTCCCGACCCCGATCCCGGTCAACATCACCTATCAGACCGCGTTCGTGGATGACGCCGGCAAGCTCCAGTTTCGCAAGGATATCTATGGCCGCGACGCGACCATGATCAACATCCTGAAGAACAACCGCGGCAAGGACCTCGAGGCCGTCGTGGCGCATTCGCAGCCGAGCTATTCGCGCCCGGCGACGACGCTGCCCTCTGGCGTGGCGGTGGCCAACAATGGCGGTGGCTTCGGCTCGTCCGGACCGAACTTCTTCGAGCGGCTGTTTGGGGCACCAGCCCCGACCGCGCCGCCCGCACCGGTGGGCCGCCGCCCGCAGCGGGTGTTTACCCGCTGAGGCTCAGCTCCCTCTGTAAAATTCTGCAATAAAATCAGCGACCCCGTCCCTGGACGGGGTCGCTTAACGTTAACCACCCTCAACCTCGGCCCGGACAGCGGGCGTTTTTTTGCCACAGTCAACCGTTTAGGATTGTATTCTGACTTGGTTTGGGGGCGGGAAGGTCAACCTCGAATTAACCTTCTCGCTTTAAGAAAGCGTTCATCCTCTTTCGCGCTGCTACGGGGTTGGCGGGAGAGTCCATTTTGAACGCTCGTCGACTGGGTGGGCTCATACGTGCTGACTGGTCTCGCACGCCAATTCGCTGTGCTGTCGTTGTCCCATGCGGGAGTGAAGGCCGGATCCAGGATCGGCCTCGCTGCTGCACTGCTGCTTGCTGCCGCAGGTTCGGTTCATGACGCCGCCGCGCTGAACGAAACCAAGACGCTCTCCTTTCATCACACCCATTCCGGCGAAGACCTCACCGTCACCTTCAAACGAGACGGCCGGTATGACGAAGCCGCGCTGAAGCAGCTCAATCACTTTCTGCGCGACTGGCGCACCCAGGACGAGACGGTCATGGACCGTCGCCTGTTCGACATCCTCTGGGAAGTCTATCGCGACGTCGACGGCAAGCAGCCGATTCAGATCATCTCCTCCTACCGCTCCCCCGCTACCAACGCCATGCTCCGCCGCCGCTCCTCCGGTGTGGCGCGCTTCAGCCAGCATATGCTGGGCCACGCGATGGACTTCTATATCCCCGGCGTGCCGCTGGAGCAGATCCGCTTCGCCGGCCTGCGCCTCCAGCGCGGCGGCGTCGGCTTCTATCCGACCTCCGGCTCGCCCTTCGTGCACCTCGATACCGGCAGCATCCGGCACTGGCCGCGCATGACGCATGACCAGCTCGCCCGCGTTTTCCCGGACGGAAAAACAGTGCATCTGCCGACCGACGGCGTTCCGCTGAAGGGTTATGAGCTCGCCAAGGCCGAGATCGAGCGACGCGGCAGCGGCGACGATTCCGGCAGCAAGACCAATTTCTTCGCCGCCTTGTTCAAGGGCAGGTCGGCGGCTCCGGCCGCCAGCAGCGACGAGGATGACGAGGGCGCACCGGCGCCGGCCGCGAAACCGGCGACGCCGACCGTGGTCGCCGCCGCGGCCAAGTCCGCCGAGCCGGTGCCGACGCCGCGCGCCAAGCCGCAGATCGCTGCAACGCTCCAGCTCGCCTCGGCCGACGCGCAGATCGTTGCGCCACCCAAGCCGAAGCCGGGGGCTGACAAGCCGGCGACCGCCAAATCTGCCGATGCCAAGCCCGAGACCCCGGCCGACATCATCAATGCCCGCGGTTTCTGGGATGATATACCGGCCGCGCCGCAGCAGGCGACGCCGGCACAGGTCGCAGCGTTGAAGGCGCGCCAGGCACTTGCCGCCGCCACCGATCCGCAAGCCACCGCGAGCGTTTCCAGCGCGGCCTATCAGGCGCTGGCCTTTGCCCCCGCTTCCGCCTCGCCGGTCGACCGCGCCAATGTCGTCGCCGCCTCTGCCCCGATCCCGCGCTCCGCTCGTCCCGCTTCCACGACGCGCAGCCTCGCTCAGGCCGAGATCAACACCGTGGTCGGCAAGAGCATCGATGGCAGGATCGCAACCGCGACCCGGCTCTCCGCGGCCAAGGGCGACAGCATCTGGCTCAAGATCGTGATGCTGTCACCGAGCGCCAGCCGTGCGATGTCGGTGACGCTGATGGGCGAGCTCGATACGGCGGCGCTGCGCCGCTATTTCGTCAAGCCGCAGGCCGTGATCGCGATGGGCTTTGTCGAGGACCCGATGCAGGGCCTGTCCTGCGACAGTTTCTCGGGTAGCGCCACCGCCAAGCTCGAGACGACGTCCTTCGTCATGCGCACTGCCGCGCTGCGCTGAGAGCCGCGGCCCAGCCAAGCTCTCGCCTGCCCTGTTCTTCCTGCGCGTATCGATCAAGCCGGCAGGCCAGCCCTGAGGAGGCCGGATTCGTGACGCTCGCGATCGATCTCGCGCTTGTAGTGCAGGGTTGCAAGATAGGCTGCCACCGAGAACCCGGGTTCGCGCTTCAGAACCTCCGCGGCGTGAGCGCCAGCCGCGACGGCATTGTTCATCTGCGCGAATATCGCTGCAAGGAACGCGTGATGGGTATAGTCGGGCCGCGTGATCCTTGAAAACGCCTCGGCGGCCTCGGCGTATTTCTCCGCGCAATAATACGCGCGACCGAGATGGCTCCAGAATCGCTCGGGATGATGAGGGTTGAGCCGCATCGCTTTCCTGATCCAGTCGATGCCCTCCTCAGGCAAGCCCAGCCAGGTCAGGAGCTCTCCTTGCTGCACGACAACCAGATCGTAGTTCGGGTTGAGGGCCAACGCACGCTCCTGATGATAAGTGGCTTTTTCATAGTCGTGGCGCGTCAGATTGAGCGCGGCGAGGATGCGGTGCACATCTGCATCATTGTCGTCGAGTGCCAACGCGATCTCGAGTTCTGCAGCCACCTGCTCGAAAGTCGCGTCGCGGTCAGCGCACCAGCCATAAATCCAGCACTGGCCGAGCACACACGCCTTCCAGGCGTGAGCGTGGGCGTAATTCGGATCCATCGCCAGCGCCCGGTTGAGCAGTATCTGCGCCTGCGCGTTGTCCTCGCGTGTTGAACGGTGATGCAGGAGCTTTGCAGCCAGCACGCATTCGTAGGCGCGCATGTTCTCGGTCGGCTTGCGCTTGGTGCGGTCATGCGCTGCCGCTTCGACGCGACCAGGCAACGTCGCGACGATCGCGCGGGTCATCTCGTCCTGGATGGCGAAAATATCCTGGAGCTCGCGATCGTAACGTTCAGCCCAGATGTGGCGATCGGTTTCCGCGTCGATCAGCTGCACGGTGACGCGGACACGCCCGCCGGCTTTCCGCACGCTGCCCTCGATGACATAGTCGACCCCGAACTCACGGCCGATGTCCTGGACCTTTACGGCCTTGCCCTTGTAGACGAAGGTCGAGTTTCGCGAGATGACGAGCAGGTCGTGGAAGCGCGAGAGCTCGGTGATGATGTCTTCCGTGAGACCGTCGGCGAAGAACTCCTGTTCCGGATCGCCGCTCATGTTGGCGAACGGCAGCACGGCGATGGACGGCTTCTTTGAGACAGTTGGTGACGTAACAGCCTTCGTCGCCTCTGGCAGGCTTGCAGGCCCTTCCGCCAGCCGCATGCGGAAGATGCGGATCGGGCGAGCGATGTTCTTGACGTTCTGCTCGCCGAGATCTTCGAATTGAACTCCGTCGAGCCGGTCGCCCACCTGATCGCGCACCGCGCCTGAAACGCAGATCCCTCCAGGCTCGGCCAGCGCCTCCAGTCGTGCTGCGACGTTGACGCCGTCACCGAAAATGTCGTTTTGATCAACGATGACATCGCCAAGATTGATGCCGATGCGGAATTGTATCCATCGCGGCGGCGGGACATCGGCATTGCGCCGCGCCATGCGGCGCTGAACCTCGGCGGCACAGAGCACGGCATCGACGACGCTGTGGAATTCGGCGAGCATGCCGTCACCCGTCGTCTTGATGATGGTGCCGCGATTCTTGGCAATGGCCGGATCGATGAGCTCGACCCGATGGGTCTTGAGGCGCGCAAGGGTACCCGCCTCGTCGACTTCCATGAGCCGGCTAAAGCCGACCATGTCGGCGGCGAGGACCGCGGCAAGCCTGCGCTCTGGTCCCGGCACATCCATCGCTCGGTCCCTTCACCGGGCACTCTAGCAGATGAAGGGATTTCGCCCAAGCTTGGTGCGCTGCAACGCCCCCGGGCGCCTCAGATCATCCCCAGCGCCTGCATGTAGGTCTCGAGAATGGTCTCGGCGTCAGCGCGCTCGTTAGGGTCCTGCTTGCGCAGGCGCACGATGGTGCGCAGCGCCTTGACGTCGTAGCCGTTGCCCTTGCTCTCGGCATAGACGTCGCGGATGTCGTCCGAGATCGCCTTCTTCTCCTCCTCCAGCCGCTCGATGCGCTCGATGATGGATTTGAGCTGGTCCTTGGCAAATTTCGTCGCGGGCTCGTCGTCGCGGACGGCGGCGGAGGTGGCCATCTTGGTACTCCCAATGGAACTGGCAAAAACAAGGTGACGCCGGCATCCTTACCGCGCGTGCTGGGTAGACCCTTAGGGTTGGCGCTCCCGGCGTTCAAGGCAGCATCGCGCTCGTCCACAGCGCGCCCACACCTTCCTGCGGCTGCTTGAAGAAAGCTGTTGTGTGGCGCGACTCAGCAGGCCGTCGTTCAGTGCCCGTGGCGATGGACTTTCTTCATCGCCTCGATCTGCTCCGGCGTGGCTGTGCCCTGGTATTTCGACTTCCAGGTCTCGTAGGGCATGCCGTAGACGGCCTCCCGGCTCTCGTCCTTACTCAAGGCGACGCCTTGGGCGTCGGCGGCGTCCTTGAGCCAGTTGGACAGGCAGTTGCGGCAAAAGCCGGCGAGGTTCATCAGGTCGATGTTCTGGACGTCCGTGCGTGTCCTCAAATGATCGACCAGGCGGCGGAAAGCGGCCGCCTCGAGCTCCGTTCTGGTTTTGTCGTCGATTGCCATAGCTGGATTCCTTGGCCCTGAATTGTGCTCTGCCGCCCGATGGCGGTCACCCTTACGGGATCAGGTGGGTCCTGTCACAGATTTTGCCATATCACGGCGCAAACGAGCCGGCAGCCGGCCTTACCGCTCCTTGGGGCGGTTCTGCGGCGCCACGCCAAATCGTCAATGATCTGATATAGCTTCCGCGCCAATGATCGCCGAATCTCCCCGCTCCCCCCTTTGCGTGCTCGCCCGGTTGGTCCCGGTGCTGGCGGTCGCGCTGCTGTGCCTCTGGACCAGCCCGGCGTCCGCCGATTTCCGCCTCTGCAACAACACATCGAGCCGGGTCGGAATCGCGCTGGGCTACAAGGACGCCGAGGGCTGGACCACCGAGGGCTGGTGGAACATCTCGTCGCGCACCTGCGAGACGCTGCTGCGGGGAACGCTGGTCGCCCGCTATTATTACATCTATGCCATCGACTACGACCGTGGCGGTGAATGGTCGGGCCAAGCCTTCATGTGCTCGCGCGACAAGGAGTTCACCATCCGCGGCACCGAGGATTGCCTGGCGCGCGGCTACGACCGCACCGGCTATTTCGAGGTCGATACCGGCGAGCAGCGGGCTTGGACGGTCCAGCTCACCGACGCCAACGAACAACCGGCGCAGCAACGCGTACCTGGCCTGCCCGGCACGGTTGGCCCGGGCGGGGTTCCCGGTTTGCCCAACAGCCCGCCCGGTGGTACGCCGCCCGCGACTGGCCTCCCGCCAGCGCCCTCGCCCCCGTCTGGAAGTAAGCAATGAGGCGCCTTCGCCGTATCAAGATTCTCGCGACCCTGGGACCTGCCTCGTCGGACCTCGCGATGATCCGCCGCCTGTTCGAGGCCGGCGCCGACCTGTTTCGCATCAACATGAGCCACACACCGCATGATAAGATGCGGGAGCTGGTGGCGACGATCCGCAACGTCGAATCGAGCTACGGCCGGCCAATCGGCATTCTGGTCGACCTCCAGGGCCCGAAGCTCAGGCTCGGCGCCTTCAGTGACGGCGCGGTCCAGCTCCAGAACGGCCAGACCTTCACCCTCGATTCCGACAAGGCGCCAGGCGATACCACGCGCGTCCACCTGCCGCATCCGGAGATCCTGGCCGCGCTCCGGCCCGGCCATGCGCTGCTGCTCGACGACGGCAAGGTGCGGCTGATCGCGGAGGAGACCACGAAGGAGCACGCGGTGACGCGTGTCGTGGTCGGCGGCAAGATGAGCGACCGCAAGGGCGTCAGCCTGCCCGACACCGACCTGCCGGTCTCGGCGATGACCCCGAAGGACCGCGCCGACCTCGAGGCGGCGCTCGTCACCGGCGTCGACTGGATCGCGCTGTCCTTCGTGCAGCGGGCTGACGACGTGCTCGAAGCCAAGAAGATGATCCGTGGCCGCGCCGCGGTGATGGCCAAGATCGAGAAGCCGCAGGCGATCGATCGCCTCGCCGACATCATCGAGGCTTCCGATGCGCTGATGGTGGCGCGCGGCGATCTCGGCGTCGAGCTACCGCTGGAGCGGGTGCCGAGCCTGCAGAAGCAGATGACGCGGATGGCGCGCCGCGCCGGCAAGCCGGTGGTGATCGCGACCCAGATGCTGGAATCGATGATCCAGTCGCCGGTGCCGACCCGGGCCGAAGTCTCCGACGTCGCCACCGCCGTTTACGAGGGTGCCGACGCCATCATGCTGTCGGCGGAATCGGCGGCCGGCAAGTTCCCGGTCGAGGCGGTCTCGACCATGAACCGCATCGGCGAGGAGGTCGAGCGCGACCCGACCTATCGGTCCGTGATCATGGCGCAGCGCCCCGCGCCGGAATCGACCGCCGGCGATGCCATCGCCGACGCCGCGCGCCAGATCGCCGAGACGCTCGACCTGCCCGCCTTGATCTGCTGGACCAGCTCGGGCTCAACCGCCGTGCGCGTCGCGCGCGAGCGGCCGAAGCCGCCGATCGTGGCGATTACACCGAACATCACGGCCGGCCGCCGCCTCGCCGTCGTCTGGGGCGTGCACTGCGTCGTGGCCGAGGATGCCCGCGACCAGGACGACATGGTCGGCCGCGCCGGCCAGATCGCGTTCCGGGACGGCTTCGTCCGGGCCGGCCAGCGCGTCATCATTGTCGCCGGCGTGCCGCTCGGCATCCCCGGCACCACCAACATGGTGCGCATCGCCTCGGTCGGCCCCGAGGGCGATGCCCATATCTGAGTCCGGCTGCTCAAACAAAAACTGCGAAAACAACCCCATGCACAGTAGAAGGCCCATTCGGCGCCCGTGCTGCGGTCTTTCGAAAAGCCCTGTTCGAGCAACGGCCTGAGCGCAATCAGGCCTCCGCCCCGATCGCGCGGCGGATTTACGCCCCAACCAGCGCCTTCGCGGTCGGCAGCAACGTCTGCTGCACCACCAGCCCCCTGGCCCGGGCGTCCATGACGCCGACCGCACGCAGCGCCAGCAGCGTCACCGTCTGCACCGCGTCGCGCATCTTGACGGGATCCTCGAGATTGTCGGGCGCGAGCGGCCCGACCAGGGCTTCATGCAGCGCGCCGAGCAGCGCGGTGGCAGCGAGCGCGGTTTCCTGCGCCGGCAGATGGCCGGCGCGCACGGCGGCGTCGATCCGTGACGCAATCTCGCCGGCGATCTCGCGGCGGCTGGCAAGGCGCGAGGCACTGACATCGACATCAACGGGCTCGGCCAAGATGCCCCAGGCCAGCCTGCGCTGCGACAGCGTATGGACCGCCACGGTGGTGACCGCGGCCGCCAGCGCCGAGGACGGCCCCGGCGCGCCGTCGGCCGCCCGCCGGATGGCGGCGAGTTCGTCGCGCGAAACCTCCGCAATCAATTCGGAGATCAGCTCGGCCTTGGAGGGGAAGTAGCGGTAGACCGTCCCCGCCGCAACATTGGCCCGGAGCGCGACCGGCGCGATCTGCACAGCCGCCATCCCGCCTTCGGCCGCAGCCTCCCGCGCCGCCGCCAATATCGCACTGCGCCGGGCTGCAAGGCGCTTCACCACTTGATGCGTCCGCCGATAAACCATGGCGCGCTTCCTGTCCCCACGCGCCAGCCACGCCCCGCGGCCGAACGCTTCGTCACGTCGAAAGATGCAAATTGCCCCGCAAGGACTGAACAACTATTCAGGGTGGATGACAAGATACAAATGAGCATACGAGCGCCACGCAACTGGGCTGCAAGCAAGCAAGTAGTAGTAAAAGCATCCTTGCACCGCTGGGCCGCGGCAAGCCGGTCCAGTTTACCTCAACTTAAAGGCGATCATGTTCAGGTGCTGACGCGCTGTTGTGCGTGGTCATTCAACTCCGAGAGTGCAATGTCGATCTCCATCACGAGCAGCGTTCCCGTCCGCGGCGTTGCGCGCTGGCTCATGCCGTTCTGCATTGGCGCCATTGTCTACGTGTTCTTTCTAGGCATCGGCGACGTCATGCTGCGCGACTCCGATACGCTGTGGCAGATCAAGATCGGGCAGTGGATCCTCGAACACCGCGCACTTCCCTACAACGACATTTATTCCTTCACGCGGGCCGGCGAGGCCTGGATCTCGAGTTCCTGGCTGTCACAAGTGCTGTTCGCGCTTGTTTACGAACCATCGAACTGGTCGGGCGCAGTGATCCTGACATCGCTCGCGATCGGTGTGACTGCGGCGATTTTCGTCTACCTGCTTGAGCCCTATCTGGAACCTGCGCGCGCCTTTCTGCTCCTCACTCCGCTGCTCGCGATGTCGGTCGGCCACTTTCTCGCCCGCCCGCACATGCTGGCCTTGCCTGTCATGCTTGCCTTTGTCGGCGGGTTGCTGGCGGCCGCCGATCGGCGCACTGCGCCCTCCTGGCTGTTGCTGCTCTTGATGGCGTTGTGGGCCAATCTTCACGGCGGTTTCGTCATGGGGCTGGTCCTGATTGGCCCCATTGGCCTCGATGCAATCGTGGCCGCAGATCGCAACGACCGGTTTGCAGTGGCGGCGCGCTGGGCCTTGTTCGGACTTGCTGCGCTTGCCGCGAGCTGCTGCACGCCCTACGGCTGGGACACGCTTCTCGGCGCCACGAAAATCCTCAGCCTCGGTAAGCTGCTCTCGTTGATCTGGGAGTGGATGCCGGCCGACTTCAGCTCGTTCAGCCCGTTTGAAGCCGCCCTGCTCGGTTTGATCGCTATCGGCTATTGCAGCGGACTGACGCTGCCGTGGACCCGCATTCTTCTGCTGCTAGGCCTGACCTGGGCGGCACTCACCCACGTCAGAAACATCGAGGTCTTTGCCCTGTTGACCCCGCTCGTGGTCGCAAAGCCGTTCGCCGAACAATTGGGACTGACGAGAGCTGTGGCGCAAGAACCGCGGTTCTCCTTTACAATGACCGCAATTGCGGCGCTCGTGATCGTCGTCGCCGGCTGGAGCATCACCCGCTCCTATGCGACGCCGCACCGGTATGCTTTTATTGCCAATCAGAGTCCCGCGGCTGCGGTCGACCTGCTCGAACGGCGGCACGCGCAGCGGATCTTCAGCACCGCTCCGATCGGAGGCTATCTGATCACCCGCAACATCAAGAGCTTCATCGATGGCCGCGCCGAGCTGTATGGAGAGCAGTTTGTGCTCGACTACTTCGATGCCGTTGAGGGCAAGAACGTGGAGACTCTGCTGCGTCTGCTCGAGACCTACCGGATCGATGCGACGTTGCTGAACACCAGCATTCCCGCCGCTAGAATTATGGACCATTTGCCGGGGTGGAAGCAGCTCTATGCGGATGATATCGCCGTGGTTCACGTCCGCGATGACGCACCGGTGCAGCTACCTCCCGCGTCACGGTGAGCCAAACAAGGCCGCTGGCTCTCGCGACCTTGCGCGTAAGAAGAAAACCCTGGCGGAAGCTTGCCTTCAGCTCTCCTTCGAAGCGTCCGTCTGGGGCGGACTCTCAAGTGGTTTGCGGCGGGATATTTGAGCCGCATGGTGAGGCGCCTGCCAAGCGGGCGACTTGAACGATACACCTTAGGCGGTCGTCCGACTGCAGCTGCATCGCCCAAAAGAAAAGAGCCCCATCGGGGACGGGGCTCTCGAAATTCTTAAGTCGTCCAGTCTTACTTCAGGCTGGTCGAGATCGAGCCGAACTTGCCGTTCAGCGTGCTGCCGAGGTTGGTGACGACGGTGATGATCGCGAGCGCGATACCGGCGGCGATCAGGCCGTATTCGATGGCGGTGGCGCCGGATTCGTCTTTCACGAAACGCGAAACGAGGTTCTTCATAGACTGCTCCAAAGAGTATACGGGCTATAACTGAATCTGGTCTTCTCGGCTTCCCAGCGCCGCCCGACCATGAAACCCAACTTAGGGGCAAAGAATTTCGCCGCAGTTAATTCGACTGCGCAAACACGGAGCGGTTTGCGTGTATTGGCCGATGGTAAACCGAAATTGAAAACAACCGGTTAAATCGTCGGGAGATGAGACTGACCGGCGCCAGTTTACCCGAAGTTATCACCGCCGTGGTCCAATGCCGCCCGCTCGGACTGAAGCGCGACCAGATGAATCGTTCAGCGCGCTTCAAGTTATTGTTTCGAGCATGATCTTTCCGGAAAACTGCTACACACTTTTTGCGGATCATGCTCGGACCGACAAGAAACAACAGGACGACGAGGCGGCATGTCCCTTTCCTTTGCCAACGGCATCGCGGTGCAGGGCCGCGCACGAGCCCTGACGCCGCTCTGCGTCGGTGCCGGCGCCTATCTCTTCTTCCTCTTCGTCGGCGACACGCTGCTTCAGGACTCCGACTCGTTCTGGCAGATCAAGATCGGGCAATGGATCCTCGATCACGGCGCCGTGCCCACCACCGACTTCTATTCCTTCACGCGGACGGGCGCGCCCTGGATTTCGACGTCGTGGCTGTCGCAGGTGATGTTCGCGTTCTGCTATGCGCAATGGGGCTGGGCCGGGCCCGTGATCCTCACCGCGGTCGGGGTCGCGCTCTCGGCCGCAATCTTCGTCTATCTGCTCGACGCCCAGATCGAGGCACCGCGCGCGGTGCTGTTCGCGATGCTGGCACTGCTGTTGTCGCTGCATCACGTGCTGGCGCGTCCGCACATCCTGGCGTTGCCCGTCATGGTGGCGTGGGTCGGCCTCTTGATGGCCGCTGCCGACCGCAGAAGCGCGCCGTCCTGGGCCTGGCTGCCGCTGATGGCGCTCTGGGCGAATTTGCACGGCGGCTTCGTGCTGGGCCTGGCGCTGATCGGCCCGATCTCGCTCGAGGCGGTCGAGCATGCCGAGAAGGGACGACGACTCCAACTGTTCCTGCGCTGGGTGCTATTCGGCATCGGCGCCCTGGTCGCGAGCTGCTGCACGCCTTACGGCTGGAAGACGTTGATGGGTGCTACCAACATCCTCAGCCTCGGCGAACTGCTGTCACTGATCTTCGAATGGATGCCGGCGAATTTCGCCACGTTCACCTCGTTCGAAGGCGCGCTGCTCGGTCTGATCGCTCTCGGTTACTATCGCGGCCTCGTGCTCTCGGCGCCAAGGATCTTCCTGATTCTGTTCCTGACCTGGAGTGCGCTGACGCATGTCCGGAGCATCGAGGCCTTTGCCTTTCTGGTGCCGCTGGTGTTGGCAAAGCCGCTCGGCGAGATGTTTTCGCGCCCGCAGATCGACGCCACTGATGGCGACCGCTGGCCGGCCCGCTACGTCACCGCGCTCGGCGCGCTGATGATCGTGGCCGCAAGCTGGAGCTCAACCTCGATCTACATGGGGCACCACCGCTTCAGCTTCACGATGACGCAGACGCCGGTGGCAGCGGTCGACCTGCTCGAACAGCGCAAGGTGCAGCGCATCTTCAACGCTTATCAGTTCGGCGGCTATCTGATCTCGCGCGACATCCCCGTCTTCGTCGACGGCCGCGCCGAGCTCTATGGCGAGAAATTCGTCATGGACTTCTTCAAGGCAACGGAGGGCAAGAAGCCGGATCTGCTGCCGCGCCTGCTCGACGAGCACAAGATCGACGCAACGCTATTGGTCGCCGATGCGCCGGGCCCGCAGATCCTCGACCAGCTCAAGGGCTGGAAGCGGATCTACACCGATGACATCGCGGTGATCCACGTGCGGGAGAATGCCGAAGGCTCGGCGGCGGTGCTGACGAAGTGAGGACGTAAGCCGATGGCGTCCGGCCCAGGTGGCTGGCTAGCAGCTACACCGCCCGTTTGCGCATGCAACCTATCGCATTGCAGATAATTCGCGCGACAGTAGTTGCTCCAATATTTTGCAAATCGCGATGCGGGACGAACTCGACCACGTCTAATCCGACGATCGTAGACTTTGACGCAATACCTTGCAGCAGTTCAATAACGTCGAAATAGTGCAGACCGCCCGGCTGAGGGATGAGCACACCCGGGACGACTGACGGATCAAGACCGTCACAATCGATGGTGATGAGGCACTTACCGTCGTCTTCTATTTCTTCGAGAACGCTAGCGATTCCGTGACGTCGGAGCTCTCTGGCAGTGAAAATCTTCGCGCCCCATGCTTTCGCATCGTCAAATTCACCGCGACCAGAGCCGCCAATGCCCCGCAAACCGACTTGGACGATGCGCTTCACCCAAGATAATTCGCTGGCTCGCCGCATTGTGCTGGAGAACGTATAGCCTGATCCGTCTCGCTGATCGCGCCAATCGAGATGGGCGTCAATCTGCAGGATCGTCAGGTCTTTGGTCTTATGGAATGCCTCGAAGAAGGGTATCGGAACCGAATCATCACCGCCCAGCAGGAGCGGGACAGCTCCGACGGAAAGTATTGCTTGTGTAGTTGCTCTGATCGCGTCTCGATTGCTCTCGGGTGTTGTTGGGTCCGTCAGCAGGTTCCCACCGTCGAGGACCTTCATGCTTGCTGATTCGAGCAATTCGGCGTCTTGATCAAAATCCCAACGGGTGAGATCGCTCTCATAGTGGCGCAGGGCACGACGAATGACATCCGGCGCCTTAGCGGCATGGCTCGTCTGACCTGCAAGATGAGGCGTGGCATCTGAAGCGCCAAACAAGATCACGTCGGCAGCCGGAAGCGCGGCGGCCAAGTCGCAGGCCTCAACGCCCAAAAAAGTCGCCATGTCGGGACGCACTCCGAGTATCCCGCGATAAGCTATGATCTCCAACGTAAGTTGCCCGGCTGTGTTCCCATAAGACCAGACGTCCTCGGATTTCCTGAGCTAGAGCCTGGCCGCCGCCACTTGTAATTTGAGGACCGATCGGTCTATATATCACGCATGAGCCGCCAGCCCCTAGCGCAATTGCCTCGCGGCCGCCCGCGAAGCTTCGACGTGGACGCCGCCGTCGAACACGCGATGAACGCGTTCTGGTCGCGCGGCTATCACGCCACCGCGCTGCCGGACCTGCTTCGTGCCACAAAATTGTCGCGTGGTAGCCTTTACGCCGCGTTCGGTGACAAGCACTCGCTGTTCCTTCGCGCGCTCGATCGCTACATTGCCGATGCGGTGGCACGGATGGATGTCGAGCTCAGCCCTCGCAAGGGGCCGATCGACGGCCTGCGAACCTTTCTGGCCGGCTACGTCGAGCGCACCAGCGGTGCCAACGGCCGGCGCGGGTGCCTGCTGGTGGCCACGGCCATGGAGCTAGCCGGGCAGGATTCCGAAGTAAACCGCCGCGTCGCGGGCTTCTTTAGGGCGATGGAGGCCAGGGTGGCGAGCGCACTATCCCGCGCAAAGACAGCAGGCCAGTTGGCGGAGGATGTCGATCCCTCGAGTGCCGCCAAGATTCTCGTCTGTTTCGTCGAGGGGCTGCGCGTCGTTGGCAAAACCGCGCCGGCAAGGACCACGTCGCAAGCCATCGCTGACGCTCTTCTCGATCGCTTCATCAGGTAGACGACTCTTCAGGCACGCACCGCAATTGGTGCGCCTATATTTGAACCAATCGGTCTTGAAAGAAAACACGCCATGTCTGCCATCCAGATCGTCTGCGCGGTAGCCGTCCCCCTGCTCTGGGGCTATCAGTTCGTGGCGATCAAGGTCGGCGTCGCGGAGTTTCCGCCGCTCTTCTTCCTCGCGCTGCGCTTTCTGGCGATCGCGCTGGTGCTCGTTCCGTTCGTCAAAAGACCCATGCGCGAGCAGCTCCGTCCTATCGCGGGCATTTCGATTTTCCTTGGCGCTTTGAACTTCGGCCTCTTCTATGTCGGCCTTGGGCTCGGCTCGGGAAGTATGTCGGCCGTCGCCTATCAGCTCGCCACGCCCTTCACCGTGCTGTTGGCCTGGCCGCTGCTCAGCGAGCGGCCGTCTCTCACCACCTGCGCCGGAGTGCTGCTGGCCTTCGTCGGCGTGGTCGTGCTGGCGGCGGAGCCGGGCCTGTCCACCAATTGGCTTCCTCTGCTGCTCGTGGTCGGGGCAGCCTTGGCGCGACCACTTCGCCAACGAACTGTTCGACTATCTCGTATACTACAACAACCACAGACCCCATCAGGCCTTGGCAGGACAAACTCCCAAGGCCTTCGCCGCTACCAAGACCACCGCGATCCAATCAGCGAATTATTGAACATCGACAGCAATGACGGGCAAGAATGTCCGCTCCCGAACGCGCGCTCGACCAACAAAAAAAACGCGGCGTTGCCGCCGCGTTTTTCGAGTCGATCTGCCGTTCGCAGCTTACGCCTGCGGCTGCGGCTCCAGGCCGGGATCCGGATCGGGGCGCGGGCGCGGCTTGCCGGCCGGAGGCACCGCGGAGGCGCGCGGCGTGGTCGGCTCGAGCACGGATTCGCGGTTCGGCTTCTTGCCCTTGAGCAGGTCGACGATCTCATCGCCGGTCAGCGTCTCGAACTCGAGCAGGCCCTTGGCAAGCGTCTCGAGGTCGGCGCGCTTCTCGGTGAGGATCCGGGTTGCTTCCTTGTAGCCTTCCTCGACCAGGCGCTTGATCTCGGAATCGATCTTCTGGACCGTCGCCTCGGAGGCGTTCTGCGTGCGCGACACCGACATGCCGAGGAACACCTCGTCCTGGTTCTCGCCGTAGGAGACGGTGCCGAGCTCTTCCGACAGGCCCCAGCGCGTCACCATCATGCGGGCAAGGCGCGTCGCCTGCTCGATGTCGGAGGCCGCGCCCGAGGTCACCTTCTCGCGGCCGAAGATCAGCTCTTCGGCGACGCGGCCGCCCATCATGATGGCGAGGCGCGAGGTCATCTGCTCCAGCGACATCGACAGCTTGTCGCGTTCCGGCAGCTGCATGACCATGCCGAGCGCACGGCCGCGCGGGATGATGGTCGCCTTATGAATCGGATCGGTCGCGGGCACGTTGAGGCCGACGATGGCGTGGCCGCCCTCGTGATAGGCCGTGAGCAGCTTCTCTTCCTCGGTCATGACGAGCGACTTGCGCTCGGCGCCCATCATCACCTTGTCCTTGGCCTCCTCGAACTCGGCCTGCGTCACCATCCGCTTGTTGCGGCGGGCGGCGGTCAAGGCGGCTTCGTTGACGAGATTCATGAGGTCGGCGCCGGAGAAGCCGGGCGTGCCGCGCGCGATGGTCTTGAGATTGATGTCCGGCGCCAGCGGAACTTTACGAACATGCACCTTGAGGATCTGCTCGCGGCCGACGACGTCAGGATTGGGCACCACGACCTGGCGGTCGAAGCGGCCGGGACGCAGCAGCGCGGGATCGAGCACGTCGGGACGGTTGGTCGCGGCAATGAGGATCACGCCCTCGTTGGCCTCGAAGCCGTCCATCTCGACCAGCAGCTGGTTCAGCGTCTGCTCGCGCTCGTCATTGCCGCCGCCGAGACCGGCGCCACGGTGACGACCGACGGCGTCGATTTCGTCGATGAAGATGATGCAGGGCGCGTTCTTCTTGGCCTGCTCGAACATGTCGCGCACGCGGGAAGCACCGACGCCGACGAACATCTCGACGAAGTCGGAACCGGAAATGGTGAAGAACGGCACGTTGGCTTCACCCGCGACCGCACGCGCGATCAGGGTCTTGCCGGTGCCGGGCGGGCCGACCAGCAGCACGCCGCGCGGGATGCGGCCGCCGAGGCGCTGGAACTTGCCGGGGTCGCGCAGGAACTCGACGATCTCCTGGAGGTCCTGCTTGGCCTCGTCGACGCCGGCGACGTCCTCGAAGGTGACGCGGCCATGCGCTTCGGTCAGCATCTTCGCACGCGACTTGCCAAAACCCATCGCCTTGCCGGCACCACCCTGCATCTGCCGCGACAGGAAGATCCAGACGCCGATCAGCGCGATGAAGGGCAGCCAGGAGACCAGCAGCGAGACGAACCACGGCACGTTGTCGCCGGGCGGCTTCGCCGTGATCTGCACCTTGCTGTCATAGAGGCGCTTCACCAGCGTCGGGTCGTTCGGCGCATAGGTCTGGAAGCTGGAGCCGTTGGTGAAGGTGCCGTGGATGTCGGGACCCTGGATCACGACGTCGCGCACATTGCCGCGGTCAACCTCGCTCAGCAGCTGGGAGAAGGCGATGTCCTGCGAGGAAGCGCGCTGACCCGGATTCTGGAAGAGCGTGAACAACGCCAACAGCAGCAAGACAATGATGACCCAGAGGGCGAAATTGCGCAGATTGGCGTTCATCGATCTTCCTTCGTGGTCGCGCGGATCGCGGCCGTGATCCTTGGGCAGTTACTTTGGTCAATGCGAGGAAATCCCAAGGAATCCTCTCGGTTAGACGCATACAATTTAGGTGCCGCCCCGGTCGCTGCCAAGGGAACGAGATGGGACTATTTATCCCATCTTAGCGCGATTCCCGCTGAAATAATGGCGCCCGAGCCGGGGTTTTTCCCGCCTGGTTAAGGTCGCCTGAGGCGCAGAGCCGAACCGGCCGGTGTCATGATCCCGACCTCATGCAGCGTTCATACACAGTTCAAGCGCCCTTGCGGCGCCGCGACGGCGCCGGCGCGATGCGGATACGCCCGCCGGCCAGGCTGATCAAGGCTCCCGCGAGCGTTTGCTTCAGAACCGGCCGGCCATTTGCGGCGGCACGGGGACCTGCGGCGATGGCCCGATCGAGCACGGCCATCAGGCTTTCGACCTTGCCGAGTTCCGCCGGCCCCTCGTACCCGAGCGCGTCGATGGCCCGCAGCAGGAGCCGCAGCCGGACCTCCTCCGGCAGGGCGGCAAATGCCGAGGCCTCGAAGCTCCGAACGCCCGCCTGCGGCGCAACGTCGCGATCCCGCAAGCGGAGGAAGCGCTCGGCGCCGTCGGCGAGCACCTCGACCGCCGCATTGGCGCGCGCCAGCCTTGACGCGAGCCGCACCAGCGTGCGGGCATCGCCGCCCTCGGCCGCGAGCTGTGGCAGCAGCGCGCGCAGCCGCGGCCGGGTGAAGGCGGTGTCGCGGTTGGAGGGGTCATCGGCAAAGCCGACCTTCGCCCGCTTCAAGGTCGCGATCAGCTGCGCCTTCGGGACGTCGAGCAGCGGACGCGCCAGCACGATGCCATCGCGCTCGCTGACACCAGCCATCGCCGAGAGCCCGGCAAGTCCGCTGCCGCGGAGCATTCGCATCAACAGGGTCTCGGCCTGATCATCGCGGGTGTGGGCGGTCAGCACATGTCTTGCGCCGACGGCGCGCGCGGCCTGTGCGAGCAGACGGTAGCGGGCCTCGCGCGCCGCGGCAGGCAGTCCCGTCTTCGGCTTTGCACCGCGCCAGCGCAAAGTCCGGTGCGGCAATCCGAGCTCGGCGGCGAGACGCTTGACCTCGCGCGCCTCGCGGGCCGCTTCCGGGCGCAGGCCGTGATCGACGGTGACAACGGTGAGTTGCGGGCCGCGCGCAAGACTGCGCCGCCAGCGGGCCGCGAGCCACATCAGCGCGACCGAGTCGGGCCCGCCCGAGACCGCGAGCACCAGCGCCGACGCAGTTTTGAGGCCGGCGAACAGCCGCCTCGCCTCACGTGCCGAGATCGGAGAATTGTCGTCGTCTGACATGACGCGGCCCAGAAATCGTCAGCGGATGATTGCGATGTTTAGCGCAGCACCATCCGCATTGTCAGGACTCAAACGCCAGGCGTCAGCACTTCACCCGCTTCTGCTCGCGATCGACCGCGGCTTTGACACCGGCCGAGGCGCGCGGATATTTGCGGCCGACCTCGCCGAGGGCGGCGCAGGCGGCCTCCTTCTCCTTCAGCGCGGCGAGCGACTGGCCGAGTCGCAGCAGGGCATCCGGCGCCTTGGCCGATTTTTCGTATTTGGTGGTGACGGCGAGGAAGGCTTCCGCGGAATCGCGATATTGCTGGCGCTGGAAGTAGCTCTCGCCGAGCCAGTATTGCGCATCGCCGAGCAGCGGGTCGCTCGGATATTTCTGCGCAAAATTCTTCATGGTCTGCTCGGCGAGCGCATAGTCCTTGCGCTGCATGTAGCCGATGCCGAGGTCGAACTCGTCGCGCGGCGTTGCCGAGGGCGGCAGCGTCGTCAGGCCAGCGCCGCCTGATGGCGCGGGATAGCCGGATTGGGCCGGCGGATAGCCGGGCTGGGCGGCCGGGGGAGCGGCCTGCTGCTGATAACGGGGGCTGGTGTTGGCAAGATCGAGCGGCTCGCCGGCACCGCGTCCGCCCGGTGCTCCTGCCGGCATAGGCTGCTGCCCACCGCCGAGCGCACGTGGCGCACCGGGCGCGGTCGGGTTCTGGTTCGGATCGAAGGCATCGCCGCGGCGGCGCGTGCCCGGTGCGCCAGGCGCCGGCTGCTCCTGAACGATCGGCGCGGGAGCCGCGATCTGCGGCTGCTCGTAATTCGGCTGCACGGCCGGTTGTTGCGGCTGCTGCTGGCGATAGCCCGGCGCGACTTGGCTGGGTGCGATCTGGGCAGGCGGCATCGCCGCGACGCTGGGCGCCTGTCCGGGCGGGGCTTGCGCGCCGCTTTCGAGCGCCCGCAGCCGCTCCTCGAGCTGGCGGTTGCGATATTGCAGCTGCTCGTTCTGGCCGGTGAGCTGGCGCAGCTGGTTCTCCAGCCGCTCGATCCGCATCTCGGGGTCGGCATCATCCGACTGCGCGAAGACCGACTGCGCAAGTGCGGGCGAGCACAAAGAGAGCAGCGCGGCAATCGCCGCGGTGCCGGTAAAGACCTTAAATCTGGATGACATCTTGCCCTGACGACAAAAGCGAAATGGCCTGCAACGGAACATTCGACGCGCCACACATTGAAGTGGAGTACGCCAAAAATGTGACTGGTACCAAGGGGTTTCCGTCACAGAATGCTGAAACGAAACCGGCGCCCGAGAGGGCGCCGGCATAATCGAGTTCTGAAGCTGAACGGCACCTGACTGAAGCGTCAGGAGCTCGCGTTCAAGACGGTGACGGCGCGCCGGTTCTGCGACCAGCAGGAGATGTCGTTACAGACGGCCACCGGCCGCTCCTTGCCGTAGGAGATCGTGCGCATGCGGTTCGGATCGATGCCGCGTGAGGCGAGGAACGAACGCACCGACTGGGCTCTCCGGGCGCCGAGCGCGATGTTGTATTCGCGGGTGCCGCGCTCGTCGGCATGACCTTCGATGGTGAAGCTGTAGCGCGGATAGGTCTGCAGCCACTGCGCCTGCTTCTCCAGGGTCACGATCGCCTGCGGGGTCAGATCGGTCTGGTCGCTCTCGAAGAACACGCGGTCACCCACGTTGACGACGAAGTCCTGCTGGCTGCCCGGCGTCGCCGCGTTGGCCATCGCATCCGTCGCAGCATTCTTGTTGGCGCAGGCGCCCATCGACAGCGCGACAGCAAGCACCGCGACCAGCTTCAATCCCTGGAGGATACGCATAGGATGTTTCATTCCGGAGCCTCCACGCTCGCGTTAGTCCACTGCTGTCCGGTCTACAGGGGGTTGGTTAAGCGAACGTTCCGTCAACCTTGACGGAACCTTGCCTCAGCCAGTCAAATGCCCCCAACCAGCGAAAAGCACCCGTCATGGTTAATGGGTTGTAAATGTGGCGCAAGGGTGAAGGCAAGCGGTGCTTATGACCAGAACGCGCGCTTGCACCAGGATAGAACCCCCGCTGCCAGCGCCTGAAAACACATGAACCACAAACGAGGCGGAGGGATCAGGCCTGGGCGGCCACAGCGCCGGCAACAAGAACCGGCCTGGGTGCGGCGATCCGGTGGGTGCCCCGTTCAAATAGCATCCGCCGCTCAAACGCGCTCGAGCGCATGATCGGGAAACGCGTCAGGATCTTTTCCCGGACCTTGGGATAATTCGAGGCCATCAGGACGGCTTTCTTCGTCGGCCAGCCCGGAAATGAACGCGGCTCAGTGAGAGTCTCGGACAGGAACACGCGGCGGTAGAACGCCTGATGATCGGTCCGCACCATCGAAAGTCCGACATCGGCATTGAAATGCTCGCAAGCTACGAAAGGCAGCCGCACCGTCAGATAGGGCAGTTCAGGGAACCGCTGCTGCATTTCGGGATCGGCAACAAATCGACACGGATCGACAAAAACCTCGCCCCGGTCCAGGCGAGGATGCAGGACGTCGCCGAACACCTCCGTGGTGTAGGACATCCGCCATTCGGAGGTCAGAACGTGGATGCGCACGGCAGCGCAAAGCTCGTCTGCGACGTAGACGCCGAAATTCCAAACGTTGGGCGCGCTATCAAAACGGTCAGTTACCCGCTGGGACTCGGACGGTGGGATCAGTCCTGCTTGCAGATAGGCGCGGTAGCGCATCCGATACAGGGTTTCATTGTCCTCCGGCGTTTCGAGGAGGCGATAGTCGATGCGATCGAACAGCGCGGCTCCGCGCGGAAGGAGCGCCGTCTGCGGTTCGGCCCCGGACTTCATCTGCAATCTCTACGCTCCGAACAACCTCTGCGAGTAGGTAGAGATTAATGGTTCATTAACGGAATTGCAAAGACTTGAATCGGTTACGGTTAACCCCGTACGACTACGGTGATGCTGAACGAGCGGAAACGAAGGGATATTGAGAACTGGAAGTCAGGCGATCGATCGCGATACGGCGACCACCTGATCCTTGCCGCCGCGAATGCCGTGCGAGGCATTGAGCAATTGGCGCACCCGCACCGCCGGTACCGGCCGGCTGAACAGATAACCCTGTCCCTCGGTCACCGTACCGTCGGCACTGATCAGTTCGAGCTGCTCGTTGGTCTCGATTCCCTCGACCACGACGGACATGCCAAGGTCCGCCGACAGTCTTGCCACGCCGCGCAAAAGCGTCAGCGGCCGGTCGGCGTCGATGCCCTCCAGGAAGGAGCGGTCGATCTTCACCTTCTGCATCGGGAAATTGTGCAGATAGCTGAGGCTGGAGTAGCCGGTACCGAAATCGTCGAGCGAGATGCGCACGCCGAGCGCATGCAGTTGCGACAGGATGTCGTGCGTGAGCTGGGTGTTGCGCAGCAGCGAGGACTCGGTGATCTCGATCTCCAGCCGATGCGCCGGCAGGCCCGACACTTCGAGCGCGTAGCGGATTTCGCTCAGCACGTCCCGCTGGTGGAATTGCTGCGGCGAGAAGTTGACGGCGACGCTGACGCCCTCCGGCCACTTCGCGCATTCCATGCAGGCGCGGCGCAGGATCCAGCGGCCGAGATCGACGATCAGGCCCATGTCTTCGGCAACCGGGATGATGTCGACCGGCGAGACCGTGCCGCGCACCGGATGATTCCAGCGCAGCAGCGCCTCGCAGGTGGTGATCTTGCCGGATTTCAGATTGACCAGCGGCTGATAGAACAGCTCGAACTCCTCGTGAGCGAGCGCCTTGCGCAGGTCGAGCTCGAGGATGCGGCGGGCCTCGACGGTCGCCGCCATCTCGTCGCGGAAGAAGCAGAAGGTGCCGCGGCCGTCGGCCTTGGCGCGGTACAGCGCCATATCGGCGTTCTTGAGCAGCGTATCGGCGCTGGTGCCATCCGGCGAGGTCAGTGCGATGCCGACGCTGGCGCCGATCTCGACCAGATGGTTGTCGATGCGATAGCGCTCGCTCAGCCGCTCGACGATACGGCGGGCCAGCGCAGCTGCGTCCTCGGGCGAGGAGAGGTTCTGCTGGAACACGACGAACTCGTCGCCGCCGAAACGGGCGACGAAATCCTCGGGGCGCAGCATCTCGCGCAGACGGTTGGCCACCGCGCACAGGAGCTGGTCACCGCAGGGATGGCCCAGCGTATCGTTGACTTGCTTGAACTGGTCAAGATCAACGAACAGCAGAGCGGATAGACGCGCTGAATTCCGCGCGACGGCGAGCAACCGCTCGATCTCGTCGCGAAAATTGACACGGTTCGGCAGCGCTGTGAGGTCATCGTAGCGAGCCAGATGGCTGATCCTGGCCTCGGCGTTGCGCCGCTCGGTGATGTCCTCGAGCAGTACCACCGCGCCGCCATCAGCCATCGGCTGGACGGTCCATGACAGCGAACGGTTCCTTCGCGGATCGGGGTCGGTGGTGATGATTTCCTTCGCCTGCGCGGTTTCGATGTCGGCAATAATCAGGTCGCCGCTCGCGGCCGATATCGATCCCGCTTCGACGCATGCGGCGACGACGCCGCGCACGCTCGTGCCGTTCTGGGCGAGATTGTCGGGCAGGTCCATCATCGCGCCAAAGCGGTGGTTCATCACCGCGAGTTGGCCGTCGATGCGAAACATGCAGAGTCCGTGCGGCATGTTGTTGAGGGCCGTGTCGAACTGGCCGGCGAGCGCAGCCTCGCGCTCGCGTGCGATAACCGCGCGCAGAAATATCTTGTGCAGATTGCCGGAGAGCCGCATGACCGAGAGCAGGAACGCGGCGCACACGACGGACATTGCCACGTAATAGGGCGTGCCGCGCAGCGCCAGCGCGACCACAGCCGGGCCGAATATCAAGGTGGCTTGCAGACGAAATATCGACTGCCGTCCGTAAGCTCTCCCCGCTCCTCCGGCCACGATTCCGGTGGTGACCGAGAGGGCAATCATGTGAGCGATGGCGTCGTCATTGCTCAGCAGGGTCGTGGAGCACCATAGACCAATCACGACGGCCTGGATGAGCGCTCCGACTTGGTAGCGCATTTGCAGATTTGCCGCTTGTTCCGCGCTCAGGACCGATTTTCGGGCCTGGTACCGGCTCAAATCGAAGGCCCGTATAGCTCCTGCGAGAATGAGAAGAGGAACAAATCCCCAAATCAGCGTCTGTCCCGTCTTCAGCGCCGTCAAGGATGCCGCGAACGCCGAGAAGATGATGCCGGTAAGCACCGTGCCAGGAGCCTCGAACAGCGAATCGGTCAGCGCCGCCGAAATCGTCGGCGAGGCCTGCTCCTCAGGTTCTCCGCTCTGGCTTGCGAACTGCATTTGTATCTGTACGCGCGTCCTGTTTGGCGCGTAGTTTTACTCAACCCAGATGAAGCCTTTCTGAGGGAACATCGTTAAAGTGGAGTTGTTTTTCGGCAATGGCGAACCTATTTCTGCTGATATTTCAAGCTACTAGGCAAGCCTTGCCGAGCGCAAGGCGAAGGAAAGCTTGCTTTCCTCAGCGAAGCCGAAAAAATCTGCCCGCATTTTCGACAACGTTGCGCGTCTGACCGCGTAACTCTTTATTGGCCCGCCGTCGAAGACAATAGCGGCGACCACGCCGGGTCTGAGGCGAAGCCTGGCGTCGGCACCTTCAGCTCGTTGCGCCCCGAAATGTCGACGCTGTACAGCGACGGTCCGCTGTTGCCGCCGGGGTCGCGAAAGAACATCAGCACGCGGCCGTTCGGCGAGAAGGTCGGGCCTTCGTTGTGGAAGCCGGAGGTGAGCAGCCGCTCGCCGGAGCCGTCCGGCTTCATGACGCCAATCGCGAACTGCCCGCCGCCTTGCCTGGTGAAGGCGATGTAATCGCCCTTCGGCGACCACACGGGTGTCGAATAGCTGGCGTTGGTGTCGTCCTTGGAGAAGGAGATGCGCTGCGCCTGCCCACCGCCCGCCGCCATCACATAGATCTGCGACCTGCCGCCGCGATCGGATTCGAAGCAGATCCGGCTGCCATCTGGAGAATAAGAAGGAGAAGTGTCGATCGCCGGCGTGTCGGTGAGGCGCGTGGTCGAGCGCGAGCGCAGATCCATCACGAACAGGTTGGAATTGCCGCCCTGCTGCAGGCTCATGATGACGCGCTGGCCGTCCGGCGAGAAGCGCGGCGCAAAGGTCATGCCGGGGAAATTGCCGACGATCTCGCGCTGGCCGGTCTCGATGTTGAAGAGATAGACCTTCGGATCGCCCTGGCCGAACTCCATGTAGGTGATCTCTTGCGAGTTGGGCGAGAACCGCGGCGTCAGCACGAGGTCGGAGCCGCGGGTCAGGTAGCGGACATTGGCGCCGTCCTGATCCATCATCGCAAGTCGCTTGACGCGGCGCTCCTTCGGCCCGGTTTCGTCCACGAACACCACGCGGCTGTCGAAATAGCCCTTCTCGCCAGTCATCCGCTCGTAGATCTGATCGGAGATGATGTGGGCGATGCGGCGCCAATATTCCGGCGAGGTGAAATATTGCTGGCCGGCGAGCTGTTGGCCGGAGACGACGTCCCACAGGCGGAATTCGGCCTTGAGCCTTCCGTCGGGCTGCCGCGTCATGCGGCCGGTGACGAGGGCCTGCGCGTTGATGGTCTTCCAGTTCTGGAATTGCGGCGCGACGTCGATGTTGCTGATGCGCTCGATGAAGGCGGCCTGGTCGATCGGCGCGAACAGCCCCGAGCGCTTCAGGTTGTTGGTGATCACCTGCGTGACGCCGTTGCCGACGTCGCCGTCGGCGGGCGAGCCCGGCACGAAGTTGGTGATCGCGATCGGGATCGGCTGGAACGCCGTGGGATCGATGCGAAGGCGGGGCTCCTGGCCCTGCGCGCAGGCCCGGCCGCCCCCGAGCATCGCGAGCGTCGATCCGGTCAGGGTCATGAAGCGGCGGCGGTTCATCGATCGGACGTCATTCATTGCAAAATTCTTTTGTTCGGATGTCACAACATATCTTTCAGGCCGAAAGTCATGGGAATGAGCTTCCAGCTCTCGTACTGCTGCTTCGGCATGAACGAGTAGACCTGACACTGCACGATGGCGCGCTTGGCGCTCTCCGCCACCGCCTGGGCGATCGACCGCGACGGTCCCCTCACCGCGACGACGATCGGCTCGGAGGCGAGCGATCCATCGATCTTCATGGGAATGTCGATGTCGGCCTCATACTGCTCGGCATCCTGCCCGTTATAGGTCGGCGTGAAGCAGCGCTTGACTGCGCCTTGGAATGCACCACGCCAGGTCGCGACGTTGTTGGCGGCCGTCCCCGTCGCCGCTCCTAGCGAGGCCGACGCGTTCAACGTCGAGCCGGCGAGCTCGTGCCGGGTGGCAGCGCGCTTGTCGAGGTCGCGCTGGATCTGGGCGGGATCGAAGGTGCGCTCCTTGGGCTTCGGCTGCTGCTGCGGCTGCACCGCCGCGACCTTTTGCTCAACCGGCTTTGGCGGCGGCTTCTTGGTCTCCAGCTTCTTCTGGAGCTCGGCGATCGGATCTTCCTTGGCCGGATCAGGCTTCTTTTCCTGCGGCTTCGGCTCTTCCTTCGGCTTTGCCTCGGCAACGGGCTTCGGCGGCTCGGGCTTCTTTTCGACCGGCTTCTCGACGGGTTTTGGCGGCGGCTCGGGCGTCGAGTTGGTCTTGATCAGCTCTTTCTTCTCGGTGACCTTGCCGACAGCGTCTTCCTCGGGCTTGGGCTCCGCGATCTTCTCCACCTTCGGCTTCGGCTTGTCCTTGTCGCCGGTCTTCTGCCCTGCCATCATCTTCGCGAGCTGATCCGAGGAGATGATGTCGATCGGAAGCGACTCTTCCGGCGCCACATAGGCCTTGCTGCTAAAGGTGACGAGCCCCCATCCCAGCACAAGGACGTGGAGAGCAATCGACGCAACGAGTGTCTTGTCGACCTTCACCTTCACGGCCTACCCCTGATCCGCTTCCGTGACGAGCGCCAGCTTCTTGAAGCCCGCGCCGGATAACAGGCCCATCACCCTGGCAACCGTTCCGTAATCGGCCTTCTTGTCGGCGCGCAGATAGATGCGTTCCTCGAGCCCTCCGCGGGCGTCCGTGATCGCCTTGAGCTTCGGCACCAGCTCGTTGATCGCGATCTCGGCGTCGTTGATGAACACCTTGCCCTTGATGTCGACTGACATCTGGATCGGCTTCTGGTCGTTTTGCTCGAGGCTTTTCGCCTGGGTCTGCGGCAGATCGAGCGGCACGCCGACGGTGAGCAGTGGTGCCGACACCATGAAGATGATGAGCAGCACCAGCATGACGTCGACCATGGGAGTGACGTTGATCTCGGCCATGACCGGCTTGCGCCGGCTGCGGCGCCCGCCGCCTCCGGACGAACTCGCGACGTTCATGCCCATGGTCTGGTGCCCAATTTGCCCTTCACACTATACATGCCGTCGGTCAGCCCCGCTCGTCGATCTGACGCGACAGGATGGCGGAAAATTCATCCGCGAAGCCCTCGAGCCGCTGGGCCTGCCGGTTCACCTCGGAGGTGAACTTATTGTAGAAAATAGTGGCAGGAATGGCGGCGATAAGGCCGACGGCGGTCGCAAACAGCGCCTCGGCAATACCGGGAGCCACCACCGCCAGAGAGGTATTTTTCGACGCCGCGATCGACTGGAAGCTCGACATGATGCCCCAGACCGTGCCGAACAGGCCGACGAAGGGGCCGGCGGAGCCGACCGTCGCGAGCACCAAGAGCCGGCGTTCCAGCCGCTCGACCTCGCGCGCGATCGACACGTTCATCACCTTGTCGATGCGCATCTGGAGGCCCGCGACCGAGCGGGCATGGCTCTCGAAGGAACGCTTCCATTCGCGCATCGCCGCGACGAAACAGGCCGCCATGGAATGGGTCGGCTTGGCCGAGAGCGTGCGATAGAGCTCCTCGATCGATTCGCCGGACCAGAAGGCCTGCTCAAATCGGTCCATCGAGCGCCGCGTGCGCGCGTAAAGAAAGATCTTGTCGATGGCGATCGCCCAGACCCAGACCGAACAGGACAGAAGTCCCAGCATCACCGCCTTCACGATCCAGTGAGCCTGCCAGAACAGCGCAATCAGCGACACGTCGGCGGAGGCAGCAACCGGAAGGGCTGACTGAGCCACGTCGGCCGGATTCATAAGCAGTATCCTCTCAAGGCGATCGTTACCTGACGTCCTTCGGCCAGCAAATGGCTGCCGGTGTTCCCCAACAGCCGCGCTAGAACCGGCGCGGCTGGCAAGCCCGCTCAAAGCCTTGTCTTTTTGGGGTGCAGGGCTCGTCCAAAGGCTCTTCCAAAGCCGGTCGCCTGCATTCCCCGCCAAGATGTCAAAACTATGGGCTTCGACACGGCTTCGGGCGCGACTGTCCGCAATTACCAGAGCCCGGCGTTGGTTAATGCCGGGTTACCGCCAGCGAGTTTGGCTACGGGAAAGGCAGGCAACGCAGGGGGATGGAGGCAGGCAGGGTCCGCGGCGTCGGGACAGGGGAGTTCCGCCTCCTCCGTCCCGTGCCTGCAGGAACCAGCTCTCGCCCGGAAAAGTTGTCCCAGAAATTCATTTTTGCGAGGTTTTCCATGAGCATCAACCCCAAAACGACCGCCGCAGTCGGCGACCACCCTCTGCACCCCATGCTGATTCCATTCCCCGTCGCGTTCCTGGTCGGCGCGCCCATCGCCGATCTGGCATTCATCGGAACCGGCGATACTTTCTGGGCGCGCGCCGCGATCTGGCTGATCGGAGCCGGCATCGTCATGGCGCTCGTTGCTGCTGCGGCCGGCTTTACGGACTTCTTCAGCGAGCCCCGGATCCGCCGCCTGAATGATGCCTGGTACCACATGGTCGGCAATCTCGCGGCGGTCGTGCTGGCGCTGGTGAACTTCTATCTCCGCTACGCGCAAGGCACTGAAGCTGCGGTCAAGCCGTGGGGCGTGGTGCTGTCGCTCATCGTCGTCGGTATCCTCCTGTTCACGGGATGGAAGGGCTGGGAAATGGTGTATCGGCATCACGTCGCGGTGCTGGACGCGCCAGGCCAGACCAGTTCGGAGCCGGTCACGCCACATCGTGGCGGCGAGAGCCACCGGCGGGCCGCCTGACGCCGTGCCGATGCTGATGTTCTGAAAGGCTTGTGACCTCCGCCGATCGCCACATTGGCGCCGATCATCATGCCGGTGGCACGGTCGAAATCCTCGGCGATCGGCCGCTGCGCTCGACCTGGCGTGCGCTCGGTGCCGTTTCCGTGAGACTACGTGCTTGCATAGCAGGCATTCAGGACCATATGTTCGTCGAGCTTCGGCCGACTGCTTTGGCCGAATGTACCAGCAAAGCATCTCGTTCGCGACCCCGCGGTGGCACGCCATCAGCGGGGTTTTTCACAGGCGGCCGACTTTGGCGCCGCCGGAGCGAAACGCATCATCTTCGTTCAAGGTCACTCTGAAAACATGTCGCCCAACACCGCCGCCGACGACCAGCATGAGGACATCATGTATCCCTCCGCCCTGCCGTTTCTGCTGGTCCATCTCGGCTGCGTTGCAGCGATCTGGTCAGGCATCGATTGGCAGGCACTCGTGATCTGCGTCTTACTGTATTGCGTGCGGATGTTTGCGATCGGAGCCGGCTACCACCGCTACTTCTCACATCGGGCGTTTGCGACCGGCCGAGTGTTTCAGTTTATCCTGGCCTGCCTCGCGCAGAGCAGCGCGCAGAAGAGCGTCCTGTGGTGGGCGGCCAAGCATCGGCACCATCACCTGCATTCCGATACGGAAACCGACGTGCACTCGCCGCGTCACCGCGGCTTCCTCTACAGCCATCTCGGCTGGATTTTTTCCCGGCAGCACGACGCCACCGACCTCGTCAAGATCGCCGATTTCGCCGCTTATCCGGAGCTGATGTGGCTGCATCGGCTCGAGCTGCTGCCGGCCTTTGTGCTTGCAGCGCTCTGCTTCCTGGTGGCGGGCTGGTCAGGTCTGGTCGTCGGCTTCCTCTGGAGCACGGTGCTGGTCTATCACGCGACCTTCTGCATCAATTCCCTCGCCCATGTGCATGGACGCAAGCGGTACGTGACGGGTGATGATTCCCGCAACAATTGGCTGCTGGCGTTGTTCACCCTGGGCGAGGGCTGGCACAACAATCACCACGCCTACCAGAGCAGCGTGCGACAAGGCTTTCGCTGGTGGGAGATCGACGTGACCTATTACGTCCTGAAGGTCTTGTCGTGGGTCGGCGTCGTCTGGAACATGAAGGCGCCGCCCGAACAGGTGCTGCGCAACGAGCAACCGCTCGGCTCGCGGGTCATCAATCGGGCGGCCCGCGAACTTGCCGGACGTTTCGATGCGCAGACCTTGGCGCATGCGATCTCGTCGGCGCGGCGCCGGGCCGACCTCGCCCAGCTGCAACTGCCGACGCTGCACGACATCCTCAACCGCGCGCACGAAGGCGTCGATGCGCTGACGCATCTGCATCTGCCGAAGATCCCGAGCCGGGACGAGTTTCTCGCCGAGGCCAAGGCGATGTTCGCGCGAACACGATCGCTCAACGAAATCGTGGACCACGCCTACGAACACTTCCTGGCGTCGGTCCGCGCGCAGCTCGCGACCACGACCTGAACGTTGCGGCTGACCGCCGCGCTTCCCTGAAAACCAAACCGCCCGCCTGCGGGTTGCGCAGGCGGGCGGCTCGGGGCCATCAGGACTTTGGGGGCATGCGCCTGAAGGCTTTGAGAGGTGTCAACCCTGCTGCTGGTCTGTCGGCGGCGGGGTCGGACGCGTCTTGTGCTGCGCCATGAACTGGTCGAACTCTTCCTTGTCCTTGGCGTGACGCAGCCGGGTCAGAAAATCCTTGAACTCGCGCTGCTCTTCCTCGAGCCGCTGCAGCGTCTCGGCGCGATATTCGTCGAAGGCGCGGTTGCCGGATGACGGCGGGCCGAAGCCAAAGCCGAAGCCACGGCGCTCCATGCGATCGCGCATGCGGTCCATCCTGTACTGCATCTTCTCCATCTTGTTCTGCCAGCGATCCTGGTGGCTCCAGCACGACATTCTTCTGCTCCCGAGTGTGAAAAAGAGAAGGGCAAGTCCGATCGGCCACCAGATGATGAAGCCGAGAATGGTCACGGCGATCCAGCCGGGATGCCAGGGCGTCTCCAGCATGTGAGGACGCTGGTACTGTTGGTATTGGTCCGAGGGGCCGCGCCATCGATTGACATCAGCGGTGTAGGCCATTTCCATCTCCATGACGGCATCAGCGCCGTTGTGAATGTAAATAACATTTACATAGCTAGACCATCCCGCGATTTTGTCAAGCCAGCCGCCAGACAGGGGCGCCGAATTATTTGCGCAATTTTATTTCGGCTTGCCCCAGGGGCCGCCGGGCGGCACGCCTGAACCGGAGGACGCCTCCGGTGGCACCGGCGGCGGCTCGGCGCTCTTCTTCTGCGGGCGGCGATCGGTTGGGAAGCCGAGACCGCGCAGATAGATCAGCACCTCGGCTTCGAGCAGTTCATCCGGCGACATCGGCAGTTTTCGTCGCGCGGCATCGCCGCGGGAAAACAAGGAGGCCACGCCATGCGCCATCGACCAGATGTGCAGCGCCATCATCATCGCCGGCGGCCGCGGCGTGCCAGGAGGCGCCAATGCCGCGAGCCGCTCCGCGGCGGCGCGAATGATGTTGAAGGCGCGCTCGCTGGCGGCCTGTAGCGCCGGATTGGCATCGACCGGCAGGCCGGACTCGAACATCGCGTTATAGAAAGCGGGCTCATCGCGGGCGAAGGCAAGGTAGGCCTTGCCGACGCGCTCGAACGCGGTGACCGTGTCGGGACGCCCATCGTCCCAGGCCGAAGTCAGGCGCGCCTCGAACTGCTCGAAGCCGCGCTGGGCGATCGAGGACAACAGCTCGTCGCGGTCACGAAAATGCCGATAGGGCGCCGCCGCGCTGACCCCGGCCATGCGCGCAGCATCGGCAAAGGTGAAGCCGGCCGCGCCCTTCTCGGCAATCAGCCCGAGAGCGGCCTGCAACAGGGCCTCCTTCAGATTGCCGTGGTGATAGCCGCGCTCGGCGCGGCGTTGCTCCTTGCGCCAGCTCATGTGAACGACTTTTACATGAGCCGGGCGTGAAGGTCACTAGCGGCGATGAGGCATCATTAACCCGTATTTCGCACGTCCAGGCCGGTCCGATGCGTCAGTATCGGGCCCCGGAAGGAAGTTCGGCCGAAAGCTACATCTGCGGAATGGGCAGCACGGGCATGACTTCGATCGCCTCGCCCGGGAAGATCGCAAAATGCGGATGGTTCTCGAACAGCCTGGCAGCTTCCTCTTGCGAGGCAGCCCGCACGACCGTGAAGCCGGTCAGGGCATTGCTGACCTCGGTGATGCCGCTCGCGTCGATCCTGCGGGTCTTGCCAAGCGGGCCGCCCATCTCGACGATGACGGCTTGGTGCTTCTCGACCCAGCCGTGCCAGGCGGCCATGCCCTCCTGCTCCCTTGCTTTCCGTTCGGCCTCGGGCAGCGCGCGCCAGGCCGCCATTTTCGTACCCGTCATGCTGCCGAGATAGACAGCGAGAAATTTCTGTTCGGTGCTCATCGGTTCTCTCCTTGTTGATCGATTGACGCTAGCCGCGATTCATCGCGACCCGCTGTGGCTACTTCTTCAGGTCGTCGAATCCGGCGGCGGCGTGCTGCACGTCGGGGGGAAAGTCGCTCATCTCCTGCACCTGCCGGATCTCGATGATTTCGTTCGGCGAGGCCGGACACTTCTTGGCCCATGCGATCGCTTCCTCGCGCGAGGCGACCTCGATCATCCAGTAACCACCCAGGACCTCCTTGGCCTCAGTGAAAGGCCCGTCGGTCACGACAGGCACGCCGGTCGCAAACGAGACCCGTGCGCCCATCGAGGGCGGATGCAGGCCGTCGAGCGTGATCAGCACGCCGGCATCCTTCAGCGCCTCGTTGTAGCGCATCATCGCAGCAACGCGTTCTGGATCGAGCTGCACGTCCGGCGGAGCGCTCTCGTAACCGAGCGGGATCATGAGCATCATAAATCGCATGAGAGTTCCTCGTTATTCGCTATCATTTCCGCGGCGCGACGAAGTCACGAGCCCGGAATCCATTCATCCACCATTGCTGCCGCGCAACGGATTCCGGACCGCGCTATCCGCGCCCCGGAATGACGGCGGCGGAGAGCTATTTTTTCGCCGCATGGGCGCGCGTGCGCTCTTCCTGCTCGCGCAGTTCGGGGGTGAAGGCTTCGCCAAAATCGTCGGCCGAAAACACTTGGCGGATCTCGATCTCGGAGCCGGAGTCGAACGGCGCACGCTTCATCCAGGCGATAGCCTCGTCGAGCGATGCAGTCTTGATCAGCCAGAAGCCGGCGATCAGATCGGGGGAGAGATCGAACGGACCGCGGGTGACGCTCGCCTCCGACCGCGCTGAATATCTGACCCGGGCGCCCTTCACCGTCGGATGCAGGCCCTCGCCGGCCTCGATCACGCCGGCCTTGGCCATCTCCTCGTTGAACCTGCCCATGGCCGCCAGCATCTCCGTGCTCGGCATCTTGCCGGCCTCGGTATCCTGGTTTGCCTTGACGATCACCATGAAACGCATCGACGTGCTCCGTGATATGCATGGAAGGGGGCCGGTCCGGCCCCTGCTCCCAAGTAAGACGAATGCGATCTCCTCGAGCCGACACCGAGCTGGAGATAATTTGGTCGCTCTGGAAGCCAGTCGCCGCGGCTTCGGCGAAAACGGCTGTCGATGCGGCCGAGCCCCAGTTTCCGACGTGAAGAACTCGACCTTGCGAAGCCTCGATCCGCCACGCGGGGAAACTTGACAAGACCTGATGCCGGTGAACCGAGGCCAGGCGCGGCATCGGCGGCACCAAGTGATCCCCCGTCCCCCCCCCGGCAACCGCGAGGTGACGGGGATTGACTGTCGGTTGCCCTTCTTGTCGGAACGAAAGCAAAGTAAAAGGCATGGGCCGCCGTGCGGCTTACGTTTCCGACAGAAAGACAGATCGGCCAATGCCGCAAGCCCCACAAAAAGTCGCCCTCGTCACCGGAGCCGCGCGCGGCATCGGGCTTGCGACCGCGAAGAAGTTCCTCGCCGAGGGCTGGCGCGTGGCGCTGCTCGACGTCGAGAGCGAACTGCTCGGCCGCGCGGTCGCCGAGATCGGCCAGAGCGAGGCGACGCTGGCGCTGACCTGCGATGTCTCAGACAAAGCTGCGGTCGGCACTGCAATGGCCGCGCTCGAACGGCAATTCGGCCGGCTGGATGCGCTCGTCAACAATGCCGGCATCGCGGTGTTCGCGCCGCTGATGGAGACGTCGGAGGCTGACTGGCGCCGCGTGCTCGAAGTCAACCTCACCGGCCCGTTCCTCTGCACGAAGGCGGCGGTGCCCTTGATGCGCGACGGCATTGGCGGCGCCATCGTCAACATCACCTCGATCTCGGCGGTGCGCGCCTCAACGCTGCGCTCGGCCTACGGCACCAGCAAGGCGGGGCTGGCGCACCTCACCAAGCAGCTCGCGGTCGAGCTCGCCTCCTTCAATATCCGCGTCAACGCGGTCGCTCCGGGGCCTGTCGACACCGCAATGGCGAAGCAGGTGCACACCAAGGAGATCCGCGCCGACTATCACGACGCCATTCCGCTCAATCGTTACGGCCTGGAACAGGAGCTCGCGGACGCGATCTACTTCCTGTGCTCGGCAAATGCGAGCTACATCACCGGCCAAATTTTAGCCGTTGATGGCGGCTTCGATGCGGCGGGTATCGGCCTGCCGACACTGCGCGGCCAGCGGCGCAACGGGTAGGCACAGGATATGTAAGGTGGGCAAAGGCGTACGCGCCGTGCCCACCCTCGTTCCGGACTAGCGGTGCCAATGCTGGCACGCGGAGCCTGTCATCGGGCGCGCATTCGCGCGACCCGGTGGCTTTGCCACCCTATGATGTCGAGAGTTCGGAGAGTGCCATGCGACGCGTCACTTTCAAAACCTGGCTGCTCGCGACAGCTCTGCTCGCCTCTGCGCCCGCGGCCGCGGAGATCCGCATCATCCAATCGCCGGGCGGACAGGTCGGGCCGTTCCTCGACCTGTTCGAGCAGGTGCGCGAGAGCGGCGAGCGCGTGGTGATCGACGGTCCTTGCCTGTCCGCCTGCACCCTGGTGCTGAGCATCGTGCCAGGCGAGCGCATCTGTGTCACCAAGCGCGCGGTGCTCGGCTTCCATGCCGCGCGTTCGGTCGACCGGCGGGGGCACATCTATGCCGAGCCGGAGGCATCGGTCGCGGTGCTTGCCGCCTATCCCGGCCCGGTGCGCGACTGGATCAGCCGCCGTGGCGGCCTCACTTCGCGGTTGCTCTTGCTCAAGGGGCGTGATCTCGCCGCGATCTATCCGCGCTGCCGCTGACGAATTTGGCAGCCGCCGCTCTAACGGCCCTTGGCTCGGCTGGTCCGAGGCCATACGGCCGGTTCCCTGTGCTCGCACGCTATGTGCGCACCGGGGTCGTTCGCCATCACGCGCTGGCCGGCTTCAAAAGAGAGTCTGAATCACCGGCACCAGCTTCATGCTGACGCAGATGAGCATCCCCCAAAGAGCAAAATTGATCTGTAGCGCCGCCGCCATCGGTCGCTCCCCTTCCAAGTGACGTCCATCCCAGTTTGTAGATTTTATGACTCACAAATAGCGATTCTGGCGTGCAGATCACAGCCCAATATTGCGTCAATTGTTGTGCGATGCAGTCCGCATCGTTTCACGAAGCGGCCTCACTGCTCGCGCAAAGTGATGCGAATCGTCAATTCATTCCTCGGCCATGCCGGCCAACTGGTTTGCCTTAAGTTCCATTTGACCGACGCGATGCAAGTTTTCCCGCGCGGATCTTGCGCATCGCGCACCGAACTTCGGGTCCGGCATGATACGACATGGCTTCATCTTGCTCACTTCCTGCACAACGCTGCTTGGATGCGCAGTCGCACCGGCGCAGGAGCGTCGCCCGATCGCGTGGGATGGCCTCGGCCAAGACCCCAACAGACGCCCGAACCGCCCTCACATCGCGAAACGGCACGCAACGAATCCCGTCCCCGCGGCAAATGATCCCAATCGGGAGCGGGAACGCGTGCTCGGCACCCTGCGGCCATACTCCGAGGCGTGGTGGGCGGTCCATGACGAGATCGAAGCGGAGAATGACAGGCAGCTCGGCACGAAGCTCGTGATCTGCCCTCGCTGCGTGCAAGCGTCGCCGGCGGGCGCGGACGTGACCGGATCAATCCGATGAGAGGGAACGGCCGATCCGCGCGTGACGGAGCGGCTCCGCGCTCCGTACGATCCATTATGTGTATGTGTCCCCTCTCCCGCGGCTTTGGAGAGAGGGGATCACATTCAATCGATCATGTGGGCGATCGCGCCTGTCACATTCCTTCCGCCGGGCAGTTCACCATCCAGGGAATGCCGAACTTGTCGACGCACATGCCAAAACCCTTGGCCCAGAACGTCTTGCTGTATGGCATGGTGACGCTGCCGCCGTCGGCGAGCGCGTTGAACTTGCGCTCGCCATCCCCGGGGTCCTTGACCGTGAGCGAGATCGAGAAGCCCTGTGGCTTTTGAAAATGCTCGGGCGGCGCGTCGGAGGCCATTAATATGCTGCCGTCGGGCAGCGACATCCGCGCATGCATGATCATCTTCTCGCGCCCGGGCGAGGCGGGCACCTCCGGCGGCGCGTCCGAGGCGCGCATCATCGCATCGATCTTGCCGCCGAGAACCTTGACGTAATAGTTGAACGCAGCTTCGCAGGTGTCCTGATAGAACAGATAGGGATTGAGCATCGTTTCTCTCCTCTTCGCTTCCAGTGAGACTTATTGTTTCTCCGTGAGCTTCTTCAGGCTGACGAGGCCGACCTCGAAATCCTTGCCGATCATGCTGTCCATGTTGATGAACACCTGCATCAGCTTGGACAGGAACGGGGCCGGACCATACATCGCCCATGTGATCAGTGTGGCATCACCTTGCGGCACAAAGGTGAACTCGGCGCTGTTGTGGCCTTCGAACGGGCGCTCGAAATCAAGCTTGATGCGGAGCCTCAAAGGCGCGTTCGCCTCGAGGATCTCCATGTGGCCGGCGCCGACATTGTTGTTCCCGTCCCAGGCATAGGTCGCGCCCTTGCCTTCCGCGGCTCCGCCGAAGGTCCGCCTCATGGCGGGATCGCGGCTCTCGTAGGGCGACCAGGCGGTCCAGCGGTGGAAATCGGCCACCTGCGGATAGATCGCGTCGGCCGGCGCTTTCACGGTGAGAGTGCGCTCGACACGGAATGTGTCGGGTTTCGTCAGGGCAAAGACGAGCACGGCCGCAATTCCGGCCGCGAGGACGATTGCGATGACGGCAATGGCTTTCAGCATGGAATGGCTCCCGGGGTACAGGTATAGGACGAACGAGCGAGGCCCCGGCCGACAAGATCGAAACGAAATTTTTGGCACGCTGCCCGCCCCACGTCATGGCCGGGCCATCCACGTTCTTCGACGCCGATGGCAAGACAGGGATGCCCGGGACAAGCCGGGCATGACGACCGCGACGGTTTGCGCCCTATTTCGCCTTGGCGCTTTCCTTCGGCTTCGGCTGGCTGTCCCGGATCAGGCGATCGAGATGCATGCGGATGTGGGCGGCTTCCGCGGAGGTGTTGGCGAGTGCGATGGCGCGGTCGAAGGCGATGCGGGCCTCGTCGTTGCGGCCGAGCTGCATCAGGAAGGCACCGCGCACGCCGTAGAAATGGAAGTAGTTGGCAAGCTTCGGCGCCAGCGGCTCGATCAGGTCCAGCGCGGCCTGCGGTCCGCGCACCTTGGAGACCGCGACGGACCGGTTGAGCGTCACCACCGGCGAGGGCTGCAGCACTTCGAGCGCGCCGTAGAGCAGGTCGATCTGCGTCCAGTCGGTCTCCTCTGGCGTCGGTGCCCGCGCATGCAGCGCGGCGATCGCGGCCTGGATCTGATAGGGCCCGCTGTGGCGGTGGCGCATCGCCTTGTCGATCAGGGCAAGGCCCTCCGCGATCATGGTGCCGTTCCACAGCGAACGGTCCTGGTCCTCCAGCAGGATCAGCGACCCGTCCGGGGCAAAGCGGGCGGCGCTGCGCGCATGTTGCAACAGGATCAGCGCCGTCAGGCCCATGATCTCCGGCTCGCTCTGGAACAGCCGCAGCAGCAGCCGCGCCAGCCGGATCGCCTCTTCACACAGCGGCTTGCGGAGCTCCGCGGTTTCGCCGCTCGCCGAATAGCCCTCGTTGAAGATCAGGTAGATCATTGCCGCGACGCCGGCGAGCCGCTCGGAACGCTCGACCGCGCCGGGCGCTTCGAAGGGTACGCCGGCGTCGGCGACCTTTGCCTTGGCGCGGGTGATGCGCTGCTCCATTGCGGCTTCCGAAACCAGGAAGGCGCGCGCGATCTGCTTCACGGTGAGACCGGAGACGATGCGCAGCGCCAGCGCGATCTGCTGCGTCGCCGGCAACTGCGGATGGCAGCAGATGAACATCAGGCGCAAAATATCGTCGCGGTAGTGCGAGCCGTCGAGCCGCTCCGCGAGCGCGCCCTCGGCGTCGTCGAGATCGGAGATCGCTTGGTCGTCCTCTGGCAGCGGTTGCTGCTTGCGGGCGCGGCGGACCTCGTCGATCGCGACGTTGCGGCCGACCATGATCAGCCAGGCTGCGGGATCGCGCGGCGGCCCATTCTGCGGCCAGGTTTTCAGCGCGCGCAAGCAGGCGTTCTGAAAGGCCTCTTCGGCGGTGTCGAGATCGCGGAAATAGCGCAGCAGGGCGCCGACCGCCTGAGGGCGCGCCGAGGTCAGCGCAGTCTCGATCCAGCCGGTGTCGGCCTCGCTCACGTCAGATCCCTCCGGGCCTGAACACGCCGACGGGGCGCACCTCATAGGCGCCGCCGGGATTGGCAGCGCCGAGGTCGCGGGCGACATCGAGCGCGTCGTCGAGGTTCTTGCAGTCGACGATGTAGAAGCCGAGGAGTTGCTCCTTGGTTTCCGCATAGGGGCCGTCGAGCACCAGCGGCGGGTCTTCCTTGCGCAGCGTCGCCGCCGCGGTGGTCGGCAACAGCCGCGCCACCGGCCCGAGCCGGCCCTGCTTGGTGAGCTTCTCCTGCACCACGGCGAGCTTCTTCATCACGGCCTCGTCCTGGTCCTTGCTCCAGGAGCCGACGAAGTCCTCATCGTGGTAGCAAAGAATGGCATAAAGCATAGGCGACACTTCCCTCGTCTGTTCTAAAGACGCGCCAATATGCCTCGCCCCGACAGGGCTGCGGAAAAAATTTGCAAGAAAAATCCGGCAGATCGTGCCAAGGAGGGCCTTCTCAAGCGGAACTCGACGAGGCACTTCGAATGACCCTGGGCACACTGGCCGTCCTGATCAACAGCACGCAGCAGAACTGGCTGCCGGAGCGCTGGAAGACCCGGTTCGAGACGGTCTGCGGCGGCCGTCCCGTGGTGCTGCTGCCTGATGCGGGGCTCGATCCGGCCGAGGTGCACTATGCCGCCGTGTGGAAACCGGTGCCGGGCGATCTCGGTGCCTTCCCCAATCTGCGTGCGATCTTCAATCTGGGCGCCGGCGTGGACGCGCTGATGGCCGACAGGAGCCTGCCCGATGTGCCGCTGGTGCGCGTCGCAGTGCCCGACCTGACCAACCGCATGACTGAATATGTCGTGCTACATGTGCTGATGCACCATCGCCAGGAACTCTATTTGCGCCAGTGCCAGCGCGAGAAGCGCTGGGAGCCGATTTATCAATGGCCTGCAAGCGCGGTCACAGTGGGCATCATGGGGCTCGGCACGCTGGGCAGTGATGCGGCCGACGTGGTGCGCCGGCTCGGCTTCCGCGTCACCGGCTGGAGCCGCAGCCCGCGCGCGATCGAGGGCGTGGAATGCTTCCACGGCGCAGCCGGAATCGACGCGTTCCTGCGCGCGACCGACATCCTGGTCTGCCTGCTGCCGCTGACGCCTGACACGCACGGCATCCTCAACGGCGACGTCTTCACAAAGCTCAACCGCAGCAGCCCGCTCGGCGCGCCGGTGCTGATCAACGCCGGCCGCGGCGGCTTGCAGAACGAAGCCGACATCCTGGCCTGCCTCGATGACGGCACGCTGGGCGCCGCCTCGCTCGACGTTTTCGTCCAGGAGCCGCAGCCAGCGGATAGCCGGTTCTGGGCCCATCCCAAGGTGCTGCTGACGCCGCACAATGCGGCCGACACTGACGCGGATGCGATCTCGGCCTACGTCGCCGAGCAGATCGCGCGGTTCGAAGCGGGCGGCGTGCTGGAGAACGTGGTGCATCGGGCGAGAGGGTATTAGCGCTCCGTCCGGTTTGGCAAGACGCACGACCGCGCCTCACCCTCGATATGGTCCCGGCCTGCACCGGACGGCTCAGTTTTTGGCCCCAGTCCCCACCATCACGTCGATCGCGCCGCTTACGATCGCCTCCAGCTCCTTGCGCGGAACGTGGGCGCGGGAGCGGATGGCGATCGTGTGCACGGTCGCGGATGCGACCTGCGCCAGCACCGCCGGCTCGGCGCTATCAGGCAGTTCGCCCTTCTCCTTGGCGCGGCGGAAGCAACTGGCAAAGGCCTTGTCGAGTTCAGTGAGACCGTCGAGCACCATGGCGCGGATCTCGGGATCACTCACTGCCTCGGATGCCGCAGTCACCACCGTGAAGCAGCCTCGCGGACCAGTGTCGCCCGAAAGATAGATGTTTAGCGCGGAGGCGAAGATGCGCTCGAGGCGCTGACGCACCGGCATTTCCTGACGAAAGATCTCCGCCATCGACGCGCGCGCTTCCTCCCGGTAGCGCTGGTAGCTCTTGATGTAGAGCTCGCGCTTGTCGCCGAACGCCCCATAGAGGCTCGGCCGGTTCATGCCGGTGGCTTCGCTGAGATCGTCCAGCGAGGTTGCGGCAAAGCCCTGCTTGCGGAACAGGTCGAGCGCCCTGCCAAGCGCGACGCCGGGCTCATAGGCACGCGGCCGGCCGCGGCGCCTGGGTCCACTGGCAGAAACTGGCGGCTTCGATTTTTGTACCATTTCGCAAGATAATCCTTGACCGGCCTTATATTATGCAAGACAGTATAAAAATCAATCTGGCCAGGTTGAGCGACACCCCAGAACGAATTGCCCCAGGAGGCTACAGATGGATCTCTATTTCTCGCCGCTCGCCTGCTCGATGGCGACCCGCGTCGCGCTGTACGAAGCTGGCGCTGAAGCGAACTATCTCGAAGTCGATCCGCCGACCAAGACAGTGCTGAGCGACGGCTCCGACTTCCGCACCGTGAACCCGATTGGCCTCGTGCCGACTCTGCGCACGGACGAGGGCGTGGTGCTGACCGAGAACGCCGCGATCCTGCAATATGTCGCCGATCGTTTTCCGCAATCCGGCCTCGGCGCCGCCGCCGGTATCGAGCGCACGCGGCTGCATCAATGGCTCTGCTTTGTCGGCACCGAGCTGCACAAAGCCCTGTTCGTCCCGTTGCTCGACCGCAAGGCGCCGCAGGAGGCCAAGGCCTATGCGCTGGAGAAGAACCTGTCGCGGCTCGACTATCTCGACAATCATCTCAAGGGACGTGAATTCCTGCTCGACCATTTCAGTGTCGCCGACGCCTATCTCGTCACGGTCATCAACTGGACCATGGCGACGCCGCCGATCGAGCTCGCGAAATGGCCGAACCTGAAGGCCTATTACGAGGGCCTGCGCCAGCGGCCCTCGATCGCACGCGCGATCGCGGAGGAGTTCGAGCTGTACAAGGCCGAGCTCGCGCGGAAGAAGGCCGCGGCGTAAGCCTGAGGCATCGAAATGCCGTCCCGACAGCTGCCGGGACGGCGCGAATCTATCCGTAGAGCACCCGCGGCAGCAGCGTGACAATGCCGGGCCACAGCGTCAGCAGCAGCACGAAGCCGATCATGATCATCAGATAGGGCATCGTCACGCGGGCGATGTAGCCGAGACCATCTTCGGTCAGGCCCTGGATCACGAACAGGTTGAAGCCGACCGGCGGGGTGATCTGCGCCATCTCGACGGCCAGCACCAGGAAGACGCCGAACCAGATCTCGTCGAAGCCCGCCGCCTTCACGATCGGCAGCACGATCGGCAGCGTCATCACGATCATCGAGAAGCCGTCGAGGAAGCAGCCGAGGACGAGATAGAAGACGACCAGCACCACGATCAGCATGAAGGGCGACAGGCCCAAGCCCTTCACGAAGGCGGCAATCGCCTGTGGGATTCCGAGGAAGGCAGCCGCGTTGCCGAGGATCGAGGCGCCGAGCACGATCAGCGCGATCATCGAGCAGGTGACCACCGAGCCGATCAGCACGTCCCGCATCACCTGCTGCGACATCGCTCCTTGCGCCCATGCGACAAGCGCGGCGCCGAGGACGCCGACAGCCGCAGCTTCCGACGGGGTCGCGAGACCGCCATACATGGAGCCGAGCACACAGACGATGAGGAACAGGGCCGGCGCAAGATCCTTCAGCGCCGCAAAGCGCTCGCTCCAGGGCAACTGCGAAAGCTTTGCTTCCGTCTCCGGCACCATGCTGCGGTTGAGGCTCGTGTGCAGCATCACCCAGGCCATGAAGGCGGCGGCGAGCAAGAAGCCGGGCAGCACGCCGGCGGTGAACAGTTTCAAAATCGAGACGTCGCCGAGCACGCCGTAGATGATCATGATGTTGGACGGCGGGATCAGGAAGCCGAGCGTGCCGGCGCCGGCGAGCGAGCCGATCGCGATGTCGCGCGAATAGCCGCGGCGCAGCAGCTCGTTGAGCGACATGCGGCCGATCACCTGCGTAGTCGCGGCCGACGAGCCTGAGATCGCGGCGAAGATGGTACAGCCGATCACGTTCACATGCAGCAGGCGACCGGGCAAAAGCCCAGCCCACGGCGCGAGTCCCTGAAACAGCGAACGCGACAAGCGGGTACGAAACAACAGCTCGCCCATCAGGATGAACAGCGGCAGCGCCAGCAGCTCCTGCGTGGTCAGGATGTTCCAGGCATATTGCGGCAGCAGCTTGTCGAGCGGGATCGAGCGGAACATCGCGAGCAGCAGCGTCGCGGTGAGCGCCAACGTCAGGCCGATCCAAACGCCGCAGGCCAGCAACGCGAACAGGATCACGAAAAGGGCAACGACTTCGATGGTCATGGGATCCGCTGTCCGGAGGCTGGCGCGTGGGCGATCATTCGACGGGCGAGGCCTTCATGCGGTGATCCTCCAGCGGCAGGCCGAGCACGGCCTGGATCGCGCGCGCCAGGAACTGAAGCGTCAAGAGCAGCATGCCGAACGTAACGACGGCTTGTGGAAACCATAGCGGCGTATCGCTCGAGGTCGAGACCTGGCCGCGCACATAGGCGCCGAAGGCAAACTTCGCCATGGCTGAGGTCAGGAACGCCATGAAAGCGAAGCCGGCAGCCGCCGACAGGACCTCGAGTACGCGCTGCACCGAGGCCGGCGCGTTCTTGAGCAGCAGGACGACTCGGATATGACCGCCGACACGCAGCGTCATCGCGGCGCCAAAAGTGAAGGACGCCGCCATCAGATAGGACGAGTATTCCCAGGCGATCGAGATCGACGGCGGGAAGAATGAAAAGAAGTTCGAGAGGAAGCGCGTTGCGACCTCGCACAGCATCAGCAGTGCCAGCATCAACAGACAGCCGCCGCCGATCCAGCCGTCGAGCCGGCCGAGGCGGTCGATGCCGTCGAGCAGGATGCGCAGCGGCGCCGGCGCCGCTGCATTGAGGCTCTGCGGAGCTTCGGGCGAGACGCTCACGACGCCTTCACCATCAGCCACGCTTCATTTCGGCGAGATAAGCCCGCACCGGCTTGTCGGCTGCCGGCACGCGTTTGAGGAACGCGTCGAGCTGCGGCGCGGTCTTGGCCCGAATGTCGGTCATCATCGCGTCCGAGACCGGCACCACCTCCATGCCGCCCTCCTTCAGACGATTGAGGCTGTCTACATCGGCCTTGAGCGAGTTGGCCCAGAAGCCCGGCTCCATCTTGCCGGCGATGCCGGCGATGAGCTGCTGCTGATCGGCGCTGAGCGCCTTCCAGGAATCGAGATTGACGGTGAGCATCTGCGACGACCAGACGTGGTTGGTTGGGTAGACGTATTTCAGGAACTCCCAGAATTTTCCGTCGACACCCGACACCGACGACGTCGAGACGCCGGCCACCGCGCCGGAAGCGAGCGCAGGGATGGTCTCGCCCCAGGGAATCATGACCGCGGCCATGCCGATCGCGTTCAGCATGTCGACGGCGTTCTTGTCGGGGACGCGGATCTTGATGTTCTTCAGGCCCTCGACGTTGGCGACCTTGACCTTGAGATGCAGATATTGCGTCGGCCACGGCACGATGTAGAGGATCTTCTGGTTGTTGCGGGCGACGACCTTCTCGTATTCGGGCCGCACATATTTGTGCAGCACCTTCAGCTCGTCCATCGAGCCGCACAGGAAGGGGATGCTCTCGACGCCCATGAAGGGCTCGTCGCCGACCTGCTGGATGTTGAGGACGTCGGCGAGTGGCACCAGGCCATCGCGCACGGCGCGCAGATGCTCGGGGCCCTTGAAGCCGAGCTGGCCGCCGGCCTTCACCGTGATGTTGACCGTGCCGCCGCTCTGCTTCTTCACCTCCTCGGCGAAGGCAAAAGCGTTCTGGGTGTGGAAATTGCCGTCAGGCCAGACCGTCGACATGTCCCAGCTCACGCCCGCCGCCCGGGCGCGAGTGGAGATGTGGCCGGCCGCAAGCAGCGTGGCTGCGCCCGCGGTGAAGCTTCGTCGCGTGATCATTGCACCCCTCCGTTCGCTACGCGCGCGACGCCTGACGCGTCACCGCGTGTACCCGTAAACTGCAACCGCGTTGTCGGCAGACACGAGGCCGCTCTCGACATCGTCCTTGACGGCCGCTCGATCGCGTTCGATGGGCGCGCCGATCCCGGCACCGCCCGGTGTCAGCACCACCAGTCGATCCTCGGGCGGCACCTGCTGAAAGCCCTTGCCCCGCAGCTTCTTTCCAGACTTCAGGCCGACATAGCCGGCCTCGCCGTCCTTGCCGCCATCACGACCGCGCGGCGGATGATCGATACGGTCGAACGCGGCGAGAATGTCGAACGGGGCATCGACGCCGCTGCCGACCTCGATGATCTGACCGAGCCCGCCGCGGGTGCGCCCTGCTCCGCCGGAATCCGGACGCAGCTCCTTGCGCCAGAAGATCAAAGGCGTCTGCGTCTCTGCGATCTCGACCGGCGTGCCGCGCACACCGCTGGGATAGGCGGTGGCCGACAGCCCGTCCTTGTCGAAGCGCGCACCGGTGCCGCCATTGGAGGTCACCGCCATCGAGAACCCGTAATTGCCGCCGGCGCCGCTTCGCGTCTGTCCGCGGACGTTGAGATTCCACAGGCACGAGGTGCCTTCGGCCGGCACGCGCTCGGGGATGATCTGGCGCAGGCAGCCGAACACGACGTCGGGCAACATCTGGCCGATGATGTGGCGCGAGGCCACCGGCGCCGGCTTCGGCGCATTGAGGATCGCACCCGCCGGCGCCGACACCGTCAGCGGCGAGAGCGAGCCGGCGTTGTTCGGGATCTGCGAGGCAACGACGCAGCCGAGGCCGAACACCGTGTAGGCCGTGGTATAGGACAAGGGCACGTTGATGCCGAACTTGGAGGCGGCCGAGGTGCCGTCGAAATCGACGTGAATGCCTTTGTCCGAAATCGTCAAGGTCGCGGCAAGCGTGACCGGCGCGTCATAGCCGTCGACAACCATGGTGTTGCGCCAGCTTCCTTTCGGAAGTTTCGCGACCTCGGCCAGCACGGCCTCGCGCGAGCGTTCGCAGATGTAGTCGCCGAGCTCGTCGAGCGTATCGATGCCGAACTCCGTCATCATCTCGACCAGGCGCTCGCAGCCAACGTCGTTGCAGCCCGCGAGCGAATAGGTGTCGCCCTCGGTGTCTATAGGCAGCCGCGTGTTGGTGCGGATCATCGCCATCAGCGTCTCGTTGACGACGCCCTGATCGATCAGCTTCAGCATGGGGATGTAGAGCCCCTCCATGAACACGTCGGTGGCATCGGGACCGAAACCGATGCCACCGATGTCCATGAGATGGCTGGTGCAAGAGAAGAGTGCGACGACCTTGCCATCCTTGAAGCACGGCGTGGTGACGACGAAGTCGTTGAGATGGCCGGTGCCCATCCACGGATCGTTGGTGATGTAGGCGTCGCCTTCCTTCATCGTCTGAAGCGGGAAGTGGGCGATGAAGTGCTTGACAGATTCTGCCATCGAATTGACGTGGCCGGGCGTGCCGGTCACCGCCTGCGCCAGCATGCGGCCCTTGAGGTCAAACACGCCGGCAGAGAGGTCGCCGCATTCGCGCACGATTGGACTGAAGGCGGTACGGAGCAGGACCTGCGCCTGCTCCTCGACCACGGCGATCAGCCGGTGCCACATGATCTGGAGGTCGATCAGGCTCGCGCCGCTTGCCTTGTTCATGATCAGGCCGCCTTTCGTTCCATGACGATGCTCCCGGCACCATCGATATGGGCGTCAAAACTGGTCGAGACGAAGGTGGAGGTCTCGTCCTCCGCGATCACGGCAGGGCCTGCAATGGTCGCGCCGGGCGCCATGTCTTCGCGGCGATAGAGCGGGATCTCGATCACCTCGCCTGCGCGGCCATCGAAGAACTTGCGGCTGCCGGCTGCCTTTCCGGCGGGCTTGAGCGCGACGGCCGCGACCGCGGCTGGATTGCGCGCCTCGGTGGTCGCGAGCACCGACCAGCTCAACACCTCGATCGCCGCCCCCGGGATCGGCCGCTCGAACATCGCAGCATAATCCGCCTCGAATTTCTGGCGCAGGCCGGCGAGATCTGCGGTCGTCAGCCGCCGGTTCGGCAGCTCGACCGAGATCTCGTGGCCCTGGCCGACATAGCGCATGAAAGCGGCGCGCCGCTCCCGCACGGGCGCACCGGCGGCGCCGGGTTCGACCAGCGCACGCGCTTCGGTCGCCGTCTCCTGCAAGAGATCGGAGACCGCCTCGGTGTCGAAATCATCGAGTCGGACATGACGACTGCGCACCAGCTCGTAAGCGATGGGCGCCGCGAGGAATCCGACGGCCGATCCGACCCCGGCATTCGAGGGCACGATCACCCGGGAGACGCCGATCTTCTCGGCGACGCGCGCCGCATGCAACGGTGCAGCGCCACCGAACGCGATCAGCGTGTGCTGGCCGACCACGGCGCCGCGTTCGACCGCATGCACGCGCGCCGCGCTCGCCATGTTCTCGCAGACGACCTCGTGCACGGCATAAGCGGCGGTTTCCGCAGACAGGCCGAGCGGCTCGCCGACATCGCGCAGCAGCGCCTGTTTGGAAAGCTCCGGGTCGAGCTTGATAGTACCCGCCGCAAAGGCGTCGGGATCGATCAAGCCGAGCGCAACGTCCGCATCGGTCACGGCCGGACGCTGGCCACCGCGGCCGTAGCAGGCCGGCCCCGGCTCCGATGACGCACTTTCCGGACCCACGGTGACGCGCTTCATCGCGTCGACATGGGCAATCGAGCCGCCGCCGGCGCCGATCTCGACCATCTCGATCACGGGGATGCGCACCGGCAGGCCGGAGCCTTTGAGGAAGCGCGCTGCGCGATCGACCTCAAACACGCGCGAGGTCTCAGGCTGATACTTCTCGATGAGGCAGATCTTTGCGGTGGTGCCGCCCATGTCGAAGGACAGCACCTTGGTCTCGCCAAGACGCGCCGCAATCTGCGCCGCGAAAATCGCTCCGCCAGCCGGACCGGACTCGACGAGACGCACTGGAAAGCGCCGCGCCGTCTCGATCGAGGTGACGCCCCCGCCGGAGGTGACGAGATAGATGGCGCCGCGGAACTGCTCGACCTGCAAGGCGTCCGCCATGCGGGCCAGATAGCCGTCGATAAGGGGTTGCACATAGGCGTTCGCAACCGCGGTGGAGGTGCGCTCATACTCGCGAATTTCCGGACACACGGCCGACGACACGGTCACGGAGATGCCGGGCATCTCCTCGCCCAGGATCGCGGCAGCGCGGCGTTCGTGCTCGGGATTGGCGTAGGAGTGCAGGAAGGCGATCGCGACGCTCTCGACGCCTCGCTCGCGCAATTTCGGCGCGAGTGCGCGCACAGCAGTCTCGTCCAGCGGGAGCCGAACGGCACCGTGCGCGTCGATACGCTCGGGGACGGTGAAGCGCAGACTGCGCGGCGCCAGCGGCTTCGGCTTGTCGATGCTGAGGTCATATTGGTCGTAGCGGCTCTCGGTGCCGATATCGAGCACGTCGCGAAAGCCCTCCGTCGCAATCAGCGCGGTTTTCGCGCCGCGCCGCTCGATGATGGCATTGGTCGCGAGCGTGGTGCCGTGAATGAAGACGTCGATGTCGCTGATATGCGCGCGCGCGTCAGCGAGGATGAGGCGCATGCCGTCCAGCACCGCCTGCTCGGGCCGCTGCGGCGTCGTCAGCACCTTGCGCGTCTTGCGCGCCTCGCCCACGTCCAGCACGATATCGGTGAATGTGCCACCGATATCGACGGCAAGCCGCACCTCGGCTCCCTCAAGCATTCCAAATTCTCCGCGCTGATCGTCAAGACTGAGGTCGAAAGCGCAGCAATTTCCATGCCATGGACGACGAGGACAACGCCGCGCCTGACTATTCTGCTTGGCACCTATGCAATAGGCAAGACGTGTTCGACGCCTGCGCGATCAGAGCAGGAATGCAAGCGCCGACTCGCAGCGCTCCTCGACCTTCAGCGTCAGGAGATCGTCGGCGCGGGTGCGGCCGAGATTGACTGCTGCAATCGGAATTTTGCGTTCCGCGGCAGCCTGCACGAAGCGGAATCCGGAATAGACCATCAGCGAGGAGCCGACAATCAGCATGGCGTCGGCCTGCGCCAGATGATCGTGCGCGGTGGCGACAATATCGCGGGGGACGTTCTCGCCGAAGAACACGACGTCGGGCTTGAGGATGCCGCCGCAGGCTTCGCAGGCCGGCACTTCGAAGGACGAAAACTCCTCGTGCTCCAGATCGGCGTCGCCATCAGGTGCATCGGCGGCATCGAGCCTCAGCCAGGCCGTATTCGCGCGACCAAGCGCGTGCTGAAACTCATCGCGCGGCGTCTTGCAGCCGCAGCCCATGCAGCGGACCAGATCGAGTCGGCCGTGCAGGTCGATCACCTGCCGGTGGCCGGCAGACTGATGCAGCCGGTCGACGTTCTGGGTCAGCAGCATCCCGCACCGGCCGTTCGCCTCGAGCCGGGCCAGCGCATGATGCGCATCATTCGGCTTGGCCTGGCCGAACCGCCGCCATCCGATCAGACTGCGCGCCCAATAGCGCCGGCGCGTATGCTCGTCCGACATGAAGGCCTGGAAATTCACCGGCTGGGTGCGCTTCCAATTGCCGTGGCTGTCGCGATAGTCGGGAATGCCCGAATTGGTGCTACAGCCCGCGCCGGTCAGCACGAACAGACGTTCGTGTCGGCCGATGAAATCCTGGAGCGGAAGGTTTGGCAGCGGAGCATTTATCATGGCGCAGATGTAGTTCGTGCGGGCGGGCTTTGCCAGATGATGATAGTCCGCAGCGCCCGGCCGCCTGCAGAGGTGGCTATCTCGGGGACCGGCGCACTGTGCTATCGAGGAGACGAGTTTTCTCTTCTGCTGCAATGCGGGCGGCTTGCTGCAATGTCAGCCGAAATTCGTCCCGTTTCTCGTGCACCGAGGCGATCGCAGGCCCGACCGCGACTCCGAGGCCGATCAGTGCGGCTTCGGAAAGTTGCAGGCTTGCCTCGATGGTTTCCGGCACCGCATCGGTTGCGCCGATCGCATAGAGGTGGCGGGCATGATCGGCGTCCCGCGCACGTGAGACGATCAACACGTCCGGCCGCACTGCGCGGATCCGCTCAACGACAGCATCGATTGCTGGTCGCGACTGAATGGTGATGATCACACCGGTCGTCTGCATCAGGCCGCAGGCTTCGAGAAAGCCCGGTTCTGTCGCATCACCAAAATAGACCTTATGACCATCGCGGCGGTCGCGCGCCACGGCGACGGCTTCGTTGTCGACCGCGATGTAGTTTAGGCCGTGGCTGGTCAGCAGCGAACAGACGACTTTTCCAACGCGGCCGTAGCCGACCACGATGGCCTGCGCCCGGTCCCCGGGTGGCCGAACCGTCAGTTCGGGATCGAGGGTTCGCTCGCCACCCAGTTTCGCGGCCAATCGTCGCCCGAGCATGCCCAAAAACGGCGTCAATGCCATCGTTACGGCGGTGATGGCGATGGCAAAGCTCGACACGCGCGGTTCAATCAGGCCGAGGGCCGCCGCCATCCCGATGCTTACGAAAGCGAATTCGCCAACTGGAGCCAGCAGGCAGCCGACCTCGATCGCCGACGGCCACGAGAGCCTGAAGAGGCGGCCCAGGATGATGAGCACGATCGCCTTGCCGGTCAGAACCCCGATGACGGCGGCCAGCAACCAACCAGGCTCGCGCATGAACACGCGGACGTCGATGGCCATGCCGACGGTGAAGAAGAAGATGCCTAGCAGCAGGCCCTTGAACGGCTCGACGGTGGCCTCAATGGCCTTGCCATACTCCGTTTCAGCCAGCATCAGCCCTGCAACGAATGCTCCGAGCGCCATCGATAGGCCGGCTTGGTGCGCGGCAAGGCCTGCGCCGACGATGACGAACAAGGTTGCCGCGACGAACAACTCCGTCGAATGAGTGCCCGCAACCATCTGGAACAGCGGACGCATCAGCAGCCGTCCGATCAGAATGAGAAAAGCGACCGCCACTACAGCCTTCAAGGTCGCACTGGAGATGTGCGTCACGACGGAGCCGTCGCTGCCCGCGCCGAGCACCGAGACGAACACGAGAATGGGAACCACTGCAAGATCCTGGGCCAGCAGCACCGAGAAGCTGGCGCGCCCCGCAACGGTCGCGAGCCGCCTGTCGCTGGACAGAAGCTCAAGCACGATAGCCGTCGAGGACAGCGCAAGGCTTGCGCCGAGGATCACGGCGGTATGGGAATTCTTCCCCGCGAGAAGCGTCGCGCCGAAAATGATCGCGGACGTCGCCAGCACCTGCAGGCCGCCAAGCCCGAACACCAGGCGCCGCATCGTCACGAGCCGCCTGAAGGACAGCTCGAGCCCAATCAGGAATAGCAGGAACACGACGCCGAGATTGGCGATACCTTCGACGTTCTGCGCGTCCACCACGGTGAACCAGTACAGGAACGGGAGGTCCTGAACGAGCGAGCCGAGTCCGAGAGGGCCGAGGATGGCGCCGGCACCAAGATAGCCCAACACCGGATTGATGCCCCAGTGGCGGACGATCGGCACCACGACGCCGGCAGTGCCGAGGACCACCAGCGCGTCACTGTAGGCATTGATGTTTATGGTTGTGGTCACGAAGCCTTCATGTGTCGGCGCTTACCACTAGCGGCAGCGTCGTCCACGATCGATAGCACACGGCGCCGCAGACCCCTACCGGGCTCCGACGGCCTTTGCCGCGCGGGCGTTGGTGGCCAGCACGCCCAGCGAGAAGGCTTGCCTCGCGACCACGATCTAATCGTTGCAACCGGTCGGGCCGTCGCAGATGCGCACGCTCCCAAGCTGACGTTCAGCTCGCCCAATTCTCCCGGAATTCGGGGAACAGCGTCAGGCCTCCGCAGGCATAGATGGTCTGTCCGGTGATGTAGCTCGCATCATCCGAGGCGAGGAAGGCGAACACCGCGGCGATCTCTTCCGGCGTGCCGACACGTCCGAGCGGAATGTGGGAGGTGACGATGCCGCGCTTCTCGGGATCACCGGTCCAGGCCGCGTTGATCGGCGTATCGATCGCGCCGGGTCCAACCGCATTGACGCGAATGCCGCGGCCGGCGAATTCGAGGGCCAGCGTACGCGTCAGATTGGCCATGCCGCCCTTGCTGATCGAATAAGCGAGATAGCCGGGCTTTGGGATGATCTGGTGGACGCTGGAGCAATTGATGATACTGCCACCTCCGCCGCGGGCGACGAAATGCGCGAGCGCCTTCTGGGCGCAAAGCACGGCGCCATTGAGATTGACGTCAATGATGCGACGATAGGTTTCGACGTCGAGCGCATCGCTCGGCGATTCCCGCTGGAAGCCGGCATTGTTGACCAAGCAGTCGAGGCGCTTCCAGCGCGCCAGGACCGTCTCGAACATCGCGGCGATGTCCTGCTCGTTGCCGACATCGGCCTTGACGATGATGTGATCGAGCCTGCCATGACCCCGATCGCCCGATGCCGTCCGCGCCAGCGCAAGCGTCTCCTCGGCTCTTTCAGGATGATCGAAATAATTGATGGCGACGGTCGCGCCTTCCTGGGCGAGCCGGATGGCGACGGCGCGGCCGATGCCTTGCGAGGCGCCGGTCACCAGCGCGTATTGGCCCACGAGGCGCGAGGGAAAGGAGGTTGAGGTTTGTGGCATGAGTTCTCTCCGGGATGCTTGATCATCGGCGGAACTGGCTTTTTGTTCCATCCCTCAGCGCATTGCTTCGATTCGCTCGGCGCCGCGTGCGAGTGGCGAGGTCAGAATCTGATGCAGGATGATGGCGCCAAAGGTCGCGGTGCCGATTCCGCCGATGGTGAACGCACCGAATTTGAGCGTGAGATCGCCGGCGCCTGCCGTGAGCGCCACCGCGACGGTAATCAGGTTCGCGGGATTTGCAAAGTCGACCTTGTTCTCGACCCAGATCCGTCCCGCCATCGCCGCGATCAACCCGAACAGCACGATCGAGAGCCCGCCGATGACGGGACCTGGGATCGACAGGATGAGCGCGCCGAATTTCGGCGAGAAGCCGAGCAGGATCGACACCGTGGCCGCGAAGGCGAACAACAAGGTGGAATAGACCTTCGTCGCCGCCATGACGCCGATATTCTCGGCATAGGTGGTGACACCGGTGCCGCCGCCGCAGGCGGCCACGATGGTCGCGAGGCTGTCGGCAAACAGGGCGCGGCCGAGATAGCGATCGAGGCTCCGGCCCGTCATGGCGCCGACCGCCTTGATGTGACCGAGGTTCTCGGCGACGAGAACTATCGCAACCGGCGCGATCAGGAAGATTGCATCGGCATGGAAGCTCGGCGCGGTGAAGTTGGGCAGGCCGAACCACGGCGCGGCCGAGAGTTGCGCGAAGTCGATCGGTTTGCCGAAACCGAGTCCGTTCGCGAACAGCAAGTACAAAAGATATCCGCCGATGGCGCCGGCAATGATCGGCAGGCGGCGCCACAGGCTTGGCGCGGCAACGGCGACCACGCCGATCATCAGAACGGTCGCAAGCCCGATCCAGGTGTCGAACGTGCCGGCGCTCACCGCCTTGACCGCCACCGGCGCAAGGTTGAGCCCGATCGCGGCGACCACGGCGCCGGTGACCGCCGGCGGCAGCAGCTTCTCGACCCAGCCAACCCCCGACCACATCACGATCAGCGCAATCACGCCGTACAGCACGCCGGCTCCGACAATGCCGCCGAGCGCAACTGACAGGTTCGGGTTCGGCCCCTGCCCCACATAGCCGGTGGCAGCGATGACGACGGCGATGAATGCAAAGCTCGAGCCGAGATAGCTCGGCACGCGCCCTGCGACGATGACGAAGAAGATCAGCGTGCCAATGCCGGAGAACAGGACCGCAACATTGGGATCGAACCCCATCAGTAGCGGCGCGATGATCGTTGATCCCGACATTGCGACGCAATGCTGGAGACCGGAGACAACGGTCTGGCCCCAAGACAGCCGCTCCTCCGGCATGATCACGCCCGAGGTCTTGAGTTTCCATCGCGGAAAATAGCCTTGCACGCGTTCTTCGGAGCCTGTTGTCGACATGTTTCCCCCGACTTGCGGTGCAGCAGTCGATCTTCGTGCGATCCGACAAAAATGTGATTGTCGCTTCCGCGGCGGCCATCACATGATGCAAATCAAGCAAGATCGATACATTCCCGGCCTACAATATGACACAAGTCGCGGTCCAGCCAGCCGTCCTCCGCCGGCACCAGCCCTGGTACAAGATCCTCTACGTCCAGGTCCTGATCGCGATCGCGCTCGGCGTGCTGATCGGTTATTTCTTTCCCGATCTCGGCAAGGCCTTGAAGCCGCTCGGCGACGGTTTCATTGCGCTGATCAAGATGATGATCGCACCGGTGATCTTCTGCACCGTGGTGCACGGCATCTCCTCGATGGGCGATCTCAAGCGTGTCGGCCGGGTCGGGCTGAAGTCCCTGATCTACTTCGAGACGGTCTCGACCGTCGCGCTCGCGGTCGGTCTGCTCGTCGGGGAGATTCTCCAGCCCGGGCACGGCTTCAACATCGATCCCGCCACGATCGATCCGAAATCGGTGGCCACCTACGTCACCAAGGCCAAGGAAGAGGGCATCGTCGCCCATCTGATGGCGATTATCCCCGACAGCTATCTGGGCGCCATCGCGCGGGGCGACCTGCTTCAGGTGCTGTTGATCTCGATCCTGTCGGGCTTCGCCATCGCCTTCCTGGGCAAGGCCGGTGAACCAATAGCGGACGCGATCGACAAGGCCGCAAAAATGTTCTTCGGTATTATCCGCATCATCGTGCGCGTGGCGCCAATCGGCGCTTTCGGCGCGATGGCATTCACCGTCGGCGCCTACGGTCTCGGCTCGCTGCTCAACCTCGCCGCCCTGATCGGCGCGTTCTACCTGACCAGCATCCTGTTCGTGCTGATCGTGCTCGGTGCGATCGCCCGGCTCGCCGGTTTTTCGATCCTGCGCTTCATCGCCTACATCAAGGACGAGTTGCTTATCGTGCTCGGCACCTCGTCCTCGGAGACTGTGCTGCCGCAGATGATCCAGAAGATGGAGCATCTCGGTGCCTCGCGCTCGGTCGTCGGCCTGGTCATCCCCACCGGCTACAGTTTCAACCTCGACGGCACCAACATCTACATGACACTGGCAACGCTGTTCCTGGCGCAGGCGACCAACACCCATCTGACGATCTGGCAGGAGCTCGGCATTCTCGGCATCGCCATGATCACCTCGAAGGGCGCCTCGGGCGTCACCGGCGCCGGCTTCATCACGCTCGCCGCGACGCTCTCGATCGTGCCCGACATCCCGATCCAGTCGATCGCGATCCTGGTCGGCATCGACAAGTTCATGAGCGAGTGCCGCGCATTGACCAACCTGATCGGCAATGGCGTTGCCTGCGTCGTCATCAGCATCTCCGAAGGCGAGCTCGATCGCGACGCGCTGCACGAGACCATGGCCCACCCGCTGGAGATCGGCGAGGCGTTGGAACCGGTCGGCAGGGCGTAGCGGTTCCGACGCGGTAGTTTCCCGGAATGGAAAAGCGGTGAGATACGCGTCACAACAATGGCATTGGGATCACCGATTGATAGTCAATCTTTCCGCCCGACGCGCTGGGGGCAGGGCGTCGGGCTTTTGGAGATCTTCACCATGATCAGCCGCCGTGTCGGGAGGTAAGGCGGGATCAGATGATCCCGTCTTTGACGCGAATCTCCTTGCCGGCAAGTTCGAGCCGGCGCGTGATCCCGATCGCCTGCAGGAATGCCTCGTCGTGACTGACGACGAGCAGTGCGCCGTCATAGGCCCTCAGGCCAGCTTCAACGGCTTCGATAGACTCGATATCGAGATGAGTGGTCGGCTCGTCCATGATCAGCAGGGACGGCGGCGGCGTCCCACCCAGCACGCAGGCGAGGCCAGCGCGAAACATTTGCCCGCCGCTCAGGCCTCCGACCAGCTGCAAGGCAGCATCGGCGCGAAACATGAAGCGAGCCAGGGCTGCATGGCAGGCGTTAGGATCCGCTTTCGGATTGAGACGCCTGAAATTCTCAAAGATAGAGATCGCAGGATCAAGCAGGCTGACCTTCTGGTCGAACAGCGCGAAGTCGGGCCTGACCCGGACCGTACCCGCGACAGGGTGCAACTCGCCTGCAATGAGTTTCAGCAGCGTTGTCTTGCCCGAGCCATTCGGTCCGACGACCGCAACGCGCTCCGGACCGACGATCGTGAGCGAGAGATCGCGCAAGACGGGCTGCTCCGGCCGATAGCCGGCGCTGACCCCGTCGAGCCAAACCATCTCCCTGCCCGCCGGCAGGCCGGTCGCGGGCAGCTTGACCGACAGCGGTTGAAGAACCTCGATGCGTCGGCGTGCCGTATCGACGGCCTCGACCGCTTCCGCGCGCCGCCGCTCGGCGATTTGTGCATTCTTGCCCCCGCTGTCCTCGCTGCGGTCCTTGCGCGCGCCGGCCAGGATACGCGGCATGTCACCCTTGGCGCGCTTCTTCCTGCCGCCGCTATCCTTGCGCGCCTTCCGTTCAGCTGTTTCCTGCGCCTTGCCGTCAATCTCGGACAGGTATCTCTCGGCATGCGCGAGGTCGTGCCTGACCGCAGCGAGCTCGACGGCCTTCTGCGCGCGAAAACTGCTCCAGTTGCCGCCGTATCGGGTTGACCCGAGCGATGTCAGCTCGACGATCGCATCCATCGTTTCGAGCAAGTTCCGGTCGTGGCTGACGACGATCGCGCCGCCGCGCCAGGCAGCAAGGAGATCAGTCACCGCCCCGCGTCCATCCTGGTCGAGATTATTGGTGGGCTCATCCAGCAGCAGGAAGTCGGGCTCGGCAAACACCAATGCGGCGAGACGCACGCGCGTGATCTGGCCGCCGGACAGGCGGGCGAGCTCCGTATCGGGACAGGGATCGAAGCCGAGGCGCCCCAGGGCCTTCTCAAGCCGCCCTTCGAGCGTCCAGTCGATCGCGGCGATCTCGTCGGCCGAGGCGTCGCCCCGCTCAGCGCGGCTAAGCAGCTCCAGAGCCCGCCGCGCGCCGAACACATCGGCCACCGTCGCATCTGCAAGCGGTTGGACGTTCTGGCGCAACAGGCCGACGGTCCCGTTGACAAGAATGCGCCCGGACTGGGGAACATGCTCGCCCAAAATCGACGCGAGCAGCGTCGTCTTCCCGACACCATTGCGGCCGACGAGACCGGTCCGTTCGGCCGCGAAAGTCAGATCGATGTTGGAGAGAAGAGAACGGCCGTCAGGCGTGGACAGCGACAGATTCGACAGGATGATCGAAGCAGGCATGGAATTCCCCGTGAGCAAGGCGGATGGGCTTTGCGGTTGGGGTAAAATCCATGGCTGCGAAGTTCCTGATTGAGAGCTCCCTAGTAGTCCCGCAGAAGCGCAAGATCAAGCGCAGCTCGAAGGGCGCGACAGCGCGAGGAAAGCGCTGACGTCCCTATCGGTCTGCACGATCAGCCCTTCACGGCGGTGACCACCACCTCGATCAGCGCGCCGCCGCCGAGATCGGCGACGCCGACCGTGGCGCGGGTCGGCAGATCGTCGCCGAAGAACTCGGTCCAGGCCGCGTCCATCTCCTTCTTCTTGGACAGATCGGTGACGAAGATCGAGGCGCTGACCACTCGGCTCTTGTCGGTTCCCGCTTCCTTCAGATAGCCGGCGATCTTGCCGAGGATGTTGCGGGTCTGGTCGCCCATCGAGACCGAGGTGTCGTCGGCGATGGTGCCGCCGAGGAAGACGAATCCATTGGCTTCGACGGCGCGGTGCATGATGGGCGTGCGGATGCTGCGGGTGATGCTCATGATGTCCTCTTGTTCTAGAGCGTGGAAGGATGGAAGCGGTCGATGCCGAGATCGCCGACGCGGGTCTGGGTGCCGCCGTTGACGATCAGCTCCGCCATCACGGCGCCGGCGCCGGGGCCGAGCTGGAAGCCATGCAGCGAAAAGCCGAACTGGTGATAGAGGCCCACGTGACGTGAGCTCGGGCCAAATACGGGGATGTCGTCCTTCATCCTGGCCTCGATGCCGGCCCAGGCCCGCACGATCATCGCGCTGCGCATCACCGGAAACAGCTCGAACACGGTGCGGGCGCTGATGGCGAGGCTCTTCCAGTCGAGCACCGTCTCGTTGCGATCCTGGTTCGGCGTTGCCAGATGGCCGCCGCCGATCAGCACGGTGCCGTTCGAGAATTGCTTGAAGGACAATTTGCGGCCGCGCAGGATCACGACGGGATCGATGAAGTGCGGCACGCGCGAGGTGATCATCAGCATCGGCGCCACGGTTTCGACCGGAACGGGTTCGCCGAGGGCGGCGGCGATCTTCCCGGCCCAGGCGCCCGCCGCGTTGACCAGCACCGGTGCGGCATAGGTGTCCGGGCCGACATCGACGTGCCAGAGACCGCCGCTGTGACGGATGTTGCCGGCCGCCTCGCCCTCGCGCACGATGGCGCCGAGCTGCTCGGCCTTGCGGCGGAAGGCGGTCGTCGTCTGCGCCGGATTGGCTGCGCCGTCACGACGCGACACGACGCCGCCGGGACAGGTCTCGGCCACGGCCGGCACCAAACGTCGCAACTCGGCCGCATCGATCAGCTCTTCATGGGTGAAGCCGAGCGCGTTGAGCTCGGCCACGCGCGCGCGGCAGACGGCCAGCTCCTCTTCGTTCTCCGCGACGAGGACCTGGCCGTAGCTTTCAAAGCTGCAATCGTCGTCGACGAGCTCCGAGATCCTCTCCCAAATTCCCATCGAACGGACTGAGAGCGGAATCTCTGGGATGTGCCGGGCGAGTTGGCGCACGCCGCCGGCGTTGACGCCGGAAGCGTGGCGGCCGGCATAATCCTTCTCGATCAGCACCGGCTTCATGCCGGCAAGGCACAGATGCAGCGCGGTCGAGCATCCGTGGATGCCGCCGCCGACGACGATTGCATCCACGTTTCTGGTCATCCGCGCACCACCGCCTTGACGTCGGCCTCGCTCTTGGGAACGGCGGCGAGCTCGGCGAGCGTGATCGGCTTCACCGGCGCGCGCAGCCGGTAATAGCCGATCTCCTGCGGGGTCTTCCCGCGGGCCTGCGCCATCAGCTCGGTGACGGTGAGACCGCAGAGCCGGCCCTGGCACGGACCCATGCCGGTGCGGCGATAGGCCTTGAGCTGGTTCGGCCCAGTCGCGCCGATCGCGACTGAGTCGAGAACGTCCCTTGCGGTGACCTCCTCGCAGCGGCAGACGATGGTATCGCCCGAGGGAATGCGGAACTGCGGCGACGGGCGGAACAGCGTATCGAGGAAGATGCGGCCGCGCTCGGCCTTAGCGAGATCGGCACGAAGCGCCGACATTGGCGCGAGCTTCGCGGCAGCCGCGGGCGCCAGTGCTTCCACTGCCGCGCGCGCCGCGATGCGGCCGCGCGCCACGGCCGCGCTCGCGCCGCCGATGCCAGCGCCGTCGCCGGCAATCGCGATGCCGGCGACCGACGAATCCCCGTTAGCATCGAGCACCGGCGACCAGCACAATTGCAGCTCGTCCCAACGATGCTCGACGCCGGCCGACATCGCCAGATTGACGTTGGGCACAACGCCCTGATGCAGCAGCAACAGATCCGAAGGAATGGTCTCGCGCTTGCCGCCGGCGACATAGCTCACGCTCGCGAGCTGACCGTCGCCGGATGCAGAGAGCTCGGTAACGCCGGAGACGACCTGCACTTTCGCCTTCACCTCGCGCATCATGGATAGCCCCTTGGTGAAATAGGGCGAGGTCAGAAAGGCGAAGGCGTGCGGCAGCGCGGCGAAATAATTGCCGCGCTCGGTCGTGTCGAGGATGCAGTCGATGCGGCCGCCGAGGCGCAGGATCTGCGCGGCGAGCAGCCAGAGCAGCGGCCCCTGCCCTGCGATCAAGGTGCGTCCGTCAGGCACCAGCGCCGACGATTTCAGCATCGTCTGCGCGGCGCCCGCGGTCATCACACCGGGCAGCGTCCAGCCGGGAATTGGAAACGGCCGCTCCAGCGCGCCGGTCGCGACGATCACGCGCTGCGCCGTAACGAAGGCAGAGGCGCCGCCGATCGAGACGGCGATCTCGAGGTTGCGATCGAGGCTCCAGACCGTCGCGCGATGGATGACCTCGGCATTGCTGGCGCGCAGCGCCTGCACGAGATCGGCGCCCGCCCAATAATCGGCGCCGAGCTGATTGCGCTCTGTCAGGGGCGTCGAGCCAATGGCGCGGAAAACCTGACCGCCCGGACCGATATTCTCATCGAGCAGCAGCGTCGACAGGCCGGCTTCGGCTGAGGTCGCAGCGGCCGCGAGGCCGGCGGGACCTGCGCCGATCACCACGATGTCGTAGGCTTCGCGCTTGGGAGCCACAGTCATTTGCCGATCTCCCGCTTGCCCTTTTGGATCTCGATTCTCATGCCCTCTGCGACGGGCACGAGACACCCCTGGCGATTGCCGATGCCATCGATGGTGACGAGGCAATCGAAGCACACCCCCATCATGCAATAGGGCAGGCGCAGCGCGCCGCTCACTGCGGTGGACCGCCGCGCATCAACGCCGGAGGCCAATAGCGCCGCAGAGACAGTGTCGCCCTGACGTGCTGCAACGGCAGCGCCATCGACGAAAATCTGCACTTGTGGCCGTTTGTCCTGTTCGGATCGCCTAAACATGGGGAATGCCTCTTGGCTCCTTAAGAAGTTCTAGAGCGTGATGGAATCTTGTTCGGCTGCGCGAGGGTTCACCTCTGCCCAACGGGGAGAGGTGATTTGAGCTCTGGGCCAGCATCGATTCAAATCGAGCCTCCTATTTCTAATAACCGCTGTGGTTCGCAGCGCCCGCACCGCCAAAACGACTCGCCGAGAACGCGCCGACCAGCTCCGGCTCGAGCGCGCCCTGCGCCACCATGCGCGCGATCTCGAACGCGTGGTTGGAGGCGAGCGTCACGCCGGAATGACAGCAAGCGACGAAGGCGCCGGGATGCGTCTCCGACTGGTCGTAGATCGGAAAGCCGTCTTGCGGCATGACGCGGATTCCGGCCCAGCTCCTGATAACGTTGAGCCGCGACAGATGCGGAAACATCCGCTGGGCGCGATCGGTCATCACGGCGCTGACGGAATGCTTCAGCGCGCGGTCGTCGAGCTCGTCCTCCTTGCTGTCGCCGATCATCACCGTGCCCTCGTCGGTCTGGCGGATCGTGGTCAGCGGATGTGGCAGGAACGGCATGGTGCGCTCGGTCACCACGATCTGGCCGCGGGTTGGGCCCATCGGCGCGTAGAGCCCGACCATCGGCGCCAGCGTCTGGTTGGCATTGCCGGCGGCAAGCACGACCTTCGCGGCGCGCAGCTCGCCGTTCGGCGTGGTCAGGCGGAATTCGCCGCCGCTCTTGCTGATCGCCGACACCGGACGTTCCGGAAAATAATCGATGCCGAACGCCCTGAAACCGGTGTGGAAGGCGCGGAACGTGCGCAGCGAATTGACGTGGCCGTCGAGCGGGCAATAGCTGCCGCCGGAAACTTCGGGGCCGATCAGCGGCAGCGACTTCTTCACTTCGGATGCGGAGAGCATCTCCATCTTGTAGTCGGCCGCGCCGACCTGGTTGTGCATGCGTTTGACCAGCTCGGTGCGCTGGCCGAGTTCGTCCTCGCCGAGGGTGAGATGGAAGCCGCCATTCTGCTGAAGAGAGACGTCGAGCCCGGTCTGCTGCTTCAGCTCCGACGCAAGTCGGCTCCACGCCTGCGACGCCTGCACGGTCCACACCGTATAGGCGGGCATGCCGAGCCCCTTGCTCTGCACCCAGACCAGCGCGAAGTTCGCGCGCGAGGCGCGCTTGGCGATGTCGCCTTCGTCGAGCACCGCGACTTTTTTGCCGAGCCGGCCGAGGCCCCAGGCAATGGCGGAGCCGAGCAGCCCGCCGCCGACGACGGCGACGTCGTATTCAGATTTTTGCTTTGACGCGTTGTCTCTACGCGAGCCGGCGTCCACTTCGCTCGAAAACGCTTTAGACATAGATTTTCCTATCGTCCCGTATCGCCCTTGCCGGCGAGCACACGGTCGAGCCCGTAGAAGCGGTCGAGCAGAATGAGGGCGGTCATGGTGATCGCGATCACGCAGGCCGAGACCGACGTCACCAGCGGATCGATGTTGTCCTGGATATAAAGGAACATGCGCACCGGCAACGTCTCGGTACCGGGCGCCGCGAGGAAGACGGTCATGGTGAGATCGTCGAAGGACTGGATGAAGGCGAGCGCCCAGCCGCTGATGACGCCGGGCAGGATCAAGGGCAGCGTCACGCGGCGGAACAACGTCCAGCCGTTGGCACCGAGCGAAATCGCGGCCATCTCGACAGAAAGATCCATGCCGGTGGCCGCCGCCAGTGTTAGTCGCAGCGCGAACGGAAACACGATGATGACATGCGCGATGATGAGCGCCGCGAAGCTGCCACTCATGCCGGCGGAGGTGAAGAAACGCAGAAAGGCGATGCCGAGCACGACATGCGGAATCATCAGCGGCGACAGGAACAGCGCGGCGAGCGCATCGCGGCCGCGGAAGCGGTAGCGCGCGATCGCCAGCGCCGCCGGCACCGCGAACAGCAGCGCCACCAAGGACGACAACGCGCCGAGCCCAAGGCTGACCCAGAACGCATGGACGAATTCGGGGTAGTTGGCGATCGTCCTGAACCAGCGTAGCGAAAATCCGTTGGTCGGCAGCGACAGGAAGCCCTCGGGTGTAAACGCGACGAGGCAGACCACCAGGATCGGTGCCACCATGACGATGACGAAGATGGTGTGGAAGATCAACGCCAGCGGCCCGTTCCGTCTCATCGGAACACCTCCGCATAGCGGCGCTCGATCAGCGCATTGCTGCCGACCACAATCAGCACCAGCGCGACGAGAAGGAGCGTCGCGACCGCTGCACCGAGGGGCCAATTCAGCGTGTTGAGAAACTCGTCATAGGCGAGCGTCGCGGCGACCTTGAGCCGGCGGCCGCCGATGATCGCAGGCGTCGCAAAGGCGCTGGCCGAGAGCGAGAACACGATGATGGCGCCCGACAGCACGCCCGGCATGATCTGGGGCATGATGATGCGGCGGATGATGGTCGCGGGTCCCGCGCCAAGCGACGTCGCGGCGTTCTCGATCTGCGGATCGAGCCGCTGCAGCGCGGCCCATACCGACAGCACCATGAACGGCATCATCACATGCGCGAGCGCAACGACCATGCCGGTTTCAGTGAACATGAAGGGAATGGGGGAGCGGATCACCCCGAGCGACATCAAGAGCTTGTTGACCAGTCCGTTATTGCCGCCGAACAGCAGCGCCCAGCCGAGCGTGCGCGCCACCACCGAGATCAGCAGCGGCCCGAGGATGATCAGCAGGAAGAAGCTCTTCCAGCCACCGCTCATGCGGTTGAGGATGTAGGCTTCAGGCGCGCCGAGGACGGCGGTGAGTAATGTGGTCAGGATCGCGATTCGAAAGGTCCGCCAGAACATTTCGGCGTAATAGGGATCGGTCGCGATCTCGTGCCAGTTCTTGAGGATGAAGACCGGTTCGATGCCTTTGTACTGGCCCCAATCGTGGAACGACAGCATCACGGTCATCGCCAGCGGAATCAGCAGCACGCCGACGAACAGCATCAGGGCGGGCGCAGTCAGAGCCCACGGCGCACGCGCGTTACGTTCCTCGGCGGCCGCGCTCATGCGACGCCCCTCGCACGCACACTCATGTCCTCGGGACGCCAAGCCAGACGCACCGCCTCACCTTCGGCCGGCTGCGCCTTGCCGTCATTCTGGCGGATCACGATCGCCGGACCGCATTCGCTCTCGCACTGGAACAGCCAGTGATTACCTTGGAAGATGCGGGTGACGATCTTGGCGCTGAGGCCGGCATCGCCGAAGCCGATCCTTTCAGGGCGAATGCTGACAGTGACAGGGCCGCTGAGACCCGCCGGCGCCGGCGCGCTCCAGGAGCCCGCGGTCAGCCGCGCCGGCGTGACGGTCCGATCGATCGCCGCCGCAAAGTCGTTGGTCTTGCCGAGGAACTGCGAGACGAAGGCCGAGGACGGCTTCTCATAGGTCTCCTGCGGCGTGCCGATCTGCTCGATGCGGCCCTGGCTCATCACCACGATGCGGTCGGACAGCGACATCGCCTCGTTCTGGTCGTGAGTGACCAGGATCGTGGTGGTGCCGATCGTGCGCTGGATCTGGCGCAGCTCGATCTGCATCTCCTCGCGCAGCTTTGCGTCGAGGTTGGACAGCGGCTCGTCGAGCAGGAGGACGCTCGGCTTGATCACCAGCGCGCGCGCCAGCGCCACGCGCTGCTGCTGGCCGCCGGACATGCGGCGCGGATGACGGTCCTCATAGCCGGCGAGGCCGACCATCGCCAGCGCGGCACGGACGCGCTCGGCTTTTTCAGCGCGCGACACCTTGCGCATCTCGAGGCCGAAGGCGACGTTCTCCGCCACGGTCATGTGCGGAAACAGCGCGTAGCTCTGGAACACGATGCCGAGGCCGCGCTTGGCCGGATGGATCGCGGTGAGGTCCTTGCCCTCCAGCCGGATCGCACCGCGGGTGGGATCGAGGAAGCCCGCGATCATCTGCAACGTCGTGGTCTTGCCGCAGCCGGAAGGCCCGAGGAAGGAGATGAACTCCCCCTTCCTCACCGACAGACTGAAGTCATCGACCACGGTCTGCGCGCCGAACTGTTTTGCGACCCGATCAAGCTCGAGATAGGCCATGCGCTGTCTCCGCTACGGACGATCAGATCAGCGCTCGACCTCGCGATTCCAGCGCTTGGTCCACTCCTCGCGCTTCTCGTTGATGACGGTCCAGTCCGGATTATAGAGCTTCGCCGCGCGCTCGCCGATCGGCGCCATCTTGCCGAGCTCGGGCGGGATCACCAGCGATTTCAGCACCGGGCCGTAGCCATAGTCCTTCAGCATCACCAGCTGGATCTTGGGATCGAGCAGCATCTTGACGAAGCTCGCGGCCAGAGGAGAAGCGTTGGGCTTGGCGATTGGACATGCCGTCGTCAGCAGCGTCGCGGCGCCTTCCTTCGGATAGACGAAGTCGACGGGAAAGCCGGTATTGGCGAAGCTCTGCACGCGGCCGGTACCCCACACCGCGATCACGGCCTGGCCGGACTGGAACAGCTCGGTCATCTTGCCGGGCGACGGCTCATAGGCGAGCACGTTCGGATTGATCTGCTCCTTGAAGATCTTGAAGCCTGAATCGACGTTGGTCTCGCCGCCGCCATTCATCTTCGACAGCATCACCAGGGCTTCGAGGCCGTAGGTGTTGTTGATCGGGGGGATGACGAGTTGCTTCGCGTATTTCGGGTCCTTCAGATCGTTCCACGAGGTCGGCGGCGCCCAACCTTTCTCTTTGAACACCTTGGTGTTGTACATCAGGCCGGTCGCGACGATGCCGATCGCGACCGCACGATCATCCTTGAAGCGGGCGGTGTCGTAGAGATCGGCCGGCAATCCGTCGAGCTTGCCGCAGAAGCCGAGCTGCATCGCCTGGTACATCGGGCCGTCATCGACGATGGCGACGTCGATCTGCTGGTTGCCCTTCTGCGCCTGGAGCTTTGCCAGTGTGTCGGTCGAGTTGCCGGCGACGTACTCGACCTTGACGCCGTTCTCCTTCTCGAAAGCGGGGATCACCTCGTCGCGGATCGTCTTCTCGAACGAGCCGCCATAGCCGGCGACATAGAGCGTCTTTTGCTGGGCCGAGGCGGCCGACGGGGCGGCAATCAGCGCCGCGATGCTGACCGCGGTCAGAAGGCGAAAAGTCTTCATGTGGACCGATCTCCATACCGGAATGAGGTGACGTGCCGACAAGTCTCCGGCCGAAGCACCTTCCGCATTTCCTTCCGCGCAAATTCCTCTCCGACCAGGGCTCCGGCCCCTGCTCGGCGGGTTTTGGCGCGATTTGGAGGTTTGAACGTCTCCAATCTGCCGAAAAAGCGGGCTGGCTCCAGCTCTGATGAAAAAGATCGCAAAACCAAGCTTCCATCGTCCAATGAATAATGGCACCCTCTGCATGCCGAAATGTTATGAGTGGAATTCGAGATGGCGCGGATCAATTCGCGGCAGGTTGAGGCCTTTCGGGCGACCATGCTGACCGGCAGCGTCACCGAGGCGGCAAAGCTGATGGTGGTGACGCAGCCCGCCGTCAGCCGGTTGCTGCGCGACTTCCAGGCGCTGCTGAAGATGGAGTTGTTCGAACGACGCGGCACCGGTCTCGTGCCGACCGCGGCGGCCATGGCGCTCTACACCGAAGTCGAGCGCTCGTTCGTCGGTCTCGAACGCATCACCGCGGCGGCCGAAGAAATCCGCGGCCGGCGCACCGGCTCGCTGCGCATCGCCGCGCTGCCGGCGCTCGCGAACGGCTATCTGCCGCGGCTCGCCGGGCAGTTCTTGAAGGAGCGGCCCAACCTCAACCTCGCCTTCTTCGGCGTGATCTCGCCGATCGTGGTCGACTGGGTGCTGAACAATCAATGCGACATCGGCTTTGCCGAGGTGCCGATCGCCCATTCCGGGCTGCCGAGCCTGCGGCTGCCGGCGTTGGCGCGTGTCGCGGTGCTGCCGACCGGACATCGTTTGGCGGAGAAGGAAGTGCTGGAGCCGGGCGATTTCGAGGGCGAGACGTTCATCTCGCTGTCGGCGGGATCATCGAGCCGGCACCTGGTCGACCAGGTCTTCCATCGCAGCGACGTTCGCCGCGTGCTGCGGGTGGAGACCACGCTGTCGGAGATCATGTGCGGCATGGTGTCGTCGGGGCTTGGCGTGTCGATCTGCGATCCCTTCACCGCACAGGAATTTGCAACGCGCGGCGTCGTCGTGCGCCGCTTCCTGCCGCGCATCGACTTCGAGTTCTCGGCCGTCTTCCCGGCCCAGCGCAGCCCCTCGCCGGTGGCGCTGGATCTGGTCGAGACCATGCGCAAGGCGCTCACTGAGCTCGAGGACAAGTCCGCACATGGTTTTGCGCCTGGTTGATTTGGACGCCGTGCGGGTCCTGTTGTATGCTGCCTGCCTCCGCAGGTAGCATATGGCACGCATCACCATCGTCGAGACCGGGCTCGTTCCTCAAGAGCATCGCGAGCGGCACGGCTCGTTTCCGGACATGTTCGAGCGCATGATCCTCGCCGAGGACCCTATGGCTACAATCGACATCGTCAGCATTCCGAATGGGGATGCGCTGCCCGATCCGCGCGGCTTGGAGGCCATCCTGATCACCGGCGCGGCGGCCGGCGTCTATGACAGGCTCGACTGGATCGCGCCGCTGGAAGATTTCGTGCGCACGGCTTACGCCAACAAGACGCCGATGGTGGGCGTCTGCTTCGGCCATCAACTGATCGCACAAGCGCTCGGCGGCACTGTACGCAAGTCGGAGAAGGGTTGGGGCATCGGCCGGCACGTTTATCAGGTGCTGCCGGAGAATGGCGTCGTCGACGGCGAAGCCATCGCAATCGCCGCCTCGCATCAGGACCAGGTGATCGAGCCGCCGAACGAGGCGCTGACGATCCTGTCGTCGGACTTCACGCCGCATGCCGGCCTGCTCTACGCCAACGGCACCACGCTGACCGTGCAGCCGCATCCGGAGTTCGACGTGGCGTTCGCACAGGTGTGTTGCGACCTGCGCGACGGCAAGGCGCCGGATGATGTCGTCGCAACGGCGCGAGCGTCACTGACGCAGCCGATGGACAACGCGAAGCTCGGTGGGGCGATCACAAGGTTCTTGACGCGCAAATCCATCGCCTCATCCTGAGGAGCGCGCTCTCGCGCGCGTCTCGAAGAATCGAGGCCCCCACCGCAACGGCGAGGCCTGCATGGTTCGAGACGCCGCTTCGCGGCTCCTCACCATGAGGGTTGAGGGCTCAGAACGGACTCTCGCCCAGCCCCGGCACATCTGCCGGCCGCGGCCCCGGCGCGGGCCAGTGAAAGCGGCGGTCCTTCTCGGCGATCGCAATGTCGTTGATCGAGGCCTCGCGCCGCTTCATCAGGCCGTGCTCGTCGAATTCCCACTGCTCGTTGCCGTAGGAGCGATACCACTGACCTTTGCCATCATGCCATTCGTACTGGAAGCGCACCGCGATACGATTGCCGTCGAAAGCCCAGAGGTCCTTGATCAGTCGGTAGTCGTGCTCCCTCTCCCATTTGCGGGTGAGGAATGCAACGATTGCCTCACGGCCCTGAAAGACTTCAGAACGATTGCGCCAGCGGCTGTCCTCGGTATAGGCGAGCGCGACGCGCGCCGGATCGCGCGAATTCCAGGCGTCCTCGGCCATGCGCGCCTTTTGCGCAGCGGTCTCTCTCGTGAAGGGCGGAAGCGGCGGGCGCGACATGATGGCCTCATCGGTTGGTTGGGGCCGCAATCTATCGCTGCAATTGGTGGAGTCGATAGGCCACTGCAAATCGGGCGATCACGAAATCAGATCGGCCTTCATCAAGGTCCGGATCGATTTCGGAATCGGCTGCGCGCGACCGCCGCTGATGAAGGCGACGCGCACTTCCGCTTTCACCAGCACGTCCTCAGCCCGGCGCACCTCCTGCGCCAGCATGATGGAAGCGCCCTTCACCGCGATCGGCCAGGTCACGACATCGAGCACGTCGTCCATCCGCGCGGGCTTCAAAAAGTCCAGATGCATCGAGCGCACCACGAAGGCGAAGCCGGCGCCGTCGGTCTCGGGCTGCTCGAACAGCGCCTGCTGCTCGGCGCCCATCAGCCGCAGATGATTGGTCCGCCCGCGCTCCATATAGCGCAGATAATTGGCATGATAGACGATGCCGGAGAACTCTGGCTTGCCAACATCGCAACACAGCGCCTTGATTTCATTGGGACGTTGGAGGGCTATAGCGTAAACAAACGTAGATTTCTATGCTCCTCCCATGGCGAACCGCAGCCCCTTCGGGATACGTTGCGCTTTTCCGCCTGAGATAAACGCCGCGCGCACGCGGGCCGTGACCAAAAGATCGTCCCCGCGCCTGCACTCCTGCAGCAGGGTAATCGACGCCCCCCTTACCTCTTCTGGAACCGTGACAACTTCAAGTAGGTCGTCCAGGATTGCTGGCTTTAGAAAATCGATACTCATCGAACGGACTACGAAAGCAAAGCCTGGCGCATCTTCCTGCGCTTCTTTGAGGAGCTCTTGCTGATCCGTTACGAGCAGACGCAAGTAATTTGTTCTGCCGCGTTCCATGAAGCGCAAGAAATTCGCGTGATAAACAATCTGGCCGGCGTCCGTATCTTCGAAATAGATACGGACCTGCATATGATGGCGGCCATCGCGAATTTCGCCGTCAAGAGATACTGTCACAGGGGGATTTCTCTTATTGCACTTCTCGCACTTCGGAGCCGATTGTCTTGCATAGAGGCACCTTCCTCAGCAAGCGCCATCGCTTTGGGTTTGAACTTTGCTTGGGATGCACCTAGACTCTTGATTGTAGGGACACGCAACACCCAGAGCGACGCGATGCCGGCCGATATGCCACAACGCTTCAATAGCTCTTGTAGCTCGGCGAGCGTGATATCCGGCTTCGCTGTCACCGCGTCTAAGATCAATTGTGCGTGTGCTTAGATGCGCTGCGATTTGCGGTCCCCGCCCTGACGTTTAGGAACGACGTCGCCACTTCCTCGAGGCGACTGCGCCAACGGATCGCGCTGGCCGCGCTGATACCAAAACGCTCAGCAGCCCGTCGACAGGACAAGCCACCGTCAATCGCGGCTACCACCCTCTGGCGAAGATCAACTGAAAACGCGCGCTGGTCATACATGCTGACCTCCTTCGTCAGCATGTCCCTTGAATTTGACTCGTGCCGCTTTGGGAATCCCCACCGATTCATTCCGGTCGGAAAATGCTCTAATTGCCGCCGCTCATGTGCTGGTCAAAGAAAACGGTGAGTATCGGTTGAGTGAATTGAACAAGGACAGTTCGTAGCCAGTACCATGAATGTTTTCTAACTGTGCTTTCGGAGTATCAGGGCGCCTCCTTGGAGCGGGGCGAAAGCCCAACTTCCGAGCCGGTGTTGCTTGTTGTTCCCGCGGTTTATTCGTCGGTTTGTGGGCGCGGTTTGATTGCGATGATGACGATCGGATCCTGCCGATCGAGCCTACAACGGGCGGCCTAAAGTGTGCTCCTATTTCCCCTATCCAACTTCTTTCTTGCCGTGATCAAGCGGAACGAGCATCCGGTGATCGCGCCTCCGTGGAGCTGCACGAGCTAGGTAGAAGCCGCTAACGTGATTGACAGGTAAATGCACCCCTTACGAAGAACGATCTTAGTACTCGGATGGGATGCCCATCTTCACAAATAGCGCAATGGCCAGCACGGAACGATAGCAGATAGCCGTCTTAGAAATAGCTTTGCGCGGCGACTGGGGGCCACCGCGCAGCAGGACCACGTGCTTGTCGAGCCGATCGTTGAAGTCCAGGCCGGCGGTGAAAACGCATTCTCTAGGATCGCTCGACGTCAATGCCATCCTGCGTGGCCTTCCGGCCACCAATATCCAGCATCTTGCTGCGAAAACGGTACAGCCACATCGCACCCAGACCATAAAGGGCGGCAATTCCCGCGAAAGCGAACGTGTTGTGAAGCTCCGCGCTGCCGAGCACAGCGCCAACAAAATTGCCGAGTGCTTCTCCGAGACCCATACCGATGGCGTTGATGCCTAGCAAGGCTAGGTGATCCCTTCCCGGGGTATTCTGGACAAGCAACACCGACAACGACGGCAGGGCGACAATCTCCACGACCGTCAACAATGCGACGGCGAGGTAGAGCGTGAACAGGTTCACGAACCCTGATAGCAGCGCGAAACACGCCAGGACCAGGACCGCCGACAAGATCAGCGACCCGACGTCGTCGACATGCGCGCGCTCGAGCGCCTTCATCAGCGGCATCGATGCCCCTACCACCAAGGCGGCATTGAGGCCGGCAATCGTCCAAACGATTTCCGGGCCGGCCAACAAGCGGCCTAGCATGATCGGCGCAAACGAAAAGATCTGTGCCAGGGCGAACCACGTGAAGGCAGTCGCCACGAATACCAAGCGAAGGTCGGACCGCGTTGCACTGTGCAGCAGCGACTTCCACCACTTGCCGCCGCGGTCCAGTACTGGCAGCTCGTTCCCCAAAAAGGCATGGCAGACTAACCCACCCGACACCATCACCAAGCCGGTGACGAGAAAGGGGGCGCTCGGCGCCATTTGCACGTACAGCAGGCTCGAGAGCAACGGTCCGAGCGCGGCAGCGATATTCGTCCCCACGGCGAGCTTCACTAGCATCAAACGGAGAGATTGATCCTCGCGCAGGCGGACCGTAATTACGCGCAGCAGCAAGCTACACGACCCGTAAGCGGTGCCGACCATAAACAGTCCGAGCGCGGTCCCGACAAACGCGGCGCTCTCCGCCACGATGATATAGCCCGCCCCCATCACGAGATAGGTTGTCGTCAGGGAATAACGCGTGGGAATGCGGTCCAGTAGTGGAGCGAATAAGGCGCGCGACGCTCGGCCGGAAGCGGACAGGAGCAGCAACAGAGTAGCGACCTGAGCCGCCGAGAGCGATCGGTCGAGGAGATAGATGCCGAGCACAGAGAGCGGCGCAAAGTAGCCGTAGTTATTGAGAAAATTCTGGGCGAACACGTTCCAGAACATACGCTGCGTGGGCTTCGGTTTGAGCATGATTGCGCGCGGGCTGTTCATCATTGAACGGTGATGGCGACCGCCATGATCATGCGCTCGAGCCGGTCCTTAACTTCGGTGGCGCTCGCCCCGGTGGCAAGCACATGACCAACGCGGTCGAACGAGTGGCGGACGGGCTTCACGGTGTCACCGACTTTGATCAACAGCGCGGCACCGGCATAGCCAGGCATTTCGGGCAGACGATCATATCCGGTGATTTCCGTCACCCTGCCGGCGGGCGGGACGAAGTATCGGATGCCGGCGGCTCCGCAGTGGGCCGCGGGAAGCATCACCACGCCGGCATCAGCGCACAGCATCTGGGCAAACACGCTGCCGTAATAAGCGATCCCGGTCACGTGCTGTGTCAGGTGCGTAATGTAGTCGCCTCCGGGTCGGGAGTGAATTTCCCCCATGACGATCTCGCCGGCATCGCAAGCCCAGAACTCCGCATGAAACATGCCGAAAGTCAGACCGACGGAATGCACGGCGCTCTGCACGACCGTGATCGCGCGCTCACACAAAGCAGGCGGAAGATCGGCCGGCGCCACATGGCCGCACTCGACGAAATTGCCACCGCCGATCACGAATTTTTGCGTCAAGCTCAAGACCCTCGGCAAGCCACGGACACACAAGCCCTCCGCGCTGAACTCCCGGCCCTCGACGAACGATTCGAGCAAGAAGGGCCGCTCGCTTGCCGGCCTGAGCTGCGCAAGCGCAGTGGCAAGAGCCGTCGCGCTATCCACCAGAAAGACGTTCTCGCTGCCATACCCGATCATCGGCTTAAGGATGAGTTTGCGATGCCGGCGCGAGAGCTCGGCGAACGCCTGATCGATTGCCTCGCCGGATCGGCACAGCCTGGCTTCCGGCTGGGCAAATCCGGCCGCCCGCAAGGTGTCTCGGCAGACAAACTTGTTAGTGGTGCACTCATGCGCACGCTCGCTGGGGCCATTGAATCCAAAGCGGCGAACCAGCGCGGCGATCGCCGGCTGCGCTTTTTCTTTGAAGCTGAATGCTCCGGCAAGAAGCTCGCGTCGGGGATATTTGCCAACCCACCTGAGACAGCCGCTCACATCCTCGAAGTCGAGAGGGTGGACCTCATCGGCGAGATCATGCAATTGAATGGCCTGCTCGAGACGCTTGGGCGTGTCCGTCAACACCACCCGCAAGCCTTGCGCCCGCGCCTGATCATAGAGGTGACGGGACTGAATCTCGCTCTCTCCGCCCAAGACCAGCAGTGCCTTCTTCCGCATCGTCATCACATCTGTCCATTGTTATCTCGACACCTCGACGCTCGAGCCAGTCGAGCATGACCGGCGCTATCTGCGGGGTGATAATGGTCTCCGGATAGTGAAATCCGCCAACGGCTTTTCCGGCGCCCGTCAGCCAGTTGACCAGGAACACCACGGGCAAGCAGGTGGCCAGAGCCATCGAGCGCACGTCGACGCGGTCGGTGAAGGTGAGCCGCAAACCCTGCACAGACCGTCGCCCGTGCCGACTTCCGGCGAGATCGATTGCCAGAAGCGTCTTTGTCTGTTCGTTCTCCGCCAAGCCGAAGGTGCGCTGGGTGGCCCGCTCGAAAAGCTGCTTTGGGGTGAGGCCCGTATTTTGGTCCACGGCATCCTCGGCCAATACGCCGAGTTGATCGAGCAATGCGACCAGTTCGACATATCTGGCCCAACGCAATGTGCGTTGGTCGGCATCGACACCCGGCCGCGACAATTTCGGATGCTCCGAGAGCCGCGGCTGCATCCCGTCATGCCAGTGCTCGAGCACCCCGATGCCGGGCCAAGCGAGTTGTTGAACATCGGAAAACCGCGGAACGACGCAAAGGGCGCCATCGCGGATGCAATAGGCGTCGCGCTTGGCGAGGGGGAGGTGCGAAGTGCCGAAGAGTCTTTTGTAGCCGAGAGGATTGGCCGGGCGTGGCACTACGATCCCACCGCAGCAGATACGAAGGGACTGCACCTCCTCAGTGGATTCCAGCAGATAGCCCGCCAGGATCTCCGTCAGCCCCGGCTCCAGCCCGCAGGGCAGAACCGTCGCAAGACTCGGAGCTTGGATCAGCGCTTGCTGCACGCGTGGCACGTCCTCGGCAGCAGGCCGGCTGATACTCACCAGCAAACCACGTGCAGCGTGGCTCGCTAGGCTCTCGATCACACCCAGCGTGACCGGCCAAGTGGCGGCACAGATCACGACGGGGGCGAGTTCTGCCTGCTGCGGCTGGTCGGTGCACAATATCTCACATTTCCATGCCTCGCGCACAGCCGTGAGCGCGCTCATATCGCGGTCGATGAGGCGGACCGTCCAGTGCGGAAAGGCGTCGCGCAGCAGCGCCGCCATTCCCCTGCCCATCGCACCAGCGCCTATGACGTCCGTCTGCATGTTTCACTCGAGGGCGAAGACTGGGGTGATCGTCTCCGATACCCAATCGAGGTGCTTCGTGAGCAGCGCTTGGCTCGGCGCGGTGCTGATCACCGCGATCAGACGTTGAAGACGGAAATCGCTCGGCGGAAGTACAATGTGTGTACCAATCGATGTTTCGACGATCGCCTGCTCGACCCAAGGGTGATCGAGAACCGCCTCGAGGCCGCGGTAGCCGAGCAGCCGCCCTTCCTGTTTGGCCAAGACGTAATGGATCCCGGCCACCCGCTGCGGCGCGGGCGGAGGCAGAGGCGCCGTGCCCACCGCAATGCGAGCAAGGTTTTCGTAGAAGTCATAGTGCAACGCAAGCGGGACCAGATGCGACGCGATGTAATCGCCTCCCGGCCGGGCAGCAACCTCAATGAGCGCGAACTGCGGGCCGTCGTACTTGCCTTCGAGGTGGAAGGATGCATTGTCCAGGCACAGCGCCAGCACGTAATCTTTGGTCTTTGCTTCAATCATGCTGCGCATCTCACCCTCGAGGTCGGCAGGGAAAATATGCCGCACCTCCAGGCAATAAGGATCCGAGGTGAGCTTGTGCGTGATCCCGACAACGGTGACTTCACCGCTGCAAACGTACCCTTCCACACTCACCTCCTGCCCGCCGATATAACGTTCCGCCAGGAACGTAAGCGTTTCCCGTCGCAAAGTCGGGTCGTACGACGGATTGGCGATCTTCTTGCTAGTGGAATGAAAGACATTCAGGTCGGCAGGCTCGCGAAGGAGGTAGATTCCGGTGCTGCCCGAGGCGTTCACCGGTTTCACGATGACCGGGAGTCCCGCCACACTGATGAACTCTTCCAGATCGCTATCATTCTGCAAAAGGCGGTGCGTGAGGCCGGAAACCGACTGAGTTCGCTCGCGCAGTATCGATTTGTCCCGCACCGCGGACACGGATGCGTGCGGCAACCCGGGCAGCCGCAATTTCGCGGCAAGGATGGCGCAGGCTTCCACAGCAGTTTCCGTAAAGCAGACCACACCGGCAATTTGGATACACTTTCTGATCTCCTCGACGGCGCTCTCGAGCGAGACAAGGCTTGCGGGATTACATTGGCGCCACTCGTCGACGTAGCAGGCAAGTTCCGGTGGCAGCGGCTGACCAAGCACAGCGACGTGGTATCCGAGCCGATGTGCCGCTTCGAATGCACGAATGCTTTCTCGTATGAGTCGGCGATAATTGATATAGAGGAGAAACTCCGTCATACAGCCCAGCCTCCGGTGTCGAAGGATCGCCCCGCCGGAACCCATTGCAAAGCGTGGTTCAGATATGGCGGTTCTCGAATGCCAAGGCGCCCCAGGAGGGCGGTGCAGAGCCCGGGCATCACCGGCCAGGCAAGCGTCGCCCACAGCCGCAGGCCGGCAACGCTGAGGGCGCAGGCGGCGCGCTCGATGCCCGGGTGATAGCGCGCGCCAAGCGCTTCTGTTGCGAATCCATCAAGGTCGTGAAGCAAGCGGTCGATTAGCTCCGCGATCCGCCGCGGGTCGAATCCTTCGACCGAGAATAGCCGCCGGCCCTCTTGCTGACGCTCGCAAAGCTGTTGATAGAATGCGCGATGCAGGCGTTCCCAAGTGCCGGCCTCCGGCACCGTCCCGCGGTGACGCGTTTCGACCGACTGGCTGATGTGATGAATGACGGATGCCAGCAGGCCGCGGCGCCGTTCGATCCAGTCAAAGGCCTCACGAAAGCTAAAGCTCGTCGGGGCAACCGATGGACGGGTATGGCAGACATATAGGCGCAGCCAGTCGGCCGGAATTCCCTGGCGGGTGAGATCGTCGGCGTATATGACATGGCCCCGCGAGGTGGAGAGCTTACGGCCGTCAAGCTGGTAGAATTCGTTGCCAAAAAAACCCACGATGCGAAATCTGCTCGCGTCGTAAAGGTGGAGCAGGATTGGGAAGGTGATGCAGCGCAGATACGCGTTGTCGGAGCCAAAAAAGAGCACGAGCTCGACCTCGTCCGAGCCGAGCTCCGCACGGGAGGCAAGCATATCCTGTGCCGTCAAGAAGCGGGGGGCGAGCTCGACGGCCGAATAGAGGTTCTGGTCCTCTTGCCCGTGCAACGGGAGAGCAAGTCCGTCCGATGAACAGATTCCGAGCGGAATGTCCGGCAGCTTGCGCTGCAACACCCGGGCGACGAAATCCGGCATTTTGCCGACGTAGGCCCCCGACATCAGGTATCGCTCGAGCACGGCGCGATGCGGCTCCAGCGGCACGAACATGCGCTTCAGCGGCCGCCACGCTGCCGGCCGGTTGCAATGATTGCAGACCGGATCCATCAGCTCTTCATCCGGCACGAACAGCGCGCAGTTCTCGCATTCCGAGCTGATCCCTTCGCCACAGTGCGGGCAGGAGCCGCGCACGTGGGCTTCGAACAAGTATCCGTGTCCGTACTCACAATACGGAACGCGGGCAGTTTTCTCGATGAGATGGTCGCCGGCGTCCAGCGTGGCTAAGAACTCGCGAGCGACCCGTTCGAAACGCGGCAATTCGTCGAGCGTCGCGAACACATCGAAGTCTACCCCCAGCAGACGGTAGTTAGCGAGAAAATCATCCGAGTAGGCGCGCGAGGTTTCGTGGTAGCTCCGCCCTTCGCGCGCAGCGGTGATCGCCACATGCGTCTGAAAGCCCAATGTCCCACAAAGCTGGTAACAGTCGAGCCCAAGTGTCCTTTGCGCTCGCGTAAACATGTCGGCAGCGACGACCGGCCCCGCCAGATGCCCAACATGCATCCGCCCGTTCGGCGTTGTAAAGCTCGGCAAAACGAGGCGGGTGCGCGGCGCCTTGGTGGGGGCTTTGACGCTTTCGTCAACGGTCTGCGGGTCTTCCCACCAAGCATTTCCCACGACCAGGAGTTCCGCCCCATCGTTCTTGATAAGATGGGCAGTGAACGGAGACATCAGCAGCATGTCTCCGGGGCGGAGCTGTGTGGTAGAGAGCGACCCGTCGCCATAGGTGACGGAGCCGGTGCCGGAGAACACGAACAACATCTCGTTGTCGGCGTGGCAATCCAAGCGCGTGGACTCGCCACTCTCGAGGGCAAATTTAGAGGCCCTAAAATGGCGTGCCACGATGTTATCGCGCAGCTTTCTCATCATTCCTCCTCCAGCTCAGCCAGACGCGACAACATCGATGGATCCATGTCCACCGGATAGAACTCCTTTCCCATGATGCTGTTGACGATCGTTGCGTTGCGATAGGCGACGAGAGACAGATTCGCGTTCTGCAAACCATGCTGGATGCTGGTTCTGTTCTGGAAGTAGATCTTGCCTGGCAGGGCTATCCGGCTCTCCAGTGAATAGTCCGATCTGATCCTGGGCAAACTATCCTCAATACAGGCGAGCTGCATGATGCAGTCGAAGAATGGCGGCGTGTGGGGGACAAAACCGGTGGCCAAGATCACACGGTCGACCGGCGCCCTGCGTGTTGCTGCGGTCTCGGTGCACTTGAGCGTAACTTCGAAGCCCGCTCCATTCTGCCGCAAACCTTCGAGGCAAGCACTGACGATCAACCGGACGCCGTCGTTCTCACTGTCGACGAAGCGACGTTCATAGATTTTGTCGAAGAGTTGATTTGCGAGATCCAGCGATACGCCGTCGCTGCTCAGCCTCTTGACCTGCACCCATTCGCGCCGACGTGAGAGCGGCTGAGCTTGAAAGTGGCGGAAATAGGCAGGCGTATAATACTCGTTGGTGAATGCGCAGTCGTCCCTCGGTTCAAGGTTGTCGCGCGGCGTAACCCAAAGTATCTGCTTCAGGGGTGGGCCCGCGAGCAGCTGTTCCATCACCTCGCTGCCGCTTTGTCCCCCGCCGACGAGCAAGACTCGTTCTCCTGCGGCCGGTGGCGCCCTATTGAGATAGTCTGCCACGTGATAGACGCGTTCGCCCAACAAGGGACGCACGCAATCCGGCACGTCGGGGCAGATTCCGAGCCCAAGTACGACATGTCGGGCCTGATATTCCGCCTCAGTGGTCGTGACGCGGAAATGTGATATTTCGGGCCGCACATCCAGTGCCTTTTGCCCAAATCTAAGATACGGAAGCTGATCTGCGACCCAGGCGAAATACTGAAAAAACTCCTTGCGAGAGACTGCACCGGACCGTCGATTGACGAACGCGTGGAGCCGCCCACTTCGGTGCAAAAAGTTGAGAAATGAAAACGAACTGGTTGGATCTACGAGCGACACACAGTCTTTGACATGTGACACTTGTAACTTAGCGTTCGAAAATGCCATCCCGGCGTGCCAGGCAAAACTCGGCTTATCGTCAATGAATAAGCACCGTAGTCCGGTCGGCTTCATGAGAGCGGCAAGGCTGAGATTAAACGGACCAATTCCGATACCAATTACGTCATACATGCGATGAAGCTCCCATGTGCCGGCCCTCTTCACGACCAACTAGAAATGGTGCGGGCGGTGCGTTGAATGCATGAGTCGAGCTAGCAGACAAACGTAATCGGCTCGTGCCGCGTTGAGAGAGTAGAAGAGGCGGCCCCGGCGCAGAGTAGATGCGCTGGGTACACGCGCTGGGTCCGCCCCTACATCATCGGTTGCTTCGTGATGCTCCTTGCATGAAGCAAGCGGCGTGCCGAACTGAAATCGCGGCGCTTCTGCAAGCGCTTGATACAACTATCGGCGAGACGCTTGAATCGAGCGTCGCGTCACGTGCACGAATTGTCTCAAGGCTGACGATCGGGGCTGCGTCATATCCGACAAGGTCGTTGTGAGTTCGGTGGCCTGCACAGCCCGGCAATCGTTCTCTCCGGGAATCGCGCGGCGCGGGCGCGCGGTACCGCCGGTTGATCTGCCTCACCTACTCAGTGAGGCTTCTGCATTCCCTTTTTGGGCCTCGCAGCTCCCGTTCCCTGAGCGCGCCCTCGCCAGCTGCCGCTTCTTCGCGCGCGATAAACTCTGCAAGAAGCCATGTTGTTACAGCGAATTGACAAGGGTGCTTTCCAGCCCTTCCCACAGCTTCATGGAAAGCTCGTAGAACGGATTGTTGCCGGGCAGCAGGTAGTTCGAGCCAATGATCGTCGTTCCAAGAGCAAGTGCACGACCGGCCGGATCTGGGCTTATGTGCGGGATGACCGGCCCTACGGTGGCCCAGCGCCGCCGGCGGCGGTCTATTGCGCCTCGAGCAAGCAATCTGAGGTGCTTCGATGAGCAAACGTCCCCCAAGCGATCGCCATCGAACCGGCAGTGAGGTTACGACCGTTCAACGTGCATTAAATTTGTTGAGGGTTCTCGCCGCGAGTGAAAAGCCGATCGGTGTAAACGAGATGGGTCGCGGGATTGCGGGAAATTCTTCGACGTTCATCTGAGATGGCCCGCATCGCGATCCGCGCGATCGTTGCCGCATCACCAAATTCCTTGCACAGAGCGTTTGCGTACCCGATTTTGTACGTCACCTCAGCATAGAAATTTCCGCTCCGACGGATCTTCGACAGGAAATTTCTGCAACTGGTATTGATGCGCCTTGAGCATCTCCTTGGTCAGATGTATCGGGAAGGCCTCATAGCTAAGGGCGCGTAACGCGGCGGTCAGACTGTCGCGGATTGCGTCGATGTTCACCCCGTGGGGCCCACGATGCCGAATACCAGCTCGGGCAAAAGTGTCGGTTTGGTCGTGGACGTCATTGGGAACCTTATCAAAATTCAGTGCAATCTGATTCGTGGCCAAATCAGGAGGGGAAAGTGGCAAAGGTCCCAATTCGGAAGGAAGATCTGGAAAGGTGAGGCAGGTCGCCGAGCGCACAGCCAGGCGCACGAATGAGCGCGTCGTCGTCGCCCATGATCGTGTCGCTTTGCAAGATGATGAGCAGGTGACCTCTGAACGCCAACATCAAGACGCGAGAATGGCTAATTTCCATTAAGAGTTTCTATTTTGCAGTGCTTGGACAGGGTCCGCTTTGCGGGCCCTTTTTGTTTGAGTTACAGCACCTTCTAGGGCCGCATCAGCCTACCAGCCGCCGTAGCGTAATGGCCTCTTGCATCGCCGCTTGAACTAGGCGCTCGATTGAGCACGCCTACTGTTAACGATCCGCAGAAGGTGACTGGCGATGATGAGCATCTCAGCCGCCTCTTTAGGGTCTGAAAGATCAACGTTCCTATGGCTTCTTGGGTTCTTAAACACACTCACTGCACCCGTCATGAATTGCTGCATCCCTTGACGCTCGCCGGCGGGATCAGCTGAGAGCATCAAGGGCCCGTTCTCCGCATTGAACGCCTTGGCCACCATCGGCATGCCATGTGCCTCCGCCGGCAAGTCTGCGGCTTCTCGTATTTTAGTCTCCACTAGCTTGAACGCCTCGAACACGGCAGCGTCGTAACGGCCTATCTTGAATATCTCCGCTGATGCGTCTCGCACATCGGGATGTAACAGAAACTCCGGAAGAAGCCGCTCGATTTGAAGTCTCTCCAGATCAGTCGTCGGCTCGAACTCAACGCCCGTTCTGCTCAAAACGTACCATACGGCGTGAGGCTGGCTCAGGTCAGGCACCGCGAGGAGCATCTGCTGGGCCCACATCATTCCTTCCGAAACCCTCTGCATCAGCCACGGCGGCGAACCTTGATGGCCGAAGAAGTGGTTGATTTCGGATTGAAAGTTGTGCGGTGAGAACCGCCCACCATTTACCTGCATATGAAGTACTATTGCGACACCGACCTGCTCAGGCGTCGCTCTCTCCAACTGCTCAATCGAATTGAAGGACTGGTTGAAAGGCTTCGGCACTTCCAGCGCTCTTATTCAATAACAGCCCACTTCCGATCAAACCGCTCTAACGCACTAACCATCAAACCGCCCAAACGAAAACTCCCCGTTAGTCAAGGAATGGCGACCGCTCGCGGCGTGGACGCGGAAGCATCTGCAACCGGGGCGACTATCGGAGCTTCTTCATCTGCAGCTTTCGGTGCAGCCTTTTTCCGCGTCGCAGCCCGCTGCAAACGCTTGATGTTCTGGAGAGCCGATTTCGCTTCATCACTATCAATCAAGTCGCGTTTGATGACCTCCTCGCGCAACAACGTCTTCAGGTAGTCGACCTCCACCTTCACGCCGGAGCTCATCCGACGAATCTCGCGGCGCAAAATCTCCAGGATGAAGTCAGTCTGCAGAACGGCTGCGACTGTGAACTTGTTCGTGACCTGCTTGTGCAGCAGGAACTCGGCCATTGTGCTCTTTGAGAAGCCCTCGCGGCTCAGATTTCCGAAGCATTCAAGAGCTTCAGGGCTCTTGGCGCTTTCCTCGATAGCGTCAAACTCACAAACGAGGATTTTCTCAATCGGCTGGCGGAAATGCACCTTGTAGATTCGCCAGTGGGCGCCGTTCGTGAGCACTACCCACTCAATACCCTCGTTGGCAGCGTAATCGATGGCTTGCTTGACATGGGCATCCTTGAGATCGATCCCAATGGCCTTGACCTCGATAATGAACCGGATGTCGTCATCAACTTTCACAGCAAGATCAACATAGGTGCCGCGGATCGCATATTGGCTGGTGACATGTAGATATTTGTCATAGCCGCAGATGTCGGAAAGCATATCGTTGACGACAGTGACCGTGTCGGCTTCACTAACATCGCGCTTCAGCAGCCCCGCTAATACGCTTTGGTATCTCTTGAGTTGAGTGATGATCCGCGTCGCGACTTTGGTTGAGAGTTTCGCCATGATTCGCCCCAGAAATATGGGCGTGAGCATCATGCAACCTTTCGGCGAGCACAAGCCCCCATTTAGTCAAAGTTTGGCTGTCTCTCGGGATCTCGTCCTGGGCTTGCTGCTTTGTCTGTCCAAGTGAGCCGGATGTTTACCTTAGCTGCCGATTGAGCCGACCTTTCCACAATACGATCTGCAGTAGCTCGCGCGCGTTCCGAGCCACTAGGAATCCATAATTTACGAGGTACTTACGAACCCGCTTTGATGGCGGCATGCCTCGCCCGAAACGCCACACGCCAATACACGCAGACGGCCGCCCGATGAAGATTACCTTCGGCCAGATGCGGAGCATGGGAGTGCGCGGTGTGCTGGTCTATTGCCACTGCGGCCATCACGTTGCACTGGACGCGGATCGTTGGGCTGATGAGGTGCGGCTATCTGATATCGAACCGCGGTTCGTCTGTCAGGGGTGCGGAAGCCGCGGCGCCGATGTCCGGCCCGACTTTGAGCGAGGCAATTCCCGACTTGCGATCTTGGGGCATCGCGCCGATTCCTGAGGAACAAAGGCCGCCATAGGGAGCTTGTGAGTCCCGCTAGCTCCCTGCCGAGCTGGCGGAGCGGCCCCGGCCTACCCCTACAGGCCCCCCTGAAGCCGGGGCCGTCTCCCCACTAGTAAGCCTATGCGTCAGTCGCCCTTGATCGTGCGCCGCGTGTCAGGCGAAACAGGCCGCCAACTGAGGCGGCCTTAATTATTTTCGCCGACTACACGAAGGCGCGGACTCGCTAGCTTTCCGGGAGAAACGCAAACCGGCGAGATCTCGCGGTCCTGGCGCTGAGCGCGCTTGCAATTAGGGCAGACGAAGAGGTGAGCGAGTATCGACGGCGGATTGTCTCGCACCAACTCGGATCGAAACCACCTCATGCCGATCTGGCAATTAGGGCAGATCGGAGCCTCAAAC
>NZ_JADPKA010000104.1 GCF_023073715.1 Bradyrhizobium sp. 164
TTACAAGTTCAGGGTGTTCACGTCAGGGCAGAAGCGGCGGGTGACGCCACAGATCACGCGCGAGCTGCGAAGGCGGTCCGCCGTCGAACCGGTCATCGGCCATCTCAAATCCGAGCATCGAATGGGCCGCAATTATCTCTGGCATCGCGAGGGCGATGCCAGCAACGCCGTCCTCGCCGCCGTCGGCTACAACTTCCGCCGCCTGATCTGCTGGCTCAGGCTCTCGTTGTGGCAAATCCTGGCCATCCTCTTCGCCCGACCCCAAATCAATCCAGCCTGAATTCAGGGTTCTTCACGGACGACCAACTAGGCCAGGCGCTTCACCTCTGAGCGCCGAAGCCCATTCGACGCTCGCCGCGGAAGGGCTTTGACAGGCAGATGGCAAGCGGTTGGGACCATGTCACACCGCGAGCATGCGACTTCCCTGGATGCTCATCAGGGTGAGATTGCCGGTCGCATAGGCGCCGGTATCGATGTTGGCACGGTTATTTCGCACGTCGGCGTTCCGCACGGGCGTGTGACCGTGCACGATATATTTGCCGAAATTCTTTTTGCTCTCCAGGAACTCCTCGCGAATCCACAAAAGATCGTTCTCCTGCTGTTCGGATAACGCCACGCCCGGTCGAACGCCCGCATGCACGAAGAAGAAATCCCCGCACGTAAAGCTCAGCCGCAAATTGTCCAGGAATTCCAGATGCTCAGTCGGCATTGCGCGAATCAAATCGCGCAAGATCGATGTCGGCTCGTCGCGCTTCAGATCCGGCGGGGCGAGCCCGTAAGACATCAATGTCTGGGTCCCCCCGACGGCAATCCAATCCTCGAACAGCGAAGGATCTTCGAACACGCTCACCAGAAATGCCTCGTGATTACCCTTGAGGAAGACCGCATTGCCCCGGCGACTACGCTCGACCAGGATGTCGAGGGTGGCGCGCGTATCCGGGCCGCGATCGATGTAATCGCCCATGAAAACCTCGATCGCGTAGCGCGGGCGACTGCGAGCCACGTCGGCGTCGATCACCCGCAACATCGGCTGGAGCAGATGCGCACAACCATGAATATCCGAGATCGCATAGATGCGAACTCCCTCCGGCAGGTGCGGCTTATGGATTGGCCGACGTGGTCGGGCGAAAGATATCATGGCGCACAATCGATCAGGTGGTCGAGAAACTTCCCCAAGTCGCCGGCACCTGAGAACTCCCCATCTGATGCGAACAACGTGCGGTGGATGGAGTAGCGGTCCTCGTTCTCCGGCTTGATCACGCCAAAAGAAGGGCGGAACTTCTTGCCTCCTCTGTTTGCGACGGGTTCCACCGGTCCGGGGAAATTGCAACGCTGAGCTGGATACCGTGGCAAAGATGCATGGCTCATTGCAAATTTCGTGATGCATCCACAGATAGAAATTCATCCATGTTCCCGCAACTGACTCCTCGCGCTCTCGCGACAGGATGGGCGCCTGAAAGATGAGCGAAGACGCGCTCGCGTGACCGTTAAAGCATCGCGGAAGATATGGAACTTGATCCAAAATACGGCAGCGCCGTCGCTGATATGTCAGCACTATGACGAGAGCGTCAGCGCTTGTCGATGCGCATTTCGACGCGACACATCATGCGTGCAAAAGTTTTGCATGCAGCGCCACAATGTCGCTGCGATCACTTAACACCCTCCGTTTGGGAAGCGGTAAATCTTCAGCATCATAATGACCGCCAGGCACTCTCCACACGTAGAGGATCGAATGGCTGTTGCCACTTATAGCTCTGATAGCACCTATGCGATGTCCTCCGCACGGGGCACGGCTCTTCAGAAGCCTTTTCAGCTTCTCGTGATCGCGGCCGACCTCTTGCTGATCTTGCTCTGCTACGCGATGGCGTCGGAACTTTATAGCGTCGCCACGCCGTCCTCTGGAGACGGAGCGCCCATCGGCGCCGGACTGATCGTCAGCGCAGTGTTCGTTGCAATCGCCTATTTTCAGGGTGTCTATGCAACGCACCGTTTGCTGAGTCTGGTCTGGCAATTGCGCAAAGCGATGATCATTTGGCTGGTGTCATTGACAATCCTTGCGGTCGCGGCGTTTCTATTGAAATCGTCGGACAATCTGTCCCGCGGCACGTTCCTGATCTTCACCGGAGTTGGCGGCGTTGGGTTGCTCAGCCTGCGCTTTGCGTGGCAGTGGGCGCTCGGCACGAGCTTTGCCAAGGGCCGATTGGTCGATCGCAAGGTTGCCCTGCTCAGCCTGAAGCCGCTTGATTTCACCTCGAGCCGTTTCAAGGACCTGCGCAAGAACGGATTCGACGTGGTTCGCCATTTCGTGCTTCCCGCTAACAACCATGGGACCGGCTGGGAGAGGCAAATCCGGGATGTTATTCGCCAATCCCGTGCAGCAGATGTCGAGGAGTACCTGTTGGCGGTTGATTGGAACGAGCTGCCGTTGTTGCAGCAACTCGAACTGCACTTGCGCGCTGTACCTCAGCCGATCCGTCTCTTGCCGGATAATTCGATCGCTGATCTGGTATCGCGCCCGTTTTTGCCGGTCAGCGGCACGGTGGCAATTGAGATTCAGCGACCACCGCTCAGCGTGTTTGAACGTCTCCAGAAGCGCTGCCTCGACGTCGGTCTGGCGTTGTTTTCGCTAGTGGCCCTAGCGCCAGTGCTGATCACCGTCTCCATTCTGATCAAGCTGGATTCGCCTGGGAGCGTGATCTTTCGACAGTCGCGCCGCGGCTTCAACGGCAAGCCGTTCGACATCTGGAAATTTCGCAGCATGTATGTGTGCGAGAATGGTCACTCGATTACTCAGGCAACCAAGAGGGACGCACGCGTCACGAGGATCGGGCGCTTCCTCCGCATGACCAGCATTGACGAGTTGCCCCAGCTCTGGAACGTGCTGCGCGGCGACATGTCGTTGGTCGGACCACGCCCACATGCGCTTGCCCATGACAACTATTATGACGAGATCATCAGCAACTACGTATACCGCCACCACATGAAGCCGGGCCTCACGGGCTGGGCTCAAGTTAACGGTTTCCGGGGCGAAACGCCGACCATCGACCTGATGGAAAAGCGGGTAGAATATGACGTTTGGTATGTAAGGAATTGGAGCATTTGGCTCGACCTGAAAATCATGGCGCGCACGGCGGCTACCGTCATTTCCCAGGAGGCGTACTAGGTCAGTGCAGGCTGCCTTGGCGGCGCGGCGCGGACTCATAGGCGCTGAGCTAGATGCGGATTGAAGCGAGAGCTCCCTTTGGAGCCTTTGAATCAGGCGTCGCGCCAATCACCAAGCTTCAGGTCTTATGCCTACGCGTCCTGTTCCACAGCCGCACAATGGCCTCACGTATTGCGACCAGCCGGGCCATCAAGACGAAAAAGACTCCCGTTGCGAGTGATCCGAGAGCGTGGCGAAGGGAGAATTGTTCGTTGTGATCGAGCCGGTCTTGATGCTTTTCGATCGGGACCGGCACAAGGATTGTTCCTGACCTGTTCAGCCGCGATCGCGACCCGCGGGAAGGAACCACGATGAGCACGAATAAAACGTTGAGCAACAGCCAGATGCTTAATATGGCAAGTACCGTCATCCAGTCCCACCGAAATGCAAGATCAAGTATCGGGTTAAATTAACCGTCGGAACCTCAGAAGGAAAGGGTGCACGACGCGGTTGAGGCGTCGGCTGACTCCTTCCAGCCGACGAGTTCCAGAGATACTCTATCTCGATCATCTCAGCCCGCCTTCATCAATCCGTCCAAATCGGCTACGACAATGATCGTCGTTTGTGGACTCCGTACGATTACGGTCGGCGCTGGAACCATGGATCGCGCGAGCGCTAAGCCGCAGGAAGCGCTTTGCGTAGGATCCTTCGGCGTTCGGGGCGCAGCGGATGAGCCGGAACGATGTTCGAGCTGCTCGGAGCCCCTACGCACCGCGCTCAGCTTGCGCACAGCCGCGAACCCGTCTGGATCAAATGTGACAAGAAGCCGTTTCGGGCTGCGGTGGCAATCGCCATGTCTAGCGCACGAGAATTGATTGTAAAGGAAAACGCGCAGTGGTGCGCCAAGCACGACGATTTGCCTGAACGATCGAAGACCCGAATCCCGTGACGAAGCGGTAAACTCCGGCATCACCACGTATCGATCTGGTCAGGTTGAGAAGGCCTGGCTCAACTAGGCCCGGGCGACGGCAGCGAAGCGCGCCCACTAAACGCCACGAGGTCAACCGCGCAGTGTCGCCAGAAAGGACGGGTCAATCGATTCAACTGCATCTTCCAGGAAGGCCTTGCCCAGTTTTGATGCCCTGCGATAAGCGGACACGAGTGCCGATCTCGACCCAGGTCGGCGTATCAGGATGAGCCGAACGTCATTGCGTACGAGGTCCTTGACATCGGGAAGGGCAAGCGCATCGAAGCGGGTCGCAATGTCGATCCGCGCCGGCATCAATCGCGCGTCGTTTGGTGCGACGAAATATGCCATCTTCAAGGCCTCGACCACGACCGGATCGTGCGGGTCGCGCTGGACCTGAAGCAGCGCCAGCGCCAGCCATAGTTCAGGATTGTAAGGAGAGGTCGAGAGCGTCCGCCTGAGGCGGCCGAGAGCGTCGGTATGCGCTATTGATCGCAGGATCGTGGGCCTTTGCTGGCCAGACTCAATTGTCTGCAGCGCGGCGACCGATCCATGATTACCTTCCAGCTCTGATCCAAACGGCGAGCGCGTTCCCAACAATGTGGGCGCGTCTTCAGTCCACCGCGCCCCAATCTCGGCCGCATCTGCGGAAAATGTTGTCCGGCTCAGCGCCGGCACCTCCGCTATGGCCGACACAATCGCATAGGATCCGACCGCCAAGGCCAACGCCACCAGAAGAACGCGAAATCTGCTCGATGAACTCATTGTCGATGCATTAGTTCAACATACGGCGCGCGGAAGCCGCCGAGTGGTTGGCGCCACTGGTCCGTCCCACTGATTGTGCAAGTCCAACTCCGACCATCACCGCCACGATTGCTTGAATCGCGGGGTTTGAGAGGCTTGAGTCAAGAAAGCTCTCGCAGAGTACAACGACAACGGCGGCGGCCGCGGCGGCCGCGAAAAAGGAATCACGTCCTCGCCGAACGGCGCCGCGAAAGCTAACGAGGAAAAACTGGACGGCGAAGGCTGCTAGGATGGCGCTCGCCAATCGTCCCGCCTCGACAGCCATCAAGACTGCGGTGGAGGGAGGGGCTGCCAGCGCAGCGCCGAACTCCTGATAGGCTCTCGAAATCAGCCTAAAGGTTCCGAGACCATGCCCCCACGTCGGTGCATCAGAGAGCAGGTGCTTTGCCGGCGCAACTGCTTCCGGGGGGAGGCTGACGAATCCAAGGAGGCCCAAGCCTCCGGACCGAGAGTGCGACGCAGCCATCGCGCTGGCGATCGCTGCAAGGACCAAGAACAATAGCGCCGAAGGCCAAGACCGAAATCCCAAGCGCCGGACAGCGGCAATGAACACGAGGACCATCAATCCGCAGCCAGTAACCGCCGCCAATGCGCGTTGTTCGAGGGCGGCAAGTGCGGCGAATGCAACGACAATTCCTAACAGACCGCAGGAAACGCCGACCCACAGTAGGGGCGAGGCCAGATTGTGGATGTTCTGCTGGTGCAGGTGGCGTTCGAGTGCCCGGGCGACGAGCGCGCCATTTGTCAATATCGCAAGAGCGGCTGCTGCCGGAAACAGATTCGTAGCTACGCCGGACTGGGGAATGATTCCGGCGAATAAATCGAGCCGGCCGAGTAGGAACTCGACTGACATGAGGGTCGTCACTGCGCTCAATACGAACAGGATCGTTTCGGCCATACGGCGATCCCTGGTGATGACGACGGTCGACACCAGGAGCGACACGTCGACCAGATAGAGGAACAGGCTGTGCAACGTTGCGCTCGTATCAACGCTGATGCGGGCCGGCAGCGATGGCTGATTCAATGCGATCGAAGTCGCCGACCAGATCGGGTTCGCAAGCGAAGACATCGGAAAGATTTGCAACGTCATCCAGACGACCGGAAGCAAGAATATGAGGAGAAATTGCTTCAGCAACTGCGCGGCAGACGCGATTTGCGCCTCCGGACCTCTTGTTGCCATTGCCATCATCAACGCAGTAGCAAGTGAAATCACATGCTGTGCGAAGGAGCCGCTTGTGAGCGCCAAGATCGGAGTCGCGGCGAGCAATGTGATTAAAAGCCAGGAAGCGATGAGCACTCGGAGAACCGTGAGACGTGGAAGCGGGAATGGAATGCAGCATTGCACAAGTGGGACATTGATACGCGTCGCATAGCCGAGCTTGGGACGCCACCGTCGTCTCGGTGATGGATGGCCGGATAGAAGCCACCATGACGCATCATCACAACGCGGCCTGCCAACTGGTCACATGCATTCGGTTTGCGGAATTCGCTCTGCATGACAGTTCCGTGACCGGCTAAATTATCGAGCATGGCAGTACTGCGACAAGTAACGGAGAGCCGTCGCCAGTCCAGCCATCGGCACCGAACCGCGGATCCCGGTCGGTGTGGTCCCAATTTCAACCTCAAGCTCGTTTGCGGTTTGCCAGTCGCTAGCAGCAAGCTTCGAGGCGTCGGCGGGTAGTAGGAGCGCGACGCCGCCCTGGATCACAGATGCCTGGAACTCTGCGCGCTTCTCTCCCGCTATGAGGGCTACGTTCGGTCGCGCCGAGCGGGACAGTGGCTCGAGTACAATGAGTACAATTTCGATGCCACCTTTCCCGCATTGCAGGCTCAGGCCAGCAAGGCGCGTATCCGACTTGGCACTATCGACGACATGCATCACTGAAATGGCATCGGCGCCGCCGTCTGGATTTTTGCTCTTCACCAGTCGCCATCCGCCCTCAAGCTGTGTCGATTGGCTGCCGGACTCGATCTGCTTGAACGCCTCTTCGTCACAACGTCGACGCTGCTCGGCGCTGGTCCCAGACCCGCAGTTCAGAATGCCCGGACGCACCGCCTCGGCTCGACCGGGAGCCGTCGTCATCAAGAGACCAGCACCGAGCAGGACTGAGCGCACCATCAGAAGCGCCGACCTAACATGCGCTAGCGCCAAATCATTCATGTTGTATCCAAGGGCCCTGTCAAAAATCGGGCAAGCGCTGCCCGCCGCTCCGGATCAAGCATCTGACGTCAATCGACGTAACCATACCTCTTGTAGTATCGATTGCGATAGTAGGCTGCGCCATACGTATCGTATCGGCTCATCACCGACACGTTCACCTTGTTAAGAACCGCACCGAGCATCCGCTCGCGCACAACCGGCGTTTCGCCTAGCACGCGCTCGACGATATCGATTTTCGATTTCGCCCATTCGATGACAAGGATATAGGAATCAGCCAACCCCCCGGTCGCCCGAACGTCGACGACCGGCGCCAGCGGGCTAAGATCGAGAACGATGCGATCAAAGTGCTGCCGTAGTTGCTGGAACAGGTCGTCCATCTGTTGCGAGGCCAGCAGGTCGCTCGAATTCGAGAAGCGCGATGTGATGGCACAAGGAAGAAAATGTAGATTCGTCTGCGGGTCTATCCAGACCACGTCCCTCCAGTCGGCTTGGCCGATGACGACATGGATCAAGCCGTCCTGCGCAGCCGGAGTAAGCCTTGCGGTGAGGCTTGGGTTGCGGATGTCGCCATCGATCAGCAGCGTACGGCAGCCGCTTTGCGCCAAGGTCTGCGCCAGCGCTTCGCTGATGGTTGACTTTCCCTCGTTCGGAAGAGCGGAGGTAATCCCCAGGACCTTGTTGGACCCTGCACCGAAATTTGCGAAATCGCTGGCGAGCTTGATCGACCGAAATCCCTCCGCGAAGCGTGAAAACGGGGCATTGATCACGTGCCGCCCGACGCTCTCCTCGGTTGAAAGCAGACGGTCGCGATGCGACTGTTGGTGGCTGAACGCGGGCGCGGGCCCGTGGAGTGGCAAGGTCGTGCCGGATCCCCCGTGATTCGGTGATGCCTGCTGCGGTTTGGGCTTGTCGCGTTTGCCGAATCGCCAGGCCGCTTTGCCCGATTGAGCGGAATTCGCCTTGATGGCACCCTGCTCTATGACCGGAATCGAAGCGAGACATCGGGTATCCACGAACTTCTCGACCTGCGAAACGGTACGGAAGACGCGATCCATCATATCAAGCAGGATTGCCACGAGAGCTGCGAGAATCGACCCACCCACGATCGCCGCAAGCAGGATGAGTGTCGTTCTTGGCGACGTCTTGTTGGGAAGAGTCGACGCGGCCTGGCTGATCACCCTCGCTTCGGTAATGGGAAACGACTGCTGCTGAACCGAGACCATGTACAGTTGCAGGAAGTTGTCAGACAATGCGCGAGCGCTCTGAGCGTTGCTTTCCAGATCTCTCAGGATGATCTGGGCCTGGCTGGTATTATTCGAGACCGCGATCGTATCGTTCAAGCTCTTCTGGCTGGACTCTTCGCGCGCCTTGGCAATTTCAAGGTCACTCTTGTAGACCTCGGCCGTGCGTCGCAGTTCGTCAATGATCGAGCGTCGGATTTCACGCATCTGATTGCGTAAATTGACAACCGCCAGATGTGTCGATCCATACCGGTTCGACCAATCGGCCTGCTTGGCCGCGTACTCGAGATAGGTCTGGCGCAATTTGGTGATGACCGGGTTGGCCATCGTCTCGCTCACAGTCGCCAAATCATTCAGAATGACCTTCGAATCGTCGCCGTCTGCATTCAATATCGCGGTGATGCGTTCGAGCTTAGCTTGTGCCTCCGCACGCTGGCTACGCGCAGTCGTCAGCGAAGTATTGATTTCAGCGAGTTGCTGCTCGGTGAGCAGTCGCCCGCCGGCGTCGACGATGTTGTTCTTGGCCTTGAAATCCGCAACGGTGCGTTCGGCGGAAGACGCCTGCGAGCGCAATTCCTTCAATCGGTCCTGCAGCCAGACCGCCGCCCGTCTCGATGCCTGATATTTCGATTCCAACGAATCCACGATATAGCCGTCGGCGACTGCGTTGGCGATCCGCGCTGCCAACTCCTGCGACAATGCCTGAAAGGAGATCTCGATAACATAGCTCACGCCGACGCGCTTGATGCTGAGGCCGCTCGCAAAGCGAGCGAGTGCTGCGCGCAGTATTTGCTCTTCCGTGGGCGGGGTCGACTCGGAGAATATTCCGGTAATCGCGCTACTGATGCTGCTGAGCAATCCGCCGCCGTCGCTCATGAAGTCTGCCGACTCCGCAAGTTTCAGATCCTTGATGACTTTGGAGGCGATCGCTTCGGACTTGAGAAGTTCGACCTGACTGTCGACCATCGCCGAGTCGATCGGGTTGTCTGCGCCGCTCGCGGGCGCTTGCGTCTGCAGGCCCTGCATCTTGCGGCTGTCGATCATCAGGATCGCCGTTCCGGTATATCGCTTCGGTGCCGTGAACACGTAGACGCCGGCAAGACAGATGCACAGGAGCAGCGTGAAAATCATCACTGGATACTGGCGGCTCATCAACGCAAGCGCAGAGGAGATGGTCTGCTCCAGCGATGGGGCCTCCCGCGCCGTGTTTTCGATCTCGCGAGATGTGATCTTTGTTTGAAGCATCCGGCCCGCCCTACTTAGATCTCTGTGAATGCGGCATCAGGCTGGCCTTGCCGCGCTGAATTCGTGCAAAAAGTGCCGCGTAGAAGATCCCTGTTGGTCGAATTCGACATGACGGATGCGGTGATCGACGCGCGGCGCTCGAGAATTGGCTAGTGCCACCGAGGCTCTCTTGTCAAAGCACCTAGTCGGTTCGTGCGACACGTTATTGGTCAGAGAAGTTTCGGCAACGCTGCAGGGCCACCGTAGGTACCGCTTGCCGCAAAATCGTCATAATGCCCATCTCCGTCAACTTTGCCAAAAAAAGCGACTTTCAAGATCGAGACAATTCACGCCGCCTGAGAAGATCATGGTTCGCCCACGAATTGGGCAGGATTCCACGAATGCTACGTGCCGACCCGGTGGACAGCGTCCGACCGGTCTCGAATTCTGCGATGCAATATCGACCTGAGTGTGACGGACAAGCATGAGATCTTGCAACTGCCACAGGCAAGGCGAATCGGGTCTCGCGGTTACGACCGAGCACGCGACGCCGGAATCCGAACGGGTCTGGTTTCGGATCCGCTATGGTGGCGAGAATCGGCCTTGAAGTTCCACCGGTGAATCTCCGATCTCCGGACACTTGAAGGATCCAGCCAACAAAACCTCAATCAAAATCCTTGATGGAGGATTCCCGATTCCAATCCACAAGCGAGCTTGCCAGATCGTACTCGAATTTGAACCCGCTTGCGATCAGATGCTTCGGCAGAATGTTCGTAGAAAACCACAACTTCTTGATCCGGTCACGATTGATGCCGGTCTTGATGCCGACAGCCTGCAGCACCTCGAATGGAAGCACGGCGAGATTCATTAGCCATACCGGAATCGTTATCGTCGGCTTGGGGTAAGCGGCAGTTCGAGAGAAGGCGGAGCAAATCTCGCTGATGGTATAACGGTCCTCATAGCAGAAATTGTAGATCGACAGACCGTCGTTGCGAGACGCCATGAAGAACATCGACGAGACCAGGTCCTTCACGTAGCCGCACGACTTGATGGTGTCGGTTCGGCCGGGATAGATGAAGGTCCGCCTTTCGAGAAGCCTCGACAATCGCGTGAAATTGCCTCGCTCGTAGCGCCCATAGATGACGGCGGGGCGCACGATGGTCAGCCGCCTGTCCGGGTCCTCCGATTGCCATAGACGATGGATCGCTTCGGCCGAGAGTTTGGAGCGTCCATAGGCACTGACTGGGACCGGCGTCGCATCTTCGGTAAGTGGGGTCTCGGTCGGACCGTAGACCGATATCGAGCTGGTAAAGATGACATTCCGGCTGCCAGTGTCTCTCGCAAATCGGCAGACGTGCACCGCACCCAGCACGTTTGTATAATAATAGTCGCCGTCCGGATGACCTGGGGTGACATGGACTGCAGCCAGGTTGAAGATGTCGGCAGGCAGTCCGCCTGCGAGCTTCGGGTCGATTGGCTCACGGACATCATGATGGACATACTCGACGCCTTCGACGTGCGCCCTAGGCTTCCCGATATCCACTGAGACGATTCGGTCGTAGCGGCCGGAAGCGAGCATCCGCGTCATCAGATGTGTACCGATGAAGCCTGCGCCTCCGAATACAATAGCCTGGGTGGGATTGGACATGTGCGCGATGGTCAACTTGAGTGAAGGTGCTGAGTCAACGGCGACAAATTTCGGTCAAGGCTCCCTGACAATCGAGCGCACGCATTGGAAAGCGGCACGCCCTGCCGTTGCAAGGGTTGTGCCCAGAAAGAACAAGATTGCTTGATGTGCAGTGCGCCCGCTCGCGACCGCGAGCGCTTATGCTGCTCGACATCAGTGAAGCGGGCAATTTGGGGCAGCAATTGGTCAGTCATGCGTTTCTCATGTAGCGATAACAAGATCGTTACCGACAGCGCGTGTGACATGCTCGGAATCATCGGTTCCATCTGGGCGATCCCCAATGCGGTGGCGCTGACTCAAGCGGCAACGCGAATAGATGGGAGGACGGACTGCTCGTCTGAACAACGACTCAATAGAGCTCGCGATACTCAAATTGGAAGTTCGTTGATCCCGCCGCGATCCCCAATAATCTTTGCAGCTTCTGGTAACCTGCGAGCGGAACGACGATGCAATCGGAACTTCCCGCGTAGCAAACCCGAACCCGGATCGATTGACCGCAGATGTTTTGAACCAGCACAATCTGCTCGATGATCTTGGGGTTGTTGGCTTGAGGGTGCGTCACCGGATTGACTGATATGCAAAGCTTTCCGTCCACTGTCGTGTGATTTGGAGCGAAGGTACCTTCCATCGGTCGAATCGAACTCGAAGGCCGAGTGGAAATGCCGGAGCCGCCATACATCGGAGGAGATGTGCGACCGAAGCCGGAAATTTGAGCAACGGCCGTCGTTGTGAGGAGCGATGAAGCGATAGCTACACATACCGCCACATAACCGTCTGAGCGCCTAGATCGGTTATCATGCATCTTCACTGCTCTGCACATCCATGATGGTTGGGGCCAGCTCTCGAAAGAAGCCGCGGTTGTCGGCGGCAGGATAGAGTTGCAGTTGCGGCAACAGAATGACAGGTAAAATAGTTCCCGGGATTGCAGGCGGGAATCTTGCCTCTTCCTTGCGCTTGAAAACACGTGCTAGAGGCTGCACCTTCCTGGGGTAAGTGTCTGACGCCCGTCGACTGTGATGTTCTGTCGGCCGTCATGCGACGTACTTGCAACGCGAGTATTCTAGGCGGCGAATGTTGAAGGAGATACCAGGACACGCTGTGTTGCCGGAAGTCGAACCGGCGACCCTGCCGCGCCTCTCGGTCGTCATTCCGAACCACAATTACGCAGCTTATGTGGGATCCGCGATCCGCAGCGCGCTGGACATACGATGGCCAAACGTCGAAGTGATCGTCGTCGATGACGGGTCGACGGACCATTCACTCGACGTCATCAACGAATTTGCAGACGAAGTCACAATCATCAGCCAGTTGAACGCCGGGCAGATGATGTCATGTGTGAACGGCTTTCGCAGGTCTTCCGGCGATATCATCATATTTCTCGACTCGGACGATGCCTTGCATCCTGATGTCATGACGGAGATCGTATCCGTCTGGTCCAAAGCCGCGAGCAAATATCAGTTTCAGATGCGCGTGATCGATGCCGAGGGGCAGCCGACCGGAAACGTCCTGCCGCAGTACTTCTCCTGTCCGTCCTCGGAGGACGTCCGCAAGTGGATGGCAACCACCGGCGCCTATCCGACGCCGCCCGGGTCGGGAAATGCCTACCCGAAATGGTTTGTCGAGCGTGTCTTCGGCTTTGAATCCGACTTCGTTGATCGGGCTCCGGACAGTTATCTTTTGGCGGCCGCTCCTGCATGTGGCGAGATCGTAACGATCACCAAGCCGTTGGCAGACTACCGCGTGCACGGCCTCAATCACGGGGCTTTCCTTCAACTCGACGATACCCGCTTTGCGAGAGAAATCGACCTCACGCGGAGGCGATACAAATTCTTTTCCGAGATCGCGCGCGCGGAGAAGCTGCCGGTTGCGCCCGATGCGCTCAAGAGCAATTTGATATTTCTTTGTTTGCGGATAGCGTCGTTCAAGCTGCGGCCGGACCTTCATCCAATCGCGGCGGATAGTTCATTGAGCATCGCTGTCGATGCGCTTGGAGCGGCTGCGTCGCCGCAAGGTTTCTCAAGATCGCAGCGCATATCGCTGCTGGCTTGGATCTTCTGCACCCTGATCAGTCCGCAATACTTCCGTCGTGCCCTGGTGAGTTTGCGCTACGTGCCCGCCCAGCGGCCGAAATGGTTGCGCGCTTTGCTCGGTCGATTCCGCATCATTCGATGATCGGGCGCAGGGCTGGGACACTTCGGTCAGACGGCAGCTTTGGGACGGATCGACCTCAGGCCGGCGCCTGGCGGCTGCGACCATACGCACAGCATTGCCATCATGATCAGAAATGGAGCCATGGCGAGGTTGCCGCCGCCGAGCTGATAGCAGGCCAGCATTGTCAATGCGAGCATCGAGTTGTCTTTCCTGAATATCGAGAGGATGAGATAGAACAGGAAAATCAGTAGCCCGATAATTCCGTAATCCGCGACGAGCTTGAGAACGGGATTTCCGCTGCCGCCAAAGTAGGCAGGCGACCGTTCCAATCCGCCAGGCCCCGAGCCGATGAGCACTCTATCGGTCCGAAAGAGATAGTCCCAAGTCTGTAGTTGTGCGACGTAGCGAGCATAGCCGCTCGACTTGGTTGAACTGAATTCATCAAGTCTACTAACGATGGGATCAAAAGGTTCCGGTGCAACGAGGTACGTTGTGCCAATCGTCAAGGCAACGGCCGCCCCGATGGCGATTACCCGCAGTGATTTGAGCGGAGCAATCAGGGGATAGGCACCAAGGGACACGACGAGCACCAGGAGGCCCGATCCGGACCGAGTGAGCACGTACGAGATCGCGTACAACGGAAGATAGGCAAGTCGCCGCAAAATGAACACATCGACGACCACACCTATAGCGAGCAATTGGGACAGCGCTCCCGGCTCCATCGGGAAAAAACCGTTCGCGCGCCGATTCAACGACCCATAAAATTCCACCGCATTTTGATTGTAGGCGGACTCGACGAGGACCGGATCGAGCGCCGGGATTGCATCCTTGAACGAGAAGATGCGTATTCCGCCGAATTGAAGAACGATCTGGACGATTGCCAGAACGGCGCACAGCCGAACATAGAACAGGAAGACGGGAAGGACCGCCTCGTTCGAGAATTTCGTCGAGGGTCCGAACAGGAAGATCGAATTCGTGACAAGAACCATCGCAAGTGATGCCGGGCTGGTCTCGACACCGCGATCGGGAGATTCGGCTGCGGCGACCGCGCTGAAGAGAAACCAGACGACGACGAGTCCGAATGCGAGAGTCTGCGGCCCGCGAATGCTCACCAGACCAACCCACCATCCCCACGCCACGAGCGCGAAGAATCCGAACAGCGAAAAGAAGATCTGTCCGGTCCCGATGAGGAGCCCGAAGCGCTGCATGCAAATGCACAGAATGAAGGCGATATGCGCGAAAATGACGCTGTTGGTCTCGTCGCTTGACGCTGCTGCAGCGCGCTTGTTAGACGAGGTTCTGGCTGGGAATGTGTCGAGGCTCACCATGTTGGGACTCGTCGATTACTGTCTCTTGGCGCCTTGGTTGCGTCTGGGCACAGGGTAACGATCGCGATCGACCTTGGTCTCTCTCGTGAGGCTGTTCACCCTCTATACTCGAGCCTGTAGCGACTTCCCACATGGAACACAACGCGAGCGCAAGATTTAACCCTTACGTTCATGGTGCCAGAGGTTTGTTTTGCCTCATGGTATTCGTCTATCACGTCGTTCATTCCGGACTGCCCACGTTCGATCTGTTTGCCAGGGGGCCGTTGGGAGAAGCGCTGCAGACCGGGAAATTCGGTGTCGAGTTCTTCTTCGGCATCAGTGGAATCGTGATTCTGCCAAGCCTGTATCGGGCATCCTCGGTCGTGACCTTTATTCTTGATCGCTATGCGAGGATTCTTCCTGTGCTCTGGGCGACCGTGATCGCGATCGCGAGTTTTGGCTGGCTTTCAGGAAGGGGTCCAAGTCTGCTGCTGGTTGGTGCAAATCTGTTGGCGCCGCCTCCATTCATTGACATCATCCAGATCAATCCCGCCGCGTGGTCGCTCGGATACGAATTCCTGTTCTATGGAGTATGTGCCGCCGTCTTCCTGATCAGCGGCGTCAGTCGGCCGCTGGCCCTGGCATTAGCCGTCAGTTCGCTGATCTTGCTCGTGTACTATCCCCGCGCGCTCCTGATGATTGGTGGCGTGCTCATTGCGGAGAAGTACCTATCGTCGACCTTGTTGCAATCCTTGGCGAAGTACCCGGCGATCTTCTTTGTGCTATTCCTGGCTGTCTGGAGAGGCCTCGAGCTTGCCAGCGCAACAGACTACGTTGGCTTTGTGACGCCGGCACATTTGTCATTCCATGACTGGATCTCTGCTTTTCCATTTCTTGTTCTTGGTGGCGTCTTCGGGACTATTTTCCTGCTTGGCGTGTCCGGAGGAAACGGTCTGTTCGGAAGAATGCTGCGTTGGCAGGTGATGCAATGGCTGGGAACGATCAGCTTCAGTTTTTATCTCTGGCCGCCGATCGTCATGGCTGGGGTCAAGCTGATCATGTATCGAACGGGCATGGTCGATGCATTGGGGAGCGGATCGCAACTTTTTTTCCTCCTGGTCTCGCTTCCGCCGTCGCTTATCGTTGCGACGGTCAGCCATCGCTTCCTTGAAGTGATGGTGACGGGACAGATTCGAAAACGGCTCGATAGGGGCTCGGAAGAGAAACCGGCAGTCCGGCCGATCAATCAAGCACTCGACGGCACTCAAGGAGGGAACCTGATCGGGGAACAGTCAAATGTTCTTGATTGTTCGACAAGTCACCGCCCCAAAACGATCGCAAGTTAACTGTCTATTTGGGAAAAAGCCGCAGAGCCGTGCGCTCGATTGTGCCGGTTTGCGACGTGGCAGCGTTACCGCTGCCATCGTCTTTGCGCATTGGGCCGGCACAGCGTTTCCCAGCCGGACTAAGAGCCGAACCGAAAGGATCTCGTTGATGATCGCAGCCGTGCGCACGCAAGTCCTTTGTGTCGCCTCGATAGTCGTTGCACTCGGATCCGCGACGCCGGCCTGGTGCGCTGGCTGGGAGCTAGTTTTTTCGGATGAGTTCAACGGCGACAAGCTTGATCGGACCAAATGGGCCACCCGATACATCTACAACAACGAAACGATGGATCGTTTCAACGATGAAAAGCAGCGTTACCGCGACAACCACGTGATGTCCGAGGGTGCGCTGAATCTGATTGCAAACAAGAATGAAGGGGCGGACACGTTCGATTCCGCGATGATCCGGAGCCATCAGACATTCTACTACGGCTACTATGAAGCGCGGGTCTTTCTTCCGAATGCGCGGGGATCGTGGCCGGCATTCTGGCTCGAAGCCGACTACGACATCGATGGAAAGTTCTGGCATCCGCCGGAGATCGACATTTTCGAGTACGTCATCAATGGCGTGGAAGACAAGCCGAACATGCTGCACTCGAATGCCATGAGTAAAGATAAGTGGACGCCGCAGTCCTATACGTATGTGGACAGCTCGTTCGTGCTCAGGTTTCAGGACATGGTCAGCAAGGAGGATCTGAACAAGGACTGGCATATTGCCGGCTTCGTTTGGGCTCCTGACCGCATTTCGTTCTTCTGGGACGGTCGTCTCGTCTACACGCGCATGTACCAGTGGCTCAGGAAGGACGGCCAACTGGGGCCGCCGGCGCACATCGATCTCAATTTCGCTGTCGGCGGAGCAGCGTGGGCCGGTCGGCACGGGATCGATGATGCGGCTTTCCCGCAAACGTTCAAGATCGACTACGTTCGCGTCTGCCAGTTCACGTCCTCTGAGCGGGGAAGCCGAAAATGCGGTCCGAGCGACGTGACACCGGATCCGAATGATTTTGGATATAAGGCAGCGCTCAACGACATGCCCAAGCCGACATTTCTCAACGTTACGAATGTGGTGGCGGATAAGAAGCCGAATGCGGGGGTGTTGTCACTGAGCACAACCGACCCGCTCAAGATCGAAATTCCGGTCAAGATTCCGGACGACTATCCGACAAATCGAACGATTCATGCGTACGTCTTCGATGCAACAACCGGCGCGATGGTCGCATCGGCAAAGAAGCCGCTACAACAGGTCTCTCGCAAGGACGCGGAAGATGGCGTCAGTGTGATCGAATTTGCGCTGCCGGCCGTACCGCGTGAAGGGAACTATCTGCTGGGCAGCAAACTGACGGCTGAAGTCGCGGGCGAGGTCGGCCCCAAAGAAGTCCCAGTTGCTTGCGACACCACGGTGATCCAACCAAAAAAGGCCAGATCTTGCCGTCTATTGTCGCTGCATGTGCGCCGCTGATCGGAGGGGTGCATCCAGCGTGAGCACAACTCCGTGGATCTGGATCAAGCCGAGCACCACTGATTGCGATCGGCACGCTGTCCGAAGATCGGTCTGAATTTTGCTTTGGCTGTGGCAGGTGAGGCCTCATGCGGGCTTGCCTGTCACGATCAGTGTCTCTTGCATGGGTAGTCGTCCATGAACTCAAAGGTTCGCGCCGTCAGGCAAATCCTCCGTGGTGCATTGCGCGGCAGCCCGAGCCGGCTTTGTGATCATCGCACGTGGCGAAGTGAACATCCGCATACCTGGCTGACTGCCGTCGAGGAAGAGGTACTGGCGCGGAAGGCGCCGGTTCGATTCGGCAGCCGCGACGCAGGTTTCGGTGAAAGCGTTGACAACAGAATGCCCGAGCTGGGCATTCTCCGCCTGGACAAGGCCCGAATCCTCGGTCCCGACGGCTGGCTCGTGACGGAGGATGGATCGCTGCTCTACGAGAGCACCTGGTACGGATCGTCGTTCTCGCGCCATCCGCGATCAGTTGCCTACGGGACGCCGCTGCCGCTAAGTGGCACCTGTCTCTCGCTGGCGAGTGATTTCGCCGGAGGAAACTATGGGCACTTCCTGCTCGATTGCCTGGGACGCTTGGCGCTGTTTCAGAAAAGTGGCCTGTCGCTCGATGATGTCGATTATGTCTATTTGCCCAAGCCTGCGTCCGAAACGGCAGCCAAACTCGTTCGCCAGCTTGGAATTCCAATGCGCAAGTGCGTGTGGGCAGGCCAGGAGGATATCCAGGCCGATCTCGTGATTGGCACTTCGTTTCCAGGCTTGCGACGGAATTATGCGCCTTGGCTTACGGAGTTCTTCCGCTTGCAGCTAGCCAAGTCGCCGCTTCGTCACGACAGGCGCGTATACGTTCCGCGCAAAGGACAGAGGAAGGTTGCTAACGAAGAAGAGCTGATGCCTGCACTGAAAAAGTTCGGCTTCCAGATCTACGAATTTGACCACGTCGAGGATGAAGCGGCGTTTTTCGCGGAATGCTCGATTGTCGTTGGCCCACATGGTGCAGGGCTGACCAATCTCGTATTCTGCTCGCCTGGAACGCAAGTCCTGGAGCTGATTCCCTCAGACCACGTGCATCCCTACTACTACACGATCGCAACGTCCGCCGGCGCGGACTATTCCTACATCGTGGGAGACAGCAAGGGGACGCGCCCGCAGGGCGCGTTTGGGCCCAGTCCATTCGATTTCGAGGTTGCGCCTGACATCTTCGAGCGCGCACTGGAAACCATATGCCAATGAACGAGCATTGAAAATGGTCGCTCTTGGTGCGCGTACGCCGCTCCCTTTGTCGAAAAATTCAATCGCCATCGGAGCTGCCTGGATCGGCGTGAGCCGGCTGGTGGTTGCCAGTCTCGGCTTCCTGAACACGCTCGTATTGGCTAGAATGCTCACGCCGGAAGATTTCGGCCTGGTTGCTGTCGCGACGGCCATCATTGCTGTTCTGACATCTATGACTGAACTGTCCCTGGCATCGGCCCTCATTCACCACAAGGATCCAAGTGAAGATCAATTCCACGCCGCGTGGACGTTGGGCCTGGCTCGTGCCTGCTTGCTCGCACTCCTGCTGTCGTTGCTTGCTTATCCGGTGGCATTGTCCTACGGCGATGGCCGCTTGATTCCAATCCTGTTGGTCCTGAGCTGTTCGATTGTAATATCCGGCCTTCGAAACCCGATGCTAGCGATGATGCAGCGTCAACTCGTCTTCTGGCAGGAATTTGTGACGAGCAGTAGCCGGGCGCTCGCAACCATCCTCGTCTCCTCCGGGATCGCCATTTGCTTCAGTAGCTACTGGGCGCTGATCGCCGGGGCCGTCGTCGCCAACTTCATCGATGTGGTTGCCTCTTATTTGATCCAGCCGTTTCGGCCGAAATTCCGGATAAAGGGTAGCCGCTCCCTATTCTCGTTCTCTGTGTGGCTATCGCTCGGACAGGCCGTCAGCACGCTGAACTGGCGTTTCGACCAGATCATCATCGGATATTTTCTTGGGAAATCCACCCTGGGTGGATATGTGCTGGGCAGCGACCTGGCCGCCACGCCGACAAGAGAAGCAACAAATCCGCTCGCCGGGACGCTGTTTCCCGCGTTCGTGAGGCTGAGGGACGACAAAGCCGCCCTTCAACGAGCTTATCTGTCGGCGCAATCAATGCTGTGTGTGATCGCCTTTCCGGCCGGGTTCGGCTTCGCGTTGATCGCCGATCAATTCGTTCCGCTCGCGCTGGGTGAGGCCTGGGCAGGCGCGACAATCGTGATCCAGCTCCTCGGTGGTGCAATTGCGTTGCATACGCTCAGCGCGACCGTCCAACCCCTTGGTCTCGCGCTTGGGCAGACGCGCAGGTTATTTCATCGCGACGTTGCGATCCTAATCGTGAGGCTGCCTGTCATTGTTGCCGGCTTGTGGGTAGGGGGGTTACTTGGCCTGCTGGTCGCTCGCGTGGCGGTTACGCTCGGCGGTGTCGTCTACAACATGGTCCTGGTCCGCGAACTGATTGACGCTTCTGTCTCCCGGCAATTTCTCGTGAATCTGAGGACCGCTTTGTCCACCTGCACGATGATCATTGTCGGTCTTCTGACCAATTGGGCTTTCATTACATTTCTTGGCCATGAGTCTCACGTCTATGCTCGGTTGATTGCCGTTGTTCTCGTGAGCGCTCTTGCCTATGTCGGGTCACTTTTTGGAGTCTGGCGAGCGACAGGCTCGCCGGCCGGGCCCGAGCGTGAGATCCTGCGAATCCTGGGCGCAATCGCCGACAGGTTTGGAAAAACTGGGAAAGTCATCGATGAGAATCGAGTGGTCGGGTGAGCAATATGAATGAAAGATCGAAGCGCTGCGTCGCGCTGATTACGGGCGTCACGGGTCAGGACGGTGCCTATCTCGCCGAGTACCTGGTCGGCCTGGGCTACGCCGTTCACGGCATCAAGCGGCGATCGTCCTCATTCAACACCGCCCGTGTCGATCATCTTTATCAGGATCCGCATGCCGGCAATGTGCCGTTCCTGATGCATTACGGCGATATGACGGATTCGACAAACCTGATCCGTCTAATGCAGCAGATCCGGCCAACAGAGATCTATAATCTGGCTGCACAGAGCCATGTGGCGGTCAGTTTCGAGAGCCCGGAATATACCGCGAACGCGGATGCGATTGGAACGCTGCGGCTATTGGAAGCGATCCGCATTCTCGGCATGGAGAGGGAGACGCGGTTCTATCAGGCGTCCACCTCCGAGCTCTACGGCCTCGTGCAGGAAGTGCCGCAGAAGGAAACGACCCCCTTTTACCCGCGCTCCCCTTACGCGGTGGCGAAGCTCTATGCCTATTGGATCACGGTGAACTACCGCGAGGCCTACGGCATGTTTGCCTCGAACGGCATTCTCTTCAACCACGAGAGCCCGATCCGCGGCGAAACCTTCGTCACCCGCAAGATCACGCGTGCCGTTGCCCGCATCGAGACGGGTCTCGAAGAGACGCTGTATCTCGGAAATCTCGAGGCCAAGCGCGACTGGGGCCACGCCAGGGATTATGTCGAAGGCATGCACATGATCCTGCAGGCCGAGCGGCCTGACGATTTCGTGCTGGCAACCGGGGAGACACGCTCGGTGCGCGAATTCGTGGAACTCGCCTTTGCCGAAGTCGGCCGCAAAATCGAATGGCGGGGCAAGGGCGTCGAGGAATCCGGTATTGACATGAAGTCAGGCAGGATCGTCGTGCGGGTCGACCCGACCTATTTCCGTCCCACCGAGGTCGATCTCCTGATTGGCGATCCCAGCAAAGTGCGCGAGAAGCTCGGCTGGAAATCCAGGACCCCTTTCGCGCAACTGGTCAAGGAAATGGTGGCGTCCGATTTGCTCGAGGCCAAGCGAGAGGTTGCCAATGGCAAGCGCTCTATTTGAGCTGGCAGGCAAGACCGTCTTCGTCGCCGGCCATCGCGGCATGGTTGGCTCCGCGTTGGTGCGACGGCTCGCGGAGGAAAATGTCGAGTTGCTGACGGTGTCGCGGAGCGAGGTAGACCTGCGTGACCAGGCCGCCGTCGATAGATGGTTCGCTGCAAGGCGTCCGCAAGCAGTGTTCCTTGCTGCCGCCAAGGTCGGTGGCATCGTCGCCAACAATACGTTACGCGCCGAGTTCCTCTACGACAATCTCGCGATCGCGACCAACGTCATGCACGCCGCTCATGTTAATCGATGCGAGAAGCTGATGTTCTTTGGCTCCTCATGCATCTACCCCAAACTCGCAGTCCAGCCGCTGCGCGAAGAGTCGATGCTGACTGGTCCGCTGGAGCCGACCAACGAACCCTACGCGATCGCCAAGATCGCCGGCATCAAGATGGTCGAGGCCTATCGTAGCCAGTACGGTTCAAATTTCATCAGTGTGATGCCGACCAACCTCTATGGGCGCGGCGACAATTATCATCCAGAATACAGCCACGTCGTCGCGGCGTTGATCCGCCGCTTCCATGAGGCCAAGACGTCGGGAGCGAAGAACGTCGTGGTGTGGGGCACCGGCACGCCGCGGCGCGAATTCCTCTTTGTCGACGATCTGGCAGACGCCTGCATCCACCTGATGAAGACCTATTCGAGCGGCGAGCTCGTCAACATCGGCACCGGCGTGGACATTGAGATCGCCGAATTCGCCCGCCTGGTCGCGGAGACCGTCGGCTATTCCGGCGAGGTCAGCTTTGACACCTCGCGCCCCGACGGCACCCCGCGCAAATTGCTCGACGTCAACCGGTTGGCGAAACTGGGTTGGCGAGCCAAGACCCCGCTCGAGGATGGGCTCAAGCTGGCCTATCAGGCATATCTCGGCGAGAACCGGCAGGCGGGAGAGTAGGCAGCGCACTTCTGCCATTGCGAGCTAACGGTCGCGCATCCGCGCGCCCGTTGTCCGCAGCTGGCGCGATGCATCGGCGCGGCCACGGAGGCGATCACTCCGGAGCGAACCAGCATTTCGGCAGCACGACATCATCCCTGTTGGCGACGTTTCTCCTGTCGAGGTCGTGAGGAAATCTTCTCGCAGGCGTTCGGCGAGAGACGTGATCCTTGCGCAAGAACGAGAATTCCATGATCGGCGGGACCTTGAACTCCCTGTATTCGATGGGTTTGAAGTAATTATTCGGGTGAATGTGTACGACGTCGAAGTGCTTGGTGATCTTCTTGAAGACAGCGCCGATCAGCTTGAGACCGATGGGATTGAGAATTCTATTCATGGAATGGAATTCGATGATCATGATCCTGAAGCGCTTCAGGTCGTCGCAGCTCGTTTCGATGAGAACCTCGTATTCGCCGCCTTCAATGTCCATCTGGAGGATGAGATCGCCGGTCCGAGGGCCCTTTCTCGACATCCAGTTCTCTAAAGTCATGAACTTGGCGTTGTTTTCGTTTCCGAGGAATTTCTTTTCGAAATCGAGTAGGTCATTGCGGATCGCGGGTGCATCCACCGAGAAGTCAGCGAGGAAACATGGGATGCCGCGTTCGGCAAGGCCGAGCTCGAAGTCAGAGACGTTGTAGACGCCCGGCGAAAAGCAACCGACGCAGCCATCGAGGTCGTCCGGAACCAAATAGCCGCCATCAGCCGATCCGCCCAGTCGAATCAATTTCTTGTCCGTCACGACAGGGAAAAGGTCCCGGAAGAATTCCCTGAGATCCTCCTCCTTTGAGGTGCCGGATATCATAAAGTCGTTATCAAGCAGGCGGGCCTTTACGTAGTCTTTCCACAAACCGATCATGCGGTTGACTCCGAGCTCGCTAGCGCATCTGGGTGCAGGCTTGCTGCAACAAGCGGCATTCCCGCAGGCTCGCTGCCTATGTTCGTTGCGATCAACACATTTGCCTGCCTTAAGACTTCAATAGATTCGATTCTTGTCATGAATATGTGCGGTGTTGTCGCTAATCGGCAGCGGTGCCGAGACTTGCCTTTTGGCTGCTAAGCCGATCTATTCCGTGCTCTGGAACCCGGTCAGCTTCCGCATCGGCGAGGGGACACCGAGAGAGGCACGAGAGCGTGAGCGCGAAAGATCGAATGACTGACCGGGGAAGCTCGCAGCGCAGCCGTCCGGCGTTCTCGCTGGCGGCACGCAGATGCGTCGTTCGCACAACCATAGCGGGTACCTGGCGCAATGGCAGAAGTGGATTAGTCGAATGGGAAGTTTTGCCGATGCATCTAAAGCCGTTCGATGCTGTGATGCGACCGACGGGACCGAACTCAGGACGATGGCCGAAATTCCCATGAAGGACTCCCGTACACTGATTGCAGAAATGCAGGATGAGATCGAAAAGGTCATCGGGCCTCATCTGGAGGGTGTCGAGGATTTTGCGCTGGTGGATTTCCCCAACCACTCGAATGTGGGCGACAGCGCCATATGGTTGGGTGAAGAGACCTATCTGCAGAGGAAGCTAGGCCGAGCCCCGTCCTACGTCTGCACCTATGACACCTGGTCAAAGGAAGAGTTTGAAAGAGCCGTTCCTGTCGGACCGATCCTTATCCATGGTGGAGGCAATTTCGGCGACCTGTGGCCCAGCCATCAGGAGTTTCGGCTCAGGCTTCTGTCGGAGTTTCCGGATCGCCAGATCATTCAGTTGCCGCAAACCATACACTTCTCCTCGAAGGCAAGTCTCAACCGCGCCGCGGAGATCATCAACTCGCATAAAAAATTCCGGATTCTGGTCCGCGACGTGCAAAGTTTGAATATCGCGACAACGGAATTTACTGCGCCCGCCGATCTCTGTCCGGACATGGCGTTCTGCCTGGGGGCGCAGAGTTCGCCAGCGGCAGTAACCAGGAAATTGTTGCTGCTGCTCCGAACAGATCACGAGAAGGTGGAGCAAAAGCGTTTTCCGCCGCTCCCGAATTTTGCGGTTGTCGAGGACTGGCTCATCGAACAACGAGGCTTGGGAAAGTGGTTGTTTGTCAAGGCGCTGCTCGAGACGGCGCTCCTCTTGCTCAAGGGCAGGACGCCGTCGGAGCTCGACGTGCGCATTCGGTGGTTTCACCTGCTCGCGTCGAACCGTGTAGCCCGTGGAATGAGGCAGGTTGGATCGTCGGCCTACGTGATCACGGACCGGCTTCACACGCACATCTTTTGCGTGTTGCTGAATGTGCCGCACTCGCTCCTTGACAACAATTATGGGAAAATCAGCACGTTCGTCGATGCGTGGAGCAAGCCCTTCGAAAAGTTGAGCCGGCCGCTGAGCACGAGTGTGGACGACGCCCTCGCAAACTTTCTGAATATCGGCCAGGGCAGTTCGGCCCCCACGGATCAAGGTTGACGGTCGAGCATCATCCTCCGTACGGGCGGTTCGCCGGATCGTGCGCGTGGACGGTGAAAGTTGTCGTTCTCTTTGTTGTCTGGCCCGCATTGTTTGCGCAGGAGATTGTCAGGTTGCTGACCCCCGTCGCCGTTGGAGCGCCATTGATCAGTCCGGTGGAACGGTCAAAGGCGAGCCCTTGCGGCAGTCCTTTGACGGACAAGGTCTTGGGCATCATGGCTCCGACATCGCACTCCGCATAGATATCGTGGCGGTAGCTGTCGCCTGCGGCGGCTGAAAGGGGGCGCGTCGTCACACGCGGGCCGCGATTGATCGAGAATCGCAGGGGCTCCATCGTTGAACCGTCAGGTTTGTAGCCATAAACGACGACATGAGACCGCCCGGCATTGCCTTCGGCCGTGAAGTCCGCCTTGATCGTGCGCGACGCCGGATCGTAGGAAATTCCTTCTGGGAATTGCGTAAACGTCGTCTGCTCCGTCATACCCGGTTCGGAGCTGTCATAGGGTACGACCTGGACGAATTCGGTAACGCTCGCATCGCCCCAAAGGGCCTTGGCGCTCGGCAGCACAATCTTGCCGTTGCCGTCGTAATCGACATTGAGATCTGCGACCGAAACCAGCGGCTTCCAATGCTTGACGCCTGTCGTCCGCCAGCCGCGGATCCAGTCGACATCGAGATAGGCGCCGGTCGCCGAGCTGGCCCACGCTGCGGCGTCATACGCCTCGCCCGCGAACGTGTTGTTGAATACGTGTGACGTCAACAGCACAAATGAGGGCATATTCTTGGTATTGGAATCCACGGCAAACTGGGATCGAAGGGCGCCATCGACGTAGAGTTGGGTGTTTGCGCCGTTTCGAAAGACAAAGCTGAAGACGTGGAACGCGCCGTCCATATAGTCGAAGGGTCCGGCGCTGTTGTCGGTCGAGATCGCCCCCGAGGTATGGACGATATTACTGAAGTGCATCCCTTGGGAGTTGCACTCCAGATCCCACTCGTTGCCGGTTGGATTGAGCACGGGTGCGACCGAATAGGTCCAGAACGCGGGGTGAAAGCCGGCCGGATTTGTAAGCCTGGGGCTGAACCGGCCACGTATCTCGACGATGACGGCGTTGGCGGTCGGGTAGTATGCAAACGCCCCGGCAGTATGGATCATCGCAGAGAGGTGCGGCCGCACGCCTCCATTGATGGACCGGTCGGTCGGCGTAAGGAATTCCTCCTCGCGCGCTGTTGCCTTGCGCGCTCCGAGGCGCAGCACCGAGCCGGAGATCAACATGTTGTCGAAGCCAACCGCGACGCCGCGGTTGCGGTCCTTGTAGCCTGTGGTCAGCGGGTCGGCATCAAAAGCTGTCCCGAGCGACGTGGTATTGCCGCGGATGCCTGGATGATAGGCGCCAGTCGGAAAGAACTTGCCGCGAGGGTTTGCCGGACCCACGATATCGAGAGTGTTGAATTCATCACCCCACGACAGGGTATAACCCGCATACAACCCACTGCCATTCTGGCCGACGACGGCGCCGCCGACGACCTGGCTGCGTTCCTTAAACAGCGGGATGAACTGCAGGCGCTGTCGCAAACCATCATTGATAGCGGCAAGATAAAGGACTGAGGCACTGACAACCAATGATGCGACGAACAATGCTGCAATGGTGCTGGTGAATCGATGCTTTGATGGCATTCGCGCCTCTTTGCCTGAGACCGTCGCGACTTTCGCGAGGTACATAGTCACACGTTTGTGAGGAGCCGTTGGTTCGATCCAAGGCCTCCGAATGCGGACCGCTTTAGGTATAGCCGCTCAACGTATAGCCGCGGATTTCGCCGTGCTTTTACGAAACAAAAATATGAAATGGCCACCAGCATGGCAGCGGCCGGGCAGGTGCCGCTCCTTGTCAGCACAGACAGGTTCGCGGTAATCGTTTGGAGATCACGTGCAAAACGGTTCCCAATCAAGATGTCGGACTGATCGATCAATGGGCAGCAATCTCAGAATTGTGGCGATTAGTTTGGCCGGTTCCGTGCGCCGCGAGCGCGCGCGTGCAAATCTGGAGTCGCTTGAGATTCCATGGACCTTCTTTGATGCACTGCGTGTGCCCGCCAAGGGGCTCCCGCAATATGATGAGGCGCTGGCCATCCGCTTTTGGGGCAGGGGCCTTTCACGTGCCGAGATCGGCTGCGCGGCGAGTCATATGAGCATCATGGCGCAACTCGCAGCGTCAGACACCGACAATTCATGGACACTTGTGATCGAAGACGACGTCATCCTCGATGCCGGCTTCAGCTTTCGATCGCTTCCTGACATCTGCAAGGCTGCCGAGATCGGCTATCTCCGGCTGTATGGGCGACACATGGCGCCGTGCAAGCACGTGGCCTGGCTGGATCAGCGGGAATTGGTGCGGTTTGAGCGTGCACCAATGGGAACGCAGGCTTATCTGATTTCCGGCCGTGCCGCGCGTCGATTTATCGACAGTGTGACAACGATCCATCGGCCAATCGACTGGGAGATGGACCGCTTCTGGGCAAATGGCCTCCACAATTATGCCTTGTTTCCTTTTCCGTGTCTTGAGCTGACGCTGACATCTTCGATCGTAAAGGCGGCGGAGTCGGTTCACGGGCCTACTGCGCTCGATAGAGCGGCTCGGTTTGCGTGGAAATCAAAGGAATATGTTCTGCGCCTGACGGAAAATCTCCGTCTTCGCCAGTCCGACAGGCGGATTCGCGCCCGCCTCGCTGGCGCATCCAGTCTTTCCGGACCAATGCCGGAGACAATTCGTACGATTGAAAGCGTGTGATCGACGAGGCGTGGGACGAGATCTGACGAGGCGGGTTGCCTTTGCGCCGTTGCCCACTCAGGCGGGCTTGCGCCGGATGACACTTCCGAACCTGACGAGCGGCCGCAGGAGTTCTGCCCTGTTGAAGCGGAGCATGATCAGCCGGTACGCAAGCCAGGAAGGGCTCAAGAACAGCCCTGTGAACCAGACGATATGAGAGGCGGCTGCGCGCCAATCTGTTGTCGTGGTCAGCGCAAGCCATATCCCACGGCGCAGAAGTGAACTCGACGTGTCCGCGTCCTGCCCAACATAGCGCAGTCCCAATTTACGCGACGCGAGGCGATAGTTGACAAAGACGATCTCGTTATCGATCGGCCTTGCCGCTTGCACGTGCATGGACTTCTTGTCGCAATGTGCTTTCAGGATATCGAACTCTGCGACGCGGAATCCGATCTGTCTAGGAAAATCCGGAAAGCGCTGCGCCCGCCCCTTCGCGTCATTTCGGCTGATATTTCTGCCATGGAGCCGATATTGCCCCAGGATTTCCTGCACCGTGACCACGTCTCCGTAAAGAGGCGCTATCGTATTGAGGGCGCCGTCATATCCCACGGGCGGATTGAGCGGGACGACCTGTCGAAGAAACGCTCGGGAGTACGCATTTCCTGACATGACTGGCCAGATGTACGTTCCCGATCGTGTAAATTCTGCGTGCACATCGTCTGGCGCGTAGGATTTAGGAAACGCACAAAACGAGCGCCCAAGTCGCCTGCCGGCCCCGTCGATGATGTCCAGATTGAACTGAACTTTCGAAACACCTTCACGCCAGTGAGCAGCGACGTTTTCGACCGCCGTCGGCATCAGGATGTCATCCGCATCAAGGAACAGCAATACATCGCCTGTCGCTGCGCGATACCCAACTTCGAATGCTGCGATGTTGCCCTGATTTGCCTGAAATATGGCTCGAATCCTGTCACCATAGCCGGCGATGATCTGGCGGGAACCGTCGATCGATCCGTCGTCGACGACGACGATCTCGTCCGCCGGACGGGTCTGATTCAACGCGCTGTCGATTGCCAATCCGACATACCGTTCGTAATTGTAGACTGTTATGACGATGCTGATCTTCAACGCGTGTCGCTCACAATTTTGCAAGTGGCAGAAGAAGCTATCAATCCATGCCTTGATGAGCCAGAAGTAATTTCACGGTCCGCAAATCATCGTTGGTGAGGCAATCGCATGAAAATCGCTCTGATCGATCCGTCACTGTTTACTTGGCCATATGATCTTAAATTAGCCAAAGGATTGACCGATATTGGGCATGCGGCCAGCATTGTCGGGCGCCAGATTGGGCAGAAGCCTTCCGTTGATGAGGACCTCTTTCTTGACCGGCATTTTTATCCGGGATTGCAGTCGCGCTTTTTCAAGAAACTTCCACGCAATGTGCAGCTGGGGCTGAAGGGCCTCAGTCACGCTGAATCAATGACACGGCTGATCAGGCGCTTCAGGAGGATGCCGCCTGATGTGATCCATTTCCAATGGGCACCGCTGGCGATCGTCGACAGCCAGTTCATTCCCATGTTCAGAAGGGTCGCGCCAACGGTTCTGACGGTTCATGATTCGAATCCGTTCAATAACAATCCGAGCTCGCGGATCCAGCGGATTGGCGCGTTCAGCATTCTGCACTGCTTCGACCATCTTATCGTTCATACGACCGTTGCACGCGATCGCCTGCTGCGCGTTGGTATCCCGGACGAGAAGATATCCGTTATCGCGCACGGATTGCTGACGGATCATATCACCCGACCGGCCGACGAGCCCTCGGCCGGAGATGGGCGCGTTCAAATACTCCTGTTCGGCAAGATAAAGCCCTACAAGGGAGTCGACGTCATGCTTCGCGCGCTTGCGCTGCTTCCCCGAGAGGTCAGGGCGAATTGCGTGGTGAAGGTCGTGGGCTGGCCGGAAATGGCGATGGAGCCGCTGTTTGCGATGGTGAAGGATTTGCAGCTCGAAGATAATGTCGAATTCGACCTGCGTTTCGTTCCGGAAGATGAAGTGACCTCTCTGGTCGCGCGCGCCGACATCCTGGCTTTTCCGTATCGGGATATCGACGCATCCGGCGTGCTGATGCTGGCGATCGCGGGGGGACGTCCGATTGTCGCGTCGAACCTTGGAACGTTTTCAGAATGGCTGAGCGATCGGGCAGAGGGGACGCTCGTTCCTCCAGGTGATCCCGCCGCATTGTCCCGGACGCTCGAGCGCTTGATCAGCGACCCTGATTATCGAAACCGCAAGAGTCAAGGAATGTTGGAGCTGCGAGACTCCGTGCCGACGTGGACCTCGATTGCACGCCTGACCGAGGCCGCCTACGCGAAGGCGGGCCGGCGTGTGGGCACGCCGGCCAGTGCCCAGGTTCTGCAGCGTTCAGGAAACTGAAGGGGTCATCTGCCAGGTGGTCTGGCGGATCCACAGGATACCCCAGAAAAAGCCAAGTGCCCACGCGAAGTGCATCACGACGGCGGCCGGCAGTGCAAGCAGCCCGCAAATTGAGCGATGTTTTACTGCAATCATCATTGCGGTCAGCGCCAGTATCGCCAGATAGACCGCCGGAAATGTCAACAGCAGCGGTGCAGCCGGCGCCAGCACGATGGCGCCCAGCATCAATGCAACATGAGTGGGCACCAGGAATTGACGCAGTCGCAACGATCCTGGATGCCGTCTCACCGTTCTCGATCGACCACGACCGTAGTTGAAGTACTGCTTCGCCAGGCTCAGAAAACTCGATCGCGGTCGATATGAAAGGCGGATGTCCGAATCCAGAAATATCCGGCCGCCGAGTGCACGCAGCCTGCAGTCAAACTCTGCGTCTTCATTATGAGCGAAGGTCTCGTCGTAACCACCAGCCCTGCGGAACGCGTCGATGGTCATCGCCGCATGATGCCCGTGATCGACAAAGCCGCTTTGCTTTCCGCCGCGATGTGCCGATCCGCCCGAACCGACCTTGGTGTCCGAGACCCATGCGACGGCCTTTTGCAGGCAGCCGTCACCACGCGAGTCCATGGGGACCACGACCGAGTCGGCTTGGCGCTCGTCCAAGGTCTTGAGGAGGCGCGAAACATAGTCGGCCGGATATTCGCAATGGGCGTCACACCGCACCAGGACCTGCGCCGCAGCACCATAGACCTGTACGGCTAAATTGACCCCGGCACTCTGCAGCCGCTGGGGATTGCGCAACAGATGGAGGCCGCCAATCTCGTTGGCGAGCTGGCGGACAATGTCAGGCGTCCCATCGGTGCTGCCGCCATCTGCAACCACTATTGTGCGATCTTCGTGGAGATTGTCCTGGGCCAGGTTACGGACAACGGTCTCGATATGGGAAGCCTCGTTCAAAACAGGTATGACGATCAGGACGTTTCTGGACACGGTTTAGCTGCCACTTGCCATTGTTTGCTTAATCCATTGGCAGGCGCGAGAATGTTCCTTGATGCACGCCAAAGGAGGCGTGGACGGTCCGCTAAAAGAATGGCCAACTCGTGACTGCTTCTTTGATGCATCGTCAGAAAGTGGGCTTACCGATGGTGCCTTAAAATGGGCGATCTATTCTGCGTGAATCGTGAATAGTGCGTGCCCGATCGCTCGAAGATCGGAAGCGAACCTGACCGGAGTGATATGTGAGAGTTGTTGTTGCTGCCCTCGCTTTGTTGCTGGCGTTGTGTCATCCTGCATCGGCCGATCCGATGACGTTGGATTTTTCATGGCGCGGGGCGCGCGGCTGTATCACGCTGTTCCCAAATCCGGAGATGCGTCTGCGTAACATTCCCGCTGGTGCCACTTCGATGACGCTCACACTTGCGCAAGGTACTCGCGAAATGGGAGGCCAGGACGTTCCGGTTCCCGGAAATGGCCTTGTGCCGTCGGGGACGATACGGACATTTGGTCCTTGCAAGCCGGGTCTGTATGAATGGACCGCCCTCGTGAAGTCATCGACGGGACAGGTTCTATCGGAAGCGCATCAGGCGCGATTCTATCCCGCGGACGAGACCGCAGCGAAGCAATAATTTCGCAACGTCAATCCTCGTGTTGCACCGTTTCGGGTCTTTGCAACTGCGCGTGGCAGCTCCACGCGTCTGCGCGCAGCCGATTGATCGTACGAATGAAGCCACAATCCATCTAGATAAGAATTGACTGGAATTTGGAATATTGGAGATCAAGAACGAGATCGTGCTTCGGGACAAGGAGTTGAGTGTTGTTGGCGCGAAGGTTGATGAAGACGCGTAACGATGTCGCCGGTCCGACAAATCTCGGTAGTCCCCCACCTCCGATCGATGTGGGGCGCGCGGACGCGGCGAGATGAAAAAGACCGTTCTGGTCACCGGCGGTGCGGGCTACGTCGGCTCGCATTGCTGCAAGGCGTTTGCGATGGCGGGCTGGAACGTCGTGACGCTCGACAATCTTTCCCGGGGCTGGCGCGATGCGGTGCGCTGGGGACCCTTGGTCGAGTGCGATATTCGCAATTCAGCCGGCGTGCGCGCAGTGCTGGAAACCTACAAGCCGGACCTCGTCGCGCACTTTGCGGCGCTGGCTTATGTCGGCGAATCCGTGGCCGATCCCGCCATCTATTACGACAATAACACGAGAGGAACGCTTGCCCTCCTGGAGGCAATGCGAGCGGCCGGCTGTTTGCGCGTGCTCTTTTCCAGCACGTGTGCCAGTTACGGAGTACCCAAGCACACCCCCATAGACGAAACACATCCGCAGGCGCCGATTAATCCCTATGGTTGGTCCAAGATGATCATCGAGCGTATGCTGGAGGACTTTGGTCGTGCGTACGAGATGTCGTCGGTTTCGCTGCGCTATTTCAACGCGGCGGGCTGTGATCCTGACGGCGAGATCGGTGAGCGCCACGAACCGGAGACGCATGCCATTCCGCTGGCGATCGAAGCGGTGCGCCGACCCGATCGGCCTTTCACCATTCTGGGAACGGACTTTCCGACGCCGGATGGAAGTGCGATCAGGGACTATATCCACGTCAATGACCTAGCGCAGGCGCACCTTCTCGCAGGTGACATGCTGGTGGCTCGAGGCGGTACTCATGTCTTCAATCTCGGTACGGGGGTCGGCACGAGTGTGCTCGAACTAGTAGAGGCCGTGAAGCGTGTCTCCGGAAAAGACCCGGTCGTCAGTCGCGGCCCACGCCGCGCGGGGGACCCGCCCATGCTCGTTGCCTCCTTTGCCAAAGCCAAGCGGGAGCTCGGTTGGAGCCCGCGGCAATCCGAGATCGATTTCATTATCGAGACTGCACTGAGGTGGAGCGATAGCAATCCGTCGGCATATTTCGCACGAAGATGATCGATACCCCATTCGCAGGAATTGGATTGGGAAGGGGCGTGACGCATCTCTCCGTGACGTCGGCGTCCGATGTTGCGGAAACGACGTTGAGCGATGGCATGACGGTGTTCTGGCGCGCCAACCAGCCGATCGGCCATGTGCTGATGCATGAAGGCCAAATTGCGGACGCCAGGATCGATCACATCGACGACGGCTTTCTGTCAGCCGTCGACTCCAAGGTGCGAACTCCGACAGAAATGAGACTCTCGGCGAGCGTGGTGATCTGCACGCGCGACCGTCCGGACGAGCTGAGCAAATGCTTGTCGTCGCTGCCGAGGCAGACCCATCCTCCAAGAGAAATCATTGTGGTGGACAATGCATCGCGGGATCGGCGGACGCGGGATGTCGCGTTGGCCGCGGCAGCAACTTATATTCGCGAGGATCGACCCGGTCTGGATATTGCTCGCAATACCGGCGCGCTCCAGGCGACCGGAGATATTGTCGCCTATACGGACGACGATGTGCTGCTTCACCCGGGTTGGCTGGAGCAACTGACATGTGCGTTTGACTCTCCCCAGATCGGTGCGGTGACGGGACTGGTGCTTCCGGCCGAGCTCGCGACCGAGGCGCAACGGCACTTCGAGACGTATTGGGGATTTAACAAAGGCTATCGCGAACAGGATTACGACAGCGCGGCCTTCCGATCGCATCGCGGTCGGGTCCTTCCCGCGTGGGACATCGGCGCCGGAGCAAGCATGGCATTCCGGCGCGAGGTGTTTCAGGCCGTCGGACTTTTCGATGAGCGACTGGACGTCGGTCAGGCCGGCTGCTCGGGGGACTCGGAATACTGGTATCGATTGCTCGCGGGCGGCTACACCTGTCGTTATACTCCGGCGTCGGTCGCATTCCATTTTCACCGCAGGACGATGGACGGCCTGGCCAGCCAGATCTATCACTACATGCGTGGTCATGCGGCAGCGCTTCTGGTGCAGTATGAGCGAACGGGTATCTCGGCGAACCGGCGTCTGGCCTACTATTACAAGCCGCGTTGGTACCTCTCTCGGCTGCTCCGGAAAGTAATGGAAGGAGACAGCATTCGCGACCGCTTCCTGAAGGAGGAGGTGACCGGATATCTCGCCGGATTGCTGTTCTATCATCGCCGAAGGCTTCGCAGATGACGGCCCATCCGCGTACGTCTGTCGTGATCGCCGCACGTGATGCTGCAGAGACCATTGCTGAAACGCTTGACAGCCTGCTCGCGCAGAGCGCCCCTTACTGGGAGGCGCTTGTCGTGGATGACGGTTCGATCGATGCCACGGCCGCGATCGTTGCTGAATATGCGGCGCGGGATTCCCGCTTTCGTGTTCTGCAGTCTGGCGGAGGAGGCGCTTCAGGTGCCCGCAACAAGGGAATTGCAAGCGCGCGCGGCGAACGAATACTGTTCCTTGACAGTGACGATTGGATTGATCGGTCCTTCCTTGCCCGGATGAATGCTGCGCTGGATCTGGATCCTTCGGCGGTGGCCGCCTATTGCAACTGTTGCCGGGTTATGCCTGACGGCAGTGAAACTCCCGTGCGCTGCGATCCGGCTATCCATGACAACGCGTTCGAGCGTTTCGCTCGGACGTGTGCCACGTTCATCCATGGCGTGCTTGTCCTAAAGAGCGCTGTTGCAAAGGTCGGTGGCTTTGAGACCAGCCTCCGCACGTGCGAAGATTGGGACCTGTGGCAACGGATCGCACGCTGCGGCGGCAGGTGGATCCATGTCGACGAGAAATTGAGCTATTACCGGACAAGCGACCGTTCACTGACGCAAGATGTGAAACGGATGCTGGCCGACGCGCGGGTGGTCATTGCCCGCGGATTTTCGAGTGATGACCGCGTCAGCGGGCCGGCACCCGAACATAGGGCGGGAGCGTCAACTGCATATGGCAGCGCCGAGGCAGCGTATGCGTATTTCATGCTCTGGTGTGCCGGATTTGATTGCGGCCGCAGGAATGCCAGCGATCCAACGCTGGAAACGCTGAGCGACATTCCAAAGACCGAGACAACGGCGGACTTCATTGCCGCTGTTCTGCTCGATGCCGTGATGGTCGGGGCAAGAACGGTACCCGCCAAGCTGGCGGAACGGTGGCCGCAATACGGGGAGGGCGTAACCAACCTCATTTCAGCGATCGGTCGCGCATGGAACGATCCGGCGGCAGGGCGAAAGTGCCAATACCGTTTTGAGCGCAAAGTGCTCGACTATGACGATCTTTCGGCGCCCAGGGTCCTCACGTTGACGTTCGGCACGCGCGTTGACCTTCGCCGTATCGGCACCATCAAGCCGATCGGGACTATTGATCGATTGTACGTCTATCTCTGTGACGGGCCTCGCATCCTGACGCTGCTCGATATTGGTGCCCTCGGCACTGTCGACAGCCGCTTCTGGATCGCGCTGGCCGCCGATGGCCTCGTTCACTTGCAGGTCAAAGACCAGATCGGAAGGCTGGTTCGGGCAAAAATCGCACTTCACAAGCGGACCGCACGACTTCAAACTTTCATGCGAGACGGCCGAGATACTCACCGGGGGCGGCTACGCGAGTTGGCCTCGCGGGCTTCATGTGAGGCGCGGTCGCGAGCCATCTCAGGCATCTCCGCTTCCAGCAGTCCTATGCGATGTGCCAGGCGATCTCGAGACACCGCACGCAAGCAATTTTGGGAGGAGTTCTTCGAGCAAGAGGATCCCTGGAACTACGGTTCGTCGTATGAACAGGAAAAGTACACTCGGCAGCTCGAGCTTCTGCCAGACCAGCCAATAGATCGCGCGCTCGAGCTCGCGTGCGCGGAAGGACACTTCACGCGCCAATTGGCCCGCAGGGTCAGACGCCTGTGTGCCGCCGATATTTCAACCAAGGCGCTCGGTCGCGCTCGTGTCCGATGCAATGGGCGTCAGAACATCGAATTCTCTCAATTGGATTTATCCGCCGATCCGCTCCCACAGGACGTCGATCTGATCGTCTGCTCCGAGGTCCTTTACTACCTTAATGACGAGGCCGAACTAGAATCGGTCGCGAGGCGACTGGTGCAGGCGCTGCGTCCTGGCGGTTACCTTGTGGCGGCCCATACCTTTGTCCTGAAGGACAACATGTCGCGAACGGGGCTCGACTGGGAGAGCCCGTATGGGGCGGAGACCATCACGCGGATTATCCAGGGCGTACCCGGACTCGCCCTGGAGACATCGATCGAGACGGAACTGTACCGTATCGATCGGTTCAGGCGGTTACTCCCGGGCGAAGCCGCCGCTGACATACAGGTGAAATACGCGGCTATCGAGGCGCCGATTGAGGTCGAGGTTGCGCGGTCCATCGTGTGGGGTGGGGCTGTGGCGCGCAGGTTTGACGTCACCCAATCCGAAAGACGCACGCACGCCCCGGTCCTGATGTACCACCGAGTTGCGGTTGAAGGACCAGGTGAACTGGCCCGCTACCGCCTGTCTCCCGATGCGTTCCGGCAACAGATGCTGTGGCTTCGCCGCAATGGCTATCACACGATCAATTCGGATCAGCTCGCCTGGTTCGTGGCAAGCAATCATCCGTTCGTCGGCAGGCCGGTGCTGATCACCTTCGACGATGGGTACGACGATTTTGCCGAGCATGCATGGCCGATCTTGCAAGCAAACGACTTCTCGGCAGAAGTCTTCGTTGCGACCGATTTCGTGGGAAAGCGGGCGGAGTGGGATGCTCCGTTTGGAGAGTCCGCTTCGCTGCTTGGGCCGACGAGGATCGCTGCGCTTGCCGCCAAGGGCATATCCTTTGGCAGCCATTTGGCGAGTCACCCGCGCAGCGAGCAACTTGCGACCCGGACTCTCGCCGAGGAATTGACGCGATCTCGCGCCCAGTTGGAACAGTGGCTTGGGCGATCGATAACGTCGCTTGCCGCGCCTTTTGGCTCTACCGATCAGCGGCTTGAAATTCTCGCCGCCGAATGTGGTTACAAAACTCTGTTCAACACGGTCGGACGGGCCGTAACACTGAAGGACAATCTGTTGGATCTGCCGCGAATTGAGGTCAGAGGCGATTTTACGCTGGACACATTCGCTCGTTGCCTGGAGCAGTACCAATGAATACGGGGGCGCTCCTGGTCAGCGTGGTTATTCCCGCCTTCAACGCCAGTGCAACGATCGACGAGACGCTTCGCAGCGTCAGATCCCAGTCGCACCGGGAGCTGGAAATCATTGTCGTGGACGACGGCTCCACAGACAACACGGTCGCAGTTGTCCAGCTGCATACGGCTCAGGATTCGCGAATAACAATCATAGAACAGCGTAATGCGGGGGTCGCTGCCGCCCGGAATGCGGGCTGGCAGGCGGCGGGCGCGGACTTCGTCGCGTTCATTGATGCCGATGATCTCTGGACGCCCCGCAAGATTGAGCAACAGCTTCAAGCCTTGCTTGATGCAGGAGAGCGGACCGGTCTTGTCTACAGCTGGTATGACTGGATCGATGCCGATAGTCGCGTAAGTGCCAGGTCCGATCCCGTCTTTCATGCGGGCGAGGTGCTGGACTATCTCTGTCAGGGAAATTTCATCGGCAACGGCAGCTCGGCGCTGGTCCGCCGGGAAGCCCTCATAGCTGCGAAAGGTTTCGAGAGCGGACTCAGGGCATCGGGGGCGGAAGGCTGCGAAGATCTGCTGTTCTATTGCCGTGTCGCGGAGGCGTACCACTTCGCGGTCGTGCCCAAGTATCAGATTGGCTATCGGTACCTCCCGAACAACATGTCAAGCAACAAGACCCGAATGTTCCGGTCGTGGATGCTGGTCGCGGATGAGATCATGACGCGACACCCTGAGCGCACGGCGCTCCTAGACCTGGGCCTCAGAAACTATGCGCGTTGGCTGCTTCGGAGAGCTCTGACGGGCGGTCAGTTGTGGTACTTCGCTTCAATCTTTGGACTCCTTTTCAAACGGAATCCCTTGCTCGCGCTCAGGGTCGCCGCGCACGATGTGCCGCGTGATACCGTCTCGGAAATCCGGTGGAAATGGCGCCATGAGCGTCGCAGGGCGGTTCGACCTTCGGCGTCGTTGTTTGCCATCGGCGATCCAACTCAATCGCTATGACAGAGCACGCGAACAACATACGAAGACCGAGAGCTGCTCGCCACGCTGCATTGGTCGAATTGTTCAAGCTGCTCAAGCTTGCTCCACTGCCCGGTTGGGTGACGCCCGCGCTGATTGTGCTTGGCCTCGCGACATCGTTGGCGGAGACGGTCGGGATTACTCTCGTGCTCCTGTTCTTCTATTTCGCCATGGGTCAGGTGGAACTTGCAACGTCGACCAGTGGCCTCCTAGGCGAAGCGCTCCGATATGCGGCGAACTGGTTTCACAGCTCGACCGAAACTGCTGTCGTGCTGCTCCTTCTCATCATTGCTCGCGGTGCTCTTTCCTTTATCAACACACTAATCAGTGCGCGTGTTGGAGAGAAGATCAATGAAGTCGCGCGCAACCGTGTCCATCTGCAATATCTGTCAACTTCGTATTCGTTCTTCCAACGCCATGACGAAGCATATCTCATGGAGGTGTTGGGAACCGAGACTTGGGTGATCTCCGGAGCATACGCCAGTCTTACCCGCATTATCGTGAGTTCGTGTTCGGTTTTTCTCTTCGCGTCCTTTCTGTTGGCGCTCTCGATCAAAGTCACGGTCCTCGCCCTCGTCGCCTTGATGATTGTATCGGCCGGATTGCGCCATCTTTCGTTGCCCATGCAGCAGTTGGGTGCCGGCGTAAAGCTGGTTCATCAAAAGCTGGGTGAGCATATGCTGATGACACTCCAGGGTATGCGCACGATCCGCGCGTATGGCCAGGAGGAGATTCACCAGAAACGCTTCGAGCAGGCTTCGACGCAGGCCCGACAAGTCGCGCTGCGCCTTGCGCGCCTATCCGCCCTGGTCTCGCCTCTGACGGAGGTGGGGTATCTTGTCGTGCTGTTTCTCGTCGTCGCGTTCGCTGATTTATTGGGAATCGGCTTCGCGACGAGCCTGACCGCGGTCGCGTTGCTCTATCGATTGCAGCCGCATATGCGAGATCTGGAAGGGAACTTGCTGTATATGGCGCAGCTCGAGCCGCAGCTTCGGTCCATCAGACATATGCTCTCGATAGATGACAAGGAGTACCCGAACGCCGGGCACGTTGCCGTGGCTAAACTGGAGAACGGCATCTCATTTCGCAACGTGACATTCCGCTATGATGCCGGTACGGAGCCCGCTCTTTTGGATGCTTCGTTTGACATTCCTGCGGGGAAGACCACTGCGCTCATTGGAGCCAGTGGGGCGGGCAAGACCACGATCGTAAATTTGTTGTTGCGACTCTATTCGGCCAACAAGGGTGTCATACGGGTTGATGGGCGATCCATCGAAGACGTTCGTCGAACCGATTGGCTCGGCATGCTCGCGATTGCGGGCCAGGATGTCGACCTGGTCGAAGGCACGGTGATCGAGAACGTTCGGATGGCCAAGAATGACGCCTCCGAGGAAGAGGTTCGGCAGGCGCTGCGGGTCGCGGGCATTTCAGAGGTCGTCGAGGCCTTACCGGACAAATACGACACCTGGATAGGACAGCATGGCCTGCGCTTCTCGGGCGGTCAGCGGCAGCGTCTTGGTCTTGCACGAGCGATTGTGCGCAATCCGAAGTTCCTCATCCTCGACGAAGCGATGAGCGCGCTCGATCTGACACTCGAGGACAGCATTCGACGCGCGATCCAGCTACAATTCAAGAACCGAACCTTGTTGCTGATAACACATCGCCTGGATTCAGTGCGTGATGCGGACCACGTGGTGTGCATTGAAAACGGCCGCGTTCGCGCTGAGGGCCCTCCCGCGAAGGTCCTGGCGAGTCGAGGAGCGTGCGTAACAGGAACTTCGCAAGATGATGTGCTCACTTACCGGATGCGGAATACGGTTCCCTAATCGGAACCCAGCGTGTTCGGCGCTCGCCCGATGAATGACGGCCCCTGCACTGAGCCTGCTTGATGCAGGCAGCGCGGACTTCACATGAGCCCGTAGCATTACGGTGTCTCCGCAGAAATCTCCAGCCGTCAGCTGATTCTCTCGGCATGCGTCAAATTGCGTCGAATCCATAAGGCTCTTTTGAACGCGTGCATAGTTGTGTGCCACCTAAAAGGAGCACGCAATCCATCATGACCATTATCACTGGAAGCGCCGGTGCTGACGTTCTGTTTGGCGGTACCGGAAATGATGTTCTGACCGGAGGAGCAGGCAGCGATACTTTCATCGTCTCGAAGGGCTATGGCTCCGATACCGTCACTGATTTTCAGGCGGGCTTCGGCGGCGATGTGTTGCGATTGCAGAACTACGGCTTTGCGACGTTCGCCAGTTTCCTGGCAGCGGCCACCCAAGTGGGCTCCGATACGGTTGTAACGCTGTCGTCGACCGAAACTCTGACGCTGCAGAATGTCGCGCTTTCGACCTTGGTTGCAAGCAATGTCGCGCTGGACAATCCGCTGCCAGCGAGCGGAACGGCATGGAATTGGGCGGGTACCGTCCCTGCGGGCGGCACGCTGGCGACCGGAGCGACAAATGATGGCATGGAGGCCGGCGGCACGGGCGTCACGCTGATCGGCGGAGCAGGGGACGACACCTACTATGTCTATGACCACAACACTAAGGTCGTCGAGCAGGCCGGAGAGGGCATCGATACGATCCGCGTCTGGAACATCAACGGATACAGCCTTGTCAATGCGCCGAACGTCGAAAACCTTGTCCTGACAGATAGCGTTCCGTCTCCCGCCACCGGCAATGATCTCAACAACATCATTGTCGGCAATGCCGGCGACAACATGATCGACGGCGGACGGGGGAACGATGTGCTGACCGGTGGGGCCGGTCGCGACACCTTTGTCGTGAGAGCGGGCAACGGCAACGACATCGTCACCGACTTTCAGGCGGGTGCGGGCGGGGACATCCTGCAGCTCAACAACACCGGATTCAAGACGTTCGCCGATGTCACGGCGGCCATGAAGCAGGTGGGCACAGACCTTGTCCTGACAATCGCTGGCGGCGAAACGATAACGCTTGAAAACACCAGTCTCCAGAATCTCACGGCCGGCAATATAAACATCGTCAGTCCCCTGACCGGATTGGTCCAGACCTTCAACAACGACTTCAACACGCTGTCCGCGGGGCAGGATCCCAGCCTGACCTGGCGCACGAGTTATGCCTGGAGCGGAGCGGCAGGCTACGGGCTGGCCGGCGAACAGGAAGTGTATGTCGATCCCAGCTTTTCCGGGCTGCCGGCAACTCAGGCGTCAACGTCGCTTGGGCTTAATCCGTTCTCGATTCAGGACGGCCACCTTGTCATCACGGCACAGCCCTTGCCTGCGAGCGCCACGCCTTATACAGGCAGCGCCATTTTCTCGTCGGGCATGATCTCGACCCAGAACAGCTTTACCCAGACCTACGGCTATTTCGAGATGACGGCCACGCTGCCCAGCACAAGTGGCGCGTGGCCGGCGTTCTGGATGCTGCCCAGCACTGCCAATAACCTCAACACGGAAATCGATGTGCTCGAAGCATTTGGTCAAGATCCTGACCAGGCGCATTGGGCCATTCACTCACCCTACGCGCCCGCGACGAATGGGGGTTGGGCCAATACGGCCAACCTGACGACCGGAGAACACACGTTTGCGCTCAAATGGACGCCTTACGACCTGACGTTTTTCGTGGACGGGAAGGAGGTCGCGCAGCAGGCCACGCCCGCCGACATGAATACGGCGATGTACATGATCGCCAACCTAGCGATGGGCGGGAGCTGGCCGGGCAACGCCGCTCCAGGATCGACGCCGACGATGACCATCGATTCAATCAAAGCCTATCAATTGCCGGAGTACACGCTTGCGAACTACACCCTGCTCACGAGTGGCGGGTCGACCAACACGATCGTGGGAAGCGCAGCTGTAGACACGCTGACCGGCACGTCCGGCAATGACCTGATCGGTGGTGCAGGAGGCGCGGATGTCATGACTGGCGGCGCCGGCGATGACACTTATGTCGTGACCGATGCCGGTGCGAAGATTGTCGAGGCCTATGGCGGAGGCATCGACACGGTCAACTCCTCGGTGACGTATACGCTTTCGAGCTACGTCGAGAATCTGACGCTCACCGGTTCGGCGGCCATCAGCGCCATCGGAAATATTCAATCCAACATCATCATCGGAAATTCCGCGTCTAACGTGATCACCGGCGGGCTCGGCAATGATATCCTGACCGGCGGCGGCGGTATGGATACTTTCGTATTCAACTCCGGCGATGGTTCGGACATCATCACCGACTTTTCTCCGGGATCGGGCGCCGCTCACGACGTCGTCCAGCTCAACGGCTTTGCCTTCACCTCATTCGCCGACGTGCAGGCGGCGATGACCCAGGTCGGAAGCGACGTCTATCTGAAGTTGACCAGCCAGGACACCTTGGTGTTCCGCAACACGACGGTCTCGGCATTCACCAGCGACGATTTCCAATTGCCAGCAACGCTCCCGGTCGGCGGGACGATCACGTCCTGGATTAGCGGGAAGGCGAGCAGCCGCATGGTGTACGGCACCGCGGCGAACGACAAGCTCTCGGCGGTCAATAGCGATGACACGCTCGTCGGGGGGAACGGCGACGATACCTACGTCATCGGAAGCGCGAACCAGAAAATCATCGAGAATCCCGGCGGCGGCATTGACAGCGTGGAGGCGTGGACGTCGTACACACTGACGGCGAACGTCGAAAACTTGACGTTGATGATGGGCGGGCTCGCGGGCGTCGGTAACCAATTGGCAAACCGTATGGTCGGCTCGAGCGGTGACGACGTCCTGGATGGCGCCGGCGGGAATGACTGGCTCTCTGGAGGATCCGGGAACGATACGTTCATTCACTCTGCAGGCAGCGGCAACGATACGATCGCGGATTTCCACGTCTTCACGAGCGCGACCGCTGAACACGACAAGCTGATTCTGAAAGGTTACGACAGCGGCGCCTATTTGACCCATGTGAACGACGTGTGGACCGTTCGCTACGCGGGTGGAGCAGATACGCTGCGCATTGCGGGCGTCACCAGCTTGACGTCGGCCGACTATTCATTCGTTTCCGCGACGAATTCGCCGATGGCGATGACATTTATCGCCGTGCCGACGATCTCGGCGGTCAACGACAGCGGCTCGATCGTATCGGGCCTGATCAATACAAATCATCTGGTCCTCACGGGTCGCGCGCAGGCAGGTGTAACCGTCAAGGTTTTCGACGGGACAACTCAGATCGGCACGGCGACAGCCGATGGCAATGGTAGCTGGAGCATGGCGACCGCATTGCTGGCCGAAGGCGGCCACACCTTTGCCGCCGCAGCGATGGACGGCGTCGGCAATCTCACCGCGCTCTCAGCCGGGGTGAATGTCACCATCGATACGGTCGCCCCGAACGTGCCCAAGCTCGCGTCGTTCTCGCCAGACAGCAACGTTGCCGGCGATGGCGTCACCAATGTCAACCACGTGAATTTGACTGGAACCGCGGACGCCGGGAGCACGGTGCAGGTCTTCGACGGCGCGACGATGATCGGAACGGCGATCGCCGATACCAGCGGAGCATGGTCCATTGCCACCGCAACGTTGGCGGACGGTAATCACACGTTTACCGGCAAGACTGCCGACGCCGCCGGCAACGTCAGCGCTTCCTCCGGTGCGTTGAACGTCACGGTCGACACGCGTGCCCCGGTTGCACCTATCCTGACCTCGGGCGCACCTGGAGCTTCTAGCGCAATAATCGTGTCCGGCACGGCAGAAGCCGGAAGCACTGTCCGGCTGTACGAGGGCGCGACCTTGCTCGGCACGGGCGTCGCGGCGACGAGTGGGGCCTGGAGCGTCACCACCGGATCGCTCACGGCAGGGCAACACAGCTTCACCGCCACCGCCACCGACATCGCCGGAAATTTGAGCCAGGTTTCGAATGCTTTCAGCTCCGCCGTCGGTACGGTGATCGAAGCGGCCGGAACGACATCGCTTATCAAGTCGGGAAGTAACTTCTACCTTTCGACGGCCAGCTCATCGGTGATCTTGAAGAATGGCGGAACGGCGGTTGTCGCGGGGCAGCTGGGCTCGTGGGTGCCAGTAGCTGCGGAAGCGTCGTCGAACGGCTATCTCGTCGCGTGGAAGATCCCCTCGACCGGTCAGTTCGCGGTCTGGAGCACCGACAGCAACGGCAATTTCGTATCCAACTATCTGAACAAGGTGTCCGGCACCGACCCGGCTCTTGAGTCGAGCGAGACCCTCTTTCACCAGGATCTCAACGGTGATGGCCTGATTGGTCTTCCACCAACGCCCCAGAAGGTTTCAGGCACGACAATCGAGGCGTCCGGCTCAACCAGCCTGGTTCTGGTCGGCTCGAATTACTTGCTCGACGCGATGACCAGCGGCGTGGGGCCGACCTTGAGGTACGGTGGCGTAGCGGTTGTGTCGGGACAGTTCGGCGCTTGGACGCCGGTGGGCGTGGAGCAAACAACCAGCGGCTATGATGTGGCCTGGAAGATTCCGGCCACCGGCGAACTTTGTGTGTGGACCACGGACAGCAATGGCAACTATGTATCGAACCTCCTGAACAAGGTGTCCCCGACCGACCCTGCTCTTAAAGCGGTCGAGACGACTTTTTATCAGGATCTCAATGGCGATGGTGTAATCAATACGTCATCGACCATCCTCAAGATCTCCGGAAATGTCGTATTGAATCTGGGCAATATGTCACAGGCCGCGACGGTCGACCCCGGCGCCACGCTCGAATTGTCCGGCGCCGCTTCGGGGTCGATCACCTTCAAGACGTCGACCGGCAATCTGGTGTTGGACCACGCGTCGCAATTTACGGGAACGCTCATCGGTCTGACGGGTGACGGCACCGCGTTCAATTCCAACCATATCGATCTGAAGGACATCGCGTACGGAGCGGGGACGTCGGCGTCCTTTTCCGGCAACACAGCCGGCGGTACGTTGACCGTGGTCGATGCCCAGAATCACACGGCAAATATTTCGCTTGTTGGTGACTACACCAGATCGACCTTCAACCTCTCGAGCGACGGAATGGGCGGCACGCTGGTGATCGATCCTCCGAAAACCAGCGTTGATTTGTCGGCGGTTGCCTCGTTACAGCCTCCTGCGACCGCACCGGCCGTCGGCCTCGCGGGCCTGGAAGATGGCGGGTTCGTGTTCGAGCAGTCCGCTACCTCCAATGCATATGACTTGATCAACGAGGCGTCTCGCGAATCTGCCAAGGCAGTGCTCCTCGCGGCGATCACTTCCCCAGATGTTGACACAGGCCTTCATCAGGTCGACGCCGTTCACGCGGTCGCCCCGGTCGATATTCATCTGGCGGAATTGCATGGCTTCATCGTTCGCTGAAGGTCTTTGCCTTTCGAAAGACGTTGCGCAATACGCGTTTTGCAAGTGCCCGTTTCTGCGCGAAGAAGGACATGGCGAGGAGATATGATGCATAGGCAAGCGCCAGCAGCGTAACCAGCCCAGCGAATGAGTTTCCATCCAGCAATGAGATGATCGAAATCCTTGTGACGGTCGCCGCAACGGCACAACCGATCCAATGCGGGACAGTCGTCTTGATCAGGTTCCTTGTCGTCACAGGGCCATGACGACCGATCGATATCGCATAAAGCGGCAGCACGACGGTGCAGTTCACCAGCGTATACGCTGCGGCGATTCCAAGCGCGCCCCAGGGAAGACCGGCGAGGAATGAGGTCACGTTGATCAGGGCGGTCCAAACGCCGAGCCTGAAGTACTCCTGGCCACGGCCTTCACTGAGGAACAGCCAAGCTGCCGTCGCGGTCGCGACCTGGATCAAGCCCGCAACGCCAAGCCAGGAAAAAATCGGGGCTGCACCCACCCAATGCTCGCCGAGGAGAACTCTGAAGAGCGGCTCCGAGAGCAGGATGGCGAAGACGATGCCCGGCTGACATATGAGCATAACCATGGACAGGGCATCGTTGTAGGTGCTCAGATATCTCTCCTTATCGAAACGAAGTCGCGAAAGCAGCGGGACAATCACCTGGCCGATGGGGTTATGTAATTGGACGATCGGCAGCAGCAACAGCTTATAGGCCCGATCGTACATTCCGAGTTCGTCGCCGCCTCGAAATTTGCCGATGAGAATGTTGTCCGCATTTCTCGAGAGATAGTTGACCAGATTGAACCCTGACACGTGCAGGCCAAATCGCGCCATGTGTCGCGTCTCGCTGTCCAGATGGGGATATCCAGGGCGATAGCCAGAATAGGCCCAGATCCCGACTGTCGAAATGAGCGTGAGAACGAGCGTGGACAGATAAAGTGCCCAATAGTCTCTCAAGATGATTACGGCGACGATCCCCGCGACAACGGAAGCGGTTGTCGCGGCGACATCCAGGATTGCCAGAGCCTTGAACCGGGACTCTCTGGCAAGTAGCGCCGCCGGAACGGTCGCAAGGCCGGCAATGAAGCTTAGGCCGGCAATTGCGATCATGAGCTGTTGAAGCCTCGTATCGTCGTAAAACAGCGCAACCGGATGCGCGCTCAACGCCAGAACGAGAGCAGATGCCGCGGAAGCGAGCACCGACAACCAGAACAGCGCATCGATCTGACCCTTGGCGATCTCCGTGCGTTGAATGATGGCCTGTCCAACGCCGACGTCCTTGAGGAGTCCGAGGAACGTTGCAGCGGTCGCAGACATGGCCAGCACGCCGAAGTCGGACGGGGCAAGATTTCGCGTCGAGAATATCGTCAAGACAAAACCGGCCGAGAGTTTCCAGGCCTGGGATCCGCCCGTTATGAGGATGTTGGTTACGGCCCGTGACTTGCTGTCTTTGTCCAACGAGCTCACCCTGCGATCTCAAACAGTCTTGCGCGGTCTTGCGCCTGCCAGCAAGTGCCTCGGGAAATCCAGTGCGCTGAACGATGGCGGTTCCGATCGTCTCCGGCTTTTAGCTTGGCCCTGACATGAACGGAAGACGTGATCGGGCGATGTGGGATCAGCGGAGCTGGGTCGAAACTGTTTTCAAACGATGGTCTGACCGTCACCAATGTCGACGTGGACACTTGTGGTCACATCAATGCCCGCAGTTTGTCATATTCAATTCGCAGTGTTGAGGTTCCCGCGGGATGATTTCGTTGGCACTCGCACCCGGAGAAGGACGAGCTGCGCTTGCGATGCTTGCAGATGGCTAGTGATTCTATAATGTTCGGTTGGGCGAAGCTCCGGAGGTCCCAGACGGGATGGCGTTGTATACCGTTGCATCACAGCAAGGAGCGCGGTCTAGCGTCTCGTCGCTCGCGGGACCTCTCTTCCTTCTTGCAGTAGCCGTCATTCTTTCTGCGATTTCGCGGCGGGCCGTCACGCACCTGGCGCGCTGGTCTGACATTTACGCTTTGGTGCTGGTTTGCTTGGCATTTGCCGGCGCGCTCGCCTTCAGCTCCATTCGCTATCGTGATTTCTCGCCGCCATTGCGTATCACCGCCCTCGCGATCGGAATGACGATTTTCGTGCAGTTGCTGTTCGATTCATTGGGGCCTTTCGCAGGGCCCCCCAACATCCTGTTCGGTTCGAGCGACAAAATTCTGTTCTTCCGCTACGGTGCAGTGCTTGCGGTTGTGGCAGGAATAGCCGCGATCTGGCGTCCTTCATTTCTGGTGCCGCTGTTCTATTTTTACCATGCATGGCGCGAAATGGTGAGCGTCGTGTCCGGCATCTTCGTGACCGAGACCGATTATCTCGGGATGCTCGACGTCGGTAACTTCGCCGTCCTTGGCGTGCTCGGCACGATCGTCCTCACCAGCGCCTGGGTGATGGATCGCGTGCCGTGGCTGCGAACTCTGTTCGCTTCTGCAGATAACGTGAAGCAGCTTCGCGATCGCGCCTATGGCTTGATTTGGGCGTGCGCCGTCGGGGCGCATCTCGGCAGCTATTTCTGGTCGGGAATCGCAAAGCTGCAGGCTGGTGGCGAGAAGCCATGGACCTGGCTGCTCGCAAATCCCACGCAAACCTCAATCCTGATGGGTCTCGAACGCGGCGACGCCCCGCTCGGCCTATGGCCGGGCGCGTTGCAGACTATCTGGGACGCGATCGTGAGCAACCAGCTGATCTTCAACGTCTTCGTGCTGGGTGCCCAGCTCCTGTCGCCCTTGGCTGCGATCTCGACGCGCGCGCTGTCGTTTTTCTGCCTGCTGTTCGACATCTTCCACATCGGCGTGTACTTCACACTGGGGGCTCTGTTCTTCTTCTGGATTGCGCTCAACCTGTTCATCGTAGCCGCGGCACGCACGCTGCCGCGCGATGGGTTCACCCCGGCGATGAAGGTTGTGATGGTCGTGACCGTCATTTGTGGCCGGTTCTTCTTCTACACCAATTACCTTGGATGGCTGGACGGGCCGAAGCTGGCAAGCCCGCGGCTTTTCGTCGAGACCCGCGATGGTCGCCAGGTTCTCGCGCCTTCCACGTATTTCGGCATCTACTCGTACATGATCGGGACCGGAACCATGTACATCCCTGAGAATCATTTCCGGGCTCGCGTTGGCGGCAACAACCACGATCTTGCGACTTGGCACGACGCGACCACCTGCGGCCCGGAGATCCTTCCGCGTCAGGACACAGGCGTAGCCATGGAGGCCGTGGAAAAAATGGTCCGCGAGACGGATCGCTTTTTCCGTGTCTATCCCTGGGTGAAGGATAACAACAGTTTTTATGCCTATCCGCACCACATGCTGTCCAATCCATGGCTGTACGGCGAATTCAACAAGCTGACCATGGACGATATTGTCGCCTATCACTATGTGGTGGACTCAGTATGCCTCGGCCTGGCGGAGGGCAAGCTTGTGCGCGACGTTCGGAAGCGAACGGACTATCGAATTGACCCATAGTGATGACGATATCTGGGTGGTCTATGACGGCGAATGCCCGTTATGCAGCCGCTATGTTCTGCTGTACCAGTTGCGGGAGCGTGGGCAGCGCATTCACCTGATCGACGCGCGTTCGGAGCATCCAATCGTGCGCGATATCCGCGCGCGCAACCTCGATCTCAATGAAGGCATGGTGGTTCGCTGGCGTGGGCGGCACTACTATGGGGCCGCTGCAATGCATCTGCTGGCAACGCTTGCCGGGGAGGCGACCGTCTTCAATCGCCTCAATCGGCTCGTGTTCTCCCGGCCCCGCCTCGCAAGGGCAATTTATCCAGTGCTGGTGCGCGGAAGGAAGCTTCTCCTTCGGCTTCTCGGCCGCAAGCGGATCGATGAAATCAATGCTCCAGAACAGCAGATATCGGTCGGTCCTTCCGACGAACACATCAAGCACAACGACGGGGTCCGGTAACGATTGGAGGAAGGCTCCAGCGCGCCTCCTGTGCAGAAAGCGGTGTCAGGGTTGTCGCGTCGCGGCCTGGTAGGCCGGGGAGAGACGCATCAGACCGCAACGGACAAGATCGTCTGATGATTGGTAGATCAGGCTATTGGGATAGATGAGCTCGAATGACGGATTCTGATCGAGCCGCTCCGCGTAGCGTTGATACTCGACCGAGCCGAGATAGTAGTTCCCCTCACGGACCGCGATTGCGACCTTATCGGTGAAGTCGTGAAGAAATTTGAAATGGAGCAGGGCGCCTGTGACGTCGCTTGCCTTGCCTGGTGGGGCCATCAGGTGACCGGCGGCGATATAGCGACGGCCGGGCGACCATCGGGCGAGCGGCACTTTAGTGAGCAGCGGTGGCTGCCAGCGCGTTATGTTAACTGCAGGCAGCAGCCGCGCCAGCCCGTATGGCTCAAGCAACTGTACAAGTGCGTCGTAAAGAGCGATCTTTGGCGGCATCGGTTCGTCATAAAACAGCCTCGCTCGCGCACCACCCACCAGGTAGTTGGTCGGAAAGCCGCGCCGACGGCGCTTCACATAGGTGTCGGAATCGAAGTAGGGGGAGAAAGCGATGAGGCTCTCGCCGGCATGGTAGCGCTCCGGACCGCCGAGCCAGCGTGGATACATATCGACCATTTCCGCGGTCATGCAATCAGCGCCGGTGCTCTCCAGATAACGGCACAACCATCGAAGATCAAAACGTTCGCAGCCGGGGTAGACGAAGAGTTCGTCTGCGTCGAGCGTCAGCGCCCACCGTCCTGGCGCGAATTGGTCGAGCACGGCGCTGGTCCAACGCGCACCACCACTTGATTCTGCAAAAGGCTCCCGAATCTCGAACACGTGAACATCCGGCTGATCGAGCAGGAATGCTCGCGTGCCGTCGTCCGAACGGTCATCGATCGCGAGGAAACGTCCGACTCCGAGCCGGCGATGATGGCGCAGGAAATCGGGTAATCGCAGCATCTCGTTGCGGAGCTTGCCGACAGCTACGATCTCATCGACGCCGAAGTCGAGGGGCCGGGTATCAATCCGGTGAATGACCGGATCGGGGCGCTGCTTGGTCCGTGATCGCGTTGGCGTCAAAAGTGCGACAGCCGCTTGACCCGTTACGATCGACTCTTGTAACGCGTTCTGCGCGCCATTGCCGCCCGCCGCTGCTCTCGCCGGCAATTCCATTTTAGATTTTCCAGCCAACCGATCACATCTGCATTATCTACGATAAAGACGGCGAATATAGGTGCTATGGACGGTCACGTTGTCTCAGCGGGTTGATCTAGCCTCATAAGTGCGTGGCGAGCTACAAATAGGCGCTTCTTCTTTGCAAGAGGAATATCGGCCGGCGGCGTCGCGTCGGTTCCAAATTGATTGCATTGCCCTTCATTCCCAAACGTCTTGAGCATACTTGATGTGTCGCTCCAGCTTGTCGCGCGTCGTGTCGTGCAAAGGCATTTTGCCCGGTCGGCTTTGTGCAACACAGCTATTCCGCGGAAGTTTCAAGGAGCCGAAATCAAAGTCAAAGAAGAAGCCTCCGCCACGCGTATTCAATTTGGTGCAGGAGATCTTTCGAGCCATTGAGCAGATTAGAGCTGTGGCCAACGGTTTCTGCGGAGCAGAACGCGTGCACGGGATCAATGCCGCGTAAATGAAGCGCTCACAAGCACACCGGCGGGAATGCGGCCCCGCGGGATGAACTGCATGGCAATTAAGCAGGTGCGGAGCTTCTACAGAAGGATGTAACAATGTACGACCATGCGACAACATTCTCGCTGGCCGCTCATGATAGGGGGCTGACTAGACTGCGATTTGCGATTCAGGCATCTGCGGTGATGCCTCCGACTGCACCTGGTCGAGCACCGAGAGGTTCGCGATGAGCAGATAGATCAGCAGGCTCGCGCAATAGACGACTTGCAAAATTACCGCGCTGGCGACGAAGGCTATCGCGCCCGTGGCGAAACCCTGCTCAAGGCCCAAATACCACGCTGCAACCAGGATCAGCATCGTTGCGGGAATAAGAGCGTATGCGCGAAGAAAACGCCCCAGAAGAACACCCGCCACGGCGCTTGCGATCATCAGCACGACCAAAATCTGCCCTCCTGCTCTTGCACCAGAGATGTTCCGGACGCATGACGGGCCGTATTGTAGCCACAGAGGCGCTAAAAACATACCACTTTTGTACGGCCATCGCCAGTCTTTGGTGCGGCTGCCGCTGCGCTGCGGGCGGGCGGCTCTGTTCTGGAACGTGCTCGGTCGTCGGCGCGATCCCCTGGATTCCGGAGTTCTCCTGCTGACAACTTGGTGCTTTCGGTTCCAGGGGTTTACTTTCCCCCGGTGTGCTCGACCTCCGCAACTGGCGGACTCGCAAATGCGGCAAGAGGCTTGTGAGCAAGGCGCCCCGGAGGAGACCGGTCCTAGCCCCCCTGCTTTTTACGCAGCAGGAGCCCGACTAGTTCTTCGAGGCTCTGCTCAATGTCCACGGACTGCAAAGATCCGGTATCGGGCTCAGAGGAATGCGGCTCGATCAGACGCAAGCTTGCGCCGGCAGGCGCGGATTTCGCTGGCTTCGGCTCCCGAATGGATACGGGTTTAAGCGACTGAGGCATGTCATAGTTCGTCTGCTCAGTCATTGTGGGTTGAGGTGTGGCGTATCGCGTCCTGGTGCTTTCATCCGAAGATGGTCGCCTGGTTCTGAGCTCGGGCGAAACGTAGGGCTGCAAGTTCAGGTACTCGGCGTGCCGCTTACGAGAGATCAGCTCACGCGTGCCGTAGCCGGCCGCGAAGCCAATCGCGAGCAGAACAAATATGATGAGGAGCCCAACCATCAAACTATACGCGCCCACTCATAATTCTGCCTCAGAGTTAACCTGCTACCGTCCATATCCCGTAGTTGATAGATGCCGTAATTGACGATTTGAAGGCACGTCGTTCGGCGTGTCCGGGTGAGGCTGCGCTCGCCTGAGGATCGCTTCCAACGAGTGGTGAGGTGTTCGCGATACGAGATATTCGCTGTGATCCGCCGAGGCGCCAAGTTGCTGGTTAACGCGCCCCCAGTTTGGCATCGCACGCGTCGAGAGTGATGCGACAGCCATCGATTGACAGGTCGCTCAACGTAGCGAGCATCGCAACAGGCAACCAGAATACCGAGATCGCCATCTTGTCGTTACAATCCCCAGGTTCCACCATCATAGCCGGTAGTCGCGCGCAGAAGATCGGGGCGGTCAACGGTTTTCGCGGACTCGCCATCCTGATGGTGATCCTCTTTCACTTGCTTGTTCCGTTTACATCCAGCGCGCCGGCGTTTCCCGGCGAACTTGATCCGAATGGTCTCCTGGCCATTGTCGCAAAGCACGGCTTCTTGGGCGTAAATATTTTTTTTGTGCTCTCCGGATTCGTTCTGTACCTGCCCTATCGCACCAAGAAGCGGGCCATCGATCGGCTTGCCGACTTCCCGCATTTCTATTGGCATCGCGCAGCCCGATTGCTTCCACTTTACTATACGGTTGTCCTCGTGACGGTTGCACTCCATGCCAAGTCACCCGCTGGGTCGCACGCGTGGTATCTGGAGCTCGGCGGACTGCTATCTACGCTCTTCATTTTTGTGCCGCACGGGTTTATGCCCCCCTCCAATCCCGTATTGTGGTCCGTAGGCGTTGAAATCTGGTTCAGCCTTTTATTTCCGCTGCTGATTCTTCTGATCGCGCGCTTCGGCCTTCGAAGGCTGTTGCTGTTGAGCGTCGTCATCTGCTCAGCTTTTGTGATGGCTGGGCATCTTATCGCGGTGGATCGGATTGGGATGTTTCGCCCGTTTGTGGGCGGAATATTTGGGTCGTGTTACCAGTTCATTTTCGGAATGCTGGTTTGCGATCTCTACGTCAAGTCCAGGGACAGCGTTTCACTTAGGAGATTTCAGTCGCGGGGGCTGCTGCCCGGACTGCTGCTGATGATCGCCGCCATATATCTCAAGGATAACGGCCCCTGGGCTGTGAGCATTCTCTACGCCACGATCTTTTGCGCCGGGTTTGCCATGGTGCTGCTGGCGGTGTTGTGCGGGGCATGGTCCGCAAATCGCTTGTTCGAGGCATGGCCCATTCAAATCGTCGGATGCATGTGCTACAGCATCTATGCGTGGCATTCGATCATCATGGTTGAAATGATCCCGCCCGATACGTCTCCGTTCCAAGACACGCTTCGACTTTCATTTCCGTATCTTGCAATAACGATCCTGCTAAGTGCCCTGAGCTATCGCTATATCGAATTCGGGCATCAGGGGGACTGGAGGTCGTTGTTCCTGTTGCGCAACTCCAATTCCGACGAGCTCACCGGCGCTGGGGTATCCCGTCGTGCTGAGTCTAAACCGGTCGCATCGTCCTAAGAGGACTCCCTGCTGGGACATCTGGGACTGCGGGTCAAAGGTGTGTTCGGTGCTCGAGTTCGCGGCTGCGCCTCAGTCCTGTGGCAAAGTCGAGGGCGTTGCGGACCTCGGCGGCTTACTTTTGTATCCCGCCTAGCGCGACGGCTCTGAAGGTCCGACGGCGTGACAACCCAGGCGCTGATCATGCGATTTGCTGCGCGTCGCCGCGCTGTCGAGCGATGGTCCACAGAACGAACCAAAATTTTCTTTTACATTTCAACGCTCTGCGCAAGCAAGCGCCATCGATGACCGTCACACCTCTGCCGGCGCCGCCTTGCTGCATATGAGATCGCGGTGTAGATGTCGCACATGAGCGATGATGCCCACACCGTTCGGAGCGGCCGGCTCAGCGCGACCGTCAAGGCGCATGGCGCCGAACTGTGCTCGCTCAAGGACGGCGGCGGCATCGAATTCGTCTGGCAAGCGGGGCCAGAATGGCCGCGCCATGCGCCGCTGTTGTTTCCGATCGTCGGGCGCCTCGCCAACGACGAATTGCGGCACCGGGGCAAGACCTATCGGATGACCCAGCACGGCTTTGCACGCGACAGCCGTTTCGCGTGGACAGAACGCGGCGAGGGCCGCTGCACGCTGGTGCTCGAAGACAGCGAGGCGACGCGCGCGCTCTATCCGTTCGCATTCCGGCTCACCGCTGCCTATGCGATCGACGATTCCGGCCTTGATCTGACGTTCACGATCGCCAATACCGGCAAGGAGACATTGCCGGCTTCGCTCGGTGGCCATCCCGCCTTCAACTGGCCGCTCCAAGCCGGACGAGCGAAGGAGAGCTACGCGCTGACCTTTGCAAACGCGGAATCGGCTCCCGTCCGCCGTCTCGACGGCGGCTTGCTGCGCGCGGCAACGGAGCCGAGCCCGGTCAAGAATAGAGCGCTGCGCCTGTCCGAAGCCCTGTTCGTGGATGACGCCATCATCTTCGACCGCATCGAGAGCAATTCGGTCCGCTATGGCGCCGGGCAGGGCGCAGCAACCGGGCCCTGCCTGAAAATGTCCTGGCGCGGCTTTCGCGAACTCGGCGTCTGGTCGAAACCGTCGGGCGCGCCGTTCCTCTGCATCGAGCCCTGGCGCGGCCATGCCAGCCCCACCGGCTTCGACGGCGAGTTCACCGAAAAGCCCGGCCTGATGCATATCGCGCCGGGTGCGCAAGAGTGCTTGTCGTTTCGGATCGAAGCCGGATCGTCCTGAGACCGCGCTCAGAGCTCGATCCGCGTGAGGTCCTCGCCGAGCACGACAGGACCTGAGTAGTCCTGCCGGACATCGTTGAGCAGCGCGCTCAGCATGGCATCGTCAGTGCGCGGCCGGTGATGGGTCAGCGCGAGCTTCTTGACGCCGGCCTTGGCTGCGACTTTTCCGACCGTATCGCCGCAGGCGATCGTGAATTTCGCAAGCCGGCGCAGGTGCTCGTTGCTGATCTCCGGCGTTGCGAGGAAGCAGCACTGAACGAGCAGGTCGGCTCCCTCCGCCAATCGCTCGAGGCCGGGGCAGGGGACGGTGTCGCCGGAAATCGCAATGACCTTGCCTTCCGCCTCGAAGCGGTAGCCGACGCACATCCAGCGTTGGAGGAAGCCAGGCGGCATGTCGAGACCGTCGCCATGCGAGACGAGTTCGGCGCTGATCTTCCAGCGGCCGGTGTCGAGAACCGGACCCGGCACGATGTCCGTTGCGACCACCGGTTTCCAGCCGCCGAAGGTCGGCTCGCCCCGATCCCGCCAGATGATGTCCTTGTCGTAGACCTGCGTGATCAGCGTGTTGACCAGTCGTTCGGTATCCGGCGGGCCATAGATGCGCAGCTCGTCCTTGCGTCCATGCATCCACGAATTCAGCATCACGTCGTAGAGATCGCCGATGTGGTCGAAATGGTGATGGGTGAGGAAGACCGTGTTGATGGCGCCGAGCGGCACGCCAGCCTTGCTGAGCTGCACCATAACGCCGCGGCCGGCGTCGATCAGGATGTTTTGGTCGCCGAGCCTGATCAGCGTGGTCGTCGCCATCCGGCGCGGATCGGGGCGTGGGCCGCCGGTGCCGAGCAGTATGACCTCCATGGCGCTCCTCCAGATACAGCCTCTTGCGACGCACACTAGATGCGAAACTCGCGGCGGGGCAAGCTGCGAGGTGATTAGGTTGGCTGGCCTTCCGTCACCGAGATGCGCAGATGGCGTCGTTCTATGGGCCGGTTTCACCAGAACGACACCCGAATGTGAGGCGCAGCCGGCGGAAGGAACGCCCCCTCCTTCGCGCGTGTTGTGCCCTTGGCGGGGTGCCGGTCGGTGCTATTGTATCCCGCGATCGCTTGCGACAGGACGAGGTATTTCAGTGGCTAATGTTGATCCCGCGGCGGGCAAGCAGGCCTCGCCGGACGCGCTCACCAATATTCCGCGGCTGGTGACCGCCTATTTCGCCGGCAAGCCCGACGCGGCCGACCCCGCGCAACGGGTCGCGTTCGGCACCTCGGGTCATCGCGGCACATCGTTCAAGAACACCTTCAACGAGGGCCACATCGTCGCGACCACGCAGGCGATTTGTGATTACCGCCGAGAAAAGGGGCTGACGGGCCCGCTCTTCATCGGCATCGATACCCATGCGCTGGCAGAGCCCGCGCTCACGAGCGCCGTCGAGGTGTTCGCGGCCAACGATGTCGATGTCATGATCGACAAGGACGGCGGCTACACGCCGACGCCGGTGATCTCGCACGCGATCCTGACCTACAACATGGGGCGTACGAGCGGCCTCGCCGATGGCGTCGTGATCACGCCCTCGCACAATCCCCCGGAAGACGGCGGCTACAAATACAACCCGCCGCATGGCGGCCCCGCCGACGCCGACGTCACCGGCGTGGTCGAGAAGCGCGCCAATGCTTATCTCGCCGATGCCCTCAGGAGCGTGAAGCGCGTCGACTACGCCAAGGCGCGCAAGTCTTCGAAAGTCCACGCCTACGATTTCATCACACCTTATGTTGCCGATCTCGGCAATGTCGTCGATCTCGACGTGGTCAAGTCCGCCGGCGTCACGATCGGCATCGATCCGCTCGGCGGTGCCGCCGTGCATTACTGGCATCCGATCATCGATCGCTACGGCCTCAAGGCCACCGTCGTGAACGAGGCGATCGATCCGACCTTCCGCTTCATGACGGTGGACTGGGACGGCAAGATTCGTATGGACTGCTCCTCGCCTTATGCGATGGCGAGCCTGATCGGGATGCGCGACCGCTTCGACGTCGCCTTTGCCAACGACACCGACGCGGATCGCCACGGCATCGTGACGCGGACCGGCGGCCTGATGAATCCGAACCATTATCTTGCGACCGCGATCTCCTATCTGTTCGCGCACCGTCCGGACTGGGGCAAGGATGCCGCGATCGGCAAGACCGTGGTGTCGAGCTCGATTATCGATCGCGTTGCGAAAAAGCTCGGCCGCAAGCTGATCGAGACGCCGGTCGGCTTCAAATGGTTCGTCGACGGCCTCCTCACCGGCGGCTTCGGCTTCGGCGGCGAGGAGAGCGCGGGGGCCTCGTTCCTGCGCCGGGACGGCACGGTCTGGACCACCGACAAGGACGGCGTCATTCTCGGTCTGCTTGCTGCCGAGATCATGGCCCGGACCGGCCGTGACCCCAGCCAGCTCTTTGGCGACCTCACCGCCGAGTTCGGCGTGCCCCATTACGCGCGTACCGACGTCGCGGCCACCGGGCCGCAGAAGACCATCCTGAAATCGGTCACGCCCGAGCAACTTGGCCTGAAAGATCTCGCCGGCGACCCCGTCCGGGCCACCCTGAGCAAGGCGCCCGGCAACGGCCAGCCGTTCGGTGGCATCAAGGTCGAGACCGATTTCGGCTGGTTCGCAGCAAGGCCCTCGGGGACGGAGGACGTCTACAAGATCTACGCCGAGAGCTTCCGCAGCACCGCGCACCTGACGCGGATTCAGGAGGAGGCTAGGGCCGGCCTGGCGAGGGTGTTCGAGACGTAAGGCATCTTGTGGCGGCGGACGCTCTCTTACCCTCCCCTGGAGGGGGAGGGTCGATCGCGCGTAGCGCGAGCGGGGTGGGGTGATCTTTCCTCTTGGGTAGTGCCCGTGTGGAGAGATCATCCCACCCCGCTCCGCATTCCGCTTCGCTCCATGCGAAGCGACCCTCCCCTCCAAGGGGAGGGTAAGAGGGCGCCTCACGCGGTTATTGCTCTCTTCGCGGAAAATAGACCTCCGGCCAGATATGTATACAGCTTCACTGATAAAGGTATTATAGTAGGTTAGTTTTAGCTTGAACGTTTCTGGTCGACTGCTATTGTATACATAACGTATTCATGAGCCGTGGGAGTGAGACCGATGACAAAGCCCTTCCCGATGAACGCCTGGTACGCTGCGGCATGGGATGCCGAGGTGAAGCCGGCGCTGTTGCCGCGCACGATCTGCGGCAAGCATGTCGTGATGTACCGTAAGGCCGACGGCTCGGTGGCCGCGCTGGAGGATGCCTGCTGGCATCGCCTGGTGCCGCTGTCCAAGGGACGGCTCGAAGGCGACACCGTCATCTGCGGCTATCACGGCCTGAAGTACAACGCGCAAGGGCGCTGCACCTTCATGCCCTCGCAGGAGACCATCAATCCGTCCGCCTGTGTCCGGGCCTATCCGGTGGTCGAGCGTCACCGCTACATCTGGCTCTGGATGGGTGATCCCGCGCTGGCCGATCCCGCGCTGGTTCCGGACATGCACTGGAATCACGATCCGGCCTGGGCTGGCGACGGCAAGACCATCCACGTCAAATGCGACTACCGCCTCGTGCTCGACAATCTCATGGATCTCACCCACGAGACTTTTGTGCACGGCTCTTCCATCGGTAACGATGCGGTGGCTGAGGCGCCGTTCGACGTCACCCATGGCGAGAAGACGGTGACCGTGACGCGCTGGATGCGCGGCATCGAGCCGCCGCCGTTCTGGGCCAAGCAACTCGGCAAGCCCGGTCTCGTCGACCGCTGGCAGATCATCCGCTTCGAAGCCCCGTGCACCATCGCCATCGACGTCGGCGTGGCGCCGACCGGCACCGGCGCGCCGGAAGGCGACCGCTCACAGGGCGTCAACGGTTTCGTGCTCAACACCATCACGCCGGAAACTGAGAAGACCTGCCATTATTTCTGGGCGTTCGTGCGCAACTATCGCATCAGTGAGCAGCGCATCACCACCGAGATCCGCGAGGGCGTCTCCGGCATCTTTCACGAGGACGAGCTGATCCTCGAAGCGCAGCAGCGCGCGATGGACGAGAACCCGGATCGTATCTTCTACAATCTCAACATCGATGCGGGCGCGATGTGGACGCGCAAGCTGATCGATCGCATGGTGGCGAAGGAAAACGCGCCGCAGCATCTCCAGGCCGCGGAATAGCCGACATGGCCGAACGTGAGGTCGACCGCTCCGTCTCGCAGACCGTGAAGGCGCAGCTCGCGCTGCGCGACCAGATCCTGTCGGGCGTGTTGCGTCCGGGCGAACGCATCTCCGAGCTCCAGGCGGTGGAGACCACCGGCGCCTCGCGCACGCCGGTGCGCATGGCGCTGGTGCGACTGGAGGAGGAGGGCCTCTTGGAGGCGATCCCCTCCGGCGGCTTCATGGTGAAGGCGTTCTCGGAGCGCGACATCTCCGACTCCATCGAGCTGCGCGGCACGCTGGAAGGCCTCGCCGCACGTTTCGCCGCCGAGCGCGGCGTCTCCGCGCGCGAGCTCGAGCCGCTGAAGGAGTGCCTCGCCGCGATCGACGAATTGCTGCGCCAGGTGCCGATCTCGGTCGATTCCTTCTCGTCCTATGTCACGCTGAATGCGCGCTTTCATGCGCTGCTCACGGAATTGTCGCGCAGCCCGCCGTTGATTCGGCAGATCGACCGCGCCTCCGCGCTGCCGTTCGCCTCGCCCAGCGGCTTCGTGATGGCGCAATCGGCGCTGCCCGAGGCGCAGCAGATCCTCATCATCGGGCAAGAGCATCATCGCGTCGTGATTGACGCGATCGAGAATCGCGAAGGCGCGCGCGCCGAGGCCGTCATGCGCGAGCATGCGCGGCTCGCGGTGCGCAACCTGCGGCTCGCGCTGCGCAACCGGACCCATCTCGACCTCTTGCCGGCGCTCGCGCTGATCAAGACCGCAACCGATTGAGTGCACAGCCATGCGCTTCATCGAAACCTGGATACCGGCAACGCTCGTCTCGACTCGCGATCTCGCACCGAGCATCCGGGAATTCCTGATCCGGCCGGATCAGTTCGATGGCGCCGCCTACCCGGTCGGCAGCCACATCAATGTCAACGTCACCATCGACGGCCTGCCGGAGGCGCGGTCCTATTCGCTGGTCGGCGAAGCCACCTCGGCTGGTTTCAAGATCGCGGTGCGCCGCGCTGATGATTCCCGCGGCGGCTCGCGCTATATGTGGTCATTGCAGCCAGGCGCGCGGCTCGACATCACCCAGCCCGCCTCGCTGCTTGCGGTGGATTGGACGCGGGAAAACTATTGCCTGATCGCCGGTGGCATCGGCATCACGCCGATCTTTGGCGCCGCGCAGGCGCTGGCCCGCCGCGGCGCTGACCTCACGCTGCACTACGCCGTGCGCGCGCGCGGCGAAGCGGCCTATCTCGATGATCTCGCCGCGCTGCTCGGCGATCGCCTGGTCGTTCATGCCAGCGACGAAGGCAACCGGCTCGATCTCGACGCCCTGTTCGCGTCGGCGCCCAAGGGCGCGCTCGCGCTGTTCTGCGGCCCGATGCGCATGCTCGATGCCGCGCGCCATGCCTGGATCGGCGCCGGCCATCCGCTTCCGGATCTCCGCTACGAGACCTTTGGCTCCAGCGGCACGCTGCCGACCGAGACGTTCCGGGTGCGTCTGAAGGACTCAAATGTCGAGCTCGAAATCCCGCGCGAACGCTCGATGCTGGACGTGCTCAACGCCAGCGGCCACGACGTGATGTATGATTGCAAGCGCGGCGAATGCGGCTTGTGCGCCATCGACGTGGTCGCGGTCGACGGCGAGATCGACCATCGCGACGTCTTCTTCAGCGACCAGCAGAAGCAAAGCAACCAGAAGATCTGTGCCTGCGTCTCCCGCGCGAGGGGCACGATCACCGTGGATACACTGCTGCGGGCGGACGCGATTTGAAATAGCGTCCAGCGAGATCTGTTTTGGCGGAATGGACGGAGCCACGGACTCCACCTCTCCCGCGTGCGGGAGAGGTCGCGCCGAAGGCGCGGGTGAGGGTTCTCTCCTCTGGGGAACTCCCTCTGTGGAGACACCCTCTCCCCAACCCTCCCCCGCAAGCGGGGGAGGGAGCGCACCTCTTTCGTAGCGGCACCGATCTTAAGCCGATCGAGTCCTACGCCGCAAAGGTCGCCCGATGTTTCTTGCTGTCCAGCAGCGCCAGCACGGCATCGGCCGCCACCGGCCGGCTGATCAGATAGCCCTGCACCTCGTCGCAGCTGATCTGGCGCAGATATTCGAGTTGGTCGGAGGTCTCGACGCCTTCAGCGACGACACCGATGCGCAGGTCCCGCGCGAGCGAGACCACCGACTTCACGATTGCAGCGCAGTCCGGCTGCACCAGCATGTCGCGGATGAAGGACTGGTCGATCTTGATACGGCTGAACGGCAGCTTGCGTAAATAGGTGAGCGAGGAGAAGCCCGTCCCGAAATCATCGAGCGCCACGGTGACGCCGAGTTCCAGCAGCGCATTCAGGACCGATGCGGCCGAGCCGTATTTCGACAGCAGCATCGATTCCGTGATCTCGATCTCGAGCCGCCTGGGAGAGACCTTCGCGTCGGCAAGCGCCTGCACGATGGTCTGGAGGATGCCGGTGTTGTGAAATTGTGCCGCGGAGAAGTTCACGGCGACCCTGATCTGTTCGGGCCATTGCGCCACCGTCGTGCAGGCGCGGCGAATGACCCATTCGCCGATCTCGTGGATCAGCCCGGTCTCCTCCGCGATCGGTATGAATTCGCTCGGCGGCACCAGTCCGCGTACCGGATGCTGCCAGCGCAGCAGCGCCTCGAAGCCGGTGATGCGGTTGTCGCCCAGACCGAGGAACGGCTGGAACACCAGGAACAGCTCGTCCCTCGCGATCGCGCCCGCGAGGTCCGATTGCAGCGCCTTGCGGTCGCGGGACACCTTGTCGTCGCTGGTCTCGAAGAAGCAGACCATGCCGGCTCCCGCCTTCTTGGCGCGATAAAGCGCGGCGTCGGCATTCTTCATGAGGTCGAACGGCGTGTTGCCGTCGCGCGGCGCCAGCACGATGCCGACGCTGGTCGCGCCGACGATCTGGCGGCGCTCGATCTGGAACGATTCGGTGAAGGCCGCGACGAAGCGCTCGGCGATCTCGAGCACATCTTCCGGCCGCGCCACATTGTTCATGACCAGCGCGAATTCGTCGCCGCCGATGCGCGCGACATGCTCGGCCGCGCGCGTGCAACGCTGCAGGCGGCTTGCAACCTGGACCAGGAATTCGTCGCCGGCGGGATGGCCAAACTGGTCGTTGACCTCCTTGAAGCGATCGAGGTCGAGCAGCAGCACCGCGAATTCCTCGCCTGATAACGCCAGCCGTTTGAGCGCGGCATCGAGCGTTTCGTTGAAGGCGACGCGGTTAGGCAAATGGGTGAGGGGATCCTGCCGCACCGTGCGCTCCGCCTCGAGCTGCTGCATCACGCGACGCGCGAACGAGAACGAATTGACGAACACGCCGCGGAGCAGCACGCTTCCGTAGACCACGACGAGGAATGCGATCAGCAGGAAGGCGAGATCGCCTTTTCGGCCCAGGCAGATGGCGATGCCGAGGAAGATGGGCGCCGTGAAAGCGATGGCCGCGATCGGGATCGTCGCGAAGGCCAGCGCGCCGCCCGCCAGCATGCCCGAGCACAGGCAGGTGATGACGAGTTGGCCGCCAGTCGAAGCGTCGGAGAAGAACGCGACCGGGACGATGCCCCAGGCCGTGCCAAGGATGAAGGCGTTGCGCACCAGCCGGTGCATGGCACGGCGCGAGACGAATTGCGGCTTGGTGATGCGGCGTGTGGCGTGGGATTGCAGGCCGAATGCGATCGCAGCGGCGGCCACGGCGACCGCCCAGATCAGGGCCGGCATCCGGTCCGGCGACTGCCACAGCGCGATGGCCAGCACGATGGCGTTGCAGGCATTGGCCAGCATGATGCCGACGGAATAGCCGAGCACCAGCGACATCTGTTCGGCCCGAATATGACCGGCGACGGCCTCGTCGGTTGCAGGACCGCCTAACGCCGACAGATCGCCGGCGAACAGCCGTGCGAAATAGCTGGTCGTTTGAGTCCGCATTCGAGAGCCTGGCAGCATCGGCCGTTGGTCCGGCTAGACGCTGAGAATTCGCTACAAACCTTTGACGAACTATGAATTATGCTCGGCTGCGACCGCCGTCGTGACCACTTCTGCGTGTTCGAAACGAGGGTATCGATAACAAATCGATACAAATGCGCGATGGCAGGGGATGTTCGCCCCTAACTCCGCTGTCATGCCCCGGCTTGACCGGGCATCCAGTACGCCGCGGCCTATCGATTGACTATTGGCGTCTCGGCGTACTGGATGCCCGGTCAAGCCGGGCGATGACACCGGTGTCCGCAATCATCGCCCCAACTGCTTCGGGTCGTAATAGAACCTCTCCTCGATCAGCTGATCGCCCCGCCAGGTCTGCCAGGCGACCTCGTCGAGCGTCCGGGTGATCCCATCGGCGTTGGTGAAGCTGAAGCACCAGCGGGTCGCGACATGGTCGCCCTCGATCAGGCTCGGCCCAATGCGCACGGCCTTGACCTCCTTCGAGGCCGCCAGCACGCCGCGCTCCTTGGCGATGAGCTTATCACGGCCAACCGTCGGAGCACCGCTGTTCTCGTAGGTGACGGCATCGGGCGCGCAGAACTGTTCAATGGCGCCGATGAAGTCTCCTGCTTCCAGCCGCTGCGCAAACGCTTCGACAATGTCACGACTCGGCAATGGCACACCTCACGACTAAACCGACTTATGGTCGGTAAATACCGACCGGTGGTCGAAAAGTCAACTGGCCGCCTGCGCCGAACTCGACTAAAGCGAGAGTGAGTTGAACCGGTGCGAGCCGAGAACTCACGTCTCCCGAAGGGAGAGTATTCTGAACCCAGACGAGACACATGGCGAAACAGGCGGAGCGGCGGGCGGCGACCACGGAAGCGATCCTGACGGCGGCGCGCCGCCTGTTCGGGACACAAGGCTTCGCCGCCACCACCATGGACGAGATCGCGGAGGGGGCCCGCATCGCCAAGGGCGCGGTCTATCATCACTTCAAGACCAAGGAGGCGGTGTTCGAAGCCGTGTTCGACCAGGTCTCGCGCGACCTCGTTGTCGAGATCGACAGCGCCGCGCGCGCCGAGAAGGACGTGCTCGCCGCTATGGTTGCCGGTACCCAGCATTACTTTGCGGCGACGGCAAAGGGCCCCACCGGCCAGATCATCCTGCGCGACGGGCCAGCCGTGCTCGGCTGGGAACGTTGGCGCGAGATCGACGCCAAGCACTTCGGTGGCAAGCTGCCGCGCACCCTTGCGGCGGCGATGGAGACCGGCCTGATCGCGCGACAGCCGGTCGAGCCGCTGGCGCGGCTGCTGCTCGGCGCAGTCACGGAGGCCGCGGTCGCCTGCGCCGGGCGCGCTGATATCGCAAGGGCGGGCGCGGAATATGCCCGTGCGTTCAGGTCGCTGGTCGAGGCGCTGCGCCTGCATGCATGATTGTGCTAAGTGACGAAGCTGGAAACGCCAACACCAACAAAAAGAACAGTAGCGCATGAACGCAAATTCCTCCCACGCGCCGTCCGATCCCGAATTCGACTACATCATCGTCGGTGCCGGCTCAGCCGGCTGCGTGCTCGCCAACCGGCTCTCGGCGAATGGCAAGCACCGCGTGCTGCTGCTCGAAGCCGGGCCGAAGGATTCCAACATCTGGATCCACGTGCCGCTCGGCTACGGCAAGCTGTTTAAGGAAAAGTCCGTCAACTGGATGTACCAGACCGAGCCGGAGCCCGAGCTGAAGGGGCGCCACGTCTTCCAGCCGCGCGGCAAGACGCTGGGCGGCTCCAGTTCGATCAACGGCCTGCTCTATGTCCGCGGTCAGCACGAGGACTACGACCGCTGGCGCCAGCTCGGCAACACCGGCTGGGGTTATGACGACGTGCTGCCCTACTTCAAGAAGGCCGAGAACCAGTCGCGCGGTGCCGACCAATATCACGGCAGCGGCGGCCCGCTGCCGGTGTCCGACATGATCGTGACCGATCCGCTGTCGAAGGCGTTCATCGACGCCGCGGTCGAGACCGGTCTGCCCTACAATCCGGATTTTAATGGCGCCACGCAGGAAGGCGTCGGCCTATTCCAGACCACGACGCGCAATGGCCGCCGCGCTTCCACGGCGGTGGCCTATCTCGGCCCCGCCAAGTCGCGCAGCAATCTCAAGATCGAGACCTCCGCACACGCTCAGCGCGTCCTGTTCGAAGGGCGGCGGGCGGTCGGCGTCGAATACCGGCAAGGCGCGGCCTTGCGCCGTGCGCGGGCCCGCAAGGAAATCGTGCTGTCGAGCGGGGCCTACAACTCGCCGCAACTGCTTCAGCTCTCCGGCGTCGGCCCGGCCGATCTCCTCCGCACGCATGGTATCGACCTCGTGCTGGAGGCGCCGGGTGTCGGCCACGATCTTCAGGACCACATGCAGGTCCGCATCGTGATGCGCTGCTCGCAGAAGATCACGCTCAACGACACCATCAATCATCCGCTGCGCCGCACGATGGCGGGCGCACGTTACGCGCTGTTCCGGAAGGGCTGGCTGACGATCGCGGCCGGCACAGCGGGCGCGTTCTTCAAGACTAGCCCGCGGCTCGCTTCGCCCGACATCCAGGTGCACTTCCTGCCGTTCTCGACCGACAAGATGGGCGAGAAGCTGCACGATTTCTCCGGCTTCACCGCCTCCGTATGCCAGCTTCGGCCCGAAAGCCGCGGGACCTTGCGCATCAAAAGTGCCGACCCGACCGTGCCGCCGGAGATCCGCATCAACTACATGTCGACCGAGACCGATCGCACCACCAACGTCGAAGGCCTGAAGATCCTGCGCAAGATCCTGAGCGCGCCGGCGCTGAAGCCGTTCGTCGCTGGCGAGGTCGATCCCGGCACGAAAGTATCCACGGATGCGGAGCTGCTGGATTTCTGCCGCGAGCGCGGCAGCACCATCTACCATCCGACCTCGACCTGTCGTATGGGCAACGACGCGCTCGCGGTGGTCGACCAACGGCTGAAGGTGAGGGGGCTTGACGCCCTCCGCGTCGTTGACGGCTCGATCATGCCGGACCTGGTGTCGGGGAACACCAACGCGCCCATCATCATGATCGCCGAAAAGGCCTCCGACATGATATTGGAGGATGCGCGCTAACCCGCGCGCTTCGAGAGGACAAAGACTTGGCTACGCGATTCAAGATCGGCACCCGCAAGAGCGCGATGGCGCTGGCACAGACGGAAGAGATTGTGCGCTGCCTGACCGCCGCCGTGCCCCATCTCGACGTCGAGATCGTCAAATTCGACACGACGGGCGATCTCGACCAGACCAGCAAGCTCCTGCCCCACGGCGGCAAGGGCGGCGCCTTCGTGGCGCAGATCCGCGCCGCCGTGCTCTCGGGCGAATTGCAGGCGGCGATGCACTCGCTTAAGGACATGCCGGGCAACGAGGACACGCCCGGCCTCGTGATCGGCGCCACGCTGTCGCGCGATCCGCCCAGTGACGCGCTGGTGCTGCGTTATGGCGTGACGCTGGAGACGTTTCGGCAAGCGCGCGGCCGAGGCTTCAAGATCGGCACCAATGCCGTACGGCGCGCAGCCTATGCGCGTCGGCTCTTTCCGGAGGCAGAGATCATTCATTTTCGCGGTGCGGCCGACACGCGTGTGCGCAAGCTCGACAACAAGACGAAGCAGCGTCTGCCCGATGGCGGCGAGGTGGGTCCCGCGGATGCGCTGATCATGGCGCGCTCCGGCCTTGATCGCGTCGGCCTTTCCCATCGCATCGCTTACGAATTCACGCCGGCGGAGATGCTGCCGGCCGCAGGCCAGGGCATCGTCGCCGTTGAATGCGCGGCGCAAGATTGGCAGACGCGGCAAATCCTTGCATCGATCGACGATCCCGCCGCGCACGCCTGTGCCAACGCGGAGCGCGAAGTGCTATGGGTGCTCAACGGCCACTGCAATTCGCCGGTGGCGAGCTTTTCGACCAGCGCCGGCGATCGGATGTCGCTGACGGCGTCCGTGCTCGACCTCTCCGGCAACACCATCATCGAGGCCTCGCGTTCAGGCCCCGCCAACCGCCCGCGCGAACTCGGTCGTGCGGTGGGTCTGGATCTGCTGGCCAAGGGTGCCGCCGAGATCATCGAGCGCAGCCGGCCGCGCTAGCCTGCCTGCGAGATCATAATCCGCGATGATGTCATCGTGCCCCTGTTTTGCCCGACGTGTCAAACGCGCCGGGTGAGTCATGCTGGCTTAGATTTTTCAATGACTTGTCTACTGTGCATGGGGTTGTTTTCGCGCTTTTTGTTTTGCCGCGTCCCACCTGCGAAATAAATCAGCCCCGCACGCGCTTCAGCATCTGCTCGACATGGGCGATCGGCGTTTCCGGCTGGATGCCGTGCCCGAGATTGAAGATCAGCCGCCCTTGCCCAAAATTCGCCAGCACGTCGTCGATGGCCCGGTCGAGGGCGGTACCCCCAGTGATCAACACCAGCGGATCGAGATTACCCTGAACGGCGACCTTGCTCTGCACGCGCTCGCGGATGAAGGCCGGCTCCGCGGTCCAGTCAATGCTCACCGCGTTCACGCTGGTCGTCTCGACATAGCCAGGCAACTGCGCGCCGGCGCCGCGCGGGAAGCCGATGATCTTCGCATCCGGCACCTTGGCGCGCACGCCTTCGACGATGCGCCGCGTCGGTTCGATCGACCAGCGCGCGAACTCTGCCGGCGGCAGCACGCCGGCCCAGGTGTCGAAGATCTGCAAGGCGTCGGCGCCAGCGGTGAGCTGCGCCAGCAGATATTCGACCGAGTTGTCGACCAGCACGTCGATAATCTCTGCAAACGCCTCCGGATGCTGGTAGGCCATCAGGCGCGCTGGTGCCTGGTCGGGCGTGCCCTGGCCGGCGACCATGTAGGTCGCTACCGTCCATGGCGCGCCGCAGAAGCCGATCAGCGCGATCTCGGGAGCGAGCGCGCCGCGCACGATCCGCAGCGCCTCGAACACGGGTGCGAGCTTGGAGAAGTCGGCGCGCGCGGCCAGCGTCGCAATCTTCGCCGGGTCATCCAGCGGTTCGAGCCGCGGGCCTTCGCCGACCTCGAAACGCACGGAGCGGCCGAGCGCATAGGGGATCACCAGGATGTCCGAGAAGATGATCGCGGCATCGAAGCCGAATCGCCGGATGGGTTGCAGCGTCACCTCCGCGGCAAGCTCCGGATTGAAGCAGAGATCGAGGAAGCCGCCCGCCTTGGCGCGCACCTCGCGATATTCCGGCAAGTAGCGGCCGGCCTGCCGCATCATCCACATGGGCGGGATGGCCTGGCGCTGGCCGGAGAGCACGTCGATGAAGGGCTTTGACGCAGACTGGGGCACGAATGGTCCTGAAGAGAGTTATGGCTCCTGATACACTGCCGCGGCCCCCAGCGGAACAGGGGAACCAGCGCAATCGGGCCGCGTTGACCAGCCAATGGAGGAGATCATGGCTGAGAGATTCAACCCTGCGCCGCACGACAAGCATGCCGATGACCTGCGCGAGGCGCTCGCCGCCGATCGCAACGCCAAGCTCGACGGCGGTCTGAAGGATACGTTTCCGGCCTCCGATCCCGTCAGCGTCGCGCAACCGACACCCTCGAAGGCGGATGCGGATGCCGAGCACCCCACGCTCTGGGAGAAAGTCAAGGCCATCTTCAGCTAGCGGGCGGGAGTCGTTCCCGAGAGGCGCGGTAATGTTCTGTTAGCAATGCGCTGATGCTTGCGTCCGTACGACTACGGGAAAGAGCGCATATCGCCGCGCATTACCGCGGTTATTTCAGAGTTCACTGGCAGAAGCGGCAGAGTTTCCGAAAAGATCGGAGAATTCTGCCGCATGAGTGCTGCGACCCAAAAAGCCGGATGGAGCCGTCTGCCGCTGCGCGCGGCGGCGTTCGTCGTGCTGACCTGCGTGACCATTCTCGGGGTCAGCGGCTGGCGCGAGTGGGCCGCGCGCGATGCGGTGCTCAAGAGTGCCGAGACCGAAATGGCGAACGTTGCCCGTTCGCTGACACAGCATGCAGAGGACAGCCTCGATCTGCTGGATTCGGGCGTCGTCGGCGTCGTCAGCCGGCTAGAGATGGACGGCGCCGGCCCGGCCACGATCGCGAAGCTGCGCACCCTGCTGGAAGCGCGCAAGAGGGCCGTTGAGCGCATTCACAGCCTCGCCATCATCGACGATCAGGGCAATTGGCTGACCTTGCCCGGCACGATCGGCTCGACCTTCAGCGACGACGCGTTCTTCCGTCATCATCAGCTCTCTGCGAAACGAGAGGCCCATGTCGGCCGCCCCGTGAAGAGCCTACTGGACGGCGAATGGGTCGTCACCCTGTCGCGTCGCTTCAACAAGCCGGACGGCAGCTTCGGCGGCGTGGTGCTCGCGACCATCAGCTCGGAATATCTTTCGCATTTCTACGAGCAGTTCGAGATCGGCCGCAACAGTTCGGTGGCGCTGACGCATGGCGACGGTCTGATCGTTGCGCGCAACCCGAGTAACGACAAATTCGTGGCCCGCAACGTCGGCGACACACCGCTGTTCCGCGACGCCAGCCTGCAGCAGCCGGGCGGCGCCTATCATTTCAAGTCGCCGCTGGACGGCGCCCAGCGCGTCAGCTTCTTCAAGCGCAGCAGCCGTTACCCCTTGGTCCTGCTCGCCACCGTCGATAAGGACGAACTGCTGGCGCCCTGGCGCGCAGCCGCGATCTCCCGCATGCTTTACGTGGTCGCCCTGGTGATGCTGATCGCGGTCATCGGTGCCGTACTGGTGCGGCAGCTGCAACGGGGCCAGCGCATGGCCGCAGCCCTGATCGAAAAGGAGGCTCACTTCCGCCTGCTCGCGGAAGGCTCTAGCGATATGGTGACCCGCATCGGGCTCGACGAGCGGCTGCGCTATGTCTCGCCCTCGTCGGTGCGCCTCGTCGGCTGGCGCGCCAATCAACTGATCGGCACGCCCGCGCTCGCGGGCGTCAATCCGGAGGATCGGCCGCAGGTTCAGGCGATCGTCGACGCCATGAAGCGTGGCGAGAAGGAGGAGGCGCGCCTCGTCTATCGCAACTCGCACCGGGAGAACGGCGAAGTCTGGCTCGAATCGACCATGCGGGTGACACGCAAGGCCAACGGTAACATCGACGGCGTGGTGGCGATCTCGCGCGACATCACCGAACACAAGAAGCTGGAGACCAGGCTTGAGACGCTCGCGATCGAGGACAGCCTCACCGGCCTTGCCAACCGCCGCCGCTTCGACGAACGTCTGAAGGACGAGTGGGCGCGCGCCTATCGCGACCGCTCCAGCCTCGCCTTGCTGATGGTCGACGTCGACCACTTCAAGGCCTACAACGACGAATACGGCCATCCTGCCGGCGATGCCTGCCTCCGCCGGGTGGCGCAGGTCATCGCGGCCGAGATGCAGCGTCCCGGCGATCTGGCGGCGCGCTATGGCGGCGAGGAGTTCGCCATCCTGCTGCCGAACACCGATGCCGAGGGCTGCGCCCGGATCGGCGACCGGATTCGACGGGCGATCCGCGAGGCGGGCCTCGTCCACACCAGCAACTGTGCCACCGGTTGCGTTACCGCTTCGCTCGGAGGCGCAGCCTGCCGGCCGGTGCTGGAGCGCACGGCGGGCGTGGCCTCGCTCGTCGAGGCGGCCGATCAGGCGCTCTACGCCGCGAAAGAGGCCGGGCGCAACCGGTTGATGATGTCGGGCGAGGTGGCCAGCCTGATGCTCAAGGCGTCCGGTCAGTAGCTCATCGTTTCAATAATGCGGCGGGCGCTCGTTGGCAGGCCCCGGCGCATTCGCCTCGGCATCCTGGAGCCGTTCACTGAGCTGCGCAATGTGCCGCGTCAGCGCATCGATCTGCTTCCACTGTGCGGTGATAGTCTGGTTCAGCGTTTCGATGGTGTCGTCCTGATAGCTGAGGCGCATCTCCAATGCGTCGATGCGCTCGCTCAGCGTCTTGATCTCATTCGCCACGGCTGTGCCCCTTGTCGAGTTCGCGCAAAGCGTGGCCGAGCGCGACGCGCTCGTCGAATACGAAACACTCGCCGCGCCAGCGGCTCTGCGTCTCCGGCACCTCTTCCAGATATCTCAGGATGCCGCCCTTGAGGTGATAGACCTCGGCAAAGCCGCGCGCGAGCAGATGCGCGCTGGCCTTCTCGCAGCGAATGCCGCCGGTGCAGAACATCGCGATCCTGCGGTGCTTTGCCGGATCGAGCTGATCGGCGGCAAAGTCCTTGAACTGGCCAAAACTCTTGATGCCGGGATCGACCGCGCCCTCGAACGTGCCCATCGCCACCTCGAAGGCGTTGCGGGTGTCGAGCAGCAGCGTGTCGGGTGCCGCGATCAAGGCATTCCATTCTGCGGCGTCGACATACGTGCCGACGTTCTTGGTCGGATCGGCGGCCGCATCGCCGAGCGTGACGATCTCCTTTTTCAGCCGCACCTTGAGCCGGCGGAACGGCATCGCCGCCGCGGTCGAGAATTTGAGCTCGAGATTGTCCAGCCTGCCGCCGAACATGTCGCCGTGCGCGAGCTCGTCAGTGAAAGCGTCGATCGCCTCCGGCGCGCCCGCGACAGTGCCGTTGACCCCCTCCTGGGCCAGCAGCACGCTGCCCTTCAGGGCCAGGCCAGCACAGAATGCACGCAACGGCTCGCGCAGCTCCCGGTGATCCGGGAGGGCGGCGAATTGGTAGAAGGCGGCGACCTTGTAAGTCATGGCGGCTCGTTTAGCAGGCGACGGCCGCCCGGAAAACCCGCTATGGCTGAAGCCGCGATCCGTCCATATACGCCCAGCGGATGGCAGCCATTTCATTGGTATGCCAGCATTGCTCCGGCTGGCCGGAATATGCCATGTAGGCCGGGTTTTTCCGAGATGGCGCGCCGTCGCGCCGGACGTCCAAGAAAGCAAGAATTCGCATGAGAAACTTCCATTTCCCCGGCAGATCCACGGTCCACGCCACCAACGCGATGGTGGCGACCTCGCATCCGCTGGCCTCGCTCGCCGCGATCGAGGTGCTGCGCGAGGGCGGCACGGCGGTGGACGCTGCGGTCGCCGGCTCGGCCGTGCTTGGCGTGATCGAGCCGCAATCGACCGGCATCGGCGGCGACTGCTTTGCGCTGATCCAACCGCGGGGCGAGGGCAAGATCATCGCCTATAACGGCTCCGGCCGCGCGCCGAAAGCGGCGAACGCCGACTGGTATCTCGAGCGCAAAATCACTTCCGTGCCGCTGACCTCGGCGCATGCGGTGTCGATTCCCGGCGTGGTCGACGCCTTCGCCACCGTGTTGCGCGATCACGGCAAGTTCGGTTTCGACCGGCTGCTCCAGCCAGCGATCAAGGCGGCCGAAGAAGGCTATGTCGTCGCGCCGCGCATCGCCTTCGACTGGAAGAACCAATTCGAGAAGCTGAAGGGTGGCACCAACACCGTGCGTTACCTGTTGCCGGGCGGAAAGCCGCCGGTGGCCGGCGACCTCATCCGCCAGCCGGAGCTCGGCAAGACGCTACGCGCGATCGCCAGGGATGGTCGCGACGCCTTCTATAAGGGCCCGATCGCGGAAGACATGGTCGACACCCTCAGGGGCATCGGCGGCCTGCACACGCTCGACGATTTCGCCGCGCATACGACGGAAGTGACCACGCCGATCGGCACCATGTACAAGGGCTATGACGTCTGGCAGTGCCCGCCGAACGGACCCGGCCTCACTATGCTGCTGATGCTCAACATCCTGTCGCGGTTTGACCTGAAGAAATATGCACCGCTCAGCGTCGAGCGTTTCCATCTCGAGGCGGAAGCCGCGCGCATCGCCTACATGCATCGCGAGTTGCATGTCGCCGATCCCGACCACATGCAGATCGAAGTCGCCAAGATCCTCGCCAAGGAATTCTGCGACGAGCACATCGCCAAGATCCGCATGGACGGCATGCTCGACCTGCCCAACGTCGCACCGCCGATGAATCCCTCGACCATCTACATCACGGTGGTGGACAAGGACCGCAACGTCTGCTCGTTCATCAACTCGATCGCGCATTCCTTCGGCTCGGCGATCGTCTCGAACAAGACCGGCGTCTTGTTCCAGAACCGTGCCGGCGGCTTCCGCATCCAGCCGGGCCATCCCAACTGCATCGCGGGCGGCAAACGGCCGCTGCACACGATCATGCCGAGCCTGCTCACCAAGGGCGGCCGGTCCGTGATGCCGTTCGCGGTGATGGGCGGACAATATCAGCCGGTCGGCCAGACCCATGTGCTGACCAACATCCTCGACTATGGCTGCGACGTGCAGGAGGCGATCGACATGCCGCGCGGCCTGCACTACGAGGGCCAATATCAGCTCGAGGACAGCGTGCCAGCCGCGATCGTCGAAGGCCTGAAGAAGCTCGGCCACAAGACCACCAGCGTGGTCGGTCCGCTCGGCGGCGCCCAGGCGATCTGGATCGATTGGGACAGGGGCACGCTCACCGGCGGTTCCGATCCACGCAAGGACGGTTGTGCGCTGGGCTATTGAGGCGCCCGCGCGGTTCCCCCGCAAGATCAGGAAAAGTTGACAAAGGGCGGCGCGGCATTTGCTGCGTCGCCCTTTCTGGAACGGAGCTCATGGCTTCAGGTTAAGGGGCGATGAGCGGTGCAGGCGTGTGCTGCTTGGTTCGAAGCAGTGGAGGCCGTCCATGTCCGATAAATCAAGTTCCAAAGCATCCGCATTCGATCGGCGCGCCTTTATGGTGGGCGCTGCCGGCAGTGCGCTTGTTCCGATCACGGCGCGCGCAGCCGCGGGGGATACGAGCGCGTCAGTCGCACAAGATCCGGCGCTTCCTGTCGAGGTCACCCTCCACGTCAACGGCAAGGACAAGCGCCTGAGCATCGATCCCCGCACCACGGTGCTCGACGCGCTGCGCGAACACCTCAAGCTCACCGGCAGCAAGAAGGGCTGCGATCACGGCCAGTGCGGTGCCTGCACGGTGCTGATCGACGACCGGCGCGTGGTGTCGTGCCTGACGCTTGCGCTCGCCGCCGAGGGGCAGGAGATCACGACGATCGAAGGGCTTGCCACCGACGACCGTCTGCATCCGATGCAGCAGGCCTTCATCGACAACGACGCATTCCAGTGCGGCTATTGCACGCCCGGCCAGATCATGTCCGCTGTGGCCTGCGTCAAGGAGGGCCATGCAAACAGCGAGGCGGATATACGCGAGTATATGAGCGGCAATATCTGTCGCTGTGCCGCTTATCCCAATATCGTCGCCGCCGTGAAGCAGGCCGCGCCCGAGATCATGAAAGGCTAGGCGCATGCGACCGTTTTCGTATCAGAGGGCAACAGACCCTGACATGGCCGTGCAGGCGCTCAGCGCCGCCGCGGCCGCGAACAATCCGCTGACCCAGGCCGCTGCGCAGCCGCTCGCCGGCGGCACCACGCTGATCGACCTGATGAAGCTGGATGTGATGCGGCCGGCCGCGATCGTCGACATCAATCCGCTTGCGCACGGCTGGTCGGTGATCGAGCCAAATGGCGACAATTTGCGGCTCGGCGCGCTCGCAAAGATGTCCGACGTCGCCGCGCATGACGGCATCCAGCGCAACTACCCGGTGATCGCCAATTCGCTGAAGCTCGCCGCCAGCGCCCAGCTGCGCAACATGGCGACGCTCGGCGGTAACGTGATGCAGCGGACGCGTTGCAGCTATTTCCGCGATGTCTCCTACGAGAATTGCAACAAGCGCCATCCCGGCTCCGGTTGCGCCGCGATGGACGGCGTCAATCGCATGCATGCCGTGCTCGGAATCTCCGACCAGTGCATCGCGACCTATCCGGGCGATTTCGCCCAGGCGCTGATCGCGCTCGACGCCACGGTCGAGATCACGGGCAAGGCCGGCACGCGCAGCATGCCGTTCGCCCAGCTTCACAAGGCGCCGGGCAGCACGCCAGACATCGAAACCACGCTTCAGCCCGGCGAGCTGATCTCGGCCTTTGCGGTGTCCGGACGCTGGCCGCGATCGGTGTATCTGAAGGCGCGCGACCGCCAATCCTACGAGTTCGCGCTGTCTTCGGCTGCGGTGGCGCTCGACGTGCAGGACGGCACGATCAAGGATGCGCGCGTCGCGCTTGGCGGTGTCGCAACCGTGCCCTGGCGAGCGCGCGAGGCAGAGGCGCTGCTCAAGGGACAAAAATTCGACGAAGCCCTCGCACAACGCGCCGCCGATGCTGCGTTCGCAGACGCGAGAGGGCGGCGGCACAACAGCTTCAAGATCGCGCTCGGCAAGCGCGTGGTGGCACGCGCGCTCCAGCAGGCCGTAACGATGGAGATCTGATCATGACTGCTGCTGCTCCCGAGCCGAAGATCAACATGGGCCAGCCCGTGCCGCGCTATGACGCCGTCGTGAAGGTGACGGGACGCGCCACCTATGCGTCGGACATGCCGCTCGCCGATCCCGCCTATGCGTTTCTCGTCACCAGCGCCATCGCCAAGGGGCGAATCGATCGCTTCGACCTCGATGACGCCAGGCGTGTCCGGGGCGTTATCGACATCGTCACGCACGAGAATGGGCCGAAGCTGAAGGAGTCGAAGCTCTTCAGCAATGGCGGCTATGCAGGCACGACGATCCAGCCGCTGAAATCGGCCGACATTGCCCATGATGGCCAGATCATCGCGGTGGTCATTGCCGAAAGCTACGAGGCGGCGCGCGAGGCGGCCAACCGCGTCAAGGTCAGCTACACAGCCGCCGCGCCGAGCGCGACCTTCGACTCGCCCGGAACGACCATTGCGGCCGCGAAGGGACAGAATGCCCAATTCAAGGAAGACCCGAAGGTCGGCAACTTCGCAAAGGCGTTCGAGGAGGCCGAGGTCAAGCTGACCGCGTCCTACGACACCCCGACGCAGCATCACAATCCGATGGAGCTGTTCTCCACCAGCTGCGCCTGGATGGGCGACGAACTCGTCATCTACGAGCCGAGCCAATTCGTCTACGGCCTGAAATATGGCGTCGCCGAACAGCTTGGCATCGACGCCGACAAGGTCCGCGTGGTCAATCCCTATGTCGGCGGCGGCTTCGGCTCGCGCGGCTCGATGACACCGCGCACCGCCATCATCGCCAGCATCGCAAAGCGCCTGAGCCGGCCGATCAAGCTGGTCCCGACCCGCGACCAGGGCTTTACCATCACCACCTATCGCGCCGAGACCCGCCACGAGATCAAGCTGGGGGCGAGCCGTGATGGCAAGCTGCTGGCCTTAAAGCATGAGGGCGCCGAAATCTCTTCGCGCCCCGACGCCTATTGCGTCGGCGGCACCAAGACCACGACGCGGCTCTATGCCTGTCCGAATGTCGACAGCCTCGTCTCGATCGTGCGCGCGGACCGCAACACGCCCGGCTTCATGCGTTCTCCACCGGAGGTGCCGTATCTGTTTGCGCTGGAGAGCGCGATGGACGAGCTTGCGGTGAAATTGAACATGGATCCGGTCGAGCTCCGCCGTATCAATGATACCACCGTTGAGCCGATTGGCGGCAAGCCCTACACGTCGCGCTCGCTGATGGCCTGTTTCGACGAGGCCGCCAAGGCGTTCGGCTGGGCGCAACGCTCGCCGCAGCCGAAATCGATGTCGGATGGCGACTGGCTGATCGGCTATGGCTGTGCCGCCACCTGCTACCCGACCCAGATGGGCCCGGCGGCCGCGCGCGTGCGCCTCCAGCGCGACGGCCGCACCCGGGTCGAGATCGCCGGCCACGAGATCGGGACCGGCGCCTACACCGTGGTCGCCCAGACCGCCGCCGAGCGGCTCGGCGTGCCGCTCGAGAAGGTTGCGGTCTTCATCGGCGACAGCGATCTGCCGCCGGCGCCTGTTGCCGGGGGCTCGAATTCGACGGCCAGCACCTGCTCCGTGGTGATGATGGTGTGCGATCAGATCCGCCAGCGCCTGTTCAAGGCGGCGATGCCGAGCCAGAGCCTGACGGACAAGGCCAAGGAGACCGTGGGCATCGGCCAGACACCGGCCACACAGGCGGCGAAAGGTGACCGCCCGCTCGACCTCGAGAAGGCGTTCGACGCACTCGGTGTCGGCGTCGTCGAGGAGTATGGCGAGTGGAAGCCGGAGGGCGCGCCGCTGGATTCCTTCCGCGCCATGCACAGCGGGCAGGTGCGGCTCGTCGGCGGTCACGCCATGAAAGACCAGATCGCCTATGCCTTCGGTGCGGAGTTCGTCGAGGTCCGCGTCAACCGCTTCACGCATGAGATCCGCTGTCCCCGTCTGGTTGGCGCGTTCGCGGCAGGCCGCATCATGAATCCGCGCACCGCGCGCAGCCAGCTGATGGGCGGGCTGATCTGGGGCATGTCGTCGGCGCTGCTCGAGGCCACCGACATCGACGAGCGCAACGCGCGCTACGTCAACGACAACTTCGCCGACTACCTCGTGCCCGTGAATGCGGACGTGCCCGGCGTTGAGGTCATCCTGCTCTCCGAGCAGGACGATCACATCAACCCGGCAGGCGTGAAGGGTCTCGGTGAGCTCGCCAATGTCGGCACCAATGCGGCGATCTGCAACGCGATCTATCACGCCACCGGCCAGCGCATCCGCAAGCTCCCGGTCCGGCTGGAAAATATCGAGGTGTAGGGGTGGAAACCTCATCGGCGTTGCGCTAGACACCTCCCGCCTCAAACGGAAGGTGCCTCATGCAGCGTTTCCAACGCGCGCTCCTCGCCCTGATGTCGGCACTCGCGATCACCGTGATTGCCAGCGTGTCGCATTTCGTTTCCACCACGGCCTCGGCCCAGACCGCAGGAAAGACCATGACCACAGCTTCAGGCTTGCAGATCATCGACAGCGTCGCCGGCACTGGCGCTTCGCCCAAGGCGGGCCAGATCTGCGTGATGCACTATACCGGCTGGCTCTACGAGAACGGCCAGAAGGGCAAGAAATTCGACTCGTCCGTCGACCGCAACGAGCCATTCGAATTCCCGATCGGCAAGGGCCGCGTCATCGCCGGCTGGGACGAGGGCGTCGCTTCGATGAAAGTCGGCGGCAAGCGCACGCTGATCATCCCGCCGCAACTCGGCTACGGCGCCCGCGGTGCCGGCGGCGTGATCCCGCCGAACGCGACGCTGATGTTCGACGTGGAATTGCTCGCGGTAAAGTGACGGCGCAGCCGTCATTCCGGGATGGTCCGAAGGAGCAGACCCGGAATCTCGAGATCTCGGGTTCGATGCTGCGGATCGCCCGGATGGCTGAGCAAGACAAACAAAAAGACCGGCCTTCCGGCCGGTCTTTTCGCTTTTGGCGATGCGCGCGCTACTCCGCGGCGCGCTTTGCCGCAGCGGCGGCACGATCCATTGCCTCCTTCGCGGCGTCCTTGGCATCGCCCATGGCCTGCTGGCCCTTGCCCTTCACTTCCTGGACTGCGCCTTCGCCCTTCATACGTTCCGAGCCGGTGGCTTCGCCGATGCCCTGCTTGGCCTTGCCGATTGCCTCGTTGGCATTGCCCTTGATCTTGTCGGTCGTGCTGCCCATGAAACTCTCTCCTTCGGGTTCGCTCGCGAAGACAACGTCTCATGACTACGAGGGTTCCGAATTTGCTGTGGCTCGCGGGCGTGGCTTTGGGTTAGTTTGCCGCGCAAGGAACCAACAGAAAGCAGTCCCATGACCGGCCATGACCACACGCATTCGCACCATGCACAGGATCACGAGGATCGCTGGAAACATGACGGCGTACGCGTCATCCCGGGCAACCAGCTCGATACGAATGTGCCATCGACGGCAGGTATGGACCGCGCGGCCGCGATCAATTTCGCGCGGGTCGGCGCCCAGAAATTGTGGGCGGGCACGGTGAGCATCAAGCCCGACGCCAAGACCGGCGCGCATCACCACGGTCATCTCGAAAGCGTCATCTATGTGGTGAAGGGCAAGGCCCGGATGCGCTGGGGCGAGCGTCTGCAATTCACCGCGGAGGCAGGCCCTGGCGATTTTATTTTCGTCCCGCCTTACGTCCCGCATCAGGAGATCAACGCCAGTCCCGACGAGGTGCTGGAATGCGTGCTGGTGCGCAGCGACGGCGAGGCGGTCGCAATCAATCTCGATATCGAGCCGGTCGAGAAGCCCGAAACCGTGCTGTGGATCGACCCCGTTCACCGCGATCCCAACGAGAAGAAGTAAGGCGTCCGAGGAGGAGCGAGGTTCGGAGCGACGGAACCTTGCAGGAGAAGGTCAAAAAATATTCGGAAGCTATGTCGGATGGCCGCCGGCTGGCCCGTCCTAGGGCGGAACCCTGCCAAGGAGCCTCCGATGCCCAAGATGATCTTCGTCAATCTGCCGGTGACCAACCTCAGGCGCGCCACTGCCTTCTACGAGGCGATCGGCGCGGTCAAGAATCCGCAATTCTGCGATGAGACAGCGAGCTGCATGGTCTTTTCCGAGACCATTTTCGCCATGCTGCTGACCCACGACAAATTCCGTCAGTTCACGCCGAAGCCGATCGCGGATGCCAGGACCTCGAACCAGGTCCTGTTCTGCCTATCCGCGGAGAGCCGCAGCGAGGTCGACGATATCGTCGGCAAGGCTGAGGCTGCGGGCGGGGTGGCCGATCCCGGTCCGAAGGACGAATACAGCTTCATGTACGGCCGCAGTTTCGAGGATCCGGATGGCCATATGTGGGGCGTGAACTGGATGGATCTCGCCGCGGCTCCCTTGCAGCCCGACATGGCGACTGCCTGATCCAAGCCCGCCAAGATCGAACAGGAGCATTCAAATGTCGAAGGTCACGCCCTGCCTGTGGTTCAACGGCGACGCTGAAGAAGCCGCCAATTTCTACGTCTCCCTGCTGCCCGATTCCAAGATCGTGCACGTCCAGCGCAACGTCTCCGATGGCCCCTCCGGCAAGCAGGGTTCGGTGCTCGTCGTCGAGTTCACGCTCGGCGGACAGCGCTTGGTCGCGCTGAATGGCGGAATGAAAATGGAGTACACCCACGCGCTGTCGCTGATGATCGATTGCGATGACCAGGCCCAGGTCGACAGCGTCTGGAGCGCGTTCCTGGCGCATGGGGGCAAGGAAGAGCGGTGCGGCTGGGTCAGGGATCGCTGGGGCGTGGCCTGGCAGGTGGTGCCGAAAGTGATGTTCGAATTCCTGTCGAGCCCCGACAAGGCGGCGGCCGCCCGCGCCATGCAGGCCATGATGAAGATGGTGAAGCTCGATGTCGATGTTCTCCGTCGAGCGTTCGAGGGCAAGTCGGCGGCGTGAGGGCCGGACGGATGCCGTAGGGTGGGCAAAGGCGCATTCGCGCCGTGCCCACCAGCGTTCTCAAGGCGAGAGAAAAGCGGTGGGCGCACTTCGCTTCGCCCACCCTAGAGGCTGTGCCTCAATAACTAATCCGCAGCCCCACGCCGCCGTGGATGGTATTGCCGACCGGTTGCGGGCCCAGCGTGCCGTTGGCGAACAGATCCACGATCCAGCCCTTTTGCACGCGGAAGCCGAGGCGGCCGCCATATTCGAACCAGCCCTGGTTGCCCATGGTCGGAACCACCACGCCGTTGCCGGTCACGGTCGCCACGATGCCGCTGTGGCTCGCAAAGGACTGGACCCAGCCGCCGTTGATGTTGGCCTCAATGTTGCTGCCGTAGAGATGCGTCCACTGGCCGCCGATCTTGACCAGGCTGGTGCGGTCGGTGCCGGTCGCAATCGCGGCGTCGAACGGATTGAAAGCCACTGCGCCGTCGGTGTAGCCCGATACCCGCTGCCAGAGCTGCCAGACCTCGATGGAGGCCGCGACCTCGTCGCGCGGCGACAGGCGCCTCATCCAGCCAGCACGGCCATAGACAGCGTAGTTCGAGGCGTTGGTTGAGCTGGTCACGCTCACAGGCCCGAGGCTGGTGTCGTAGCTGCGTGTGTATCGCGCCTTCTCCCAGGGCGTCAGGATCGTGCCGACGTCGAAGAACGGGCGCGACGAGCCCCAGTCGGTGAAGTCATAACGTAGCGCGAAGGCACCGATCGGTGCGCTCGTGACCTTGTAGCCGCCCTCGTTGTAGTGCGTGTAGGCTATGCCGGCGAGCAGCGACAGATTGTTGGTCAGCTCCTTGCGGCCGTGGATGCCGGCGGAGAACGAGCCGGCCGAGCCGAACGCGCTGATGCAGTCGCTGCAATTGACCTGCTCGTTGACGCCGAGCAGCACCGTGCCGAGCACACGGTTGGTGATCATCTGGTTGAAGCGCTGATTGGCGAGGCCACGAATCGAATTGCCGCTGGAATCCGCGCCGGTCGGTGTCGGGCTCGGAGCCGGATACGGGCTCGGAGCGGGCGCAGGATCGGGGCTCGGCGAGGGCGACGGATAGGGGCTCGGCGAGGGGGAGGGCGATGGTGATGGAGAATATGTGGGCGTTGGGGACGGTGAATAGGTCGGGTAAGGCGTCGGCTCACCGCATTCGGATCCGCACGCCGCCTGGGCTACAGCCGGTCGAATATCGAGCGCGACAAACGCAAGCGCAGCCAAGGTGGCCAGCGCGCCGGCGCGGACGAAGCGCTTGAAGCGGAGTTTCGCCATTGTCACCGCCCGCACAGCACGCCGTCGTCTTGGACGGCAGGTGTGATGGTCGGCCAGGCGGCGGCATATTGGTCGACCGCGCAAAGCCCGGCATTCGCGGCGCAGTTGGCGGCAAACGTCCAGGGCGGGGTGTTGGACTTGGTGATGCCGGCCTTGCCGCCGGTGGAGGTGACGATGGCGGTGTCGCCGGGCTGGGTGAGCTGCACGCACTGGGAGCTCTTCGTGCAGACGCTGGCCGCGCCGTCCTGAAGCACGACGACGGATCGGCCACGCTGCGAGAGGATGTCGAGCGTGGTGCCGCGTACGCCGATGGTTGCGAGCGGGGTCGTGATCTTGTAGGCGGTCTTGTCGGAGTGTCCGGTGACGAAGCGGAATGCGCCGGTGGTCATGCGGATCGCGACGTCGCGATAGCTGTGCTCGTCGTTGAAGACGGTGCGGTCGAGCTTCAGCGTCGCGCTCGGGCCCAGTGACAGATTGGTGCTGTCGGCCATGACGAAGCGCGCCGCGCTGCCGGCGCCGGTGCGCACGGTCTCGTCGCGCAGCATGCTGTCGCCGACATTGATCGGCGTGGTGCTCGCGGCCACGCGCGCCACTTCGTTCTGGATCACGACGGCCTCGCCGACGCGCGTCTGCGCCCGAGCGCCAGGACCAGCGCACAATGCGGCTGACAACAGAGAGAGGAAAAGCCAGAAGCGCAAATTCATTTCGCAACCGATCGATGTGTCCCTGATCGTACCGGATCGCGCGCGCTTAAGATGTGGCGGAATTATCACAAGCGGCGTGGACCTGCGTTATGCTTAGTGACAGTTGCGGCAGAATGCGTTCAATGAAACTGCGATCTCTTTTTTGTCCGCGGTGACGCCAATTTGCCACGCACAACATCTCCACAGCCGACGCTCGAATTGTCCGCGGTTCCAAAGGTGTCGCGGAGCGCAGTGATTGCTGTCGCGATTTTCCTGGTTGCTCATCTGGCGCTGCTGATCGGTCTTTCGACGCCGGAGAAGTTCGTCTTCGACGAAGTGCATTATGTGCCGGCGGCGCGGCAGATGCTGACGCCTGCGATGTCGCAGCCGATGCTCAATCCGATGCACCCGCCGCTGGCGAAGGAGCTGATCGCAGCATCGATCGCAGCCTTCGGCGACAACGCGTTTGGCTGGCGCTATCCGGCGACCTTGTTCGGCGCGCTCGCGGTGGTCGCGATCTATCTGTGCGGCCTTGCGCTGTTCTCCGCGCAGGGGCCGGCGATCGCAGCCGCGCTGATCACTGGCAGCAACCAGATGCTCTACGTGCAGGCGCGCATCGCCATGCTCGACATCTTTGCGCTCGGCTTCGGCCTGCTCGCGACCGCCGCCTTCATGCATGGTTTTCGAAGAGAGCGGCCGCATGCGCTGTTCGCACTCGCGGGCGGCCTGTTCGGCTGTGCTGCGGCCTGCAAATGGAGCGGCCTGTTTCCACTGGCCGTCTGCGTTATGATCGTTGCGGTGATTCGCCTGATGCAGGGCTGGCACACGCAGTTCGCCGACGCCAAGCCGAGCGACTGGTATCGGCCCGATCTCTGGCGCGGCTTTCGGGTACAGCATGCCGCGCTCTGCTTCGCCCTTCTGCCCGCGTTGACGTATCTTGCCGCTTTCGTTCCGCTGTACGGATTGTCGTTGCCGGATTTGGTCGAGGCGCAGCGGCGAATCTTCGCCGACAACACCACAACGGCGATCGCCGGCCACACCTATATGAGCGCATGGCCATCCTGGCCGTTGCTCGCCCGCCCGGTCTGGTTCCTGTTCGACAAGACGGCGGAGGACAACGTCGCCGCGATCGTCTTCCTCGGCAATCCGCTGGTGTTGTGGCCGGCGCTGCTCGCGCTCGCGGTCGTGCTGCGCGATTTCATCGTGGCGCGGCGCTGGGATGCGTTCCTGATCGCGGCGTTCTATTTCGGCCCTTGGCTCGCCTGGGCGCTGCTGCCACGCACGCTGGGCTTCATTTACTACTATCTGCCGGCCGCGACCGCGGCGTCGCTTGCGCTGGTCTATGTTCTGCGCCGGGACGGACTGCCGCGCTGGCTGCTGTGGGCCTATGTCGGCATCGCCGCCGCCGGCTTTGCAGTCCTGCTGCCGATCTCCGCGGCCTTTGTCGGCAGCTCAATGCGAACCTTCGGCCGGTTGATGCTGTTCCAGAGCTGGATATGACATCGCCGCCTGCCGGGTTACAGCAGGCGGCGCGTTTCGTCACGCGTAACTAGGAGATCATTTCGACGCGGTCTTGGTGTCCATGTTCACGACCTGGACGCGGCGGTTGACTGGGTCGGCGCCGTTGGCGGCATCCTTCAGCTTGGTCTCGCCGTAACCGACAGTGACGAGATCAGCGCCGTTCAGGCCGTAGTTCTGCACCAGGTACTTCTTGATGGTGTCGGCGCGCCGCTCGGAGAGCCCTTGATTGTACTCCTCGCCACCGGTCGCGTCGGTGTGGCCTGCGACCACGAAGGTCGAACCCTTGAGCGCCGGATCGGACAGCGCTTTGCCGAGCGCCTGCACCGAGGCCACCGAGGTCTTGGCGATCTCGGCCGAGTTGTAGTCGAACTGGATCTCCAGATCGATCTTCGGTTTGGCGGCCGCGAGCTCGGCGATCTGCTCGCGCTCGCCGGTCGAGAGCGACCGGGTCGAGCGGTTGCGCACGGTGTTGAGGAACGTCGATTCCTTGGCCTGCGCGGTGGTATCGGCCGGTGGCCCAACGGACAGGCCGCGGGTCACCGGCTTCGGCTTCAATGCATCCAGGATCTGGCCCGCGGAGACGTTGTTGTCGCCGGCCAGCGCAAGGTTCGCCGTCATCGACAGGGCCGCCGAGAGAGTAATCGCCTTCAGTCCAAAAAATTTATCGAAACGGGTCATTGTCGTATCCTCGCTGTTACGCCTGATGGCGATTTGATGCTGCGAGCATAGGGAAGGTTCAAAGGCCCTGATGTGATCCTTGTCACATTCGAAATCACGAGCCGGAGGTCACAGTGTTCGTTCCGGCTTGCTCCGAACGAGCTCTCTGGCCGCCCCGGACATCCGCGTTTCGCCGATCGTCGCAAAGGCGTCGCCCCAAGGCCCGCCCACGAACAAGAATTCGTCCATATGCGCGCCTAGCAGGCTTTGTCATCCAACAATTCGTCCGCGAGGGAGGCGAGTTCCGTCCAGTGCCGAGGCCAAGTGACTACCAGCGTGACTACCAGTTCTATCGCAGCGGCCCGCCGGATCGGACAGTGTCCCTGAGCTCAATGCCAATCTATATCGGCGCGGCGATGATCGCGGTGGCGATCCTGCTGTCGACATTGATCACGGGGCTGACCTCCCGCTATGTCGGCCTGGAAGCGCCGACCGACGATAACATGTGGCTGGTCGATCGTCTCACTGGCAGCGTCTATCGCTGCCAGTCGGAGGGGCGCGGCAAGGCGTCCTGCGAGCCGGATACTGCTACAGGCAGCCTCGGGGAGCGCCCAAAAGCCGCACGCTAAGGGGGGCTATCGCTGCGGCGCAGCAACGAAAATGTCTTCTCCCTGAAAACTTGTCGCTGAAGAATGGCTCTTGCGTTGGCCGGCACGACGCCGGTTTTGTTCTACGGAGGAGACACTCGATGAAGATGTTGCTTTCGGCTGTTGTGCTCGCGGTGTTCGCGGCCTCGCCGGCTTCTGCGGCAAAGATGCAACCCTGTACAGGCGAGGCTATCGGCAAATCGATGACCGCAATGGGAACCGTCGATTCGCCCGCCAAACAGGCGATGGCCAAGGAAATGGCTGCGGCCAACACCGAGATGAGCAAAGGCAATATGCGCGGCGCCTGCATGCATTACATGAAGGCGCAGAAGATGGGCGCGAAATAGTTTGAGCAGTTCGCTGACAGATCGCGCTGTCAGCAGATGGCAGCGCGGTTTTCTTTGCCTGTCTTGTTTGCCTCAGCGCGAATCCCGCTACATTGCATCCTGCAATGTCCCGCGCTCCCAAGCCTCTCCCTCTCTCGACGACACAGGCCCGGCAGATCTGGCTGCATGCCCAGCGGCTGGACGAGCGTACCCCGTTCGGCGAAGGCGCGCAGGCCGTCGCGCACGCGGTCGCTCATCTCGGCTATGTGCAGATCGACACCATCAACGTGATCGAGCGCTGCCACCACCACATCCTGTTCAGCCGCATCCCGTCCTACCGCCGCGCTGATCTTCGCCATGCCCAGAGCGTCGACCGAAGTGTGTTCGAATACTGGACGCATGCGCTGTCCTACGTGCCGGCGAGCGACTTCCGCTTCTTCCTGCCGGCGATGCGCGAGCACCGGCGCGAAGGGCACAAATGGTTCGACTCGGTGAAGCCGGCCGACACGCGCAAGGTAATGCGGCTGCTGCGCGCCGGTCCGCTCACGATCCGCGACATCGAGGACGACGTGCTCGTCGAGAAGGAACATTTGTGGCAGAGCCGCAAGCCGTCGAAGCGGGCCTTGCAACTTGCCTTCTATACCGGGGCTGTGACCATCAGCGAGCGCCAGGGCATGCTCAAGACCTATGAGCTGACGACGCGCCATTTTGGCTGGGACAAGCTGCCGAAGCCGGCCTCGCCCAAGGAGATCACGGCCTATCTGCTCGACCGCGCGCTGCGCTCACAGGGTGTGGTCAGTCTGGATTCGGTCTGCCATCTCGATGCGCCGCGCAAGAAGGCGGTGGCGGGGCTGATCGCCTCGCGCGTGCGCCGCGGCGAGCTCGTGCCTGTCGCGATCGACGGCGCGGGCAAGCAGGAGCATTGGGCGGTGCCTGCGGTGCTCGAGTCCACCGGCGCGGCGGCGTCGCCCGATCTCGTCCATATCCTGTCGCCGTTCGATCCGCTGATCATCCAGCGCAAGCGCACCAATCTCATCTTCGGCTACAACCATCTGTTCGAAGCCTATGTGCCGAAGGCCAAGCGCAAGCTCGGCTATTTCGCGCTGCCCGTGCTGGTCGGCCACGAGATCGTCGCCGCGCTTGATCTCAAGACGGACCGGCAGGCCAAGAAGCTCTTGATGCAGAAATGGACCTGGGTTGGCGAGGGCAAGAAGACTGCAGGCCGCAAGGAGCTCAAGCGCAAGATCGAGGACGAGCTCGACCGGTTCGAGCGATTTCAGCTTGCGGAGTGAGCCTCACCTCATCTGGACAATGACTTTCCCCTTGGCCCTGCCCTTCGCAAGATAGCCAAGGGCGTCCTTTGCCCGCGCGAACGGAAATACCTTGTCGATCACCGGCCGAATGTGACCCGCCGTGAGAATGTCCGAGATCTGCGAGAGCTGCCCCCCGTCCGGATGCACAAACAGGAATGAATATTCGACGCCGCGTTTTTCCAGCGCCGCGAATGATCTTGCGGCTCAGCAGGCCGAACACCATGAAGAAGTTCATGCCGCGAGCACGGGCGAATGCAGCGCCGGGAGCGGCGGCGCGCGCGCCGTCAAAAAGCTCGTGGGAGACGAGCGGACCGTGACGGCTGAGCCGCATCAAGCCGGAGGTCCTTTCGAATCCCGGCATCGACCAGGCCGGCGGGCGCAAACCTGCGTAGAAGTCGCAGGCGGTTCGCGAGCTTGCCGGCTGTGTATCGAATTTTCGGATGCGTCGCGTTTGCCGCCTTCAATACGGTGTCGGCGACCACATCCGGCGATTCGGCGGTTGCCATGACCTCGTTCACCCGCCTGCTCACGGCCGCGCGTGCTTCGCGATACTCGTCGAGCTTGACGTCCGGCTCGATGAAGTTCGCGTCGAACGGTGTCTTCGTGTAGGCGGGTTCGATGGTGGAGACCCTGATACCCCGCGTGCGCAGCTCGTGGTCAAGCGATTCCGAATAGCCTTCCACGGCGTGCTTGGTCGCCGCATAGAGCGCTCCATAGGGCATCGGCAGAAAGCCAAGGACGGAGCTGATGTTGATGATGCGGCCGCTGCCCTGACCGCGCATCTGCGGCAGGACGGCGCGCGTCACCCGGATCAGCCCAAAGAAGTTCGTCTCGAAAATCGAGCGGGCCTGCTCGATCGAGCTCTCCTCGGCGCCGGCGGGGGCAACGCCGAATCCGGCGTTGTTCACGAGTAGATCGATGCGACCCTCGCGCCCGATCACCTCGCTGACGGCCGCTGTGACGGATTCGTCGCTGGTCACGTCGAGGGCCAGCATCTCGAAAGGCCGCTTGCCTGCCTGAACTCCGCGTCGGCTGGTGCCGTAAACTCTATAACCGGCTGTTGCGAGCCGCTGCGCGGTGGCTTCGCCGATGCCCGACGAGGCGCCTGTCACGAGAGCAATCTTTACCTTGGCCATGACTTTCTCCTGGTGATCGTCGCTGCGCCCGTCAGATTTTGATGACGATCGTAATGTTTGAATTAGATGACGATCGTAATTATAATTGTCAAGACCTCTGATTCGGGACTTCCGACATGCGCGTTTCCAAGGAGAAGGCGGCCGACAACCGCGAGCGAATTCTAACGGCGGCCTCACGCCTGATCCGGGAGCGCGGGATCTCCGGCGTCAGCGTCGACGCGCTGACCGAAGCCGCCGGCATGACGCATGGCGGCCTTTACAGCCAATTTGGCTCCAAGGAGCGGCTAATCGAAGAGGCGGTCGCCGAAGCGATCGTCTCCAAAGGACGCGAACTCCGTGAAACCACCACGGTCGGCGATTATGTTTCCGAATATCTCTCGGTGGCGCACCGGGATGAACCGGGAAGCGGCTGCCCCTTTGCTGCCCTGTGCTCTGAAATGCACCGCCAGAGCCAAGGCGCGCGAGAGCGATTTACCGCCGGCGTGAGTGGCATGATCGGATGGCTCAGCGCCCGCATGGGAGCGGGGGCCGGCCAACGCAAGCGCGATGGGGACGCGATCGTGACTCTGGCCTCTCTGGTCGGAGCGGTTGTACTCGCCCGCGCCGTGAGCGATTCCAAATTGTCAGACGAGATTCTCCGCGCCACCAGGAAGAGGCTGGCTGGCTAGCCGTTGCCTAGGCTGCGCGTTTCCACAAGCCGATCCAGCCAGACGCCGAACACAATGCCGATCACGTAAGCCACCAAATTCCATAACGAGAAGATGCGCCCGAGCAGCAGCGCGCCCGCGGTGGTCAGGCGGAACGCGTCAAGCCAAGGGGTATGCACCAGGCGGGAGAATTCCACGACGACCGCGATCACGACCGCGATAGCTGCCATCTGCATCCGCGTCAGCCGCGGCAGCAAAAGACCGACCAGCAGAAACACCATCGTCGCCCACAACAGCGAGCCGCCGTACTTCACGGCGAAGGCGGGCAGGCCGAGCGGAAAGCCGTACCAGCGCAGAGACAGCCCGCAGACGATCACCGCAAACGCGAGGCCGGCGCGGATCAGCGATGTCCGCAGCAGCGCAACGCGTTTATCCGGCTGCGCTCCGTGCATTGCTCGCTCCATTGACTCTTTGCCCGCGATGCTCAAAACCGCCTCTTAGCTACAAAAGCAACAACACGGGGGAAGCCATGAGCCAGACCACGACCTATGCCGGTTCCGTCGGCGCAGCCAAGTCGGAAATCGAGACCTCGACTATCCGCACTATCTCATGGCGCCTGATTCCGTTCCTGGTGCTGGCCTACTTCTTCTCCTATCTCGATCGCGTCAATCTCGGTTTCGCCGCGCTGACCATGAATGCGGAGCTGAAGTTCACACCGCTGATCTTCTCCTGGGGCGCCGGCATCTTCTTCATCGGCTACTTCATCTTCGAGGTGCCGAGCAACCTCGCGCTGGAAAAATTCGGTGCCAGCCGCTGGATCGCCCGCATCATGGTGACCTGGGGCATCATCTCTGCGCTGATGGCGGCGGTCAGCGGCGTCACGAGCTTCTACGTCCTGCGCTTCCTGCTCGGCGTCGCCGAGGCCGGCTTCTTCCCGGGCATCATCCTCTATCTCACCTATTGGTATCCGGCCGAATATCGCGCCCGCTTTCTCGCGGCCTTCGCCATCGCCGTTCCGGTCTCGACCGTGATCGGCGCGCCGGTCTCGGGCCTCCTGCTCGGGCTCGACGGCCTGATGGGGCTGAAGGGCTGGCAATGGCTTTTCATCATCGAAGGCATTCCTTCCGTGCTGCTCGGCATCGTCACCTGGTTCTATCTCACCGACAGGCCGGAGAAGGCGAATTGGCTCTCGGCCGAGCAGAAGGCCTGGCTCAAGGCCAAGCTCGATTCTGAGATCGCAATCAAGCAGGCGGTGAAGCATCCATCGCTCGGCCAAGCGTTGTCGTCGCCGAAGGTGATCGCGCTCAGCCTGATCTATTTCGGCTTCGTCGGCGCGCTCTATGGCATGCAGTTCTGGCTGCCGCAGATCGTCAAGGCGTTCGGCCTCACCAACGCGCAGACCGGCTTCGTCACCGCGATTCCCTATCTGTTCGGCACCATCGCGATGGTGCTGTGGGCGCGGCATTCGGATGCGACACGCGAGCGCGTGATGCATGTCGGCGCGCCGCTGCTGCTCACCGCGGTTGCGCTCGGCATCTCCTCTTATCTCACCGATCCAGCCCTCACGATGGTTGTGCTGACGGTGGCGGCCATTGGGGTGTTCTGCTGCTTCGGCGTGTTCTGGACCTTGCCGACCGCCTGGCTGTCCGGCACCGCGGCGCCCGGCGCGATCGCCCTGATCAACTCGGTCGGCAACCTCGCCGGCTTCGGCGGGCCCTATCTGATCGGTTGGGTCAAGGAAGCAACTGGCCAAACCTCAAGCGGCCTGCTCGTGCTCGCCGTCTTGCCGCTGATCGCCGGCCTCCTGGTCTTCGTCGGCGGCCATGACAGCAAGCACGAGTTCGCCGAATAGGAACGGCGAGGGAGCACCTGCAGTGGGCCAAGGCGTGCTCTTCGCACGCGGTGCCCATCTCCCCGCTTGTGACTGTCGAGGTGGCACGCGTCCGCCTTCGCTCTTCGAGCTAGGGCGGACATCTCGCGTTGTCCGCCCTACCATCGCACCTTCCTGACAACGGGGACAATCCTTACCAGCCCTTAACGATCACGGATTCCTGATGACTGACGATTATTGACTTTTGTCAGTGATTAATCGACATTCCTCTCATTCGAGATGCAGGAGTGTCCTTCGATGTTCGTCCGGTCGGTTTTGTCCAGCTATTCCAGGCTGTTGGCGGGTGTGTCGCTGGCCCTGATGGCCGCCGCACTGGCTGGGTGCAATGACACCATCGCCGAAAAGGCCGAGCCGCCGCGGCCGGTTCTGGTCGCAACGGCCCATTATGACGCCGAGACGCCCGAGCGGAGCTTCGTCGGGACCATTCGGCCGCGGATCGAGAGCGATCTCGGTTTTCGCGTCGCCGGCAAGGTCGCAAAGCGCCTGGTCGAGGTCGGCCAGACCGTCGAAATCGGACAGCCGCTGGCGACTCTCGACGAGATCGATCTGAAGCTCCAGGCCGAGCAGGCCGTTGCCGAGTTGACTGCCGCGACCGGCGTGCTGGCCCAGGCCGCCGCTGCCGAGCAGCGCGCCAAGGACCTAAAGGCCAAGGGCTGGACCACCGATGCCCAGCTCGACCAGAGTCGTGCCGCCGCTGACGAGGCCCGTGCGCGCCTGAATCGGGCCGAGCGCTCGGTCGAGCTGACCAAGAATTCCCTTTCCTACGCGACGCTCAACGCCGACGCCCGTGGCGTCGTCACCGCAACGCTGATTGAGCCCGGCCAGGTGGTCGCCGCGGGCCAGGCCTCGATCCGTGTCGCCCGCTTTGCCGAAAAGGAAGCGGTCGTCGCCATCCCTGAGACGCTGGTCGGACGCGCCAAGTCGGGCGCCGCCAGCGTCACTCTTTGGTCCGAGCCGAACAAGAAGTACACGGCCAAGCTGCGCGAGATCGCGCCGGCGGCCGATCCGGCAACCCGCACCTATCTGGCAAAATTCTCGCTGCCCGAAGCCGACGACAAGGTCGCGCTCGGCATGACCGCGACGCTCACGCTGTCGGACGCCGCCACCGAGCGCGTCGCCCGGCTGCCGCTGTCGGCGTTGTTCAACGAAGGCGGCAAGCCGTCCTTCTACGTCGTCGACGACAACGGCGCGATTACGCTGAGGCCGGTGACGGTGAAGTCCTACGAGAGCAACGACGTCGTCATCACCGGTGGTGTCGAAGAGGGCGCCAAGATCGTCGCCCTCGGCGTGCAGAAGCTCGATCCGAGCCAGAGGGTGCGGATCGTCTCGTCGCTGTCCTTCTAACGAACGTTTACGAGTTCCTCATTGCGAGGTGAGTTTCGGCCCGAGCGCAAATGCAAGGGCTGAAGCGGCGAAGCGATCCAGAACCTGCCCAGCCCCCTGGATTGCTTCGCTGCCTCGCGATGAGGCCTTCAATAGAGCGGCTGTCGTTTTTGCAACTGGATCGTCTTTCGGAGAGTGCGATGAAGCGCTTCAACCTTTCGGCCTGGGCCGTCAGCCATCCGACGCTGGTGCTCTTCCTGATGATCGTGCTCGGCGTCGCCGGCTTCTTCTCCTATGAGAAGCTCGGCCGTGCCGAGGATCCGTTCTTCACGGTGAAGGTGGTCAACGTCTCCGTGATGTGGCCGGGAGCGACCGCGCAGGAGATGCAGACCCAGGTCGCCGATCCCATCGAGAAGAAGATCCAGGAGCTGCCCTATTTCGAGAAGGTGCAGACCTATTCCAAGCCCGCCTTCACCGCGCTCCAGGTGACGTTCCGCGACAGCACCCCGCCGAAGGACGTGCCCTATCTCTTCTACCTCCTTCGCAAGAAGCTGGTCGACGTGCAGGGTCAGCTGCCGTCCGGCATCCTCGGGCCCGTCGTCAACGACGAATTCTCCGACGTCGATTCCATCCTCTACATGATGACCGGCGACGGCGCCGACTATGCTCAGCTCAAGAAGGTCTCGGAAGGATTCCGTCAGCGCCTCCTGAAGGTGCCCGGCGTGACCAAGGTCGACGTCTACGGCAATCAGGACGAACGCATCTTCGTCGAGTTCAGCCACGCCAAGCTCGCCACCCTCGGCATCACGCCGCAAGCGCTGTTCGATTCGCTCGCCAAGCAGAACAACGTGACGCCGGCCGGCACAGTCGAGACCTCGTCGCAGCGCGTGCCGCTGCGCGTCACCGGCGCGCTCGACGGCGCCAAGGCCGTGGCCGAGACGCCGGTCGAGAGCAACGGCCGCGTCTTCCGTCTCGGCGATATCGCCACCGTCACCCATGGCTATGTCGATCCGCCGAGCTTCGTGGTCCGCCAGGAAGGCAAGCCCGCGATCGGCATCGGCGTCGTCACCGCCAAGGGCGCCAACATCCTCGATCTCGGCAAGGAGGTCGAGAAGGCGACGAGCGAATTCATGAAGGCCGTGCCGCAGGGCATCGACGTCAGGCTGATTGCCGACCAGCCCAAGGTGGTCGAGCACGCCGTCGGCGAGTTCGTGCACTCCTTCATGGAGGCGCTCGTCATCGTGCTGTTCGTCTCATTTTTGGCACTGGGCTGGCGCACCGGCATCGTGGTCGCGCTGTCTGTGCCGCTGGTGCTCGGCATCGTCTTCATTGTCATGAACACGATGTCGCTCGACCTGCACCGCATCACGCTCGGTGCGCTGATCATCGCGCTCGGTCTGCTCGTCGACGACGCCATCATCGCAGTCGAAATGATGGTGGTGAAGATGGAGCAGGGCTGGGATCGCATGCGCGCGGCGTCCTTTGCCTGGGAATCAACTGCGTTTCCGATGCTCACGGGAACGCTGGTCACGGCCGCTGGCTTCCTCCCCATCGGCTTTGCCAATTCCGCGGTCGGCGAATATGCCGGCAGCATCTTCTGGATCGTGGCGATCGCGCTGGTCGCCTCCTGGTTCGTGGCGGTGATCTTCACGCCCTATATCGGCGCCATGCTGCTGCCGGAGACGAAGGTCCACCACAATCACGATCCGCACGCAGTCTACGAGACCCGCATGTACCGCGGCCTGCGCGCCATCGTGCAATGGTGCGTCAATCATCGCATCACCGTGGTGGTCGCGACCGTCGGAATTTTCGTCGCCTCGATCGTCGGGTTCGGCCATGTCCAGCAGCAATTCTTCCCGCTGTCGGAGCGCCCCGAGCTGTTCCTCCAGCTCCGCCTGCCGGAGGGCACCGCCTTCAACGTCACCGAGAAGGCGGTGAAGAAGGCCGAGACCCTGCTGAAGGACGACAAGGATATCGAGACCTATACCGCCTATGTCGGCCAGGGTTCGCCGCGCTTCTGGCTCGGCCTCAATCCGCAGCTGCCGAACGAGGCCTTCGCCGAGGTTGTCATCGTCGCCAAGGGCGTCGAGGCGCGCGAGCGCATCAAAGCCAAGATCGAAAACGCCGCTGCCGAGGGCTTCCTGTCCGAGGCGCGCGTGCGCGTCGACCGCTTCAATTTCGGTCCGCCGGTCGGTTTCCCGGTCCAGTTCCGTGTGATCGGCCCCGACGCCAACAAGGTGCGCGAGATCGCCTACCAGGTCCGCGACGTCATGCGGCAGAACAAGAGCGTCAAGGACGTCCAGCTCGACTGGAACGAGCAGTCGCCTTACCTCAAGCTCGTCGTCGACCAGGACCGTGCCCGCGCCATGGGCCTGACCCCGCAGGACGTCTCGCAGGCGCTGGCGATGCTGATCTCGGGCGCGCAGGTCACGACCGTGCGCGACGGCATCGAGAAGGTCGGCGTGGTCGCCCGCGCGGCGCCGTCCGAACGCCTCGATCTCGGCGGTGTCGGCGACCTGACGATTACCTCGCGCAACGGCGTTGCCGTGCCGCTGCAGCAGATCGCCAAGATCGAATATGCCCACGAGGAGCCGATCTTGTGGCGGCGCAACCGCGACATGGCGATCACCGTGCGCTCCGACGTGGTCGACGGCGTGCAGGCGCCCGACGTCACCAACCAGATCACGCCGAAGCTGAAGGCGATCAAGGACCACCTCGAGCCGGCCTACCGGATCGAGCCGGGCGGCGCCTTCGAGGAATCCGCCAAGGGCAACGCCTCGATCTTCATTCTCTTCCCGCTGATGGTGATGGTGATGCTGACGCTCTTGATGTTCCAGCTTCAGAGCTTCTCGCGCCTGATCCTGGTGTTCCTGACGGCGCCACTCGGCATCGTCGGCGCCTCTCTCGGGCTCAATGTCGCCAATGCCCCGTTCGGCTTCGTGGCGCTGCTCGGCCTGATCGCGCTTGCCGGCATGATCATGCGCAACACCGTCATCCTCGTCGACCAGATCGAGACCGACGTCTCGCACGGCCTGACCCGGCGCGAGGCGATTGTCGAGGCCACCGTCCGCCGCGCCCGACCGGTGGTGCTGACGGCGCTCGCCGCGATTCTCGCCATGATCCCGCTGTCGCGCTCGGCCTTCTGGGGCCCGATGGCGATCACCATCATGGGCGGCTTGTTCGTCGCGACCTTCCTCACGCTCTTGTACCTGCCGGGCCTCTATGCGCTTTGGTTCAGAAAGAGCCTAGATGAGGCTGGTACTCCCGAGCAGCCTGCCGCGCCGCAGCATGGGAGCGATGAGCCACGCGCAATTCCGCTTGCTGAAGCGGCTGAATAAGTGAGATGAAGTGCTGACTGACGAGTCCTGACAGATGACACTGATTACGGAACATATCGAAAGCGACACCCGGGATCGTATCCTCGAGGTGGCCGAGCGGCTGTTCCGCCAGATCGGTTACCAGAAGACCACGGTCGGAGACATCGCCAAAGAACTGCGGATGAGCCCCGCCAATGTCTATCGCTTCTTCGAATCGAAGAAGGCGATCCATCAGGCGGTGGCCCGCTCGCTGATGGGCGAGGTTGAGCTGGAGGCGCAGCGGATCGTGGCGCGGCCCGGTCCGGTGCTGGAGCGCTTCCGCGAGCTGCTCACCACCATCCATCGCATGAACACCGAGCGCTATGTCGGCGACAATAAGCTGCATGAGATGGTCGAAATCGCCATGCAGGAGGACTGGGACGTCTGCGTCACCCACATGGAATGTATCGCCGGAATGATCGGCCAGATGATCGGGCAGGGCGTCGCCGCCGGCGAGTTCGAGGCACCGGACCTGCAATTGGCCGCGCTCTGCTCCTGCACCGCAATGATGCGCTTCTTCCATCCCCAGATGATCGCCCAGTGCGCCACCAAGCCGGGCCCGACCATCGACCAGATGATCGATTTCGTCATCGCGGGATTGTCGCCGCGGCACTGACGGGGCGGTGGCTTTCCTCCTATAAGCAGCTTCGCGCCACCCTAACGGAGGGATGACGGCAAGGACGGACCAACACACTCCGTCATTGCGAGCGTAGCGAAGCAATCCAGGCTGTCTCCGCAGAGGGATTCTGCATTGCTTCGTTCCGCTCGCAAGACGGGAAGGAAACAGAGCGTGACCGCCAAAGACCCCTACTTCTACGAGCCCTCCAAGGGCCACGGCCTCAAGCACGATCCCTTCAACGCTATTATCGCGCCGCGGCCGATCGGCTGGATCTCCTCGCGCGACGCCAGGGGCCACGTCAACCTCGCACCCTACAGCTTCTTCAATGCGTTCTGTTATGTGCCGCCGATCATCGGCTTCTCCTCCACCAATTGGAAGGACACGGTCGAGAACATCCAGCAGACCGGCGAATTCGTCTGGAATCTCGCCACGATGGATCTGGCGAAGCACATGAACGCAACCGCCGCGCATGTCGCGCCCGAGGTCGACGAGTTCGAGGTCGCGGGTCTGACCGCCGTGCCCGGCAAGCTTGTCAACGTGCCGCGCGTCGGCGAGAGCCCGGTCGCCTTCGAATGCAAGGTGTCCGACATCGTTCGTCTCAAGGGCGCCAACGGCAAGGAGGCTGACGCCTGGCTGACGCTCGGCGAGGTCGTCGCCGTCCACATCGACAAGGCCATGATCAAGGACGGCGTCTACCAGACCGCCGCCGCCCGCCCTATCGTCCGCGCGGGGCGCCGCGGCGACTATTTCGAGATCAAGCCGGAAAACATGTTCGAGATGGTCCGGCCGGATTAAGCCGGGCTGCTGCTTCCACAGGTCATTCCGCGGCGTCGCCAGACGCGACCTATGATGCGCAATTGTGCATCAGAGATCCATTGGTCCACCAACGCTGCCGCACGCTCGATTCCGGGCTCGACGCTTGCACGTCGCCCGGGAATGACTGTGGCGAGGCGTTCGGCCCCATTTCCCGATCCCGGAACCGGCACCGCGGCCCGGCCGTTATGGCCCCTGGGCGGCCGCCCGGCCGCGTCAATTTCGCAGGCGAAGTGTTCGCCTCGGCCAGCCAGTTTCCGCTAAAATGCCCGATAACCGCGCCGATGCATGAGGTCAGCCATGAGCTTCCGCCGCGACACTCTGACAAAGCCGATCTTCACTCTCGCGCGCGGCGTGCTGCCGGCGATTTCCGATACCGAGCGCGAGGCGCTGGAGGCCGGTGACGTCTGGTGGGACGCCGATCTCTTCACCGGCAATCCCGATTGGTCGAAGCTGCTGAAGGTCCCGCAGGCAACGCTGACCGCGGAGGAACAGGCTTTCCTCAACGGCCCCGTCGACGAGCTCTGCGCCATGCTCGACGAGTGGAAGATCTTCTGGGAATGGCGCGACCTGCCGCAGGACGTCTGGCACTTCGTCAAGCGCGAAAAGTTCTTCGGCATGATCATTCCGAAGGAATTCGGTGGGCTCGGCTTTTCGCCGTATGCGCATTCCGAAGTCGTGCGAAAAATCTCGACCCGTTCGATCGCGGCCGCCGTCACGGTGATGGTGCCGAACTCGCTCGGCCCCGGCGAGCTCTTGATGCGCTTCGGCACCAAGGAGCAGCAGCAGCGCTGGCTGCCGCGCCTCGCCGATGGTCGCGACATTCCCTGCTTCGGCCTCACCAGCCCGGAGGCCGGCTCCGATGCCGCCTCGATGGTCGACACCGGCATCATCTGCAAGGGGGAGTTCGAGGACCGCGAGGTGATCGGCCTTCGTCTCAACTGGCACAAGCGCTACATCACGCTCGGCCCCGTCGCGACGTTGCTCGGTCTCGCCTTCAAGGCCTATGATCTCGATCACCTCGTCGGCGATCAGGAAGAGCTCGGAATCACGGTGGCGCTGATCCCGACTAATCTGCCCGGCGTCGAGATCGGTCACCGCCATCTGCCGTCGATGCAAGTGTTCCAGAATGGCCCGAACCGGGGCCGCGACGTCTTCATCCCGCTCGACTACGTCATCGGCGGCGAAGCTCGGCTGGGGCAGGGCTGGAAGATGCTGATGACCGCGCTCGCCGCCGGGCGCGGCATCTCGCTGCCGTCGCTGTCGGCCGCCGGCGCCGCCTTTGCGGCGCGCACCACCGGTGCCTATGCTCGCATCCGCGAGCAGTTCGGCATCTCCATCTCCAAGTTCGAGGGCGTCGAGGAGCCGCTCGCGCGCATCGTCGCGACCGCCTATCAGCTCGATGCGGCGCGGCGGCTGACCTGCGCGGCGCTCAATGCCGGCATTCATCCTGCCGTCATCTCCGGCATCATGAAGCTGCATGCGACCGAACGCATGCGCACTGCGATCGACGACGCCATGGACATCCACGGCGGCAAGGCCGTGATCGATGGTCCGCAGAACTATCTCGGCAATCTGCATCGCGCCGTGCCGGTCGGCATCACGGTCGAGGGCGCCAACATTCTCACGCGCAATCTCATCGTGTTCGGGCAGGGCGCCATCCGCGCCCATCCCTATCTGCTCGGCGAGATGAATGCGCTCGCCGACACCGACCGCGAGCGCGGCCTCGCCGCGTTCGACAAGGCTTTCTGGAAGCACGTCGGCCACAGCTTCCGCACACTGCTTCGCGCCTTTGGCCGAAGCTGGACGTTCGGCGCCTTCGCACCGGCGCCTGATGCGGGCGATGCCACGCCATTCTATCGCCAGCTCTCGCGCTACTCTGCCGCCTTCGCGCTCTGCGCCGATCTGGCGCTGCTGACGCTCGGCGGCGCGCTCAAGCGCAAGGAGATGCTGTCGGCGCGGTTCGGCGACATTCTGTCCGAGCTGTATCTGCTCTCGGCCGCGCTGAAGCGCTGGCAGGACGAGGGCCGTCAGAAGGAGGATTTCGCCGCGCTGGAATGGTGCATGGCGACGGGCTTCCGAACCATCGAGAACCGGCTCGCGGAAATTCTGGCCAATCTGCCGAACCGCTTCGTCGCAGCCTTCCTCAAGCTCGTGGTCCAGCCGTTCGGCGCACGCGTGCTCGGCCCGTCGGACCGCGTCGTCCATCAATGCGCAAGCCTCGTCCTGGAGCCGTCGGCGGCGCGCGAGCGTCTCACGCCCGATCTCGCCCATGTCGACGACGACGGCGGCTTTGCCCGGCTTGAGCGCGCGTTCAAGCTCGCTGCAGAAACCGATGCGATCGCTAGGCGCGTGCGCGCCGCGCAGGTCCGCGACTGGAAGGACGCGGTCGCCAAGGGTGTGATCACGCAAGCCGAGGGCGAGCAGCTCGCCGCGGCCCGCGAAGCCGTCAACGAAGTGATCGAGGTCGATGACTTTGCGCCTGAGGCGCTGTCACCGATTTACAAGAAATCCGGCGACGTGCATCAGTTCTTCCAGGAACTCGGTGAACAGAGGGCGGCGAGCTGATGGCACGACCGGTTTTCATCATCGACGGCAGTCGGACGCCGTTTCTGAAGGCGCGCTCGGGCCCCGGCCCGTTCACGCCGGTGGATCTCGCTGTGCAATGCGGCCGACCGCTGCTGGCGCGCCAGCCGTTCGCCCCGACTGACTTCGACCAGGTCATCCTCGGCTGCGTCAACGTGATCGCGGACGAGATGAACCCCGCCCGTGTCGCCGCGCTGCGGCTCGGCATGGGCGAGGACATGGTTGCCTTCACGGTACAGATCAATTGCGGCTCCGGGATGCAGTCGATCGACACTGCCTATCGCTACATCCGCGAAGGCCATGCCGACATGATCCTGGCCGGTGGAACCGAGGCGCTGAGCCACGCGCCGCTGGTCTGGCCGAATTCCGGCGTGCGCTGGTTCGCCGGGCTCGCCACCGCCAAGGGCGTTGCCGCGAAGCTCGCCGCAGCCTTCAAGCTGCGCCCAAGCTATCTCAAGCCGGTCATCGGCCTCGAGCGCGGACTGACCGATCCCGTCACCGATTTGAACATGGGCCAGACCGCCGAGGTCGTCGGTCATCTCTTTGGCATCACGCGCGCGCAGTCTGATGCCTACGCGGCCGAGAGCCATCGCCGCCTTGCGCATGCGCAGGCCGAAGGTTTTCTGAAGGGCGAGGTTGAGACCGCGTTCTCCCGGGATGGCAAGTTCTTCGACCATGACGACGGCGTACGCCCGGACTCGACGGCCGAGACGCTTGCAAAGCTCCGGCCGGTGTTCGAGCGCCCCTGGGGACAGGTGACCGCCGGCAATTCCTCGCAGATCACCGATGGCGCCTCCTGGGTGATCCTGGCCTCCGACGCCGCGGTCGCCAAGCATAAGCTCACCCCTAAAGCTGTCATCGTCGACAGCAATTGGGCCGCGCTCGATCCTAGCATCATGGGGCTCGGCCCGGTGATCTCGGCGACGCCGCTGCTCCAGCGCAACGGCCTCAGCATCAACGACGTCGAGACCTGGGAATTGAACGAGGCTTTCGCCACGCAGGTGCTCGGCTGTCTCGCCGCCTGGAACGACGATAAATTCTGTCGCGAGATTTTGGGCCTCGACGGCGCAGCCGGCGAGATCGCCCGCGAAAGACTAAACGTCGACGGTGGCGCGATCTCGCTCGGTCATCCCGTCGGCACCTCCGGCAACCGGATCGTGCTGCATCTCGTCAACGCCATGAAGCGGCTTGGCACGCGGCGCGGCGTTGCCACCGAATGCATCGGCGGCGGGCTCGGCGGCGCCATGCTGATCGAGGCGCTGTGACCATGGATTCCAAGATCATGACCGCGCTTGGCGACCGCGTGCTGGAGCTCGGGCCCAAGCCTGGGACAGACAGTCCCTACAAGCACTTCAAGCTGACGCGCGATGCCGATGGTGTCGCCTGGCTGCTGTTCGACCGCGCCGAGGCGAGCGCCAACACGCTGTCCTCGGATGTGATGGAGGAGTTCGATGCCGTGCTTGCGGCGATCGAGACCGAGCGTCCCGCCGGCCTCGTGATCCGCTCGGCAAAGCCGTCCGGCTTCATTGCCGGCGCCGACGTCAACGAATTTCGCGGCGCGTCCGATCCTGAGATGGTGGAGACACGCATCCGGTCCGCGCATGCCGTAATCGATCACCTGGAAGCCTTGAGGTTGCCGACGGTGGCGGTCATCCACGGCTTCTGCCTCGGCGGCGGGCTCGAGGTCGCGCTCGCCTGTCAGGCGCGCATCGCCATCGAGGGGGCGCGCTTCGGCTTCCCGGAGGTGATGCTCGGCCTTCATCCAGGCCTCGGCGGCACCGCGCGCTTCACCGCGCTGGTCAATCCGATCCAGTCGATGGCCCTGATGCTGACCGGCCGCACCATCGATGCGCGCCGCGCCAGATCGCTCGGCCTCGTCGACACCGTCACGCAGGAGCGCCACGTCCACAATGCCGTGAAGGATGCGCTGTTCGGACGTCTGAAGCGGGCGCGGCCGGGCTTGCTGGTTCGCGCGGCGAATGTCGGCCTCGTGCGCGGGCTGCTCGCCAGACGCATGCGCTCGCAGGCGGCGAAGGCGGCATCTCGTGAGCATTATCCGGCGCCCTACGCGCTGATCGATCTCTGGGAGACCCACGGCGGCAGCAAGGCCTCGATGCTGAAAGCCGAACAGGGCTCGTTCGCCAAGCTGATGGTGACGCCGACCGCGCAGAACCTGATCCGGGTCTTCTTCCTGCGCGAGCAGATGAAGAAGGCGGCGGGCAGCGGCAATGCCGTCAAGCATGTGCATGTCATCGGCGCCGGCGCCATGGGCGGTGACATCGCGGCCTGGTGCGCGGGCCAGGGGATGCGCGTCTCGCTGGCCGACATGAAGCCGGAGCCGATCGCCGGCGCGGCGAAGCGCGCGGCCGAACTCTACGGCAAGATCATTCGCAAGCCGACCGACGTGCGCGACGCACTCGATCGCCTCATTCCCGACATGGACGGAGAAGGCGTACGCAACGCCGATCTCATCATCGAGGCCGTGCCGGAGAAGCTCGAGCTGAAGCAGAAGGTCTATGCCGGCCTCGAGCCGCGGATGAAGCCCGGCGCGATCCTTGCGACCAACACGTCGAGCATTCCGCTACAGGACTTGCGAACAACGCTGGCGCGGCCGGATCGGCTGGTCGGCCTGCATTTCTTCAATCCGGTGTCGCGGCTGCAACTGGTCGAGGTCGTCAGCCATGACGGCAACGACCCGCAAGTGCTGAAAGAGGCGCTCGCCTTCGTCGGCGCGATTGACCGCCTGCCGCTGCCCGTGAAGAGCTCGCCCGGCTTCCTCGTCAATCGCGCGCTGACGCCGTACATGCTGGAAGCCATGGTGATGCTGGACGAGAAGATCGACCAACGCCTGATCGACGCCGCGGCCGAGCAGTTCGGCATGCCGATGGGACCGATCGAGCTGGCCGACCAGGTCGGGCTCGACATCTGTCTCGATGTCGGCGACATGCTGCGCACCAAGTTCGGCGATCTGCTGCCGCCGACGCCGGCCTGGCTGCGCGAGAAGGTCGCCAAGGGTGAGCTCGGCCGCAAGACCGGCAAGGGCTTTTATGTCTGGAAGGAGGGCGAGGCGGAGAAGGCACAGCTTCCCGAGACCGGTCCGCGCGTCACCGACCAGATGATCGACCGCCTGGTGCTGCCGATGTCCAACGTCTGCGTCGCCGCGCTGCGCGAAGGCGTCGTCGACGACGCCGACGCGGTCGACGGCGCCCTCATCTTCGGCACCGGCTATGCACCGTTCCGTGGCGGTCCGTTGAACTATGCGCGCACGCGCGGCGTGGAAAATGTCGTATCCAGCTTGCGCGCACTGGCCGAGCGATTCGGCGAGCGCTTTGCGCCCGATCCGGGGTGGAACAGTTTCAAGTGAGAGAGATATGAGTGAACACGCCGCCACCGGACCGCGCGGGGATCTCTGTATTCGTACTCTGGCGATGCCCGCCGACACCAACGCGAATGGCGACATCTTCGGCGGCTGGCTGCTCAGCCAGATGGATGTGGGCGGCGGCGTGTTCGCCTCGAAAGTCGCGAAGTCGCGCACGGTGACCGTCGCGATCGAAGCGATGAATTTTCGCAAAGCGGTCTATGTCGGTGATCTCGTATCCGTCTACGCCAATCTCGTACGGGTGGGTCGTACCTCGCTCACCGTGCATCTGGAAGCCTGGGCGCTGCGGCGCGGTGAGGAGCATCCGTTCCTCGTCACCGATGGCAACTTTACCTACGTCTCGATCGACGAGCACGGCCGCCCGCAGGCGGTTCGCGCGACCGACACGACGATCGCGACGTAATCGCGCGACTCTCTGGCTCATCTCACGAAGACGTGGCAAGCACCGCAAACGCGGCGCGACTAAGTCATCGCGTCGCGTCTTCGCCAAGAACCAGTCATAAAACGGATGAGGTCCTAGCGTACTCAATTGCGTGTCGATTCGGGGTGGAAACGGCCTCAAATGCCCGCGGAACCTTTGGGCAGGAATGCCGTTATTTGCCCGCACTGAGGAATCCACGGGCCATGCCGGACAGCTACATCATCGAAGTCAATTCGCAGACCGCAGGTATCGTCGTTCGTTCTCAGGGAGGCTACTGTTTCTTCGCCTCATCCGACCGCTTCAACCGCCTCGAAGGTCAACTCTTCCGCAATGCCCGCGAAGCCGAGCGCGCCGCGCGCAAGCTTGTGAACGGCGAGGTGAAGGAGGCGGCGTAAGCGCCTGGCGCTGGTAATTTTGACGCGCGAAGCGTGGTCGGAAATTTTTACCGCCCACACCGCTGCTCCTCCTTTCTCCTTGCGGGAGAAGGTGGTGCGAAGCGCCGGATCAGGATCGGCTCCGCAAACGCAGAAGTGGGAGGTTCGTTTCGTGGATGGAGACCGCTCACCCGTCTCGCCGCTCCGCCGCGAACCACCCTCGCCCGCAAGGGGAGAGGGTTGGAACGTCATCACAACTTCGTCGCCGCCCGCGACAGCAGCTTCCACTCGTCGCCCTGCTTCTGCCAGTTCATCAGGATGTGGAGGTTGGTCGATACTTTCTTCCCATCGGCCGCCATCTCCTGTTCGCCGAGCCAGTGGAAGCGCACGATCGCGGCGGGACCGACGACCTTGATGGTCGGGTCCTTGTATTCGATCGAGAGGAATTTCGACTTGCCGTCGGTCGCATTGGTGATGAAGGTCGCCTTGTCCTCGACCTTGCCGCTGGAATGGCTGTAGCTGAGCTCCTCCGCGCAGAGTGCGCCGAGCGCCTTAGGATCCGCTGCGATCTGGGCGAGGCGGAAGGCCTCCACCTTCTTCGCCACGGCCTCTTCGTCCGCTGAAGCGGCCAGTGCCGGTGCCGCGAGAGCAAGCGCGGAGACGGCGAGAGTCGATAGAGCCAAATCGCGTCGGTTGATCATCATCGTTTCCTCCTTTTTGATCTTGCCACGAGTGTTGCAGCCGCGCGCGACTTTGTCGAGTGCCGCATTGTCGTGATGTGGACGCGTCATTGCGCAATCGAGGCCGTATTGATACGTCTTTCGCATTGATGCGCCACGCACTTGGGAAGTACGGAAATGATCGAGGCCAAAAGGCAAGCGATGGGCAGGGCGTTACTGTTCGACATTGACGGGACGCTGGCCGATACGGATCCGCTTCATCGCGAAGCCTTTCACCGCGTGTTCGCCCCGCGCGGCCATGTGGTGGACGATGAGCGCTTCAAGCGCGAGCTTCAGGGCTTTTCCAATGTGTCGATCGGGGAGCGATTTCTGCCGGACGAATCGCCGGAACGGCGCCTCGCAATCCTCGGCGAGAAGGAGGCGATCTTTCGTGATCTGGTGGCCGGGCAGATCGTGCCGATACCGGGGCTGATGGCGCTGCTCGACCGTGCGGATGCCGCCGGCATTCCCATGGTGGCCGTGACCAACGCGCCGCGCCTCAACGCCGAGCTGCTGCTCTCGGGCCTCGGCATCACCGAGCGGTTCAAGGCAATCGTGATCGGCGACGAGCTGCCGCACGGCAAGCCGCATCCGCTGCCCTATCAGGAAGGACTGCGTTTCGTCGGCGCCAGCGCAGAGGCGTCGATCGCGTTCGAGGACTCACGCTCCGGCGTGCAATCGGCCGCGGCGGCCGGCATCCCGACCATCGGCATGCGCACCACCCTCAGCCATGCAGACCTTGTTGCCGCGGGCGCGGTCGCGTCCGCGCGCGCCTACGACGATCCGGAGCTGCTCGCGCGCCTAGCCGCCGCGATGGCGTGTTGAGGCAGTCCGTTAACCGTGATCGTCTCCCGCATTGACCGAACGCGCGAACCGCCGCACCATGCATCGTTCTGATTTGAGGCTCTTGCCGTGACCGGACTGACCCATCGCCAAGCCGAAATCCTCAACCTCGCGCGGGCCTCAGGCCGCGTCATGGTCGAGGAACTCGCGCGCCGGTTCGAGGTGTCGGCGCAGACCATCCGCAAGGATCTCAACGATCTCTGCGAGCGGAGATCGCTGACCCGCATCCATGGCGGCGCCATCATCGCCTCGGGCGTTGAAAATCTCGCCTACGAGGCGCGCCGCTTCGTCGCCGCCGACGAGAAGAAGGCGATCGGCGCTGCTGCCGCCTCGCTGATCCCGAACGGCTGCTCGCTCTTCATCAACATCGGCACCACGACGGAGGAGGTCGCGAGCGCGCTGACCTCGCACGAGGATCTGCTCGTCATCACCAACAATCTCAACGTCGCCATGCTGCTCTACCGCCATCCCCGCATCGAGGTGGTGGTCGCCGGCGGCACGGTGCGGCGCGCCGACGGCGCGGTGGTCGGCTCGACCGCGACGCAGCTAATCGGCCAGTTCAAGGTCGATTACGCCATCATCGGGGCGTCCGCGATCGATGAAGAGGGCGCGCTGCTCGACTTCGACTATCGCGAGGTGCAGGTGGCGCAGGCGATCATCGCCAATGCTCGCAGCGTCATGCTGGTCGCCGATTCCACAAAGCTCCGCCGCAGCGCGCCGGTGCGGATCGCCCACATCAGCCAGATACAGACCTTCGTCACCGACCAGGAGCTGCCCGAGCGCCTCGCCACCATCTGTCACAGCAAGGGCATCGAGGTGGTCGAAGCCATGCCGAAGGAGGCGAGGGAGATCGATGAGACGCAGGCCGATGCGCAGGATGCCGCGCCTGAAGCAGTGCCGGTGATGCGGTTGCGCTAAGATTTAGGTGCGCTCCACGGGTTCAGCAGCGTCACGCCCGTAGGTTCGAAATCTCCCACATTGCGCGTAACGACCGTTAAGCCGTGAACAAGTGCGGTCGCAGCAATAAGGGCGTCGCGTTCGGCCGGCGGGTTCGGAACATGCAGTTGCGCGCAACGCTGCGCCACGGCCGTGTCGATCGCCAGAATCCGTCCCTCGAACCGGGCCAGAATGTGATCGTTGATCCAGGCACGCAGGACGGCACCTTGCACCGCGTCTTTGCGCTCGATCAGGCGCGCACCAAGTTCAATCTCACGAATCGAGATGGCGGACATGAAAAAATTCGCCGCAGGCACAGCATTGGCCCAGGCGAGGACATTGCGATCGGCCTTGTCCGGCCGCCTCAGTTCGGAAATGACATTGGTGTCCAGCAGAAACATCAGTCGAGATCAGCGGGCCTAGAGACGCCGCCGGTCATCCGAGGCGGTTCGAAATCGAAGTCCGCGTTCGCCTGTGCCAGAGCTTCGGCAAGGTTCATGTGCCCGCCGCTCAAGCGCAAATAGTCCTCGATGGTCAGCAGGACATGGGCCGGGCGGCCGCGATCGGTAATGAAGACAGGTCCGTGCGAGGCCGCTTTCTTGGCGCGGCTCGTATCCTGATTGAATTCCCGGCTGGTCAGGGTGGTCACGACCATCTGTGCGTCCAAGCCATTCGATGCTCTGCTCACGAGATCTATGTAGAGATGTTGCTACATTCAAGTCAATAAGCGCGTTGGTTCACGGAGCCGCACTAGCTGCTCCTTAATCGAGCTGCTTGCCCGTACATCTGTCCGTTCTCCTGCTGATTTCCCCACTGCATCGTGGTTGAAAAAGTTCCTCGTTCATTTCCTCTCGCTTCTCTTTCATCTTGCTTTCGTTTTGCGGTGTGATCTAATCAAAAACGAAAGTTGCCGCTCGATGAACGGGCGGTCGCCGGGGGATGCGTCTGTTGGAGCGTATTTTCGACCTCGCCATCATCGGAGGCGGTGTGAATGGCTGTGGCATCGCGCGCGACGCGGTGGGCCGCGGCAACACGGTTTTCCTGTGCGAAATGAACGATTTGGCGAGCGGGACGTCGTCTTGGTCGACCAAGCTGGTGCATGGCGGGCTGCGCTATCTCGAATATTACGAATTTCGCTTGGTCCGAGAGGCCTTGATCGAACGCGAGATCCTCTGGGGCATCGCGCCCCACATCATCCGCCCGCTGAGATTCGTCCTGCCGCATCACGCCGGCCTGCGCCCGGCCTGGCTGCTGCGGCTCGGCCTTTTCCTTTATGACCACATCGGCGGCCGTCACTTGCTGCCCGCGACCCGCTCGGTGGATCTCCGGCGTGACGAGGTCGGTCGCCCGCTGATCCCGAACCGCTACAGCCGCGCGTTCGAATATTCCGACTGCTTCGTCGACGACGCCCGCCTCGTCGTGCTCAATGCGCGCGATGCCGCCGACAAGGGTGCCGAGATCCGCACCCGCACCCGCGCCACCGAGATTCGTCAGTCCGACGGCGTCTGGACCGTCGGCATGATCAACACGCTGACCGGCGAGCGCTCGTCGATCCAGGCGCGCGCGCTGGTCAATGCCGGCGGTCCCTGGGTCGAGGACGTGCTCGGCCGCGGCGCCGGCCTCAATGCGAAGGCCAAGGTGCGTCTGGTGCAGGGCTCGCACATCGTGGTGAAGAAGCTCTACGACCACGACCGCGCCTACATGTTCCAGAACGCCGACGGCCGCATCATCTTCGTGATTCCGTACCAGGACGATTTCACGCTGATCGGCACCACCGACCGCGACTATGATGGCGATCCCGCTAAGGTGAAGGCGACAGCCGAGGAGATTCAATATCTCTGCACGGCGGCGAGCGAATACCTGGCTAAGCCGGTGACGTCCGACGACGTGGTCTGGACCTATTCCGGCGTACGCCCGCTCTATGACGACGGCGCCAGCGAGGCCAAGGCCGCGACCCGCGACTACGTGTTCGAGCTCGATACGCCCGGCGGCGTGCCGCTGCTGTCGATCTATGGTGGCAAGATCACGACCTACCGCCGACTCGCCGAAGAGGCGCTGGAACGGCTGGCGCCCTATCTTCGCAGCGCGAAAGCGCGCGAGGGCTGGACCGGCAAATGGCCGCTGCCCGGCGGCGACATGAACGTATCCGACATCGACGGCCTGATCGCGGAGCTCCAGCGCGGCTATCCCTTCCTCAGCCATGAGCATGCCCGGCGCCTCGCCCGCGCCTATGGCACCCGTGCCATCAAGCTGCTCGGCGATGCGAAATCGACCGCCGATCTCGGCCGGTCCTTTGGTGCGACGCTGACCGAGCGCGAGGTCCGCTATCTCATGGCGAATGAATGGGCGGTCACCGCCGAGGACGTCGTCTGGCGCCGGTCCAAGCTCGGCCTGCGACTATCTGCCGACGAGATCGCCGCGCTTGACGACTGGATCAGGGCCCACGCCGTGCCGCAAACTCCCCTGCTGGAAGCAGGAGGACGCTCATGACAGTGACGCTCGACCACGTGACCCGGACTGTCGAGGGCGTCCCGCACATCCGCGATGTCTCGCTGACGTTCGAGAGCGGTACCCTCAACGTACTGCTCGGCCCGACGCTGTCGGGCAAGACCTCGATCATGCGGCTGCTCGCCGGCCTCGACAAGCCGACCACGGGCAGGGTGCTGGTGGGCGGCAAGGACGTCACCGGCGCCGACGTGCGCCAACGCTCGGTCGCGATGGTCTATCAGCAATTCATCAATTACCCCTCGCTCACGGTTTATGAGAACATCGCCTCGCCCCTGCGCGTGCAAGGCAAGCCGCGCGACGAGATCAAGGCGCGTGTCGCGGAGGCTGCAAAGCTGCTCCGCCTCGAGCCGTTCCTGAAGCGAACTCCGCTCCAACTCTCGGGCGGCCAGCAGCAGCGTACCGCGATTGCGCGCGCGCTGGTCAAGGGCGCCGATCTCGTGCTGCTCGACGAGCCGCTCGCCAATCTCGACTACAAACTCCGCGAGGAGCTGCGCGCCGAGCTGCCGCGCATCTTCGAGGCCTCCGGCGCGATCTTCATCTACGCCACCACCGAGCCGACGGAGGCGCTGCTGCTAGGTGGCAACACCGTGTGCATGTGGGAGGGCCAGGCGCTTCAGATGGGCGAGACATCCAACGTCTACCGCCGCCCGCGGACGCTGCGCGTCGCGCAGGTGTTTTCGGATCCGCCGCTCAATCTCGTCGGTATCGAGAAGCGAAATGGCTCCGTGCAATATGCCGGCGGCACGGCCTCGCCGGCCTCGGGGCTCTATGCTGGCCTTGCCGACGGCGCCTATCGCGTCGGCTTCCGCGCGCATCAGCTCGGGCTTGCCAATGGCGAGGCCGACCGCCACGCCTTCCACGCCACGGTGACGGTGACCGAGATCACCGGTTCGGAGAGTTTCGTGCATCTGACCCGCGAGGGTTCGAACTGGGTGGCGGTCCTGCACGGCGTGCACGAGTTCGAGCCGGGCCAGACCCTGGATGCCGTGCTCGATCCCAATGATGTCTTCGTGTTCGATGCGGCCGACCGTCTGGTCGCCGCACCTGGCATAGCGTTTTCAAGCGAATTGCGTGGCGGTTCGCGTGAAGAAAACGCGTCAAACAGAAAAAGCTCCTGAGGGAGATGCGCCATGGCCCGCATTGACCTCGTCGATCTCGCGCACTCCTATGGCGGCAATAATGCGCCGCCGGAAAGCTTTGCGCTGAAGCCTGTGACCATGACCTGGCGGCAGGGCGGCGCCTATGCGCTGCTCGGCCCGTCCGGCTGCGGCAAGACCACGCTGCTCAACGTCATCTCCGGCATCATCACGCCCTCGCGCGGAAAGATCATGTTCGACGGGGTGGACATCACACCATTGTCAACCCAGAAGCGCAACATCGCCCAGGTGTTCCAGTTTCCGGTGATCTACGACACCATGACGGTGGGGCAGAACCTGGCGTTTCCGCTGAAGAACCGCGGCGTGCCGAAGGCCGAGATCGACAGGCGCGTCGCCGAGATCGGCCGCCTGCTCGATCTCGAACCCTATCTGAACCGCAAGGCGACGCGGCTCACGGCCGACGCCAAGCAGAAGATCTCGCTCGGCCGCGGCCTGGTTCGCTCGGACGTCGCCGCAGTGCTGTTCGACGAGCCGCTGACCGTGATCGATCCCGAGCTGAAATGGCAGCTCCGCTCCAAGCTGAAGGCGCTGCATCGCGAGCTCGACCTCACGATGATCTACGTCACCCATGACCAGACCGAGGCGCTGACCTTCGCCGACACTGTAGTCGTCATGCATGACGGCCGCGTGGTGCAGAGCGGCACGCCGGCCGAACTGTTCGACAAGCCTGCCCATACGTTCGTCGGCTACTTCATCGGCTCGCCTGGCATGAACATCCTGCCGGCGGAGGTGAGGGGACGCGAGGCGCGGATCGGTGGGCACGTCATCGCGCTCAACCGCAGCTACGACAATTTGCCTTCGGGCGCCAAGATCGAGATCGGCGTCCGCCCCGAATTCGTCGAGGTCGTCGCGCCCGCGCCCGGTCTGCTCACCGCAAAGATCGAGCGCATCGACGATCTCGGCCGCATCCGTTTCGCGCGGGCGCGGCTCGGCGACGCAAAGCTCGCCGCGCGCGCCCCCGGCGGATTCACCAGCCCGGACGGCAATGCGGGGCTGAAATTCGATCCGTCCCATGTCCACGTCTATGCCGACAGCCTTCTGGTGGAGGGAGCCGCCTGATGGACAAGATCGTCAACCAAAAAGCCTGGTTCCTGGTGCTGCCGGTGTTCCTGGTCGTCGCCTTCTCGGCGGTGCTGCCGCTGATGACCGTGGTGAACTATTCGATGCAGGACACCTTCGGCAACAACCAGTTCTTCTGGAACGGTGTCGGCTGGTTCAAGGAGCTGCTCGATCCCTCGACCGATCTCGGCGGCCGCTTTCTCGCTTCGCTCGGCCGCAATTTGTTTTTCTCGCTGGTGATCCTCGCCATCGAGGTGCCGCTTGGCATCGTCGTCGCGCTGTCGATGCCGCGCGAGGGCTGGACGGTTGCGGCCTGCCTCGTCATCCTCGCGCTGCCGCTGCTGATTCCGTGGAACGTGGTCGGCACGATCTGGCAGATCTTCGGCCGCCCCGACATCGGCCTGCTCGGCTATGCTCTCAACGCCGCGGGCTTCGACTACAATTACGTCTCCAACGACATCGACGCCTGGGTCACGGTCATCGTGATGGATGTCTGGCACTGGACCAGCCTCGTTGCGCTGCTCTGTTACGCCGGTCTGAAGTCGATTCCCGAAGCCTATTACCAGGCCGCCCAGATCGACGGCGCCTCGCGCTGGGCCGTTTTCAAGGCGATCCAGCTGCCGAAGATGAACCGCGTGCTCTTGATCGCGGTGCTGCTGCGCTTCATGGACAGCTTCATGATCTATACCGAGCCCTTCGTCGTCACCGGCGGCGGGCCGGGCAACTCGACGACCTTCGTGTCGATCGAGCTGGTCAAGATCGCGCTCGGCCAGTTTGACCTCGGAAAGGCCGCCGCGCTGTCGCTGGTCTACAATCTGATCATCCTGATCGTCTGCTGGATCTTCTATACCGTCATGACCAATGCCGGCGTCGAACGCAAAGTCCAGGCAGAGAGCGAGCCGGCGATTGAGTCCAAGCCGTCGGCCCGGCCCAAGCCCGTGCCCGCGCTTAAGCCAAAGGAAGGAGTGGCCTGATGCATTCGATCCCCGGCCGCCGCCTCATCATGGGGCTGTTCCTGATCTTTCTGCTGCTGCCGATCTACTGGCTCGTCAACATGAGCTTCAAGACCAACAGCGAGATCGTCTCGACAATGACGCTGTGGCCGCATACCCCGACGCTCCAGCACTACAAGCGCATCTTCACCGACGAGAGCTGGTACTCCGGCTACATCAACTCGCTGGAATACGTCGTCCTCAACACCGTCATCTCGATCGCGGTGGCGCTGCCGGCGGCCTACGCCTTCTCGCGCTACCGCTTCCTCGGCGACAAGCACCTGTTCTTCTGGCTGTTGTCGAACCGCATGGCGCCGGCCGCGGTTTATGCGCTGCCGTTCTTCAACCTCTATTCGGCGATCGGCCTGTTCGATACGCCCTGGGCGGTCGCGCTCGCGCACTGCATCTTCAACGTTCCGCTGGCGGTGTGGATCCTGGAAGGCTTCGTCTCCGGCGTGCCGCGCGAGATCGACGAGACCGCCTTCCTCGACGGCTATTCCTTCCCACGCTTCTTCATCAAGATCCTGGTGCCGCTGATTGCGAGCGGCATCGGCGTCGCCGCCTTCTTCTGCTTCATGTTCTCATGGGTCGAGCTCTTGCTCGCGCGCACGCTGACCTCGGTGCAGACCAAGCCCATCGCCGCGATCATGACGCGCACGGTGTCGGCCGCCGGCATGGACTGGGGCCTGCTGGCCGCCGCCGGCGTGCTCACCATCATTCCGGGCGCGCTCGTGATCTGGTTCGTCCGCAACTATATCGCGCGCGGTTTCGCGCTTGGCCGGGTCTAGGGAGGCTCATATGGAATCCATTGCATGGATGGCCTGGACGTTGCCGACCGCGATCTTCTTCGCAGCGCTCGCCTGCACGCTGGCGGTGATGACGTGGCTTGCCGCGGTCTATCCCGAGGCCGAGCGCGTCGGCGTGCTCAGCATTCCGACCACGCGCGGCGACCGCCTGTTCATCTCGCTGATCGCGGCCGCCGTCATTCACCTCGTGTGGATCGGCCTCGTCGGCACCGATGCGATCGCCACGCTGCCGGTCGGCGAGGAAGGTTTTGAGATTTCGAACCTGTGGCTCGCAAGTGGAATTTCGCTGGTCATGGCCGCGCTTATTTTTCGCACGGTCTGAAGCTGGCGAAGGGACGGCCAGATCCGGGACCAACCCGGGCCTGTATAAAAGTTTGTCGCTGCAACGGAGGAATAACATGCGGCAGTTTAGGAGAAGGAAAGGTCCATTGACCAGGAATAGCTTTACGACCATGTCCAGCGTCGCCGCGATTGTTGCGGTGTCGTTCGCCGTCTCGGCGCCGGTTCGCGCCGCCGATGACGCCGTAATCCAGAAGTGGATCGCGGAATTCCAGCCCTCGACGCTGTCGAAGGAAGACCAGAAGAAGGAGCTGGAGTGGTTTGCCAAGGCCGCCGAGCCCTTCAAGAACATGGAGATCAACGTCGTCTCCGAGACCATCACGACACACGAATATGAAGCGCAGACGCTGGCCAAGGCGTTCTCCGAGATCACCGGCATCAAGCTCAAGCACGACCTTATCCAGGAGGGTGACGTCGTCGAGAAGCTCCAGACCCAGATGCAGTCCGGCAAGAACGTCTATGACGGCTGGATCAACGATAGCGACCTGATCGGCACGCATTTCCGTTACGGCCAGACCATCGTGCTGTCGGACTACATGGCCGGCGAGGGCAAGGACGTCACCGATCCCATGCTCGACGTCAATGACTTCATCGGCAAGTCATTCACTACCGGGCCGGACGGCAAGCTCTATCAGCTTCCCGACCAGCAGTTCGCCAACCTCTATTGGTTCCGCTACGACTGGTTCACCAATCCCGACTACAAGGCCAAGTTCAAGGCGAAGTATGGCTACGAGCTCGGCGTGCCCGTGAACTGGTCCGCGTATGAGGACATCGCCGAGTTCTTCACCAACGACATCAAGGAGATCAACGGCGTCAAGGTCTACGGCCATATGGACTATGGCAAGAAGGACCCCTCGCTCGGATGGCGCTTCACCGACGCCTGGCTGTCTATGGCCGGCAACGGTGACAAGGGCATTCCGAACGGCCTGCCGGTCGACGAATGGGGCATCCGCATGGAAGGCTGCCGTCCGGTCGGCTCGTCGGTGGAACGTGGTGGCGACACCAACGGTCCAGCCGCGGTCTACTCGATCACCAAGTATCTCGAGTGGCTGAAGAAGTACGCGCCGCCGCAGGCGCAGGGCATGACGTTCTCCGAAGCTGGCCCGGTGCCGGCGCAGGGCAATATCGCCCAGCAGATCTTCTGGTATACCGCCTTCACCGCCGACATGGTGAAGCCGGGTCTGCCGGTCGTGAATGCGGACGGTACGCCGAAGTGGCGCATGGCTCCCTCTCCGCACGGCTCCTACTGGAAGGAAGGCATGAAGCTCGGTTACCAGGACGCCGGCTCCGCGACGCTGCTGAAGTCGACTCCGCCGGACCGCCGCAAGGCAGCCTGGCTCTATCTCCAGTTCATCGTCTCCAAGTCGGTGAGCCTGAAGAAGAGCCATGTCGGTCTCACCTTCATCCGTGAGTCCGACATCTGGGACAAGTCCTTTACGGAACGTGCGCCGAAGCTCGGCGGCCTGATCGAGTTCTACCGCTCGCCCGCCCGCGTGCAGTGGACCCCGACCGGCAACAACGTGCCCGACTATCCGAAGCTCGCGCAGCTCTGGTGGCAGAACATCGGCGATGCGTCGTCCGGTGCGAAGACGCCGCAGCAGGCGATGGATGCCCTTGCGGCCGCCCAGGACTCCGTGATGGAGCGCCTCGAAAAGTCCGGCGTGCAGGGCGCCTGCGGTCCCAAGCTGCACAAGAAGGAATCGGCCGAATACTGGTTCGCCAAGGCCCAGAAGGACGGCACGATCGCTCCGCAGCGCAAGCTCGCCAACGAGAAGCCGAAGGGCGAGACGGTCGACTACGACACCCTGATTAAGTCGTGGCCGGCCACTCCGCCCAAGCGCGCGGAAGCGAAGTAAGCAGCGTCTCATAACAACGAAGGCCGGGAGCAATCCCGGCCTTTTTCTTTTTGGTGAGTTGGGCTCACTGCCTCCGCACCGTCACTGCGAGCCACCGGGTCCGCGCGAAGCGCGGCCCGATGACAGGCTCCGCGAAGCAAGCCGGAGTCTTTCCGCGGAGGCAGTCTGGATTGCTTCGTCGCTTCGCTCCTCGCAATGATGGAGAATGGGGCTACGGCGCAGCCTTACTCCGCCAGCTCAGCCGCGAGCGTCGGATAGTCCGTGTATCCTTTCGCGCCGCCGCCGTAGAACGTGGTCTTGTCCCAGTCGTTCAGGGCCGCGCCCTGCTTCAGCCGTTCGACCAGGTCGGGGTTGGAGATGAACGGCTTGCCGAAGGCGATGAGATCGGCCGCATTCGCGTCCAGCACCTTGTTCGCGAGATCGAAGCCGTAGCCGTTATTGGCGATATAGGCGCCCGAAAAGCGCTTGCGCAAGGACGCATAGTCGAACGGTGCGAAGTCCCGCGGTCCGCCGGTGGCGCCTTCGACGACGTGGAGATAGACCAGCTTGAGCGCGCTGAGACCGTCGACGATGTGATCGAACAGAGCTTGCGGATTGCTGTCGGAGATGTCGTTGGCAGGCGTCACCGGTGAGATGCGAATGCCGGTGCGATCGCTGCCGGCTTCAGCCGCGACGGCTCTGGAGACCTCAAGCATCAACCGCGCACGTTTCTCGATGGAGCCACCATAGGGGTCGGTTCGCTTGTTGGCGCCGTCCTTGGCGAACTGATCGAGCAGATAGCCGTTGGCGCCGTGGATCTCGACGCCGTCGAAGCCGGCTTCGAGCGCATTCTTCGCGGCGCGCTTGAAGTCGTCGATGATCCCAGGAATTTCGGACAGATCGAGCGCGCGCGGCTCGGAGACGTCGGCGAAGCCGCCGTTGACGAAGGTCTTGCCCTTGGCGCGGATTGCGCTCGGCGCCACGGGGGCTGCGCCATTCGCCTGGAGGTCGACATGCGAGATGCGGCCGACATGCCAGAGTTGGATGAAGATCTTGCCGCCGCGCTCATGGACGCGGTCGGTGACCTTGCGCCAGCCGGCCACCTGGTCTTTGGAATAGATGCCGGGCGTGTCCTGGTAGCCCTGGCCCTGCTGCGAGACCTGGCTCGCTTCGGTGATCAGGAGCCCCGCGGAAGCGCGCTGGCCGTAATAATCGGCCGCGAGCGGACCAGGTACGAACGTGCCGGGCGCAGCACGGTTGCGCGTCAGCGGCGCCATCACCAGGCGATTGGCCAGCGTGATCGGGCCGAGCTTGTAGGAGGCAAACAATTTGGTCGGACGGCTCATGGGAATGCTTCCAGGCAATGAGAGGTCACGAACACTTGTGCATCGCGATAACAGGCGCAAGGGAGGAGCCATACGGAAAGTGCAGGCGAGCTGCGCGGCGAGCTCTGCGCAGCATGGATCATGTGCAAATTCGGCCGCGGCGGCAGATTCGATCTCCTGCCGCAGCCGCTTGCATTGTCGAGGTTAGTTCGCGCCGAGGAAATCGCGCTTGCCGATTTCGACGCCGTTGTGGCGCAAAATGCCATGGGCGGTCGTGGCGTGGAAATAGAAGTTCGGCAGCGAAAACGAGCTCAGGAATTGCTGGCCCTTCATGGTGATGGATTTGTCCGGACCGGCCGGGAAGGTGACGTCCTTGACGTCGGCCCCTTCGAACTGCTCGGGCTTGAACGACTTCACGTAATCGATGGTCTTGGCCAGCCGCTGCTTCAGCTCTGCGAAGCTGGTCTCGGTGTCGGGCGTTGCGGGCACCTCGCTATGGGTGAGCCGGGCACAGCCCTTGGCGGCGAAATCGCTGACGAGCTGGACCTGCTTCGACAGCGGCAGCATGTCCGGAAACAGGCGTGATCCGAGCAGGACGCTGGGGTCGATCTTTTTGGCCGCACAATGTGCCTCCGCCTTGGTGAGCAGGCCGGTGAGGCTGTTCAGGATTTGCAAATAGGCGGGGACGACGGCGTCGTAGAAGGACATGTGATGCTCGCTTCAATGGGAGGGAATCTCAGGAGAAAACCTGAGCGACTCACATGGGAACGTCATGGAAAAATACAATCGCGGAAGCAGCTTGTGCGATGCGAAAATTCTCCTTCGATGGCTCGTGGTGCTTTAGCCGCCACATCTCTCGCTGTCATGCCGCGCGAAGGCGGACGATCCCGTACTCCGAGACGATTGTGATTGGGCAGAGGCGCTGCGGCGTACTGGATGGCCGGCCGGAGCCTGTCATCGGGCTCGCCGAAAAAGGAGACCCGGTGGCGGGGCATGACGGCGAGTTAGGCTCTCTTATCTCACCATGCCCGCCGGCTGCGCCTGCGCCGTGCCGCCGCGCATGCGGGCCAAGAGCTCCGTGGTCGGCCAGGAATCGGCCGGCAGACCGTGCTTGATCTGCATCGCCTTGACGGCCGCGCGGCTCTGCTGGCCCAGCACGCCATCGATCTTGCCGACATTGAAGCCGGCACTCACCAGGAGCTGCTGCAATTCCTTGAGCTCGTTGAACGGCAGCTGCGCCACCGGCGCCGTTGGCTTGCGCATCGGCCGGGCGCCAGCGATGCGCGAGGCGAGATAGCCTGCCGTGGTCGAGTAGATCAGCGAGTTATTCCATTCGGTATAAGCCGCGAAATTCGGGTAGGCCATGAACGCCGGCCCAAAGCGTCCCATCGGCAGCAGCACGGAGGCGGCGAGATTGTCGTTCGGCAGCGGACGTCCGTCAGGGTAGGTGACTCCGAGCTGCGCCCATGTCGAGCGCGGCTCCCGCACGTTGAGATCGGTCTTGTCCCACGGCAGGTTTGGCGGCACCTTGATCTCCTCCAGCCACGGCTCGCCGCGCCGCCACTTCAATCCGTTGGCGATGTAATTCGCGGTCGAGCCGATCACGTCGGCTCCCGAGCGCAATAGGTCGCGCCGCCCGTCGCCGTCATAGTCGACGGCGTAGTTGACGTAATGCACGGGCAGGAACTGCGTCTGCCCGAGCTCACCGGCCCAGGAGCCGATCATCTCGTCGGGATGCAGATCGCCGCGGTCGATGATCTTCAGCGCGGCGATGGTCTCGTTGACGAACATCTCCGAGCGGCGGCAATCATACGCGAGCGACACCAGCGATTTCAGCGTCGGCAGGTTGCCCATGTTGGCGCCGAAATCGCTTTCCAGCCCCCAGAACGCGGCGATGACGGCCGGCGGCACGCCATATTCCTTCTCGGCGCGCGCGAATGCGGCCGCGTATTGCTTGATGTGCTGCTGGCCGTTCTGCATGCGATAGGGCGCGGCCATGCGGCCGGCAAATTCGGTGAAGAGCTGGCCAAACACACGCTGGCCGCGGTCACGGTTCACGATGCCCTGGTCGTAGATGAGATAGGGCGAAGCCTCCGCGATCGTGCGCTGCGATACGCCCGCAGCCATCGCCTGTTGCTTCACGTCGGCCAGGAAGCGATCGAAGCTCGCGCCATTGTGGCACGACGCCGCGCGCGGCGAGGGAGCCTTCGGCACTGCGGGCTTGGCGGGAGGTGGAAGCATTTGGGCCGAGGCGGTGGCGGAGCATGCGAGGAGCGCGACGGCCGCGATCAGAAATCGGGTCTGGACCATGGGGGTTCCGGCGGGGAAGGGGCAGGCGTGGATTCGACAGAAGTCTAGGCGAAGTGATGGCCTCAGGCCATCCTTCCTTGCCGCCCTTTCCATGCCCCGTCAGCCCAGGGAATACGAGCGGGCGTCGCACGAGGCCTAGCCGAACAGCCGCAGCAGCAGCGCCTTGCCGACCGGCAGCGCCCTCACGCCCCGATAGGCCCGAACATATTCGCCGGCATAGAACGCCCTGATCGCATGCACGCGCGTATCCATGCCTTCCTCGAAGCGCACGGCGAATCCATCCGCAGTCCATCGCACCACGATCGCCGCGATCGAGCGGCCATAGATCCGGCATTCGATCGTGCTTCCGGGCGCCGGCCGATCGGGATCGATCAGTCGGGCGCCGGTGATGGAGATGTCGGCGAGCCGCGCGAGATGCGACCGGCCATCCTGGCGCAGCAGGACCGGTTCATTGCGATTGAACCGCTCCGCCTTGCGCTTGCGCGGCTGCTCGATGCAGACGAAGCAGACCACGGTGAGAATGAGCGCGTTGTAAAGGCTCCAGGCCAGCGCCAGTCCGCCATAAGCGATGTTCTCGCCGCGAAGGTGCAGGATGAAGGCATAGGCGATGGCCGAGAGCGTGATGAGAAGGGCGGTGCCATAGAGCCGCAGCAGCGGCCATTCGACGAATCGTCTGTCGCGGTCGCCGCCTTTCGCGGTGACCTTGAATTTGTGACCTTTCGGCTTCAACAGGCCGGCCGCAACCGCCTTGAGCACGGCGGGCGCGGCGATGAGCTGCGAGACGTCCGTCATCATGGCGAGCGAACGGCCGCGCGACAGCCAGGCCATGCTGAGACCATTCCAGACATAGAACGGCAGGAAGACGCGCAATAATTCGGTGAGATCGGCCCGGACCGCCTTGATTCCGAACAGCAGGAACAGCCAGGGCACCACGAGGCCGGCCACCTTCGATGGGTAGACCGCGGCCCAGCTCATGAAGGCGTCGATCAGCGAGAGCCGATCGATCAAGGGCAGCCTTGAGTCCCGCGAGAGTGGTCCGCTGCGGCCGCGCACGATCTGCATCAAGCCGAGACACCAGCGGGCGCGCTGGGTGATGTATTCCTTCAGGCCTTCCGGCGCGAGCCCGATCGTCAGGCGCTCGTTGAGATAGATCGTGTTGAGGCCGCGTTCCTTCAGGCGCAGGGTGACGAGGTAGTCTTCGGTCACCGAGTCAGTCGGAAACCCGCCGATCTGCACCAGTCCGGTATAGCGAATGAGGGATGAGGTGCCGCAGCAAAACGCGACCCCCCAGGCGTCTTTCGCCGGCAGCAGGATGTCGAAGAAGAAGCGTTGCTCGTCGGGCCAGACGTCAGTCGCGGCAAGGTTGGTCTGGATCGGGTCGGGATTGATGAAGTGCTGCGGCGTCTGCACCACGCCGACCGAAGCATCGTCCATGAGCGAGATGGTGCGCGCGAGGAAGTCGGGCCGCGGCACGAAGTCCGCGTCGAGGATGGCCACGAAGTCGGGCCGCTCCGGCAGCGCGCCGACATGCCTGAGCGCATGGTTGATGTTGCCGGCCTTGGCGTGGTGGTTGTCGGGCCGCGTGAGATAATGGCAGCCGAGCTCGCGCGAAAGGCGCCCCAGCCAGGGCCGTCGGCCATCGTCGAGCACCCAGACGCGGTAGTTGCCGTACGCCATGCCGGTCGCGCCGATGATCGTGCGCTCGAGGATCGATCGTTCCTCGTTGTAGGTGCAGATGAAGACGTCGATCAACGGCGCGCGCGGGTCGGTGGCACGGCCATCGATCCTCGCCGCGCCCGTGCGATCGAGCGTCCGGCTCAGGAACAGCAGGGACAACGCGACTGCGACCAGCGAGGCCGCCTCCAGCAGCATGAAGGGATAGCCGATCACCGCATCAACAGTCAGATGCGGCGGCGGGAGCGTCGCCGTGACCCGCCAATAGAGATAGCGCAGCAGCAACGCCACCGACATGACGGCCAGCAGCGAGCGAGCCATCGTGCTGTCGCGCCTGAGCAGCGGCACGATCGCCATGAAGGCGCCGAGCGCAATCAGGCCAGGCGTCAGCGCCGTCGTCACGGCGTGGTCTCATGCCGGGCGAACACGACGCGGCCGGTGCGCCCCACGGTGCAAGCGCGGGCCGCAGCGTCGCGTGATGCCACGGTCACGCGATAGGGCTCCTTGCTCAGCGCATCCGGATTGATCGCGAGATTGGCGGGCGCGCCGGCGGCGCCGGCCAGATTGATCACGGTGCCGGAGATCGGCTCGCCGCCGTCATTCGGCTCGAAGGTGGCGCGGTCGCCGAGCTGCAGGTGGTTGTAGACGTTTTCGGTGACGTTGGCAGTGATGACGGCGCCGCTGCAATCGAGCACCTTGAGCAGGGGCTGGCCGGCCTGCACGTCCTCGCCCGGCGAGGTCATCATCTCCCAGACCCGCCCTGTGACCGGTGTCGTGATGTTGGCCTCTGAGAGATCCGCGAAGCGGACCTCTTCGACGATGAGCTCGTTGGCGAGCCAGGAGATCTCGGTGTCGATTCGTGCGAGGTCGGCTTCGAGGTCGCTGGCGCGCTGGCGCATCTCTTCCTCGCGCTGCACCGAGCTTGGCCGGTCGTTGTAGCTGTCGCCGAGGAACGAGCCGTTCTGTGCCGCGGCGAGCTCCACCTTGGTGGCGTCCAGCCGCTTGCGCGCACCGAGTTCGGTCTGCTGTGACACCGAGAGCTCGCGCGTCAGACGCGCCAGCTCGACGGTCGAAACGTTGCCGGATTTCGCTAGCGAGGAGGCGCGGTCGACGGCGGCGCTGGCCTCGTCGCGCCGCGCGGCGGCCGCCTCGATCGAGGTCTGGATCTCCGCAATGCGCGCCTCGAGCTGGAGCACGCGTCCGTCGCGGAATTGCGTCGCCTGCCGCGCAAGATCCTTTTGTGCGGCCTGGGCCGAGGCAAGCTTGGCAGCAAGGCTCGGCCGCTCGTTTTCAAGGCGCGATTTCTGCCGCCGGAGATCGTCGAGCCGGGTGCGATCGCTGCGCGAATTCACGACGCGCAGGACCACGGTTCCCGCGTCGAGCTTGGTCTGGTCGGTGATGCGCTGCGCAGCTGCCACACGGCCGCCGATCGGCGTACGCAAGGTGACGAGCCGGGAATTCAGCACCGCCTCGACGCTCGAATTCTCCCAGATCGCGCGTAGCGGCAGCCAGCCGAACACTGCGATGATGGCGAGCCCGATGGCAATCTTGGCCCCGCGCCGCAGATGGGGCCAGCGCGGCGGCGGTTCCGGCGCCGTTTGCGCATCGGGCGCGTGGCCGGGCTCGTCATTGGCGAACATCTGCTCGTACAGCGCCTCCTGCAAGCCCTTCGCGTCAGTCTTGCTCTCGTGAGGGGAGGGAGTGGATGCGGGGTCGACGGAAGCGGCGCGTGAGCGGTCCATCATGGCGGTCACCTTGCTGACGGGATGCCAACGGAACCGGTCAATGCACAAGAACCGTGCGCCGTGCCCGGTGAGCGCGGATTAAGCCAATGCTGCGCTTTCCAGGTTGCTAAGCGCCCACGTGTGTTTTTGCGTAAATCTCCGTCAAGGTTTAGGGGCGGGGGAAAGGCTGGCCGCACTGCCATCGATCTGCGGCCGGGCGACGCACGAACCTTGCGGTCACAGGCAGCATTCATACCTCGTTGGAGCCGGCCAGAGGCTCGCCCGCGGCCGCGCCAGGAGACGGCCATGAACTATCTTCGTACCGCAATGCTGCTCGCAGGCCTCACTGCCCTGTTCATGGGCGTGGGGTATCTGATCGGCGGTGCCTCGGGCGCCATGATCGCGCTCGTCATTGCCGCCGCGACCAATCTCTTCACCTACTGGAACTCTGACCGCATGGTGCTCTCGATGTACGGCGCCCATGAGGTCGACCGTGCCAGCGCGCCGGAGTTGGTCGGCCTCGTCGCCGAGCTTGCGGGCCGCGCCGGCCTGCCGATGCCGCGCGTGTTCCTGATGGACGAGGCTCAGCCCAACGCGTTCGCGACCGGCCGCAACCCGGAGAACGCCGCGGTGGCCGTCACCACCGGCCTGGTGAACCAGCTCAGCCGCGAGGAGCTCGCCGGCGTGATCGCGCACGAGCTGGCGCATATCAAACATCACGACACGCTTCTGATGACGATCACCGCGACGATCGCCGGCGCGATCTCTATGCTGGCGCAGTTTGGCATGTTTTTCGGCGGCAATCGCGACAACAACAACGGTCTGGGCATCGTCGGCTCGATCCTGATGATGATCCTTGCCCCGCTCGGCGCCATGCTGGTGCAGATGGCGATCAGCCGCACCCGCGAATATGCCGCCGACAATCTCGGTGCGCGCATCGTGGGACAGCCGATGTGGCTGGCGTCCGCGTTGGTGAAGATCGAGGGCGCCGCGCATCAGGTGCCGAACTTCGAGGCGGAGCGGAATCCCGCGACCGCGCACATGTTCATCATCAATCCGCTGTCGGGCCACGGCGTCGACAATCTGTTCGCCACGCATCCCTCGACCCAGAACCGCATCGCGGCGCTTCAACAGCTCGCGGCCGAACTCGGCGCGCGGTCAGCGCCGTCGCTCGGCGCTAACGAGAACTATCCGCCGCGAAGCCCGTGGGGCCGCTCCTCTTCGCGCGGTCCTTGGGGCTGATGCGGCACACCGGCTGGAAATTGCGCTCTGTTTTGTGACCTGGCGCACACAGGATCCCCGGCGCCGGTGTTAACATCCCGGCGAGACCACTTCTTCGAAAGGGGATGCGTGACCGGCCCTCTGCCGGTCACCGTCGAAGATGACCAGAGCTGCCGTACCATTGCTGATCGTCCTTTGCGTGCTTATTGGGCTGTCCACGCACATGGTCGTCAATTGCGGCGACGAGGACGATCCCGACATCTGCTCGGCCGTGATCGGCTTCTCGCCGCTGCGCGGCTCGCTGATCGCGTTCGCCTATGAGGGGCGCGGACGGATCGCGCTGCGCCATGGCGACTTCAGGCGGGCGATCGCCGATTTCGATGAGGCCATCCATCTCAATCCCAACCGCGCCTCACTCTATCGAGACCGCGCGCTGGCGCGCCGGCAGAACGGTGATCTGGAGCTTGCGATTGCGGATTATGACGAGGCGATCGCGCATGACCCCAAGCTCGCCGCGCCCTATCACCAGCGCGGTCTCGCGCTCGCCGCCAAAGGCGATCTCGACCGCGCCATCCTGAGCTACAACACGGCGGTCCGCCTCGACCCCTCGGACGCGCAGGCCCGCCTCGACCGCGGCTTTGCATTCCTCGCCCGCGGCCAGACCGACGACGCACGGGCCGATTTCGAGGCCGCGCTGGCGCTGCCGCCCGGCAAGGACGGCCGCACCCATGAGGCGGCACGTGCCAAGCTCGCCGAACTCGCCAGCGCCGAGCCGACTCGGCTCGCCGCGCCGAGAAGGTGAGCTGATTACTTCGCCTTCTTGGCTTTGGCCTTCTTCGCCTTCGCAGCCTTCTTCACCGGCTTCTCCTTCGCCGTCTTCTCCACCTTTGCCGCGGCCGGCGTGCTGGCGGCGAGGCGCATGGCGCGGGCGTAGCTGTCGGCGACGTTGTCCGCGGACATCTGGAGGCGCTTGGCGGCGGCGGTGGCCTGCTCCAGGGTGGCCTTGGCCATCATCTTGAAGCGGTCGCTGGTCTCCTTGCCCTTGGCCTTGGCGGCAAGGCCCTTGAAGCGATCCCGCCGCTGCTTGGCGCGGGTCATCAGGCCCGTATGCAGTTGTCTGGCCAGTTGCCGGATCACGACATCCAGGTCGGCGTCCGCCATGTTGTTCTATCCCCTTCGAAAACAATATCGATGCGGGCGGGACTATGCAGATCGGCCCCCACCTTGGCAATTCCCGCTGAGCCGCCATCCGCAGCTTCCGGTTTACAAAACAAAAAAGCCGCGCATTTTGCGCGGCTCTGATGTCATCTGGCGCAGGAAGCGCGACGTCAGCCTCACTTCAGCGAGGCGACCGGACCGCTTGGGGCTGCAGGGTCGGGGTCGAAGCCGAACACGCCGACCAGGTATTTGTAATAGTCCGGCAACTTTTCCTTGAGCGCCTCGCGAGACTTCGGATCGTGGAATTCGCTCTTGCCGGCCAGGAAGATGCTCGCGGTCACGGCAAAGAACTCCATGGGATTCTTCATCGCATAGGATTCCCTGGGCAGCAGGTCCTTGGACTTGGCCAGGACGTAATAGGCGATCACGCCCTTGTTGGCGTAGCCGTCCGGCAACAGCCGCGCGTGGTAGGCATGCAGGAGCTCGTGCAGCAGCACAGCGTCCTTCTCGTAACGCATCATGTCGGGCCGCAGCATGATCACGCCGAGCCCCGAATCGACCGCGAGATCGACCGCATTCGGATTGGTCCAGCGCTGCTTGTCCGGATCCCAGACCGTCAGCGTCCGGGGAGCGCTGCGCTGGATGTCCGGTGTGACCCTGCCGTAGCAGGCGGTCGCGGCACCTTCGTCGAGGCAGGCCAGCTCGCTCGCGACGATCGGAACGGTGTGGAAGAAGCGCAGCACGCGCGGCGACAGGCCGACGCCTTCGACCACGTCGATCTGGCTCTTCAGATTGCTGGTGAGCTTGTCGACATCCTTGCGGTCGCGATTCTCGGACAAATCGAACATGTAGCCGCGGTAGCTCTGGAAGCCCGGCGGCAGCGGCTGCGCTGCGTCAGTCGACGCATCGAGCGATCCGGCAATGGATGGATTGGCGAAGAGCGCGCCGACGATGGTTGCGGTCAGCAGCAACGCAATGCGCATGATGAACCCCCTGATCTCACCTCGCCCGGCAGGATAAGCCACCGTTGTTCGCGAAACGTGAGTGGGGCAAGACTAAGGCACCGATGTTGAGGCGTGCTTAATCCTTGGTTGCAGATCGCGGCGTCGGATTAGGGCGAGGTTAACCAAGCGTGGATCGGCGGCGCGCTTCGGCGTAACATCCACTCCGGGCACCAGGCCCTTACATCAGTAGCCGGAAGGAGGATGTCATGTATGCCGCCATCCGTCAGGCCAAGGCGAAAAGCGGGAGCGCTGAAGAGCTGGCGCGCCGCATCAAGGACGGCGCCGTCCCGATCATCAGCGACGTCGATGGTTTCCGCGCTTATTACGTCGTCTATGCCGGCGACGACACGGTGACCGCGATCTCGATCTTCGACAAGTTCGAACAGGCGGAGGAGGCGAACCGGCGCGCGATCGCCTGGATCGAGAAGGATCTGGCTCCGCTGCTCGCGGGACATGCGAGCGCTGCGGCCGGGCCGGTGATCGTGCATACGCTGGCGTAGGCGGCGGGGCGCGTTAGAGCTCTATCTTCAACTGGCATGCCCCGCCTTCGCGGGCGACGACAGGAGGACGTGGCGCGCGCCATTGGCCAAATGCACCCTGCGCCCCACTGCTCCCGGCTTCACAATTCCCGTGCATTCGAGAAGGCGAAACTCGACACCCGCCGCGTCGTCTCATCCAGGATCAGGGTGCGCGTGATCGGCGGCTCGGCACGCTGGGCGCAGTTTTCGCGCTCACAGAGACGGCAGTTGACGCCGATCGGCGTGCCCTCGGTCTTCTCCAGGTCGATGCCCGCAGCGTAGGTCAGGCGCGCGGCGTGACGGATCTCGCAGCCGAGGCCGATGGCGAAACGCGGTTGCGGCAGCGGGTGCGGCGCGACGGGGCGGCGCACCATCTGCGCGATCGAGAAATAGCGCGTGCCATCGGGAAGCTCGATCACCTGCTTGAGCAGGCGGTCCGGCGTGTCGAAGGTCGAGTGCACGTTCCACAAGGGGCAGGTGCCGCCGAATTTGGAGAACGGGAACGTGCCGGAGGAGAAGCGCTTCGAGACGTTGCCGGCATTGTCGACGCGCAAGAGAAAGAACGGAATGCCGCGCGCGTTGGGCCGCTGCAGAGTGGTGAGGCGGTGGCAGACCTGCTCGAAACCGGAATTGAAGCGCTGCGCCAGCACCTGGATGTCGTAATTGAGCGCCTCGGCCGCGGCGAGGAACGCCGGGTAGGGCATCATGACGGCGGCTGCAAAATAATTGCCGAGCGTGATGCGGAACAGCCGCCGCGGCGCGTCGTCGAGCGGGCCGGATCGGCCGATGATAGTCTCGAAATGCTGCGCGCATTCACCTAAGCCGAGCTGGAAGGCGAGCTGGAACGCACGGCCGGGCGGGTCGACCAGCTCGGAGATCAGGAGCTGACGGCGATGGCGATCGAACCGCCGCAGCGTCTCGCGCATCACGTCGACGGGCATGATGCGGGTCTGGATCGAATGCTTTTCGCGCAAGCGCGCGGCCAGCGCCGCGTAGAGCCCTTCGGCCGGCACGTTCAGCTCATCGCGAAGGTTTTCCGCGGCCTGCTCCAGCTCCGGGAAATAGTTGCGATTGGCCTCGATCAGTTCGCGTACGCGCTCGACCGGATTGGCCTCATAACGCGTGCCGACGTCGCGGTCGGCCATTTGCGCGGCCGCCAGCGTCTCGCCCTGGCGCGCTTCGGTATAGGCGGCATAGAGCCGTTGCAGCGCATGAGTCACGCCGGGGCAAAGCTCGGCGAGGTCGCGCAGCTCCTGCTTGGGCACGTCGATCTGGCGGAACAAGGGATCGGAGAAGATTTCGTTGAGCTCGGCGAAGAAGCGGTCCTCATCGGCAGTGGCGAGGTCGCGCAGGTCGAGGTCATAGGTCTCGGCCAGCCGCAGCAGGATCTGCGCGGTCACCGGGCGCTGGTTGCGCTCGATCAGGTTGACATAGCTCGGCGAGATCGAGAGCCCCTCGGCGATCTGGGTCTGCGACAGCCCCAATTGCTGCCGGATCCTCCGAAAGCGCGGGCCGACGAACAGTTTCTTCCCGGAGAACAGTTTCTTCCCGGAATCGACGGGCATTTCTCAGGACTCCGTAGGCATCAAGGACAGTCTTGATGACCTATAATTTACAAAATTTACAAAGTAACATGTATTACATGTTCTTATGTTACATGACATCACCAATAAGAAACAAGCCATCTATACGAAGTTTCTGTTTTCGCGTTTAGCTCCTGACACGCATTTCGCAATGCATTGTCAAGAATGTCGATGGCTCGCCATCGACCGCGAAAGGATCAGGCACATGAACTATCAGCCCCGCGGCATCAGCACCCTCCTGCGCCCGGCTTCGTATCAGAGCGAGATCGAGGCGGCTCAGGCGCTCCTTGAGACCCAGCCGACCTGGAACGGGGTGAAGGCCGAGGCCGTCGCACGCATGCGCCTGCAGAACCGTTTCAAGACCGGCCTCGATATCGCCCGCTACACCGCCGCGCTGATGCGGGCCGACATGGCCGCCTATGACGGCGACCCCACCAAGTACACCCAGTCGCTCGGCTGCTGGCACGGCTTCATCGCGCAGCAGAAGCTGATCTCGGTCAAGAAGCACTTTGGCAAGACCGATCGCACCTACCTGTATTTGTCGGGCTGGATGATCGCCGCGCTGCGCTCCGAGTTCGGCCCGCTGCCCGACCAGTCGATGCACGAGAAGACCTCGGTGCCCGCCCTGATCGAGGAGCTCTACACTTTCCTGCGCCAGGCCGACTCGCGCGAGCTCAACGATATCTTCCGCGCGCTCGACAAGGCCCGCAAGGAAGGCGACAAGGTCAGGGAGAAGGAGCTGATCGAGAAGATCGACAACTTCCAGACCCATGTCGTGCCCGTCATCGCCGACATCGACGCCGGCTTCGGCAATGCGGAGGCGACCTATCTGCTTGCCAAGAAGATGATCGAAGCGGGCGCCTGCGCGCTCCAGATCGAGAACCAGGTCTCCGACGAGAAGCAGTGCGGCCACCAGGACGGCAAGGTCACCGTGCCGCATGACGTCTTCCTCGCGAAGATCCGCGCCTGCCGCCACGCCTTCCTCGAGCTCGGCGTCGAAGACGGCGTCGTCGTGACCCGCACCGACTCGCTCGGCGCCGGCTTGACGCAGCAGATCGCCGTCAGCCACAGGCCCGGCGACATCGGCGACCAGTACAACAGCTTCCTGGATTGCGAGGAAGTGACGGCGGAGAACGCCAGGAACGGCGACGTCATCATCAACCGCAACGGCAAGATGATGCGTCCGAAGCGGCTGCCCTCCAACCTCTACCAGTTCCGCCCGGGCACCGGCGAAGACCGCTGCGTACTGGACTGTATCACCTCGCTTCAGAACGGCGCCGACCTGCTCTGGATCGAGACCGAGAAGCCGCATATCGAGCAGATCGCCAAGATGGTCGACCGCATCCGCAAGGTGGTTCCGAACGCGAAGCTGGCCTACAACAACTCGCCGTCGTTCAACTGGACCCTCAACTTCCGTTGGCAGGTCTACGATGCGATGAAGGAAGCCGGCAAGGACGTCAGCCAGTACAACCGTGCCGAGCTGATGAAGGCGGAATATGACGACACGCCGCTGGCGAAGGAAGCCGACGAGCGCATCCGCACCTTCCAGGCGGATTCGGCCAAGCGTGCCGGCATCTTCCACCATCTGATCACGTTGCCGACCTATCACACGGCGGCGCTGTCGACCGACAATCTGGCGCGGGAATACTTCGGCGAGCAGGGCATGCTCGGCTACGTCAAGAACGTCCAGCGCGCCGAGATCCGTCAGGGCATCGCCTGCGTGAAGCATCAGAACATGGCCGGCTCCGATATCGGCGACGACCACAAGGAGTACTTCGCCGGCGAAGCTGCCCTGAAGGCGGGCGGCGCCCACAACACGATGAACCAGTTCGGCTAACGCATCACGCACTTCGACAGGAGACTGACATGACCAAAGGCAGCAATTTCTGGGTGATCGGCGGCGAGTTCGGTTCGATGAACTTCCACAAGCTCGTGGAAGGCTCGGCTCAGGTCAAAGGTCCGTTCAAGACCCGCAAGGAAGCCGAAGACTGCTGGCGCGAGGTGTCGGAAGAGAGCCGCTACAAGGCCGGCGTCCGCTTCTCCATCGTGGAGGAGCCTTCGCGGGTCTCGGCCTAAGGATTCCGGCTGCCGATCTAACTAAGAAGACGTCCAAGGACGGATGGTCCCATCCAGGCCTTAGCCTGGGTGGGATCGTCTGTTTTTGGCACAGGTGAAACGTCTGTGGGCGCCGTAAGTATCTGGAATTGTGGACCCTTTGCGGGCGCTGTGGTTGCTGATAGGTTAATTCCCGTGTTTGAGGACGAGGCCGACAATGTCAGAGCCCGAAACCAGCGGGATTCATCCCAGCCAGCCGCGCCCGGTGCGGCTGCGCGATGCACTGTTGCGCGCCCGGATCGAGGCCGCCGACCGGACCGGCGTGGTCGTCGACCTCAGAGATGCCGAGGTGGCCCGGCTGGAGATCCTCAACGACGCGCTCGATCCTCTGTTCGCGCAGGTGCCGGAGCAGATCGAGCTGTTCGACCGTGGCATCAGCCAGGGCGATACGCCGAGGCTCTGGATCGACGTCGTCGCCCACATCTTGATGGGGCGTGACAAGCGGATGTACCGCTTCGTCCAGGACACCCGCTTCGGCCGCATCGTGCTCGCCGAATCGCACGACACCGCCGTTATCGTCGAGGCCGTCACCGACTATGTCGCGCGCCGCATGATCGAGCGCGAGCGCGCGATGGTGGTGCCGCCCGAGCCGAAGCCCGCCGCCGCGCCGCCGCGCCGCTCGCGCGTGTGGCCGTTCCTGTTCGGCTTCATCCTCGGCGCCGCGGCGCTGTTCGGCCTCGCTGTGCTGGCCGCCTTGCGGAGCTGGTGAGGCTCTCTCCGTCGTCATTCCCGGGCATGCGAAGCATGAGCGCCGGAATCTACCGGGCCACAGCGCATGCGGGTGAATGGATTCTCTGATGCGCAATTGCGCATCAGAGCTCGCCTGCCGCGCGCCCCCGGAAAATGACGATGGCCTCAAATCAACCGCGCATGCTTGATCTGCCCGATCTGAAATCCAGCGCCCAGGCTCCGCACCGTCTGCTCGCAGCGCCAGCCGGAATTGTCCTTTTCGATTGTGAACAGGTTATACGCCGCCGCCGGGTAACGTCCGTGCGCGAGCGCCGAGGCGGAAGGCACGCCGAGTGCGGGAATGTTGCCGTTCGGGCCCTCGAACCACATCGTCGAATGAATGTGGTCGTGCCCGTGCAGAATCAGCTCGACGCCATGCCGTTTCAACAGTGCCAGCAGCTCGGCCGCGTCCGTCATCCGCTTCTGGCGCGCGACGGATCTCAGCGGATGGTGCACCAGCAGCACGCGGAAGACGTCTTCCGCCGCGAGCCGCTCGAGCACCTCTGCGAGGGCCGCGAGCTGATCGCGCCCGAGCGTGCCCGTCGCCATCAGCGGCAGGGTCGGCACCGCCGTGGACAGGCTGATCAGCGCGAGCGGCCCGCGCCGGCGCACGGCGGGGAAGGCTGCGGTATCGGGCGTATCCGCGGCGATGTAGTGCAGGAACGTCTCGCCGAAGCGATGGCGCGTCGCGCTGACATAGGCGTCGTGATTGCCGGGAATCGCGGTGACGCGGTCGGGCGGACCGACGCTTTCGAGCCAGGCCAGGGCCGGCGCGAACTCGGCTTCCAGCGCGAGGTTGACGAGATCGCCCGTCACGGCGATGTGGTCGGGCGCCTGGGCCTTCATATCGGCGACCAGCGCGTCGAGCACCTCGCGGCGCTGGTATTTGTGCCGGTTGCGCGTCCAGTTGATGTAGCCGAGCGCGCGCTTGCCCGCGAGCTCGATCAGCCGCGGCTTCGGCAGTGGCGGCAGATGCGGGTCGGACAGATGGGCGAGCGTGAAGGGGGCCATGGCGCGCGATTGCCTCGCTATTGCTCCGCTGTAATGGCAAGGTCGCAGCCAGCGCGCAAGCGCGGCTCGAAACGGGGCGTCAAGAAGGCCTGATGCGAGAACGTCTGAACAGCATTCGACGACAATGCGAGCCGCTGCTGCGGCGTCTCTTCCATGCCTATTTCCTGCTGGTCCGCGGCATGACGCTCGGCGTCCGCGCCGTGGTGCTGGACGCCGAGAATCGGGTGTTTCTGGTCAGGCACAGCTACGTCACCGGATGGTACCTGCCCGGCGGCGGCGTCGACTTCGGCGAGACCATGGCGCAGGCGCTGCGGCGCGAACTCAAGGAGGAGGGCGACATTGATCTCACCGGGGACGCCATGCTGCACGGCATCTTCCTCAACAGCCACGTCTCCCGCCGCGACCACGTCGCCGTCTACGTCGTCAGGCAGTTCAGCCAGGACCGCCTGCCCGGACCGAACCGCGAGATCGTCGAATGCGGGTTCTTCGCGATCACGGCGCTGCCCGAGGGGACCACGCCCGGCACACGGCTGCGGATCGCCGAAGTGCTGGACGGCAAGCCGCTGATTGCGACGTGGCGATGAGGGCGGCCCGTGCTGGTGCGTGAGGGTTGTCGTTCAACAGTGCAAACCGGCGAATCAGAACACCTCTCCCGTCGGCGCTGAAAAAGGAACTGAGCATCTTTGCTGCCCGATGGACCGCGCTGCGTTCAGGTGCTATCCCGCGCGCTGACATGAGCGATCTCTCACTCGCCATCCTTCCCGAGGCCGCCGGCGACGCTCAGGCGATCGAACGGCTGCACGAACGCACCTTCGGCCCCGGCCGCTTCGTGCTCAGCGCCTACCGCATCCGCGAGCATGTCGACCATCTGCTCGAATTGTCCTTCACCGCGCGCGTTGGGACGCTGCTGGTCGGCTCGGTCAGGCAGTTGCCGATCCTGATCGGCGACACGCCGGCGCTGCTGCTGGGGCCGCTCACCGTGGAGCCGCCGTTCCGCGACCGCGGCATCGGCCGTCTCCTGATGGAGCGCGCGCTGAAGGACGCCAAGGAAAAAGGCCACGCCATCGTGCTCCTGGTCGGCGACGAAGCCTATTACAGCCGCGTCGGCTTCAAGCCGGTCGCAAAGGGCCGCGTCACCATGCCGGGTCCGGTTGACCCCGCCCGCATTCTGGTGTTCGAGCTCGTCGACGGCGCTTTCGAAGGCGTATCCGGGCGGGTTGCGCCGGACTGGAGCAAGGCGCGCGGGTAGGTGCTACGACGCTGTGAATGGGAAGCGCAGCGGCAGTGCCCATACTCTGTCATTGCGACGGCGTGAACCAGCCGGGCGAGGCCAGCCGGGGCCGCTGTGGGCCCCGACTGTATGAGCTTAGAACTTGAAGTTCGCGAATGCCCGCACGCCAATGCCGGGCATCAGCACCTCGTCCTTGGTGTAGGAAACCGAGTTGCGGATGTTCTCGTTGAGGAGATTGTTGCCGACGATGCCGGCCATCATTTCGCGCGCGCCGAACCAGTTGCGGTCGAGCTTGGTCTTGTAGCTGACCTCGGCTTTCAGCAAATTGTAGCCCGCTGTCGGCGTCTCCGCGATCACCGCGACGTTGTTCTGCGCGAAGGCGTGCAGCAGGTTGACGCGCATCAGCCAGTTGTCGTCGCGCCAGAATACGCCGCCGCCCATTCTGAGCGGCGGAATCCGCGGCACGTTGGTGCCGTCGCTGAAGGTGGCGCGGACGAAGTCGAGCTGGTTCTCGATGCCCCAGATGCCGCCCTGGAAGGCGCCGACGTCGAGCTGCGACTGGAATTCGCCACCGCGGAAATTGGCATTGCGTTGCGAATAGACCGCCTGGTTCAGCTCGCCATCTGGTCCCCCGCAGGACGCAAAGTCGTCATCGCAGGACACGCCGGTGAGGCGGCGATAGATGAAATTGTCGAAATGCGTGTAGTAGACCGTCGCCTCGAACCGGAACGGCCCCGTCGCCCTGCGCACGCCGACCTCGATCGATTTCGCGGTCTCGATGGTGAGGTTCGGATTACCGATGTCGAACGTCGCGGTCGCGTCATGGCCGCCGCGTGAAAACAGCTCGGCAGCCTTCGGCGCGCGCTCGACATATTGCGCGGTGAGGCTGCCGACCATGCCACCCGGCAGGTCCTGCAGCAGACCGATGCTGCCGCTCTTCGGCGTGAAGGACGGATTGCGCGCGATCGCCGTCTGCGGCGTGCCGTCGGGCAGGTAATCGGCGGGGAAATCAGGCGTCGTGCCGTGCAGCTCGACATGCTCGATGCGACCGGCGATCTGTGCCCGCGTCGCCTCCGTGAACTTGAACTCGTTGAAGGCGTAACCAGCAACGCGCGTGCTGTTGTTCGGGTCCCACAGGCCGTTGAACAGCGTGCCGGGATTGTCGGGGCTCGGCGCACTCAATTCCTGATGTCCGACCTGGAAGCCGAGCGCCGTCGTCACCTCGGCGAAGCGGGCATTGAACGGCATCAGCTGCACCTCGGTGCGGATCTCCTGCTCCTTGTTGGTGAAGGTCTGGCGCACGCCGTCGCTGTTGGGGTTGCCGGGATCGGCAAGGCCGATCTCGTTGTGCCGGTAGTCGGTCGCGCCGGCCCAGAAGCGGACCGCGTCGATCGCGGCCGCGTCGGGGTGGTACTCGCCTTTGACGTTGATCTTGGTCTGATGTGCGTCGATCCGCGTGTTGTGGTCGGCGCCGTCGATGCCGGGGATGTGGTAGAGCGAGTCGTTCTGCGTGATCGATGCGCCGATATAGCCGCCCTGGAAGAAGTAGGAGCCGCCGATCGAGGCGCCGTCCGAGCGCGTCGCCGAGTTGGGCTGACGGCCGTTCACCGGGCGCGACTGGTCGGTCAGATAGGGATAGCTCGGGATATAGTAGTCGGAGGTCGTGCGGCCATAGGCGTCGGCATGGAATGCAAAATTGCCGCCGCCCGTGTCGAGCAGCACGCCGCTCTCGACGCCGCGATCGACCGAGCTGAACGCGGTGCGCGTCTCGGCGGTGACGCAAGGAGCGGTCGCGGCGCTCGCGAGCGGGGCCTTGGCCGGCATGCCATAGCTCTGGAATGAGGGCGCGCACGCAGGCATCGCGTCCGGAATCCGGTTGTTGGTGGCGCTGACGACGCCGCCGATCGAGGTCGAGCCGTAGCGCAGCGCCGCCGGCCCGCGCACCACTTCGATCTGGTTGGTGGCGAGCGGATCGACCGGGACGAAATGGTCCTCACCGAGATCGGAGGCGCCGCCGGCATTGGTGCCGTTCTCGACGATGCCGACGCGGTTGACATCGAGACCCCTGATGATCGGCCGGCTGGAGGCGCCGGGTGCGAAGCTCGAGCCGGTGATGCCGGGCTTGGAGAACAGGAGATCGCCGAGCTGGCCGCCGCCCTCGCGGCGGATCTCCTCGTTCGGCACCACGGTGACGGTAGCGAACTGGTTGGTCACAACAGGCAGCACGCCCTGCTGCGGCGCGGCGGGCGCGGACGCCGCGGGCGTCGCTTCCGCCGTTTGTTGGCGGCTGCGCACTCGCGCGGTCCGCGTGCCGCGGCCTGCGGTGCGGGAAGGCACCACCGCTCTGCGCACGATCGGGCTCGGCGCCGTCACGGTGACGGCGGGAATCTCGGTCGACGACTTGTCCTCGGCCGACTGGGCCAAGGCTGGTGTGGCGGCGGCCCCGAGCAGGAGCAGGCTTGCTCCGCCAAGACGCTGCGCGCGTCGCGATTGAAATGACATGGTCCTGATTCCACTCAGGCGCCGTCCGCATGATTGTATTGTCTGCTGATCGGAGGCGGCCTGCCGTCGCGGTGCGACGGAATTCGACTTCAACTTCTCCCCAGGCATTCGCCGACATTTAGCGAGGCTGGGCGTGATCAAGCGTTGGAGGTCAGGACGCGGGAGGGGCGCGGGGCTGGAATGCCGTGCCGGCGGATTTCAGATGGATGAATTCGGCGCCGGTGGTGCGGTGGAGCAGTTCGATCGCTTGCGGCAGCAGCAGCACGGGCGACGTCGCGAACACAATTGTGCCCGCCATCGCGACGACGGCGCAGATCGCGCAATTGTCCTCGCCCGGATGCTCGCGGTCGGGACCGGCCGGCGATTGCGTCTGGACTGCGGCGCGGCCCATCGCAGCAGCGCCCTTGGCGCTGTCCTTGGCGCCGTCGGTCTGCTGGAGCGAGGATTGGGCGAGGGGCGCGGCCCGCGCGAACCAGTGGCTGTGGCCGAACGTCAGCGCGAACTGCACCAGCATCGCGAACAACGCGAGCCGGGCAGCATGCCTCACATTCGACCGAAACCATTTCATCCGAAAACGCCCCACACCGCGCGGCCAATCCCCTGCCATCGCGGCGTTACAATGTAACATCGCCCGATCGGACGGTGGATGTCAACGCCGGCCGGATCGGCGCACGCAGGGCCGCGAGCCGATGTGTCGTTCCGGCAACTAGAGTGGGATGGAATTTTAGTTGAACTGCGCGCCCAGAACTCGAAGCACCTCTCCCCGCGGGGGAGAGGTGAACCCCGAACACCAACCGAGCCTAATTTTTTCGCGCTCCAGGAGATCAGCGCCCTTCGCGGACCCAGGTCGCGGCGAAGGCGCCGAGCAGCAGCAGCAGGCCGATCACCCCGGCGAAGATCGGCAGCACACCGACGCCTTTGACGACGCTGGCGTCGCGCATCCGCACGCCCATCCAATTGTCGCCGTGGAAGACGCTCGCAGAGCGCACCGGCAGGATGCGCGGCAGCTCGACGCTGGTGCCGTCGACCACGCGCACGGCGTTGCCGCCGGTCGCCTGCGTGAGCGGCTTCAGGGTTTCGGCGGTGGAGGTGACTTCCGAAAACTCCTTCGGATTGGTCGGGCCGACATTGATCAGCGCCTTCAGCGTGCCGTCGGTGGCCTGCCACAGGCCGAGCTCGTTCGCGGGCAGGCTGGCGCGCCACTCGCCGGGATCGCCAGGGCTGAGCGTCAGGTCGTGCGACACGCCCGACGGCGAGGTTACGTTCACCGGCTGGACGCTGTCTGACATGGTCTGGCGCACCACGACGAGATCCTTGCCCTGCACCTGAAGGCGCAGCGCTTCTTCGTCGAGATCCGGCTGCTTCATCAGCCAGTGCGACATCCGCCTGAGCAGGTCGAGATGCGGGCCGCCGCCCTCATAGCCGCGCGCCCACAGCCAGATGTGATCGGACAGCAGCAGCGCGACGCGGCCCTCGCCGAAACGCGACAGGAACAACAGCGGCTTGCCATCGACGCCGGTCATGACCGGCGGGTTGATCGCATTGCGGGTGTCGACGGTGCGGAAGAATCGGCTCCAGCGTGGCGGCTCGCTGGCGGAGCCCTCCAGCCCGCGTGTGACCGGATGGCGTTTGCCGATGTCAGACAGGTGCGCATAGAACGGCTTTTCCGTCACGCCGACCGGCTCGGCCGGCAGCACCGAATCCAGCGGCGTGCGCCAGATGCTGGTGTTGGAGGCGTAGTCAGGGCCGGCCGAGACCAGCACCGCGCCGCCCGAGCGGACATAACGTGCGATGTTGTCGAAATAGGCGATCGGCAGCACGCCCTGGCGAGCGTAGCGGTCGAAGATGATCAACTGGAATTCGTTGATCTTCTGCTGGAACAGCTCGCGGGTCGGAAACGCGATCAGCGACAATTCGTTGATCGGCGTGCCGTCCTGCTTCTCCGGTGGACGCAGGATGGTGAAATGCACGAGATCGACGCTGGCGTCGGACTTGAGCAGATTGCGCCAGGTGCGTTCGCCGGAATGCGGCTCGCCCGAGACCAAGAGCACGCGCAGCTTGTCGCGTACGCCGTCGATGGCGACAACCGCGCGGTTGTTCACCGGCGTCAGTTCGCGTTCGAGGGGCGAAGCCTCGATCTCGACGATGTTCGGGCCGGCATGCTTGATGTCGACGTCGACGCTTGCGGCCTGGCCGCTCGATAGCGTGCGCTCGTTGATGACCTCGCCGTCTCTGCGGACCGTGACCTTGGCGCGCTCGCCGGTGACGCCCTGGTCGTCGAGGCGGTAGCTGATGGTCTGGGTCTGCCCGACGATGCCGAAGCGCGGCGCCGCCGTGATTGCGATGCGGCGGTCGCGCTCGTCCTTCTGCCCGGTCACCAGCGCATGCACCGGCGCCTGGAAGCCGAGCGCGGTTGCGTTCGCCGGAATGTCATGGACCCGGCCGTCGGTGATCAGGAACGCGCCGGCGACGCGGTCGACCGGCACGTCCGACAAGGCCGAGGCGAGGGCGCCGAACAGTTTCGTGCCGTCGGTCTCGCCGTCGGCCTGTCCGGCATCGACGACGCGGACTTCGAGGCCCTTGATCTTCTTCAGGCTGTCGACCAGCGCCTCCTGCGCCTGCGCGGCCTCGCGATTGCGGTTGCCGAAATTCTGGCTCGGACTCTTGTCAACGACAACCGCGGCGACCGAGGTGAGGGGATCGCGATCCTCCCGGGTGAAGGAGGGATTGGCGAGCGCCAGCAGGAACAGCGCCAACGCGGCGACGCGCACGGCCGCCCCCCGCGCGCGCGCCAGCAGCAGCACCAGCGCGACCACGACGATCGCGGCCAGGGCGAGCCAGAGAACGATCGCGGGAACGAGCGGCGTGAACGCGATGCCGTAATTCATATCGATCCTATTGCCCCAGCCGTTCGATCAGCGCCGGTGCGTGCACCTGGTCGGCCTTGTAGTTGCCGGTCAGGGTGTACATCACGATGTTGGCGCCGGCGCGGTAGGCGAATTCGCGCTGGCGGGTGTCGCCGCCAGTCACTGGCAGCATGGCCTGGCCGTCGGGCCGCACCGCCCAGGCACCGGCAAGGTCGTTCGAGGTGATGATGATCGGCGAGACGCCGTCGCCGCCGCGCGCCGGACGCTGCGCGCTGTCCTCGTCCTCATCGCGCGGCAGGGTCTCGACCCAGGTCTGGCCGGTGACGAAGCGGCCGGGGAAGTCGCGCAGCAGGTAGAAGGTCTTGGTCAGCACGTGCTCGCGCGGCACCGGCTCGAGCTCGGGCACGTCGAGCGAGGACAGGATCTCGCGCAGCGTCTGCATGGCCGGGGTCTGCGCGGCACCGTTCGCGCCGGGCGGTGCTTCGATCGCATCGCGGGTGTCGAACAGCACGGTGCCGCCCTGCTTCATGTAGGCGTCGATCTTGTTGATGGCATCCTGCGGCGGCTTGGGCGCACCGGGCACGATCGGCCAGTAGATCAGCGGAAAGAAGGCGAGCTCGTCGCGCGCGGGATTGACGCCGACGGGATCGCCGGCCTCAAGCGCAGTGCGCTGCGCCAGGAACAGCGTCAGCCCGTTCATCCCCGCCTTGACGATGGAATCGACGTCGGCATTGCCTGTCACGACATAGGCGAGGCGGGTCTGCGACACCGCCTTCATCGCGAACTCGTCCGTGATGCCGTCGGCGCGCGAGGGCGCCGGCGAGAGCGACGCGAGGCCTGCAAGCACGATACCGAGCACGATCATCGCTGGCGCGGCGCGGCGGCGCAGCAGCGCGGCGATGCCGCCGCCGAGCAGAGCGACGATGACCGCGTCGATCAGGAACAGCGCAAGCGCCGTCGACAGCAGCCAGCCGCGCAAATCGCGCGGCTCGGCGTTGGTGTAGGTGGCGTGCCGGGCGCGCAGGCTCGCGGTGTTCAGGGCGGCGATACGGTCGGAGGCGGCAAGCGTGTTCACGGCGAGCGGTCCTTCGGCCGGACCATAGAAGCCCGGCGGATGATCGGGTGTGGCGCGGTCGCGATAATCCGCGGGCAGCGGTTTTGCGGTGGCCGGCGGCGGGCCGAAGGCGCCGAAGCCGTCGAGGATGTGCAGCGGCGCCACCGTCTCGGCGGTGGTCTCGGCTGCGACCCCGGCGCCGGGCTTGGCGGTGTAGCCGGACATGTCGACGACACGCCGCAGCATTTCGACGAAAGTGCCTGACATCGGCAGATCCGACCAGCGCATGTCGGCGCTGACGTGGAACAGGCTGACGAGGCCCTTGCCGCGATGCTCGCCGGTCACCAGCGGCGTGCCGTCCTCCAGCGAAGCCCAGCTCTTGGTGGCGAGCACCGCGTCGGGCTCGGCTAACACCTGGCGGCTCACGGTGACGTCCTTGGGGACCACGACGCCAGCAAACGGCCCGTCGGCGGCGAAGGAGGCGAGATGCTGCGGCTTCTCCCAGGTCAGGGTGCCGCCGAGCGTGCGGCCGCCCTTGCGCAGCTTGACCGGCACGAGATCGTCTTCGGCCTGCGCCAGGCGGGGGCCCGCGAACCGCACCAGCACGCCGCCCTGGTCGATCCAGGCGTTGAGGCGCTCCCGCAGCTCGGGCGCGATGGTGCCGACATCGGCCAGGATGATCATCGGCAGCTTCTGGTCGAGGAATTGGGTGATGCCCTGCTGCGGCGAGCCCCTGTCGGCGAGCCGCACGTCTGCGAACGGCGCCAGCGCGCGGGTGAGGTAGAAGGTCGGCGCCAGCAGCGGCTGCGCGGTTTCGCTGGTCGAACCCGAGACGATGCCGATGGCGCGGCGGCGCCAGCGCTTGTCGAGCAGCTGCACTGCGCCGGCGGAGCGCTCGCCGGATATTTCGAGCCGCGTGATGTCGTTGCGCAGCTCGACCGGCAGATCGAACGCTGCGTCGGTTTCCTTGTCCTGCGGGCCGAACGAATAACGGGCTTCTCCGATCGGCGAGGCCTTCTGGTCCAGCGCGCGCACGGTGCCGACGGCAATGCCACTGTCGGTGCGCAGCACCTTCACGGTCATCCTGGCAGCGGCGTTCTCGGCCGCGACCAGCGCCAGCGGCGCAGAGGTACCGCCTTCGAACACAGTCAGGTTGCGATCGCCGACAGTCTTGCCGAGGCCGGCCACGAATTCTTCGCCGCGGCCGGTGTCGACGCCGTCAGACAACCACGCGACCTCGCAGTCGCCGGTCGTTTTCAGGAAACGGTCGATTGCCGCCAGGGTCTCGACGCGATCGATCGAATAAGGCTTCGGGGCGAGCTGGCGCAGCGCCACGCGCGCCGCACCCGCCGGCATCAGGGTGATGTCGCGGTTCGGCTCCGACAGCGGCACCAGCGCGATAGCGCGGCGATCGTTGTCGGCGTTGGCGATCAGCTCATCGGCGGCCCTGATCCTGATGTCCCAGTGCGACGCCGCGCTCCAGCCATCGTCGAACATGATCATCAGCGGCGCCTTGCTGCCGGCGGCGCCCGTTTGCGGATTCCAGATCGGGCCGGCGGCGGCGAAAATGACGAGCGCCGCAGCTAGGAGCCGCAACGCAGTCAGCCACCATGGCGTCCGCGAGGGCGTCTCTTCGCGCGGCGCGATGTCGAACAACAGCCGCGTCGGCGGAAATTCGATCCGCCGCGGCCGCGGCGGCATCACCCGCAGCAGCCACCACAGCACGGGCAGGCTGACGAGGCCGATCAGGAGCAGCGGTTCGGTGAAGGCGAGCGGCAATCCTATCATGCGGCCGGCCCCGCCTTGATCGTCGCGATGCGGGCGCCCGACTTGCTCACCTGCATGCCGGCATGCAGGAACAGCAGCAGTTCGGCGGCCGAGCGGTCGGTCGCGTGCGTGGTGAACAGCCAGTCGAGCTTGTTGGTCTCGGCGCGGATCTGGTCGCGGTGCAGCGCGAGCCGCGCGGTGTAATCCTGTGCCCAGCTCTCGGCGCGGCCGGCGGTGATCACGCCGAAGCCTTCCGGCTCGACGAACTCGACGCGGCCGGAGTACGGAAACGACTCTTCGGCGGGATCGACGATCTGCACCAGGGTGCCATGCGCGCCGGAGCCGGACAGCCCTGTGAGCGTCGTCCTGATCTCGGAGATCGGAGACCAGAAATCCGACAGCACGATCGTCTCGGCGAGCGCCGACGGCACGAAGGACGGCGGCAGGCTGAGGCGTTCGGCGTCGTCATGCAGCATCGCTTGCGCCATCTTGTCGATCACGCTGCGGCTCGCGGTCGGCGCCATCAGTCCGGGAATGCCGACGCGTTCGCCGCCGGAGACGAGCAGCTCGGCCAGGGCGAAGGCGACGATCAGCGTGCGTTCGAGCTTGGACTCGCGCGCGGTCTTCGACGCGAAGGCCATCGAGGGCGAGCGGTCGGGCCAGATCCAAACCGTGTGCGCGGCTTCCCATTCCTGCTCGCGGACGTAAAGATGGTCGTCACGCGCCGAGCGGCGCCAGTCGACGTTCTGCGACGGCTCGCCCGAGACGAAGCGGCGGTATTGCCAGAAGCTTTCGCCGGAGCCGGCACGCCGTCGGCCGTGCAGGCCGTGGATGACGTTGGCGGCGATACGGCGGGCCTCGAGCACCAGGCGCGGCAGCGAAGCGGCGAGCGTACGGCTTTCGCCATCGGCACGTCGGATCGCGATGATCTCCCTCGCTGTGTGCCCGTTCTCTGCCGCCATCAACCAATCCGTGTCTTCAATTGCCGGATCACGTCCGGAATCGTGCGGCCTTCGGCGCGCGCCTGGAAGGTCAGCGCCATGCGGTGCTTCAGCACGGGCTCGGCGAGGTCGAGCACGTCATCGATCGAAGGCGCGAGACGGCCGTCGATCAGCGCACGCGCGCGCACGGCCAGCATCAGCGATTGGCTGGCGCGCGGGCCGGGGCCCCAGGCGATGAACTTGCCGGCTTCGCCGCTCTCCACGCCCGGACGGGCCGAACGCACCAGCGACAGGATCGCCTCCACCACAGAATCGCCGACCGGCAGGCGCCGGATCAGCCGCTGCGCGACGATCAGCGCATCGGCGCTCATCGAGCCCCTGGCCAGCGTCTCCTCGGCGCCGGTGGTCTCGAACAGGATGCGGCGCTCGGCATCGCGATCGGGATAGTCGACGTCGATCTCCATCAGGAAGCGGTCGAGCTGCGCCTCGGGCAGCGGATAGGTGCCTTCCTGCTCCAGCGGGTTTTGCGTGGCGAGCACGTGGAAGGGCTTGGGCAGGTCATGGCGCGCACCCGCAACCGTGATGTGCTGCTCCTGCATCGCCTGCAGCAGCGCCGACTGCGTGCGCGGGCTGGCGCGGTTGATCTCGTCGGCCATCAGCAGCTGCGCGAACACCGGACCCGCAATAAAGCGGAAGGCCCGCTTGCCCGCGGTGCTCTCATCTAACACCTCGGCGCCGAGAATGTCCGACGGCATCAAATCGGGCGTGAACTGGATGCGCTTGGCGTCCAGGCCCAGCGTGACGCCGAGCGTCTCGACCAGCTTGGTCTTGGCGAGACCGGGCACGCCGATCAGCAGCGCATGACCGCCGGAGAGGATCGTAACCAGCGTGTTCTCGATCACGCGATCCTGGCCGAAGATGACCGACGCGATCGCCTCCTTCGCCGCGCGAATCTGGCTAGATACCTGCTCGGCCGAACGGACGATTCCGTCTTCGAGTTTCTCGACACTTTCCGCCATTCGCTCGCTCCTTCAGCCTGTCACGCGGCTTGCCTGCGTCGTCACCTCGGCACATCGCGTCAGGTCATCACGCCGGATCATGGGCCTATGCTAGACTTGCAGGAAGGCCATGTATTCGTTGAATTAACCTATCCCCACCTTATCGGCTTCGGGTTATGTACGGCATCACGAAGTGGCGACCTCGCACATCGGATTAATCCGGAGTGGAACCGCACACCCGAAAACAACGTAGACCTGCACCAATCGTGCCAAGGACAAAGTCAGGGCAAACCATGGCGAACCAAGGGCAGAGTGCCGATCGCGGCCTTGAAGGGCTGACTGCCGCCGCCAAAAGTGCTGCCAATGCCGAAGGTGCCACGAAGGGGCTGCCTCCGGTGCATCTGTGGAATCCGCCGTTTTGCGGCGATCTCGATATCCGAATCGGCTCTGATGGTACTTGGTTCTACATGGGGACGCCAATCGGGCGTCACGCGCTGGTCCGCCTGTTCTCGACCATTCTCAAGCGCGAGGGCGACAAGCATTTTTTGGTCACGCCGGTGGAGAAGGTCGGCATTCGCGTCGACGACGCGCCGTTCATGGCGGTCGAGATGCTCAAGGAGCGCGAGGGTGGCCATCGCGTGCTGCGCTTCCGCACCAATGTCGACGACTGGGTGACCTGCGACGCCGCGCACCGGCTGCGTTTCGAGCAGGCGAGGGACGGCGGGCTGACGCCATACTTGCACGTCCGCGCCGATCTCTGGGCCAAGGTCACCCGCGCGCTCTATTACGATCTGGTTGACATGGGCGAGGAGCGGATGGTCGATGGCCAGCCGATGTTCGGCGTCGAGTCGGCCGGCGAATTCTTCGCCATGGCCGACGCTGAGCAGGTGAGGGCCGCGCTTTGAACAAACCTATCCTGCAGAACGATCCGGTCGCGCTCAGCGCGGCGGATTTCTTCGCCCGCTCCAGGGCCAAGCTTGATTTCGACGTCCCGCCCGGTCTCTATGATCCGAACATCATTCCCGCCTCGGGCGATCCCGGCACCGACAGGATGCTCGAGATCATCGCGCGCGAGCAGCCGGTACGGCCGGCGGCGGTCCTGATCGCAGTGGTCGACCATCCCGAGCCGACCATCCTGCTGACGCAGCGCTCGGCGCATCTGAACGACCATGCCGGCCAGATCGCCTTTCCTGGCGGCAAGATCGACGCGACCGACTCCTCGCCGCTCGATGCGGCGCTGCGCGAGGCCGAGGAGGAGATTGGGCTGTCGCGCGACTTCGTCGAGCCGATCGGCTATCTCGACCTCTACGGGACCGCGTTCGGCTTCCGCATCCTGCCGACAGTGGCCAGGGTGCGGCCGGGCTTCGAGCTCACGATCAATCATTCAGAGGTTGATGACGCATTCGAAGTGCCGCTATCCTTCCTGATGAACCCGGTGAACCATCAGGTGCACAGCAAGGAATTCCGCGGCATGGAGCGTTCCTATTACGCGATGCCATTCGCGGAACGCTACATCTGGGGTGCGACGGCGGGAATGCTGCGTGTGCTGTATGAGCGGATCTATTCGTCATGATCCGGACGGTTCTGACCGAGATCGGAATCTTCCTTATTCCCTTTGCCATCTATGCGCTGTTCCTGGCCGCCACCCGATCCGGCCTGTTCGCGCGATCGTCCTGGCCGGTCACCATCGTTGCGCGCCTTGCCCTGGTGGCGATCGCGCTGGTGATCGCGGGGCTGGTCGGCCTTGCACATTTCTCCGGCGCCGGACCGGACTCGACCTACGTTCCCGCGCATATCGAGAACGGCAAATTCGTGCCGGGCACGGAAAAATAAGGGCTGGACGATGAGCGCGGAGCCGTTACTCGCCAATGCGCCCTGGCTGACCGCAGGCGGGACCGGGCGCGTCCTGCGATTGCTGGGCGCGAATGGCGAGGAGGCGCGGGTGGTCGGCGGCGCGGTGCGCAACGCGCTGCTCGGTCTCTCACCCGGTGACATCGACATCGCGACTACCGCGTTGCCGGACGAAGTGATGCGGCGTGCCAAGGCCGCCGGCATCAAGAGCGTGCCGACCGGGATCGACCACGGCACCGTCACGCTCGTCATCGACGGGCATCCCTATGAAGTGACGACGCTGCGCGAGGACACCGAAACTTTCGGCCGCAAGGCCAAGGTCGCGTTCGGCCGCGACTGGGTGAAGGATGCCGAGCGGCGCGACTTCACCATGAACGGCCTGTCCGTCGATGCGGGCGGCGTCGTGCACGACTATGTCGGCGGGATTGCGGATGCCAGAGCGCGCCGCGTGCGCTTCATCGGCGATCCCGGCCAGCGCATCGCCGAGGACTATTTGCGCATCCTGCGTTTTTTCCGCATCCACGCTGCCTTCGGCGCCGGCGAGCCAGACCGCGACGGCTATCTCGCCTGTATCCGGGCACGCGCGGGCCTTGCGAACCTCTCGGCCGAGCGGGTGCGCATGGAGATGCTGAAGCTGCTGGTCGCCGGCGGTGCATCCGCGGCCGTGCTGGCCATGGCGGAGGGCGGATTGCTGCAGGCGCTGACCGGAGGCGTGGTCTATACGGGGCCGCTGTCGGCGATGATCGCAATCGAGCGCGAGCTCGGCCTCACCGCAAGCAGCACGCGGCGCCTGGCCGCGCTGACGGTCGCGGTGACCGAAGATGCCAAGCGCATCGCCGCGCGCCTGCGGCTCTCCAATAGCGAGACCAAGGCGCTGGATTCGATGGGGCATCGCTGGTGGCGCTTGGCCGCCAAGAACGAGCCGAAGGCGCGGCGGCTGCTCTACCGGCTCGGCGCAGAGCGCTATCAGGAACGCGTGTTGCTGGCCTGGGCCCGGGCCGGTGGCGACGTCGGATCGTCGCGCTGGCGCGCGCTCGCCGAGCTGCCGCAGCGCTGGACTGCGCCGAAATTTCCGTTGAAGGCGGCCGATTTCATCGCGCGCGGCATGGCGGAAGGACCTGCGCTCGGACATGTCTTGACGCTCGCCGAGGACGCTTGGCTTGCGGCGGATTTTCCACTAGAGCAAGCCGCGCTCGCTGCCATCGCCGATCAAGCTGCCGCCCGCGTCCGCCGCGACGAGAGAACGTGACCATCGTTTCAGGCTTCGCCGACATCCCGATTTACCAGCTCCTGCTGGTAGCAACGATGGCGTTGTTGGCTTCGATCATCGGTGGTCTTGCCGGCTACGGCACCGGCGCTTTGATGCCGCTGGTGCTGGTGCCGATGGTCGGCGCTGAGCCGGTGGTGCCGATCATCGCGATCTCCGCGATCTTCACCAATCTCAGCCGCGCGATAGCTTACTTGCGCTATGCCGACCGCCGCCGCGCTCTGATCGTGCTCGCCTGCGCGGCGCTGACAACCGCGCTCGGCGCCTACGGTTACACGCGCCTGACCAATGCGGGCGCGGCGCTCGTGATCGGCACCATGCTTATGCTGAGCGTGCCGCTGCGCCGCGTGCTGCGCCGCCGCGAGGTCAGGATCGGCGACACCGGCCTTGCCGCCGGCTCCATCGGTTACGGCGTGCTGGTCGGCGGCACCTCGGGCTCCGGCGTGATCCTGCTGTCGCTGCTGATGGCCGCCGGCCTCGAAGGCGGAGCCGTGATCGCGACCGATGCGATGATCTCGCTCGGCACCGGCCTGATCAAGATCTCGGTGTTCGGCCTTGCCGGCGCGGTGACCGCGCAGGTGCTCGCGCTTGCGCTGCTGATTGGCGCGATTGCGATCCCCGGTGCGTTCCTCGCAAAAGCCTTCGTCGAGCGGATGCCGGTGTACATCCACACCGCGATCTTGGACGTCGCGGTGATCAGCGGCGGACTGGTGATGATCTCTGCCGCTGCAAGGCAGCTCGTCGCGTAGATGACCCCGGCCCAATTGCCGCGCCTGGACCGCGGATCACCTCGAATGCGAGGACTAGCGCGTCTGATAGAGATAACCGGCGCGCTGGCCGCCAATTTCGTGTCTGCCCCGCCAAAAAGGGGTAGAGTGCTCAAGGGTCACATCTGAGGAGCAACAACATGACCCCACCCCCCGAGCTGGTTCCAGCTAAGATCGACCGGCATGTCTTCGCGATCATGCCCGACACGATGCCGCCCCGGGATCCCGATGACGACGAAGAGGATGAGGAGGAAGAGGAGGAAGAGGAGGAAGAGCAAGACGAGGACGAGAACCAAACCGACGAACCGCCGGTCGTGCGCGAGCCGGATGAGGACTAAGCAGGACGCCTAGACGTAGCCTGAGCTTCGGTGAGTGCGTTCCTCGGCCTAGGTGCGGCACGCCGGTGCGTCCGGCGGCTTTCAGAGTCGGTCTGATTCCGAGAGCACCGGCAGACGCTGGATGGGCCACGGTTCTCGGCGCAGCAATCTAGCGGCGTTCGCGGGTAGAGGAGATGAGCATGACTCTCATATGGCTTGGTGTGCTCCTTGTTTTCGGCGGCGTACTCCAAATGGCATTTCAGCCCATCTGGCGAGGCCGATTCAGCGGTGGGAAATGGCTTCGCTCCGGGCGTGACACGCTGGAGCCTGAAAGGCCCGGTAGCGGCTTCGGCGTCAAATCGAACTGGCCCGGACTCGTGATGGTCGCGCTTGGCGGCGTTTTTTTGCTGGCCGGAGCTGCCTTCTGAGTTGAAAACGAATGCCGCGGGCGTTTGGTTATCTGCCGCACCAACGTGCCAGAGCCATCTCTTCCTGGCCCTAAGCTGCCCAACGCGCGAGCCGTTGCCATGTCGGCTGATCGAGGGAGACCGAACATCGAGCGATGAACGTGCTGACCGCAGCTTTTAACCCTGTTCAGACCTCGCGGGGCAAGCTTACCGCCTGCGCGTCTTGGTACCTCATAATGGTTAGCTCCCCCCACGAACGCGAACTGGACTTCACTTGGCGGGATCATCCCTCGACACACGAACCCAAAGAGGAGACTCCAAGATGCGTAAACTCCTTTTTGCGTCGCTGTTCGCCGCCGGTTTGGTACTGCCGGCATGGGCTGAGGACGCGGGCACGATCAAAGTCCACAGCGGGTGGAAATTGATCCAAGAACGCGTAGACAAAGGATTTGCCTACGGGACCCTGTGGGGGATCACCTTCAACGACGCTGGCAGCGGTCCTCTGCACATGGCACCTGCTTCTGGGACGTATAGTCTTACACAAGAGACCGGTAAGGGTGAGGGCGAACTCACTTGGGGCACCGGCGATGACCAACTAAAGGGGCCGTTTACCATCACGGTTACTGACGGTAAGGCAAAAGGCGAGAACACCGTCAAGGGAACTGGAAAACTTTCCGGAATAACCGGCGGCCCATTTGAGTGTGCTTTTGTGGGCAAGCCCGAAGATCAGCAGGCGTGGTGTACGGAGGTGTTTAATCGGAAATAGGCGGCACGATCTTCTCAATTCTTCGGTAAGGGCCGGTCCTCACCATGTCTGCCGGTCCGCTTGCCGCCGCTGACCCGGCTGTTAATTGATGCGGTGCATGAGTCGGGGTGATGCCGGATCGAAATGGTGGAGCGACGGCCGGTTTTGCTTCACAAGCGGCACAGTGCAGCCGATCATCTGCCCGCTATGGCTTACTCTCTCGGAGAGGCTGCATGGGTCAGTGAAACTTATCGCCACGATCCAGTTTCGCAACAATTTGCGCGATCCGTCTGGCGCGCGTCTCGGGCTTCCTCGCTGTATGAAGGCGATAGTAGATTGAATAGAGATTTCTGCGATCGAGCGTCGCGAAGAACGCTTTCGCCGCAGGCATGTCCTCCAAGGCGTCAAGAAAGTCTTGCGGGATAGTCATGTCCGCTGAGCCCGCGTATGCGGTGTCCCATCGTCCATCCGACTTGGCCGCTTCGACCTGAGCCAATCCAGCGGGAAGCATCCGCCCTTCAGCGATCAGGGTTGTTGCGTGACGGCAGTTCTTGGCCGACCAATTGGAATTCACCTTCCTCGGGGTAAGTCGTTGCAAGTACGACGTGTCGTCGAAAGGTTTCATCTGGCCATCGATCCAACCGACGCGGATGGACTCAATAACGCAATCGTTCCACGTCACAGACGGCACGCCCGTGTCTGATTTGAAGATCCGCACCCAGAGTTCGGTCGCAGTGCCATGGTGCTTCTCAAGCCAGTCCCCAAGCTTGGATGTGTTCTTAAATGCCAACGGGGCTTGCTGCTTTTTGCGAACCATAGGCAACTCTACCACGTAGGCAGCAAAGCCTCCATCTGCGGACAACAAAGCCCAGTGGCAAGCTCTCTTGGCTGAGGTCTGTTGTGGCCCTAAACTGCCCAACGCGCGCGGCGTTGCCATTTCGGCTGTTTGAGGGAGACCGAACGTCGAGCGATGGACGTGCTCGCCTGCGCGGCGCTGACGACCGCGCTCGGCGCCTACGGTTACACGCGTCTGACCAATGCGGGCGCGGCGCTCGTGATCGGCACCATGCTGATCCTGAGCGTACCGCTGCGCCGCGTGCTGCGCCGTCGCGAGCTCAGGATCGGCGATACCGGCCTTGCGGCCGGTTCGGTCGGCTACGGCGTGCTGGTCGGCGGCACCTCGGGCTCCGGCGTGATCCTGCTCTCGCTGCTGGTGGCCGCAGGCCTCGAAGGCGCCGCGGTGATCGCTACCGATGCGATGATCTCGCTCGGCACCGGCCTGATCAAGATCTCGGTGTTCGGCCTTGCCGGCGCGGTGACCGCGCAGGTGCTCGCCTTTGCGCTGCTGGTCGGCGCGATTGCGATTCCCGGTGCGTTCCTCGCAAAAGCCTTCGTCGAGCGGATGCCGATCCACATCCACACCGCGATCCTCGACGTGGCGGTGATCACGGGCGGACTGGTGATGATCTCTGCCGCTGCAAGGCAGCTCGTCGCGTAGATGACGCCGCTCACCGGGGATTGGTGCATGGACCGGGGATCGAACTTCCTCCGAGCGTGTACTCACAAAAGTCGGCTTCCGAGCCCAAACCGAAAGTCGCCCCGCTTGGCCATCATCGGCGGCTTATGGCCCAACCGAGACATTGGCGCCTTCCGATAAGGTTCGTCGCGCCACGGCGTGGAGCTCGTGCCTCTGGAGAGTAGCCTATCTTCCCGGACCTGCTCTGGCCTTCGGATACTCGCTCCTTTGGTGTCGCCACAATTGCTGTGCTCGGCCGACGCTGGTGGGTTGCGGTCAGGGACGCGCGCAACGACTTGTGGCGTCCTAAAGGACGCCCTGCAATGCTTTCGGTCAAATTGGACGCGACCTAAACGCGCACGCCCGCCCAGGTCCCATTGCGTCCCATTGCCACTAATTCCCGGAACGACTGTCCACACTGGTGGTTACCTGCAAGCCGTTCGCTCGCTCACCAGCAAAGGAAGTCGGCGCTTGCTCGACCTCTGGTACAAGAACGCCGTGATCTACAGCCTCAACGTAGCCACCTACAAGAACGGCAACGGAGACGGGATCGGCGATTTCAAGGGACTAACCGAGCAGCTCGATCATATCGCTCAACTCGGCGTAAATTGCCTGTGGTTGCTTCCATTTTATCCCAGTCCCGGACTAGACCACGGCTACGATGTCACGGATTACTACAACATCGCGCCGGCACTCGGAACGTTGGGCGATTTCGTCGAATTCAGTCATCAGGCCCGACTGCGCGGATTGCGGCTGATAGTCGATCTTCCCATCAATCACACTTCGGACAGGCACCCATGGTTTCAGCAGGCTCGCGCCGACCCGTCGTCGCCGTTTCGGGAATATTACGTCTGGTCAACCAGCGAACCCGAAAATAGCACAGAAGGCGTCGTATTTCCCGGGTTTCAACTCAGCGTCTGGACTTACGACCTCTGCGCGCGCTCGTGGTATTATCACCGGTTTTACCAACATCAACCTGACCTCAACATAGCCTGCGCTGCCGTCCGCGAAGAAATCTTCAGGATCTTCGGCTTCTGGCTTGAACTCGGTGTTTCGGGATTCCGAATAGACGCTGCACCGTTCGTCGTGGAGGAAATACGTCCAGATCGTCCGGCGAAGCGTCGGTATGAGTTTTTCGCCGAGCTCCGCAATTTCCTGTCCTGGCGCAAAGGTGATGCGGTGTTGCTGGCGGAAGCAAATGTAGCTCCCACGGAGCTTCAGCATTATTTTGGCGATGGATCGCGGATCCACATGCTATTTGCGTTCCTACTGAACCAGCACTTGTTCCTTGCACTTGCACGGGAAAGTGCCGAACCGCTGCGGCGCTGCATGAGCCAGCTGCCCCGAATTCGCACACTGGGCTCAATTTCTACGCAATCATGATGAGCTGGACCTCGGCCGTTTAACTTCTGAAGAGCGCGACGAAGTTTATGCTGCATTCGCTCCAACCCGCAAAATGCAGCTTTACGGACGGGGAATTCGGCGGCGGCTCGCCTGCATGTTCGGAAACGATCGCCGCCGCATCGAGCTGGCATTCAGCCTGCTGTTCAGTCTTCCTGGTACACCGGTCATTTACTACGGCGACGAACTGGGAATGGGCGACGATCTGACGCTTCCTGAGCGATGGCCTGTCCGTACGTGCATGCAATGGACGGACGACGAAAACGCCGGATTCTCCACGCGGCCGGGGAATCGTTTGCTTCATCATGTGATCCGCGAGGGCCAATACGCACCAGCCAACGTGAATGCGATTGCCCAGCAACGCGACCCGGATTCGCTGTTCAATTGGTTGCGGCGTCTGGTCGAAATGCGCCAGTCGTGCCCGGAGATCGGCTGGGGTGAATGCACCGTACCCGAAAGCAACTGTCCCGCTGTCTTGATCCAACATTTCGTTTGGCAAGGCAAATTCGTGCTGGTGCTGCACAATTTATCACAGACGAGCTGCAGCACGGAGATCTGGGATATTCCGAAGGGACGGAAGCTGACCGATATATTCGGTAACCGAATTTACGATTCCAACCTTACCGCCGACGCCACTCTTATCGAGCTTGATGGCTATGGCTATCGGTGGTTTCGCCTCGACTGAGCCAGTGAGCAGCATCCTCGGCGATTACGCCCGCTCGCCGATGCTGCGGCTGGCATTCTTTGGGCGCAGGGCCGCCAATGAACACTGGAAGCGGCTGAACTTTGTTGAACGATCTCTCGCAGCTAACCTCATCGATAAGCCCCACGGCAAGAGGGCCTCGATTGAGGCCCTTTGCGGAGAGCACCGCCTAGCACCAGCTTCAGTCGGCGGGATCAAATCCGCCGTCACCCCATGAGCGCCCGCCGATCAATTCAGCCGGCACTCACGGTTGGAAATGTTCTGATGCGCCGCCTGGCGTTACAGGCCACCTCGTCCTTCCCAGTAGGTGGGTGTCCCATAATACCGGTGGGTTCGTGTTTCCCAGTCTCGATCCTGCAAGGAATCATCGCTGAACTCAGGCGCGTCCCTCAGCTGTTGCTCTGTGATGTTGGTTCGAAAACCGCCAAGCGACGTGTCATAGGTCAGAGCACTCCAGGGAATGGGGTAGTGGCTATGACCCAAGCCAACAAATCCGCCGAAGCTCATGACTGCATAAGCCACTCGGCCTGACACCTTGTCGATGATGAGGTGATCAATCTCACCGATATTCGTCCCATCTGCTCCATAAACCTCGGTTCCTTGAATGTCCTCGCTTGAGATGCAGTGATGATCCGGATGAGCTGTTGCGCGGGCCATGACTTTGCCTCCTTGATAGGTGGTTTTGCCCTCTTAACTCGGCCGCCACGGGGGCGTTCCTACCTTAGAACATCGTGTCGCAGCTCGATCACCAACCGAACCACGGCTCATATCGGTTGTAAAAACCTAGCCCTGGTCGCTCCGAGGGGCAGGCGGTGCGTGCGATGCGTATGGCGTCTTCCGGCCTTCTCCGCCGTGAGCCGAGAAGCGCCAAGTACGATCCTGGTTCGTAACAGGGCTGAAACAAGCGCGCCGGTAGACTGTGCGTTGGCGAGAGGGGCTTCGGAAAGCGGGCTTGCCCGAATAACCCGCTGCGCGGTGACCGCTTCTGCGTCCACAGCTGAATAGGTCGATAGCTCAGCGCAGACCTACTACCGGAGCCAGATACGACCTTACTGTTGTGATCTCAAACCGAGATTTCTGACCCGAAGCACATGAGCCTTGGGAGGGTACACGACAGCCGAACCCGTCGAACTGCGCCAGGCACTGACAGGAGCGCATCGACATTCATGTGAGTTCTTAGCCGGTGTTTCTGACCGCCTCAGCCAGAATGGCGTAAAGCTGCTGCTTGCTGAGTTCCTTGGGCTGCGGCCTCTTTGCCGTACTCGACGACACCTTCTGTGCGACTGGACGGGCGCAGGCTGCCGATGATGTCGGCCTCAGTTTCGGGGGCGGCCTTATCTTGGGCCGTGCCGTAGGCGGCTTGCGGCCGCGCTTCAGGCTCAGACGGGTCAGCATGCCGCAGACTGCGTTACGGCTGCACCCGAGACGGCGCGCAATCTGCGCCGCGCTCTGTCCTGCGGACCAGAGCCTTTTGAGCAGCGCTATGTCTTTCGCATCCCAGCCCATGGGAGATACTATAGCGCCGACTGCCAGATGCAGGCTAGTCTAGTCATCGTCCGGCTCGCGCACGACTGCTGGTTCGTCAGCGTCATCTTCTTCATCGTCGTCTTCGTCCTCCTCATCCTCCTCGTCGGGATCCCGGGGCGGCATCGCGATGCCCATAAGCATCAGCGGTGTCCAGCCGATCGCTGTGGTGGAAAATGCTTCGGAGGTGTGTTGCTTCATGTCGTTGCTGCTCCTCGAAAAGCACGCGCAGTCGAATATTCCTGACGGGCGGCACACGGATGTTCAGGGTGCGATCGTTGCAAGCCCGAGGGTGACACCAGGTCAATGACCAGAGCAGGGGGCGGCATCCGCCACGCAACTGGTGATGTTTGCCGCTACTTTATGCCCGAAGACCCATCAGACTCGATGTTCACCAAGACCTCGCCGGTGGTGACTTCGGGAACCCCAAGATCGAGATCATGCAGACTCGCCTGCACAAACGCCAGTATCTTGGCGTTCGCTGCGTTGGCGCTCTCCCGGTCGTCAAATATCATCACGGCGATACCAACGCCGTCGCCCGCATCCAGCACATGGTAAGATCTGAATCCGTGCGATTGCCTGAGGATCTCACCTACGCCGCTCTTGGCGCGACGAGCGGCGTCCGCCACCGAGCGAACCTTGGTGTACTTGCGAATGACCATGTACATGGGGCCACCACGCGCTACACGCCCCCTCGCATCAAAGCATATCGGCCCCGGTCGGACTAGGGCCGACTTCCGGGACGGGCCACAGCGTCCGGTTGGGCGGACTGGGCGACGCGCCTTTTCCAATGAGCCATCCTCGCCCCGCGAGTGGGGGCGAGGTGCTGAGGCTCAGGAGCCCTCGAACTTGAACGATACGTTGAGCTTGGCGCGATAAGCCTCGACTTTTCCCTTGTCATCCAGTTGCATGTCGAGCTTGACGACCTCTGCAATGCGAAGATCTCGGAGAGATTTTGCAGCTTGCTCGACCGCATTGGCGGCCGCCTTCTCCCAGGAGTCGGTGCTGGTACCGACCAGTTCAATGACCTTGTAGACGCTATCGGGCATGTCGTCCTCCTATTCGGTAGGAGCAGGAAATCTAACACCAGAATATCGATGCTGATACGTCTCGGGCATGCTCCCGGAGCCGGGAAGGGACAAACTGCATTTGGCGAGGGCGGCTCTTGGCCGAGCTAACCTGCCGTACCAGCGTCATTATGTCCGCTCAGAGCGGGTCGCCGGAAAAGGGTCCTGTCGGCTGTCACTTTCCTGTTTGACTCCTAGAGATATCGGAGGTTTGGCGCGCGGGGGGCGGGCATCTTTGTTGCGAATCCAGGGCAATGCGTTTGCTGGCGGAGGCGCAATTGCAATAGGGTTCGCATAGAGCGGATGCACTCGACCACCGCAACGCGCTGTGAGCGGCGGGATCAATGCAGTGCACGCCGACAATCGCGCGCACGCTTGAGGTCGGCCGTTTCGGTTCCTTCGTCAAACCAATCGCAGATCGGTTCTAGCAGCGTGCGCGCCTCATCAATCCTTCCTTGCCTCCGCCAGAGTTCTGCGAGGCTTGTGGCGGCGCGCAACTCCAAGGATTTGGCGCTTTGACCACGCGCCACTTCAATGGATCTCCTAAGATGAGACTCGGCGTCGCCGACTTTCGATGGGACGAGCGATAGGAGAATTTGGGCTTTTTGCCGGTGCAATTCCGACTCCCATGCCCTGCCTGTCACATCACCTACGCCGGCCAGAAGCCCCTCGATCAATGATAGTGCGCGTTCATTCTCGCCGACCTTGGCGTCAATCTCTGCCAGCCAGCTATTCATCATTGGCAGCATGAAACCGACACCGTTTTGCCGCGCTTCATCGATTCCCAGTGCGATGTCGGATCGGGCCTCCTCGATCCGGCCAAGCTCGCCGACAGCCCGGCCTCGAGAAATTCTCGATAAAATCGCGTACAGCGAAAACCGCTGTTCTTGTGACATTTCAAAGCTGCTCTGTGCGTTTTCGAGAGCGCGAGCGGCGTCCCCGCGCAGCAGGTGCACGACAGAGGTCATGTAATGAGCAAATGCCACTGTGTACGGGTGAGCAAGATCCTGAGCCAGGGCGAGCGCTTCTGATACGCGCGAAAGGGCTCGATCGGGATAGCCGAGAAACCACAAGTCCCAGGACTGAAGCAGCAGTGAAGCCGCTTGAGGCTCCACCACGTAAAGCTGATGAAGAGGCTGTCTTCCTTCGCTGATCGAGAGCCTGATCGTCTCTTCGAAATGGTTCGCTGAGGATTGGAAGTCCCCGATGGTCAACAACGTGCTGCCCATCACTCTGTGAGCCACCATCGCCAGCACGGGGTCAGACAAGTCTCGTGACCGCAACAGAAACTCATCGGCCATGCTGAGGGCCTCATCATTCCTTCCACCCATCCATGAGTGTCCCCACAACCCAAACAGGGCCTGGAAATATTCAGGGATGTCGCCGAGACGCAGGCATAATGCGCGGGCTCTGGAAAACGCTTCGCGTGTTTCCGTGGAGGCATATCCTTTGACGGCGATAAGCGGTATCCCCAGCGCCAATTGAACCTCGGTCTCTTGTTTGGTCCGCTCGGGGGTTTCGGGCAGCGTTTTCAGAAGCTCAAGCGCACTTCGAAAACTGGCAATCGCTTCGATGTTGGCGGAGTGCGCGAGTGCGCGCTGCCCGGATTTGAACCAATAACGGATAGCTGCACTGTGATTGCCTGCTTCCTGATGATGATACGCCAGGACTTCGGTCTGATTTTCCGCAAGCTCCGGAAACTGATGCTCCAGGACTGTGGCGATCTCGGCGTGGATCTGCTGTTTTTTGCTCCTGAGCAGGGAATCGTAGATCGCATCGCGCAGCAACACATGTTTGAACGCGAACCGGAGGGAAGGCGAAATGTCGACTCGATATACGATGTCAGCCTGTTCGAGCAGCGAGAGTGCTGTCAGCATTTTATCTTCGTCGAGTTGCGATACAGCCGACAAGAGATCATAGGAGAACTCGCGCCCAATCACCGCCGCAATCATTGCAAGTTTGCGACTTGGCGCAACGCGGTCGAGCCGCTCCATCAATGCGTCACTCAGCGTGTCCGGAACCCTGAGCAATGCAGCTTGTGCCGTCCGCTCGGACGCACCTCGACCGAGTACAGGTGCGCTCAACATACTGTTTGTCAGTTCCTCGATGTACAGCGGGACGCCATCGGCTTTTTCGATAATCTGGTCCAGCAGCGGTTGAGGCATTCTCCCGCCCCTCAACAGACCTCGAATCATCGCCTTCACTTCCGCCTGCGATAGTCGAGTCAGCGAGTGCACGGAGATATTCGCATGAGTGATCCACGCAGGGCGGAACTCCGGCCGGCAGGACACGACAAGCAGCACGCGGGCGTGGCCGATCCGGCTGATAATCAAGTCAAGCAGCTCAACCGTCGACGGATCGAGCCAGTGTGCATCCTCAAAGATGCAGAGCGTCGGCCCTTGGACGGAGAACGCCAACAGCATATCGACAAGCGTGCTTATGGTTCTGTTCTTTATTTGCTGCGGGGTCAGGCCGGATAGTTGGAGGTGATCATGCACGGGGATGGATAGCAGTCTGGCGACCAGCAGGACCGGCCCGGTGGAATTATCGGGAAGGTAAGCCCTGAGCTTGGCGAGCTTGTCTGCATCAGGCTCGCGCGCTGTTATTTGGGCCAAATGTTGGATCTGCTCGATGACGGGGAAGAACGCGCTCTGATTGTGGTAGGGCGAGCACTGATGATGCAGCAAAATATGCGGTTCCTGCTGAATATGCGATTTCAACTCGTGGAGCAGCCTCGACTTTCCGACTCCCGGGATGCCCGAGAGGAGTATGACTTGGCCATCACCCTCCTTGACCTTCTGCCACCTGTCGAGCAGCAGGCTCAGTTCGCTTGAGCGTCCAATGAGCGGAGTTAGAGAGCCCGCATGCGCAGCCTCGAAGCGGCTGACCGTGTATTTAGCCGCCAGCACGCGATACAAATGAACGGGCTGAGTCACACCCTTGAGTTCCTGGATCCCCAGGTCCTGAAAATCAAAAGCCGCCGATATGAGACGCCTCGTTGTCTCTGAGATGAGTACCGTATCTGGAGCGGCAAGGGCCTGCAGGCGCGCCGCAATGTTCGGCGTCTCCCCCACCGCGTCCATCGACCACCTGCCGCTGTCTCCAATGTCACCGACAACAACCGGTCCAGAGCAAACACCCACTCGACAAGACAGAGGAACCGGACCTGAAATCTTCGGGACCCCGGACGCGATCTCCAGTGCGGCGTGAACAGCACGAATGGCGTCATCCTCGTGAGCGGAGGGCCAGCCGAAAAATGCCATGACGCCATCGCCGAAATAGCGGGCCACCTCACCGCCATACCGCCCGATCGCGGTGCTGCATTCCTCACGGTATGCGTCGATGAGTTTTTGGAGATCCTCAGGGTCCAGCTTCTCCGAGAGCTGTGTAGAAGCCACAAGGTCGCTGAACAGCACCGTGATCTGACGGAATTCAGGTTCGCGATGCTGCGCAACGGAGGGCGACGCCGCAGCCACTCTTGAACCCACAAGCGTTGCGCCGCCGAGCTGGCCTGAAGCGGTCAAGGCTTCAATCGCCCTAAGCAGCTTCTTGCGGTGGCCTAAGGACGAAACTCCAATTTGCTTGAGATCATTTTCCGTCAGGTCCGGAAGGACGGAATACTCGATGTTGTTTTCCGCGAAGGCTTGGGCGTACTCGCCTAGACCGTGTCTGGCCAGCCACTCGGCTAAGTCGGTGTTTGTCCTCGTCATCGAAGAGGTCCTCCTCTTAACCGCCGTAGGACCCCTTATTCTATCTCACCACGGAGGCGCCGGAACAGTGCGTGGTTGCGCGCTCAGGCCCAGCAAAACCGCGATGATGTCGCGCTGTTCCGCTCAAGCCGCGGGGCGAGCGCTGCAATCTTCGTCTTCTGAAGGCCCTGAACTGAGACCGTATGGGAGCGCTTCTCCGATCGCCTGTCGAAGCTCGTCGACCATTTCGGCTTCGGATTTATGGAGTTCGTGATTATAGCCTTCCGCCAGGATCAGGGCCGATTCATACGTCTCCTGAACGACTGCGATACGGTCATTCGCAGGAAGGGACGCGACGAACTCGATGGTATCTTTGACGTGTGTGGCCTCACTCCCGAGAGAGCTGTGGCTTCTGAGGAAGCGGGTCGCATCGACGCCGTCCGGACACAGCGCCTGGACCTTCTCGACGTCCGCCTCCTGCTTGAGCGCGGCGATGCGCTCCAGGCAGTAGGAGTACCCTATACAGCCGATCGGGTAGTCCTGCGAGCAAAGGTCATCAAAGCGCTTGCAGAGCGGCTTGATCCCCTGCGGGATGAAATTGGTGACGAGTCGCTCGGCTGGTAAACCGAGCGCGCGCAGGTCCTTGAGCGCGAGGCGATCGTGACCAGACTCCTCGCGTGCACGTTCTTCAAGGTAGGCAGCGACCTCGGGCCTGCCCAGCTCCTCGAAGCGGCTGGCGGCGCGCCGCAGATTTCGAGGCGTATCGACAGAGGTGTGATAGGCGCCGACCAGGGCCACTACATAGCCGGTGAGCGTCTGCTCCGGACGCGCGAGGCGTTTTTCAATCGCGGCAAATCCGAGATTGATCGCGCCGTCGAGCAGCCCGATCGTGCTGCCCGCCGTACCCATGCCCATCATCGGCATCGCGAATGGATCTACATTCCCTTTCGTCCCACCCGTCGTGTGGAACCAAACCTGTCCGGAGTCGCGAGCAATGATTGAAATATCACCCGTGACGTTGACCCACTCCGTCCTCAACCGCGTCATTAGAAACCTCCCAACCTGCAGTGCTCAGCAGGACCGTCTGTCTGCCGTTGCCACTTCGGACAGCTTCAAGCTGGAGACGGAGCGCGCCGCCCCTCGAACCGAACGGTAACAGCGCTAGATACCGTTGGGTGTACAAGACATCAGCAAGCGAGCCGTTTCCAGAAGTGACTGGCCGGGTCGAGGGGTCACGCGGCTTTTGTTCGGCAGCACAAAAACGACTTCATCAGGGTTTTGCATCGTGTAGTGACTATCGTGCTCTTCTTCCGTGATGATGACCGCGCGGTTCAGATAGATACCTCGCGCCGCGAGTGCGACTTTGGCTCGGTTCGCGGCGGCGGCTGTCACGGTAGTGTTGTCCGCCTCCCGTTCCAGCAACGAATTTCGGAAATCGTCTTCGACCCACGCGTCGACGATCAACTGTGCGAGGGAATCGTTGGGGCCGAAGGAGAAGGTTGGAACCGTCACCTCTGTCGGAGCTGCCGCGCCTCTCAAAACGACATTCTTTTTAATGGCCATGATCAGCCCTCCTTCATTAAACAGGCTCGGCATCTCGCCGCCCGCATCTTTTAAATGCAATATATTTTTTGCAGTTTAATTGTATAACCTTAGGATGGCAAGTTAGAATAGCGAGCACTGCCGCATGCTTATAAGTCCATCGTGCCAGTCCGGGGGACCACGCTGGCGATGGTTTCGGTTTGATCAGCTCCAAACGAATTGGAAACAAAATTTAAATATCGAGCGCGCCTTTAACGGGCGCTGCGATTTAAACGTCGGCCGATTGCGGCACGCTTTGTTGCTCGAAATTGGGAATGCATAGGCCCCCGGCCTCTCCAATCTTCCTCCATTCGGAGCTTGTCGAGAAATTGGTCGAAGTCCTATCCAAAAGCGCGAGGCCAACGACGAGCACTCGCATCTGACCAGCGCGCGCTCTTAGGTGTGCTTATTCCTCGTCGTCCTCGTCTTCATCCTCGTCGTCTTCGCCGTTCTCTTCCTCTTCCACCTGCACGAGCGTGGCCAGCGGCAGCGTCTCGCGGAACAGATCGCCTTCCATGCCCATCCAGAGGCAGAGCACGTCGTTCTCCTTCACCTCCGCAACCGTTAGCGGCTGACCGCCGGATTTCAGCATCACGACATCGCCGGCCTTCAATTCCATGGATTGTCCTTTCGAGTTGATCGACCCGGACGCGAGGCTAGCAATTTGTCATGACATCCGGAAAACGGCGGATGAGACCGCGCGTGCCGTGCAGAAACGCTCAGATGCCGGGGCCGCTGGCTAGGGGCCCTTCATCGCAAAGGCCGCGACGATGCCATCATGCCCCTGTTTTGCCCGGCGTGTCAAAAGGATTTCGTAAAAATCGAAAGTTGAGTTTGCGTTTGCCGTAAGTCCTTGAATTCGCAGCAGCGCCTACTGTGCATGGGGTTGTTTTTCGATATTTTTGTTTTCGCCTTTGGTTACTCCGGCAGGAGCTCGGTCAGCGAACGGATGATGCGGTCGGGTCGGACGATCGAGCCTTCGGGCAGGCCGTCGCCATGCACGTCGATCCAGATCGAATAGATGCCGAGGCGCTGCGGCGTCACGACTTCCCATTCCAGATTGTCGCCGATCATCCAGGTGTCCTTCGCGGTGACGCCGAGCGCCTCCATCGCATGCAGATAGGCGCGCTCCTCGGGCTTGCCGAAGCCGTGCTCGCCCTCGATCTGGATGTGGTGGAAGCGGTGCGCGAGCTCGAAGCGCTCGACCTTGGCGCGCTGGGTGTCGGCGGCGCCGTTGGTCACCAGCGCGAGCTTGATGCCGAGCGCCTTCAACTGGTCGATCGCCGCATGCGCACCGGGAAAGACGAACATCTCCTCCTCGCGATAGGCGGTGAAACGGTCGGCGAGGCGAATGGCGAGGTCATCGGGCAGGGCGCGATGGCCGGCGGCCGCGAGCGCGGCAAAGCCGCCCTTGACCGTGAGGTGGCGGGCCTCGGCAAGCTTCAGCCGCCATGCGGCTTCCGCGTTGGCCCAGAAGTTTCGCGCGAACGTCAGCACCGCGGTCGCCACCAGCGGCGGCGGCAGCGGCGCGAGTTCTTCGGCGAACTCGGCCGTGATCGTATTCCAGGCGATCTCAGGCCGGCCATAGGCCGACAGGATGGTGTCGTCCATGTCGATCAGCATGGCGCGAGGGAGCGGCGGCATTGCAAGCTTCATGGCCATTTCACTTCCGGCGGCAGCGACGAAAGGATCGAATCCACGTTGCCGCCGGTCTTGAGCCCGAAAATGGTGCCGCGGTCGTAGAGCAGGTTGAACTCGACATAGCGACCGCGCCGGATCAATTGCTCCTCGCGATCCGCCGCGGTCCAGGCTGTCGCGAAATTGCGCCGGATCAGTTCGGGATAGATCTGCAGGAAGGCGCGGCCGACATCCTGGGTAAAGGCGAGGTCGGCGTCCCAGTCGCCGCTGTCGTGCCAGTCGTAGAAGATGCCGCCGATGCCGCGCGCCTCCTTCCGGTGGGGCAGGTAGAAATATTCGTCGCACCACTTCTTGTACTTGTCGTAATCGGCGACGCTGCTGTGCTGGTTGCAGGCCTGTTTCATCGCGGCGTGAAAGGCGATGCTGTCGGCATCGTCCTGCGTGCGCCGGCGCTCCAGCACCGGCGTCAGGTCCGCGCCGCCGCCAAACCAGGCTTTGGTGGTGACGACGAAGCGCGTGTTCATGTGCACGGCGGGCACGTGCGGATTGCGCAGATGCGCGATCAGCGAGATGCCGGAGGCCCAGAATTTTGGATCCTCCGCGGCGCCGGGGATTTGAGCACGAAATTCAGGGGCGAATTCGCCATGCACCGTCGAGCAATGCACGCCGATCTTCTCGAACAGACGGCCATGCATCATCGACATCACGCCGCCACCTCCGGCCGCGCCGGAATGATCGGTGCGCTGCCAGGGGGTGCGCTTGAAACGGCCGGCTTCGCCCGGATAGAGGCTTGGCGGGACGTCCTCTTCCAGCTGTTCGAAGCTCGCGCAGATGTCGTCGCGCAAGGCTTCGAACCACGCGCGCGCGCGGGCCTTGCGGTCTTCGATCAGGGTCGGATCCATTATCGCGGTCATTTCGTCAGCCCTTGCGGACGCCAAACAGGTGCGGCTCTCGTTGCAATTGTCGCCGTGGATGCTGACGCGGGTGAGCTTTGCATCTGTCCGTCTACCAAACCTATCTGATGCCGAGCGACTTATGCGTCTGCACGCTGAGCCGCCATTGCGGATGGCGCAGGCAATAGTCGATCGCGCGTGCGGTGTTCTCGGCGACCTCGGGTCCGTCCATCGGTTGGAGCGAGAAGCGCTCGAAGGCGAGGCCCTCGAAGGTCTCGGGCGGGGCGAGCACCTGCGGATAGACCAGCTTCAGCTCATGGCCGCGCCGCAAAACGAGCTCGCTGCCGCCCTTGGGGCTGACGCAGATCCAGTCCAGCCCCTCGGGGGCTGCAATCGTGCCGTTGGTCTCGACGCCGATCTCGAAGCCGCGGGCGTGCAGCGCGTCGACCAGCGCGGCATCGACCTGGAGCAGCGGCTCGCCGCCGGTCAGCACCACGTAGCGGTTGTCGGCCGATGCGATCCATTGCGCGGCGATGGTGTCGGCGAGTTCCGCGGCCGAGCCATAGCGGCCGCCGAGCGTGCCGTCGGTGCCGACGAAATCCGTGTCGCAAAATTTGCAGGTCGCCTCGTTGCGATCCGCCTCGCGGCCGCTCCAGAGGTTGCAACCGGCAAAGCGGCAGAACACGGAGGCGCGCCCGGCATGGGCGCCTTCGCCTTGCAGGGTCAGGAAGATTTCCTTGACCGCGTAACTCAAGTCTCTCTCCTCAATCGTTTGGGCCTTCAGGGGTCCGGAGCTGACGCAGCGCCTCGCCGGCGGCCATCGCCGCACTCATGGCCACATTGAGCGACCGCAGGCCGGCCTTGATCGGAATCACCAGCCGCGCATCCGCGGCCTCGAGCACCGCGTCGGTGACGCCGGCGCTCTCGCGCCCGAATAGCAGGATGTCCGACGTCTGGTAACGAAAATCACGGTAGTCGGTCGCACCTTTGGTGGTGAACAGCAGCAGGCGACAGCCTTGTGCCGCACGCCAGTCCTCGAACCTCGCCCAGGAATCGTGCCTGACGATGCTGACATGGTCGAGGTAGTCCATTCCCGCCCGGCGGAACGTCCGATCGGAAGCGGGGAACCCAGCCGGCTCGATGATATGCGCGGCCACGTTCAGACAGGCGCAGAGCCTGAGAATCGTGCCGGTGTTCTGGGGAATGTCGGGCTGGAAAAGAGCTATCTGCATGGGCTGTGCGGGGCTGGTTGCGGCCGGAAATGTCTCAATAAAACATCGCTCGTCCGGGAATTCGTGCATTGCACGCTCCCGCGCCGATAGCGGGCTTGCGCTCGCCCGGCAAGGGTGCCAATAGAACGATTCTGGACTGCTGTTTCACCTGTTTAGGTGCGAGCACGCAAAGTTCTGCCGCCGCGGGGGGGGGCCGCGGGCGCCGGCAGCCTTTCCGGGGACCTCATGGGCGCCCCCCGGAGCGGTTCCACCGGCCGCATAAGAAGAAAGGGTTGGAATCGTGACGACAGCGTCTTCGGCGGACCATCCGACACGCCGTGATTTCTTATTCGTTGCAACGGGGGCCGCCGCAGCAGTAGGGGGCGCGGCCGCGCTCTGGCCCTTCATCTCGCAAATGAATCCGGATGCCTCGACCATCGCCGCCGGTGCGCCAATCGAGGTCGATCTCAGCCCGATCGCCGAAGGCCAAGACATCAAGGTGTTCTGGCGCGGCAAACCGATCTACATCAGCCACCGCACCAAGAAGCAGATCGACGAAGCGCGCGCCGTCAACGTGGCGAGCCTGCCCGATCCGCAGAGCGACGAGGCCCGGGTCAAGTCCGGCCACGAGCAGTGGCTGGTCGTGATCGGCATCTGCACCCATCTCGGTTGCATCCCGATCGCTCATGAAGGCAGCTACGACGGCTTCTTCTGCCCCTGCCATGGGTCGCAGTACGATTCGTCCGGCCGCATCCGCCAGGGGCCCGCGCCCGCGAACCTGCCGGTGCCGCCGTACCAGTTCGTTTCCGACACCAAAATCCAGATCGGCTGAGCCTCGGACCGACGTCCGAAGCTTCGTGCCGTCTCGTCGTACTATTTCCTCAGGATCGCATCATGAGCGGACCATCCGACTACCAGCCGAGCAATCCGGCCCTGCAATGGATCGAGCGGCGTCTGCCGATCTTTGGTCTCATCCATTCCTCCTTCGTCGCCTATCCCACCCCGCGCAACCTGAACTATTGGTGGACCTTCGGCGCCATCCTCTCCTTCATGCTGGGGATGCAAATCCTCACCGGTGTGATCCTGGCGATGCACTACACGCCGCATGCCGATCTCGCCTTCAAGTCGGTCGAGCTGATCGTCCGTGACGTCAATTACGGCTGGCTGCTGCGCAACATGCACGCGGTCGGCGCCTCGATGTTCTTTGTCGCCGTCTACGTCCACATGTTCCGCGGCCTTTACTACGGGTCGTACAAGGAGCCGCGCGAGGTGCTGTGGATCCTCGGCGTCATCATCTATCTGCTGATGATGGCCACGGGCTTCATGGGCTACGTGCTGCCTTGGGGCCAGATGAGCTTCTGGGGCGCCACCGTCATCACCAATCTGTTCTCTGCCATTCCCTATGTCGGCGAGAGCATTGTGACGCTGTTATGGGGCGGCTATTCGGTCGGCAACCCGACGCTGAACCGCTTCTTCTCGCTGCACTATCTGCTGCCGTTCCTGATCGCGGGCGTCGTCGTGCTCCACGTCTGGGCGCTGCACGTCGCCGGACAGAACAACCCCGACGGCGTCGAGCCGAAGACGGAAAAGGACACGGTGCCGTTCACGCCGCACGCGACCATCAAGGACATGTTCGGCGTCACCTGCTTCATGCTGCTCTACGCCTGGTTCATCTTCTACATGCCGAACTATCTCGGCGATGCCGACAACTACATCCCGGCGAACCCGGGCGTGACGCCGCCGCACATCGTGCCGGAATGGTATTACCTGCCGTTCTACGCGATCCTGCGCTCGATACCGAACAAGCTCGCGGGGGTCATCGCGATGTTCGGGGCGATCATCATCCTGTGCTTCCTGCCCTGGCTCGATAGCGCCAGGACGAAGTCATCGAAGTACCGTCCGCTGGCCAAGCAGTTCTTCTGGATCTTCGTTGCGGTCTGTATCCTGCTCGGCTATCTCGGCGCGCAGCCGCCGGAGGGCATTTACGTCGTTGCCGGCCGGGTCCTGACGTTCTGCTACTTCGCCTACTTCCTGATCGTGCTGCCGCTGCTCGCGCGCATCGAAAAGCCGCGACCGGTACCGAATTCGATCTCGGATGCGGTGTTGGCCAAAACCGGGAGCAGGTCGACCCCGATGGTGTCGACCGCGATAATGCTGGCGCTCGCCGGTTCGTTGTTCGCGGGCTCGATCGACAGCGCGAAAGCGTCCGAGGGTGGCGACCAGCCGCCGTCAATCAAATGGTCGTTCTCGGGCCCCTTCGGTAAGTTCGACCGCGGCGCGCTCCAGCGCGGCCTGAAGGTCTATAAGGAGGTCTGCGCCAGCTGCCACGGCCTGTCCTACGTCGCCTTCCGCAACCTCGCCGAGCCCGGTGGGCCCGGCTATTCGGTGGCGCAGGCCTCGGCGTTTGCTTCCGAGTACAAGGTCAAGGATGGCCCGAACGATGCCGGTGACATGTTCGAGCGTGCGGGCCGGCCGGCGGACTATTTCCCCTCGCCATTCCCGAACGAGCAGGCGGCGCGTGCCGCGAATGGCGGCGCGGCGCCCCCGGACCTGTCCCTGATCACCAAGGCGCGTTCTTACAAGCGCGGCTTCCCCTGGTTCATCGTTGACTTCTTCACCCAGTACCAGGAGCAGGGTCCGGATTATGTCGCGGCCGTGCTTCAGGGCTTCGAGGACAAGGCCCCCGAGGGCGTCACCCTCCCGGAAGGCTCCTATTACAACAAGTACTTCCCCGGCCACGCCATCAAGATGCCGAAGCCGCTCAGCGATGGCCAGGTCTCCTATGACGACGGCTCGCCGACCACCGTGGCGCAATATGCCAAGGACGTCACCACGTTCCTGATGTGGACCGCCGAGCCGCACATGGAAGCGCGCAAGCGCCTCGGTTTCCAGGTGTTCGTGTTCCTGATCATCTTCGCGATCCTGATGTACTTCACCAAGAAAAAGGTCTGGGCCGACTCGCACTGAGCGGCGCGAGCCGAAACGGGAGAAGAAGCCCCCCGCGAGGGGGCTTTTTTTGGATGGTCAAGGGCTCGCGCTACGCGCGTCCTGGAATGACGCGAGTGTGGATTGCGCCGCGCGCTCTCAGCGGCCAAAATACCGCCAATCGCTCCCTCAGAAAACGCGTCGGAGGACACCATGGGAACCACCATCACCTTCAAGCGCCCGGACGGCAAGGACGCCTCCGGCTATCTCGCCAATGCCGCGCGCGGCAACGCGCCGGGCGTGGTCGTGATCCAGGAATGGTGGGGCCTGTCGGACCAGATCAAGGGCCTGTGCGACCGCTTCGCGCTCGCCGGCTTCGATGCGCTGGCGCCCGATCTCTACAAGGGCAAGGTGGTGCCCTATCACGACACGGACAGCGCCAACAACGAGATGAACTCGCTCGACTTCATGGACGCCACCACGCAGACGGTGCGCGGCGCCACGCAATATCTGTCGCGCAACGGCGCCAAGGTCGGGCTAACAGGCTTCTGCCTCGGCGGCGCCGTCACCATCATCGGCGCGACCAAGATCCCGGAGCTCGCGGCCGGCGTCGTGTTCTACGGCATCCCGCCGGAGCAGGCGGCCAAGCCCGCCGACGTCAAGATCCCGCTCCAGGCCCACTTCGCCAACAAGGACGATTGGTGCACGCCGGAGCTGGTCAATGGATTCGAGAAGGCCATGAAGGCTGCCGGCAAGTCGCTGGAGCTGTTCCGCTATGACGCCGAGCACGCCTTCGTCAACGAGCAGCGCCAGGCCGTGCACGACCGCGAAGCCGCCGAGCTCGCCTGGGGCAGGGCGACGGAGTTTTTCCGAAAACATCTGGGGTAGGTGGAGCGCCATCAGTCGCGCCACATTTTCGATGTCCCGGCGAAGGCCGGGACGCATAACCCCAGGAGGGGTTATGGCGCGAGCTTGTAACCACTAGTCTTCGTCAAACCAATTCATGTGGCTATCGATCCCGGCCCTTCGGCAGGATGACGGCGGAGGTCGAAGTCGGAGCGCCCCGTATCCCACAGCGCTGACCATCAGGCGGCCACCACGTGACCGCCCTTGACGGCGCCCCCGCGCCATGGTGAGTATCGACCCCATGAGCACCGCCGTCCGCGCAGCCCGTCTCTGGTGGCGCACCTCCTAACGAGGTGGCCGGTGCGATTTTCCTTTCCTAAATCGTCTGAGGTCGCCCACGCAGTGCGGCGGCCTGATCGTTTGTCCTGTGTGGCGTTCCCTCGGCAAGTCTCGTAAGAGGACCACATGAACAGGACAGTCTTTGCCCTCCCGCCCAGAAGTGACTACGTGACCCGTGCAGGTCTTGCGATCACGCGCATGACCGAGCAGTTCACCGGCGGCGCGAGCCGGCTCGACGATCTCGTCAGCCTGCTCGACCGTCGCCGCGGCGTGGTGCTGTCCTCGGGCACGACCGTGCCTGGCCGCTACGAGAGCTTCGATCTCGGCTTCTCCGACCCGCCGCTGAAGCTCGAGACCGTCGGTGTCAATTTCAAGCTGGAGGCGCTGAACGGCCGCGGCCAGGTGCTGATCGCCTTCCTCGCTGAGGTCCTGCGCGAGCCCTGCGTGGTGATCTCGGAGAAGACGGCGACGCGCCTTGCCGGCCACATCATCCGTGGCGACGCCCCGGTCGAGGAGGACCAACGTACCCGGCGTGCCAGCGTGATGTCGCTGGTGCGCGATCTCGTCGCGGCCTTCTCCGCCAATGACGACGGGCTGCTCGGCCTGTTCGGCGCGTTCGCCTACGACCTCGTGTTCCAGATCGAGGACCTCGTGCAGAAGCGGCCGCGCGAAAGCGACCAGCGCGACATCGTGCTCTACGTGCCCGATCGCCTGCTGGCTTATGACCGCGCCACCGGCCGCGGCGTGGTGCTCACTTACAATTTCGCCTGGAAGGGCAAGTCTACCGAAGGCCTGCCGCGCGAGACCGCCGACAACCCGTATCTGAAGACGCCGCGGCAAGGATTTGCCGATCACGCCCCCGGCGAATATCAGGCCACGGTCGAGACGGCGCGCGCAGCCTTCGCCCGTGGCGATCTGTTCGAGGCGGTGCCGGGGCAGCTCTTCGCTGAGCCCTGCGACCGCTCGCCGGCCGAAGTGTTCCAGCGCCTCTGCGTCATCAACCCGTCGCCTTACGGCGCGCTGATGAATCTCGGCGAGGGCGAATTCCTGGTGTCGGCCTCGCCGGAGATGTTCGTGCGCTCGGACGGACGCCGCGTCGAGACCTGCCCGATATCAGGCACGATCGCGCGCGGGCTCGATGCGATCGGCGACGCCGAGCAGATCCGCCAGCTCCTGAACTCGGAGAAGGACGAGTTCGAGCTCAACATGTGCACCGACGTCGACCGCAACGACAAGGCGCGCGTCTGCGTGCCCGGCACGATCAAGGTGCTGGCGCGGCGGCAGATCGAGACCTACTCAAAGCTGTTCCACACCGTCGACCACGTTGAGGGCATGCTGCGTCCCGGCTTCGACGCTCTCGATGCCTTCCTCACCCACGCCTGGGCGGTGACCGTGACCGGCGCGCCAAAGCTCTGGGCGATGCAGTTCGTAGAAGATCACGAACGCTCGCCGCGGCGCTGGTATGCCGGCGCGATCGGCGCGGTAAATTTCGACGGCAGCATCAACACCGGCCTCACCATCCGCACCATCCGCATGAAGGATGGCCTCGCCGAGGTGCGCGTCGGCGCGACCTGCCTGTTCGATTCCGATCCCGCCGCCGAAGATCGCGAGTGCCAGGTCAAGGCCGCCGCGCTGTTCCAGGCGCTGCGCGGCGATCCGCCGAAGCCGCTCTCGACCTTCGCGCCCGATGCAACCGGCTCGGGCAAGCAGGTGCTGCTGATCGATCACGACGACAGCTTCGTGCACATGCTCGCCGACTATTTCCGACAGGTCGGCGCCAGCGTCACCGTGGTCCGCTATGTGCATGCGCTCGACATGCTCAAGCAGAAGAGGTGGGACTTGCTGGTTCTGTCGCCGGGCCCCGGCAGGCCGGAGGATTTCGCAATCAAGACGACCATCGATGCGGCGCTGGAGAAGAAGCTGCCGGTGTTCGGCGTCTGCCTTGGCGTGCAGGCGATCGGCGAATATTTTGGCGGCGAGCTCGGGCAGCTCACCCATCCCGCCCACGGCCGGCCCTCGCGGGTGCAGGTGCGCGGCGGGCGGCTGATGCGCAATCTGCCGAACGAGATCGTCATTGGCCGCTATCACTCGCTATTTGTCGAGCGCGACAGCATGCCCGAAGTTCTGAGCGTGACCGCCAGCACTGAGGACGGCGTCGCCATGGCGCTCGAGCATAAGACCCTGCCGGTCGCCGGCGTGCAATTCCACCCGGAATCGCTGATGTCGCTCGGTGGGGAGGTGGGTTTGCGAATTGTCGAGAATGCGTTCCGGCTGGATGCGGGAGCGAATTGAGTGCAGGATATTTCATATTCGTCATTCCGGGGCGGCTCGAAGAGCCGAACCCGGAATCTCGAGATTCCGGGTTCGCGCTTTGCGCGCCTCGGAATGACAACTGAGATGTGAGACACCGATGACCTTTGACCACGATCTGAAGGCCAGCGTCCGCACCATCCCGGACTATCCGAAGCCAGGAATCATGTTCCGCGACATCACCACGCTGCTCGCGGACGCGCGCGCGTTCCGCCGCGCGGTCGACGAGCTCGTCAATCCCTGGGCCGGCAACAAGATCGACAAGGTTGCCGGCATGGAGGCGCGCGGCTTCATCATCGGCGGCGCAGTGGCGCATCAGCTCTCGGCCGGATTCGTGCCGATCCGGAAAAAGGGCAAGCTGCCGCACACCACCGTGCGCATCGCTTACTCCCTCGAATATGGCATCGACGAGATGGAAATGCATGTCGACGCGATCCAGCCCGGCGAGCGCGTGATCCTGGTCGACGACCTCATTGCCACCGGCGGCACCGCGGAAGGCGCGGTGAAGCTGTTGCGCCAGATCGGCGCCAATGTCGTCGCCGCCTGCTTCATTATCGACCTGCCCGAGCTCGGCGGCGCTGCCAAGCTGCGCGCCATGGACGTGCCGGTGCGCACGCTGATGACGTTCGAGGGACATTGAGCAATATTAGGCTTGGTGATTCCAGGCTACGACCGCTGCAGGATCAAGCTGAGTTCGAGTTCGCGGAACGCAATGTAATTCCGCCGGGTCCACTGGTGCAGCTCGGTCGAGGCGTCCTTTTCCTGGCGCAAATAGCCGGTGAAGGAGAAGTTCAGCCGGTCGATATAGGTCTTGAGGAAGCCCGGCAGCGCCGGCAGTCGGAACAGCCGGCCGCCGGCCATCGCGGGCGGCAGCTCGCCGCGCACGATATATTCGTTGTCCACCGTGATCAGGTTCACGCGCGGGATTTGCCCGCGCAGCATCTCATGGCCCCGCGCCGAGGCGCGGTCGGTATCGGCGACGAACAGGATCTGAGGCGCGACGTGGCGGCGGGCCGCCTCCTTAAGCAGGCCGATCTCCTCGGTCATTTTGAAGAACTCGTCGAAGGCGTGGAAGCCGAGGTCGATCACCTTGGCAAGGCCGTCATCGACGATGACGCGGTCCATCAGCTGCATCTTGCCGTAGGTGTCGATCACGTCCGCGGTCTCGGTGACAGCAGGCAAGTAATCGAGCAGCGACGGCTCCTTCAGGTTGACGTCAAAGGCCGCGACGTTACCGTTCTTGAGCAGCAAGAATTCGGCGAGCAGCCGCGCCAGCAGGGTCTTACCGACCTGCGGGCGGGGCGAGCATATGATGTAGACGGGTGTCGCGGGCATCACGAACTATTATCTGAGCGAACTCGCCGCCCAATCCAGCCGTATCAGCCTCGCTTGCGCAACTATTTTTCGCTGTTGCGGGTGGCGGATTTCGAACCGACGATGTCGGTCAGCCGGATCCGGTCGAACTCGCTCCAGACATTTGCCAGCCAGTGCCGGACATAGCCGCGCAGCACGAACGAGTAGTTCGCGGCGTCGTCGTTGAGGCCCTTGTTGGCGACGAACTTCAGGAACGGAACGGAGGAGACCTCGACCTGCTCATAGGCCATTTCGTTGAGCTTGGGGATGGTCAGCTCAGTCGCGTCCTTGATGCGGTGGAAGTAGGAATTGTAGGTCGCCTGGTCCCACTGGAAGAACTGGGTGTCGTTGATGAAGTTCTTCACCAGGAAATATTTCGCGCCGCCCATGAAGCCCGCGGTCTCCGCAATCTCCTCCAGCGAGGCGATCGAGGGCCCGAGGATGTGGAACACGGCAAAGGTAATCTGGCCGGCCTTGGCTGCGTCGAGGAAGCCGATGTCGCGGAGCGAAGCCAGCGCTGGCGAGAGCAGGCCGGCGCGGACGTCGATCACGGTCACCGACGGGCTCACCGCGTTGAGCGTATCGAAAATCTTCATCTGATCCGACGTCGTCGTCATGTCGACGATCTCGGTGATGTCGGGGTGGAAGCGCTTCAGGGTTCCGCGCGGCGACTCCGTGTCGAACGCCCGCGTCGGCACGTTGTTGGCGGAAAAATAATCGAGCAAGGTACGCGACACCGTGGTCTTGCCGACCCCGCCCTTGTCTGCGCCCACCACAACCACTGCCGGCTTTGCCATTGCTGTCCCCTAACGCGCCCCCGATCGCGAGGTCGCAATCGGCCGGGCCCCAAATCGATGTCCCGAGTCTGCTGTTGGGCGCGAACATGGCAGAAACAAGGGAGAATTCAATTCCGGAGGCCCCAGTTACGGCAAATCCCGAGGTTTTTCCCAATCGCGGAGAAACTCGCCGCGCATGGCCGGAATCAGGTGCTCAATGACGGCCCCAAGGACCCATAGAATTCCCCATGGGATTGCCCGCCGGGTTGCTGCCTGCGGTTCCGGAGGGACTGGCTGCGGGCACGGGCGGCGGGCTCCCCGATCTGTCGGCATCATCCCACGGGCCATGGCGCAGCGGCGGTGGGGCATCCTGCTGGCCGGCTTGCGCCCCCGGCTCTTTCGTCTCGTCAGTAAGCGTCGGCATTGGACCGGGGTCGCGCCCCCCGGCAAACTTGACCAGCGCGTCGACCCGGGACTGCACCGAAGGGTGGGTTGCAAACAGATCGGCAAAGCCCTCGCGCGGATTGTCGACGCAGAGCTCCATCACGGCCGAGGTCGCGCCGGGCAATTCGCCGCGATTCTCGATCTTGCGCAGCGCCGAGATCATCGCGTCGGGGTCTTTCGTCAGCTCGACCGAGCCGGCGTCGGCGAGATATTCGCGTGACCGCGACAGCGCGAGCTTGACCACCTGCGACAGCAACCAGGCCACCACGAGCAGCACGATCGCAATGATGATGACGATGATTGCGCCACCGCCGGAGCTCTTGCTGTCGCTCGACGACGAGGACGACCGCGACGACGACGAGGAGCCCGAGGACCACGAGCCGCCCGAGCCGGAGCTCCAGTTGAGATTCGTGAACAGGCGGAAGAACAATTCCCCGAAGAAGCCGACCACGCCGGCGATGATGACGGCAACGACCATGAGCTGCACGTCGCCGTTCTTGATGTGGGTCAGCTCGTGGCCCAGCACTGCCTCGATCTCCTTGTCGTTCAGCGCATCGAGGAGACCGGTGGTGACGGTGATTGAATATTGCCGCGGATTGAGGCCGGTCGCGAACGCGTTTAGCGCCGGGCTCTCCATGATCTTCAGCTTCGGCATGGTGATGCCGCGCGAGATGCAGAGGTTTTCGAGCAGGTTGTAGAGCCGCGGCTGCTCCTGCCGGTCGACGTCGTGACCGCCGATGACGGCGTCGATCATCGACTGGTGGAAGAAATAGGCGATCGCGATCCAGGCGATCGCCGCAATCGTCGCGAAAGGTGCGGCTTTGAGCAGGTCGGCGAAGGCGCGGCTCAGATAGTAGGCCACCGTGCCATTGCCGTTGATGACGACCTCGGCAATCAGCGCGCCCGCATAGACCAGCACGTAGACCAGCAAGAACAGGCCGGCGAGCAGCAGCATCGAACGAAACTTGTTCGAGGCGATGTGCGTGTAGAGACCATACGCCGCCATGATGCGTCTTCGTCAAAGTCCGTCGTCCCGGGGCACGCCGCAGGCGTGAACCCGGAACCTCGAGATTCTCAGGTGCGCAACCGCGCACCATAGTTCGTCGCTTTGCGACGCCCCGGAATGACGGAGAAAAGCAATGGACATGTTAGACAATCAGAACTTCACTTGCGGCGCGATTTCGACTTCGGTGCGGCTGGCGCCGAGATCGAAGAACTCCTTCCGGGTGAAGCCGAACATGCCGGCGAACAAAGCGGCGGGCATCTGCTGGATGCCGGTGTTGTATTCCTGGACGGCGTTGTTGAAGAAGCGTCGGCTCGCCGCGATCTTGTTCTCGAGGTCGGAGAGCTCGCTGGCGAGCTGCTGGAAATTTGCGTTTGCCTTGAGGTCGGGATAGGCCTCCGACAGCGCGATCAGCCGGCCGAGTGCGCCGGAGAGCTGGTTCTCGGCCGCGGATACCTGCGCCGGTCCCTGCGCCGACATCGCTGAATTGCGCGCCTTGATGACGTCGTCGAGCGTGCCGCGCTCGTGCGAGGCGTAGCCCTTCACGGTCTCGACCAGGTTCGGGATCAGGTCGTGCCGTTGCTTGAGCTGCACGTCGATGTCGGCAAAGGCCTGGCCGACGCGCTGGCTCAGCGCCACCAGGCGGTTGTAGGCGCTGAAGGCGAGCAGCACGAGGACGACGATGACGCCGAGAACGATCCAGCCGGTCGACATGGAGAACTCCTGGAGAGGGGAAGAAGGCGGGCGCAGCCTAGACCAAATTGGCGCAGGGCGAGAGCCCCGGCGCGGGGAGGTAAGGCTTGGTCGGATGAGGAACCATCCGAGTTCAAGGCCAGAGGGGCGATCGAGGTTAACTTTCGGACATGATCGCATCGCCCCAGCGCCAGCGCCGGGCCTGCGAATAGGCGGGTTTGTCGCGTCGTGGGACTTTCGTCAGCGCGACCCCAGTCTCGGTGCAGAGCTTTGCCGTGATCTCGGCCTTGCCGATGTCCGGTGGCGCCAGCACGCGCGAGGCGCGCGGCGCAGGCGGCGTGCGGGTCAGCGCGACGTAGATGAAGCGCTCGTCTTCGAACGGCACCTCGGCGCCCTTGATCTGGCGGTGCGCCTGCGAGCGCGGCAGGCGCTGGCTGAAATGGCACCAATCGGGCGCGATGAGCGGGCACGGCTTGTCGTGCGGACAGGGTGCGGCGACGTAGGCGCCTGCCGCGATCAGTTGCTGGCGCAGCGCGAGAATGCGCGTGTAGCCGGCGGGCGTGCCGGGCTCGATCACCACCAGCGCGTGCCGCGCTTTGGTCCACATGGCCGCCGCGAGCTTGCGCTGGTCGCCTTCGTTGAGCTCGCCGATGACGTAGCTCGCAACGACGAGATCGGCTTGCGAGACCTCGGCGAGGTTCGCGCCTGCGTCGCCCGGCAGATAGCGGCAGTCCGCCAGGCGCGAGCTGTCGCGCGCCAGTTCGAGCGCGAGCCGGCTTAGGGTGGCGTTGGCATCGAGCAGGGTAAAATCCTGAAGCGAGGCAAACGCCTCTGCGGCGGCCCAGCTCGCGGTGCCCGGGCCTGCGCCGATGTCGAGCAGGCTTTCCGGAGCGAGGGCCGGTGCGATCGCGGTCAGCGCATTCAGGCTTGCGGCCACCGCCGCGTAAGTTGCCGGCATGCGCGCCAGCGCGTAGGCAAGGGCATCGGCTTCCGACTTGATCGTGCCCGAGCCGCCGCCTGAGCGATAGGCGTTGGATATCTTTTGCGAGCGCTGTGCTGCCTCGGTGCGCGAAACGCCCTGGAGCCTGGCATCGAGGGCCGCCTTGAGTTCAGCGGGGAGGGTGGGTGAGATTATCATCCGCGGTCATGCCCCGCGTAGGCGGGGCATCCAGTACTCCGAGACAGGTGCCGTCAAACCGAGAAGCCGCGGCGTACTGGATCATCCGCCTGCGCGGATGATGACGTCAATGGGTATGGAGGGATCGCGCGTCACGCCACGTTCTGGTCGAGAATATCCACCGCCTCTTGCAGGCTCACCGACACCAGCTGCGAGACGCCACGCTCGGCCATGGTGACGCCGAACAGCCGGTTCATGCGCGCCATCGTGATCGGGTTGTGCGTGATGATGATGAAGCGGGTGTCGGTCGAGCCGGTCATCTCGTGCAACAGGTTGCAGTAGCGCTCGACATTGTGGTCGTCGAGCGGCGCGTCGACTTCGTCCAGCACGCAGATCGGCGAGGGATTGGTGAGGAACACCGCGAAGATCAGCGCCATCGCCGTCAGCGCCTGTTCACCGCCCGAGAGCAGCGACAGCGTCTGCGGCTTCTTGCCCGGCGGCTTGGCGATGATTTCGAGACCGGCTTCGAGCGGGTCGTCGCTCTCGATCAGATGCAGTGCGGCCTCGCCGCCGCCGAACAGTTCGACGAACAGGCGCTTGAAGTGGCTGTTGACGACCTCGAACGAGGTCAGGAGCCGCTCGCGCGCCTCCTTGTTGAGGCTCTGGATGCCCTGGCGCAGCCGCTTGATGGCCTCAACCAGGTCGTCACGCTCGGTGACGAGGCCGGTGTGCTGGGTCTCGACCTCGCGCAGCTCTTCCTCGGCGCGCAGGTTGACTGCGCCGAGGCGCTCGCGGTCGCGGCGCATCTTTTCGAGCTCTTCCTCGATGTCGTGCAGCGGCGGCAGCTCGGCACCGGGCTCGATCTCGGCGAGGCCGGCGACGGCCTGCGGCTCGACTTCGAGCATGTCGCGGATCTCGCGCTCGATGTCCTCGAGCCGGCGCCGCGCGCCTTCCATGCGCTCCTCGGCGCGCGCGGTGGCCTCGCGGGCGCTGGAGAGCGCCTCTAACGTCAGCTTCGCGACGCGGTCGGTCTCCGCCATTGCGGTTTCGGCGGCGGCGAGCGCGTCGGCAGCCATGCGGCGGTCGTTCTCGGCGTATTCGATTTCGGTGATTAGCGCGCTGCGCTTCTCGGCGAACAATGCCGGTGCGTTTTCGAGCTCGCCGCGCTCGATCGTCAGTTCGGCGATGCGGGCCTGGATGGTGTCGATGTGGGAGGCCGCGCTCTCCTTGCGGTTCTGCCACTCGGTGCGTTCGGCGAGGATCGCCTGCACGCGGCGGTCGGCGAGCTCGGCTTCGCGCGCCAGTGCCTGCGCCTCGGCGCGGACCTGGGCGGCCATGCGGCGATGCCCCTCGATGTCGCTGCGGACGGCGGCGAGACGGGTCTCGGTGTCCTCGCTCGACGGCAGCTCGCCGATGCCGGCTTCGGCGTATTCGTAAGCGGCCTCGGCCTCGGCGCGGTCGGCGGCGAGGCGGCTGTGCGCTTCCGACAGCGTCGCCTTGCGCGCGGCATGGCGGCTGATCTCGCGCTCGGCGGTGGCATGGCGCTCGCGCGCGACGTTGAGCTCGCGCTGCGCGGCACGCCAGGCTTCGCGGCTGGCGCCTTCGGTGCTGGCCGCCATCTGCAACTCGGACTCGGCATTCTCGAGCGCCTGGCGCTTGATCTGCGCGTCGATGCGGGCCTGCTCCAGCTCGTTCTCGATGTCGACAAGGCGGGCGCGCTCCGCGAGGCGCCGCGCGGCACCCGTCGGGGCATGAGCTGCGGCGACAAAGCCGTCCCAGCGCCAGACATCGCCCTCGGGCGAGACCAGCCGCTGGCCGGTCTTGAGCTGCGAGACCAGCTCGGCGCCGCGCTCGCGCGGCACCACGCCGATCTGCGCCAGGCGGCGGGCCAGCTCAGCCGGCGCCTGCACGTGGTTGGCGAGCGGAACGACGCCTTCGGGCAGCTCCGGATCGCCGTCGGTGACGCCGGCATTGGTCCAGCGCATCGGCGCCGAGGGATCGACCGGCGCGTCGAGATCGTCGCCGAGCGCGGCGCCGATCGCCTTTTCAAATCCCTTGTCGACGGTGATGCCGTCGATGATCGGCGGCCACAGGTTCTTGGTCTCGCCGTTGACGATCTTGGAGATCGTGCGCGCCTCGGTCTCGAGCCGCTGCACGCGCTTGTCGGCTTCGACCAGCGGCGAGCGCGAGGATTCCAGCGTCTGGCGCGCGGCGACATGCGCGGCTTCGCTTGCCTGCGCTGCGGCTTCCGAAGCGGCCAGCGTCTGCTCTGCGATCTCGACCAGAGCGGTCAGCTCGTCGAGATCGCCGAAGCCGCCGGTCTCCTGCGCAAGCTTCTGCTCTTCCGCCGCGACATTCGCGATCTCCTGGTCGAGCCGGGCGAGCTTGTCGCGATGGGTGCGGACGTTGGCCTCTAACTGGTTGCGCTTGGCGGTGAGGTCGGCGAGCGCGGTGGTGAGTTCGGCGAAGCGCTGCTCGGTTTCGGTCAGCACCGCCTCGGCTTCCGCGACGCGCTCGTCGACACCGGAGCGCTTCTCGACGCGCGACTTGATCTCTTCCTTCAGCTCGGCGTCTTCGGCGTCGAGCCGCTGCAGCGCCACGTCGGCGTCCATGGTCTGCTGCTGGGCGCGCGAGATGTCGCCCTCGAACTGGGCGAGACGGCGTTCGAGCTCGGCGACGCGCTCCTTGGCACGTTCTTCCTCACGGTCGAGCTGCTCGCGGGCATTGGTGAGGCGCTGCAGCCCGGCCGCGGCGCGCGCTTCCGCATCGCGCAGCGCCGGCATCTCGGCGGCGCGGATGGCCTGGATGCGGGCGGCTTCGGCCTGGTGCTGGGTGCGCTCGGCCATCTCGCGGACCGCGAGATCGTGCGTCTGCCCGGACTCGTTGACGTCGGCATGGGCGCCGAGCCAGCGCAGGTGATACAGCGTGGCCTCGGCCTTGCGCACCTTGGCCGCGACCTCGCGGTAGCGCACCGCCTGGCGGGCCTGCTTCTTCAGGCCTTCCATCTGGCCGGAGAGCTGGCCGATCACGTCCTCGACGCGGGTGAGGTTGGTTTCGGCCGCCTTCAGCCGCAGTTCGGCCTCGTGACGGCGGGCGTGCAGACCGGCGACGCCGGCGGCGTCTTCCAGCACGCGGCGGCGCTGCTCGGGCTTGGCCTGGATGATTTCGCCGATCTTGCCCTGGTGGACGAGCGCCGGCGAGCGCGCACCGGTGGCGGCGTCGGCGAATAGGATCTGCACGTCGCGAGCGCGCACGTCGCGGCCGTTGATGCGATAGACCGAGCCGGCCTCACGCTCGATGCGCCGGGAGATTTCGAGAAGCTGGCTGTCGTTCATCGCCGCCGGCGCGGTGCGGTCGGCATTGTCGATCGTCATCGTCACTTCGGCGTGGTTGCGCGCCGGGCGGTTGCCGGAGCCGGCGAAGATCACGGCGTCCATGTCGGCGGCGCGCAGCGACTTGTATGATGTCTCGCCCATCGCCCAGCGCAGCGCCTCGACCAGATTCGACTTGCCGCAGCCGTTGGGGCCGACCACGCCGGTCAGGCCGGGCTCGATAACGAAGTCCGTGGGCTCAACGAAGGACTTGAAGCCGTGAAGGCGCAGGCGGGTGATTTTCATAAACACGCATCTCTGTTGGCAGGCGCGAATCCCCTGCCGGGACAATACCATGGAAGGCATTGTCGCTGTCTGGGCGAGTCGCGCGAGGCGGCTCGTGCGGCGGACAATGGCCGCGGTGCGCCGCGAGGGCAACCGGCGAAAGCCGCTTTTCCCAAGGGATTTATGCCAGGAATGATACGGCTTTAGATGCGCGAATCAGAATTGTGGCGTGCGAATCAACTCTTCAGCAGCGCATTGATCTTCTTGGCGAACTCCTCGAATGAGGCCTCGCCCTTGATCTTCTCGCCGTTGATGAAGAACGTCGGCGTCGAATCCACCTTCAGAACGTCGCTGGCGTATTTCTGGTCGGCGGCGATCTTGTCGAGCAGCGCCTGGTCCTTCAGGCAGGCCTCGACCTGCTGCTGGGTGAGGCCGGCCTGCTTGCCGATCCGTGTCAGGGTCTCGGTGGTGTTCTTCACCATCCAGTCGTTCTGCTGGCGGAACAGCATGTCCGTGACCGCAAAATATTTCGGCGCGTCGCCATTGGCGATGCAGCGCGACAGCATCGAGCCTGCGGCGGCTTTGATGTCGAGTGGGAACTCGCGGAAGATGTAACGCACCTTGCCGGTGTCGATGTATTCCTTCTTGATCTTGGGGAACACCTGCTCGTTGAAGGCCGCGCAATGCGGGCAGGTCATCGAGGCGTATTCGATGATGGTGACCGCGGCATCGTTCGGGCCGAGCGCCATGTCGGGAAGCGACACGGGCTTCGCCACATCAGCGGCGGACTGGGCCATGGCCTCGGACACCAACCGCAGCGGCGAGAACCCGGCGAGCGCGGCAAGCCCGGTCAGCGACAGCATCGTTGTGAAGGCGCGGCGGGTGATGATCACGGTCGGCTCCCGGATTGGCAAAGTGTCGCCCGAGGGCTCTATCGAGTTCCCGCCCGGGCGGCCTGTCGCTAGCTTGAAACGTCGACTGAGGCAATGGCGAGCGACAAGTCGGGGTCCAGATTAGCTAGGGAATGAGGCTCAATTTCGCTTGATGGCGGCTCCGAGCCGCGCCAGCGCCGTCTTGAGCTGTTCATCTTCGATGTCGCCCAAGCTCTCCGCCACCTTGGCCACCGATTTGGGATCGGGCGGGCCCGGCCGAGCCGGCCGCCGGGTGCGCGACAGCGGGGCCTGACGGAACGCCAGCTTGCCGACCGCGCTCCAGCCGAAGAAGCGGTTGACCCGTTCCAGGATCACGTCGGCGGTGTGCTGGATCTCCAGCGCCATCGGCCCCTCGACCCGCAGCACCAGCGTCGCCGGCTCCTGCGGCTGGCCCTCCACCGGCCTCGGCCATTGCATCTTCAGCGGCTCGGCATGGGCCGCGATCTCCGGCCCCGCAATCTGCGCCCACCGCGTCACCAGCTCGCGCGCCGCAAAGCCCTGCTTGGCATACGCCTCGGCGAAGACGTCGTTCAGCAAGAGCGAAAGCGGCTTTGCGCTGATGGGGCCGGGTTTGGGCGGGAATTTGGACATGGCGACCTTATAGCACTGTGCCCGTCGCGCGAGGAACTGCTGCCGTCATGGCCGGGCTTTCTTCCGGCCAGCCACGCCTTGCCGCGAAGGAAGAAAGACGTGGATGCCCGCGACAAGCGCGGGCAGGACATGGAGAGACCGGCCCCACATCGTTACAGTGCGAGCATGCCCCCCAAATCGGCCCGCAAGACGAAATCGGAACCAGTCCAACCGGAACATCTGGTTCGTCCTTTGGCGCTCCTTCACTGGTATGACCGCCACCGCCGCCGTCTGCCTTGGCGCGCGGCGCCCGGCGAGGCATCAGACCCTTACCGCGTCTGGCTGTCGGAGATCATGCTCCAGCAGACCACGGTGAAGGCAGTCGGGCCCTATTTCGAGAAATTCGTGGCGCGCTGGCCGGACGTCACGGCGCTCGGCCGGGCTTCGCTCGACGACGTGCTGCGGATGTGGGCCGGGCTCGGTTACTATTCGCGCGCGCGCAACCTCTACGCCTGTGCGGCCGCGGTGACGCGCGAGCATGGCGGCGTCTTTCCCGACACCGAGGAGGGCCTGCGTGCGCTGCCCGGAATCGGGCCGTACACGGCAGCTGCAATTGCGGCGATCGCGTTCGACCGCCGCACCATGCCGGTCGACGGCAATATCGAGCGGGTGGTCTCGCGCCTGTTCGCGGTCGAGGAGGAGCTGCCGCAGGCCAAGCCGCTGATCCAGCAACTGGCAACGACGCTGCTCGCAGACTCTCGCGCCGGCGACAGCGCACAGGCGCTGATGGACCTGGGTGCCTCGATCTGCACGCCGAAGAAGCCGGCCTGCTCGCTGTGTCCGCTCAACGAGGATTGCGTCGCACGAGCGCTGGGGACGCAGGAAACATTTCCGCGCAAGGCGCCGAAGAAGAGCGGAACGTTGCGGCGCGGTGCCGCCTTCGTCGTCACCCGGGGCGATGAACTGCTCGTCCGCAGCCGGCGGGAAAAGGGCCTGCTCGGCGGCATGACCGAGGTGCCGTGCTCGGATTGGCTCGCCGGCCAGGACGATACGACGGCGAAGCAGCAGGCGCCGGAGCTGAAGGGGCTGACGCGCTGGCAGCGCAAGATGGGCGTCGTCACCCACGTCTTCACGCATTTTCCGCTGGAGCTGGTGGTCTATACGGCGAAGGTGGAAGCCCGCACGCGCGCGCCCGAGGGCATGCGGTGGGTGCCGATCGCCACACTTGCCGGCGAAGCGCTGCCCAACGTCATGCGCAAGGTCATCGCGCATGGATTGGATCTCTAGCGCCCACTCTGCTGACATCATGCTGGCAGCAGACCTGCGTTATCCAGCGGCGGCAACGGAGGTTCGCATGGTCAAGACTGCGCTGGACAACTTTCGAAGACCGCCCTGCGCCGAGCTATTGGGCTGGCGCCTGCTCGATGCCCGCCCGCAGGAGGGCTGGATCAAGCTCGGCTTCGAGGGCAAGCCGGAGTTCTGCAATCCAGCAGGCTTCATCCAGGGCGGCATGCTCTCGGCCATGCTCGACGACACGATGGGCCCCGCCGTGCTGGTGATGAGCGAGGGCCGGCTCTACACCACCACCATCAGCATGACCGTGAATTTTCTGTCGCCGGCAAAGCCCGGCCCGATCGTCGGCGAGGCCCAGGTGACGCAGCTCGGCAAGACCATCGCCTTCGTCGAAGGCAAGCTGATGGCCGAGGACGGCACGGTGCTGGCGACGGCAAGTGCGACCGAGCGGCTGCTGGAGGCGGCAAGGGTGGTGCGGTAAGACGGTAGCCACGCGCTCCACTTGAGCAACCGGCGACATGGGTAACAGTTCAAACCGACGACATGGGTAACACAATTCTCGTTTCGTTCAGGCCTGCTGTTGTTGGGGCTGTGGACCCTGG
>NZ_JADPKA010000093.1 GCF_023073715.1 Bradyrhizobium sp. 164
GGTCTCCTTCCAAGCCATCGGCAAGCCCTCCTTGCCGAATAGTTGACCTGTTACCCATGTCGCCGGTCTAGTCTGTTACCCATGTAGCCGGTTTGGACCCACTTCCCTTCTCCCCTTGTGGGAGAGGGTGGCAAAGGCCGCCTCCGGCGGCCGTCCTTAAAAGACGCCGAAGCGAAGCTTCGGCTTTGGCGCCGGATGAGGGGTATCTCTCCGCGAACTCAAATCGCGTGAACGCGCGGAGAGAACCCCTCACCCAAGTGAGTCTGTGTCTACCGGCGAGTTGCCCTCTCCCACACGGGGCGAGGGCACACTCATGCGCACTCGCTTTGAGCTAGCGCATACCGACCCGCTTCGCGTCCTTGCTCACGATTGCCGGCTTGGCGTTCAGCGCCTCGACCTGGAAACCCGCGACGCGCTTGTAGTTGGCGGCGATGTCTTCCAGCTCCTGCTGCGACAGCACGTCGGTGACGACCTCAAAGCCGTCGGGCGCGCGCTCCTCGACCAGCTGCATCACCTGCTCGGGGCCGTTCTTGCGGTTGAGCAGGACGAGGTCGGTGGTCGCGGGCCTGCGCTCGGCCTCATAGGCGAGCAGCGCTGCCTGCGTCGGTCCATGCGCCAGGATTTCACGCGTGATGACGCGGGCATCGAGGATCGCCTGCGAGGCGCCGTTCGATCCGATCGGATACATGGGATGAGCGGCATCGCCCATCAGCGTGACACGGCCGAACGTCCATTGCGACACCGGATCACGGTCGACCAGCGGATATTCGTAGGCGTGCGGGCAGTTCTTGATCAGGCCGGGCACGTCGAGCCAGTCGAACCGCCAGCTCTCGAACCAGGGCAGAAATTCCTCCAGCCGCGCCGTGCGGTTATAGTCCTCGCGGCGCCATTGATAGGTCGGCGGCATGTGGCGCTCGGCGACCCAGTTGATGAGGTGATTGCCCGCCGCATCCGGCTCTTTCGAGATCGGGTAGCAGACGAATTTCAGGATCTCATGGCCGGCCATGATCATGGTGCGGCCGGTGAGGAAGGCCTTCGCCGGCGTGACGCCCCGCCAGAGAATGCGGCCGTTCCAGATCGGCGGACCTTCGTTCGGATAGAGCTTTTCGCGCGCGGCGGAATGGATGCCATCGGCGGCGATTAGGATCGCGCCGTCGTAGCTGCCTGCGGCTTTGCCGGTCGCCCTGTCGATGAAGTCGGCGCGCACGCCACCCGCCGTCTCGGTCCAGCCGGTCAGATGATGGCTGGTGAGAATGTTCTCGCGGCCGAGCCGCTCGACCGCAGTGTCGAGCAGGAGCTGCTGGAGCGTGCCGCGATGGAGCGAGAATTGCGGCCATTTGTAGCCGGCCTCTAGCCCGCGCGGCTCGCTCCAGATCGGCTTGCCATGCTTGGAAAAATAGGCGAGCTCGCGGGTGCGCACGCCGCTGGCGTCGAGCTTTTCCATCAGTCCGAGCTCGATCAGCTCGCGCACCGCATGCGGCAGCACGTTGATGCCGACGCCGAGCGGCTTCAATTCCGCGACGCTCTCGAACACTTTTACGGGAACGCCGATTCCGTGCAGGCTGAGCGCAAGCGTCAGCCCGCCGATGCCGCCACCGGCGATGAGTACCGTCATGACAAACCCCCTCCTGTTGCCGGCGTCTTGGCACAGGCGGGCGGCGGTGGGCAACTGCGAAGAGGGTATCGTGCTATGGACGTGGGGGCCGGCAGCCGTTAATTTCCAGCTTTCCCACGAGGTCCGACATGCTCAAGCTCTACTACGCCACTGGCACCTGCGCGCTCGCCACCTACATCACCTTAGAGGAGGCCGGCGCCGACTACACGGCCGAACGGCTGAGCTTCAAAGATAACCAGCAGAACAGCCCGGACTATCTCGCCATCAATCCGAAGGGCCGCGTGCCGGCGCTGGTGACCGATCGCGGCGTCCTGACCGAGACGCCGGCGATGCTGGCCTACCTCGCGCAGACCTTCCCCAAGGCGAAGCTCGCGCCGCTCGACGATCCATTCGACTTCGCCCAGGTGCAGTCGTTCAACTCCTATCTCTGCTCGACCGTACACATCAACCATGCCCACAAGATGCGCGGTCCGCGCTGGGCGACGCAGGAGAGCTCGTTCGCCGACATGAAGGCGATGGTCCCGAAGACCATGGGCGCCTGCTTCTCCCTGATCGAGCAGAAGATGTTTCGGGGCCCTTGGGTGATGGGCGAGCAGTACACGATCTGCGATCCCTATCTCTACACCCTCTCGACCTGGCTCGAAGGCGACAGCGTCGACATCAACGCGACGCCGAAGATCGCGGATCACTTCAAGCGCATGTCCGACCGCCCCGCCGTGCGCAAGGTAATGGAGGCGCAGAAGGCATAAGCGGCCTTGTTGGGTGGGCAAAGGCGCGAAGTGCCGTGCCCACCCATTTCCAAGCCGCGAGATGGTGGGCACCTTCGCTTTGCCGACCCTACGGGAGCTTGCGCTTGGCTTTCTCCAACTCCCGTCCGGTGTCCAGCATCAGCCGCCGCAGCCAGACCGATCCCGGGTCCATCTGCGCGCGGGTCGGATGGAACATGAACTGCTCGTCGATGCCGGGGTCGAGCGGCGGCGTCACCGTGACGAGGCCGAGCTGGCTCGACAGCGCCGCGATCAGCCGGCGCGGCACGAAGGCGACGAGGTCGGTGCGGGCGGCGACGTGCAGGGCTTCGAGGTATCCAGGCACGACCAGCGAGACGTGCCGCTCGATGCCTTTGCTGCGCAGCCAGGTATCGATCAGATCCTCGCTCTGGCCGCGGATGATCACGCCGACATGACGCGCAGCTAGGAACGCCGAGCGGCGCTTCAGCTTCGCCCCCATGGGATGGCCGCGCCGCACCGCCAGCGCATCGCTGTCGGTGTAAAGCAGCTGGCGGTGAAATCCCTTGAAGGCGTTGCCGATCGAGATCACGAGGTCGATGGTGCGGGCGAACTCGGCGTGGAAGATCGCAGGTCCCCGCCATGGCACGATTTCGATGCGGACATTGGGCGCAAGGCGCGTCACCTTCTCCATCAGCGGCGGCATCAACAGCTCGACCGCAAGGTCCGGCATCATCAGGCGAAATTGCCGTTCGCTACGCGCCGCGTCGAAGTCCTCAGGCACGAACAATCCACGCACCTGGTCGAGCGCGTGGGCCAGCGGTGCGCGGAGCGCCTCGGCCCGTAGTGTCAGCTCCATGCGCGCGCCGGTACGCACCAAAAGCGGATCGCCAAAGATGTCACGCAGGCGCTGGAGCGCATGGCTCGCCGCCGGTTGCGACAGGCCCGATCCGGAGTGCGGCGCGGCTGACATTGGCCTCGCGCAGCAATGCATCGAGAGCGGTCAGGAGGTTGAGGTCAAGCGAATTCAAATTCATGAGGTGAATAGATATCATATTAGCTATCGATTTGAAGAATTGTATTCGGCCGGCGATGATCTTCCCCGATGTCACCACAAGGAGATGCCGCCATGAGCGCGAGCGCTAACAAGAAACTGATGCAGGATATCTTTGCCGCCGCCGCCAACCCTGATCCCGCAGCGCGCGACCGCGCGCTGTTCGCCGCGAGCCTTGCCGACGACGCCAAATGGGTCGTGACCGGGCAATATTCCTGGTCGCGCACCTTCGCAGGCAAGGAGGCGATCCTCAACGATCTGCACGGCTATGTCCGCACCCGCCTGCGTGACCGCACGCGCACGGTCGCCCACCGCTTCATTGCCGATGGCGATATCGTCGTGGTGGAAGCCAAGGGCGACAACGTCACGCCCGAAGGTGTCCGTTACGACAACGACTATTGTCTCGTGTTTCGCCTGGAGGACGGCAAGATCAAGGAGATCCGGGAATATTGCGACTCAGTCCTGACCGAGAAGGCGCTCGGTCCTTTTCCCCAAGCGGGCATGAGGGCGGCGAGCTGAGTGGATTGAGCCGCGTCACCTCCGCCGGCCGATGTCGTCCGCCACAGCCGATAACGATCGTGCAGACCTGGCAGGCGCTGGTCGAAATGGCCCGCCTCAGGCGCGAGCGGTCTCAGGCACGATCTCAGCTCGCCGCCATGACCGAACGGGAGCTTCAGGACTGTGGGATAACCCGGGCAGAGATCGCCTACGAGCTGAAGAAGCCTGTCCGGCGGAAATAGAGAGAGCGCGTCCAGGGCATCCCATGCAGCGATCTGCAAGCCGGTGCGGGACGCACGCCAGAACCTTGCGCAACTGCCGACAAAATCGGCAGTTGCGTCGGCGTTGCCGCGGCTCGGCGTGAAAAATTGGAAGGTTCAATTAACGAGTGTCCCCCATTGTGTCGCGGTGCAGCGTGAGTCGCAAAGACGCGACGCGCGGCTGCCAGGGTGGCCGGTGACGATCGCCGGAATTGTTCGGCCGCTCGAAGTGAAATGCATCTGGGTGGACAGTGGGAATGCCGAAGTTTCGTTTGCGGATCAGGGGACGCCTGTACGCAGGCTTCATGGCCCTTGTGGCGGTCGGTCTGGTGATGGCGGTGGTCGCCGTCTGGAATTTGCGGGCGGTGCAGGATCAGGTCGCAAGACAATCCGCGCTCTCGGACAGCAACGGCGCGGGTGCTGGAGATATCGGCCCATCTTCAGGCGATTCAGCGCGCCAATCTGCGTTACGTCTACGACGCCAACGAGCCGGCGATGAAGGAGGCGCAAGAGCGGGAGACCGCGGCGACCGAGCTGTTGCAGGTCGGGGCGAAGGGAACGCGCTCGGAGGAGCGGCGAGCGCTCTACAACGGCCTCATCGACGACATCGCCAAAATGCGACGGCTGCGTGACAATCTCGGAGACGCCGTCAACGAGGCAAGAACGGGCAAGGCGACGCTGCTGCCGAGCGGGGAGGAGCTGGCCGTCAAGATGGGCAAGCTGGTCGATGCGGCGCGCGCCTCGGCCGACGAGGACACCGCAGCGCTGGTCGCGGACCTCGAATCCAGAATCCTCCTTGTCCGGGTCGCAAACTGGCGTTTTCTGGCCGTGCGTGACGCGCAGGGGCCGGCGAATTTCAGGGCGAGCGTGGACAGGGCAGCGCAACGGCTCGCGGCGATCGAGAAAAGCCCACAGGCGACGGACTTGCGCGCCACGCTCGCGCCGGTGAAGACCTCGCTCGGAATCTACAAATCCGCGTTCGAGACGACATCGGCCGCGATGCTTCAGGCCGACGAGATCTATCACAAGAATCTCGCGCCCCTCATCGTCGATAGTATCGCCAGGCTCAAGGCCGCGGAAGCGACGCTGAAGAAAGACTATCAGGAATCGCGTAACCATGCCGAAGCTGTGATCGCCGGCACGACGACCATTCAGGAGATCGCCGGCGGCCTCGCCATCCTGTTCGGCGGCATCGTCGCCTTCCTGATCGCCCGCAGCATCGTCGGGCCCCTCACCTCGATGACGCGCGCGATGGGGCGGCTGGCCGGCGGCAATCTCGATGTCGACATTCCCGGGAGCGGCAAGGCGGACGAGATCGGCGACATGGCCAAAGCGATCCAGGTATTCAAGGACAACATGATCGACACCGAGCGCATGCGCGCAGAGCAGGCCGAACTCGAGGCGCGGCAGGCCGAAAACCGCAAGAAAGACATGGTCAGGCTTGCCGACCAGTTCGAGCGGGCCGTCGGCGAGATCGTCAACACAGTGTCATCGGCGTCGAACGAGCTGGAAGCGTCCGCCGGCACGCTGACCACGACCGCCTCGCGCGCCCAGGATCTGTCGACTGAAGTGGCGTCCGCATCGCAGGAAGCCACCGCCAACGTGCAGGCGGTCGCCTCCGCCACCGAGGAGCTGTCCTCGTCGGTCAGCGAGATCGCCCGCCAGGTGCAGGAATCCGCCCGCATCGCGGGTGAGGCCGTGGGTCAGGCGAGCAGGACCAATGACCGTGTCGGCGAGCTCTCCAAGGCGGCCGCTCGGATCGGCGATGTCGTCGAGCTGATCAGCACGATCGCCGGGCAAACCAATCTCCTCGCACTCAACGCCACCATAGAGGCTGCGCGCGCGGGCGAGGCCGGCCGCGGCTTTGCCGTCGTCGCGTCCGAGGTCAAGGCGCTCGCGGAGCAGACGGCGAGGGCGACCGGCGAGATCGGCCAGCAGATTGCCAACATCCAGGGCGCTACCGAGCAATCGGTCGGCGCCATCAGGGAGATCAGCGGCACCATCGAGCGGCTGTCGGAGATTTCCTCGGCGGTCGCCGCCGCCGTGGAAGAGCAGGGCGCCGCCACGCAGGAAATCTCCCGCAACGTGCAGCAGGCCGCGCACGGGACCCAGCGCGTCTCGACCAATATCGGCGACGTGCAGCGCGGGGCGTCCGAGACCGGTTCGGCCTCCTCGCAGGTGCTCTCGGCGGCGCGCTCGCTATCGGCGGACAGCAACCGCTTGAAGGTCGAGGTCGCCAGGTTCCTGAACTCGGTCCACGCCGCCTGAGTCGCAAAAGCACGAGGCCACGCGCATGCGCGTGGCCTCATGGACCGGCGCGGCGCGATCAGGCCACTTTCGCCGTCATGTGCTTGAACATGTTGGCGCGGGCCTCGTCGTCCATCTCGGCCTTGAAGGTGAACTTGTCCTTCAACGCGATGGCACGCGCAGCCGCGGGGCGCGCTGAGATCTCGTCCACCAGCCGCTTCACATTCGGGTATCGCGCAAAGGCGTCGTCGCCAAGCTTGAACGGCACCATCCGCGCCCAGCCCCACAGCGCCATGTCGACGATCGAATAGTCGTCGCCGGCCATGTAGCGACGGTCTTTGAGGTGAGCGTCGACAACCCTGTAGTGGCGATCGGTCTCATACTGGTAGCGGTTGTGGGCGTAGTCGTGGTTCTGGTCCTTCGGCGCAAAATGCTTGAAGTGCACGGCCTGGCCCGAATAGGGGCCGACACCGGTTGCCACGAACATCAGCCAGGACAGGAGTTCGGCGCGATTGGCGGGCAGGAATTTGCCGGTCTTCTCGGCGAGATAGAGCAGGATGGCGTTGCTGTCGAAAACGATGGTGCCGCCGTCGTCGATCGCCGGCACCTTGGCATTCGGATTGATCTTGAGAAATTCCGGCGTGAATTGCTCGCCCTTGCGGGTGTCGATCGCGATGGGCTCGAACGGCAGTCCGGCCTCCTCGAGGAACAGCGCGACCTTGGTCGGGTTCGGCGATCCGTTGAAGTAGAATTTGAGCATCGATCATCTCCCCAGGGGTTCGTTGCCGAGAGCGGCGCCGCATCATTGCCGCGAGGCCGCTTTGTCTGACCCGAACCATGCGGATGCGCAACCGGCGAGTTTGCCGGGCGGTATCTGCGCGCGGCGCAGATCAGCCGGCGCAGACCAGCCCGATCGCCGCCGTAATGACCATCGCCGCGCCGACCGCTTCCAGGCGCAGCCCGAGCTTGGTCGCGAGATGCATGTCGGAGGCCCGCGCCTTGCGCTCCGATCCGCGCGCGTAGCCGTGCACGATGACATCGTGGTTGAAGTTGTCGTGGGCCTCGTTGCTGCTGGCAAGCCCGACGCAGACCACGAGCACTCCGAACAAGGCGAGGCCGAAAAATCCCAACAGTGCGATCAGGAACATCGGAAACATGCCGAGCAGGAAGATCGGCAGCAGCGGCACCAGCAGCAATGTCTCGGACTGTCGTCGCATGGGATCCGGACCAGGACGGGGTGCGATGTGCTGATCCTAGTCCTGACAGCGGGCGCGTTCAACTACGCTCGTCATGCCGAGGGGCGCGAAGCGCGGGCCGGGAATCCATCGTACAACGGGGGCACGGGGGCCAATGGATTCCGGGTTCGCGCCAAGAGGCGCGCCCCGGAATGACCATCGAGAGGGGAAACTACTCCGCCGCCATGCCGGCGCGGATCTCGGCGCGGAGCTCGTCGATCAGCTTGAGGCCCTTCTTGGTCTCGACGTGCCAGAAAGTCCAGCCGTTGCACGCGGCCGAGCCTTGCGCCACGGCGCCGATGCGGTGGATCGAGCCGACCTTGTCCCCTAACATGATGGCGCCGTCGGCGCGCACGAGAGCGCCGAGCTTCTTCTTGGCGTCGAACAGCTTCGTGCCGGGCATGATCATGCCGCGCTCGATCAGCTCGGAGAACGCCACCCGCGGCGCTTCGCGCGCGGTCATGAACGGGGCCAGGCTCTCTTCCGGCAGCGGCTCGACGGCCGCGATGCGGGCTTCGGCCGCCTTCGCATAGGTCTTGTCGCGTTCGAACCCGATATAGGAGCGGCCGAGACGTTTTGCGACCGCGCCGGTGGTGCCGGTGCCGTTGAAGGGATCGATCACGAGATCGCCGGGCCTGGAGGAGGACAGCAGCACACGCGCGAGCAGGCCTTCCGGCTTCTGCGTCGGATGAACTTTCTTGCCGTCGGCGCCCTTGAGGCGCTCCTCGCCGGTGCAGAGCGGAATCAGCCAGTCGGAACGCGCCTGCACGTCCTCGTTCGCAGCTTTCAGGGCCTCGTAGTTGAACGTGTAGCCCTTGGCCTTCTCGTCGCGCGCGGCCCAGATCATGGTCTCGTGCGCGTTGGTGAAACGGCGGCCGCGGAAATTCGGCATCGGGTTGGTCTTGCGCCAGACGATGTCGTTGAGGAGCCAGAAGCCGAGATCCTGCATGATGGCGCCGACGCGGAAGATGTTGTGGTAGGAGCCGATCACCCAGATTGTCGCCGACGGCTTCATCGCGCGGCGGGCGGCAAGCAGCCAGGCGCGGGTGAAATCGTCATAGGCGGAGAACGAATCGAACTTGTCCCAGTCGTCGTCGACGGCATCGACATGGGATTCGTCAGGGCGCTTGAGATCGCCCTTAAGTTGAAGATTGTAGGGCGGATCGGCAAACACGAGGTCGACCGAACCGGCCTGAAGCTTCGACATCTCGGCGACGCAATCACCGAGGATGATACGATGCGAAGGGGACTCAAAATTTGTGCGGGGCGCCCTTGCAGACGCCCCGCGACGCGACTCTACCATGACTCAAGAACTCTGACTCAGGCGACGCTGTCGGCGACGCGGGACCAAACAACCGACTGACCGTTACATTGAAGCGGCAAAGTAAAAATCGACTTAACCCGCCGCTTTCGTGAGCAGCCTCCGCATCGCCAATTGTGTGCGGGACGTCGCGCGCATTCCCCCTGTTTTACAGTGCAATTCGCGCTTCTTCGCGTCGCGGAAGCAGTCGAGGCTCCAGGAAGGCGCCAAATTTCTCTCGGAAAAAGTTGCTCGAGCCTCGGAAAAAATTGCTGGCATCGGCATGGTGTCGCACTAGGCAATTTTTGCCGGCCACGATATTGATAAAAGCAACGGAAATTTTACGTGTGTGGCGCGTTGAGCTTCAGTGGTCATGCGCGCCGCCGAACTCGAATCAGGGACCCCCAGGGGAAAAGCCGCCATGCGTTACGACGACTTCCGCCGCAGCGACGACATCGAGGATCGTCGCGACGAGGGTGGTGGGTTTGGCGGCGGAGGAGGCGGGTTCGGGCTGCCGATGGGCGGCGGCGGGCTCGGTATCGGTACCATCATCATCCTCGGCTTGGTCGGCTATGCCTTCGGCATCGACCCGCGCATCCTGATCGGCGGCGCCGAGATCCTCACCGGCGGCGGCCATGCACCGACCTACCAGACCGACCGCCAGGCGTCCTCCGGCAAGCGCGGCGCGCCGACCGACGAGATGGGCAGCATGATCTCCGGCATCCTCGGCGAGATCGACGATCGCTGGAGCGAGATCTTCCAGGCCTCCGGCCAGTCCTACACCGGCCCGAAGATCGTGCTGTTCCGCAATGCCACCAATGGCGGCCGCTGCGGCATGGCGCAATCGGCGATGGGGCCGTTCTATTGCCCGCCGGATCGCACCATCTTCCTCGACACCGGCTTCTTCCGCGAGGTCGAGACGCGCTTCCGCGGCTGCTCCGGCAAGTCCGCCTGTAACTTCACCACCGCCTACATCATCGCGCACGAGGCCGGCCATCACATCCAGAACCTGCTCGGCATCATCCCGCGCGTGACGCGGCTGCAGCAGCAGGCCGGCAGCAAGGCCGAGGCGAATGCGCTTCAGGTGAAGGTGGAATTGCAGGCCGACTGCCTGTCCGGCGTCTGGGTCAACCGCGAGGCCAAGAAGCGTCCGAACTTCCTCGAGCCCGGCGACATCGACGCCGCGCTGACCACGGCAAGCGCGATCGGCGACGATACGCTGCAGCGCCAGGCGACGGGCCGCGTCGTGCCAGATTCCTTCACCCACGGCTCGGCGGCGCAACGCAAGCAATGGTTCATGACCGGCTACCAGCAGGGCACGGTGCAGGCCTGCAACACGTTCGGTGCCGGCGCGTTGTAAGCCGTCATTCCGGGGCGCGCGTAGCGCGAACCCGGAATCCAGAAGTTGCGGCGCGAGGTTCCGGGTTCTCGCTCCGCGAGCCCCGGAACGACGAGCGAGAGTGAAGAATGGCCTCCATCGACGAAACAAAACAGTTCATCCCGCTCAACATCGCGGTGCTCACCGTGTCCGACACGCGCGCCCTCGCCGACGACAAGTCGGGCCAGACGCTCGCCGAGCGCCTTACCGCCGCCGGCCATCAGCTCGCCGCGCGCGAGATCGTCACCGACGACATCGAGGCGATCCGCAGCGTGGTCCGCGGCTGGATTGCGGATGCCGGCATAGACGTCGTCATCACCACCGGCGGCACCGGATTCACCGGGCGCGACGTCACGCCGGAGGCGATCGAGCCGTTGTTCGAGAAGCGCATGGACGGCTTCTCGATCGCATTCCACATGCTGAGCCATGCCAAGATCGGTGCGTCGACGATCCAGAGCCGCGCTACTGCGGGCGTTGCGGGGGCGACCTACATCTTCTGCCTGCCCGGCTCCCCCGGCGCCTGCCGAGACGGCTGGGACGGCATCCTTGCCGCGCAGCTCGACTACCGCACGCGTCCCTGCAATTTCGTTGAGATCATGCCGCGGTTGGACGAGCACTTGCGCCGGCCGAAAGCGCAGGGAGCGACGGTGTAGCCATACTTTCTTCCCTTCTCCCCTTGTGGGAGAAGGTGGCGCGAAGCGCCGGATGAGGGGTATCTTTCCGCACGGCGTGCCCAGAGAGATACCCCTCACCCAAGCGAGCCCGTGTCTGACAGTTGACATGCCCTCTCCCGCAAGGGGCGAGGGCATCATTTATGCGCACCTCGCTTGCTGCAAGAGCGTTATAGATCCAGCTCCCACGTCTCGCCGACCAGATCGGCACCGAAGCTGTGGTGCTTCTCTTCCTTCACGAGCTTGAAGCCTGCACTTTGATAGATGCTCCGCGCGGCCACGAGGATGCTCTGCGTCCACAGTGTCATCTTGCTATAGCCCCTCTCGCGCGCGCCTTGGATGCATTGTTCGACCAGCGCGCGGCCGACGCCGAGCCCTCGCGCCTTCTTCTCCACCTGCAACAGGCGCAGCTTGGCGATCTCATCGGTGGCCTTGACCAGAAAGATCGAGCCGACCGGCTCGCCACCCACCTCCGCGATCCAGCAGTGCTCGCGCGCGGCGTCGTAGTTCTTGATGAACTCTGCGCAGATCTCGGCGACCAGCGCCTCGTAGCTGATGTCCCAATTATAGTCCGCGGCATAGGCGGCGGCCTGCCGGGAGATGACCCAGCCCATGTCACCGACGCGATGGCTGCGCAGCATGAAAGGCGCGGGCTGGCTTCGACGTTGCTCCAGCACGGCCTCAATGGTCGCCATGGCCTGCGTAAGACGCGCTGCATCGCTGGCCGAAACCTGAGCCAGCATTGCGGCGACCTCATTTTGCGAGCTCAGGTTCAGCTTGGCGAAGGCCTGGCGCCCTTTGGCGGTGAGGCTGAGCTGGTATTGCCTGCGATCTGCGGGCAGGGGCTTTCGCGTGATCAGCCCCTTTTCGTCGAAGCTTTGTATGATGCGGCTGAGATAGCCGGGATCGAGACCAAGCTCGTTTCCGATCTCTTTGGCCGCCAGGTCGTCGCGATGCGCGAGTTCATAGAGTACCCGGGCCTCGCTGAGCGAAAATGGGCTTTTTCCAAGGTGCTGGTCGAGCACACCAAGCTTGCGGGTATAGAAGCGGTTGAAGGCGCGGACCGCTGCAATGTGGTCGTCGGTAGCGGCAATTGACATGGGTCACCTCGATACTTGCCATTGTCAAACAATTGTTTGACTTTGACAAGTATCGGGTGGCTTCAGCCGACCATGACGATCCGGCTGCGCAGCATGGTCCGGGACGAGCGGCCGAGCCGCCGGAGTAGCCGTGCCTCGGAACGGCGGGCCTGCGGCGAGTAGCCGCCGATCCGGTCGTAGTGATCACGTGCGATCAAAAGCCCCTGATCGCCGAGCGGCCCGACGAGCTTGCGCGCCACGGCGCGGAAAATGTCGCGGAGCCCGGTATCGGCGTAGGGCGAGCGCGCATAGCGAAACACCGCCGCGCGATCGCGGCCGCTGCTCGAGACGGCCTGGATGAACTGGGTGGTCTCCTCGATCCAGCCGGTTTCCAGCACCGCGCCGGCGGGGAGGAACATCAGCCATGGCGACCGGGCCTGGAGGGCGCCGGCGGCGCGCGCGGCGCCTTGCGAAGATCCCTCGAAGCCGATGAAGCGGCAACCTGCGACATCGGCGACGCGCTCGATGACACCGTTGCCGGTGCCATCGACCAGGAGCACTTCCCGGATGACGCCGGCCGCGGCGCCGTGGACGAGCGCGGCCAGCGTTGCGACTGCCGTCTGCTCGACGCCTTCGGTCGGAATGATGACGCTCAGCATGATTGAAGCTTTAATATCTGCACTTCGGAAGAAGCGTAGCTGTTCATGATGTTGTCATAAACACGTGGCGTTGCCGAGTGCAACTTTTCGGCGGGTTTCGGCATGCAATGGTAAACCCGCCACCGCCCAAATGTGTCGCGTGCGGGATGGTATTATTGTTGAATGTTTCGGCACAAGCTCATCCGGGCCGTATTAACCCGGAGCGATATTGCGCCGCGCAGGGCAGTTCGCAATCGTCCAGTTGAGGATCGGCTGCAACCAGCCGCCGAACGGGAAAGATGTGCGACTTGGGTGCCGATTGGGTGCTGACGGAGGCTTCGCATGAACGCCGATCAACTCGCTGTCAACACGACGGCAGCAACGCCGAAGCAGGACGCCGCGCCGACCCTGCGGGTTCGCGCCCTGATGCTGGGCGACCGCATCAATGCCTCCGGCCTCGAGATCGGCACACTGGTGTCCTCGACGCCGGCCGCCTTTCGCGTCCATGCCGGGCTTGTCGTGATCTTCCGCTATGGCGTCGTGGTGCTGATCGGACTTCTGCCCTCCGAGGAGAAGGTGCTGATCGACAGCCTGAAGCCGCGGGTGATCGGCGAGTTCAGTCCGTATGAGGAAGAGACCGCGCAGGCGCAGCTCTGCAAGGACGAAAATGCCGAGGCGATCCAGCCCGGCGGACCGATTTGCCTCGCCAAATTTTCCGACGACCGGCTACTCCTGATCGCGGATGCGCTCGCCAAGAGCACGTCGCTGGCCCGCGACGAGCGGCGCGTCGCCGCGGTCTTCGACGTGATCGAGCCGTTTGCGCGGGAGCTCGCCGAGCGCGGCCGTACACCGCGCCGGCGCAAAGGTATATTGCGGCTGATCGGCAACGCGCTTCTCGTCCAGCAGCGTGTCGCGGGCCGTGTTGCCGTCGCCGAAAAACCCGACGTGCTCTGGGAGAAGCCCGAGCTCGACCGGCTCTATGCCCGTCTTGAGGACGAGTATGAGCTGAAGGAGCGCCTCGACACACTCGAGCGCAAGCTCACGGCGGTGTCGGAGACCGCCAACGCGCTGACCGACATCATCGACACCCAGCGCTCGCTCCGCCTCGAAATTGCGGTGGTGGTGCTGATCGTGATCGAGGTCGCGATCGGGTGCTTCCAGATCTGGTCGGGGACGCATTAGAAATGAGAGCGAGATGCGCGTGACTGCGCCCTCTCATCTTGTGAGAGAGGGCAGCGCCGCTGGTCGGCACAGCTCACTTGCAAGCTCACTTGCAAACTCACTTGGGTGAGGGGTTCTCCCCACGCTCGCCGGTGCGTTGTGATGCGCTGCTTTACCGCATTCTTCGTCATTGCGAGCGAAGCGAAGCAATCCAGTGTCCCGCCGAAGAGCCAGTCTGGATTGCTTCGCTTCGCTCGCAACGACGGATTGACGGTCATCAAGGGCTAATCCGATGCGCCCTCTATTATCTGCAGCGCCGCCGCACAATGCCGCGCGATCGTGAGTTCCTCATTCGTTGGAATGATGAACACCTCAATAGCGCTATCGCCCCGGCTGATGCGCTCGCGCGCGGCATCATTCGCACCGGCATCGATCCGCATGCCGAGCCAGGCGAGGCGTTCACCAATTGCGAACCGGATTTCCTTCGCATGCTCGCCGATGCCGCCGGTGAAGATCAGGCAGTCCAACCCTCCAAGCGTAGTCGCCAGCATGACGATCTGCTGCGTCGCGCGGAGCACGAAGAGATCGACCGCCTCCCGCGCCGCGGCCTCGCTGCTCGCGAGCAGCGTGCGCATGTCCGCGGAGATGCCGGAGACGCCGAGCAGGCCTGACTCATGATAGAGCAAATGCTGAAGGTCGTCGGCCGGCATGTTCTCGTGCTGTTGCAGATAGAGCAGCACGCCGGGATCGATCGTGCCGCAGCGCGTGCCCATCACGAGGCCGTCGAGCGGCGTCAGCCCCATCGTGGTGTCGATGCTGCGGCCCTCGTGCAGCGCGCACAGGCTCGCGCCATTGCCGAGATGGGCGATGACGGTGCGCTTTGCGATGAGCTGCGGCGCGATTGCCGCGAGGCGGCCCGCGACATATTCGAAGGAGAGGCCGTGAAACCCGTAGCGCCGCACGCCGCGCTCCTCATAGCGCCTCGGAATGGCGAAGCGGCGCGCGGGCGGCGACAGGCTGTGGTGGAAGGCGGTATCGAAACAGGCGATCTGCGTCAGACCGGGGCGGGTCGCCTGGATGATGCGGATCGGCTCCAGGCAACGCGGCTGGTGCAGCGGGGCCAGCGGGGTCAGCGCCTCCAGCTTGGCATAGACGTCGTCCGTCAGCGCGACGGGTCCGGAGTAGTCCGGCCCGCCGTGGACGATGCGGTGGCCGATGGCGCGCAGGCGATGCTCGCCGAAATGCTGGTCTACGAAGGTCAGCACGTCGGCGAACAGATGACCGCTGTCCGTATCCGACGCGTCCCTTCGCGTCTCGAACAGCTTCTCGCCCGCCGGGCGCTTCACCACGAGGCGGGGCGTTGCTTCGTGCTCGTCGAGCAAGCCGTTGCAGAGCAGGCCGGGGCCGGACGCCGCCAACTCGAACAGCCCGAACTTGATGCTCGACGATCCGGAGTTGAGCACAAGGACAGTGTCCGACATGGCTTCAGTCGCCGGCTTCGGCTGGCGTGTTGCCGCCGGCGCTGTTCGGCCAGACCCAGTCGCGGACCTCAGGCATGTCCTCGCCATGCTCGCGGACGTAGCGGGAATGTTCGATCAGCTTGTCGCGGAACTGTTGCTTGACCTGCGCAGCCCTGGTCGCAAGCCCCGGCACGCGCTCGATCGCCTCGATCGCGAGATGGTAGCGGTCGAGCCCGTTGAGCACGACCATGTCGAACGGCGTCGTCGTGGTGCCTTCCTCGGCAAATCCGCGCACATGCATGCCGGTATGATTGGTGCGGTTATAAGTCAGCCGGTGAATGAGATAAGGATAGCCGTGATAGGCGAAGATCACCGGCTTGTCCGATGTGAACAGGCTGTCGAAGTCGCGGTCGGAGAGGCCGTGCGGATGCTGCGCCCGAGGTTGCAGCGTCATGAGGTCGACGACGTTGACGACGCGGATCTTCAATTCGGGCAGCGCCTTGCGCAGCAGGTCGACGGCGGCGAGCGTCTCCAGTGTCGGCACGTCGCCGGCGCAGGCCATCACGACGTCGGGCTCTGCGTTTGCCTCCTCCGTGCCCGCCCAGGTCCAGATGCCGATGCCGGCGTCGCAATGCGTAGCCGCCTCCTGCATCGACAGCCATTGCGGCGCCGGCTGCTTGCCCGCGACGATGACGTTGATGCGGTTGTAGGTGCGCAGGCAATGATCGACGATCCACAACAGCGTGTTGGTATCAGGCGGGAAATAGATGCGGACGATGTCAGCCTTCTTGTTGGCGACGAGATCGACGAAACCAGGATCCTGATGGCTGAAGCCGTTGTGGTCCTGGCGCCAGACATGCGAGGTCAAGAGATAGTTGAGCGAGGCGATCGGGCGGCGCCATGGCAGATCGCGCGTCACCTTCAGCCATTTGGCGTGCTGGTTGAACATGGAATCGACGATGTGGATGAAGGCCTCGTAGCAGGAGAAGAAGCCGTGCCTGCCGGTGAGCAGATAGCCTTCGAGCCAGCCTTGACAGAGATGCTCGCTCAGGACCTCCATGACGCGGCCGTCCTGCGCGAGATGCACGTCGTAAGATTCGGTTGGCTCCATCCAGACGCGTTCGGTTGCCTCGAACACCGCGTCTAACCGGTTTGATGCCGTCTCGTCCGGGCCCATGATGCGGAAATTGCGCGCCTCGGCGTTGAGGCGAACGACGTCGCGCAGGAATTTGCCGAGCTCGCGTGTGGCTTCCGCCACGACACCGCCGGGCTGCGGTACCTCGACAGCGAAGCTGCGGAAGTCCGGCAGCTTCAGCTCCTTCTTCAACAGTCCGCCATTGGCATGCGGATTGGTCCCCATTCGCCGCTGGCCTTCGGGCGCGAGCGCCTGAAGCTCGGGAATCAGCGCCCCGCTGGGGTCGAACAACTTGTCCGGCTCATAGCTGCGCATCCAGTCTTCGAGCACCTTCAGATGCGCCGGATTCTCGCGGCAACTCGCAACGGGCACCTGATGCGCGCGCCAAAAACCTTCGACCTTCTTGCCGTCAACCTCCTTCGGGCCGGTCCAGCCCTTGGGGCTGCGCAGCACGATCATCGGCCAGCGCGGTCGCTCGACGCTTTTGCGCCCATCGCGGGCGTGCTGCTGGATCGAGCGGATGCTGACGAGCGCGACGTCGAGCGCATCCGCCATGGCCTGGTGCATCAATTTGGGATCGTCGCCTTCGACGAACAGCGGCTCATGGCCGAGCCCGCGGAAGAGGTCGCGGATCTCTTCGTTGCGCATCCGCCCGAGCACGGTGGGGTTGGCGATCTTGTAGCCGTTGAGGTGCAGGATCGGCAGCACCGCGCCGTCATGGGCCGGGTTCAAGAACTTGTTCGAGTGCCACGACGCCGCCAGCGGGCCGGTTTCGGCCTCGCCGTCGCCGACGACGCAGGCGACGATGAGGTCGGGATTGTCGAATGCCGCGCCATAGGCGTGCACCAGCGCATAGCCGAGCTCGCCGCCCTCGTGGATCGAGCCCGGCGTTTCCGGCGCCGCGTGGCTCGGAATGCCGCCGGGGAAGGAGAACTGCCTGAACAGCTTGCGCAATCCCTCAGTATCGCGCGCGATGTCGGGATAGATCTCGCTGTAGCTGCCTTCCAGATAGGTGTTGGCAACCATGCCCGGGCCGCCATGGCCGGGACCGCAGACGTAGATCACGTTGAGGTCGAGCGCACGGATGACGCGGTTGAGGTGAGCATAGATGAAGTTCAGGCCGGGCGTCGTGCCCCAATGGCCGAGCAGGCGCGGCTTGATGTGCTCGGGCCGTAGCGGTTCGCGCAACAGCGGATTGTCGAGGAGATAGATTTGCCCGACCGAGAGATAGTTGGCGGCACGCCAGTAGCGATCGAGGAGATCGAGTTCGCTGCTCGCGGCGCGCAATTGTCGTTGATTTGTCATGTTCTTGCCGACCTTCACCCAGCGATCGTCATCAACATTGTTCCGGCGCGATTGATCCCTTCGCCATGAAACGGGATCGCCGCCCCGCCGGTGTTGCGTGAGGTCAAGGGCGCGCGCCCGAAGTTTGGGCAGCGCTACTGTGCATGGGGTTGTTTCCGCGTTTTTGCTCTTGTTCTTGATTTGTTCTGGGCGCGTGCTATGTTGGGTTCATGAGTCGAGCATCTTCTCGTGCCCTCAAGCACCCGCCGGTTACGGCGCCCTCCGAGCCGGCGGGTGCGCCTTCTGATTTTCCTGTCGATTTTCCCGAGCTTGGCGTCGCCATCGATCGCGCACGCAGGCGAGGGCGGGGCGTCCAGTCCAACGCCAGCGGCCGTTACGAGGCCGAGGCCCGCGTCGCCTTCGACGATGGCTGGCAGAGCCTGGAGGAACTGCCGCCGTTCAAGACCACGGTCGGGATCGACACCTCACGCAAGGTGATCACCCGCAACGATTCCCCCGACATCGGTTTCGACCGCTCGATCAACCCCTATCGCGGCTGCGAGCACGGCTGCGTCTATTGCTTCGCGCGGCCGACGCACGCCTATCTCGGCCTGTCTCCCGGGCTCGACTTCGAGTCCAAACTGTTTGCCAAGCCCGAGGCGGCGGCGCTGCTCGAGAAGGAACTCGCTGCCAGCGGCTACGAGCCGCGGATGATCGCGATCGGCACCAACACCGATCCCTATCAGCCGATCGAGCGCGAGCGAAAGATCATGCGAGGCATCCTAGAGGTGCTGGAGCGCGCCGGGCATCCCGTCGGCATCGTCACCAAATCGGTCCTGGTGGTGCGCGATATCGACATTCTCGCGCGGATGGCCAAGCGCAACCTCGCCAAGGTCGCGATCTCCGTCACCTCGCTCGATCCGAGGCTCGCGCGCACCATGGAGCCGCGGGCGGCGACGCCGCCGAAGCGACTGGAAGCGCTCAAGCAGCTCTCGGAGGCGGGCATTCCGACCACTGTGATGGTCGCGCCCGTGATCCCCGCGCTGAACGATTCCGAGATCGAGCGCATTCTTGATGCCGCAGCCCATGCCGGCGTCAAGGAAGCCTCCTACGTGCTGCTGCGGCTGCCGCTCGAGGTCCGCGATCTGTTTCGCGAATGGCTGATGGCGAACTATCCAGACCGCTACCGCCACGTCTTCACGCTGATCCGCGACATGCGCGGCGGCCGCGACTACGATGCGAAATGGGGCGAGCGGATGAAGGGGACCGGCCCGATGGCCTGGACCATCGGCCGTCGCTTCGAGATCGCCTGCGACAGGCTCGGCCTCAACAAGCGGCGCTCCAAGCTGACCACCGATCACTTCGCGCGGCCGAAGCGGAACGGCGATCAGCTCAGCCTGTTCTGATCGCGAAGTGGACGAGGCGTAACATGAGTGAGGAAACCACCGTGCCGGTGCCGCGGCTGACCGTAGTCACGCTCGGTGTCAGCAACATCCGCGCCAGCATTGCCTTTTACGAGGCGCTCGGTTTCTCGCGCCTGCTCAAGGCGACCGGTGAGGCGGTCGCATTCTACGACACCGGTGGTCCGGTGCTCGCCTTGTATCCCTGGGATCAGCTCGCCGCCGACGCCGGGTTGCCGGACAATCCAAGACCGCCGGCATTTCGCGGGATGACGCTCGCCTGGAACTGCCGGACGCGCGAGGAGGTCGATACGGTGCTGGCTTTCGCTGTCGACAAGGGTGCAGCGCTGCTGAAAGCGGCGCACGAGACTGATTACGGCGGCTATTCCGGCTATTTCACCGATCCCGATGGCCATCCTTGGGAGGTCGTGGTCGCACCCGGGATCGAGGTGGGCGAGGACCGACGGGTGCATTTGGCGGAATAGGGCGGCTCACCTGAATAACGGGAATTGTCTCGGGTTCCAGGTTGCGCTGGCGAAGCCGCTTGCGCACGATCCCCACCATGATTCGGGACAAGTCCGCCAAGAAGCTGGCCAAAGACACGCCAAAAAAAGACGGTGCGAAGAAGGCTGCGCCTGCCAACACGTTGGAAGGCAAGCCGCCGCAAGCCAAGTCGTCGGAAACTAAGGCGTCGGAGGTTCAGGCTTTAACCGGCAAAAGCGCCGGCCGGAAAGGCATCATTGCCGTGGCCCCGCCGAGCTTCCGTCGTGAGCGCGCGCTGATCAAGCGCGGCGTCTGGCCGGTCGCAGGCTGCGACGAGGCCGGTCGCGGACCGCTCGCCGGCCCCGTGGTGGCGGCGGCCGTGATCCTCGATCCCGACCGCATTCCCCGTGGCATCGATGATTCCAAGCGCCTGACCGCCGAAGAGCGCGAAAAACTGTTCGACAAGATCTGCGCCACCGCGCAGGTCTCGGTCGCCGTGGCTTCGCCCGCGCGGATCGACCGCGACAACATCCTGCGTGCTTCGCTATGGGCGCTGAAGCGCGCGGTGGTGGCGCTGCCCGAGGCGCCGCGCCACGTCTTCGTCGACGGCCGCGACCGGCTCGATACGGAATGCGACTGCGAGGCCGTGATCGGCGGTGACGGCATCGTGCTGTCAATCGCGGCCGCCTCCATCGTTGCCAAGGTGACGCGGGACCGGCTGATGTGCGCGCTGGCGCAGGACTGCCCCGGCTACGGCTTCGAGCAGCACAAGGGCTACGCTGTCCCCGAGCATCTCGACGCCCTGGATCGCCTCGGCCCCTCCATCCACCACCGCAGCTTCTTCGCCCCCGTCGCCGCCGCCCGCGCCAAGCACATGCCCTGGACCGTCGAGCCGGCGCAGGATCTGTTCTCTGTCGCGGAGGTCGAGGTGCAGGTGGAAGCCCAAATCGAGATCGACGCGTCTGCGAATCTCTAGGTGTTTCCTCCGCAGCCTCCCCCATCCGTCAAGCCCGGCATGACGACTTGCGGCGGTTGCCACGACGCGCAGCGCCCTTTATCAAAACAGGTGTGAGCGAACAGGGCCGGCTGGACGGGTTGGCTGCATCTTTCGGACGTTGCATGCGGTTTACCTCGCTGGTCATCGAGCTCATTCGCGCCCGGCCGCGGCTGATCGTGTGGATCGCCGTGCTGCTCCAGGCGGCGATGTGGCTGTTCGTGGCGCTGGTGTTCTACCGCAGCCCGCCCGGCAGTCTGGCGACGCTGCTGGCCTTCGGCCGCGAGTACCAGGTCGGCACCGATCTCGGCCCGCCGCTGCCTGTCTGGCTCGCCGACATGGCCTATCGCGCCGCCGGCGGTCACATGTTCGGCGTGTATGTCCTCGCTGAGCTCTGCGAGATCGCGACCTTCATCGCGCTCTTTCATCTGTCTCGTGCCGTCGTCGGCTCACAGCAGGCGGTGCTCGCCGTGCTGCTGACCATGACCGTGCTAGCCTTCTCCTCGTCCGCGCTCGACTTCGGACCCTTGGTGCTGGCACGGCCGCTCTGGGCGCTGCTGCTGCTGCACTCCTGGCAGATCATCGGCCAGCGCCGCGGCAATGCCTGGTTCGTCTGGTCGATCGAGGCCGGCCTGTTGTTGCTCACGACGCCCGCCGCGATCTTCCTCCTCCTCCTGATCGTCGTCTTCGCGATCTCGACGGCGGGAGGCCGCAGGACGCTGCGCGGGCTCGATCCGCTATTCGCGCTGATCGTCGTCGCCGTGCTGGCGCTGCCCTATGCGATTTGGCTGATGCGCGCCGAGACATTGACGATGCCGGTCTTGCCGCAAGTTTCGGAGCTCAACGCCCGCGTCCTGCACGCAGCCTGGCTGCTCGGCGGGCTCGCGCTTGGGGCGGCGGCGATTCCGGCGCTGACCTTCCTGAATACCGGGATGTTCGCCGGCAAGGGCGAGGAGCCGCCGATCATCTATCGCCCGCCGGTCGAGCCGCTCGCGAGCAACTTCGTCTATTTCTTCGCGCTGGCGCCGCCACTCGGCGCGGTGCTGATCTCCGGCCTGCTCGGGCTCGAATCCGTCGTCGGCGGCGCCGCCGTCATGCTGGTCATGTCCGGGCTTGCCGTGGTGGCCGCCGCAGGGGATCTCATCGCGATGCGCCGCGCGCGGATGCTGCGCATGGTCTGGGCCGCCGCAATCATCGCGCCCGCCATCGGCGTCGTGCTCGCCGTCCTGATCATGCCTTGGACCGGCACCGGCGAGATCGCGACCTCGATGCCGGCGCGCGCGATCTCGGATTTCTTCGACGAGAGCTTCGCCCGCCGCACCAATCATCGCCTGCGCGCGGTCGCCGGCGAGACCCAGCTTGCGAGCCTGATCGCGCTGCATTCCGGCCGGCCGCATCTCTTCATCGATGCCGATCCTGCGCGCACGCCGTGGATGAATCAGGCCAAGTTCAGCGAGACCGGCGGCGTCGTGGTCTGGCGCGCCTCCGACACCGCCGGCACCCCGCCGCCGGAGATCCTCAAACGATTTCCCAACATCGTCCCGGAAGTCCCGCGCGCCTTCGAATGGCTGGTAACCGGCCGCCAGCAGCTTTTGCGCATCGGCTGGGCCATCGTGCGGCCGAAGGGGACGTAGCGCTCTCTCCGTTGCAATGACGAAGGAGAGTGTCCCGTCCCTCACGACCCCGCCAGCACCTTCGCAACCGCGCGCAGATCCTGCCAAGCCAGCCGCTTGTAGGACGGCGAGCGCAGCAGGTACGCCGGGTGAAATGTCGGCAGCGCGCGGATGGTGCGCTGGCCGGTGTCGTAGTCGAACCAGCGGCCGCGGGTGCGCATGATGCCTTCGCGCGTTCCGAGCAGCGTCTGCGTCGAGGGATTGCCGAGCGTCACCAGCACATCCGGATTGACCAGTTCGATCTGACGCTGGATGAAGGGCAGGCAGATCTGCGTCTCCTGCGGCGTCGGCGTCCGATTGCCGGGCGGCCGCCAGGGAATGACGTTGGCGATATAGGCGGTGGTGCGGTTGAGCCCGATCGCGCCGATCATGAGATCGAGCAGCTTGCCGCTGCGCCCGACGAAGGGCAGTCCCTCGATGTCCTCGTCGCGCCCGGGCGCCTCACCGACGAACATGATGCGCGCCTTAGGATTGCCGTCGGCGAACACCAGCCGCGTCGCGGTGTGCTTCAGCGCGCAGCCCTCGAAGCTCTGCATCAGTTCGCGCAGTGCATCCAGCGTCGGCGCCGTGCGCGCGGCCTCGCGTGCCGAAGCAATCGCGACGTCGGGGGCAAGGGCTGCCTCGCCGCGCATTAGCGTCGGCGCGGCGACCGGCCGCGATGGCTCGACCGGCGGTGCCACGGGCGGAGCCGGTGGCGGGGCTTCTAATTCCGCCAGGCGGTCGATCGGTTCCTCGGCGAGCGCGCAGTCGACACCGGCCTCCAGATAGAAGGCGAGAAGCTCGCGGATGGTGGGTGCGGGTTCGGGGATCATGGGAAAGTCTGACTTTTATATCAGCTTGGGCGGTCTTGCACCCCGGCGAAACGTATTTCCGAGGTTGTCCTACCCGGAAAAATCGGAAACAAGAGGGCGCAATCGACCAAGGACCGTCTCAAGGGCTGAGATCAGATGAGCACCGAAGAACTCCCTCCTCGCGAATCCATGGAATTCGACGTCGTCATCGTCGGCGCCGGCCCCTCGGGCCTGTCGGCTGCGATCCGGCTGAAGCAGCTCAACGCCGATCTCAACGTCGTCGTGGTGGAGAAGGGCTCCGAGGTCGGCGCGCACATTCTCTCCGGCGCCGTGATCGACCCGGCCGGGCTCGACAAGCTCGTTCCGGACTGGCGCGAGGATTCCGACTGCCCGCTGAAAACCCAGGTGAAGGACGACCGCTTCTACTGGATGACGGCCGGCGGCGCGATCAAGCTGCCGAACTTCATGATGCCGCCGCTGATGGACAATCATCATTGCTACATCGGCTCGCTCGGCAATGTCTGCCGCTGGCTGGCGCGCAAGGCCGAGGCGCTCGGCGTCGAAATCTATCCGGGCTTTGCGGCGGCCGAAGTGCTCTATGACGAGGAGGCCAAGGTTAAGGGCATCGCCACCGGCGACATGGGCATCGGCCGGGACGGCAAGCCGAAGGACTCCTTCACCCGCGGCATGGAATTGCTCGGCAAGTACACGCTGTTCGCCGAAGGCGCGCGCGGCAGCCTGACCAAGCAGCTCATCAACAAATTCGCACTCGACGCCAAGGCCGAACCGCCCAAGTTCGGCATCGGGCTCAAGGAGGTCTGGCAGATCGATCCCGCCAAGCACCAGAAGGGCTTGATCCAGCATTCCTTCGGCTGGCCGCTCGATATGAAGACCGGCGGTGGCTCATTCCTCTATCATTACGACGACAATCTCGTCGCCGTCGGCTTCGTCGTACATTTGAATTACGACGATCCCTATCTGTCCCCATTCGACGAATTCCAGCGCTTCAAGACCCATCCCTCGATCCGCGGCACTTTCGAAGGCGCCAAGCGGCTCGCTTACGGGGCGCGCGCCATCACCGAGGGCGGCTACCAGTCGGTGCCGAAGCTGAGCTTCCCCGGCGGCGCGCTGATCGGCTGCGCGGCCGGTTTCGTCAACGTGCCGCGCATCAAGGGTGTGCACAATGCGATGGGCACCGGCATGCTCGCCGCCGAGCACGTCGCTGCGGCGATCGCCGCCGAGCGCGCCAATGACGAGCTCGTGGAATACGAGAACGCCTGGCGTTCCTCGTCGGTCGGCAAGGATTTGTTCCTGGTCCGCAACGTCAAGCCGCTGTGGTCGAAGTTCGGCACCGTGCTCGGCGTCGCGCTGGGCGGCTTCGACATGTGGTGCAACACGCTGTTCGGGGCCTCGCTGTTCGGCACGCAATCGCATCTCAAGCATGACCGCGCCACGCTCGATCCGGCCAAGCAGCATGCACCGAAGAACTATCCGAAGCCGGATGGCAAGATCACCTTCGACAAGCTGTCCTCGGTGTTCTTGTCCAACACCAATCACGAGGAGGACCAGCCGGTCCATCTCAAGGTCGCTGACATGAACCTCCAGAAGACCTCGGAGCACGACGTGTTCGCCGGTCCCTCGAGCCGCTATTGCCCGGCCGGCGTCTATGAGTGGATTGAGGAGGGGTCTGGCCCGCGTTTCCAGATCAATGCCCAGAATTGCGTCCACTGCAAAACCTGCGACGTGAAGGACCCCAACGGCAACATTACCTGGGTTCCCCCGGAAGGCGGTGGCGGCCCGAATTACGAGGCAATGTAAGCCGGGATCACGTATCCAGGCCCGATGTGGCCGGGGTTACGCCACCCCGGCAATGTGACGCACGTTCGCGTGAGACCGGGGGCCGCCGGAGCGGCTGGCGGCCACGATAAGGCCATAGTAGCGGCGTCTTGGGGCGCTGTTGGCGGATTCACTTGGCCGCGTTGGGACGTGCGCCGGGGATCGCCGGTCCGAATCCTTGCGGCGAGGCGCCAAAAGCGGCATTGTCTGGCCTGACGGTTCCGGGTCCCGATGCCACCGGCCGCGTTCGCATGCGATACGGCCTCTGCTGCAAACCCAGGCACTACCAACTCAAGGCGAGCCCTGATGTTTTCAAATCGTTTCAACCGCTGGACTGCTGCCGCCATCGCCTTCATGGGCACCGCGATCATGGCGGTCCCCGGCGCGGTCCTGGCGCAGACGCCGGATCACCCGGAGAACACGGCGGCGCAGTTTCCGACCCGGAACGATCTGAAGTCGCTCACCGGCGCCGGCAGCTATCTCGCCGCCCGCCACGCCAGCGTCGAGCGCGACGCGACCTCGGCCGCGGCGTTCTACCGCTCGGCCCTGCGCACCGATCCGAAGAACAACGAACTGCTCGACCGTGCCTTCATCTCCTCGGTCGCCGACGGCGACATCGACGAGGCGGTCAAACTCGCCGAGCGCATCCTCACCATCGACAAGACCAACCGCGTCGCGCGGCTCGTCGTCGGCGTTCACGATCTCAAGCTGAAGAAGTACGCGGCGGCGCAAACCAACATCAACCAGTCGATCCGAGGTCCGATCACTGATCTCGTCGCCACGCTGTTGTCGGGCTGGGCCGCCTATGGTGCGGGCGATGCCAAGGGCGGTGTCGCCACCATCGACAAGCTGGCCGGTCCGGAATGGTATCCGCTGTTCAAGGATCTGCACGCCGGCATGATCCTCGAGCTCTCCGGCAAGGAGAAGGACGCCGGCACCCGCTTCGAGCGCGCCTACAAGCTCGACGATTCCATGCTGCGCATCACCGAGGCCTATGCGCGCTGGCTGTCGCGCAACAAGGATTCCGCCGCGGCGACTACCGTCTACCAGGCTTTCGACAAGAAGCTCGCCCGTCATCCGCTGATCTTGGAAGGCCTGCGCGAGACCAAGGCGGGCAAGAAGATGCCGCCGCTCGTCGATTCCGCGCAAGCCGGCGCCGCCGAAGCGCTCTACGGCATCGGCGCCACGCTGACCCGCCGCGGCGGCGAGGATCTGGCGCTGGTCTATCTCCAGCTCTCGCTCTACCTCCAGCCCAGCCATCCGCTGGCGCTGCTCTCGCTCGCCGACCTCTATGAATCGGTGAAGCGGCCGCAGATGGCGATCAAGGTCTATGAGCGCGTGCCCTCGTCCTCGCCGCTCAAGCGCAACGCGCAGATCCAGCTCGCCATCGACCTTGATTCCGCCGACCGCACCGACGAGGCGATCAAGATCCTCAAGGGCGTCACGTCGGAGGATTCCAAGGACCTCGAAGCCATCATGGCGCTCGGCAATATCGAGCGTGGCCGCAAGCGGTTCGGCGACTGCGGCGCGACCTATTCGCAAGGGATCGAGGTGCTGCCGCCCGGCAACGACAAGGCCAACAGCGTCTGGTATTACTATCGCGGCATCTGCGAGGAGCGCTCCAAGCAGTGGGCCAAGGCCGAAGCCGACATGAAGAAGGCGCTAGAGCTCCAGCCCGACCAGCCGCACGTCCTCAACTATCTCGGCTATTCCTGGATTGACCAGGGCGTGAATCTCGACGAAGGCATGAAGATGATCAAGCGCGCCGTCGAGCAGCGTCCCGACGACGGCTATATCGTGGACTCCCTCGGCTGGGCCTATTACCGCATCGGCAATTACGAGGAGGCGGTGAAGAACCTCGAACGCGCGATCGATCTCAAGCCCGAGGATCCCACCATCAACGATCACCTCGGCGACGCCTACTGGCGCGTCGGCCGCACGCTGGAAGCAAAATTCCAGTGGTCGCATGCGCGCGATCTCAAGCCCGAGCCGGAAGAACTGCCGAAGATCGAGGCCAAGATCGCCAACGGTCTGCCGGACGACAATTCGAACTCTTCGGCGGCGCAGGCCGAGAAGAAGAAGGACGACGGCAAGGGCGGCTGAGCTGAGCGCGTGATCCGGAAATCGTGTAGCGCTTTTTCGGCAAGATCATGTGAAGGAAAGACGTAGGTTCTGGGGGCGTGTCGCCGATGTCGGCGTTGATTGAACTGGGGCGGGCGAAGGTCAATCTGAGCCTTCGCGTCGTCGGCCGTCGTGCCGACGGCTATCATGATCTCGAAAGCGTGGTTGCGTTTGCCGACTGCGCCGACCGGCTGACGCTGGAGCCCGGCGGCGAGTTGAAGCTCACAACCACCGGACCGCTGGCCACAGCCTGCGGCGATAACGCCGACAATCTCGTGCTCAAGGCCGCCAAGCTTCTGGCTGAGGCCGTACCGGGCCTGAAGCTGGGCGCCTTCGTGCTCGACAAGGTGCTCCCCGTCGCGGCCGGCATCGGCGGTGGCTCGGCGGATGCCGCGGCGGCGCTTCGGCTCTTGGCCCGTCTCAACGATTTGTCGCTCGATGATCCCCGTCTCCAGAACGTCGCGCTCGCAACTGGCGCCGACGTGCCGGTGTGCCTGCTCTCGCGGGCCTGCGACATGACCGGAGTCGGCGAGCAACTGCTGCCGCTCGCGCTGCCGAACATGCCCTGCGTCATGGTCAATCCGCGGGTGCCGGTCGCGACCAAGGACGTGTTCCAGGCGCTGGGCCTGCGCAATGGCGAGCTCCTGGTCGGCGTCACCGACGTCATCCGCGCTCCGGCCTGGCCGGAGGAGGGGGCCTCGATCGCTGACTGGGTCGACGTTCTCGAAACTGTCCCCAACGACCTCGAAGCGCCCGCAATGCGCATCGAGCCGGTGATCGGCAAGGTCCTGCAAGCCTTGCGTGCCTCTGCCGGCGTCAAGCTCGCCCGCATGTCCGGCTCCGGCGCGACGTGCTTTGCGATCTACGGCGCGCCCACCGACGCCCATGCCGCCGCCGAAAGGATCCGGCGCGATCATCCCGGCTGGTGGGTGCATGCGGGGACGTTGAGCTAGTATTTCCGCGGAGACGCTGCGCAGCCCGGATGAGCGATGCGATCCGGGATTCTTTCTTGCCGCGCCCTGCATGTCGTTGCGCTCATGAAGGCTACGTTGTGAGCTAATCCGCACTTTGCTTGTCGAGCCCGAGAAACCGCCGGATCTTAGCCAGCACCTCTTGCGGCTTGTCATGCTGCAGCCAGTGTCCCGCCCCGGCGATGGTCTCGACGCGCGCGTTCTGGAAATACCTCTCCAGGCCCGCTGCCTTTGCGCCGACCAGAAAACTTTCGCCGGCATTGAGCAGCAGCGTCGGGCAGGCGATGCGCGCCCAGAGTTCGACGTGGTCGTCTGGCCAGAGCCGGTGCGGCGCACTGGCGCGCTGGTAGGGATCGAACTTCCAGCTATAGGTGCCGTCCTCGTTCTGCCGCGCGCCATGGGTGGCGAGATGCAGCGCGAGGTCGCGGGACAGCCGCTTGTTGTGAAGCATCATCTGCGCGGCTGCGGCCTCGAGCGTCGAATAGCGGCGCGGCGTGCGGTCGTGCAGCTTGTCGAGCTGCGCCACCCATTTGCCGATGCGCTCATGCACCGGCGGCTTCGGCGTGTCCGGCAACATGGTCACGCCGTCAAGGACGACGAGCTTGGAGACCAGCTCGGGGAATGAGCCCGAAAAGATCAGACTGACCATGCCGCCCATCGAATGGCCGATGAGCGTCACCTGCGGCGCAGCAATGATGCGGACAAGCTGGGCAAGATCGTAGACATATTCCGTCAGCGCGTAGCTGCCGCCTCGGGTCCAATCGGAATCGCCGTGTCCGCGCAGGTCGGGTGCGAGCACGTGGAAATGCGGCTGCAGCGATCGAGCGATGACGTCCCAGCTCCGGCAATGATCGCGGCCGCCGTGAACCAGGACGGCGGTGGGCGCGTTTTCGTTGCCCCAATCGGCAAAATGTAGCCGGAGGCCGTGCGATTCATAGAACCGGCTTTGCGGGGCGCTAGCCATTTGCCGGCCGCCGGGCCAGCGCGAGCGACAGGCCGAGGCCGGCGATGAAGACGCCCGAGCCCTGCGTGAGGCGCCGCATCAGATGCGGCCGTCCGATCAGCTGCTTGCGCGTCGCTGCTGCCATCAGCACCACCACCGCATCGGCGAGCGTGTTCAGCGTCACCGAGATTGCGCCGAGGAGGACGAATTGCAGCGCGGGGTTCGATCCCGCGGGATCGAGGAACTGCGGAATGAAGGTGAGGAAGAACGCGGCGGTCTTCGGGTTCAGCGCCTCCACCAGCACGCCGTCGCGAAAGGCGCGATTGTCGCCGATGGGCTCGCTCTCGAGAGACGGTGCCCGGCCGGCGCTGCGAAAAGTCTTGATACCGAGCCAGACCAGATAGAGCGCGCCGATAAATTTCACTGCGGCGAACAGTTCGGCGCTGGCCAGGATGATCGCGGAGATGCCGAGGCTGCCCGCCACCACATGAACCAGTCCGCCCAGCGCCGTGCCCGCAGTCGATGCGAAACCGCTGACGCGTCCCTCCGATAATGTCCGTGCCGCGACATAGAAGATGCCGGGGCCGGGAACGGCGGCAATGAGACAAGCTGCCACCAGGAACAGCCAGAAATTCGTCGTGATCATTGTGTTTTGGTAGCGAAGCCTGACGCGATTGCAAGGCCCCTCGTTTAGCCCATCCGGCGGAAGATCACGCTGGCATTGACCCCGCCAAATCCGAAGCCGTTCGAGATGGCGCTCTGGATCGGCATCGGCCGCGCTGCGCCGGCGACGATGTCGATGCCGTCAGCGCCAGGATCCGGGTTTTCGAGATTAAGCGTCGGCGGCGCGATCTGGTCGCGTAAAGCCAGCACGGTGAAGATCGCCTCCAACCCGCCGGCGGCGCCGAGCAGATGGCCGGTGGCCGATTTGGTCGCGCTCACGGCAATGCCGCGGTCACGGCCGAACAGCGCGGCGATGGCGCCAAGCTCGCTCTCGTCGCCGGCGGGCGTCGATGTCGCATGGGCGTTGAGGTGCTGCACATCCGAGGGCGCAAGGTTCGCCTGCCGAAGCGCGATCTCCATGGCGCGGCGGGCGCCATCACCGTCGGGCGGCCCTGAGGTCATGTGATAGGCATCCGCCGTCGTGCCATAGCCGACGATCTCCGCGATCGGCGCCGCGCCGCGCGCCAGCGCATGCTCCAGTTCCTCGATCACTAGGATGCCGGCGCCTTCGCCCATCACAAAACCGTCGCGGTCGCGATCGAACGGGCGCGAGGCGCGTGCAGGCTCATCGTTGAAGCCGCTCGACAGCGCACGTGCCGCAGCAAAGCCACCGAGGCTGACGATATCGATACAGGCCTCCGCACCGCCGCAGATTGCGACGTCGATCTCGTCGGCGCGAATCATGCGCGCGGCATCGCCGATCGCCTGGACCCCGGCCGCGCAGGCGGTGACGGGCGTGCCCAGCGGTCCCTTGTAGCCGTATCTGATCGAGACGTGGCCAGCGGCGAGATTGGCGAGGAACGAGGGGATCGTGAAGGGCGAGAGCCGGCGCGCGCCGCGCTGCTCCGTGATGCGCACCGCCTCTGCGATCGCCGGAAAGCCGCCGACGCCGGAAGCGATGATCGTCGCAGTCCGCGCCAGCGCCGCGGCGTCCTGCGGCATCCATTTGGCTTGCGACACTGCTTCTGCGGTGGCGAGCAGCGCGAACAGGATGAAGCGGTCCATCTTGCGCTGGTCTTTTGGCGCAGCCGCCTGTGCGGGATCGAAGCCGGCTTCGGCGTCATCGCCCTTGTCGGGCACGAGTCCGGCGATGTGCGCCGGCAGTACCTGCGCCCATTCGGGCAGAGGGCGCAGCCCGCTTTGACTGGCCAGCAGCCGGCGCCAAGACCGCTCGACACCGCAGCCAAGCGGCGACACCGCGCCCATTCCCGTCACGACGATACGACGCATGTCAGTCTCCAGACGGCGCGACGGCCGGGTTCATGGCCTTGAGTGAAGCGAGTCGTTTGCGCATCCCGCGGCTGGCGCGTGGACCTGCGATGACGACTGCATTGGTGAGCGTGATCGGACGCAGGTCGGCGGCATCGACGACGACAGGATCGAACGGGCGGATCTCGTCGCGGCTCGCCAGCCGGATGGCTTCGCCCTCTGGAGCGAGATGCTTGTTGCCCCAGGCGAGCAGCGCCACGATCACGGGAAAGAAATCCCGCGCCTTGTCCGTCAGCGCATATTCGTAGCGCGGCGGCCGCTCATGATAGCGGCGGCGAACAAACATGCCGTTCTCGGTGAGATGGGCGAGCCGCCGCGACAGGATGTTCGGCGCGATCCCGAGGCTTTGCGAAAACTCGTCGAATTTCGTCGCGCCCTGAAAGGCATCGCGCAGGATCAAAATGCTCCACCATTCGCCAACCGTCTGCACGGCGCGGCCGACAGGGCATTCCAGGATGGAGGAAGATTTGGGCTGCATGGCAGGAAGGTAAGTGAGTGACTTGCAAAAAGCAAGTGACTGGAGCGGGCAGCAGCAGGCGCGAGCAGTGTAAGTGATATGATGGTTCGGTGGGGGAGACAGCGCGTCTGGTAGGAATGTGCGGTGGGCACTTGCCGGACCGCGCTCGTGCTTCGGACGCAGCGCAGCGCCTCTTGGCGGTGCGCTGCGGAGCCGGGACCCATCTAGCTGCGCGTGCCGCGTGAGTCCCGGCTCTGCGCGGCCCCGCGAAGAGCGTTGCAGCGCGTCCGGGACACGGGAGGGAGTGCGATGCTGCCTAACGCTCCGTCATTGGGAGCGGAGCGAAGCAATCCAGATCGCCACCGCGGAAGGATTTCGGATTGCTTCGCTGAGTTCGCAATGACGAGTGGAAAGCGCGTCAGGCTGTCACGCTTAATGTGATCGCGCCAGACAGAACGCCACGACCTGTTCCAGCGCGCTCTTCATCGGCGAGGACGGGAACAGTGCCAGCGCGTCCACGGCCATGGCGCCGTAGTGCTGGGCGCGGCTCAGCGTGTCCTCCAGCGCGCGGTGCTTGTTCATCAGGCCGATGGCGTGGTCGAGATCGGAATCGCCGATGTCGCCGCGCTCCAGTGCCCGAATCCAGAAGGCGCGCTCGGTGTCGTTGCCGCGGCGGAAGGCGAGCACCACCGGCAGCGTGATCTTGCCTTCGCGGAAATCGTCGCCGGTGTTCTTGCCGAGCTTGGCGCTCTTGCCGCCATAGTCGAGCACGTCGTCGACGAGCTGGAAGGCGATGCCGAGATTCATGCCGACCGAGCGGCAGGCGGTCTGCTCCGCCTTCGGGCGGTTGGCGATCACGGGGCCGACCTCGCAGGCGGCGGCGAACAGCTCGGCCGTCTTGCCGCGGATCACGGCGAGATATTCGTCCTCGGTGGTCGCGGTGTTCTTGGCCGCGGCGAGCTGCATCACCTCGCCCTCGGCGATGGTCGCGGCGGCCGCAGAGAGGATGTCCAGCGCGCGCAGCGAGCCGACCTCGACCATCATGCGGAAGGCTTGGCCGAGCAGGAAGTCGCCGACCAGCACGCTCGCCTCGTTGCCCCAGAGCATGCGCGCCGACAGCTTGCCTCGGCGCATCTCGCTTTCGTCGACGACGTCGTCGTGGAGCAGGGTCGCGGTATGCATGAACTCGACGGAGGCGGCGAGCTTGATGTGGCCGTCGCCGGTGTAGCCGGCGAGGTTGGCCATGGCGAGCGTCAGCATCGGCCGCAGGCGTTTTCCCCCGGAGGAGATCAAATGATTGGCGACCTCCGGGATCATGGTCACATCCGAACCGGTCCGCGACAGAATCGTGGCGTTGACGCGCTCCATGTCACCGGCGACAAGGGCAACCAGCTCTTCGATCGACGCGCCGGGAGTTTCGAAAGGTACGATGACGGCCACGCCGGTCTCCAATATTTGCCCCGGAAGGGCTATTCTGATGGAAAGACAATAGAAACTGGTGGCGGATGCGGCAAGTGCCGCGGAACCATTGACATTTGCCGCTTCCCTCTTTTTCAGGCAGGAGACCTGCGTTTGCGTGAACTGGTTCGGACCAACGACATGGTGCTGGTGTCAGCGATCGGCGCGCTGCTCGACGGTGCCAATATCCATCATCTGGTGCTTGACCAGAACATGAGCATCATCGAGGGCTCGCTCGGCATTTTGCCGCGGCGGATCCTGGTCCATGAGGATGACGCCCTCGAGGCCCGCCAGCTTCTCACCGCGGCCGGGCTCAGCCACGAATTGCGCGGCGATGATTGAGGCCGCAGCTGATATCACCGAGGACACCTTTCTCGGCGGGCAGTTGCGCCTGAAGCAGAAGCGATCCGGCCATCGCGCCGGACACGACGCCATCCTGCTTGCGGCGGCGACCGCGGCCAAGGCGGGCGATCGCGTGATCGATCTCGGCGCCGGCATCGGTACGGCGGGCCTCGCGCTTGCCAGGCGCGTGGCTGGATTGCGGCTCGGCCTGGTCGAGATCGATCCGGTGCTGGCAGAGCTTGCGCGGTCCAATGCGGCGGCGAATGGAATTGCCGCCGAGACGATCGTGCTCGACGTCACTGCCGATGCACAGGCGTTTGCGGCAAATGGGCTCGTGCCCGACAGCGTCGACGTGGTGCTGATGAACCCGCCTTTCAACGATCCGGTTCGGCATCGCGGCTCGCCGGACCAGGCGCGTCACACCGCCCATGTCGCGAGGGACGAGACACTGAATGCATGGGTGTATGCGGCGCGGCGCATCCTCCGATCGAACGGCGTGCTGACGTTGATCTGGCGTGCAGATGGGATCGCCGACGTCCTGGCAGCGCTGTCACGGGGCTTCGGCAGTCTCTCGATCCTGCCGGTTCACGGCGAGGCGGGACGGCCCGCGATCCGGGTGCTGGTGCGCGCGGTGAAAGGCGGCCGGGCGCCGGCGCGAGTGCTGCCGGGGCTCATGCTCAACGACGAGTCGGGCGTGCCTGAAAAAGAGGTGAAGGAGATTCTGGAGGGGAGGGCGGTCTTGCCGCTGGCGGAGCCGTGATTGCTTATTGCGGAAGCGATTCCGACTGCTGTTCCTGCGGCGTCGTCAGGCGGATCGCCATGAACAGCGCACCGATCAGCAGCATCAGCAAATAGATTTTCATGGCGTTCTCCGCTGCCTCATTGCAGCCTCCCAACGGGAAATCTGCAAAACACGTTCCAGGCACTTCCAATGACAGTCGCGTGATAAAAAATGGTTAAACAGAGGTAACGGCATGGCCGAACATTTGAACGATCGTGAGAGTTCCGGCCTGGCCGACAAGCTCATGCAATATCTGCCGGCGCGTTTCCGGCCCGGCACGCCAATTGTGCCCGTGGTGCGGCTGTCCGGCGTGATCGGCGCAGTGACGCCGCTGCGCCCCGGCATGACGCTCGCGGGCGTAGCGCGCGTGCTGGAGCGGGCGTTTTCACATCGCAACGCCAAGGCGGTGGCCTTGGTGATCAATTCGCCTGGCGGCTCGCCGGTGCAGTCGCGCCAGATCTACCTGCGCATCAAGCAGCTCGCGGCGGAGAAGAAGCTGCCCGTGCTGGTCTTCGTCGAGGACGTCGCCGCCTCAGGCGGCTACATGATCGCCTGTGCCGGCGATGAGATCATCTGCGATCCCTCTTCGATCCTCGGTTCGATCGGCGTGGTCGGTGGCAGTTTTGGTTTCCAGGAGGCTATCAAGCGGCTCGGCGTCGAGCGGCGCCTCTACACCGCCGGGGCCCATAAGGCGATGCTCGATCCGTTCCTCCCGGAAAATCCTGATGACGTGGCGAAGCTGAAGGCGATCCAGCGTGAGATCCACCAGATCTTCATTGCCCTGGTAAAGGACAGCCGCGGCGGACGCCTGAGGGGCACCGACGACACCCTGTTCACGGGCGAATATTGGGCGGGCGAGAGCGCGGTCGCGCTAGGGCTCGCCGACAGCATCGGCGATCTCCGCTCAACTCTTCGTGCCCGCTACGGCGAGAAGGTTCTCACCCCTGTGATCGCGCAGCCGACCGGTCTGTTGTCCGGTCTTCTGGGCCGGAAATCGCCCGGGGCGGGTCAGCTTTCGGCGCTGGAAACAATGGCCGGTCTGCCTGATGAGCTGATCTCGGCGGTCGAGACGCGGGCGATTTGGGCGAAATTCGGGTTCTAGGGCTCGCACTCCCGCGCCATTTGGCCCCTCTGCCCTCCGATTGCGGCGCAGGTCCATCTGCGCAACAATGCGCGTGGGGGCTGAGCACTAGACAAGGATCGACCGATGCCGCCGTTCGTCGCTTTCGCGGGCGTGCTGGGCGGGCTTGCCGTGGTCCGCTGGGCCTACAAGACCGCTGTCCGGATCAACCAGGAGCTGGAGGAGATGCGCTTGTCGCGCGTCACCGAAGCCGCCCATATGGGGGACATCCAGACGCTGAAACGTGACCCCGTGACCGGAGCTTACCGCCCGGGGTAGTTGCGCCATTCGTCATGCCCGGGCTTCTCCCGGGCATCCACGTTCTTCGTGCCGCGCCAAACATTCGTGGATGGCAGGGACAGCTCGGCTATGACGGAGAACTGGGCTGCTTTCCCGCCCCCTTCGCCTTGATTCCCATCCCCGCCGCCGATACGGTCCCGCGCGATTCAAAACCCCCCCCCGCGAGAGCCTGATCTGACGATGGACGCCTCCTTGCCCGCCCATATGCGCCCGGAACGCTCGTTCCAGGGCTTCATCCTCGCGCTCCAGCGGTTCTGGGCCGAGCAGGGCTGCGTGATCCTGCAGCCCTACGACATGGAGATGGGCGCGGGCACCTTTCATCCGGCGACCACCCTGCGCGCGCTCGGGCCAAAGCCGTGGAACGCGGCCTATGTGCAGCCCTCGCGCCGGCCCAAGGACGGTCGCTACGGCGAGAACCCGAACCGGATGCAGCACTACTACCAGTTCCAGGTGATCATGAAGCCGTCGCCGCCGAACCTTCAGGAGCTGTACCTGAAGTCGCTCGCCGCGATCGGCATCGATTCCGCCGTGCACGACATCCGCTTCGTCGAGGACGATTGGGAGAGCCCGACGCTGGGCGCCTGGGGCCTCGGGTGGGAATGCTGGTGCGACGGTATGGAAGTCAGCCAGTTCACCTATTTCCAGCAGGTCGCGGGCTTCGAATGCGCGCCGGTGGCGGGCGAGCTCACCTACGGGCTCGAGCGCCTCGCGATGTATGTGCAGGGCGTCGATCGCGTCTACGACCTCAACTTCAACGGCCGCGATGGCGACGCCAGGGTCACCTATGGCGACGTCTTCCTGCAAGCCGAGCAGGAATATTCGCGGCACAACTTTGAACATGCCGACACCGCGATGCTGTTCGAGCAGTTCAGGATGGCCGAAGCGGCCTGCAGGAAATATCTGGACGCCGGCTGGCGCGAAGGCGACAACAGCAGGCAGCATCTGATGGCACTGCCGGCCTATGACCAGTGCATCAGGGCGAGCCACGTCTTCAATCTGCTCGATGCGCGCGGCGTGATCTCCGTGACCGAGCGGCAGAGCTACATTCTGCGCGTGCGCGAGCTGGCCAAGGCCTGTGGCGAAGCCTGGATCCATACTGAAGCGGGCGGAGCGGCCTGATGCCCGATCTTTTGCTTGAACTGTTCTCGGAAGAAATCCCCGCGCGCATGCAGGCCAAGGCGGCCGACGATCTGCGCCGCATGGTCACCGACAGGCTGGTCGCCGAAGGCCTCGTCTACGAGGGCGCAAGGGCTTTCGCGACGCCGCGCCGCCTCGCGCTCACCGTGCACGGCATCCCTGCGCGCCAGCCTGACCTCAAGACCGAACGCCGCGGACCGAAGATCGGCGCACCCGATGCGGCCGTGCAGGGCTTTCTGAAAGCGACCGGTTTGAATTCGCTCGACGAAGCCAAAATCCAACGGGATCCGAAGGGCGACTTCTATATTGCGCTGATCGAGAAGCCCGGCAGCGCCGCGATCGACGTGCTCGCGGAAATCCTGCCGGTGATCATCCGCACCTTCCCCTGGCCGAAAGCGATGCGCTGGGGCGCGCGCTCCGGCAAACCCGGATCGCTGAACTGGGTGCGTCCGCTGCACGCAATCACCGCGACTTTCGGGCTCGAGACGGAACAGCCCGACGTCGTGAAGTTCTCGGTGGACGGCATCGAGGCCGGCCAAACCACTTACGGCCATCGCTTCCTCGCACCTGCGGCGATTTCCGTGCGTCGTTTCGAGGACTACGAGGCTAAACTTCTCGCCGCAAAAGTCGTGCTCGACCCTGAGCGCCGCAAGGATGCGATCCTCACCGACGCCAAGCAGCTCGCCTTCGCGCAAGGGTTCGAGCTCGTCGAGGACCAGAACCTGCTCGACGAGGTCGCCGGCCTCGTCGAATGGCCGGTCGTGCTGATGGGCTCGTTCGAGCCGGAATTCTTGACGACGCCCGCGGAAGTCATCCGCGCCACGATCCGCAACAACCAGAAGTGCTTCGTGGTGCGCGATCCCAAGACGGGCGAGCTCGCCAATAAGTTCATCCTCGTTGCCAACATCGAGGCGACCGACGGCGGCAAGACCATCATCGCCGGCAACGAGCGGGTCATCCGCGCGCGGCTCAGTGATGCGAAGTTCTTCTATGAAACGGATCTGAAGACCAAGCTCGAGGAGCGGCTGCCGAAATTCGAGCAGATCGTGTTCCACGAGAAGCTCGGCACGCAGGCCGCGCGAATCAAGCGCATCGAGCGCCTGGCGGCCGAGATCGCGCCGCTGGTCGGCGCCGACGTTGGCAAGGCAACGCGCGCCGCGCATCTGGCCAAGGCGGATCTGCTGACCGAAGTCGTCGGCGAATTCCCCGAGGTGCAGGGATTGATGGGCAAGTATTATGCGTTGGCGCAGGGCGAGGACGCTTCGGTCGCGGCCGCCTGCGAGGAGCACTACAAGCCGCAAGGACCTGCCGATCGCGTACCGTCCGATCCGGTCAGCGTTGCTGTGGCGCTCGCCGATAAGCTCGATACGCTCGTTGGCTTTTGGGCCATCGACGAGAAGCCGACGGGGAGCAAGGATCCGTATGCGCTGCGGAGAGCTGCCCTCGGGGTGATCCGGTTGATTGCCGAGAACGCGCTGCGTTTGTCGGTCATGAAGGTGGCGGCGTCCGCACTCGCCGGTTTGTCGGTTAAGCCGGCCGATGCGCAAAAGCTTCCGATAGACCTGCTCGCCTTCTTCGCCGACCGCCTCAAGGTCCAGCTCCGCGAGCAGGGCGCGCGTCACGATCTCGTCGATGCCGTGTTCGCGCTCGGCGGCCAGGACGATCTTCTGATGATCGTGCGCCGAGTCGAGGCGCTGGGCAGGTTTCTCGGCACTGACGACGGCAAGAACCTGCTGGCCGGCACCAAGCGCGCCAGCAACATCCTCTCGATCGAGGAGAAGAAGGACAAGCGTACGTTCGACGGCGCGCCGGATGCTGCGCTCTACAGCCTCGATGAAGAGAAGGCGCTGGCGAAAGCGATCGGCGAGGTCAAGGCGGAAGCGAGCGCCGCCGTCGCCAAGGAAGACTTTGCCGCGGCCATGAGCACTCTGGCGAAATTGCGTCCGCCTGTGGATTCGTTCTTCGACAAGGTTCGCGTCAATGACGACGATGCGAAGGTGCGCGAGAATCGGTTGAAGCTGCTGAACGAGATTCGCAGCGCCACACGGGCGGTGGCGGATTTCTCGAAGATTCAGGATTGAGGCTCGTGCCCGGACGCTGCGCAGCGCGCCGCCCTTCGCGGAGTGATGCGCTGCAGAGCCGGCCCCATGTCGCCGCGCGCTTGGGGCTTCCGGGTCCGGGTCGCGCTTCGCTTGCTCGGGACACGAGCGCAACAGGAGCCCGCAAAAAAGTGCCCCGCCCGGCGGGGGGAGGACCGGGCGGGGCCTGATGTCCGATTTAACACTGCTCGCGCCAGCCTGATGTGGCGCGCCGGACATCTAGTCGATCTCAGGTAGTCGATCTCAGTCTCAGTCCAGCACCTCGACGATGCGACGCGAGCGCGGTTCGACCAGCACGGTCTCGCCGTTCACGACGGTGTAGCGATAGGTGGTGGCGCCGAAACGCTGCGGCACGTCATAATACGTGACGCCGCTCTCGGGTAAGGTGGCGCCCACCACCACGCGATCCGGGATGCGGAAGGGCGGCACACGTTGTTCGACGACATAGTCGCGGAAGGCCGGCCGCTGGTCGACGGCAATGCTGGGGGCACTGTCGACCACGGTAGGCGCGCGTCCCACCGTGACATCGCTTTGCGCCTGTGCCGCAAGGGGCGAGCCGATCGCAACGCCCAGCGCTGCAAGGGCAAGAATCCTGTTCCGCATGGGCAACTCCTTCGATGTGATGTTTGGCAAGCGCCAGTGGCGCAACCGGTGGCCAATGCATGCGACTTCGCAATGTTCCGGGAAAAGGCCTGCCGTATCCGCGGCAATTTCGGGCAGTTTTCGAGAAGCCGGGAACTCGCATTGGCTTTCCGCGTCTCTACTCGCGGAACCGGGGCCGCTATGATCCGCCCGCGATTCGTCCACCTCCACAGAAAGATAATTCATGCACATCACCGTCGCCCACATTTCGCCGATCCTGTCGTTGATTGCGGGCGTGCTCATCCTGATCATGCCGCGACTCCTGAATCTTATCGTCGCGATCTTTCTCATCGTGAATGGCGCGATCGGGCTTGGGCTCCTGAAGTGGCTCCGCTTCTAGGCGTTCACTTTTCGGAACTCTCCGACTTGCGCGGGCCCGCCCAAAGTGGTGTAAGGCCCGCGATTTCCCATTCCTCTCGCAGGTTGTGTGCAAGCTATGGCCAAAGCCGCCTCGAAGCCCAAGAAAATGCCAGCGAAAATCCCAGCGAAATCAAAGTCCTCCACTGCCGCAAAGGCCGCGCCGCGGGCCCGCAAGGCGCTGGCCAAGAGCACGCCGAAGCCGGTCGCCAAGCCCGTTGCAAAGCCCGCTGCCAAGCCGGCGGCAAAGGCTGTGACCAAGGCGGCTCTGCCGAAGGTCGCTGCAAAGCCCGCACCCAAGAAGGCTACCTCCGCCAAGGCGGCGCCAGCAGCGGCCAAGGCCGGCAAATGGGTGTTCACATTCGGTGACGGCAAGGCCGAAGGCCGCTCGGAAATGCGTGACCTGCTCGGCGGCAAGGGCGCCAACCTTGCCGAGATGGCCAATCTGGGCCTGCCGGTACCTCCGGGCTTCACCATCCCGACCTCGGTCTGCACCTACTTCTACGCACACGACAAGACCTATCCGAAGGAACTGCAGTCGCAGGTTGAGAAGGCGCTGGAGCATGTCGGCAAGTTGACCGGCAAGGTGTTCGGCGACACCAAGAACCCGCTGCTCGTCTCCGTGCGTTCCGGCGCGCGCGCCTCGATGCCGGGCATGATGGACACCGTGCTCAATCTCGGCCTCAACGACCAGACCGTGGAAGCGCTGGCCGAGTTGTCGGGTGACCGCCGCTTTGCCTATGACAGCTATCGCCGCTTCATCACCATGTATTCGGACGTGGTGCTCGGCTTCGAGCATCATCATTTCGAGGAAATCCTCGACACCTTCAAGGACAGCCAGGGTTACACGCTCGATACCGATCTGTCCGCGGACGACTGGGTCGAGCTGGTCGGCAAGTACAAGGACGCGGTCGCGCGCGAGACTGGCAAGGAATTCCCGCAGGATCCGCACGACCAGCTCTGGGGCGCGATCGGTGCGGTGTTTTCCTCCTGGATGAACGCGCGCGCGGTGACCTACCGCAAGCTGCACGACATTCCGGAATCCTGGGGCACCGCGGTCAACGTGCAGGCCATGGTGTTCGGCAACATGGGCGATACCTCCGCGACCGGCGTTGCCTTCACGCGCAATCCCTCGACCGGCGAAAGCAAGCTCTACGGCGAATTCCTGATCAACGCGCAAGGCGAGGACGTGGTGGCGGGTATCCGCACGCCGCAGGACATCACCGAGGAGGCGCGGAAGGAATCGGGCTCCGACAGGGCGTCGATGGAATCGGCGATGCCGGAGGCCTTCAAGGAGCTGACGCGGATCTACACGCTGCTCGAGAAGCACTACCGCGACATGCAGGACATGGAGTTCACGGTCGAGCAGGGCAAGCTCTGGATGCTCCAGACCCGCAGCGGCAAGCGCACTGCGAAAGCGGCGCTGCGCATCGCGGTCGAGCTGGCCAATGAAGGCCTGATTTCGAAAAAGGAAGCGGTGACCCGGATCGATCCAGCCTCGCTCGATCAGCTGTTGCATCCGACCATCGATCCCAACGCCAAGCGCGACGTGATCGCGACCGGCCTGCCGGCCTCGCCGGGAGCAGCCTCCGGCGAGATCGTGTTCTCCTCGGACGAGGCGGCCAAGCTCCAGGCCGATGGACGCAAGGTGATCCTGGTCCGGATCGAGACCAGCCCGGAAGACATCCACGGCATGCACGCCGCCGAAGGCATCTTGACCACGCGCGGCGGCATGACCTCGCACGCGGCGGTGGTCGCGCGCGGCATGGGCAAGCCCTGCGTCTCCGGCTGCGGCACCATCCGCGTCGATTACGGCCGCGGTACCATGAGCATCGGCTCGCGCACCTTCAAGACCGGCGACGTCATCACCATTGATGGTTCGCTCGGCCAGGTGCTCGCCGGCCGCATGCCGATGATCGAGCCGGAGCTGTCCGGCGAGTTCGGCACGTTGATGAACTGGGCCGACCAGGTCCGCAAGATCGGCGTGCGCGTCAATGCCGATACGCCCGAGGATGCCCGCACCGCGATCAAGTTCGGCGCCGAGGGCATCGGCCTGTGCCGCACCGAGCACATGTTCTTCGAGGAGACGCGCATCCGCACGGTGCGCGAAATGATCCTCTCCGAAGACGAGCAGGCACGCCGTGCCGCGCTCGCCAAGCTGCTGCCGATGCAGCGCGCCGACTTCGTCGAGCTGTTCGAGATCATGAAGGGTCTTCCCGTCACGGTCCGCCTGCTTGATCCGCCGCTGCACGAGTTCCTGCCGCACACCCATGCCGAGGTCGAGGAAGTGGCGCGCGCCATGAACACTGATCCGCGGCGCCTGGCCGACCGCGCCCGCGAGCTCTCGGAGTTCAATCCGATGCTCGGCTTCCGCGGCTGCCGCATCGCGATCGCCTATCCTGAAATCGCCGAGATGCAGGCGCGCGCAATCTTCGAGGCCGCGGTCGAGGCGCAGAAGCGCACCGGCAAGGCCGTCGGTCTCGAGGTGATGGTCCCGCTGATTGCGACAAAGGCCGAGCTCGACCTCGTCAAGGCGCGGATCGATGCGACTGCGCAGGCGGTGATGCGCGAGACCAATACGAAGATCGCCTATCAAGTCGGCACCATGATCGAGCTGCCGCGCGCCTGTCTGCTCGCGGCCGAGATCGCGGAAAGCGCCGAGTTCTTCTCGTTCGGCACCAACGATCTCACGCAGACGACGTACGGCATCAGCCGCGACGACGCGGCGAGCTTCCTCGGTCCCTACGTGGCGAAGGGCATCCTCTCGGTCGATCCCTTCATCGCGCTTGATCAAGAGGGCGTCGGTGAGCTCGTCAAGATCGGCGTCGCGCGCGGCCGCAAGACGCGGGCCTCGCTCAAGGTCGGCATCTGCGGCGAGCACGGCGGCGATCCCGCCTCCGTCGCCTTCTGCCACACGATCGGCCTCGACTACGTCTCCTGCTCGCCCTACCGCGTGCCGATCGCCCGCCTGGCTGCGGCGCAAGCCGCGCTCGGCAAGGCAATCGCGAGCCAGGCGTAAGCAGCATCGATATGCTGGAATGAAAGAGGCGGGGGCCCCAACCCCGCCTCTTTGCGTGATGCTGTATCCCTACCGTCATTGCGAGCGCAGCGAAGCAATCCAGAATCTTTCCGCGGAGGCAGACTGGATTGCTTCGCTGCGCTCGCAATGACGAGCTTGCGGGACGCGTTCGCCGCACTCCCTGTCATCGCCCGGCTTGACCGGGCAATCCAATACGCCGAGACGGTCGTGATGAATCGAGACGACGCGGCGTACTGGATGCCCCGCTTTCGCGAAGCATGACACCCGTGATGGGGGAACGCTTTGCGCAAACGCCAAACAGCATAATGATCGCGCGTCCCGTATTGATACATGTGCGCAAGAGTTCCTTCACCATTCGCGTTGACCGGTTGTTTACCCCCTGACGTGACGACGCATTTACCACCGCGCGCGATCGCCCCGTGAAAACACCCGTGTTTGCTTGAGTGTGCCGTGCGCGCCACGTCGATTAACGCACCGGCAACCTAAATTGGATACTTACAATCAAGATCGAATTGCACGGATGTACTGACGTTCGATCGGAACTGGCGTAAGCGTAGCGTGAGCGTATCGATGTCACTGTTGCGTAACCATCCGAAGGGCGCGCGGTTCGCGTCCTTCGGCATCGGTCTCTGCATCTTCGCATTGATGCCGAGAGAGACCGGCTATCAGGACATTGCCTCGCTGCTGGCGCGCCAACCGGGCGTCGCCGAGCGTTGGCAGAAGCAGGTGTATTCCGCGGCGTCCTCGATCCAGCTCGCCACCTACAGTTTTTCCCGGCCGATCGGCACCTCGGTTCCGCAGAGCGCAATGGTTCGCCTCGCCAGCATCGATGGTCGCGACGTCACGGGTGCGATCAGCCGCAATCCGGCGCTGCAGACGCCGCCGCACTACCAGGCCGCCGATTTTCCAAAGGTCGATCGCTCGATGAAGGGTGATCGCCTCGCGATCATGACCCCGACGACACCTCCCGAGGCCGCTGCGCCGCCGGCAGTGCCCGCGCAGGAAAATCCCGCGACCTCGAACAGCTCGGTATTCGGTGCCAAGACCGCCGCGTTACCGCCGCCGATGTCGCCGGAGTCCGCGGCCGCGCTCGATCCCGAGCTCCAGGAAGCGCTCCGTGCACCGCCGCTGCCGCAATATACCAATGCGCCGCAGGCGAGCGATGCCGCGCGCGCGATCGCGGTGCAGCCGCTGGAAGCGCTGAAGCGGGCCACGGCGCCGGCCGCCCCGGCGCGCGATCCCTTCAGCGTCAAGACGTCGAACCTGTTCTTCGGCAGCTCCTCGCTCGGCGGTAGTCTCGAGAGCATCGAGAGCTGGCAGCCCGGGGCCGAGCCGCTGATCGTAATGCCTGATCCCGATATGAAGGTGACGGCCTCGCTGTCGCCGCCGACAGCCGAGATCGCCAAGGACATCGAGAGCGGCGAGAGCGTCGCCCCGAAGGGCGAGGTCAACGCCGACAACCAGCGCGCCAGATCGCCCGCGGAGCGGCTCGCGCTCGACGACAAGTCGCGCGCCAAGTCCGAGAAGTGTCTCGCCGAAGCGGTCTATTTCGAATCGCGCGGCGAGGCCGTGCGCGGCCAGATGGCGGTCGCGCAGGTCGTGATGAACCGCGTGTTCTCGGGAAAATATCCCGACACCGTGTGCGGCGTGGTCTATCAGAACAAGTACCGCCACCTCGCCTGCCAGTTCACCTTCGCCTGCGACAACAACGCCGACGTGATCCGCGAGCCCGAGATGTGGGAGCGCGCCAAGAAGATTTCGAAGGCGATGCTCGATGGCCAGATCTGGCTGCCCGAGGTCGGCAAGTCCACGCACTACCATGCCTATTGGGTGCGCCCGTCCTGGGTCGCCGAGATGAAGAAGATGTACAAGACCGGCGTGCACACCTTCTACCGTCCGCGCGCCTGGGGCGATGGCAGCGAGGAGCCAAGCTGGGGCACGCCCGCGCAGACCGCAGCGCTTTCCGCCGCGCTTGCGCAGGAAGCCAAGAGTTCCGCGGAGATGGGCGAGCGGCGGTAGTTTTCTTGCCTCGCCCGCTTGCGGGGAGAGGCAAGGACCATCACGCCTCGATATCCAGCGCACAGTCGAAATTCGGCGCCGAGTGCGTCAGCGCGCCGGCCGAGGCGTAGTCGACGCCGGTGGCGGCGATCGCCGCGATCGAGTCCAGTGTGACGCCGCCGGACGCTTCCAGCTTGAGGCGGCCCTCGTTGATCCGCGCCGCCTCGCGCAACGTCGCGGTATCCATGTTGTCGAGCAGCACCGCGTCGGCCATTCCGGTGGCCAGTACCTCGCGCAGTTGCGCAAGCGTGTCCACCTCGATCTCGATCTTGACGAGATGGCCGGCATGAGCGCGGGCGCGCTCCAGCACGGGGCGGATGCCGCCGGCGACCGCGATGTGATTGTCCTTGATCAGGATCGCATCGTCGAGGCCGAAGCGGTGATTGAAACCGCCGCCGCAGCGCACGGCGTACTTTTCCAGCGCCCGCAATCCCGGCGTGGTCTTTCGCGTGCAGCAGATGCGCATCCGCGTGCCTTCGGTGCGCGCGACATAGTCGGCCGTCAGCGTCGCGATACCCGACAGGCGGCCGACGAAGTTCAGTGCGGTCCGCTCCGACGTGAGAATGGCGCGCGCGGGCCCTGAGATCGTCAACACCTGCTGCCCCCGGGCAACCCGTGCCGCGTCGCGGACATGCGCACGCACGTCGATGTCGGGCGAGAGCTTTTGCAGCGTCGCCAGCGCCAGCGGCAATCCGGCGATCACGCCGGACTGGCGGGCGACCAGGATCGCCTGCGCCGTCGTTGCTTCCGGAATCGTTGCCAGCGAGGTGACGTCGCCGGCGCGACCGAGATCTTCGTCGAGTGCGCGCTGCACGGCCTCGTCAATTGCGAGGGGCGAGAGAAAGGCGTCGGGATAGAGCAGCGAGGTTGCGGTGATCATGAGAGCTCCGTCAGGCCATGATGGGTTGCGCGGTGGGTGGCATCGGGCGATCGGCGAGGCCGTCGGCCACTTCGCGCACAGCGTCGAGCGTGGTCATCGTTCGTTGCGCCAGGGCAGGGACATCCGCCGGATGGTCGGCGCGGAAATGCGCGCCGCGGCTCTCGCGCCGGCTCCAGGCAGCAGCGGCTACGAGCAGCGCGGAGGTCGCCATGTTGCGCAGCGCGATGTTGCCGGCCTCGCGTTCAAGCGCGGCGAAGCTGCGGACGGCCTCCGCCAATCCGTCGGCGTCGCGGATGACGCCGACGCGTGTGTTCATCATGGCTCGCAGCCGCTTCACGGCCGTAGCCTCCGGCGCGCCGCCGCGCGGCATCACCAATGCGTCCGGAAGCCGGGCGGGCGCGGGGACGGCGCAGCCGGCGATGTCCTCGGCGATGCGCGCGGCGTAGACCACGGCCTCCAGCAACGAATTGGAAGCGAGCCGGTTGGCGCCATGCGCGCCGGTGCAGGCCACTTCGCCGCCGGCCCAGAGCCCGTCGATCGAGCTGCGGCCGCGCGCGTCCACCGCGATGCCGCCCATGTGATAGTGCGCGGCCGGCGCGATCGGGATGGCCTCTGCCGCGGGATCAATTCCGGCGGCGAGGCAGCTTGCATGCACGGTCGGAAATTTGTCGGCGAAGGGCGCACCCAGCGCCTGCCGCGCATCGAGGAAGGCACCGCGTCCGGCCGCGATTTCGGCAAAGACGCCGCGGGCGACGATGTCGCGCGGTGCGAGCTCGGCGAGCGGATGGCGCGCCGCCATAAAACGCTCGCCATTGCCGTTGATGAGCGTCGCGCCTTCGCCGCGCAGCGCCTCGGTCGCAAGCGGCGCCGGATCGCGCCCGACCCTGATGGCGGTCGGATGGAATTGCACGAATTCCGGATCGGCGATCACCGCACCGGCGCGAGCGGCGATCGCAAGGCCCGAGCCGCTGGCCTCGAGCGGATTGGTGGTGACGGCATAGAGATGCCCAAGGCCGCCGGTGGCCAGCACGATCGCGCGCGAGGCGAGGGTGATCGGCCGTGCACAGGGATGGCCGGCCTCGCGCAATTGAATGCCCGTGACGGCACCGTGCTCGGTCAACAATGCTTCGGCGACCAGACCTTCGATGATACGGATCGACGGCGTGCGGCGCACAGCTTCGCTCAAGGCCGCGATGATCGCGGCACCGGCTCCGTCGCCGCGCACATGTACGATGCGCCGGGCCGAATGTGCGGCTTCGCGTCCGACGGCGAGCTTTCCTTCCAGGTCGCGATCGAATGGGACACCAAAGGCGAGAAGATCATGGATTCGCGGCGCCGCCTCCCGCGCCATCCCAAGTGCAACGGCTTTATCGACGAGACCGCCCCCGACGGCAATCGTATCCGCGGTATGCGCTTCCGGACTATCGGCTTCGGCCACTGCCGCTGCGATGCCGCCTTGTGCCCACGCGGAGGATGCGCCCTGTCCCAGCGGCGCAGCCGAGATCAGCGTCACGGGCCGCGGCGCGAGCTTCAGCGCGCAGAACAATCCGGCAAGACCGCCGCCGACGATGACCACGTCGTCGGTGGTGCGGGTGAGATTTTCGATTCTGTCTTGCATGGTTTCTTCATTGTCGTCCTGGCCAAAGCCAGAACCCATTGCTGTTGTTGTTGCAGCAGGCCGGGACCACCAGCGTGCCAATACTCGCGTCCTGTCGGTCCCGGATCTGCGCGCGCTTGTCTCAGACGACGGGTGTGTTGCTGCTTCTCGCTCTCAATTCTTCAAATTGATCATCCGCTCGACCGAGCGCCGTGCGCGCTCCGCGAGCGCGGGATCGATCGTCACTTCCTCGCGGAGCGTCAGCAGGCTCTCCAGGATATTGGCAAGCGTGATGCGCTTCATGTGCGGGCAGAGATTGCAGGGGCGCAGCATCTCCACGTCGGGCAGCTCGGCCCGCACATTGTCGGCCATCGAGCATTCCGTGATCATCACCAGCCGCCGCGGCCGCTTGTTGCGCACCCAGCTGATCATGTGCGCGGTCGAGCCGGTGAAGTCGGCCTCCGCCAACACGTCCGGCGGGCATTCGGGATGCGCGATGATCTGCACCGAGGGATCGTCATCGCGAAGACTGCGCAGCTCTTCACCCGTGAAGCGCTCGTGCACTTCGCAGGCGCCCTTCCAGGCAATAATCTTCACGTCGGTCTTCGAGGCCACGTAGGTGGCGAGATAGCGGTCGGGCAGGAAGATCACGCTAGGCGCATTCAGGCTCTCGACCACCTGCACCGCGTTCGACGAGGTGCAGCAAATGTCGACCTCGGCCTTCACCTCGGCCGAGGTGTTGACGTAGGCAACGACCGGCACGCCAGGGAATTTCTCGCGCAGCAGGCGAACGTCTGCGCCGGTGATGCTGGCGGCCAGTGAGCAGCCTGCGCGCGAGTCCGGAATCAGCACCGTCTTGTCCGGGTTGAGCAGTTTTGACGTCTCCGCCATGAAGTGCACGCCGCACTGGACGATGATGCCGGCCTTCACCTTGGTGGCTTCGACCGCGAGCTGGAGCGAATCGCCGCCGATGTCGGCGACGCAGTGAAAGATTTCCGGGGCCTGGTAGTTGTGCGCGAGGATCACCGCGCCCCGCGCCGCCTTCAGCTCGTTGATCGCCTTGATTGTCGGCGCCATCAGCGGCCATTCGATCGGCGGGATCACCTGCTTCACGCGCTCATACAGGGATGCCGTGGCGCGCTCGACCTCCGGCGTCCAGTCCAGCGAGGGCATCGGCAGCGCAAGCCCCGGCCGGCTCGGCGCGGCGGGAGGGGAGCTGACGACATGGTCATGGACTTGATGGCCATTGATTTGGCCATTGATTTGGCCGGGCGGCCGGTTGGCGAAATCGTCGGGGCCGTAAATTCCAATGATCGGCATCGAAGCCTCCCTCGCATTGTTTATACTCAATTTGAGTATATACAGGTCCTGAATAGTCCGGCCGAGTGGCCGGAGCGAATGTCACCCAGCTCTTATATGCTCAAACTGAGTAAATCAAGAATAGCATGCTTTACCGAAGACGCCTAGGCGCTGCCGCACACATTCCCGTCAAGTGCCCGTCAGGCGAGGCCGCGTGAATTGCAATGCTCCGGTGGCAGCTCCCCGTGGAATGCAATCGTTTTTGACTTGGGATTTTCATGCAGGTGCATTAAACCGGGCTCATTCGCGGCTGCCGATTTGCAGAACCGCCAACGACAGACGAGGACCACCATGTCGACACAGATCGGCGAGCTCGCTCCGGCCTCACGTTCCTCGAACTGGCGCACCCCGGCTGTGATCATTCTCTGCGGCTGCGCCATCGGCATGCTCGGCTTCGGTCCGCGCTCGGCGCTTGGCTTCTTCGTGCAGCCGATGAGCCATGAGTTCACCTGGGGCCGCGACGTGTTCGGCCTCGCGATCGCCGTGCAGAATCTGCTGTGGGGCTTGGGTCAGCCTCTCGCCGGGGCGGTGGCGGATCGCTTTGGCCTGTTCCGGGTGATGTGTGTCGGCGCTCTGCTCTATGCCGGCGGCCTGCTCCTGATGCGCTACTCCTCGACGCCGCTGTCACTCAACATCGGCGCCGGCGTGATGGTCGGCTTCGGTCTTGCCGGCTGCTCGTTCAACCTGGTGCTGTCGGCCTTCAGCAAGCTGCTGCCGGCCGAGAAGCGCGGCCTTGCGCTCGGCGCCGGCACCGCGGCGGGATCGTTCGGGCAATTCCTGTTCGCGCCGATCGGCGTCGCGCTGATCGACAATTTCGGCTGGCAGCAGGCGCTCTCCGTGTTCGGCTTCCTGATGCTGCTGATCATCCCGCTGTCGCTGGCGCTCTCGACGCCGCCGGTCGCAAGCACGGCAACCGCGGCGCCTGCGGATGAGCAGACCTTCACCAAGGCGCTGGCGGAAGCCTTCGGTCACCGCTCCTACGTGCTCTTGGTGCTCGGCTTCTTCACCTGCGGTTTCCAGCTCGCCTTCATCACCGTGCATCTGCCGGCCTTCCTGGTCGATCGTGGCATCTCGGCGCAAACCGGCGGCTGGGTCATCGCGGCGATCGGCCTGTTCAACATCGTGGGCTCGCTCAGCGTCGGCTACCTCCAGAACTATCTGCCCAAACGCTACATCCTCTCGACCATCTACTTCACTCGCGCGCTCGCGACCCTTGCCTTCATCTCGTTCCCGATCACGCCGTTCTCGGCGATCGCGTTCGGTGCGATCTCCGGCCTGACCTGGCTGTCGACGGTGCCGCCGACCTCGGCGCTGGTGGCGCTGATGTTCGGCACGCGCTGGCTCGCAACGCTCTATGGCTTTGCCTTCGTCAGCCATCAGGTCGGCGGCTTCCTCGGTGTCTGGCTCGGCGGCATCGTGTTCGAGCGCTTCGGTTCCTATACGCCGATCTGGTGGCTCTCGATCGTGTTCGGCGTGCTTTCTGCACTGATCAATCTTCCGATCGTGGAGAAACCGGTGACACGGGCGGTTGCGCAGCCGGCCTGATCGGCTAAACATCCTCGACAAACAAGTCAGGGAGTTTAGTCGTGGCCACGTTCAAGGCGATCCGGATCGACAAGGCGGACAAGGGCACCACCGCGCAGCTGACGCAGTTCGATGAAGCCGAGCTGATGGACGGCGACGTCACCGTGCGTGTGGAATGGTCGACGCTGAACTACAAGGACGGCCTCGCACTTACCGGCAAGGCGCCGGTGGTGCGGCGCTTCCCAATGATCGCCGGCATCGATTTCGCCGGCACGATCGAAGCGTCCTCGCATCCGCAGTGGAAGGCGGGCGACAAGGTGGTCTGCACCGGCTGGGGCATGGGCGAAACCCATCTCGGCGCCTATGCCGAGAAGGCGCGGGTGAAGGGCGACTGGCTGGTGGCGCTGCCGCAGGGCCTGTCGGCGCGCGACGCCATGGCGATCGGCACCGCCGGCTTCACAGCGATGCTGTCCGTGATCGCCCTGGAGAAACAGGGCCTCTCGCCAAAGAGTGGTCCGGTGGTGGTGACGGGCGCCGCCGGCGGCGTCGGCTCGGTTGCGACCGCCGTGCTGTCGAAGCTCGGCTATCACGTCATCGCCTCGACCGGTCGCGCCGCGGAAGCAGATTATCTGAAGCATCTGGGCGCAGCCGAAGTGATCGACCGCAACGAATTGTCGGCGCCGGCGAAGCCTCTGGCCAAGGAGCGCTGGGCGGGTGGCGTCGACAGCGTCGGCTCGACCACGCTCGCCAACCTCCTGTCGATGACGAAATACGGTGGAGCGATCGCGGCGTGCGGCCTGGCGGCCGGCATGGACCTGCCATCTTCTGTCGCGCCGTTCATTTTGCGCGGAGTGTGCCTTCTCGGCATCGATTCGGTGATGTGCCCGATCGAGCCGCGGAAAGCCGCTTGGCAGCGCCTGGCGTCCGATCTGGACCGGACAAAACTAGCTGAAATCACTCAGGAAATTCCCCTCGCCGAGGTGCCCGACTGGGGCGCGAAAATTCTGGCCGGCGCGGTTCGCGGCCGCATCGTGGTAAAAATTGTCTGACGGCGTTCAGACTTTACCAACCAAGCTGCTCCAATGTTGCCATGGTTGGTATGGTAAGCAGCGGGTAAAGAGAGATAAGGCATCGCCCGCTGCGGGGGTTGGTTCGGAGTTGAGCATGCTTGCGCGTATTGTGTTGGGGGCTGTCACGGCGGCAGCGACGTTTGCGCCGGCCATTGCCGGGAGCATGAATGCTGACGAGGCGCGCCGTTTCGTCGCCGGCAAGGTGTTCGCCTTCACCTGTTTCGACGGCACCCGCGGTGCGGGCCGCATCCTCGACGACCTCGGTGCCGCCGGCGCGGTGCAATTCTCGGGCGCGGGCCCGGTGAAGCATCTTCGTCTGCCCGGCAATACGCTCCAAATCCGCGGCCAGAACGTCTGCGCCTCGATCAAGGGGATTCCGTTCGAGCCCTGCTTCAACCTGGAAAAGACCGATGATCGCAGCTTCCGCGGCTCGGTGTCAGGCATGGGCTTCGCCTATTGCGACTTCCACCATCAGGGCGGCAATCAGATGCTAATGGCGCGCGCCGCCGCGCGTCCGCGCTCGTTGCGCAGCTCGGAGCGGACCGGTTCGATCGCTGCACCCAACACCGAAGTCGCCGCGCGGGTCGAGACGCCGCGTGTCGAGAGCGGTCGCCTCGAGCCGGTGAAGTCGGAAGCCAAGTCGGAACCCGCGAAGGCCGAGGCTCCGCTGGAGCTGCGCCGCTCGACGCAGTGAGTTGGCTGCACAGGACAGCCGCACAGTTTTTCGTTGAAGAATCGATCGAGCACGAAGCCGCCGCGCCGTAGTCATACGGACGGCGGCTTTCATGCCTTGGTAGCTGTTCGCGTCCCAGTTTGCGTACGGCCGGGGGACGCCCCGACGCAAGGGGTTCAACGATGTCGCTGTACTTCTTCCGCATCAGCACCGGTCGCTATTCCGGCGCCGCCGATCAGCCGTACGAGTTCGAGGACCGCGCAGCGGCCTGGACTGAGATGACTGAGGTTTGTGCCAATCTGCTCGGCGGCATCGCCCGCGGCCTGAAGCCGAATGCCGAGTGGCGCATGGAGCTGCTCGACGAGAACAAGCAGCCGGTCTTTCGCGTCAGCCTTGTTGGAGAGACCGTCGGATGCAAAGCTTCCTAGGCTCCGACTTCAGGTTGCAATTTACAACTATGACGAGACCTTCTTGGTCGAACTGATCAATACGATCGCGGGCCAGACCAATCTGCTCGCACTCAACGCCACAATCGAGGCGGCCCGCGCTGGCGAAGCCGGCAAGGGATTTGCAGTGGTTGCCTCCGAGGTCAAGGCGCTCGCCGAGCAGACTGCGAAGGCGACTGGCGAGATCGGGCAGCAGATAGCCAGCATCCAGTCCGCGACCGAACATTCGGTCGGTACCATCAAGGCCATCAGCGATACCATCGAGAAGCTGTCGGAAATCTCCTCGACGATTGCGGCCGCCGTGGAAGAGCAGGGCGCCGCGACGTAGGAAATTTCTCGCAACGTGCAGCAGGCGGCGGCAGGCACTCATCAGGTGTCGTCCAACATCACCGACGTGCAGCGCGCCGCAAGCGAGACCGGCTCGGTGTCTTCTCAGATCCTGTCTGCCGCGCAAATGCTGTCCGGCGACAGCAACCGTCTCAAGCTCGAAGTCGGCAAGTTTCTCGGCTCTGTGCGCGCCGGCTGACGACGTTCAATAGGCATCGCTTGCAGCCGCCGCGCGCGAACCTGCGGCGGTCGCGCGCGTGCGTATTTCGCCCTGCGACCGTTAGCCTTGGAGATGTTGCTCCATCAAGCGCGGTGCAGCGCGAGATCCGTGCAGGTGCAGCGGATGATTGCAGAAAACAACGAATGTCCGCCCGCCCGGTAGTTTTACGTAGGACGATGTTAACGCCTGCTTGCGAGGATAGAGCGCAATCTTACGGGATAAGAACCAGCCAGCATTGTTGAACTGACCTCGGCCCGGTCGTCCGTCGTGACGCCTGTGGCGCAGGTGATGTGCGCGTTGCCAGGCATCGTTGGGATTTGTTGTGATGTCGAAGTTGTCGATCGTCTTCAAGCTGCTGACCGTGTTGTCAGTCCTCGTGCTCTCGCTCGCCGGTGTCGGCGTGACGGCGATCGGCACGATGCAGAACATCAACGCCCACACCGTCGAGATTGCGCAGAGCTGGCTCCCCAGCGTGCGTGCGCTCGGCTCGATGCGCGCCGACATTAACGAGCTGCGCGTCGCACTTCGTTTGCACCTGATGCAGGATAGTGCTGAAGGCAAGGATGCCGCAGAGAAGCGCCTCGCCTCGCTCCGCGAACGCATCGAGAAGACCCGCAAGGTCTACGAGCCGCTGATCACTGCCGCCGAGGAGCGCGCGCTCTACGAACAATGGGCGAAGGCGTGGGCCGAGTATCTGAATGGCGTTCAGGAGGTGATGGCGCTGTCGCGCAAGAGCGTCGGCCGCTTCCCGACCGATGCCAACGAGCTGTTGCAGACCAAGGTCGCGAAAATGGCCCAGGCCGCCGATCCGCTGCTCCAGAAGGGTATCGAGTTGAACAATCAGGGCGCCGAGCTGGAGACCAAGCAGGCGTCCGACAGTTACGCCACGATCTTCCGCGTCCTGGTCGGCATCATTGTGTTTTCGGTCGTGATCGCGATCGGCGCCGCGTATTATCTCGTGCGCGACGTCTCTCGTGGCATTGCTTCGATCATCCGTCCGATGCAGTCGCTCGGCCAGGGCGACCTCTCGGCCGACGTGCCGCATCGCGGCGACAAGACCGAGATCGGCGCCATGGCCGATGCGCTCCAGATCTTCAAGGAGGCGCTGATCGCCAAGAAAGCCGCCGACCAGGCAGCGGCGCGCGATGCCGAAGCCAAGATCGAGCGCGGCCGCCGCGTCGATGCCATCACGCGCAATTTCGAGGCCATGATCGGCGAGGTGGTCGAGACCGTGTCATCAGCCTCGACCGAGCTCGAAGCATCGGCAGCGACGCTGACCGGCACCGCCCAGCGCGGCCAGGAGCTCGCGACCGTCGTCGCCGCCGCCTCGGAGGAAGCCTCCACCAACGTCCAGGCGGTTGCTTCCGCCTCGGAGGAGCTGTCCTCCTCCATCACCGAGATCAGCCGCCGCGTGCAGGACTCGGCGCGGATGGCCGCAGAAGCCGTCGAGCAGGCGGCGCGGACCAACGAGCGCGTCAACGCGCTGTCTCAGGCGGCCTCGCGCATCGGCGACGTCGTCGAGCTCATCAACACCATCGCGGGCCAGACCAACCTGTTGGCGCTGAACGCCACCATCGAGGCCGCACGCGCCGGCGAGGCCGGCCGCGGCTTCGCCGTCGTTGCCTCGGAAGTGAAGGCGCTCGCCGAGCAGACCGCGAAAGCCACCGGCGAGATCGGTGCGCAGGTCGCAGGGATTCAGGCCGCCACGCAGGAATCCGTCAGCGCCATCCAGGAGATCGGCGGCACCATCGAGCGTCTGTCCGAAGTCTCCGCTGCGATCGCCGCCGCGGTCGAAGAACAGGGCGCGGCCACGCAGGAGATATCGCGCAACGTCCAGCAGGCTTCGCTCGGCACCCAGGAAGTATCGTCGAACATCACCAACGTGCAGCGCGGGGCGATCGAAACCGGCTCGGCCTCGACTGAAGTGCTGTCGGCGGCGAAATCACTGGCGACCGACAGCACCCGTCTGAGGGTCGAAGTCGCGCAGTTCCTGGAGTCGGTCCGCGCGGCCTAAAAGCGGCGCAGGCTCTTGGCTCACCTCTCCCGAAGGGAGAGGTCGGATCGCATCGAAGATGCGATCCAGGTGAGGGGACCTCCACTGATCCCTACGCGCTCGTCTGCGGAGCCGGCGGCGTTTGCCGCCGGAATAGGATGCGCTGGTAGAGCCAGCCGATCGCGACCAGCACGACGCCGAGGCACATGAACGACAGCGCGCGGTAGACGCCTGTCAGCGTCGACATATCGATGACGAAGGCCTTCAGGATCGTCAGCGCGATGACGGCGGCAGAGGCGAGCCGCGCCCGCTCCGAATTGACCAGGATGCCGACGCCGAGCAGCACCACGCCGAAGGCGAGCCAGCCGATCGAATAGGTGTATTGCTCCGCGCCCGTGGTGCCGCCATAGAGCAGGACCGGGCCGTGATAGAAGCGGCGGATCTCCAGCGTCACGTAGGTGAGCGCGAACACAAGTGCCCCGCCCGCAATCGTATTGGCATAGGCGGCGGGGCGATGGCCCGCCACCGCATAGGACAACAGCAGCATCAGCACCGCGGGGAGCGCATAGCCGAGCAGCAGCAGGTTGAACACGAGGCCGCCGACATTGACGCTGGAGAGCAGCAGCGGGTTCTCCAGGATCAGCAGGCCGAACACGCTGATGAGCCCGGCGATCGCGGTGAGCGCGACCGCGCCGACATTGTGCACGATGCTGTGGCTGCGCAGCCGCAGGCGCTCCAGCCCGATCGCCATCGCGAGCGTGACGCAGACTTGCAGCGAGAATTCCAGCAGCGAAGGCGGCGAGGTCATGCGGCCGCCGGTCGCAAGGTGCCGGATTTCCATGAAGGCGAGCAGCGCGGTGAACAGGACGGCCGCAGCCTCGACCATGCGCAGCGGCGCATCGTCGGCACGGCGGCGCAGGAACATGCTCGCGCCCCAGAACGACAGCGCCGGCAGGCCATAGCCCCACAACAGCCAGTTCAGAATCGGCGTGGTGCCGACGGCATCGCCGACGATGCAGGGATCATAGACGATGCGTGCCGTGACGATGCCGGCGAAGACGGCGGCGAGCCAGCGCAGGAACGGGATCGACCGCTGCATCGAGATCCAGGCAGTGCCGAGCGACATCAGCGCGAGCGCGATGGTGAGCCAGCCCTTCTCGAGCGCGAAGGTCAGCGCCAGCGCGAGCGCGCCGAGCGTACCGGTCGCGAACAGCGCCGTCGAGATCATGGCGCCCGGCCGGGTCTCGCGCCGCGTCAGCGATTCGGTCGCAGCACCAAAGGCGGCAGCGAGCAGCACGGCGAGGATCGCAAACGGGATCGAGCGGTCGAGATGGGCGATGCGGGCGAAGAGCGCAACCAGGATCGCGATCGGCGTCGCGACCGCACTTGCCGACCACACCACCGGGATGATCGCCGAATTGGACCGGCCCTGCGCGAGGAAGCCTGCGATGCCGAAGCCCGCGGCGAAGATCGCGGCCGTGACCAGATGCAGTGTCACCGAACTATCGGTGGGGACAGGACCGATGCCGGCCATGGGGCCGCCCGGCAGCACCAGCATGTCGGGATTGGCCCGCACCGCCCATTCCGCGAACACGATGAAGACGGTCGCCGCAGCCGCGCCCAGTGCACCCGTTGCCGCCGGCGCGCGCCAGGCGACAAACAGCGTCCCTGCGACCAGCAGGGTGAAGGCAATGAGCGCCAGATCGGCATGCGCGCTCGACAGCACGATGATCATTGCCGCGAACAGATAGGCGCCGAGCGAGCTCGACGACACTGGCTCGATCTCGCCGTCCTCGATGGTCGGGCCGAACATGAAACCGCAGACGACGAGAAGCGCAGCGAGCGTGAAGCCCGCAATGACGTGGAAGGCGTGCGGGGCCACCTGCAGCTCGAGCTCGAGCCCCATGAAGGTCCAGAGCACCGCGAAGACGATCGTAGTCACCGCGAGCCAGCGCCATAGCCGGATGCGGGCAAGGCCGAAGCTCGCTGCGGTGACGATGGCAAGATAGATGTAGAGCGCCCAATAGTCCGGCTTGCCGCTGGAGACGAGGACCGGCGTCACGAACGCGCCGACGACGCCGAGGCCGGCGAGCGCGGGCCCGTGGAGCAGCGCGGCGGCCAGCGTGCCGAGCGCGACGAGGCCGAGCAGCACGAAGGCGGTGGCGGGCACCAGGAAGCCGTAGAGCGCGTAGGCTGCATAGATGGTCGCGAACGCCACCGCCGTGCCGGCCGCGGTGAGGATCGCGGGGATGTTGGCGATCGGCAGCGCCGCGATGCTGGAGATGCTCTCCTTGCGCCGTGTCCATTCGCCGGCACCGAGCAGCGCCAGCGCGAACAGGCCGCCGAGGAACACGCGCACGCCGGGCCCGACGAGGCCGGCCTCGATCGAATAGCGCACCATGAAGAAGCCGCCGAGCGCGAGCGCAAGCCCGCCGATCCACACCACCCAGCGCGTGCCGAGTCGCTCCTCGAAGCCGGGTGCGGGTGCAGGCAGGGGTGGCGGTGCATCGGCCTCGGTGCTCGTTCCGAGCGGCGGCGGCGAAACGGGTTCGGCGAGGGCCGGGGGCGCCTGCTCGGCTTCCGGCGCAAGCGGCGGCGGCTCCGCGGCGGCCGTCGCGGTTGCGGGCGCCTGCTCCCAAGTCGGCGTAAGTGGCGGCGGCTTAACTTTCCGCTGCGCGTCAAACATCTCTTCGAGCGAGCTCAGCCGGCGGCGCAGCTCAGCCGCCTGACTGGAGGCCTTGATCGCGATCAGGAAGGCGGCGATCGCAAGGATCAACGCAAAGACGTCAAACGGGCCGTCGAACATGAAGCCTCCAGGCAACCGGCGGGCAGGGCCGATCGCAAATTCTTAATCTAGCGCCGGGAGCGTACGCGCAAGCCCGGCGCGGGCCGCTCCTGGAGTACTTCGCGGCGGAAGCGATAGAGTGCCGCCGGGCGTCCCCCGGTCTGTGTCGACATCGCCCCGGTCGGTTCGACCAGGGCTTCCATTTCGACGAGGCGGCGGAAATTCTGTTTGTGCAGGTGCCGGCCGGAGATGGCCTCCACCGTATGCTGCAATTCCGTAAGTGTGAATTCGGCGGGCAAAAGTTCAAAAACAACAGGACGATACTTCAGTTTTGCGCGTAGCCGCGCGATGGCTGTGGCGAGGATGCGCCGGTGATCGAACCGCATCGAGGTCCCAAGCGCGGGAAGCCTCTTGCGCGCTAATGCCGCAGGCCTGCCGTCGCGCCGCGCCTCCTCGATCATCCCGGCCTCGTACAGGAGCTCATAGCGATCGAGCACGCGCTCCTCGTCCCAGGGCGCACCGTCGAGACCGAAATAGAACCGCACGCGATCCTTTCGCGGCAGCGCCCGCGTCGTCTGCGGCGTCTCCTCCTCGGCCCATTTCGTCAGCGCCGGGATGATGTCGCGGGCGATGATCTCTGGCGGCTGCTCGCGCCAGTCTTCCCAGGGGAAGAAGCGATACCATGGCTCGAAGCTCGCGCCGGTCGCGGCGAGCTCGCCGCTGGCGGCGCGCGTCAGCGCGAGATAGCCGATCGACACCATATGCGGGCCGGTGTCGCCGGCACCGGCATGACGGCCGCGATCGCCGAAGGTGTAGAGCTGCTCGACATAGCCGAGCCGCAGGCCCGTCTGTTGCTCGACCCAGGCGCGCAGGCCGATCTCGAAGGTGCGATGGGCGAGCGCATCGAACGGCCCGAACGGCAGGCCGGCAAGCCCATCACCGCCGCGCGCGGTGAGGATCAGCGGCTCGTGGTCCTCGATCGCGACGATGGCCGCGGTCAGGCCAATCTCGATCGGCGTCAGGAGCGTCTCGCTCATGCGGCTGATGTCGCGGCTGTTGCGAAAAAGATATGTCGGCTCATTGAACAAATCTCGCCGCGAGCTCGCTGCACCTCTCCCGCTTGCGGGAGAGGTCGAGCCAAAGGCGCGGGTGAGGGCTCTCTCCAAGCCGGGAGAACCCCGATGCGGAAGCACCCTCTCCCCAACCCTCCCCCGCAAGCGGGAGAGGGGGCGCAGTCCCATAGCCGCTGCTATTCGACTCTCGCCTCATTCGAGCTCGATCACGAAGGGACGGCCCTCGACCATCATCGCGCCCGGGCCCATCTCGTCGAGCGCGCGCAGCATGCGGCCGTCGCGTCCCAATGCACGGTCGGCGAGGCCGACGATGCGCCGGTTCGGCGAGGCGATGGGCGAGGCTGCGCGGATCTTCCTGGCGATCTCGATCTCATCGCGGTTCGGATTGAGTGCGCATACCGCTGCAAACGCGCTCGCCGTGGAGCGGCTGATGCCGGCGTAGCAATGCACCACCAGCGGCGCGCTACGGTCCCAGCCGCGCACGAAGGTCAACACCTGCTCGATATGCGTCTCTGACGGTGCGACGAAGCCGTCCATCTCCTCGATGATGTCGTCCATCGACACCTTGAGATGATTGGCCGGCAGCACGGACACGGGCCGCGCCACCTGCTCGACATTGGCCATCACCGTCAGCACGTGGCTGGCGCCGGTGAGGCGGACGGTTTCGGGAAGCGCGGCGAGGGAACAGACGTGGATCATGGCGGACCTTTTTGGCGCCGATTATAGCGAGCGGCCGTAGGGTGGGCAAAGGCACATCGCGCCGTGCCCACCGTTTCGCGCTGCGTACATCTCGCCTTGCTGGTGGGCACGCTCCCGCCTTCGCTCTGCGGGCTACGGCGGACAAGTCGCTTTGCCTACCCTACGAAGGGATGGTGTTACGCAAACACCGCGTTGAACCGCTCCAAAAACTGCTTCTCGGCCCGTGCCGCAGTCCAGGGCGTGAGATAGTCGCGCTGGACGCCGTCGGGCAGGCCCGGATCGCGGCCGAACAGGCGCCTTGCCTCGTTTTCGCTGAAGCCGGCGAGCTCGGTTGCCTCCAGATAGGCCGCGCCGCGATCGGCGGCTTTGATGGCTTGCGTGATTTCCTCTGGCAGCACCGGCGGCAAGCCGAAGCGGATGTGGATGGCGCCGAGCAGGCGCTTTTCGACCGCCTTGTAATGGCCGTCGAGCACAGCCTTGAACGGCGAGATCATGTCGCCGATCACATATTCGGGCGCGTCATGCAGCAACGCGGCCAGCCGTATGCGTTGATCCACGCGCGGCATCTCGTGCCGCATCACCGTCTCCACCAGTAGCGTGTGCTGCGCGACCGAGAAGATATGGGCGCCAACGGTCTGCCCGTTCCAGCGCGCCACCCGCGCCAGTCCATGCGCGATGTCGGCGATCTCGACATCGAGCGGGGAGGGATCGAGCAGGTCGAGCCGCCGTCCCGACAGCATGCGCTGCCAGGCGCGGGACTGCGCATCGCGCGCGGTCTTCTTCGCCGTCATTTGACCTTGAGGCGCGGCTTGCGCTGCGTCTTGCCGCAGCTTGCATGACAATGGCAGTCGACCAGATGGTCGTTGACCATGCCGGTCGCCTGCATGAAGGCATAGACGATGGTCGGGCCGACGAACTTGAAGCCGCGCGCGGACAGCTCCTTGGAGATCTGCACCGACAGCGGCGTTGAGGCCGGTACGCTCGCGGTGGTCTTGAAATGGTTGACCTTGGGCTCTCCGTCCATGAAGTCCCAGAGGAGCTTCGAGAAGCCCGGCCCCTTCTCCATGATCTCGAGATAGGACTTTGCGCTCAGGATCGCTCCGTCGATCTTGGCCTTGTTGCGGACGATTCCGGCGTCGTTCATCAGCGCGTGCACCTTCTTGGGCGTGTAGCGCGCGATCTTCTCCGGCTGGAAATCATCGAAGGCTTTGCGGAAATTGTCGCGCTTGCGCAGGATCGTGATCCAGGAGAGGCCGGCCTGGAAGCCGTCGAGCATCAGCTTTTCGTAGAGTGCGCGGTCGTCATATTCCGGCACGCCCCATTCGGTGTCGTGATAGGCGACATAGAGTGGATCTTCGCCGGGCCAGGGGCAGCGTGTCAGGCCGTCGGGATGCAGGCGAGGGGCGCGGCTCATGCGATGGGTTGTTTCGTTGGAATGCGCACGATGTCGGGTTCGGCGAGTGTCAGCGCGAGGCCGCCCGCGGTGAGGGGCTGGCCCGCATCGAGCGCATCGGCGACTCGGTCGACGCGCACCAGCGCGATGCCTTTGCCGCCGGCGGTCGAGCCGATAGTGCCGACCGGCTTGTCGCCGGCGAGAATGGTGGCGCCAATCTCGGGCGAGGGGCCCTCGAGCAACACTTTTACGCTGCGGGTTCGCGCGGTGCCGCGATGCTGCATGCGCGAGACGACCTCCTGGCCGACGTAGCAGCCCTTGTCGAAATCAATGCCGGCAAGCCGGTCCATGTTGGTCTCGTGTGGGAACGCGTCGCTGTACATGAAGTCCAGCCCGCCGCGCGGCACGCCGAGCGCGATACGGTAGGCGTCGTATTCGCTGGCATCGACGAGCTCGGCGCCGATGAGATCGGACAGCTTCTGCTTGAGATCCTCGGGGATCAGGATGCGATAGCCGAGCTCGCTATGGCGCGGATCGGCGAAGCCGAGGTCGGGCTGAGCGGCAGGCTGGCCGTCCCACGCCGCGAGCACGCCCAGCGCATCGGAGAGGTTTTCCACCGTGACCTTGGCGCGCAGCTTGTAGAATTTCAGCTTGGTGGCGAGGCCTTCGGCCAGCGCTTTAGGGCAATCGATCAGGAACCCGCCGCCATGGCCGGCGGGCACCTCCGTGATCAGGAAATCGACGATGATCTTGCCCTGCGGCGTCAGCAGCGCACCGAATCGCCCCAGGCCCGGCTTGAGCCTGTCGACATCGGTGGTGACGAGGCCGTTGAGGAAGTTGCGCGCATCCTCGCCCGCGACCTTGACCACGCCCCGGTCGGGAAGAAACGCTGATTTCATACGAAAATCTCTTGCGACATGTTGCTGCGGAACGTAAGCCCGCAAGCCACAAACGACAAGACCTCGAGCCCTGCGCTTGGGGATGAGAGAGGCCCTTAGCCATGACCCAGCGTTTCGACGTGATCCTCAAAGGCGGCACCGTCGTCAACCAGGACGGCGAGGGCTTGCGCGACATCGGCATCACGGGCGGCCGCATCGCCGAGATCGGCGCGTTGTCGCAAGGCAGCGCCGCGGAGGTGATCGACTGCCAGGGCCTGCACATCCTGCCCGGCGTGATGGACACGCAGGTGCATTTCCGCGAGCCCGGGCTGACCCACAAGGAAGACCTTGAGACGGGTTCGCGCAGCGCCGTGATGGGCGGCGTCACCGCCGTGTTCGAGATGCCGAACACCTCTCCGTTGACGGTAACGGAAGCCGAATTCACCGACAAGGTGAAGCGGGCCCATCACCGCATGCATTGCGATTTCGCCTTCTTCATCGGCGGCACCCGCGAGAACGTACAGGACCTGCCGGTGCTTGAGCGCGCGCCCGGCTGCGCGGGCGTCAAGGTGTTCATCGGCTCCTCAACCGGCGCGCTGCTGGTGGAGGACGACGAGAGCCTCCGCGGCATCTTTCAGGTCATCCGTCGCCGCGCCGCGTTCCACGCCGAGGACGAGTATCGCCTCAACGACCGCAAGTCGTTGCGCATCGAGGGCGACGCGCGCTCGCATCCGATCTGGCGCGACGAGACCGCGGCGCTGATGGCGACGCAGCGCCTCGTCAAGCTCGCGCACGAGACCGGCAAGCGCATCCACGTGCTGCACATCTCGACCAAGGAAGAGATCGAGTTCCTGCGCGATCACAAGGACGTCGCCTCCTGCGAGGCGACGCCGCATCATCTCACGCTGGTCGCGCCGGAATGCTACGAGCGGCTCGGCACGCTGGCGCAGATGAATCCTCCGGTGCGCGGGGCAGATCACCGCGCGGGCATCTGGCGCGGCATCGAGCAGGGCATCATCGATGTGCTCGGCTCCGACCACGCCCCGCATACGCTGGAAGAGAAGCAGAAGGCTTATCCGGCATCGCCCTCCGGCATGACCGGCGTGCAGACGCTGGTGCCTATTATGCTCGATCACGTCAATGCCGGCCGGCTGTCGCTGGCGAGGTTCGTCGATCTCACCAGCGCCGGTCCCGCGCGGCTCTACAACATGGCCTGCAAGGGCCGCATCGCCGCCGGCTACGATGCCGATTTCACCATCGTCGACTTGAAGCGCAGCGAGACAATCACCAACGAGTGGGTGGCGTCCAAAGCCGGCTGGACCCCCTACGACGGGTTGCGCGTCACCGGCTGGCCCGTCGGCACCTTCATCCGCGGCCGCCGCGTGATGTGGCAAGGCGAGCTGGTGACGGCCTCGCAAGGCGAGCCGGTGCGGTTTCTGGAGACCTTGAGGGCGTAGAGAGCTCGGTCAAGCCTCTCCTTCCGCTGTCATGCCACGCGAAGGCGTGGCATCCAGTACTCCGCGGCGATACTTGGCTGATACGATTGCCGCCTCGGGAATACTGGATTGCCCGCCTTCGCGGCCAATGACAGAGTGCCCGGAAGCGCAAGTTCAATTGGGAGAGAGTAATGTCCCCGCGGACACCCCTCATCACCACCGAGCAACTCGCAGCCATCCTCGACAATCCCAAGCTTCGCCTCTACGACTGCACGACCTACAACGAGCCGGTGCCACCGGGCAGCGACCTGCCTTATCGCGCGGTGCCGGGCGACAAGACGTTTGCGGCCGGCCACATTCCGGGCGCCGATTTCCTCGATCTGCAAGGCGAGTTCTCCGACGCCTCCGCGCAACAGTTTTTCATGATGCCGGATCTGGCCCAGCTGGAGGCCGCCTTCGGCCGCCATGGACTCGACGCGAACAAAACCATCGTGCTCTACAGTATCGGCACGATGATGTGGTCGACGCGGTTCTGGTGGATGCTGCGCTCGCTCGGCGTCGATGCGCTTGTGCTCGACGGCGGTTTCGACAAATGGAAGGACGAGGGGCGGCCGGTCGTATCGGGCGCACCGAAGGGCTATCCGGCCACGACGTTCCAGGCTGCACCTCGCCCAGGCTACTTCGTCGACAAGAACATCGTGAAGGCGCGGATCGGCGATCCCGCGACGGTGATCGTCAACGCGCTCGGTCCGCAGTTTCACCGCGGTCTCGAGCCGAGCCGCTACGGCCGGCCAGGCCGCGTTCCCGGCAGCGTCAACGTTCCCGCCGCGACGCTCACCAATGCCGACAAAACGCTGACGACACTGGCCGATGCCGAGGCCAAATTCACCGCCCAAGGCGTTACGCGCGATAAGAATGTGATCCTGTATTGCGGCGGCGGCATCTCGGCGACGATCGACCTGTTCCTGCTGACCCAGCTCGGCTACGACAAGCTCACGCTCTATGACGCCTCGATGGGCGAATGGGCGAGGGATCCCGCCCTGCCGATCGAGACGGACTAAGGAAGGCGCTTCTTATCTTCTCGCCTCCAGTGGCGCCTAAGAAACTCGGGAACCTTTCCTCAGAGGCTGCATCCAATAGCCAGATCGAACGGAGATGGGTAACCGCAATGCAACCGACCGCAGCCGGCCTATCCGCCGGCGTCAGAACCGCGGAAGCAGAGCTGATCGACCGGGCGAGGGGTCGCGACGAGGCCGCCTTGCGCGAGATCATGCAGGCCAACAACCGCAGGCTCTACCGCCTCGCGCGCGGCATCCTGCGCAGCGACAGCGAGGCCGAGGATGTGGTGCAGGAGACGTATGTCCGTGCCTTCACCCACCTCGACGGTTTTCGGGGCGAGGCCGGGTTGTCGACCTGGCTGTCGCGCATCGCCATCAACGAGGCGCTCGGCCGGGTGCGCAGCCGAAAGCCCGATGTCGAGCTCGGCGCAATACCAGATGATGCCGCGCTGGATGCGCAGATCATCAAGTTTCCCGTTTCTCCCGCAGGCGATCCGGAAAGGACCATGGCCCAACGTGAAATCCAGCGCGTGGTCGAACGCGCAATTGACGAGTTGCCGGATGTCTTCCGCATGGTCTTCGTTGCCCGGGTCATGGAGGGGATGACCATCGAGGAGACCGCCGATTTGCTCGGCGTAAAGCCCGAAACCGTGAAGACGCGACTGCACCGCGCCCGCACCATGCTGCGCGAGAATGTCGAGAAGGAGATCGGGCCAGTGGTGATGAATGCGTTCCCGTTCGCGGGATGGCGATGTGAGCGCTTGACCGTATCAGTGCTGAAGCGGCTCGGCTTCAGCGGCTAAAGTTTTCGGGAACGTTTGCGCGAAATATCCATCCAATTCCTGTGAAGCAACGCGCCGGCCCAAACGTCCGGCACCACAGGAGTATCAAGCCATGTTCTTCCGACCGAGCGCGGCGATCGCCGCAGCCGTTCTGCTGTCCAGTCCTGCGCTGCTGCAAGGCGCGAGTGCAGCCGACAAGCCTACCGATCCGCAGATCGCCCATATTGCCTACACCGCGGGCGTGATCGACATCAACGCAGCGAAGCACGCGATGAAGAAGGCCAAGAACAAGGACGTCAAGGCGTTTGCTGAGGACATGGTGCGCGACCATGAGGCCGTCAACAAGCAGGCGCTCGCGCTGGTCAAGAAGCTGAACGTCACGCCTGAAGACAACGACACCAGCCGCGCGCTGTCCAAGCAGGCGAGCGACAAGCTGGCTGAGCTCGACAAGCTGAGCGGCGCCGCCTTCGACAAGGCCTATGTCCAGAACGAGGTCGCCTACCACAAGGCGGTCAACGGCGCGCTGGAGACCCAGCTCATTCCGTCCGCGAGCAATAACGAGCTGAAGAGCCTGTTGCAGACCGGCCTGAAGATCTTCCAGGGTCATCAACAGCACGCCGAGCACGTCGCGGCCGAGCTAAAATAGGAGAGTGCGATGAAGCCGGGACGCCTCGCTTCGATCGCGCTTGCGGTCATGTTCCTGTCCATGGTCGTCCCGGCGCGTGCGGCGACCATTCAAATCACGATGGATAATCTCGTGATCTCACCGGCCGAAATGTCGGCCAAAGTCGGTGACATCGTTGAGTGGATCAACAAGGACATCTTCGCACACACAGCCACCGCGACCAACGGCGATTTCGACGTCGCTCTGCCGCCGAAGAAGTCCGCGACGTTCGTGGTGAAGAAAGCGGGAACGGTCGATTACTATTGTCGCTATCATCCCAATATGAAGGCGACTCTGAAAGTCGAGCCCTGACGCCAGGAGCGCATTCCCGATCGCATCGGGAATGTCTCACGGTCATCGTCAGACTAAGCTCGTCCGCGCTCAATCGCTTCTGTGCGATAAATCCGCAGCAGACTTCGCGAGCACGTCGCAAAGTCATTCATCCGTCAACTGGCCCCGTCCGTGGCGGGGCCATTTTTGGAACAGGAGTTATTGTCTGGAGATTCCGACCGAGAACTCGCCGTTGCGAATGCGGCCAGGAAAGCCCTCGACGAACTTCGCCACCGCGTCCTCGCCATAGGTGCCGACGAGCTCGGCAAACGCCGCGAACAGGCTCGCCTGCGCCAGGCAATCGCCGTCGACGCCGTCATGGCGCGCCTCGGCCCAGGCCTCGTTGAGATAGCTCAGCGCAGCCTGCTTCTGCTCGTGATCGGGCAGCGGCGCGCGGGCGGGGGCGTAGGAAATCGGCTGGCTCATGAAACTCGGTCAGGGCTGGGGCGCGATCCACGGCGATGCGCTGTGCGAGAGGTGTAGCACGGGCGTTAACGACCGCTAGGCCACATCTTTAAGAACGGTTAACGCCTGTGAACAAAGTCGATGACAGAGTTCCATCCGGGTCATTTCCGGCCGCGCGCAGTGCGAACCGGACGGAGAGCTCAGTTCGCGTAACGCGCCGTGAGATCGCGCGAGATCTTCGAGCCTTCCTCGATATAGCGGCGGATCGCCACCGTCGCCGCGGGCGTGCAGCTCCGGTAGGTCTGCTGAAAGCCGTTATAGCCGCGGTTGAAGGCGGCGATCATGCGGGTGCGGCGCTCGCCGGAGGGGGTTTCGGCATCGATCAGCGCCTGCATCTCGCTGCGCCATTTGTTGCCCTCGTTGGACCCGCAGATGCCGCGCAGATAATGCAGCCCGCCGAGGATCTCCGCCAGCCGCTGCAAATCGCCGTCAAACGGCGCCGCCACGTCCTGAGCCCGGCCGGGCGCAGAGGCGCAAGCGAGAATCAGGGCGAAAATGGCCAGAAGTCGCATGGACATTGGCGGGGTGTATGCCTCCTCGGGGCGTTGCACGCAAGGCGGGGCGTCAGTCTCCGATCAGGCGTGCGGCGGACTGGATGACCTCCTCCAGTCCCCCGGTCAGCTTGAGCTCGCCGAGGCCGGCGATGGCATCCGGGGCGATCCAGCGGTAGTCGTCGAGCTCGTCGTTCAGAGCCGGTTCCTTGGCCACCCAGCGGGCGGCAAAGGACATGATCAGGTAATGACCGGCTCCGGCTGCCGCCGGCAGCACCTCGCGCCAGCCGGCGAGGCCAATGATGTCGATGGCAAGCCCGGTCTCCTCGTCGACTTCGCGCAGCAGGGCCTGGTGCAGCGATTCGCCGAACTCGACCCGACCCCCGGGCAGCGAATAGAACCCCTTTGCGGGCGAACGGGCGCGGCGGGTCAGAAGCACCTTGCCGTCGCGAAAAATCGCGGCACTGACCGCGATCTGGGGATGGGACAGCTGGACCGCGGAAGCCACGGTTCAGTTCGCCATGATGTTGTCGATGTCGGCTTCCGCGCCGCCATTGATGATGCCGCCGCAGGCCGCGATCAGCGGCTTGACCCATGCCGTGGCCTGCTCGGCGAGCCGAACGCGCGTCGTGTCCTTGTCGACCTCGCGCATGGCCGAGCCGACCGCGGTCAGGATCGAGGTCATGGTGTCCGTGATGTGGTCGAACTGGGCCCGCACCTTGGGATCCGCCTTCTCATAAGCCTCGATGGCGAGGTCGCGCGCCTTAAAATTCGACGCCGTGAAATGCTCGGCATAGGACAGCGGCGTCCAGGTCAGAAAATCTTCCGCGCATTCCGGCATGTCAGGGACCATTTCCAGCAGCATCACGGCTTCATTGAAATGGTTGAGATAGTCGGTGGCAAGCCCCGTCCGCGGGTTGATGTTGGCGACGCGCAGCCGCTCGGCCCAGGCGGCGGCCTCGGGGCCCGTCTGTACATGCGTCCGCGCGGGCTGGGAGGCCGTTGAGCTCATTCGCCGCAGTGTTAACGTTCGGGGTTAAAAGGACCTGAACGGACCCTATATAGACCCCCTGGGATGTGTGGACGCTTTGTCATAACTTCGGCCCCCGCGGCTTTGCGGCAATTGTTCGGCTATGTCGAGCAGCCGAATTTTCCGCCCCGGTACAACGTGGCTCCGACGCAGCCGATTCCGGTCGTATGGATCGAGAACGGCGCGCGCCATTTCCGCCTGATGCGTTGGGGGTTTTTGCCGGGCTGGGTCAAGGATCCTCGCGGGTTTACGCTCCTGATCAACGCCCGCTGCGAGACGGTGCTGGAGAAGCCCGCCTTCAGACACGCGATTCGCCGCCGGCGCGGCCTGATCCCGGCGGACGGCTATTTCGAGTGGAAGGTGGAGGGCGGCCGCAAGCAGCCCTTCTTCATCCATCGCGCCGATGGCGCGCCGCTCGGCTTTGCCGCTTTGTTCGAGACCTGGATCGGGCCGAATGGCGAGGAGCTCGACACGGTCGCCATCGTCACGGCAGCGGCCGGCGAAGATCTCGCGGGGCTGCATGACCGCGTGCCCGTCACCATCAGCCCGCGCGATTTCGAGCGCTGGCTCGATTGCCGCAGCGACGAGATCGATGCGATCCTGCCGCTGATGACCGCTCCGCGCATTGGCGAATTCGCCTGGCACCCGGTCTCCACCCGCGTCAACCGCGTCGCCAATGACGACGAGCAGTTGCTGTTGCCGATCAGCGCCGAGGAGATGGAGGCGGACGTCGTGAAGCCGAAGAAGGGAGTGCGGAAGGCGGCGGTTGGGTCGGTGGATGACGGGCAGGGGTCGTTATTCTGATCGCCGATGCCGTAGGGTGGGCGAAGCGAAGCATGCCCACCATCGTGCGCCAAGAAATCGACAGGTGGTGGGCACGGCGCGTTGCGCCTTTGCCCACTCCCTACGGCAGCGGCATATGTCGCGGCTTACACAATCTCCTTCGCCCTCAGCTCCGCGATCTCCGCCGCATCGAACCCCAGCTCGCCCAGCACAGCGTCCGTATCCGCCCCAAGCTCCGGCGCCATGCGGTCCAGCTTGCCGCCGCCATGGGCGAGCTTGAATCCGCTGCCGGCAAAGCGCAGGCGGCCATAAGGCGTGTCCAGCTCCTGGATCGCGCCGCGCGCCTTGATTTGCGGGTGGTCGATCACCTCCTCGACCTTCCAGATGCTGGCGCAGGGTGCGCCGGCATCTTCCAGGATAGTCTCCCATTCGCGCGCCGGCCGTGCCGCCAGCGCGGCCTCGATGATGGCGCGAAGCGCGCCCTCGTTCTCGTTGCGGGAGAACCAGTCGGCGAAGCGCGGATCGCTCATCGTGTCCTCGCGGCCGAGCGCAACCATGAGCGCGCGGTACTGCTTCTCGTTGTTGACGGCGAGCAGGATGTGACCATCGCCGCATTTGAACAGGTTGGCCGTGGTCCTGCGGCTCACCGCCTGGTTGCCCGAGAGCGTTTGACGATGGCTGGCAACGGACCAATCCGCGATCTGGCCCGAGAGGAACGCCAGCGTCGCCTCCAGCATGGAGACGTCGATGAGCTGGCCCTTGCCGGTGCGGTCGCGCTGATACAGTGCGCTCGACACGCCGAACGCCGCGGTCGCGCCCGACAGCACGTCGCATACCGCAAAGCCCGCGCGCGTCGGTCCGGTCTCGGGATGGCCGGTGATCGCCATGATGCCGGACAGCGCCTGCATCTTGCCGTCATAGCCGGGCCGTAGGCGGTCCGGCCCGGTCTGGCCGAAGCCTGACACCGCGCAATAGATCAGCTTCGGATTGATGGCGGATAGAGCCTCGTAGCCGATGCCGAGCTTGTCCATCACGCCGGGACGGAAATTTTCCATGACGACGTCGACCTGGCTCGCGAGCTTCTTCACGATCGCGCTCGCCTCGGGCTTTTGCAGGTCCAGCGTCAGGCTGCGTTTGTTGCCGTTGATGGCCTGGAACGCCGGCGCCAGCCCGCGCTCGGCCCATTCGCGGCTGAGCGGCGTGCGGCGCATGTCCTCGCCCTCGCGCCGCTCGACCTTGATGACGTCGGCGCCAAGTAGCGCGAGCTGATAGCTCGCATAGGGGCCGGCCAGCACTTGCGTGAAGTCCAGGATCTTCACGCCCTCGAACGGTCGCATTACGTCGCTCTCCCTTTTGTCTTCGTTTATTGGAGGATGTCAGGCGGCGCGGTTGCCGCGCGCGATCTCCTTCTGCTTGTCGAATTCGGCGCGGCGGCGCGCCAGCTCTTCCGGCGAAAGCTGCGCCACGTTGTTGTAGTCGAGCTTCCAGGAGGCATCCTCGCTCCAGCGCAGCGGCGATTGCATCGTCGTCTGCGGGCCGCTGGCGGTCTCCAGCAGCCGCAGCGCCAGCTCCAGCGTCTGCGCCTGCGAGGCGATGTCATGCGGCTTGCCGGCGGAATTGCCGAGCGGGAAATCCGAGAAGAGGAAGCGCGGCACGGCGGCGTGCTCGACGATGTCCTTGGCGCAGCCCATGATCACGGTGGCAATGCCGTTCCGCTCCAGGTGCCGCGCCACCAGCGCGGTGGTCTGGTGGCAGACCGGGCAGTTCGGCACCAGCAGCGCGACGTCAACCGCGTCCGCGAGGCAGCGCGCCAGGATCTCCGGCGCGTCGGTCTCGAGCGTGACGCGATGGCTGCGGTTGGTCGGCGCGCCGAAGAAGCGCGGGGCGACCTCGCCGATGCGGCCAGCGGCGCTGGCCTTCAGCAGCTGCGGCAGCGGAAACCAGGTGCCGCTGTCGGTCGCGCTGGTGTGCTTGCGGTCGTAGCCGATGTGCGAGATGCGCAGATCGTGCTGCTTCGACGTATCGCCGTCATAGACCTGGTAAAACTTCGCGCCGCCATTATACGCCGCGCCCGGCCCCTGGTCGCCCTTGCTCGGGTCGAACGGTGCGGCCGTGGTGATGATCGTCACGCGCGACTGCGCCATTGGTTTCTTCAGCGGCTGGAACGGTGCCTCCGTGTAATGCGCCCAGCGATACGGCGTGGTGTAGCCGATCGCCGCGTAATAGTCGCGCGTGCGCTGCATGTAGGGGACGGGAGAATCGTAGTCGGGCGCAAAGCCGAATTCGTCGTCGCGCGGAGCGGACATGGGCGCATCTCCTGGTTCTTGGTTAGGGGCCAGACTAGAGATAGATTTGGGGGCGCTCAACGGGGGCGAGCAGGACGCGGGACAGAATTGCAGGCTCGATAGAGCGAGCCGCGCTCTTCCCTCTCCCCTTGTGGGAGAGGGTGGCTCGCCGCGTCGCGGCGAGACGGATGAGGGGTATCTCTCCGCGAGTCCAACTCCCTCAGGAGTTCGGGGAAGCATACCCCTCATCCGGCGCTTCGCGCCACCTTCTCGCACAAGGGGAGAAGGGAAGAAGCCGGCCGCAAGCTCACCTGAACACGTGCAACGCCACATATTGCAGCAGCATGATCGCCTTGGCGTCGATGATGCGGCCGTCGGCGATCATCGCCAGCGCTTCGTCGATGGCAAGCTCCAGCACCTCGATGTCCTCGCCCTCGTGCGCGAGGCCGCCACCGTCGCTGACCCGCATCTCCGGCTCGTATTCGGCGACGAAGAAATGGAGCTTCTCGGTGATGGCGCCCGGGCTCATGAAGGCCTCGAACACCTTGTGGACATCGTGCAGGCGATAGCCGGTTTCCTCCTCGGCCTCGGCGCGAATGCGCACCTCGGGGGCGGCGTCATCCAGCACGCCGGCGGCGGCTTCGATCAGCAGATCGTCGTAGCCGCGAATGAACGCCGGCAGGCGGAACTGGCGCACCAGGATCACGGTGCGCCGCGCCCGATTATACGGCAGCACGGCCGCGGCGTTGTCGCGCTCATAGGTCTCCCGGTGCTGCGTCTGCCACTCGCCATTGGCGCGCCGGTACTCGAACGTGGTGTTCTTCAGCGGCGTCCAGTTGTCCGAGAGCACGCGGACGTCCTTGATGCGGACACGGTCGGAAATGGTCATGGCTCGGTCTTAGTTGCTTGGAGTCGTCTCGCGGCCGTCGAGCCACTTCTGGAACATCACCGAGGTGGATTTCGTAAAGCCCAGTGACTGGTAGAACGCATTGGCCTGCGCGTTCTCGCGCCGGACCAGGAGCTGGAGCTTGAGAATTCCGGCCGCGCGCAGCCAGTCCTCGGCCGCTGCCATGATGATGCGGCCGTAACCGCGCTTGCGGCAATCAGGATCGACCGCGACGTAATAGACCCAGCCGCGATGACCGTCATGGCCGACCATGATTGTGGCGACGATCGCGCCGCCCTCGCGGCCGACCAGCACCGTGGAATTGTCACGGCGGCGCGCCAGTGCGATGTCGGCACGCGGGTCGTTCCACGGCCGGGTCAGGCCGCAGCGCTGCCACAGCGCCACGACGGGCTCGACATCGGCGTCCTCGATGGCGTCGATCGCAAGAGCGCTCACAGCACCTTCCCCGGATTCATGATTCCCAGCGGATCGAGCATCGCCTTGATCGAGCGCATCAGCTCGATCGCGGTCTTGTCCTTCACCTCGGGCAGTTCGTCGCGCTTGAGCACGCCGATGCCGTGCTCCGCCGAGATCGAGCCGCCCATGCGCAGCACGATCTCGAACACCACCGCGTTCATCTCGTGCCAGCGGGCCAGAAAGTCTGCCGTGTTGGCGCCGACCGGCTGGCTCACGTTGTAGTGCAGATTGCCGTCGCCGAGGTGACCGAACGGCACCGGCCGCGCGCCGGGGATCAGCTTCACCACCGCGGCATCGGCCTCGGCGATGAAGGCGGGCACGGCCGCGACGGGGACGGAGATGTCGTGCTTGATCGAGCCGCCTTCCGGCTTCTGCGCCGCCGACATCTCATCGCGCAGCTTCCAGAAGCCGGCACGCTGGGTGAGATTGGCCGCGATCACGGCGTTGTCGACGATCTCCTCTTCCATGGCGCGGGTCAGGATCGTCTCCAGCGGCGTGCGGGCATCCTCGCCCGGCGAAGACAATTCCATCAGCACGTACCAGGGATGCTTTTCTGCGAGCGGATCGCGCACGTCGACGCCGTGGCGGATGGAGAAGTCGACCGCCATCTGCGACAGCAGCTCGAAGCTGGTCAGCGCATTCGCGGCCTCGCCTTGCGCGATCGTCAGCAGTTTGAGCGCCGCGGCCGGCGACTTCAGCCCGACGAAGGCGGTCTCGACCGCCCGCGGCTTCGGAAACAATTTTAAAGTCGCCGCCGTGACGATGCCGAGCGTGCCTTCCGCGCCGATGAAGAGGTTGTGCAGATTGTAGCCGGTGTTGTCCTTCTTCAGCTTCGACAGCACGTTCAGCACGCGCCCGTCGGCCAGCACCACTTCGAGCCCCAGCGCCATCTCGCGCGCGACGCCATAGGCGAGCGCGGCGGTGCCGCCGGCATTGGTCGAGAGATTGCCGCCGATGGTGCAGCTGCCTTCGGCACCTAACGAGAGCGGAAACAGCCGGTCGACCTCCGCCGCCTTCTGCTGCGCGATTTGCAGCACGACGCCGGCCTCGCAGGTCATGATGTTGGAGGCGGTGTCGACCTCGCGGATCTTGTCGAGCCGCCGCAGCGACACCACCACTTCGCCATTGTGCGGCGTCTGCCCGCCGACGAGGCCGGTATTGCCGCCCTGCGGCACCAGCGCGATCCTGTGCGCGGAGGCGAGCTTGCAGATCTCCGAGACTTCCGCCGTCGAGCCCGGACGCAGCACCAGCGGCGAGCGGCCGTGAAACAAATTGCGTTCCTCGGTGACGTAAGCCTCGATGTCGGCGGCATCGGTGATCGCGTGGCGCTCGCCGACGATCTTGCGGAATTGTTCGATCAACTCGGGCGCAAGCGGCGGGGTGGCGGATGTGTTGATGTTCATGTGGTCGTCCTTCATTCCGCTACTTATACCTTGCGCATGATCTGATCGGAAAACCGCCGCACACTTTTCGCTAACGCGTCCCTTAGAGTCCGGATCATGCGCTATCGGGCAACCGCCGCCCGGCGCAGCCGGTCGTTGATCGCTTCGCCAAGTCCCTCTTCGGGAATCGTCATCACCGCGATCGCCCGCGGCCCCTTCGCATCGAGGCTGCGAAGATAGCCGAACAGATTGGCAGCGGCTTCATCGAGATCGCCGGCGGGCGACAAGTTCATGATAGCGGCGGCGGCTTCAACGCCGGGCAGGCGCCCCGGGCCGAATGCCAGCAGCGCTTCGCCCGGTGCGACCTCGTACGCATTGAGCCGTACATGGGCGCGCGGCGCGTAATGCGAAGCCAGCATGCCTGGCGCCAGCGGCTGGCTGTCCCCGCTCTCGGTCTCCGCGGGTGGCCGCGCCAAGGGTGCGCCGAGCACGGCCTCGATACGCTCGCGCGACAGCCCGCCGGGGCGGAGCAGCATCAAGCTCTCGAAGCAGCCGACAATCGTCGACTCGACGCCGACCTCGACTGGCCCGCCGTCGACGATCAGGTCGATCCGCCCTGCAAGGTCGCTTTTGACATGGTCGGCCAGCGTCGGCGAGACATGGCCCGAGATGTTTGCGGACGGCGCCACCACCGCCCCGCCAAAGGCGTGCAGGATCGCCTGCGCCACCGGATGGGCGGGGATGCGAATCGCGACCGTATCGAGGCCGGCGGTGGCGAGCTCTGCCACCGGGCAGTTATCCGTCTTCGGCACCACCAGGGTCAGCGGCCCCGGCCAGAACGCCTCCGCAAGCTTGAGGGCGCGCGCATCGAGCCGGCCGATCCGCTTTGCGGCGGCAACGTCGGCGACATGGGCGATCAGCGGATTGAACGCAGGCCGCCCCTTGGCGGCGTAGAGATGGGCGATCGCAGCGGCATTGGCGGCATCCGCCCCGAGCCCATAGACCGTCTCGGTCGGAAACGCGACCAGCCCGCCGGCCGCGAGCGCCCGGGCCGCGGCCGCGGCGGCAGCCTCTCCGGCCGGCAAAATCAGCGTTTCAAGACGCGTTTTCACAGGGATAAAATTCCTCAACTCGGCCGCTTGCGGTGCGCCAAACCCAACGCTATAAGCCGCCTTCTTGTCGGAGTGTGGCTCAGCCCGGTAGAGCACTGCGTTCGGGACGCAGGGGTCGCAGGTTCGAATCCTGCCACTCCGACCATTATTTCAATAGCTTATAGTTTCCGGGGGCATTCGGCGCAACGAAATGCGCAATGAAATGCCAATTTCAAAGGCTCGGGCTATCCTAGAGTTACGTGTATTGCGGGCGATCATCGCTTGAGTAGCTCAGAAGTTGTGCCATCTAGTCGGGAACCACGATTGGGGAGGCACTCTTGGCGGGCGAGGAATTTCAGCGATTTGTGATCTTGAACCGGATCGTGAGCAGGTCCGTGTCGCGCGCGCCGCAAGCGTTTCCTCCGCCGCTCGTTGAAGGCGAGGAAGCCTTTAAGATGCTGCAAGAGCGTCAGCAAGGTGGCGTCGCGATCGAGTTTCACGGTCTGGAAGAACTTGGCCGCGAAGCGGAGGAGACCGACGCCGCTCGCATCAAGCGGGGTGCAGGGAAGAACTTCGTCTGGATGCGCGAAATGCGGATCGCGGATGAGGGCGCGCATCGATATGTGACGATGCTTCTGGAGTTCGTTGAACAGACCAAGACCAGTTTCTCCGTCGTTGATACCAGTAGCCTCAAGGGCCGCGATATCACAGGCGCCAAGAACGAGCGTGGTGGGATTTCTTGTCATGTCATGGCGCGGCTTCCGATCAAGCAGCACGATGATGGCATCTATCGTTGCGCAATCGAGTCTGCGCATCACATCAACCGCGGAATGATCGAGGCATTCTTCGCGCGGCAGTTGCGGCGTTGGGCGAACGCAAATGAATTGAACTACGAGGTGCAGTCGCCCGACAAGAAGGGAAGGGCGAATGCGAAGGTGTATCGGTATCACCCGAAGCTTGAGCTGCATGCCGATGTTAGTCGTTCACTGGCGTTCGCAGGGACGGGCGGCAAAGAGCTTGCGCATATGACGTTCTCCAAACGCTCCGAAAAGCAATCAATAGGGGGAAAGCATCACGTCAAGCAGCAGGAACTGATCGCGGACGTCGAGCTGCGCGTGAATGCAAAGCAGGGTCCTGAAGATCCGAAAGAACGCGCCGCCTGGTTGTCTGGCATTCGGTCGCATTTTGAATCGATCGGCTACCAGACGAAGCTGACCTTTCGGCATCTCGCTAGTGGTGGTATTCTGTCCGGCAATGTGCACAAGGCGTTGGCGGGCGCTGCCGATCTTGTGATGTGCCCAAAGGAACTCATGTCATTGAAGCATCCCTTGCGCGACTGGTATGCTGAGATCGACGATGAAATCGAAGAGCAAATGGCCACATTCCTGGACAAGGACCAGCTATGGGAACGCGGCAAGTAAAGCTTATCGATGTGCAGGAAGGCGGGAAGCAGTCCAGCCTTCGGCTGCTTGCGCCGTTGCGCTACTTGAAGATCCGGCATCCCGAGAAGCGCAAATACGACATCATCATTCCGGCTGCGGCCGGCGTGGTGGCATGGGTTGTGTACATGGTACTGGATCCGCGGCCGGCGCTCTTTGGAGATACCGGGCTGCTTCGCTTCGCGCGCGACCTTCTCGTTATGGCCGTGCCCTTCATGGTCGGTGCGCTGGCTGCAGTTTCGATGGGCGCGCCTGGTCCGAACCTGGACCGGCGGCCGATCGGCGCTGAGCTCTGGCTCGACAACGATCCGCTGACGATGCGGCAATTCTTGTGCTTCCTGCTCGGCTATCTCAGTTTCTTGGGCTTGGTCGTGCTGGCCGGCGTAGTCACGGCTGGCCTGATGAAGGACGCCGTAGTGACCTGGACGGCTAGCGCGCCACACATTCGCATGATGGTCCAGGCGGCGGGATCGCTAGTGTTGTCGTTGTCGCTATCGTTTTTGTCAGTGACGGTCCTGTGGTCGCTATATTTTCTGACCGATGTCGCAAATCGGAAGGGTGCGTGATGGCCGTTGGCGCGCAGGGCTTCTCACTGCGCAAGGCGACCGATAACGATCACACCGATATCCTGGCGGTCCTTGAACAGGTGGCACCGCAAATTCCCGTCTCGCTGGAAGGTTCTCAACGGCAAGACGCTATCAAACAGATCATCATCGAGTGTTGTGCGAGCGGAGAGTCGCTCGTCGCCTGCGACGAACAGGGAGCTGTCGTGGGCTTCGTGCTTGCAAAGCCCGACCGGGGTGAGAGATTTTTCCGGGACAACGGTGCCTGTTCGCTGCGATATATCGGGGTCGCCAGCGCAGCCCAAGGCCGCGGCATCTTCTCAGCTATGCTGAAGGAGATGAAGGCTGCGGGAGAACCGCTCACCGCTGAAGTGCTGAACGGAAACCAAGCCGGCATGGCAGATCGATTGAAGCGGGCCGGGTTCGTCGAAACAAAATCAGACGAACGAGAGAAGGCATTCCGATGGGAGTGTTCTGACGCGCGCGGCGCGGATTAGCGCCTTCCCCCGAACGCTTCCGCGGCCTCCTCTTGAAAATCCGGGTGATGGTGCCCGTACCCGTTCTCGAGCTGTTCCAGCGTCATGCCAAGCCACCCTGCGGCTTGCCAACGATCGGTGCCCTGTTGCATCAGCCAAGTCGCCGCGGTGTGCCGCAGCGAATGGCGCACGACATCTTCGCCGAGTCCTGCATCTGCCAGGATGCCTTCCCACGCCGAGCGGATCTTGCCGGAGAGCGGCTTGCCGTCGTGCATGCGATTGACGACGAAGCGGATCTCTTCGCCGGTTTTCATGATGCCAGCGATGCGCAGCTCGGCAGACCGTTGAGCATCGATCTTGCGCCAGCGCACCAGGTGTGGCCGCAGCCGGTTCGCGATCCTTGCGGGCGGCCGGCGCTTCTTGGTCGCGCGCTCCTCGGCCCCGCGGCCCTGATAGATCATCGCGTCCAGGTTCATCCACGGATGCGTTGTGGTTGCGAGCCATTGCGTGCGCCGGATCGTCTCCTCACGCCTGGCGGAATAGAGGCCGACCAGGATGAAGCGTGCGGCTGGCCTGCGTCGGCTGATGATCCATCGTTCACGGCGCACCAGGTGGCCGTCCTGGCGCTTCCAGGAGCCTCGCTCGGCGTCCCAGACGTAACCCAGTGCGGCACCCAGTAGCCGCGCTGCCTCATTGCGCGTGAGCCAGCGCTGGCGGCCTTCGGTCTTTTCCGGAAGGATGACCTTCGGAACGAAGTTGAGCACGTGCTCGGCGTGATAGGCGTTGATCGCGGCCCTGAGATCTTCAAGTCGCCGGCGCGCGGTCTGATCCGTCACTGTGGTCGCGCGCGGCGCGATGCCAGCGCGCTTGTTGTTGTCGTTCGGTTTGCCGGTCGACCAGTCGACGAAGTCTCGGCAGAGCTGGCCCTTGATGTCTCCGACCGTCTTGGTCCCGAAAAAGCAATTGAGATCGAGCAGCCGGATCAACAGCAGCTCGTGCTGGTCGATCGCGCGTGCGTCGTTTGATTTGGGTCGTTTTGTCGCCTCGTAGGCCGTCAGAACATCAGCTATCGCGAGAACACGAGGGTCGGTCGCGCCGATGGTAGTTGAGTGCTTGGCGCCGATGTACGTTTCGAGCGCCTGCGCAGAGCCCTGAAGGTCATCTCGGCGGCAGCCTGTGCGGATTTGCTTGCCTCGGTCGAGGATGACCCAGACGCCTTCGTCTTCTCGGAACCAGAGTCTTGGCGGCTTGGCTTTGCGGCCCGACATGACGGTTTGACCAATTTGCGGATAGCACGAGGAGTTGTCAGATCTTTGCCCGCAACTTTGGCGATTTCAAGAGTCCCAGCTGCGGCCGCCCCACGTAGCGATGATATTGTCAATGGACCGTGAGGAAAAAACACAGCGATAGCCTCCGCTAGAGTCATCACTTCGTCCTCGTCCCATTGATCTGGAGCGGGCCGTGATTTAGCGCGAGCTAGCTTGTCGGTCATACGCCTGGGCATTTGCGAACGCGCCGGAATAAATTGGCGAGACCCCTTGTCCAGCCACTCGGCCTATTGCTTATTCGAAAATCGCTCGCGGCAGACCATTATGACCAACAAGGAGTGGAATCGACGGCTTGAGAGCACAAATCGGACGTTTCATAACTCTTAATCAGCGGGTCCCAGGTTCGAGCCCTGGTGCGCCCACCATATAAATCAAGCACTTACAGCGGTGCATCTCAGAACGGACTGTTCAGTTTGACGTCCGGTTTGAAAAATTTGTTCGTTCTCCGTACTCTCAGTTGTGAATTGGTGGGATGGCTGCGCGTTACCGCAGCGGCTAGCTAGCTTCCGGCGGGTGGAGCTCTTCTCCCACGCGAGATGCGCCGCGCGTTCCGAGCAATTTGACGGCGGGCCCATGCAGCAAAGCCCGAGTCAGCGACTGGCACACGCTGAACGTGGCAAGTGACAGACCGATCCATGCGCCGTTCCATCCGAACACGTCATTGACCCAGAGGCCCAGCAGGTCCCGTAGACTTCGCCCGCGGCGCTCAGGACGAAGAAGAGTGCAACAACGGCCATCGACGAGAAAACCTGCGGTGTAGCCGAGCGGTGCGACCAGCCGCCGTGTGGCCTCAGGTTTTTTCCGGATTCTGGACGGCCGGTTCACTTATGCGAATGCGCGAGCTCCCCCCTGATGCAACTGTCACCCAAGGAAAAAGGCGTTCAGCGCAGTCAGGAGGCGTACAATGACAGAAATAAAAAGACGCAATCGACGTAAGCAGACCCTGACGCTGAAGGAACGGCTGCTGGAATCGGCGGAGCAGGCACGGACGCTGGCGCGGCAAATGGCGCCGTGCAGGGAACGCGAAAGTATGATCCGCAAGGCGCACCTGGCTGAAACCACGGCAGCCCTGGAGGAATGGATACGCTCGCCCGGCCTGCGCTCGCCGGACTAGCGCCGACGCATGGTCCCTAGGAACGAGCTTCGCTCCGGCGGTTTGAGCAAGGTCTCGCTTTGGAAGCCGCCCATGCAAAGCCTCGACGCCGTTTCGTCGTTCGCCACCTTGTCCCGGGTGACAGACGATGTCTGGATTGTTGATGACCAGCCGATCAGTGCCGCCGGTCTGGAACTGCCCATCCGCATGGTCGTCCTCCGGCTGTCGAACGGTGATCTCGTGCTGCATTCGCCAGTGCGATATTCCCCAGCTCTGCATCACGAGTTGGAGCGGTTGGGGGCAATAAAATATCTGCTGGCGCCGAACATCGGCCACTGGATGTTCCTGGCCGACTGGCAACGGGCACTGCCGCGGGCAAGGACGTTCGCCGCCCGTGGTCTCTCCCAGCGCAGGCAGGTTCGCGCGGCGGGCATCCGCATCGACCGCGAGCTGGGCGATGTCACGCCTGAGGAATGGAGCGCTGATTTCCAGACCGTCGCGGTGAATGCCCCGATGTTCTGCGAGATCGAGCTGTTCGACAAGCGCAGCCGAACGCTGGTCCTCACAGATCTCGTGCAGAACCTCGATCCCGATCATCTCAGCCCTGCGAACGAGGCTGCGGCAAGTCTGCTCGGCATCTCCGGGCCGGACGGCAAGGCGCCGGTCTATCTTCGTCTCCTGCTGCGCCTCGGCGGCCGCGCGGTCCGGGCTGCGGCCGAGCGGCTTTTGAGTCTGGCGCCCGAGCGTGTGATTTTCGCGCATGGCGACTGGTTCCAGACGGATGGGACCGCGCGCTTGCGGCAATCGCTGCGCTGGCTGGTTTCCGCGGAGGCCGCGGGAGAGCAGGGCCGGATGACCGGCACGCGCGTCGTCATCACCGGCGCCTCAAGCGGCATCGGCCGTGCCACGGCGCTGGCGTTTGCCCGCAAAGGTGCAAGCGTGATCTTGGCGGCCCGCCGCGGCGACACCCTGACCGGCCTCGCGAGGGAATGCGAGGCGCTGGGCGGCCGCGCGCTCGCGGTGCCGACCGATGTCACGGATGCCGCGGCGGTGCAGCGATTGGCAAAGCAGGCCGAAGACGCCTTCGGCGGCATCGACGTCTGGATCAACAACGCCGGCACTGGCGTGTTCGGAGCGTACCAGAATGCGGATATCGCGCTTCATCGCCGGACGATCGAGGTCAATCTGCTCGGCACCATGCATGGCGCCCACGCGGTGCTGCCGATCTTCCTCCGCCAGAGGCGCGGCATACTGATCAACAACATTTCGCTGGGCGGTTGGGCGCCGACGCCGTTCGCCGCGGCCTATACGGCCAGCAAGTTCGGTCTGCGCGGCTTCACCGCAAGCCTGCGCCAGGAGCTCCGCGCGCATCCGGGCATCCACGTCTGCGGTGTCTTTCCCGCCATCGTCGATACGCCGGGCTTCGTCCACGGCGCCAACATGTCCGGGCGCACGCTTGATCCCGGTCCGCTGCTGTACCAGCCGGATGACGTCGCCGAAACATTCGTTCGCATGGTGCGCGCGCCGCGCGACGAGGTCGCCGTCGGCTGGCCTGCGCGTGCAGGTCAGGTCGCTTACGCGATGGCTCCGCGGGTTACCGAGAATGTCCTGGGCGCGGCCTTTCAGTTCCTGCTGTCCCGCGCGCGTCCTGCAAAGAGCACCGAGCGCACCATGATCGAAGCCGGGCCGCAGGGCAGATCGGTCGATGGCGGCTGGCTGGCGCGCAAGCAACTTCCGCCCGCCGGCGTGATCAGCACGGGCCTCGCCGCGCTCGGGATTGCCGCTTGCGTTGCCGTCGCCGCCTCGCGGGTTCTTCGCACGCCCCGCAGGCCGGCGCGGATGAGGCGGCGGCGGGCGTGATCAATTCGGCAGCGCATAGGCGCGGACGTAGTCGCCGAGCTTGGTGCCGAACGAGCCGTGGCCGCCGTCCACCGTGACGACATATTGCTTGCCCCCGGCCTCGTACGTCATCGGCGTCGACTGACCGCCGGCTGGAAGCCGATCCTCCCAGAGCTTCTTGCCGTCGCGAACGTCGAAGGCCCTGATGTAATCGTCCATCGTTCCTGTGATGAAGATGACGCCGCCCGCCGTCACGATCGGTCCGCCCAGCATGGGGATGCCGAGCTTGAACGGCAGCGGGAGAGGAGCCTGGTCGCGGATCGTGCCGATGCGGTGCTGCCAGACCACCTTTTGCGTCCTGAGATCGATCGCGGCGATATTGCCCCAGGGCGGCGCGAGGCAGGGGATGCCCAGCGGCGAGAGGAAAATGCCGAGATCGACGCCGTAGGGGGCGCCGTACATCGGCTGGACCCCGAGTTCGGTGCCGGGCGGATGCGCCGCGTCCGGCGCCGCCGGATTGTCTTTTCCGCGCGGCACCAGGCGCGAGATGAAGGGAATCGATTGGGGATTGGCAACGGCGATCTGGCGCTCCGGATCGACGGCGATGCCGCCCCATTCGAACATGCCGAAATCTCCGGGAAAGACCAGCGTGCCCTGTTCCGATGGGGGAGTGAACGGTCCCTCATAGCGCAGGCGCTTGAACTTGATGCGGCAGACGAGCTGGTCGAACATCGTGCTGCCCCACATCTGCGCGTCCGTCAGCATGGCGCGGGGACGGAAACTCAGATCGGAGAACGGCTGGGTGGCGGAGAGGCGGTCACCGGATGCAGCGCCTTGCGGCACCGGCTTCTCCGGCGCCGGCACCAGTTGATGCCCGTCGCGCCGGTCGAGGACGAAAATGTCGCCGGTCTTGGCCGGGATGTAGATGGCCGGCGTCACGCCGCTGCCCGACCGCAAATCGACCAGGCTCGGCTGCGAAGGCATGTCCATGTCCCAGAGATCGTGGTGCACGTTCTGGAAGGACCAGCGCAGCTTCCCGGTCGTGATCTCGAGCGCCACCATCGCCGAATCGTAGCGCTCCTTCTCCGCCGAGCGGCCGCCGCCCCAGATATCCGGCGAGCTCGAGCCGAGCGGCACGTAGACGAGGCCGAGACTCTCGTCGACGGCCGAGATGCTCCAGGAATTGGGCGAGCCGGCGGTGAAATGATGCGAGGTCGAGGGCATCTCGTTCGGGTCGGGATTGCCGGCATCGAAGGCCCAGATCAGCCGGCCGGAATAGACGTCGAAGCCGCGGATCACGCCTGACGGCACACGGTCTGAATAATTGTCGATCACCGCGCCACCGACAATCAGCACCTTGTCGGTGACGACGGGCGGCGAGGTGCCCTCATAGAAGCCGGGCGTCTGGATGTCGCTCCCCTTGAGGTCGATCTGGCCATGCTGGCCGAAACTCTCGCAGGGCTTGCCGCTCTGCGCATCCAGCGCGAACATCCGTCCGTCATTGGTCGGCAGGAAAATGCGCTCGGCGCATTCGGCCGGTGCCGCCGTGCCGTCAGCCGTCACTGCGCCTGCCTTGGTGGCGTGATAGGACACGCCGCGGCAGGTCATGTGCTGGAAGGCCTTGTTGTGCTGGACCTGCGGATCGAACTTCCAGCGCAGTTTCCCGCTGGCGCTCTCGAGCGCGAACACGATCTGATGTTGCGAGCAGGTGTAGAGCAGGTCGCCGACCTTGAGCGGTGTCGACTGGTTGGTGATCTCGGCGGGATCGTCAGGACCCTTGTGATCGCCGGTGCGGAATTCCCAGGCGAGCTTGAGGTTCTTCACGTTATCTGCGGTGATCTCGCGCAGCGACGAATAGCGCGTGCCGAAGCCGCTGCCGCCATAGGCGGTCCAGTTCTCGGCAGCCGAGGGGACGCCCGGCCCGGAGGCGGCAACGGCGCCCGGCGTCCCGTTTTCCGGCAACGTGCCGGCAAGGTCATGGCGATCTCTCGTCAGTGAGACAGCCAGCACGACGGCCGCGCCGATCAGAACCACACCGAGAGCCCGTCGCGCGATCCGCCAGCGCGGGCCGAGATGAGCCGCGATGAACGGCAGCAACAGCCACACGCCCAGCGGCGCCAGCACATCGCCGCGCGGCGCCAATGTCCAGAAATCCAGGCCGACTTCGAAGATCGCCCACACCATCGTGCCGAGCAGCAGCGCAGCATAGACCCAGAGGGCCTCGGCGCGGCGGATTGCGAGCAGCCAGCTCGTGAGCAGGAGCATGGCGCCGGCGATCACATAATAGACAGAGCCGCCCAGCACGGCGAGCCAGGCTCCGCCGCCCGCCAGAGCAAGGCCCATGATCGCGATAACCACGATGGTGACGGCGAGCCACGGCGCGCCCCGGAACCAGTTCATCGAACGATAGGTCATGTCAGCTACTTCAGCGTATAGAGAAACGCCGCAATGTCGCGCGCGTCCTTCTGCGGGATACCCATTCTCGGCATGGCGTTGCCGGGCAACGCACGCTGCGGATCTTCGATCCAGTCAGCCATGTTGTCCGGCGAGTTCCGGATGTAGCCGGCAATGTAGGTGCGCGTCCCGATGCGATGCAGGGGCGGACCGACATTGCCTTCGGCACCGGCGATGCCTGGAATATCGTGACAGCCGCCGCACCGATACTGCTTGACGAGGTCGGCACCCCGACGCGCATCGCCCATGAAATTGTCCGGGCCCGCAGCCTTGCCTTGTTCACAAGACGCGGCCACCAGCGCCAGTATTGCGGCAATGAGCAATCGTGCGAGGGTGCTCATCATCGGCATCTCCGGTCAATTCACGGCTTCTGGCCGAAACTGAAGGCCTTGGTGGCGGACCAGGGATCGGTCGTCGAGACCTGCTCGGTCGGGACTTGCTCGACCTCGGGCGACAGCGGGTTGGCCGAGAAGGTGCGGCCCCATTGCCGGGTCGGCTCGTTGCTGAGCTTGCCGATATAGGTGACGAGATCCCAGATCACGCTGTCAGGCAGCACGCCGCCCCAGGCCGGCATTCCGTTCGGCCGTCCCTGGTAAATCGAAAGATAGATGTTCTCGGGCTGCGCACCATAGGTGAAGGTGCTGTTGCTCAGCGCCGGTCCCATGCCGCCGCCGCCATTGGCCGCGTGACAGCCGACGCAGTTGAAGTTGACGTAATAGGTCATGCCGCGCTGCTCTGCGTTCGGATCGCCTTGCGCGGGGTTCTTGATCTGCGGCAGGTCCGGCTGCGCGCCGGGGTGAAGATGACTCACCGGAACCTGCATGAAGACGCCGGGCCTGCCGTTGCCGACGCTGCCGCCGAAATTGGGACGCGGCCCCAGCACTGGCTGCTGCGCCTCCTGGGATTGCGGCAGGCTCTGCTGGGCGAATGTCGTGCCGCTCGCGGACAACAGCAGCAACGACAGCATGCTTGTGCGCAACGACATCACTGATGTCCTCCCGAGGCCGTGACGGGCAACTCCACCAGAGGCACGCCATAGCTTCGTAGCAAGGCGTTGATCTCGGACCGGTGCTCGTCGATGAAGGCATTGAGACGGTCGCGCAGGGCGTGGTCGCCTTTGCGCACGCCCATCGCGATGGCGAACTGGAATTGCTGAGGCGCAAAGCGCTCGGTGTCCCGGATCGGCGTCACCGTCAGCGGCACTGGGGAGCGCTGCGCGAAATAACCCCCCAATGGTCCCCAGGCGGCGGCGACATCGATCTCGCCGCTCTCCACGGCCTCGATCAAGCGCGCCGGCGGATTGGCCTCGCGATAATCGCCGAAGATCGAGTAGCCGCGCAAATTGTCGACGATGCCGTGGTCGCCGAGCGCCTGGGCAGGCGGCGGATTGTTGCCGTCATCGCCGATCAGATGCACGCCGATCGTAAGATCGTGCAGGCGCGGGTCAAGCAGCGAGGAGAGATCGAGCTGACGATCCTGGCGCGTGACGAAGACATAGGTCGAGCGATAATAGGGCCTGGTCGTCTCCACGAGTTCGTAGCCGCCGGGCACGCCCATCACCACGTCGCATTGGCCGGCTTTCAGCGTGTTGCGGATGAAGCCGCGCCGCTGCGCCCACCACGTGGTGGAGACCTGCTCGCCGAAAGCCGCGGCCACCATGGCGGCCAGCTTGTTCTCAAATCCCGCCTCGCCGCTGTTCGAGAACGGCAGATTGTTCGGATCGGCGCAGACCCGAAGCGTGCCGTCCGATGCTGCCGCTGCGCTCGTCGCGAGTGTCAGAAAGCCGGCGATGATGGTGGCGCGCTTATTTCGCGGGCGCATTGCTGCTGTCCTCACCATTCGCGCCGCCAAGTTTGAACACCAGCAGCTCACTGCCGCCTGCGGTGTAAAACGGCAGGTCCTGCATGGCGCCGGTGAAGCCCAGTGCGCCGTTGCGCACGCGTTGATCAACCTCCGCATTGGCGACGACGCCCGGCCAGCCGCCGACACCTGAGAGGATCGCGATGTATTGCTGTCCGTCGGAGCCGCGATATGAAATCGGCTGGCCGATGAATCCGGAGCCGGCGCGGAATTGCCAGAGCACATGCCCATCCTTGGCATCCACGGCCTTGAACAGGCGATCCATGGTGCCGTAGAAGGCGACGTCGCCGGCAGTCACCAGCGCGCCGCTCCAGACCGGCAGCTTCTCGCGGATCTCCCAGACCTTCTTGCGTGCGACAGGGTCCCACGCCATGAACTCGCCGCGATGGCCGCCTGGCCCCGCATACATGTCGACATCGGCGCCGACATAGGGCGTGCCAGCGATGTAGCCGACCTGCGATGCCTTGAAATTCATGCAGAGATGCTGGTGCGGCACATAGAGCAGCTTGGTGCGCGGCGACCATGCGGTCGGTTGCCAGTCCTTGGCGCCCGGCGCGGCCGGGCAGATGTTCTCGACGGTCTTACCGGCGAGTGGCGTCTTCTCCTCGTTCGGAATGATCTTGCCGGTCTTGAGATCGACGCCCTTATAGGCGTTGATGAAGTCAAAGGCGTCCGCCGAGATCACTTCACCGGTGGCGCGATCGATCACGTACATGTAGCCGTTGCGGCCCGGGTGGATGAGAACCTTGCGCGTCTGCCCGTTGAGCTCGAGATCGACCAGCACGTTCTCGTTGATCTCGTCGTGGTCGAACAGGTCGTGCGGGTTGATCTGGTAGGCCCATTTGGCGCGGCCGGTGTCGGGGTCGCGGGCGAAGATCGTGGTGCTCCAGAGATTGTCACCACTGCGCTGGTTGGCGTTCCACGGGCTCGGATTGGCGGTGCCGTAGTAGATCAGATTGAGCTCGGGATCGTAGGAGATCCATCCCCACATCGTGCCGCCGCCGACCTGCCAGCGATCGGCGGGCCACGTCTTCACGCCGAGATCCTTGCCCTTGAGATTGTCATAGAAGGGCTTGAAGTCGTCGCCGATCAGCACGTCCTTGTCCGGCCCTGTGGCGTAGGCGCGCCACGCGATCGCGCCGGTGTCTTCATCGAGCGCGGTGACCCAGCCGCGCACACCCATCTCGCCGCCGCTGTTGCCGACGAGCACCTTGCCCTTGACCACGACGGGCGCCATCGTGATGGTCTCGCCCTTGTTGATCTCCCCGAGCTTGGTGTGCCACAGCTCTTTGCCGGTCTTGGCGTCGAGCGCGACGCTGTGGTTGTCGAGCGTATTCAGGAAGATCTTGCCGTTGTCGAACGCGAGCCCGCGACTGACCACGTCGCAGCAGGCAACCCCTGCGGCCGCGGGCTCGGGCTTCGGCGCGTAGGACCATTTCAATTCGCCGGTCGTGGCGTTGAGGGCGAAGACGCGGTTGGGGTAGGGGCCTGCATAGGGGCCGACCACATACATGGTGCCGTCGACCACCAGCGGCGCCGCCTCCTGGCCGCGGTCGGCGCCGACCGAGAAGGTCCAGGCAAGCTGAAGGCGCGATGCGTTGGACGCGTTGATCTGGTCGAGCTCGCTGTAGCGCGTATTGGCGTAGTCGCGCGCCGCCATCGGCCATTGGCCCGGATCTTTCATGCGGCCGGCGAGATCGCTCTGGGCCGACGCCGACGACAGCACGGCACAGCAAGCGCTGAGGACAACTGGAATCCGCTTCAGCAAACGCGTGAGACCACGCACTAACATATGTAAAGATCTCCACGGCAGTGATGAGGCCGTGCCGCGTTGCAGGCCGGTTTGCGAACGTACAAACGTTGCGCCTCCGCTTGGTTCCAAGAGCAGAGGCGGGCTATCTCACCACGTTGCCGGATACGCCGGCGCCGAGATCGACTGCGATCTGATCTTCCTTGCCGTTACACTTGGGATGCCCGAATCCCGAGGGGCTTTTGCCGTCGAGCCCGATGTCATAGATGATCGCGTCTTTCATGTTGGGGCTGACGCCGGCCGGCACGCGGTCGAGCCCGAGCTGATGACGCACGCGCCAGGCCACGTTGTGATCCGCGCAGGAGCTGTCGCCACTGACGCCCAGCGCGCCGGCAATGCCGTTGCCGTCATAGAGGGCCAAGCCGCCGCCAAACACGATCGTCCCGCCGATCGGCTTGCCCACCATCGGATCGTGGGACGTGCCGAATTGCTCCGGTGTTCCCGCGTACAGGACCTCCGGGGACGGCGGGTTGCCGAGGGCCGCACCGAACAGGAACCCGCCAGGCTGCGCGCCGGCATAGAGGTTGGCCGTCGCGATCGCCTTGTCCTTGAGGCTGAATGCATTGGCCGTGTTGGCCTTCTCGGCCGCGATGGCCCGGCTGCCCAGCCACTGGTCGTCGACCTTGCCGCCGCTATAGGCGACCGCGCAGACAATGCCCTGCCGATTGACGACGGCAGCCCATTCGTTGTTGTCCAATCCGCCATTGCTCGGCCCGCCGCCCGGCTTCACGTTCTTCTTGAGCGTGTCGGCGAGCTGATCATGGTCGACTGGGCAGGACAGTGCCGGATGGGGCTGGTCCTGTGCGAGGGAGCTTACCGACATCGAAGATGCGGCGGCTGCCACTACAGCTGCCGCCATGACGGAGAGTTTACCCATATCGCCTCCGGGGATCTGATGTTTGGCAGGCGAACGTCGGACTCGAACCTGCGGTTCCTATGAAAAGAGCGCATCTCTCAGCCGGCATTCCGCGCGAGCGACAGGCGCGTATGCGCATCGTTCGCCGTCAGCCACCGATGAGCAAAGAACAACGCCGCGCCCGTGTACAGGATGCCCATCGGCACCCACATCAGGATGCCCGCGAGCTGCTGATCTTCAAGCGGCGACAGGCCGAATTCACCGGCCAATGCGCCCTGAGCCGGAATCCAGAGCCGCGGCGACACCGTCAGCAGGGCGCCGAGCAGGCCGGAATGCAGGATGGTGATGAAGAGGCAGCCGATCGCGATGCCGTCGCGCACGCGGCTGCTGCGATCCTGTCCACGGCCGTAGAGCAGCACCCACCAGAACAACAGCGCCGTCGCAAAGAAGCTGATGTGCTGGAAACGATGCACCCCGGGATTTTCCAAGGCCCAGACATACAGAGGCGGGACGTGCCAGGCCCACAGCGCTACGCCATGAAGCGCTGTTGCGCTGACAGGATGGCTGATGAAATGCCACGGCACGGCCAATATCGGCAGATTGAGAAACCGGCCGGCTGCCGGTCGAAGTGATGACGGCAGGCTCCACAGCAGAGGGCCGTTGATCCGTGCATAGGCCATCAGCGGAGCGGCGACGACCATGAGCAATTCGTGCTCGACCATGTGGGCGGTAAAGAGGCGTTCGCCGAGCCAGTGCAGCGGCGAAGTCGTGGCAAGCGCCGTGATCAGCCAGCCGGTCCAGAATGCGCCGACCTGGCGGAAGCTGACGCCCCGGCCTCCGCCCGCTTGTCGCCACAGACGCTGCGTCCCGATATAGAAGGCGATGCCGACCGCGTAGAGCGGAGCGAGCAGCCAGGGATCGTAGCTCCAGAGCGATCCGGTATCGACATCCGAAAGGCCGTGGGCAAGGGCCGGCTGCGCAAGCAGCGCCAACAACAATATCGTAATCCTCAGCGCAGGCATGGGCTGATCATCAGGGAGGCAGCGAGCTGGTTGGCAATGACCAGCGCGAACAGCACGCCACTGCCGACGCCGAGCCAGGCCATGAAGGTGCTCGGCCCGCCGCCTTGTGCATCGGCCCATTCAGCCCCGGCTCTGCGCCGAACCGCGCGGGCCGAAATGGCCGTGCCCAAAAGGGCGATAATAGCCAGAGCAGCGCTCATGATCGCGCCGGAGGTTCTGGTGGTCTCGCAAGAGAAATGCGCGAGCGCGTAGATGCCTTGCAGATTGATTCCCCATGCCAGCGGCCCAAGGGCGACGCCGGCCCAATACAGCAGTCTGCTGCGTCCGTCAGTGTCGGTCATAGGCGCGGCACCCAATCGAGCAGGACATAGAGCGGCAACCAGGCAAGCACGACGAAATTCCAGTAGAACACGTTGTCGGTCACGTCGCTGAAGCGACGCGGCTTGGCGTGCCGCGTGAACATCAGCACTGCCAGCACGACGGTGTCGCCCAGGTCCGTCGCGAGATGCGTGGTGTGCAATCCAAGGATGAGCCAGACGATCGACCCGTAGGCCGAATTGTCCCAGCGGGTGTTGAGATGCGCGAACTCGAAGCCGCGGAGCACCAGCAGCGCAATGCCGATCAGGGACATCACGATCAGGCCGAGACGGACTTTCGGCAGATCATAGCGATAGGCCGCGCGGTTGGTGTACTCGTTGGGGATGATGCTCAGCAGATAGAGCACAACCTCGACCGTCCCGGGCCAGAGATCGGGCGGTGACGCACCGATCGGCCAGCTCGCATTGATGGCATAGAGGTAGAGATAGGCGCCGACGGCGATCGCGAAGCCCATGCCCTCCAGGGCCATGAAGCCCATGGCGCCCCACCAGGGTCCGCTGCGCGGGCCGAAGCCGAAGGTCGGCAGGTCGGAGACGTCGCGTACGATGGTCTGCCTCACGCCTCGTCCTCCTTGCTGCCCGTCGGCCAGAACCAGCCGATCAGGGCGATGGCCATCGGCGGCGTGCCCCACAGCACGGCCCAGGGCGTGAAGATCGATCCGATGAAGAAGATCGTCGTCGCGATCGCCGCGAGCAGCGGCCAGATGCTCGGCTCGGGCGAAGCCTCGCGGACCTGCGGCTCGGCTTCCGCAAGCGACGTCAGCAGCACCTCCCGCCGCTCTGCACTGAGGCCCGCGACCACGGGCAGGCTTTCGCCATCGGCCCACAACGGGTCGCGGTGCTTGACGACGGGAATGCGGTCGAAGTTCTGCGGCGGCGGCGGCGAGGCGGTCGCCCATTCCAGCGTCGAGGCGTTCCAGGGATTGTCACCGGCGAGCGTGCCCTTTCGCGCGCTGTAAACGACGTTGATGAGCAGCAGCGCGAAGCTGAGCGCGAAGATGAGCGCACCGCCGCTGGACAGCAGGTTCAGATGCGCCCAGTCCATGTCGGCGGTGTAGGTGTAGACCCGGCGCGGCATGCCGATCAGTCCGAGAATATGCATCGGAAAAAACGCGATGTTGAAGCCGATGAAGGCCAGCCAGAAATTCCAGCGCCCGAGCCTTTCGCTCAGCATGCGCCCGGTGATCTTGGGAAACCAGTAATAGACCGCGCCGATCAGCGGGAAGACGGCGCCGCCGATCAGCACGTAATGGAAGTGGGCGACAACGAAATAGGTGTCGTGCACCTGGGTGTCGATCGGCACCGAGGCGACCATCACGCCGGACAGCCCGCCGAGCACAAAGATCACGATGAAGCCGAGCACGAACAGCAGCGGCGTCCGGTAGACCGGCCGTCCGTCCCAGAGCGTCGCCAGCCAGCAGAAGATCTGCAGGCCGCTCGGCACTGCGATCAGCATGCTGGACGCCGTGAACAGGCCGGCGCCAAGTTGAGGCAGGCCCGTCACGAACATGTGGTGGACCCACAGACCGAACGACAGGAAGCCGGTCGCGATCAGCGAGAGAATGACGACGGGATAGCCGACCACCGGCCGGCGGGCGAACGTCGCGAGGATTGCCGAGACCATGCCGGTGCCCGGAATGAAGATGATGTAAACCTCGGGATGGCCGAAGAACCAGAACAGATGCTGCCAGAGCAGGGGATGGCCCCCCGAGGAAGAGTCGTAGAAGCGCGTATTGACGAGGCGGTCGAGGATCAGCGACGTCGATGCCACCATGATCGAGGGCATTGCGAACATCACCAGGAAGGCCGTGACCAGCATCGCCCAGACGAAGAGGGGAATGCGGTCGAGCGTCATGCCGGGTGCGCGCTGCTTGAACACGGTCACGATGATCTCCACGGCAACGGCGAGCGCGGCGACCTCGGTGAAGGTGATCATCTGCGCCCAGACGTCCGGGCGCTTCGTCGGCGTGTACTGCAACGAGGACAGCGGAACGTAGGCAAACCAACCCACGTCCGGACCGACATTGAGCGCGAAGGAGATCCAGAGGAAGCAGCCTCCGAACAGGAACATCCAGTAGCTGAAGGCATTCAGGCGTGGGAAGGCGATGTTGCGCGTGCCGACCATCAGCGGCACGAGGTAGACGGCGAACGCCTCCATGACCGGCACGGCGAACAGGAACATCATGGTCGAGCCGTGCATCGTGAAGATCTGGTTGTATTTGTCCGCCGACAGGAAAGTGTTCTCGGGGCCTGCGAGTTGAATGCGCATCAGGACCGCAAGAATGCCGCCGAGAAGCAGGAAGACGAAGGCGGTCACGATGTAGCGGCGCCCCACGACCTTGTGATCCACCGACATGAGCGCGCCGGGCAGCCCCGATGGTGTGCGCCAGATCCGCTCGAGTTGCTGGGAGAGCTGGAAGCCGTTCAGGACGTCGTCGCGCAGCTGGTTTTTTTCAGCGGCCATGCTCACTTGAGCTGCTCCAGATAGTGAAGGATCGCAATGAGCTCGTTCGATTGCAGCGGCATCTTCGGCATGAGATTGCCCGGCTTGATATGCTGAGGGTCGGAGATCCACGCACCGAGCGTCGCTGGATTGTTCGGCAGCGTTCCCGCCGCGATGGTCGTGCGGCTGCCGACATGCGTGAGATCGGGGCCAAGCTGCCCGCCGGCCAGCGTGCCGCTAATGTTGTGGCACAGCGCGCAGCCCCGCGCGCGGAACAACGCCTCGCCCTGCCTGCCGAGCTGATCCGCAGGGCTTTGCGCGCTCTGGTTCTGGTGATCGCGCCAGCGGCCGAATTCGTCCGGCGGCAAGGCGATGATATCAAAAGCCATGTGGGCATGCTGGAGGCCGCAGAACTCGGCGCATTGTCCGCGATAGACCCCGGCATTCTTCGCCGTGAACTGCAGCTCGTTTTTTTGGCCGGTGATGAGGTCCATCTTGCCGGTCAGGCTGGGCACCCAGAAGCTGTGGATCACATCGGCCGATTCCAGCTCGACTTTGATCGGTTGACCGGTGGGGATCCGGATCTCGTTCGCAGTCACGAAGCTCTGGTGCGGACTGTCGGCTTCATAGTGAACCTCCCACCACCATTGGTGGCCGATGATCTTGAGTGTGAGGGCGTGCTCGTCCTTGGCGAAGACGTTACGCTGGCCGGCATAGCTGACAAAGGAGAGCCCGAGCACGATCACGGTTGTTGCCACGCCGAGCCCCAGGACGAGGCGGCCTGCACGTTGCTCGAAGCCCTCGTGGAGGTCGAGCGGCGTATGGGTGGCACGCTTCCGGCGCAGCATTCCAACGGCGAGGACGAGGACAACTGCGATCCAGACGATCGCCGAGACGGCGAGGAAAATGAAAAGCGTGGACCGGACCTGGTCGGATTGCAGCCCCTGCGGGTCGAGCGCTGACTGCCGACCCGCACAGGCGGCCAGCGGCCAGGTCGTGCACAGTATCAGAACCGTTCGCACCCAGACTGGCATAGACGCTTCGCCGAACTCCCGCTTCAGGGGCGGAACCGACCAATCCTACAAAGGTTCCTAATCGCGGCGCTAGAACGGCCAACCTCTGGCGGCGACGAAGATGGCTGCGTCCCCAGCCGCCATCAGCAGCAGGATGGCAAGGACAGCGATCATGGCGCCTGGTTGGGCGAGCACGCGCAGCTCTTCCAGCATGTATCGCTCCTCGCTCGATCGCTTCTGCAATGTTGCGGCGACCGGGAGGTTCCTGTTCTGACGTGGTTTGACCGTCACCGTCACGACCACGCCGGAACGAAGCCGCGCTAGCGGGCTTTCTTGACAGAAAACTCGACGGGTTGAACGTGCCGCGCTATCATTTTGATTTGGTGGATTCCAGGACGGTGACCGACGAGGGTGGTGCCGAGTTGGCGGACGACATTCAGGCGCTCGATGTCGCTGAAGAGATTGCAAGACGCCTCTCCAAGGAGCGTCCCGAGCTACGAGGCCGTCACTTCGCGATCCTTGTGACCAACCAGGAAGGCGACGAGATTGGCCGGGTGCCCTTGGACCTCCTGCACTGAGGTCTGGTTCGGCAAGGCTCTCCGAAAGGTTTGATGTGAGATGTCGTTGACCATCGGCGTGATCTCCGACACGCACGGCCTGCTGCGGCCGGAGGCGGAGCGCCGCTTGGCCGGCGTATCCCATATCATTCATGCCGGCGACATCGGCGCTGCCGAGGTCGTTGAGAGACTTCGCCGAATTGCACCGGTCACAGCGATCAGGGGAAATGTCGACAGCGGCGCGTGGGCAAGATCCTATCCTGAGACTGAAACCCTGCCCTTGGCGGGCGCTGCTTTTACATTCTGCATGACCTCAACGCCCTGAGCATTGTCCCGGCTGATCTCGGCATCGATGTCGTGGTGTCGGGCCATTCCCATCACTTGCAGATCAGCACTCGGGACGGCGTGCTTTACCTCGAAGCGCCGGGCGACGCAGGTTCAAGCTGCCGATCACACTGGCAACGCTCGAATGGGACGAGGACGGTCCCCTCCGCCCCGTCATCCACGACCTCGACCACGTTTGACGGGGCCGGGCCGGCCGAGAATGAAGCATCGGCCGGCTTCCAAACGGCGGCGCGCGAGGATGACATCATGCCCCTGATTTGCCCGACGTCGCAACCAGGAGTTCGTAAAATCCGCAACATCACGCGACGCACGCTAAGTTATTGATTTTGCTTGGCCCGGCTACTGTGCATGGGGTTGTTTTCGCGTTTTAGAACGTCATCACGTGCGCTCCGCAAGGGTTAGTCGTCCGCGGGCCGTACGGCCCGTCCTGCCTGCGGCGATTGCCGGCGTCAGCGCCGGGGCATCGGTCGCGATGCGAAGCGCGAAATAGGCAATGGTCGCCTGCAGGCCGTCTTTCAGCGGCACGCGCGGGCGCCATCCCAGTGACCGTTCGGCGATGTCGATGACGGGCTTGCGACGCTTGGGATCGTCCGTGGGCAGCGCCTCGAAGCGAAGCGGGGACGTCGAACGGGTGTACGACAGGACTTCGCGGGCGATGGCTTCGATCGTGACCTCATGCGGGTTGCCCAGGTTGCACGGGCCAGTGACCTCGGCCGGGCTCTCCATCAGAAGCTGCAATCCGCGCACGAGATCGTCGACGAAGCAGAAGCTTCTGGTCTGGGTCCCACGGCCGTAGATGGTGATCGGTTCGCCGCGCAAGGCCTGTACGATGAAGTTCGACACGACCCGCCCGTCGTTCTCGAGCATGCGTGGTCCATAGGTATTGAAAATGCGCGCGACCTTGATCTCGACCCCGTGCTGCCGGTGGTAGTCGAACATCAGTGTTTCTGCGGCGCGCTTGCCCTCGTCGTAACAGGCGCGCGGACCGATTGGATTGACGTTGCCGAGGTAGGATTCCGGCTGGGGGTGGATTTCAGGGTCGCCATACACCTCGCTGGTAGATGCCTGGAGCACGCGCGCCGACTTCCGGCGCGCAAGCTCGAGCATGTTCATGGTGCCGATCACGCAGGTGTTCATCGTGCCGATCGGATCCTTCTGGTAACTGCGCGGCGAGGCCGGGCAGGCCAGGCTGTAGATCCGATCGACGGGTTCGTCGATGTCCAGCGGCTCACGCACGTCCTGGTCGATGAAGCGGAAATTCGGATGGTTGAGCAGTGGCCGGATGTTTGCCATCGTGCCGGTGAACAGGTTGTCGAGACAAATCACCCTGTGTCCGTGCTGCAGGAGCGCGTCGCACAGATGCGAGCCGATAAACCCGGCGCCACCGGCGACCAACGTGGTCGGGGTCGGGCGCGGGGCACGAATGCGAGTCTGAAACGTCATGGTCGTCTCCCTTTAGAGTTCGGCGACCTGCACCGGCCGGATTTCAGGCAGTCGCTTGGATTTCCGACGCCGCCGCGCGGAAGCCTCCAGATAGAAGGTCTCCAGCTGCTGCGCCCGATGCTCCGACGTGTGATCAGCAAGAACCCGCCGTCTCGCGTTCTCCGCAATCTGTCGTCGGCGTTCTTCAGGGATGTCCCGCAGGATCTCGATCACCTCCTTTGGCTCGGAGACGATGAGGATTTCGGAGGACGGCTCGAATATCGTTTCAAGGCCTGGCCATCGGTCCGAAATAATCGGTGTTCCGCAGGCCGCCGCCTCGAACAGGCGAACGCTGGGTGAGAAGCCAAGCGCGCGCATGTCGCTCCGCGTCGCATTCAGGGTGAAGCGCTGTTCGGAATAGAACGTCGGATGCTGCTGCGGCGTGAGATGCTCGATCCGGGTCACATTGGCGGGCCAACTGATGTGCTCGGGGTATTGTGCCCCTGCGACCACAAATTGCTCAGCCGGCAAGGCGCGGGCAGGCGCCAGAAGCAACTCCTCGAGAACAGGCTGCCTGTCGCCGCTGTACGTTCCGAGGTAACCCAGCGACCATTTTGGCTTCGCTGGCCTGGGTGCATACAGATTCGTATCAGCGCTGCAATAAAGCGCTCGCGCCAGCGGGCTGCCGTAGTTCTCCTCGATCATCTGCGGGACCGGACCGCCGGTAAAGGACAGATACAAATCAAAACGCGGAATCATTGCCGCAGAAATGTAATCGAGGCCTTGCTCGAGGCGAGACAGCGTGACCGGCGTATCGATGTCGTAGAAGGCGGTAATTCCCTGAGCATGGCTCGTCACCCAGTCAGAGATCGCGATGCCGTCAGGCACGTACGAGCCGACCATCACCAGATCGGCAGCGCGGATGAGCGATCCGAAGCGGGATGGGATGTCGCTGAGCGATTGATAGAGGTGGACGTTCCACGCGGAGGGATTGACCAGATCGCGATGATTCCGATACCAGGCGACGTCGCGCTCAAGGAAGCTGACGCGGTGGCCTCGCTGTGCCAGGGCTTCGATCAGGGCGCGGTAGGTCGTGGCATGACCGTTGCCCCATGAGGATGTGACCGAAAGACCGATGACGACGATGTTGAGGTTCATTCTGCTGCCTCTATGCGTGAGCTGCTTCCGACAAAGAGTTCGTTGAACTGGCGCGCGCGATGCCGGTAGGTGTGGTGATTGAGGATGCGCGCGCGGGCGCGGCCGGCGATGGCCCGGGCGCGATCGGGGGTCAAAGCGTTGATGTGGCCGGCCACCTCCGCTGCGGTCGCCGCGACCAGAACCTCGTGGTCGGGCTCCAGAAAATAATCGATTCCTTCCCATTGATCGGTAATCAGGCAGGCGCCGGCGCCGACGGCCTCGAACACGCGTGTCGGCGGCGAGAAGCCGTAGCGCGCCATGCTGTCGCGATTGACGTTGAGCGTGGCGAGAGCCGAGCCGAAGAAGCCGTTGTGATCGGCGGTGCCGACGTGTCCGACTTTGCGCAGATTGGCCGGCGTCTGCTTGGTCTCCCAGCCGGAGCCGCCGAGCACGAAGCTCTTTTCCGGCAAGTGACGCGCGACCTCGATGAAGAAGCGCTCGACGCGCTGCTCGCGATCGGGGAGCCGGTTCGCCAGCAGACTGAGATCGCAGGCGTAGCGCGCGATCCGCGGTGCGGGGAAGTGGGTTGCTGGATCCAGCGCATTGTAGATCGGTATGCAATCGCGAGCACCCCTGGCGCGGTATGCGGACACGACCGGCTCGCCGCCGCCATAGGTCAGCACCATGTCATAGGACGCGATGACGCTGCGCAAATGATGCTGCGGGCTCTGATCGATCGCTTCGAGCGTCGCCGGCGCGTCGACATCCCAGTAGATGCGCATGGCTCTCGAGGGGATGGTCGCGGCCGCAATCTCAAGCTCCTCGTCGAAGACCCCGACGCCGCTGGCCTTGATCAGCATGTCGGCAGACTTGGCGGCGGCTTCCAGGCTGCCGCGCCAGCCGTCCGACGTTGCCGGATAGACGACCACCCGCGCCCAGTCGGGGTCGTCGATGTCGCGATGCGCCTGTCGTTCGAACGCGTCCGGCTCGAAGAAGGTGACCTCGTGTCCGAGCGTCGCAATTTCCTTCAGCATGCCGCGATAGTAGGTCGCAGCGCCGTTCCAGTAGGACGATACGAGGCTCGATCCGAAGAAACAGATCCTCATGCGACCGCTCCGATGGTTGACTTGCGCTGCGACTGGCCCGTGGCCCGGATGCCCTCGACGATTTCAAGGAGCTGGTGCGCGCGATGGCGGCAGGTGTGCTTTTCGCGGATCACACGGAACCCTGTTTGCACCATCGCTGACGACATCTCGTGGTCATCCAGGAGGGCGCGCAATGCCTGTTTCATCTGTGCGCCATCGGCAACCCCGAGATAGGCGCCCTCGGGGAATAGGCCCTCCGCATCCGACCAGGGTGCGGAGACCAGGGGAATGCCGCAGGCCATCGCTTCGAAGACGCGGATGGTGGGTATGCCCGGAAGAGAACGGACATAGGGCGCCCGTGGCACATGCACCGTCGCACGTGCGCTGGCAAAGGCCGCGGGAGCCCAATGTGCCGGCAGCCAGCCGCCGTATCGGATACCGGCCGCTCGAATCGTCTCGAGAGCCGCGTCCGAGTACCGGACGCCATAGATGCTGGCCCGGAGCTTCAAGTCGGCGACCGGCTCGACGAGGAACTCGTTGAGCTCGGCGCCGCGCTCGCCGTCGCCCCAATTGCCGATCCAGATCAGATCGTCGGTGCGCGCGATGTCCGGCAGCGGGTGGTACAAGGCGGTATCCGCCGCCTCGTGCCAAGTGAAGACGCGGTCCGCCCATCCAAGCTTCAGGTAGATCTGCCGAAGCACCTCGCCGAAGGCAAGCACGCCGTCGAAGCCATCGAGGTCGAACTGTGCCAATTCGTCTGGCGCGCTGACCGCGCGGTGGTGGGTATCGTGAAACAGCAGCGTGTAGGGAGCCCCTTGCGCGCGCCTGCGTCCGAGCTGCGCGATCAGACCGGGGGAATTCCACTCGTGGACGATCACAAGATTTGCGCCGTCAATGGCACGGTCGAGGTCGGGGAAGGCATCATAGCGGCGAATGTCGATCCCGGGCAGCAGCGCCGGGATGTCGTCGAGTGCATGCGGACCGCCTTCTCGTATCGCATTCAATCGGCTCCAGCCATCGATCGGCTCGAAGACGACGACCTCATGACCCAGCGCATGCAACTCGCGCGCGTAGCCGCGGAGAAAGTGTGCGTTGCCATTGTTCCAGCACGAGGTGAACGCATGGTAGAACAGAACGCATTTCATGCCCGCACCTCGATCCGGTCTTCTCTGGTCGCGACAGACTGCGTCGCGATCAAGCTTTCGTAGAGTCTCAAATAAGCGCTGGTCATTCGCGCCCGCGAATAGGTCAGCGAATGCTCGTAGGCAGCGCGCTGGAGCCGCGAGCGCTCGCGCGCGTCCGCGCAAAGATCCGCGAGGACATGATACAGCGCGTCGGTGTCGGCCGGATCGACGAAGATGGCGGCTCCGTTCCAGAGCTCCCTGAACGTCGAGATGTCGGACAGGACGAGCGCGCAGCCGGCTGCCGCGGCCTCCAGCACCGAAAGGCCGAACGGCTCATAGAGCGCCGGACTCACAAAAATTGCTCCATGCCGAAGGCGGGCGTGCAGGGCTTCCGGCGACAGGTGGCCCAGCCAGGTGACCGAAGGGGAGGGGCTCGCATCGGCGGCACCTGCGACTTCGACAGGCCAAGCCAATCCACGCGCCGCGGTCGCAAGAGCTTGGATGTTCTTGGCGCGGTCCCAAAGCCGTCCGGCCGCGAAGATCAGCTCCTGTTTTCGTCCGACGAAATCGCCCGGCGCGATCCCGTTCCAGATCACTGTGCCTCTGGAACGAGGACCATAGATATCATCAATCGTGTCGTGAAAGGATTGGCTCGGGCACACCCAGGCCTGCGCCTGGTCGAGAGCCGCGGCAACGCGTTCGGTGTAGCGGCGCCACCGCGGCTCCTCAAGCCACGTCGTGTCCCGGCACGCTTGCGCCCAGGAATTGACGCAGGAATGCGCCACCAGCACCGTCGGCGCATGCCAGCCGAAACCTGCTTCGCGGAAGCTATTGAGGTGAACGACATCCGGCCTGAGCTTGGCTTCGAGGCTGGCGAGCACGCGGCTCGCGTCGGCCACATCGGCGCCTTCAGGGTCCTGCCACTCGAGCGCAAGATCCGTCTCGATCAGACGCACGCGGGACCGCTGCAGGCGCTCCCGCTCGTCTGTCCGCGCGCGAGGACCCATCGTGACCAGGACGACGTTGACACCAGCGTTTGCGAGATCGGAGGCGAGACCGCAGGAATAGGTCCACACGCCCCCCACGGTGTCGGTGGTCATCAGCAGCCTGATGTGCGAACTGCGGCTCATGGCGCCACCTGGAGTTCGAGTGCATCGAGCGGAACGGGGCGATCGTTCTGGACGTCGCTGAACCGGTCGAACATCGCGAGATAATGCTGATGGGCGCGCTCCCAGGCGAAGTCGTCGGGCTCGCCCCATAATTTGCGGTAGTCCGGCGATCCCGGGTAGGGATAGAGAGGGACTGGGTCATTGGCCCAGACGCCGGCGTCCTGCATCTGGCGACGCCAGCGCTGCACGACCGGATCGTCGTCCTCGGGCATTTCAATCAAATTGGCCTGCACGAAGGGAACGTGACGACGCGCTTCGGACAGCCGCTCTGCCAGCTGATCGGTGCTCATTCTGCAGTTCTTGGCAAGCGCAGCGCGCCCCTCAACTGTCAGGCTCTCGATCCCGGCCTCGATCGAAACGCAACCGGCGCGGCCGAGCAGGGCGAGCATGTCCGGTTTCCAAAGGTCGATCCGGGTCTGCACGCCGAATTTCAGATCCCGCGTCGTCAGCTCCTGCAGCAGCTCGGCGTTCGGGAGAAAGATCTCGTCGATGAAGTAGACATATTCGATGCCCTGGCTACGGAGGCCGTCGATCTCATCGAGAATGATAGCGGGCGGACGCTTGCGATAGGCGTTGCGGAAGTTGTCCTTGGCGCAGAACGTGCAGCTGTAAGGACAACCTCGCGAGGCCTCGACCTCGGCACCAGGTGCAAGCGGCTCGGCTTCAAAGCGATGATGGTGATGGTGATGCCGGCGAATCATCTCGTCGGGCCAGTGCAGCGGCGGCTGATCCGTAAAGCGGGCAGCCTGGGGGCCACCATTGACCTGGACGGAAGCTCCGTCCCGAAGGCACAGGCCAGCAAAGTCGCGTTCGCCGTTGGCCAGGCGGAGCAACGAGATCTCGCATTCGCCCATGATGACGATGTCGGCACCGAGCTTTTTCAGCGCCGCCTTTGGTGTGGTCGAGCCGTGAGGGCCGACCGCGACCAGGACAGGTGCGAGGTCCCGAACCGTAAGCGCGAGCTGCTGCGGCACACGGAGCTCAGGGGGGGCGCAACGCCAGAACAGATAGGTCGGGGCTGTGGTGATGGCGACCAGATCCGGATCGAACGCGCGCAGCTCGGCTTCGATGTCGGTAAGCGACAGGTCGAACATGTGGGCGTCAATCAGCAGCGTCTCGTGTCCAGCCGCCTTCAGGTGGTGTTCGGATATGCCGAGCTCCAGCGGCAGGTGAGGCGATCGGCAGCCGAAATAAATGCTGCCGCCGAACTCCCAGTTGGGATTGATGAGGGCGACCCGGGTCATGCCAAGGCCTCGCGGCTGCTATCTGATGATCCGAAGCGGCTGTACAGCCAGGTGTGGAGCGAGCGAAGTCCTTCCGCGAGCCCAACCTGCGGCGCCCAGCCAAGCGCCGCGGACGAGGCGCTTGTATCCGTGACGTACCAGGGCTGATCGCCCGGACGCCAGTCAGCGAAACTGTAGGCGACGTCCCGGCCTGTTAGCTCACCAATCTGGTCGATCAATTCTAGCAGACTGATCGCATTGCGCGGACCGCCACCGAGATTGAAGACCCGTCCGCGGACTAGCTCGATGCGATCAAGCGCTGCTAGCCAGGCATTGACCGCATCCGAGACGTGGAGCGCGTCGCGAACCTGCTTGCCGTCGCCATAGATCGTGAGCGGATTTCCTCGAATCGCGCTCAGCAAAAAGTGTGCAATCCAGCCTTGGTCCTCGGTGCCGAACTGACGCGGGCCGTAGATGCAGCTCATGCGCATCACGACCGTACGAAGTCCGAACACGCGGGCGTAATCGTGAACGTACTGGTCCGCAGTGCCCTTGGAGCAACCGTAGGGGCTATAGAAATCGAGCGGCGTCTCTTCGGAAACACCGCCAGCCAGACCGTCACTCGTCGGCACATAGCGCCGGCCGGACAGCGTGATCGCGCTGTCGTCGATCAGACGACCGTAGACCTTGTTGGTCGAGGCGAAGATGACAGGCGCCGGCGGATTGTGCAGGCGAACGGCTTCAAGCACGTTCAGCGTGCCGCGGGCATTGATCTCGAAATCGGAAGCGGGATCGCTCACGCTGTCGGTGACGGCGACCTGCGCGGCCAGGTGCAGAACCGCACGGGCTTCGCGGACGGCATCGATGACGGGAATTGGCTCGCGGATGTCGGCGATGGTCACCGCCACCCGGTCTCGGTGCCTCGACTTCAGCCACTGAGCATTCTCTCGCACGCCAGCGCGGGCAAGGTTGTCGAGTACCAGCACGTTATCGCCCCGTTCGGCGAGCCGGTCGGCAAGATTGCAGCCGATGAAGCCGCAGCCTCCGGTGATCAGAACAGGTCTGTTGTCAGTCATCACGCAACCAATCCTCGTTGCAGCAACTCGCGGGTAGCCCGCTCGGCTTGATCGTCGGCGATCTGGTCGGCAAGGTATTCTGCCAGCTCTTCAAGGCCGTCCTTGAAGTGGATGTGCGGAACGAAACCGAGCACGTCGCGAGATTTTCCGATATCGGCAAAGCAGTGTCGAATGTCGCCTGCACGGTATTTTCGGGTGATCTCGGGCTCGACGTCGGGCCGCCCCATGACGTCCGCTAGGTCCTGGGCAACCGATAAGATATTACGGCTCTGGCCCGAACCGACGTTGAAGACGTCCTGGGCGTGATCAGCCTCGAGTGCCATGCGGCACGCACGAGCCACGTCGTGCACATGAACGAAATCGCGGCGCTGCAGGCCGTCCTCGAACACCAGCGGCGGTCGTCCATTGAGTAGCCGGGCGGCAAAGATCGCGAGCACCCCGGTGTAGGGATTGGAGAGGGCCTGGCGAGGACCGAACACGTTGAAGAAGCGCAGCGCCAAGGTCGGAATACCGTACGCCTTGCCCGTGATCAGGCACATCCGCTCCTGCGCATATTTGTTCAACGCATAGATCGAGCTCAGCGAAGGCTGCTTCGTCTCGGGAGTGGGAACAGGCTCAAGGGGACTGCCGGCCTTGTCGCGCAATTCCCAGTCGCCGTTGCGGAGTTGTTCGATCGGCCGTTCGTCACAAGCGATCACGCTTTGATCGGCGCTGCGATAGAGGCCTTCGCCATAGATGCTCATCGAGGAGGCCACCACCAGCCGTTCGACGGGACGCTTTGACAGCGCCTGCAGCAGCACGGCGGTGCCCACCTCATTGGTCCTGACATAGGGCTCGATGTCGTACATGCTCTGGCCGACGCCGACCGCGGAGGCGAGGTGCAGGACCATGTCGGTCCCTCGCAGAGCGCGTTCGACAGCGTCGGCATCGGTCACGTCTCCGATGATGAGCTCCGCGTCGGCGGCGAGATAGGAGGGGCGCTGACGGTTGCCGCCGTGGACCTGTGGCGAAAGATTGTCGAGCAGTCTGACCTCGTAGCCAGCGGCCAAAAGGCTGTCGGCCACATGCGATCCGATGAATCCCGCGCCACCCGTGATCAATACTCGCGTCATTCACCGCTCCGTGCGCATGGAGACCGATCCTGCGGGATCGACCCGGATGAGTGTGGAAGCGCGCTTTGCTCTCGGTCGGGCGACCCGCGCGCCAGTCACGTTCGAAGTTAGAAGCGGTGCAAGGAATGTTGGTTCCTGCAAAATGTACAAACGAAAATTTCTCTAACCTGGGTCAATAACCTGGGTGAATCGCTGAGCGAGCTTTTTAAAAACCGACGCCGTGAAACGGGGCCGGTAGGTCGAGATGCCTCGCGACAGTTGCTCCAATATCGGCAAAGCCAGTCCGCCGACCGATGCGATGAGCGCGTTTGGCGTTGGCCACGAGAATAGGCACCTGTTCGCGCGTGTGATCAGTGCCGGCCCAGGTAGGATCGCAGCCGTGATCCGCGGTGATGATCAGGAGATCATCGTTTCGCAGCCGGTCGAGCAATTGCAGCAGTCTTGCGTCGAACGCTTCGAGCGCGGCGGCATATCCGGCGACGTCCCTGCGATGGCCGTAGGCCATATCGAAATCGACGAAGTTGGCAAACAAGAGTCCGCCCTCCGCCAGGCCGTCCAGTCCGTCAAGGGTGGCATCAAAGAGGGCATCGTTGCCATCACCTCGCGTGTTCCGTCCGGTTCCGCGGTGCGCGAAGATGTCGTCGATTTTGCCGATGGATACTATGTCGCGACCGTCACTTTCGGCGATGTCCAGGATCGTGCGTTCCGGGGGAGGAACGGAAAAATCACGGCGGTGCGCGGTTCGCCTGAATCCGGTGCTGGGAGTGCCGACGAACGGCCGCGCAATGACGCGACCGATATTCAGGGGATCGACCAGTCTGCGTGCGGTCAGGCAGACATCGTAGAGGCGTCCGAGCCCAAAGGTGTCCTCATGCGCCGCGATCTGGAACACACTGTCGGCGGAAGTGTAGCAGATCGGCTCGCCGCTCTGCATGTGGCGCTCGCCAAAGTCGGCGATGATCTGTGTCCCCGATGCATGGCAGTTTCCGAGAATCCCGGGCAAATCGGCCTGCGCGCACAGGCGCCGCATCAGGTCGGCGGGAAAGCAGGGCACGGTTCTCGGAAAATACCCCCACTCGAAGGGGACGGGTACGCCGGCGATTTCCCAATGTCCTGAAGGGGTGTCCTTGCCTTTCGATAGCTCGGTCGCACATCCGAATTGCGATGTCGTGGCGCGAACATCGAGGCCCGGCGGTGTGCGCCCGGTGGCCAATTGGCAGGCTTGGCCAAGGCCGAGCGCGAGCAGGTTGGGAACACGGAGCGGCCCCTCCCTGCTCGCATTGTCGGCTTTGCCGGCGAGGCAGGCTTCGGCGATGTGGCCGACCGTATCTGCGCCCTCATCGCCATAGCGTGCAGCGTCGGGCGCAGCGCCGATGCCGACGGAATCCATCACCAGGATCAGGGCACGCATGTCGGCTCCGTCGCGGCCGGTTGCGGTGAGGCCGCCTGTGCCAACCCGGTCCTCGTGCAATAACGTTCGACCATCAGGGCGCAGAAGTCGGCGAACTCGTTCGCGTCCTTGGGCGGGCTGGTGTGGTGGGGCGCGATCCCGCGATGTTCCGGCGTGAAGCAGAATGTCACGGTGACCTGGAATTCGGCCAGGGCGTCCATCTGGCGGTCGAACCAATCAAGGGCATTGGGACGGAAACTGTCGGCCCAGGAGAGCCCCGTCCGGAGATGGATCACGCCAAGACGGCGCATCCATTCGGCTGCCTGATGCAGGCGATGATCCTCAAAGTGAAACCACTGGCAAAGTCCGAGGTCACGCGCGTATTGGCCGAACTTGTCCAGCGCGAGTTTTGGTCTGCCATCTTCCCGTAGCAGCCCCATATGGAAATGCCGGTAGTAGGAGGACCCTTCGGCTTCCTTGTGCCGGGTCGTTGCCTCCCAGGCGGCGGGCAGGTCGTAAAGGCTGTACCAGTGGATCCGCGGTGCGTAGCCGATCAGGAGCTCGGCGGTGCGCGACAGGCCCCAAGCCTGGACCTCTTCAGCACCGAACGATGAAACGCCGACTTCGGTGACCCAGACGGGGAGCGAAGTCGCCGCCCTGATATCCTCGAGCTTGTTCGGCCATTCCCCGATCTGCCAGAGATTCCAGTCGAGTGGAAAGCCATGCACCGCCACCGCATCGACATGATCGAGAACGCCGCGCGCCTGCATGTTGCGGATGAAGGATGGATCGATCGGCGATATGCCGCCCAGCACGCGCGGCAAGGTCGGATGTGCCGTGCGGATAGCCTTGCCCGCGGCGATCGCGGTGTCGGCAAACATCGCCCAGTCCGGGTCGATCAGGAGGTCCCAATGCGATTTGTTATTCGGCTCGTTCCAGATCTTGGCAGCTTCGATCATCAGCCCACCTTCCGCGACGGATAAACGGGGCCATCGGTCTGCGGCCGCTCCGTTCGTCTGCAGAGATAGACCTCGCCTTCAGGATGCGCCGTGATGGCAAAGCCGGAGCTGCGAAGCATGGCTTCCACGCAGGCACGATTGGGAATCCACCAGTTGGTGGGATCGTCCGCATATTTGTGCTCGACGAAGTGAAGCTTGGGATAACCCGGAGCGTCGAATTGATCCGTGGTCCAGAAGTCATAGTTCTTTTCGATCGGCTCGACCTGGCTGTCGCCGCGAAGCATCGACTGGAACAGCAGGAGATCGCCGGCGACATGCTCGTGGATCAGGTCAAGCGCTAGCAGGGGATGCCGCAGGTGATAGAGCACACCCATGAAGATCACGAGGTCGAACTTTTCGCGGAGCTGCCCGACGTCGTAGGCGGACATCTTGCGGAATTCGATGCGCAGCCCGTTGACTTCCGCAGCGAAGCGGGCCTGCGCCAGATACTCTTCGTCGGTGTCGAGGCCGAGCACGCGCTCGGCACCACGCCGCTTCATTTCCATCGCGTAGAAGCCGGCGTTGCAGCCGATGTCCAGCACGGTCTTGCCTTCGAGCCGGTCGGGAATGACACCGGAGAACCGTCGCCATTTGACGTTCGGATAGTCGCCGAGAAAATGCGTGGGCGCCGTCGGGACGCCATCGAGATCGAGATTGTGAAACCATGGACCGAGTGCATCGACGCGCCGGCGGATTTCGTCACGGGAAAGGGCCGGTCGGGTCATGCGATCACTCCGTTGTTTGTCATGGGTGCTGCCGGGGTTGTTTCCGCCGATGCGCCGGCCCACAGGCGCGCACGACCATTGCCGGCGCTGGTCTCGGCAAGCAGCGCCATCGCGGTGCGATAGCCATCGATCGTGCCGACATCGACATAGGACTCGCCGGCTTTGACCCCGGTGCCGTGGCCGCCGGCGGCGAGGTAAGCATTGACCAACGTTCCGAAATATTCATCGCAGCGGTCGCGCTCATTCCACAAAGCCTGCAGCTCGCGAAACCCGCGTGCGGACATTCGGAAGGCGCCCCAGATCCATTTGGAGCTCGCGTTGCGTTGCTTGACCTGGATTTCGGTCACACGATCGCCATCAAGCACCACGGCGTCGAAGAATTCCGGATGTTCTACGGGAAACAGCAGGAACGACAGATCAGCGCCCGGCAGCGCGCGCAGGGCGGCGGCGGGAAACCAGACGGTGTCGGGCAGCCCGACAATCACGTCCTCGTCTCTGCCGACAACCGTACTCGCCCTGAACACGGCGTCGCACAAGCCAAGGGGCTCCGGCTGCACGACATAGGCGAGCTGGGCGGTGCCGTAATGGTCGCCGAAATATTCGAGAATGTCGGACTTGCCCGGCGAAATGACGAAGCAGATCTTGTCGGCTCCGCCCAGGATCAAGCGCTCGAGGAGATACTCGGACACCGCGCAAGGACGTGCGGTGCCGTCATCGCCGCGGCTGCCGACGGGAAGCAGTTCTTTTGAAAAGGCGAGCGGCTGGATGCGGCTGCCGCGACCGGCAGCCGGGACGATTCCCCACATGGTCTAGGCCTCCTCGGTTTGCCGCTGGCACATGCGGCCGGACGCTGCGCGTTCGAGTAGCGCAACAAGTTCATTGGCTCGCTTGTCCGATGTGTGCTGGTCCATGGTCCGCTCGCGTCCCCGTCGCGCGATGCGTTGCAACTCGGCATCAGGCATCGCCAAGGCGGCCTGCGTATCGTCTTCAGTCTTCGCAAGCAGGATTTCGTCGCCGGGGACGAAGAACGTATCAATGCCTGCCCAACCGTCGCTGAGCAAAGGAACTCCGCAGGCTGCGGCCTCGAACAGACGGCCGGAGGGGCACCACCCCATCTCGGCCATCGGCCGGCGCGTGACATTGAGCGTCAGGCGGGACGAAGCGAAGAACGCGGCATGTTCGGACGGCGGCAGATGCCGGACGAAATAGATGTTCGGGGACCACGGAAAATCGTCCGGATACTGGGCGCCGCCGATCAGAAAGCGCAGATCGTGCCTGTTACGCGCGGGCGCAACGAACAGCGCTTCGAGCGTCCCCTGACGATCATCGGAGTAGGTGCCGAGATAGGACAGATCCGCACCGTAATGCGGTTGCGGTGCGACCGGCCGATGAATGTCGGTATCGACGTGACCATAGAGCGGCTCGATGTGGCGCGCGCCGAGCCTCGAGCGGAATTCATGAGAGATGCCTGGGCCGCCGGTGAAGCTCAGGACCAGATCGAAATCCCTGAGGCCGCGCGGACCGATATACGGCACTGCCTCTCCCGCCACGATCCTCGACAGCGTCACCGGAGTGTCGAGGTCGTAGAATACCGGAATCGCGCGTCCTTCGAGGATCAAGTCGGTCGCCGCGATTGCATCCGGGCAATAGGACGTGACGATCGCGACGTCCGCATCGCGGAGATGTTGCTTGGCGACCGGGCGGACGGACTCCCAATCCGAAAACAACTTCAACTGACCACCCGGCAGCTCGTGTAGATCCCGAGCGCCGGCATAATACGGCGTGTCGCGCTCGAAAAACACGATGGTGTGCCCCAATTGCACCAGGTGCTTGCAGAGGCCCCGCCACAAGGTTGCGTGACCGTTGCCCCAGGAGGAGGAGATAGTCAGACCGAATATGACGATCCTCACGCTCTTACCCGCTGATTGATTCCGGTGATCTTGATCTTGTTGTGATCGGCAGTGAGCGTGCTGAGGCTGCCCGGTTCGATCTCGACGGAGAGAAAGTCGTCGAGTTCAATGCCCTGATAGTGCAGGAGCGCGGCACGGATCGGCTCTGCATGACTGACGACGACCACAGAGTCGCTGCCGGGGTCGCTCCGCAGATGCTCGAGATGGTCGACGACGCGTCGCTGAAGAGCTCGCATGCTCTCGCCGCCGGGTGGCCGACTCGTGCCGCGCTGCGTGTTCCAGACCGACCATCGCGGATCCCGGGCGAGGTCGTCAAACGATCGCCCGGTCCAATCGCCGTAATCCAGTTCATCGAGCGCGGGGACGATCTCGACCGCGAGACTGTAATGCCTGGCCAGGATGCAGGCTGACTGCAGGCAGCGGCGCTGTGGGCTCGATTGAACGAGGGTCGGCTGGGGGCTGATCACATCGGCGCAGCGCGCGATCTCCTCGCAGCCGAGCTCGTCGAGCGCGACGCCCTTCATCCGGCCGCACAGCGTGCGGCCGAGCAGGGGGTGATGACCATGACGCACGAGATGAATGATTCTCGCCATTACGCGTAGGCCTTGTCGTCGATGAAGGCGCGGGTTCGGCGCCCGGCTTCCTCGTCGGTGAACTGTTGCGGCGGCGATTTCATGAAGTAGCTCGAAGGCCCGGTCAGTGCGCCGGCCGTGCCGCGGTCCATGGCGAGCTTGGCGCAACGCACCGCGTCGATGACGACACCCGCCGAATTTGGAGAATCCCAGACCTCGAGCTTCACCTCGGCGCTCAGGGGAACGCCCCCAAAGGTGGTGCCCTCCAGCCGGATATAGGCGAGTTTCCGGTCGGTGAGCCACGGGACATGATCGCTCGGCCCGACATGGATGTTGTCGGCGTCCATGGGGACGTCGAACTGGCTCGTGACCGCCTGGGTCTTCGAGATCTTCTTGGACGTCAGTCGCTCGCGCTCGAGCATGTTCTTGAAATCGGTGTTGCCGCCGACGTTGAGCTGATAGGTGCGATCGAGGCGGACGCCTCGGTCGCGGAACAGATTGGCGAGCACGCGGTGAAGGATCGTGGCGCCGACCTGGCTCTTGATGTCGTCGCCGATGATCGGCAGGCCGGCCTGTTCGAACCGGGCTCGCCAATCCGGATTGGAGGCGATGAAAACCGGGATGCAGTTGACATAGCCGCAACCTGCCTCGATCGCGCGGGCGGCATACCATTCGCTGGCCTGCTGCGAGCCGACCGGAAGATAGGACACCAGCACGTCGGTTCGCGACGTCGCCAGCACCTCCGCCACGTCCGCCTCGGGCGCATCGGAAACTGGAATGTCATCTCGCAGATAGCGGCCCACGCCATCCATGACCGGCCCGCGCTGCACGATCACGCCGGTAGCGGCGACGTCGGCGAAGCGGTGGGTGTTGTTCGGTCTCGCCCAGATCGCCTCGGCGACGTCGCGCCCGACCTTGTTGGCGTTCACGTCGAATGCCGACGCTACCTGGACGTCGCTGATGTGATAGCCGCCGACGTCGGCGTTCATCAATCCGGGCACCGGCTCGTTCGACTTCGCATTCCGGTAGTAGGTCAGCCCCTGCACCAGGGAGCTCGCACAATTGCCGACACCGACGATGCCGACGCGCACGCGTTGCCTGTCTTGAAGACGTGAATGCATGAACTGATGCCCTCCGGAAAAGCAGCGCGGTCAACGTAAGTAGATCGGCGAACGTGCGGAAGGTATGTTCGTTCCTGTGCGGATCATGCTTGCAGCAGGATGATCGGCGCAGGGGGCCGAGAAAAAGCGATAAGACTAACCTGGATTAGAATCTGGCGACGTTTTCAAGGAACGATCTTCTTCCTGGTTGAAGAACAAGAAGAAGATGAAGGCCATGGTGCCGCCCCGCCGCGCCTGGCGATCGCAATAAGAACAAATCATGCCGGCCGACGTTCAGCGAAAGCGGACGTGCTCGATTTCGTGTCGAGTTCCAGCGCCAACGAGAAAAGGTGTCAAATGAGTTCAAGTCAGGCAAAGACGCACAGCAGCGAAGCCCAGCAGACGACCGACCATGACGTCATTCGAAAATGGGCGGAGGAACGCGGCGGCAACCCGGCAACCGTGAAGGCGACGGAAGAGAATGGACATGCCGGAATCCTGCGGATCGATTTCGATCCGCCCGATAAAGGCCTCGACCGGATCAGCTGGGACGAGTTCTTCGAGAAGTTCGATGAAGCCGGCATCGCGTTCCTTCATCAGGACCGGACCAATGATGGCGAACTCAGTCGCTTTCATAAATTCGTGAGAGCTTAGGAGGGATGCCCTCGACGTGGGCAGCATGAACAGCTGGACGGAGGCGATGCGTGCGGGGGATTTCGCTCGCGCCTGGGCCATTGCCGATCGCGATCTGGCGGCGCTTGCCGCTACCCCCAAGCACACTGGTCCGCGCCATCTGCAACGGATATGGCGCGGCGAGGAACTGGCGAACAAACGCCTGCTGGTCCGCTGCTATCACGGGCTCGGCGACACCATGCAGTTCCTGCGCTTCATGCCCGCGCTCAGGATGATAGCGCGCAGCGTGACGGTCTGGTGCCAGGCTGAGCTATTGCCTCTGGTCGAGCGGGTCGAAGGCGTCAGTCTCGCCATTCCACTTCATGACGGCACACCGGACACCGAGTTCGATGTGGATATCGAGATCATGGAGGTTCCGCACGCGATCAGGGCGGGGCGGGGAACGGTCGAGATGCGCGCGCCCTATCTGACGCTGCCTCCGGGCGGTGCAGCCGCGGGGCGACTTCACCATTTCCAGAAGGTTGCCGCAGGTCTGGTCTGGGAGGTTGGTGCCTGGGACAAGCGGCGTGCCATTCCGCCGACGCTGCTGAGACGCCTTGCCGGTGCCGGCAGAACTTTATATTCGCTTCAGCGAGGAGGAGGGGCTGAGCCGCTCCCCGAGACGATCGCGCGGGATATCAGCACGCCCGACATCGTGGCTCTTGGTCATCTGATCCGCCAGCTCGACCTCGTCATTTGCGTTGACACCATGGTCGCGCATCTCGCGGGGGCGCTGGGATGTGAAGCATGGGTGCTGCTGCATGCCGACTGCGATTGGCGCTGGCCGATCTCCGGCCCTCGCACGTTCTGGTACCCGAGCTTGCGCCTTTTCCACCAGAGGACCCAAGGCAATTGGGACGACGTTATCGAAGAGGTGCGGCAGATGCTGCTCGCCCGCGCGGAACTGACGCGGCGGGCTGGATGATCAGTCATGCGACCGCGACGGCTGTCGATACCGGCTCGCATTGCGAAGGCGGTCTGTCGGCGAGAGGTCGGGTCCGCAAATAGGCCGGATCGAAGCCCGCGAGACGGACCAGGCCCGGCAAGTCCACGATCGTCATGATTTTTCCATGCCATCGCAGCAAGTTGCGGCGCCGCAGTTCCTGAACGGTGCGATTTGCGTGCACCGGAGATATGCCGCATGCTGCAGCGAGGTCGGACTGTGTGAACGGCGATGCGAGACTGAGGTCTCTCGCAAGTCCGACGGCCTGGAGACGCTCGGTGATTTCGCAGATCAGATGGGCGACACGCGCGAGAGCATTGCGGCTGCCGAGGTTCAACGTCCAGTCTCGCTGGATCGCGAGATCAGTGAGCTGCATGAGAAGCAGCGCGCGAGACATTGCTGCGGATCTCGCGGACAGCTCATGAAAGAAGCTGTGTGGAACCAAGGCAACGACGGCAGATCCGAGCGCGACAAGATTGCCTTCGGCATGCGGTTGATAAAGCGTGTGCAGATCGGGAATGTCGCCGGGAACATGTATGGACGTAATTTGTCCTTGCTGGCCTTCGGCAAGGTACCACGCGAGGTAGCCTTGAAGCACGAGACAACAACTGTCCGTTTCGTCATGGCGCCGCAGAACCGCCTGATGAGCTCCAACGTGCGCAATGGCACTCGGCATATCCGCCAGCTGCTCGAGATCTTGGGCGGTCAGATCGGTAAGACTCGCCAATCGGTCTGCGAGCTTGGAGAAAGCGAACCCTGCTTGCATTGCGTGTCCATTACATGTTGTCTCTTTCCATTTGGCGGACGCCGGACGAAACTTACATTAACGTTTGCTAAAGTCTGCCGGCGGCGGCGCTCTCTGTCGCAGGTAATCGGCGATCCAACATTTGTCGATCGGTTCACAAATCCGTTGCTGCAGTCACGGAACCTGAACGGCAGTAGGATGCGTATCTCATCTCCGCGGATTCAAAATGAAGCGGCCGATTCACATATATTAATGTTCACTCCTCGCAAGCTGTCAAAGCTCTCGGCCTAGAGCGGGGGAGCAGCGGCATGGACCGCGTGGGAATGCATCTTCATCGGCACTGCGGTCGCGGGCTTTCTGGTGATGTCATCGCGATCGTTTGGATGATGATCACATAACAGGCGCGCCGCTGACGGACAGCCCGCCCCGAGAAGCCTTGCGGCTTCTGGTGTCATTCGCCCGCTTCCTGGTTCGCGGCGAAATCAGTTGCTCCCGACAGCGGGAGTTCGATCTGGCACAAAATTCCGTCTTCGCCGAAGCGAAATTCGATCTTTGCGCCCGAGCTGCGTGCGAGCGCCCGCTCGATCAGGTTGCGCCCAAATCCGTTCCGCGAAGGCTTCGGCAGCTTGAGAACCCCGCTCTCCTTCCAGGTCAGCAATAGATTGGGAGTGGTGCTCTGACCGTTCGGTTGAATACGCCAGGAGATATCGAGCCGGCCCTGGTTCTCCTTGAGAGCGCCGTGTTTGACTGCGTTCGTGGTCAGTTCATGCAGGGCAAGTCCGATCGTTTGGACGAGTTCGAATCCCAAGGGAACCGCGGGACCGGAGACCGACACCTTGTCCTCGGTGGCACCGACCGCTTGCAGTTCCGAGCGGATGATATCGCCAAGATCGAGCTGGCGCTCGCTTGCCTTGGTGACGAGACTCTGGACGCGCCCGAGGGCTGCAAGCCGGGTCGAGAATTCCTGCAGGGATCCGCCGTTTCCGAGCGTTTGTTGAGCAAGCGCCTGGACAATCGAAAGAAAATTGCGAGTCCGGTGCTGCAGCTCGGCAATGAGAACGCGCTGCCTTGCTTCCGAACGGGTCAGGCTCGTCACGTCGATGAAGGTCACGACGACGCCCCGGATTTTCCGATCACCGTCGCGGTAGGGCGCTAGCCGCACCAGATAGTGCGGATCTTGTCCCGCGCCGCCGACCCTTCTCTCAATCGGATCCGCACCCGCGAACACCTTGGCGATATCGTCCGAAAAGCCGGTCAGGTTCAGTCGGCTCGAAAGATCGGTGATCGGCCGTCCCTTGTCCGTCGGAAGGATGTTGAACACCTTCGTGACCGCAGGAGTAAAGCTTCTAATGACGAGCTTCCTGTCCAGGAAAATGGTCGCGACCTCGGTGCTTTCGAACAGGTTCTGTAGGTCGCTGTTCGCCCGATCCAGCGCGTCCACCTTGCCGTGGAGTTCGGCATTGACGGTATGAAGCTCCTCGTTCACCGAGTGCAATTCTTCCTTGGAGGCCTCCAGCTCCTCGTTGGTCGATTGCATCTCTTCGTTGACGGAGACGAGCTCCTCGTTCGAAGACTTCAGTTCCTCCAGCGCGGTCTCGTACTCCTCGATCATGGATTGCAGGCGGTCCCGGGTCTCGCGCAGTTCGCGCTCGATGTGCGCAGCCGCATCGCTGTGGCCGACCTGGGCCCGGTTCAGAGCTTCCTCCCGGCTGAGCGCCGGTCCATGATCGGAGAAGAGCACCAGATAGAGCGGCTCGCCGCCGTCGCGGTCGTCCAGCGGCTTGATTGTCAAGTTGACTAGCTGCATCCCGCCGTCTTCGCTGTCGAGTGAAACGCCGCTCCGCGTTGCGGCTCGTCCGGCCTCGATCACCTCCCGGAACAGCGTTCTCAGATCCAGCCGGAGGCCCCTTCGTGCCATGGTCAGAAGCTGCCGCGTCGGAGCTCCGGCAGGCGCTTCCAGATATTTTCCGGTCCGGGTCGAGTAGTAGACCACGTCACCGTCGTGATTGACGACGACATGCGGCGGGGCAAAGTGCTCCACGACGTGCTCCTCGACGGCCTGCCGTAAAGCGAGGCCGGCGAGGGGTTGGCGCCGCGGAAGCAGGTCCGTACCGGCCCCGGGACGCACGCCGCTTAGCGCGATGGGAAGCCTCGGAGAGGCGGAATCGGAGCGTCGGCGAAAGATACGATGCCGCTTTTCGATCGGTGCAAACAAATCCGCGAACTGGCTGGCATTCTCGGCCGAGCCGAGGAACAGGTAGCCCTCCGGACGCAGCGCATAGTGGAAGGTCGGGATCACCTGATTCTGCACGTCCACGCCGAAATAGATCAGCAGGTTGCGGCAGGACACCAGATCGATGCGCGAGAATGGCGGGTCGCGGATGACGCTGTGGGGTGAGAAGATGCAGAGGTCGCGCACGTCCTTGGAGACGACATAGCTAACGCCATCCGACACGAAGAAGCGCTTGCGGCGTTCGGCCGATACGCTGTCGAGCAGCGGGCCGGGATAGCGGGCAGTTCGCGCCACCGCGAGGGCCCGTTCGTCGATGTCCGTGGCAAAGATCTGCACGCGCGGTACGGCCGTGAGTGTTTCCATATGTTCGCGCGCCAGGATTGCGATCGAAAAAACCTCCTCTCCAGTGGCACAGCCTGGAACCCAGATCCGGACCGTGTCGTCCGCGCCCCGTCCTTCGAAGATCTTGGGAATGACCGTCGTTGCGAGCGCCTCGAAGGCGTCCGCGTCCCGGAAGAAGTTCGTCACGTTGATGAGCAGGTCCCGGAAAAGGGCGCCGACTTCCGTCGGCTCCTGCCGTAGCCGCTCGACATAGGCCTCGATGGTGGCGAGTTGGGTGACCTGCATGCGGCGCTGGACGCGGCGAATGAAGGTCTTGATCTTGTACCCGCTGAAATCGTGCCCGATCTGATTGCGCAATATTGCGTAGATCTCCGGCAACGACTGGCTGATCCCCTGATCTTCGGAGTTCTCGGCGCCGTCGTCGCGGATTTGGCTGAACAGGTCGGTGCCACGGGCGAACTCGACCAGTTTGGCGCCCATGTCTTCGACCGGTATCGCGAAATCGATGAGGCCGGAGGAGATTGCAGCGTCGGGCATATCGGGATGCTGCGGGCCGAAGCCGTCGCCGATCTGCGCGAACGTAATCCCGCCGCGCTCCTTGATGGCCTTGACGCCAAGCGTGCCGTCCGCGTCCCCTCCCGAGAGGACGACGCCGCCTGCGAGCTCGCCGATATCGACCGCCAGCGCGCTCATGAAAATATCGATCGGCTTGTGCTGACGGTAGCTGCTGCTCTTGCGAAGCGTCAGCCGGCGGTTTTCGATGCCGAGAATGGCTTTGGCCGGCATGACGTAGACGTGGTCATTCCGGACCTGCATCCCATCGGTGGCCACCTGCACCGGCAGGGCCGTGTAACGACCGACGATCTCAGGCAGCAGGCTTTCCCGCTCCGGGCTGAGATGCGTCACGACAACCAGCGCGAGACCCGGCGCCGGGGGCAAGCCGCGAAAGAACCCTTCGAGCGCTTCGATTCCGCCGGCCGACGCGCCGATGCCAACGATTGGAAAGGTATCCGCCACCGTCATGGCCGTGCGCTCCACGGCATCGATGCCAGACCCTGCGCGCGCTTGGCACGAGCGAGCGCCAATGCAGTCCGTGACCTCGACATCCCTTCATCCAGCAGGCGCGATGCCCTCCCGGCTTCGAGCTCCCCGCACTGACCGGGTACGGCTGCAGGGAGCGCCATCAAAATGTGCTGGTCGGGCATTCGATCTCCGCAGGGGTGACAATCTGTTCTACCCTCGCACCAAACAGGAGAGTGTCAAGAACGGTTTCGACGGGAGTTCCTGACCGGCCGTTGTGTCTGCGCCAACGCCATCCCGAATGAGAATCCGAGCAATTCCAGATGCTAGGCACAAAAACTCGTTGACTGCGTTATGGCGACTTGATGCCTGCTGGGAAAGGATTCCCGATGCCGCTTTTCTTCTTCGACTTTACCTCGGGCGGAACGACCGAGGCGGACGATGTCGGGACGGAATTCCCCTCGCTGGAAGAGGCCTATCTCGACGCGTGCCGTTCGGCTCTGGAAATATCGTTTGAGAAGCTCCGGGCGCGCTGCGATCCGAATCTCGATTCCGTGGAGATACTTGATGCCGAGCGCCACTCCCTGATGCAGGTGCCGTTCTCGGACGTTTTGCGCCCGAAGCCGCCACGGCTGTCTGCGGCTCGGAATCAGAGTCACGGGCAGAGCGGCAATCAGCTCATTGAGTCCTGCAACCAGCAACTGACCCGCGGCAAACGCCTCAAGGCTGAGATTCAGGAGGAGTTGAGAAAGATGCGTACAACGTCGGGTGCTATTCACGTACAGCTGGAGCGTCTGAAGAGGCGCGCCGGCTAACTTCAACCGTTACCCCCCCCGCAGGTATTTCGAGATAGGCCGGGTCGAATTCAGCAGCCTGATAAAGCCCCGCCCGGTCGCGGATGACGAGCCGGCCCCGGCTGAAATCAACCAGCTTGCTGTTTCGCAGTTGTTGCAGGACCCTGTTGACGTGCACGGTCGAGAGCCCAAGGACGTCGCCGAGTTCGCGCTGCGTTAGCGGGAATTCGACATCGTCGGTCTCCCTTCGGCTGCTGACCGAACGACAAGCGATCTCACATAGGAGATGAGCGAGGCGCGCCTCGGCCGGTTTCCGGCCCAGCCAGATCAGCCATTCCCTTTGAACGGAAGCCCGCCATGCCGTCTCGCGCCAGAGGCCCCGTACGATGGCCGGCCGCTGTTCCAGGATCGGAAGCAACTCGGCCGCCGAAATCGACAGGACCAGAGCCGGCGAGAACGTGCTGATTGAAATTCCGGACCGACCCAGAATGAAGTCTCCTGGATTGAGCGGATCGCCAGGGAGACATAGTGCGACGATCTGCTGGCCGCCGTCTTCCAGGGTGCGGGTGGCACGGGCCACCCCACTGCACAGCAGGAGCAGCGGCACAGGGCCCGCTCCTTCTTCGATGATCATTTCGTCCTTGACGACATTTCGCACATGCACAATCGAGAGCAGAGCCTGCTGGTCTGCGATCGACAGGCCCATTCGGCGGCCCAAGGTGCCCAACAAGGGAGACAGATCGAAAGCGCCTGACGGAGCCAAGGTTGCGGCTGCGAATTGAGCACCTCCTTCGGATGGCGGAGTGCGCTCCATCCACGCGCGCAACTCGGCGTAGAAGTCCAGCAGCGCCGCCTCGTTCAGAAGCAGCGCTCGGAGATGACCCTCCTCGGACGTCGCAAGCGTCCGCCGCTCGGCAGCGAGTTGACGAAGCTCTTCATAGGATCGGCCTTTGAGTGTCAGGCGGTGCAACATTCCCGGAGCCCTGAATATTCCGGAGCCCTGAAGCCATAAAAACGAAATCTCGCGCGGCAGGTTCCACGTTGTTCCCAGAATCTCGCGCGGTTGGGATGAGCCGGAAGGGGGAGAGGGGCGGTTCGAAGTTGCGGGGGGGCAAGCGATTATCGCCACCTCGCCCATTGGGGGCGGACGGCTCGCGCTCGGCACCATCAGCGTCAGCGCATGGGTCACCGGCGGTTCTTTCATCTGTTCCACTTGCGCGCCGCTGTCGGGCCGCGCCGGCCCCGGAACCGGCTCTTCGACGAGAGGTTCGAACCCGGCGCGGAAGCTGAATTCACCCCGACCGTCGATCGAAGACCCCTCGCAATAGCGCCCCGGCTGGATCGAGGCTGCGTGGTGTTCGGTCCCCATGAACATGTAGCTGAATTCCGTCGCCTCCTTGCTGCGATCGAAATTGTTGGGAATCGGCAGCGCGGCATCGGCGCCCATGTCGTCGATCACCGCGAGCCATTGCTGCTGATGCACGGTGTCGTGGGCGATGAGATAGCTCAGCATCTCCTGCATGCCGGGTCGCTGGTCGAGTTGTAAAGCCGAACCGCCAGCGCCGTCCGTGGATTCAGCCGCGACGTTGTTGGCGCAAATGCGCAACCGACACCGGAAGTTGCGCTCCTAATCTTTTCGCGCAGTGATCTGGAGGTCTTCGAGACTCGTACCCTCGCCAGGCGATCGAAATGGATGCGGCCCCGGCGGCGGAGAGGGCCCGCCGTGGCCGCTGTGCCCCGCGCACGTCGAAGCAATCGGCCCCTCAACCTGCGCGGTCGGCAAACCGTCAACGTCGGGGCACGACCCCGTTTGATGGAGGTGTCGTCTCGTTGCGCATGCCGGAAGGACTTGAGGCGCCTTGGCCGCCACGCTCGACATGTGTGATGCCGCCGCCCCCTGCGCCCGCGGCGCCGGCCCCGCTGCCGCCGTCACCAGCACCAGCACCAGCGCCACCACCAGCTCCGGCTCCAGCGCCCGCACCTCCGGCACCGCCACCCGCGCCACCACCACCACCGCCAGCGCCTTGCGCGAAGGCAGCACCGACTGATGCGCCAGCCAACAGAGCCGCCACGGAGATCGTGAAGATTGTCTTACGCATATTGTTGCTCCCTGAGGTTTGAATGTAATCGTCCAATCGAGCCCCGCTGCAAGCGTTCCTAGGGTGTCGGAATGATTTGATCCGCATCGACAGGTCGTGCGCGGCCGAACGGCGACGCGCCCGCAGCTCCGGACTTAACCTGCGTGAATGTGGTGAAGGGCGGCTGCTCCTATCATTCAGCATGTGGTGGACGTTCGTTCTGATCGGAGGCGTGTTCCTGACGATCTATGCGGGGCCGCAACCAGCCGTCCGCGTCAGCGAGCACGCGCGTCTGCGATTGCAGCAGCGTGGAACGATGCCCGGGGTGACGCGATATCCTCGCTGCGGCGAAGCACCGCAGAGAAAGGATCCGACATGGAAAAGCCAACTCAGGAACAACTCGACGAACTCAAGCGCCTGAGCAGAGAGGCGCGGGTGGAGGACTGGTCGGAGCTGGTCCAGTCCAGGCAGGAGGCCGAGACCCGCATCAACGATCTCAGGCAGAAAGGCCGAATGGAATAGCATGTCTCATGATTGAAACGCCTGGCAACGCAGGCGAGCCGTCGTTCTCGGACGACGATGTCCACAACGCGCAGCGGGCCCCGCGCGTGATCCGGAAGCCGTTTGGAACGATGCCCCGGGCGACAGGTTGCCCCGGCGATCACCAATCACAAAGGATCAGCCAGGATGACAAACGCGGCCAGAGATACCTTCATCGTGGGTCTACGGAACGCGCATGCGATGGAAGTTCAAGCGCGCGAGCTGATGGAGCGCCAGTCGGAGCGCCTCGACGAATACCCGGAGGTCAAGAGCAAGCTGACAGCTCATCTGCACGAGACCAACGAACAGCTCAAGCGGCTCGAACGTTGCCTCGAAGCCTGTGGCGAGAGCACTTCGGCTCTCAAGGACACCACCCAGTCCGTGATGGCCAACATGCAGGCGATGGCGCATGCCGCCGCGGGGGATGAAATCCTCAAGAACACTTTCGCCAATAACGCATTCGAGAATTTCGAGATCGCCGCCTACAAGTCTCTTCTCGCGCTGTGCGACTCCGCGGGTGCATCCGACGCCAAGGCGGACCTCGAGACCTCGCTGAAGGAGGAGCAACGCATGGCGGCCTGGATCGACTCCAATGTCGAGAACGTCACCATGGAATTCCTCGAGCACCAGCGACGAGCCGCCTGAGCTAGAGCTGGAGGGGCGCTCCCCAGGCGGATGCGCGCATCGGCGCCGCCCGGCAGCATCCCTTTTGCGATGCAAAATCGTACGGCGTTCCGCCGGAGACGTCGAGCCGGCTACTCATTTCTGCAAGCTTTAACATGTGCGAATTCGCGTCTTGCGGCTTTCGGGCATGATCCCCCTGCGGGATTGGGGAGCGCCATGCTTGATGCCGAAACGACCACGCTGCTGCGGAAAATCTTCGATGAGGTCTGCGCAGCCGTTTCCCGTGACGATCCAGGTGCACGAGTCCATGTGGCATCGAAGCTGCTCGAAAGTGCCAGGAACGGCGAGATTTCCGCGGAGAGCCTCAAGTTGGTCGCACAGCGAGCGTTGGTGGACGCCCCGACCATGTGGAGATGACGCCGACGCGTTCCCGAGGCCGCGTTCACGAGGCGGCCGGTTCACTGCCGGTTCGTTTCCTCGATCTTGTCCAGTACGCGTTCGGGAGCGATGCTGCGGGACGCTTCGTCGAGATCTGCCTGAGACTTGGAGTCAATTTGCAGGCGGCGCGCGACCTCGTTGAGCACATCGGCCACCTTGGTAAGCTCATGCTCGGCCAGCAGGCTGATCTGCAGATCAAGATCCGCCCGCTTGTCGGCCTCGGCGGCCATCCGGTTCTGGGAGATCAGGACGAACGTCGAAAGAAAGATGGCTTCGACCGACGCAATCATGCCCAGCACGACGAAGGTCGGATCCCACGCCGTCACCCCCGGAATCCATCGCAAATTTGCGATGATCCAGAAGCCGAACGCCACGAGATGGAGATAGACAAACATCATGCTGCCCGCAAACGCGGTAATGGCGTCGGCCAGCTTCTGTTGCTTGGTGGCGCCGGCCTGTTCGCGACGTCGGCGCTCGACGAGCGCCCGAATATTCTGTTCGAGAACAGGGCTCATTCCATCCGGGGGCGGCCTCTTGTAAGTCAGCTCGCTTTGCATGCGGCGCCAACGTAGGCGCTGCTGCGAGGTTCCTGCGGAGACATCGATGAGCATCGATGCCCGAATTGTTCGAGGCGACGGCGCGGCGCGGTTAACCTTTGTGAATGAGCAAGGCGTCCGATTTCTCTAGGCTCCGGCACGAATGCGCCAATTGGGAGCTCGGCCGGCGGACCGGTACAGGCCACGACCGGTGATATGATCCAGCGCAGAGAGGACATGATGCTGATCACCGAACAATTCAGCGAACGCACGATCTCCCGCATGGATATGGCGCTGGAGAGCGCTTGCAGGATCTTGCCCGAGACGTTGGCGCATCACGGTGCGCGAACGTATGTGGCCGAGAGGATCGTCGAGTGTGCGAGATCTCATACGCAGAGTCTCGATGCGCTGACCGAGGCAGGCAAGCGTGCCGTCGCCGAGTTGGCGATGCTTGAACGAGACGTGACGCTGGACGACGAACCGGGACTGTCCGCCTGAAGCGTTTTCGGCTCGGCTGATTGGTCCACAAGAGACGTCTCGCTCTCGCGCACCGCTTGGGAGTCTTGCGGGCACTATACTCTCGGGAAGTCGCACATGAAGTCAGAGATCGGCGAAACGAGAAGCGATCGGTTGCGCCGCACCAGCCCGACGGCTTGGGCGATCGGTGCAATTTTCACAATTGCCGTCGTTGCGGCGATCGTCTTTTACAATGGCCGCGACATCCGCGACCAGACGACCACGTCGAATCCGAACTCTGCGCCCAGCGTCACGACCGGCGCCAAGCAGCCTGCGCAGCCGTAGGTCCGAATTCAAGCAAACGATCCGGCTTGCGTGGCGGTCTCTTACCGCATTCATGATCCGACCAGGAGCGTCAGCCCAATTCCTTGCGGGTCATCCTGAGGGTCATTTCGAATAAAGGCCTGTGTTCGTCTCTGACGGTCAAGGTTACCTGTGATCCCTTGGACGTAAATACGTCCCTGCCGATCGAGGTTGCGGCGATGATCGCTTCCTTGGTCACGACTTCGAGGCTGCCATATTCGATTCCCTCGCTGTCGGATACCGCAAGAAAGTCATCTTGGATGTCGAAATAGTACCGCATGGCTCAGAGCGACGGATCCTGGTGAAGGTAGAGTGCGTCGAAGTCGGCCGTTTTCCTTAGTCTGGCTTCGTCCAGTATGGAAATGCGGCCCCTGTCGAAGTCCAGAAGACGCTGATTGCGCAATTCCTGGACTACACGATTCATATGCACCACGCTCGTCCCGACGGCGTCGGCGAACAGCGTTTGAGTTGCCGGAAAGTTGAAGGAGAGGCCGTCAGTACGTCCGATCGCCTTCAGCCTCGCATACAATTCGAGCACGAGATGCGCCACCCGGCTTGTTGCATCCCGCTGGCCGATATTGCAGATCCATTCGCGGAAGATCGCGGCGTCAGTGAGGGTTTCGCGCCAAAGGGCCTGGGCAACGCTGGGCCGACGTTTTATGAGCTCTCGCAGCGCGCCATGGGGAATGAAACCCAGCACGCAATGGCCGAGAGCGGTGAGGTCGTGATCCATGATGTGCAGAAACAAACTCTGCAGATCGGGAACGTCACCCGGCTGGTGAAATGCCAGCACTTGGCGCTGCCCCGTGCCGACAATCTTCGACCGCAGAATAAATCCATCGGTCACCAGACAGCAGGCGGTAGGGCGATCACCGACGGAGGCGATGAGCTCACCATTGGCCATCCGCTTGGTGGCTATCGGGAGACTGTTGATCGCGCGCTCATCCTCCTCGTCGATCTCGGTGTTGATCCTCAACCGCTTCAAGAAAGGTTCTGTCATCTCCGTTTTCGTCATCTCTCTCTCCCGCTCCGAAAACGCCATCTCAGAACGAAGGTTCCTGGGCCTCAGACTGTGAGAGATTTGCTTCAGTGGACGTAACCCCGGCGCGCGCTCGAATGGCGGATTATGCGCGGTGACAGGTGGTTCAATTGACGTTGTCTGCCAGCATGTTGCGGAAGGCCGTGGCGACCGCTTCCGTGCCGCGCACACGATGCATCAGCGCAATCTCGCCCTGCTGCTCGTGACGAATGGCATGAGCCATGACGCGCAGACGGGGGTCGCCGCGGCTATGCCACATCTGATCGGCCATCTTCACCGCCCCCTGTGATGCTTGCTCATCAATTCCACGAAGACCGGATCGAACTCGACCGGCGCGGATTTGATCTGCCGCATCTCGGCTTCGGTCAGAAACCCGGGCATGGCCGTACGTTCCTCCTTGCTGCAGTCCGGCATCTCGGTGTCGAACCAGCTCAGCCACCAGTTCTCGAAGATCCGGTTCTCGCCGGCCTGACTCGCGATCATCAGCATCGCAAGCTTCCGCAGATGCGGATCCTGCGCTCGCTCGGCGGCGATCTGTGCCAGCTCGATGCCCTGAGCGTGGTGTGCACTCATATGGCGGATATAGGTCTGGTCAGCATCCTTGGCGCGGCCGACCCAGGGTAGCTCGTAGCCGAGACCGCCGAACAATGCGACCGTCCCGAGCACGACGATTGTCATCACTCCGCCGGTGATCCAGCCGTCGGTAAAGCGCAGGTCTTGCGCCGGAGCGTGGTCCCCGTTCCACCGCAGCCGTGCAAACAGCGGGTACATGATGGCAGACGAGCCATGGACGAGCAGGCCGATCCAATATGGTTGCTGCAGCGTGAACAGCGGTTGCCAGAATGGAAGCAGCGGCACCAGCACGAACCATTCCATCGCCGAGGAGAAGACGGCCCAGGGTAGCGCGAGGGCCAGGATCGTCAGCGGCCGTAAGTCGGCGGTCCATCGGCCGAGCACGCCAAAGAAGACCAGCGCCCAGGAAAAATCGGCCCATTGATGAAATGCGATGCCGGTGAGGATCGCGCTCCATGATGGCTCCGCGCTAAGCGCCCAGTCGCGGGCGGGAATCGCCGCGACGGTCATCCAGTCGACAGCCGCGTCCCGGCCGATCCGCGCGGCAAAGAGCTGGCTTACGACGGTGGAGAAGGTACTGCTGATCAGACCGAGCGCGGCGGCCGAAAGCCACCGCCGGCACCTGTGCGACGGTTCGCCGGGCGTTGCACTCGTATCGACTTTCCGTGCGGACGGGCCGCGAGCAGTCACGGCGTTCACGTCAATGCTTGGGCTCCTTCGGCGGATGGGGCTGGCCCGGTATCTCGGGATGGTCACGGCCGCGGTCCGCCTCGACCTTACCTTGCTCGTGCAGGTCCTGATCTCCGACGATTTCGCCGACCGCCTGCTTCGCCTTACCCGAGATCCGCTGCGTCAGGCCCTTCATCTTGCTCATCGTCAACCTCAGAAGTTCGCGCCGCTGACCCCGGCGCTGGACGGGGGCAAGGGCCGGGGTCGCGGTTTCTTCCGGTTGACCTCCGGCAGCAGGGGGGACGCCGAAGGTTCTGGTGAGACTCATGGGACGGCCGATGGTTCCTGCGCCCCTTACGGGCGCGCAACGGCGATCATCACGCCTTCATCACCGCGAAGGAGGACGGAGCCGTCCGGCAGCGGCTGGGGCTGGCGATCCAGGTGCGTGGACATCAGCAGCCGGCCGCGACCCTGCCTGTGCCATTTCCGAGGTTCGGCGCAAATGTTGAGCAGGACCAATATCTCGTCTCCGTTCCACACGCGTTTGAAGGCAAAGACGTCATTCTGCGAACGCAGCGGCTGCTGCTCGCCTTCGCGCAGGCACGGCTGCTCCCGCCGTAGCGCGATCAGCTTTCGAAACAAGGCAAGGATCGAGTGGTCGTCTCGTTGCTCTCCGGCGACATTCCTGGAGTCGCTCGGACCTAGCGGCAGCCATGGGTGTCCGTCGGTGAAGCCGCCATTCGGGCTATCATCCCAACGCATCGGTGCGCGCTCCGGATCGCGGCAAAGTCCATAGCCCGGTACCAGCTTCTCGAAGGGGTCGCGGATACGATCGGGGGGAATGGAGACGCGCTCCCTGCCGATCTCGTCGCCCATGTAGAAGAAAGGCGTTCCTCGCAGGGACATCAGCAGCATCGCCAGGATGCGCATCTGCGCCTCGCCGATTCTGCTCGCGATCCTCTGCTTGTCATGCCCGCCGATCACCCATACGGGCCAGGCTTGCGAGGGCAGGGCATTGAGATAGGCATCGATCGCCGCCTGCAGCGACAGAGCATTCCAGGGCGAATCGAGCAGCGCGAAGTTCAACGGCAAGTGCAGACGCGGCCGGTGGTTGCCGTAGAAATGGCCGATGCGGTCGGTCTTGCCTTGCACTTCGCCGCACAACAGCCGTCCCGGATATTCGTCGATCACGTTCCTGATGTCCTCGATGCACTGCATCGTCTCCGGACGGTCGTCGGTGAACACTGGCGTCAGGCGCTGCGGCGGCGGCTTGCCCCCCGCGTCCGGATTCGGTGGATTGTCGCGCAAGAGTTCGTCCTTGATCAGGACCGCGCTTGCATCGACGCGAAAGCCATCGACGCCCCGGTCGAGCCAGAAGCGCATGACATCGGCGATCGCAGCACGGACCTGCGGGTTGCGCCAGTTCAGGTCGGGCTGCTCGACGAGAAAGGAATGATAGTAGTATTGACCCCGCGTCTCGCACCATTCCCATGCGCTGCCGCCAAAGCGGCTCAGCCAATTGTTGGGCGGTCCACCATTCTCGGCCGGATCGGCCCAGACGTACCAATCTGCCTTCGCGTTGTCGCGAGAGCTGCGGCTTTCAACGAACCAGGCATGGTCGTTCGCGGTGTGGTTGGGGACGAGGTCGAGAATGAGTCGAATTCCGGCGTCGTGCAATCGACCAACAAGGAGGTCGAAATCATCGAGCGTGCCGAAGGCGGGATCGATGGAGCAATAATCCGAGATGTCGTAGCCGAGATCCCGGAATGGACTTCGGTAGATCGGCGTCAGCCACACCGCGTCGACGCCGAGCCACGTCAGATAGTCGATGCGCGACAGCAGGCCTGCCAGATCGCCTTTGCCGTCTCCGTTGGAATCCTGAAATGAGATCAGCGCGATCTCGTAGATTGTCGCGGAGTGCCACCACGGCCTATCCGCGGTAGCTTCGGCGGTTTCGCCTTGTTTGACTTGGATGTGCCTCATGCGTTCAGGTCGGATTTAGCGAAGGCGATTTCGCTGCATTGGCCGCGATTTGTCTTGCGGCTCCTCGCGCGCCTTCAAGTCCCTTGGGATAGCCGCTGCGGTTCGGAAAAAGTTTTCGCCTCGCGTCGCGGGCCGGCCGGCGGGGTTTGGTATCCTGGGCGGCGCGATAGTCGAGCATGGCAATGCCGCCGACCATCAGCAGCGCAAGCGCGATATTGCCTTTCTTGGGATTGTCACCCGTCAAGCCGGACAGCAGCGCGGCCGCATCCAGACCATCGCCGCCGACACGGGCCCACAGGCCCGCGTTCTTGTCCACCGACAGCGACATGATTCCAGCCATGATCTCCCTGATGCCGAACGCCCTGACCATTGTCTCGTTGCCTTCCATGCCCAAGGTTTCGGTGACGCGACGCGGCGCCAGCAATTCGACGACGCCAAGCCCGATGCTGAACCAGCCGAGCGCGCGCGCGAGTTGATCTGCCGGTCGCTTCAGGCTCGGTCCGCCCTCAATGATTTTCGGGTCGCTCTTGGTGCGCACGATGTTGGAAAAATGAAACATGTCTGACACCTCCTTCAGGGTTTCAGCACGACCTTGATGCAGGAGTCCCGCTTGTCGCGGAACACCTGGTACATCTCCGGTCCCTGCTCCAGCGGCACGGTATGGGTGATGACGAACGACGGATCGATCTCGCCCTGCTCGATGCGGCGGAGCAGATCATCGGTCCAGCGATTGACGTGGGTCTGACCGGTTCGCATCGTCAGGCCCTTGTTCATGAACGCGCCCATCGGGAGCATGTCGGAGAGGCCGCTGTAGACACCGGCCACCGAGATGATGCCGCCGGGACGGCAGACATAGATCATCTCGCGGAGAACGTGAGGGCGGTCGTTCTCGAGCATCACCATCTGCTTGGCACGATCGAGCAGCGTATCCGGCTGCGAGGCCATCACATGCGCCTCCATGCCGGCGCAATCGATGCATTTTTCCGGACCCTTGCCGTCGGTCAGCTCGTTGAGCCGCTCGACCACGCTTTCGGTTTCGAAGTTGATTGTGGTGGCCCCGCCGGCTTCCGCCATGCTGAGGCGCTCGGGCAGGCAGTCGATCGCGATCACCTGGTTGGCGCCAAGCAGGATGGCGCTCCGGATCGCCATCTGCCCGACCGGGCCGCAACCCCAGATCGCGACCCTGTCGGTCGGCTCGATGTCGCATTGCACGGCGGCCTGCCAGCCGGTCGGGAAGATGTCGCTGAGAAACAGCAATTGCTCGTCGGGGATGCCGGCTGGAACCTTGATGTGGGTGGCGTCGGCATAGGGCACGCGCAGATACTCGGCCTGTCCGCCGGGATAACCGCCGGTCAGATGCGTGTAGCCGAACAGGCCGGCCGTCGTGTGTCCGAACACCTTGTCGGCGAGGTGACGCTTCCGGTTGGTGGTTTCGCAGACGGAGAAATTGCCGCGCTTGCACTGCTCGCATTCGCCGCAAATGATGGTGAAGGGCACGACGACGCGGTCGCCCTTCTTGATCTTGCCGTCGACACCGGAACCGACCTCGACGACCTCGCCCATGGTCTCGTGGCCCATGATGTCGCCCGGCAGCATCCCCGGGATGAAATTGTGAAAGAGGTGGAGGTCGGAGCCGCAGATGGCGCAGCTCGTGACCTTGATGATGGCGTCACGGGGGTCCTGGATCTCAGGGTCGGTGACCGTGTCGCACCGTATGTCCTCCTTGCCGTGCCAAACCAGCGCCTTCATCTCAGTCCTCCGAGGTCGGTTACGAGGCATCTAAGTCGAACGAAGAACGATGGTTGCTATCGTGGTCCGCAAAATCGCCGCATCGCAGCGGATGTGCGCAGGAATAGGAACGACGGCGTGGGCGCGCGATTGGACGTGATCAAGCCAATCGAGGATAGCGTCATGCGAGACAAGCAACTCGCCCTGGTCACGGGAGCATCTACCGGCATAGGTCTGGAACTTGCGAAATGTGCCGCCGAAGCCGGCTTCGATCTCGTCATCGCCGCCGACGAGGTTGCTATTGAAAGCGCCGCGGCGGAGCTCCGCCGCCTCGGCGGCAGTGTCCAGGCGGTGCAGGCGGATCTGGCGACCACAGAGGGGGTGGACAAGTTGTGCGCAGCGGCCGGAAGCCGGCCGATCGACGCGCTGCTGGCGAATGCCGGCGTGGGCCTCGGCAAGGCGTTTGTCGACCAGGATTTCCAGCGCATCAGGCGTGTGGTGGACACCAATATCACGGGAACGCTCTATCTGATCCACCGCGTCGGCAACGAAATGCTCCGGCGCAATTCCGGACGTATCTTGATCACGGGATCGATCGCCGGCTTCACGCCGGGCAGTTTCCAGGCGGTCTACAACGCCAGCAAGGCCTTCCTCGATTCGTTCTCTTTCGCGCTGCGCGAGGAGCTTCGAGACAGCGGCGTCACCGTCACCTGTCTGATGCCGGGAGCGACCGAAACCGAATTCTTCCGCCGCGCCGACATGATGGACACCAAGGTCGGCACCGAGAAAAAGGACGACGCGCGTGATGTCGCGAAGGCCGGGTTCAGTGCCATGATGAGCGGGGAGTCCGACGTGGTCACCGGCATGAAGAACAAGCTCCAGACCACGATCGCGAACGTCACGCCCAACGAGGTGCTGGCCAAGCAGCATCGCAAGATGGCAGAACCCGGCACGGCGAAGTCGTAGCGGACGGACGCCTCCCTTAAGTGGTGCTCAACATCTCCACTTTGGCACATCGATGCCGTCGGCGGGGCGTCCACCCCACCATAAACCGGCGGCGTGATGCGACTAAAGCAATGTCTGCTTTGCCACTATAGCGACCGACCCCGTGCGGCAGCGCAATAGTCGGCGATGGGCGCAGTAGCGGAGATGGGCAGGCCACGCAAGAGGCCGCCACCTGGGGCGGCCTTACTGTAATCGCATAACCTCAAAAGAATACCTCGCTTGCAACACGGGGCCGCTACCATCGCGAACGACGATCATCAGTTCACGAGCGGTTGGATTGCCCATGGTCGCTCGCACGTCATCTCTCAGCATGTCAGCGAGCGCATACGCCGCCTCATTTTGGACGTCATCCATGGTTGAGAGTTCCAGTCCTTCTTCGTCCGGCGCCAGTCCGTCAGTACTAAGCATATCGAAAAAATACAGGGACATGGCTGCGCTCCAGTTGAGGCGGGAGCGCAAGGATCTCTCAGCCATCGACGCCTGTGGTTGCTGTGTCGGTGGTACATGCCAATAGCTTGGGATTGACAATGTTTCTATTCCGGTGGCCTGAGACCGGGAGATTGCAGCCATTCGCTCAGGTGCGAGCCCGTGTCGGCTTGGCGGGCCTTGCGTAGAAGGGCTTCACGGTCGGCGCCAGGTGGAAGAGATCTCGCCTTCTCTCGTAAGCGCTTTGCTTCTTCAGAAAGGCGCTCTTCAAGGGACAAGGTTTGCTTCACACGGCGACGCTGCATAACAACCTCCCTCGCGCCTGCGGGTCCTAACCCGCATGGTTGAGCACTCGCCGATCCTAAAACGCGATCAAGTTCTCGGCTGTTCCTGACTGAATACAAATCAAAATTAAACCATTATGAACTTCGCAGTGGCCGCGGGCCTCGGAAGCACCGCCCGAACGGGGCCAATGGAGCTGCTCTCGTTAGTGAGAGATTAAGACAGTGACACCGAATCGAGTTCCTTCGAAGCTGGTATGTCATTGGTCGCTATCGGCGGGACGGCCTTTGGGGTCTGCTTTGGCCGACTTCTGGCTACGCTCGCTCGTAGTCCGCTAAGGGTCATTTTCGACGGCTTTGTCAGATTGAGGGCTGGTTGATGTCCGCTCCTGTCCGTAAGCGCCATACAAGGCTCGGGCCAGGAGCGTTGCGTTTGGCCGGACTGCCATAATTCAAACTCCCGAACTGGGGCTCGAATCATGCGCTACGAACTCGCCGACCATGAATGGACCGCCGTCAAGCCGATGCTGCCAAACAAACAGCGCGGCGTTCCTCGGGTGAACAACAGACGGGTCCTGAATGGGTATCTTCTGGGTCCTCCGATCAGGAGCACCCCGGCGTGATCTGCCAACAGCGTTTGGCCCATACACCACAAGCTACAACCGCTTCGTCCGCCGGCGGCAGGCTGGTGTCTGGGGCCACATCATAGACGCACTTGCCGCTGCCAACGATGCCCTGTCCAGATGATCGACACCTCCATTGTCCGTGTACATCAGCATGGAGCCTGCATCACACGAAACCAGCGCCAATCGATGGGGAGGTCACGCGGCGGCTTGACGAGCAAAATTCATGCGGTGATCGATAGCAATGGTCTGCCGGTACGGCTGGCGCTGAGCCTTGGTGAGGCCCATGACGTTCTACTTGCCGGAAAACTGCTCTCTCGTCTGAAATCTGGGTCAATGCTGCTTGCCGACGTGGCTATGACGCGGACTTGATCAGGGAGCTTGCCATGAAGAAGGGCGCGTGGGCCAGCATCCCGCCGAAAAGCAACCGCAGCGATCCGATCTGCTTCAGCCCCTATCTCTACCGGGCTCGCAACCACGTCGAGCGGTTCTTCAACAGGATCAAACAATGTCGTCGGGTGGCGACGCGCTACGTCAGGCTGGTCGCCAATTACCTTGCCTTCGTTCAGTTCGCCTCAATCAGGCTATGGCTGCGTCTTTATGAGTCCGCGTCCTAGCAAACGCGGCAGGAACCACAGTGGGCACGCGCGAGGCCCCAACAAAGTGGGACGGGCGAGCCGTCAGGCGGCAGGTAACGAACCTCGTCGTGGCAGCAACAAGGGTCGTCGCTAATCCCGGCGATGTCAGTATGGGACGCTCGTCAGGTGGACAATATCATGCCTTTGAAAGTGATGAAGGAGCAGTTCGTGCTTGACGGCGACAGGCTTACCCATACGCCGACTGGCGCCACGTTCTGGCTGGGCGGGAAGCATGTCGTGGCTCGCGAGCAGGGTCGCCTTAAACCTGGATACCGGCGACGACTACGATGTCGACGAACTAAAGGAAGAAGCTTGGCGCATCATGGTAGCCGAGCGCAAGGCTCGCAGCAGCATCCCGGACTCCCGCGTTTAATCATCAGTGTCACGAATTCTCGCACGGATATCGGCAAGGAAATCCGTCAATGAGTCCCTCCGGCAGCTTCCGCTCTCGGGGGTTAAAAGCGTAATCCCCCAGTGTGCCAGTATCGCCTCTTGCACGGGGTTAGACGCTGGCATGAACACAAACGAGGGCGGGCGATCGTCCTTATGACCTGATTTTTCCCAGGTCTGCCAAATGCTATGTAATAGCAGGCGGATATTGGGATCGGACATGCTGTAGCCAATGAAGAGAATGGTGCGACCGAGAGCATCCGCGCGGAATTTGATATCTAGCGGTGAATCGAAGGATAGTCGATCCAGAAAATCGGTCTCGGTAAGAACCAGTGATGCATCGTCATCGAAATCACCGTGGTACTTAATTATATGCGTAATGCCTTGGGCAGCGTCTGCGATATGCTTGGCGTTCGCAATCTTCGCATAAGGCTTATGGTGGACTTCGAACGCTGTCTCGAGGTTTCGATCATAGTTAGTGGTATAAATAGCCGGGAAGTCGAGTTCGACAATGAGTTTGTGCAGCTCCGAGTGCGAGACTTTGTCTGTCGCGACCTTCCAGTTTCGATCAAGCCAGCTTCGTAACGGACCACTTCCACCCTGCTTCAGCCGATAGAATTCGGCGAGCATTTGATAGCCGTCGCTCATTCCGTCTATCACCGCGGAATCGAGTTCGAGCTCCTTTAACAGATGGTCTATCAGGGTCTGCCACGACGGCAGCCCAACAGCCATCGAAACCCCTGCGCCAACGAACAGGATCGCCTGGCGTCGCTTGATCGCACCAGCCAAGATATTCTTGGACGATGATACTTGTTTCTTTCCAACCGAACTGTTCATCCAGTTTCAATCGGTTGCAGGTTGCTCGGTTCCTATGGCAAGGGCATTGCGCGATGGATCTGGATCGTCGGCCCAACCTTTTGCAGATTTCGTGCCTTTAGGGCCGGCCTATTAAGAAGGCCGGTCTCCGGGGCGCGGGAAACATCAGCGGGGCTGTGTGGTGTTCAGTCGAATTTCGCCGTTGCCGTCTTGTCGTCAGGCTGCCGTGAGCTGGACGGTCCACTTGGGATTGGCCGGAATGATCGCGCGAGCCGAGGCTCGGGCCCGAGCAAGTCTCTTCCATCGTTTCAGTGCGACATTGACCACCGGCGCTCTTGTCGGTCCGCCGACAGCCGCATGACGTGCTGTTGGATCCGGCGGAATAGTTTAAGGCCGTCGAGCACCTGCCGGTGGAAGGCCAAGCGCTTCAGCCCTACCCAGCCTCTGAGGCAATCTTTCAGGCACGTTGGGCGTCTACAGGGACAAACTGACGGCCTCGGATTTGACTATGGGGGCGCGCCGGCAGCAAGGCGCTGCTCACCTGTGGAAGCAGGCTCTGTTCGCCCCCCTTCGGCCTCCGGACTGGCTAGAGCGGTAGCGGCAATTGGAAGCGCCGCAACCACTGAGCTTCGAGCAACAGTTCTAATCATCGTCGTCCTCTCTTCGGAGCGAATGTCAGTCGGCGCGCGCTAACGCCCGGCGGCGGCGCCTGAGATGCTGCTGAATTTGCGGCAGCGACATCGCGTTCAGGACACGGTCGGCCGGAACGCTTTCCTTTCGGGCCATCTCGACGCCCAGTGCATGTGGTCGAGCTCGCGGATCGAATGGGCGTCCGGAATGATGCTCATCATGCCTCCGAAATCCAGTGCGGTCTGGTGCCACCGCCAGTCCAGGTCGAGCCGCCGCGGGTGGGCCTTTATCTCCACCGCCACGCCCTGCCTGGTGCAGGCGCGCAGCACTTTCTCCACGTCGATGTCGTAGCCCGGTCGACCCTGGTGCGCCATCCAGTCAGGCTTGAAGCGGCCGTGGATGTTGGCCATGACGAAGTCGAACCGATCGAGCACCTCTTCGGGGTACATCGGCCAGGATGTCCGACTCGATGCGCTTCAGGATCCGGAAGTCCTTGCCGAACTCCTTAGTCGGCCTGCTTGCGGATGGCCGCGTTGGTGTCCTCACGCCGAAGATAGCCTTCATACTGGATGCGCTCGGCGGCGCTCAGCAAGTTGGGATTTATGGTCGCGGAGCCGACCGCAACGCGGACCTGGCGCATAGATTTGCGAACCGCATCGAGGAAGGCCTGGCTGTTCTCCATGAGGTGCCGATGGTCGGCGACCTGGGTGACCTGCGGGAGTGCCTTGGTCGCAGCAAGGGCGTAGCCGCCACCGGGTCGCGCGCGACCACAGCGATCTGTGGTTGCCCCGCGAGCCAGGCTTGCGCAGTGGCTGGTTCTCTGTCGGGTAAGAGTGATTGGTCGTAGCCGCTCGAGGTCGCAGAGGATTGTTCCGTACCGCTGATTGCGCCGCCAGGCCCAGTCGTCGATACCAATCACGCTCGGCGCAGCAAAAGGCGGACACCCGCGCCTTCGAACCATCCGAGGTAACGTATCGTTGCTCACGGGCAGCATAAGTCGAGTAAAACTCGCGGCCGGGCGGCCACCAAGGCAAGCCCAAGGTGATGGACGACCAGATCAAGCCGGGCCGTTCGCCGCGCCCACGATGCCAGAGCGCCGCCATCGAAACGCTCGGTCAAAATACGTCGACCGCACAGAACAGTAACGCAGCGGAAGCGGCGCGCCATGACTACCAAGCCAACCCGCCGCCTGCCAGCGGCAGATCGGTCAGGCGTCGCTGATATCGGCTATGGATCCGCCCAGAACTGGCTCCGCGTCCAGGACGGAGACTCGTCCCGCTCATGGAACGGACGGTGATCACGGTCGTGGCGCCGTCACAGATGGTGCTCTCCACGTCAAACCCGCGAGGAACCGGGGCCGACGGACGTAGGGCTCGCTGCATCATGTTGATTCCTCTGTGAAACCAACGCAAGCCGGCGCTTGAACTTCATCAAAAGTGATGGTGTGGAACGGCCCTTCGAACCGGCATCAAAAGTGCCTAACGTGGTCGCTTCGAGAGGCGCCACAAAGGAAGGACCGTTCCAATGGAGAAGATTATCACAGTAGGTTTGGATTTGGCCAAGTCGATCTTCCAAGTGCACGGGATCGGCAGCGACGGGAGAGTATTGGTTCGCCGCATGTTGCGACGATCGCAGGTGCTGCCGTTCTTTCGAGCGCTCCCCTCTTGCCTGGTCGGCATGGAGGCTTGTGCGAGTGCACATCATTGGGCGCGCGAAATCGCGGCGCTGGGGCATTCGGTCCGCATGATGCCACCGGCCTATGTGAAGCCTTATGTCAAACGAAATAAGACCGACATGGCGGATGCAGAAGCCATTTGTGAGGCTGTCACCCGTCCGACGATGCGGTTCGTACCGATGAAGACTGCCGAACAAC
>NZ_JADPKA010000010.1 GCF_023073715.1 Bradyrhizobium sp. 164
AAGAGGTGAGCGAGTATCGACGGCGGATTGTCTCGCACCAACTCGGATCGAAACCACCTCATGCCGATCTGGCAATTAGGGCAGATCGGAGCCTCAAACTGCCCCCGCGCGTGCTTTAGCCGGTCCATGCTTGCCCCCTCTGTTTGGGAAAGACTAGCAAGGCACGTTGGTCAGCAAAGTATCAAACGATACAGAACTCAAAATGAGGCCCCTGCGAAATCAAACCGGGCCAGTAATGTCGGAAACAGGCCAGTGCCAGAAACGAGAACAAAGCGGCCCCCGAACCGGCGGGCCACTGAGGCGGCTTAATGCGGAGCCTTGTATTCTCGGTTAAGCAGCTCCAGTCGTCGTTCGAGCTCTTCTTTCTTCGCCACTAGCCGCTTCGCGAGAATATCATTGACGACCGTGTGCAGTTGCCACAGTTCTTCGAGAGACATGCTTTCAAACGGCTTCCGCTCCATGAATCACCCGACCCACGCGTTCCCATAGCTTGGGCTTAGAAGCGGGAGCCTGGCAATTCTGTGTAGGTTGAGAGGAAAGGTTATCTACAGGTGCGGCCTCGGGCCACCTTCTTGAAAGCCGACCGGCTCGCCCTCAACCGAAAGCGCCGCAACTCAGCGTGCGCCAGTCGATTCCGCAGGTTAGCCAATTCGGCCATCTGACCTTCGAGAAATGCAAATCGCTTCTGCAGTGAAATGGCGCGATGGAAAACAACTTGATCAAAGGTACTCATCATCCCTCAACCCATTAAAATAATTTAAAATACGCGAGATATCGTGCCAGAATAATCACTGCGTTTAATGGTGACTAGTGTGCACAAACTAAAAAGATGTCCGCCAGCGTGAACC
>NZ_JADPKA010000058.1 GCF_023073715.1 Bradyrhizobium sp. 164
CATTGGAACGGTCCTTCCTTTGTGGCGCCTCTCGAAGCGACCACGTTAGGCACTTTTGATGCCGGTTCGAAGGGCCGTTCCACACCATCACTTTTGATGCAGTTTGGGGGATGTCTGGCGCTTTGATCAGAGGAGTATCAGCGCCATGCAGCAGGCACTCCAGCGCTCCAATCTGGTGCCGAGTGGGTTTGTTGTAGAGAGTGCGTACTACGAAGGCGATATGGCCGTTATTGTGGTCCGGGCGTCTGGACGCGTTGGTCTGTGTCCGTCGTGCGGAACGGTTTCCTGACGCGTCCATAGCCGGTATCGGCGACGCGTGACCGATCTGCCGCTTTCGGGGCGGATCGTGCAGCTCCTGGTGATCGCTCGCCGCTTCCGCTGCGATGCCGTCCTCTGCGGGCGCCAAATCTTCACTGAGCGCTTCGCCGACTTTCAATTACCCACATTTAGCCGAGAGGGCTGAGGGAGCGCACCAACTATTGCATCGCAGGAATCGACCGTGATTCCTTGTCTGGCACCGATTCGCAGGGGGCGGTGCCAATGGACGAAAAAGCCGACGCATGGTTTGATCGCGAGCTCGCTGGCTGCAACCTTGCCGACGAGCGCCTGAATAAGCGGCTCCGCAAACTGGTAGCGCAGATCGGGAGCGCCATGGGAGAAAGCATTCCGCTGGTGTGCCAGGACTGGGCCAATACTAAGGCTGCGTATCGTTTTTTCTCCAACGACCGGGTCAGTGAGGCGGACATTCTGGCCGGCCACTTTCAATCGACGCGTGAGCGCACGATTGCCACCGACGGACCTATTCTAGTGCTCCACGATACGACCGAGTTCAGTTATCAA
>NZ_JADPKA010000040.1 GCF_023073715.1 Bradyrhizobium sp. 164
TGCAGATAGTTGCGCTCAATCGTCCGGTCATAGCTGTTGTCGCGCATCGGATCGTCCTCCGCTGGAGCGATCCAATCAGCGAATTAGTGAACATGCACAATTGCGAGGAGCTTTTGCGACGAAGCAATCCAGACTATTTCCACGGTGGGAGCTCTGGATTGCTTCGCGGAGCCTGTCATCGGGCCGCGCTTCGCGCGGACCCGTTGGCTCGCAATGACGGTGGATAGGTCCCAGCCCTACTCCTCCGGCAATCCCAGCATCAGCCGCATGTTCTGCACGGCTGCACCCGAGGCGCCCTTGCCGAGATTGTCGAGCCGGGCGACCAGCAACGCCTGGCGATATTTGTCGCTGGCGAAGACGTAGAGCTCGAGCATATTGGTCTCGTTCAGCGCCTCCGGCTCCAGCCGAGCACCCTTGGTCGCCTCGTTCTGAAGCGGCATCACCTTGACGTATTTCGAGCCGGTGTATCGCTTGGCGAGCGCCGCTTGCAGGTCGGCGCCGCCCGGCTTGCCGGGCAACGTGTCGAGTTGGAGTGGCACCGAGACCAGCATGCCCTGCCGATAATTGCCGACCGATGGAATGAAGATCGGCCGCCGCGTCAGGTTCGAGTAGAGCTGCATCTCCGGCAGGTGCTTGTGCTCGAAGCCGAGACCGTACAGCTCGAAGGACGGCGCGCTGCCATCCTCGAAGCTCGCGATCATCGACTTGCCGCCGCCGGAATAGCCGCTCACGGCGTTGACGGTGACGGGATAATCCTGCGGCAGCAGGCCATCATCGACGATCGGCCGCAGCAGGGCGATCGCGCCGGTCGGATAGCAGCCGGGATTGGAGACCTTTTTCGCGGCCTTGATCTTGCCGGCCTGATCGGGCGTGAGCTCGGGAAAGCCATAGGCCCAGTCGGGCGCCACGCGGTAGGCGGTCGAAGCGTCCAGCACCTTCGGCGCCGAGGCGCCCATGCCGTCCACGAGAGCAACCGTCTCCCTGGCGGCATCGTCGGGCAGACAGAGGATGACGAGATCCACCTCCTCCATCAGCGCCTTCTTGGCCGCGGGGTCCTTGCGCTTGTCGTCGGCGATGGTCTTCACCGCGACGTCGCCCTGGAGCTTCAGCCGCTCGTTGATGCCGAGCCCGGTGGTGCCGGAGCCGCCGTCGACGAAGACGGTGGCCGGCTTTTTCGCCGTGCCGGGGGTCGGGGCTTTGGTGGTGTCAGCGAGGTTCATGGCGCGCTCCCTTCGAGCATGTTCGTATCGTCTGCAAAAGGCTGCGGCCGGGCCTGCCGCATCAAATGTGCGATCTGCTTCGCATCGGCGTCGCCGGCGCCAAGCGCATTGGCGATCGCCGTATAGTCGGCATCCGATTTGTGCTGGTTCAGCTTGAAGCTGCCTTCGACCTCCTCAACCGTCATCACCAGCCCAACGATCGCCTTCTTCATCGTCTCCAGCCGCCCCGCCGTCATCTTGCCTGATGTCCACGGCTTTTTCGGCAGCAGCCAACTCTCGAACTTGTCGCTGAGCGTATCGATCTGCACCGCCAGCTCGTCGTCCGACAGCAGCCGTACCGGCCCGCTGAGATGCACCGACTGGTAGAGCCAGGTCGGCACCTGGTCGGGCGAGACGTACCAGTCCGGCGATACATAGGCATCGGGGCCGTTGACCGCGAGCAGCCAGGACGCATCACCGCCCGCGAGCTTTAGCAGCGGATTTTGACGGGCCACATGAAAGGCGGCCTGCGGCGTGCCGTCAGCGGCGTAGGTCAGATAGAACGGCAGCGGGGAAGCAACCGGCTTGTGGCCGTCGAAGGCGCACATCGTGCCGAAGCCGCGCTCCTCGGCGAATTTCAGGCTCGCGGCGCGGTCCTGCTTGAAAAAGACTGGCGTGTACATCGTGGTCTCCTGCTGGGCCTCCTTGGGGGCCGCCGGATCAGATCGCGCTGACAGGAGAGAGAATGCCGCGGACCGGATCCAGCGGCAAAGACGATGATCTCAAACGCGATCGACCGCCCAAACCGCGAAAGAGCGGCGGCGGCGACGGGCGAACAGAATGGTCGCAGCGTTGATCATGGCGCGCGGCTATAAAGCCAGATCCGGTTCCCGTCAAGGTTCATGGCATCAGATGAGGCGCCAGATCCATTCCATCAGCTTCGCGATCACGTCGCCGAACAGCAGCAGTGCCGCCGACCAGACCAGGGCTGAGACGAAATTGGCGACCTGGAAGCTCCAATACGGCATCTCGAAGATGCCGGCTGCGAGCGGCACCGAGGCGCGCAAGGGGCCGAAAAAGCGGCCGATGAAGATGCTGGGCACGCCCCAGCTGCGCACGAAAGCCTCGCCCTTGGGCAGGAGTTCGGGATAGCGCGAAAGCGGCCACATCTGCGCGACCCTCTCCTTGTAGCGGTAGCCGAACCAGTAGGAGACCCAGTCGCCCAGCGCCGCGCCAATACCGCCGGCGATCCAGACCGGATAGAAGCTGATGCCGCTCGCTCCGATCAGCGCACCGATCCCCACCAGCGCGCCCCAGGCCGGGACCAGCAGCGAGATGAAGGCAAGCGACTCCCCGAAGGCGAGCAGGAACACGATCGGCGCGGCCCAAGCCTGGTGAGCGCGCACGAAGTCGGCCAGGGCGTGCGCAAACTGCTCCATTCCAGATTAGCCTTCCCGCCCTGTCTCAAGGTGCTGCTCGATGAAAAGGACTGGTAAGCCAAGGGCTTGTGTGACATCAAGTCACAAAGCCCGGCCCAAGGCGGGCGGGACGTCAAATTGCCGGGAATTGGCGGGCCTACGGCGTAAAATCGCCGGGATTGGCTCCCAACCACACGGCCCGGCCCGCCCGGCGGTAACCTTTCCAAGCCAGAAGTGGCATAGTCGGCCTAACCGATTCGCCGCCCATGCGGCCTTCAAAGCGTATCAAGATATATGTCCAAGCAATTGAAAACCAAAGCGAAAGACGACCTGTTCGGCGCCGACGAGGCAAAGTCTCGCGCGCCCGCCGCCAAGACGGCCTCGCGCGGCGGTGGCGGGGAAGCCGACTATACGGCGGCCGACATCGAGGTGCTCGAGGGCTTGGAACCGGTGCGGCGCCGACCCGGCATGTATATCGGCGGCACCGATGAGAAGGCCCTGCATCACCTCTTCGCCGAAGTCATCGACAATTCCATGGACGAGGCGCTGGCCGGGCACGCGACCTTCATCGAGGTGGATCTGAGCGCCGACGGATTCCTGACCGTCACCGACAACGGCCGCGGCATCCCGATCGATCCACATCCGAAGTTCCCGAAGAAGTCGGCGCTCGAAGTCATCATGTGCACGCTGCATTCGGGCGGCAAGTTCGACTCCAAGGTCTACGAGACCTCGGGCGGTCTGCACGGCGTCGGCATCTCCGTGGTGAACGCCCTCTCCTCGTGTCTCGAGGTCGAGGTCGCGCGCAGCCAGAAGCTCTACCGCATGACGTTCGAGCGCGGGCACCCCAAAGGCAAGCTCGAGGATCTCGGCAAGGTCAACAACCGCCGCGGCACGCGCGTGCGCTTCAAGCCCGACACCGACATCTTCGGCGCCAAGGCCGCGTTCAAGCCGCAGCGCCTTTTCAAGATGACGCGCTCGAAGGCGTACCTGTTCGGCGGGGTCGAGATCCGCTGGAACTGCGCGCCCGAGCTGCTCAAGGGCGTCGAGGACGTGCCGGCGGAGGCGACGTTCCACTTCCCCGGCGGTCTCAAGGATTATCTTGCCGCGGCGATCCACGCCGACACGCTGGTGCATCCCGACATCTTCTCCGGCAAGTCCGGCCGCAACGGTGCTCATGGCGCCTGCGAATGGGCGGTGGCGTGGACTGCGGATGCCGACGGCTTTCTCTCCTCCTACACCAACACCGTGCCGACGCCCGATGGCGGCACGCATGAATCGGGTTTGCGCAGCGCGCTGCTGCGCGGTCTGAAGGATCACGCCGAGCGCGTCGGTCAGGGCAAGCGCGCGGCCTCCGTCACCTCCGAAGACGTGATGGTGGGCGCTGCCGTGATGCTCTCGGTGTTCGTGCGCGAGCCTGAATTCCAGGGCCAGACCAAGGATCGCCTCGCCACCGCCGAGGCCCAGCGCATCGTCGAACAGGCGATCAAAGATCCGTTCGATCATTGGCTGTCGGGCAATCCGAACATGGCCAACAGGCTGCTCGATTTCGTGATCGACCGCGCCGAGGAGCGGCTGCGCCGTCGCCAGGAAAAGGAGACGGCGCGCAAGACCGCCGGCAAGAAGCTGCGTCTGCCCGGCAAGCTCGCCGACTGCACCGATGCCGGCACCGACGGTTCCGAGCTCTTCATCGTCGAGGGCGACTCGGCCGGCGGCAGCGCCAAGCAGGCGCGCGACCGCAAGACCCAGGCCGTGCTGCCGCTGCGCGGCAAGATTCTCAACGTCGCCTCAGCCGGCAAGGACAAGCTGACGGCGAATGCCCAGCTCTCCGATCTCGTGCAGGCGATCGGCTGCGGCACGCTTGCCCATTATCGCGAAGAGGATCTGCGCTATCAGCGCATCATCATCATGACCGACGCCGACGTCGACGGCGCGCATATCGCTTCGCTGCTGATCACTTTCTTCTACCGGCAGATGCCGCGGCTGATCGACGAAGGGCACCTCTTCCTCGCGGTGCCGCCGCTCTACAAGCTGACCCACGGCACCAAATCGGTCTATGCGCGCGATGACAAGCACAAGGAAGAGCTGATCAAGAGCGCGTTCAATGCCAACGCCAAGGTCGAGGTGAACCGCTTCAAGGGCCTCGGTGAGATGATGCCGGCGCAGCTCAAGGAAACCACCATGGATCCGGCCAAGCGGACGCTGCTCAAGGTGGTGCTGCTCGCCGACGATCGCGACACCACGGCGGATTCGGTGGAGCGCCTGATGGGCACCAAGGCCGAGGCACGTTTCGCGTTCATCTCGGACAAGGCCGAATTTGCCAGCGAAGAGCTGCTGGACGTCTAGAGCGGGAAGCAGCGGGCCAGCCGCTTGCGGTTTCCATCTGCTCATCGCGTCGCGATGGCGAGAGATGAACAGTCCAGCTCCGACTCATCCCAGACCGCGCCGCAAAGATAAGAATCGGGGGCGATTTGATTTTCGCTTTTTCGCCGGCGGCTGAAGCAACTTTCTCCCTCTACGTCGAATATGGTGATTTTCGCGACGACCTTCATCTTTAGCGTGTAATGGAAGTCATCGCGTAAGTTATTGTAGGCGTTCATTTTTAAGGCGGACGACATCACTCCGGGGTCCCTGTGTCCTCCGTACAACACCGGATCGTTTTCAGTCATCTGTGTCCGCTCAGCAACAGCATTTCAGCAGAATCCGTCTATAGTCCAACCATCGAATTTGAACGGAACGGCGCTCGCACCTGCTAAGCGAACCAAGGTTGGGGATTTGGAAATGAAGAAGATTTTGCTTGCTCTGACCGCGGTTGCGGCTTTGACCGGTTCGGCCTCGGCGGCCGACCTTGGGGCCCGTCCGTACGTGAAGGCTCCGGCGCCCGCGCCGGTCGCCAACTGGACCGGCTTCTACATCTTCGGCGGTGCCGGCGGCGGGCTCTGGAACGCGGACAGCAACGTTCAGAGCACTGGTGTTGTCGGGCCGTTCGGCGCCTTTGGTGCGGCAGGCACTGCGCTGACCCGCGATCAGCGTTTGGGCGGTAGCGGCTGGTTCGGAACGGTCGGTCTTGGTTATGACTGGCAGTTCACCCCGAGCTGGGTGGCGGGCGTCTTCGCCGATGGTCAATTTGGTGACATTCGTGGTTCCCTCAGCGATCCCTTCAATTTCGTGGAAGGACGCGAAAAGCTCCGGACCAGCTACGCCGCTGGCGTCAGGCTCGGTTATTTGGTTGCCCCGAACGTCCTTTCCTACGTGAACGCCGGTTATTCCGGATCGGAATGGTCTGGCACCAGCCTGTCCACACTGACTGCCGGTGGAGGCCCGACCCTCCTGAATACGTCGTCTTTCCGGCGTGACGGCTGGTTCGTGGGCGGCGGTGTTGAGAACAACCTCAACATCTTCGGGATCAGCGCCCCTGGTTGGTTCATGAAGACCGAATATCGGTCCGCCTTCTACGATCGGATCAGCTTGCCTGAGACCTGTACTGTTGCCGGTTGCGGTGTTGTTGCGCCGCTTGGCACGGCCGCCACCTTCAAGCCCTGGGTCCAGACTATCAGCACCTCGCTGGTCTATCGCTTCAACTGGAGCGGCCCGGTCGTCGCGAAGTACTGATCTGGTCTCAGGACCAAACGTCAAAGCCCCGGCATCGTCCGGGGCTTTTTCGTTGTGATCTCCTCACCGTCAATGACGTTCCTGCATGAGCCGGCGCCCCGCGTGTCAATCGCGGCCCATTGTATCGGAGCCGAAGCTACGGCTAGTCTGCGTCCAAGTTCGCGGGTGCACGGCAATCGTTCATGCCGCGTCGCGACAGAAGCGGACTGATGGGAGGAACGCATGCGCCGATTTCTGCTGATCGCAGGCCTGTTTGCGACTGCCGTCGGGCTGCTCTGGATCGGACAAGGCACGGGCACGCTCGCCTGGCCGGGATCGAGCTTCATGGTCGACCAGCTGCAATGGGCTGGCTATGGCGCAGCCATGGCCGGCTTCGGGCTGGTGCTGATCTGGCAGAGCAGCCAATAGAACAAACCAGGACAAGAAAAGGTACTGAGAGCATGACATCCAGCCGATTCGACCTTCGCGGCAAGGTCGCTGTCGTAACAGGAGGCAATGGCGGCATCGGGCTTGGCATGGCCCGCGGCCTTGCCGATGCCGGAGCCGACATCGCCGTGGTGGGACGCAATGAAACCAAGTCCGCCGCAGCCGTGGCCGATCTCAGACGGCGCGGCGTGAAGGCGATCGCGGTCACCACCGACGTGACCGACAAGGCCGCCGTGGCGGCCATGGTCGACGGTGTCGTCAGCGAGCTCGGCCGGATAGACATCCTCATCAACAATGCCGGCATGAGCATCCGCAAGCCCCCGCACGAACTCGAGCTCGACGAGTGGAACAAGGTGATCGACACCAACCTCACCAGCGCCTTCGTCTGCTCGAAGCTGGCCTATCCAGCCTTGAAGGCGTCCGGCAACGGCAAGGTGATCAATATCGGCTCAATGATGTCGATCTTCGGCGCGAGCTTCGCGACCGCCTATGCGGCGAGCAAGGGCGGCATCGTGCAGTACACACGCGCCTGCGCCAATGCGTGGGCGCCCGACAACATCCAGGTCAACGCCATCCTGCCGGGCTGGATCGACACCGACCTCACCCGCGGCGCACGACAGCAGGTCTCAGGGCTGCACGAGCGCGTGCTGGCGCGCACGCCTGCAGGACGTTGGGGCGACATCGACGACTTCGCCGGCATCGCCGTGTTCCTCGCATCGCCCGCCTCGAACTTCCTCACCGGCACCGCGATCCCGGTCGACGGCGGCTTCTCGGTGATGGCCTGAGGCCGGCCGTGGCCGCAATCCACCAACGCAAAAAAGAAGCCCCGGACCATGCCGGGGCTTTGAATTTTGGCCGTGCTTTTTTTGATCGTTGGTCGCGTTGCGTCGACGTGCTCAGTAACGGGCGATGGTCGGGGCGTCGAACTTGTAGCTCGCGCGCACGACGGCCCACTGGATGTCGCGCGGCTTGGCATCGAAGGTGTAGTTACCCGAGGTGCCGCCGAGCTGATAGGTCTGGCTGCCGAAGGCCGCGTAGTTGTATTCGAGGCCAACGATCCAGTTGCGGGTGACGCCGTATTCCCAGCCGGCGCCGACGGTCCAACCGTTGGCCCAGTGGGTCTGTCCGCCCGAGCCCGACACACCGACGGTGTCGCTGACCGACAGACGGTTGTTCGCGCCGGCATAGCCACCCTTGATGTAGAAGAGGTTGTTCTGCACGGCGAAGCCAGCGCGGCCGACGATGGTCGCGAGCACGTTGGCACGCCAGGAGAACACGTCGTCCGCGGCGCCAAACACGTTGTTTACCACCGTGCCCTTGTTGTCGAGGCCGGAGATCGTGCCTTCCATGCCGAACACGTAATTGTTGGCCTGCCAGTTGTAGCCGATCTGGGCGCCGCCCATGATGCCCGACTTGCGCTGGCGGAAGCCTTCGCCCGGCGAAAGATCGCCGAACGGCGCGCCGGTTCCGTTGTTGATGAACTGCTCGTTGGTCCACGCGCCACCGATGTGGCCGCCGACATAGAAGCCGGTCCAGTTGAACAGCGGCTCGACATAGGCGGGCGCCTTCGTGTAGCGCGCACCGAGATCGGCAGCGGAAGCCGCGCCGATCGAAACCAGAGCGGTCGTGCAGGCGAAGGCGGCAATCAATTTGGTACGCATGGTAGACCCCGTGTCCGTTGATGGGCGCACGCTCACAGACGGCCCTTACCAAAATTGAAATCAACACGGTTAATGTGGCGGATGAGCACACGTTGCGCCTTGAATGCATTCGCGATGTTGCAAGCGTGCAACGCACCGAGCGTAATTTAATGCAGCGTTATCCCTACCGAGTCTTGCGCTACGATGGCGGCGCCGCCTTCGACTGCACGTGCTCGGGCCGAACGCCGAGCGCAAGCAGGCGCGCCGGAATGCCCTGGAGCCAGGGCAGCGCAGTGATGAGGCGCACGATCAGCGGCACCTTCAACGGCCGGTCGCTGCCTAGCAAGGCGCCGCTGATGATGTTGTTCTGCACGACGACCTGCATTCGCTGCGTCATCTTCACCGGGAACTCGCGCCGGCGTCGCACCGCATCGAGCTCGTTCTCCGAGGGACAACCGTGCTGCAGCTCATCCGCCAGCAGGTTTGCGGTTGCGACCGCGTCCTGCACGGCGAGATTGACGCCGACGCCGCCGACCGGCGACATCGCGTGCGCGGCGTCGCCGATGAGAAGCAGGCCGGGCCGCGTCCAGCGCGTCAGGCGGTTGATCGCGACGGTGAGCAGCTTGATGTCGTCAAAGCTCTTCACGTCCGCGATGCCGCTTTTCAGGATCGGCGCCATGCGCACGACGTCGTCGAGCAGCGCCGTCAATCCCCTCGCCTTCACCGCATCAAATTGCCCCTTGGCGATGACGTAGGCGCATTGCCAATAGTCGCCGCGATCGAAGGTGATCATCATCTTGCCGGGCTCGACGCGCGCGAACACATTCTCCGTCTCGTCGGGTCTGCGGCCGGCGCGGAACCACAGCACGTCCATCGGCGCGCCGATCTCCTCGACGGCAAGGCCGGCGCGCTCGCGCACCGTCGAATGCCGGCCGTCGCAGGCAATGGTGAGATCCGCCTCGATGTCGATAATGCCCTCAGGCGTCCTCGCCCGCACGCCGGCGACCGTCTCGCCGCGGCGGATCAGATCGACCGCCTCCGTGCTCATCATCACCTTGAGCGAGGTAAAGCGCCGGCCGGCCTCGCGCAGGAAATTCAGGAAGTCCCATTGCGGCATGAAAGCGATGAAGGGGTACTTGGTGTGGAGCCGGCTGAGATCGGCGATGCGCACCGGCGTGCCACCGAACAGGCCGTCCATCTTCTGCAAGCGCTGATGCGGCAGCTTCAGGAAGCCGTCGATCAGGCCAAGTTCGTCCATCACCTGAAGTGTTGAGGGATGCACGGTGTCGCCGCGGAAATCGCGGAAGAAATCCGCATGCTTCTCCAGTACCACGACCTCGATGCCGGCGCGGCCCAGGAGATAGCCGAGCATCATGCCCGCTGGCCCGCCGCCGACGATGCAGCAGCGGACCTTCATGGTCCGGTTTGATTGTTGGTCGGATGTCATGGCAGCCGCGATCCGCGATGTGAGTATCGATGAAGATATGCCGGACGATACTAACGCGATCCAGGCCGAGTGCAGTCTCAATTTGCAGACAAAAGCTCACCGGGGCCGCTTTGCTGCAGCAAACAAGCGCCAAAAAAAAGGCCCGCAGAGCGCGGGCCTTGGGTGAGGACGGGATCGACTATTTCTGGTCCTCGTTGCTGGTCCCGGTGCCTGGACTGCCGATCGGCAACCCATTGGTCGCATGACCGACACCCATGTTCCGCTCGGCTTGTGCTGCTGACGGCGTCTTACCATTTGCGGTTGGGGACTGAACGTTCGGGTTGACCGGGCCGGTATTGGTGTTGACGTTGGCCCCCGTGGTGGTGTCATGCGTCCCCATCCCCGAGGGAGCCGACGGCCCGGAGTTGGCGCTGCTGGGTGACGTGCCCACCCCTGCACCTGAGCTGGCCCCCGATCCGGCGCTGGCGCCACCGGCGCCGCCCGCCGCACCACCGCCCCCTTGGGCAAAAGCCGCCGTCGAAAGTGCAACGCAAGCGATCGTTACGAAGATGGATCTGCGGATCATGGATCGTCTCCCTGGTTTGACTGACAATCCAGGTCAGCAGGAGTTGTTCCTCTCCTGTCGCGGCCGACGAAGATCTCAATTATTGCTGCGGTTCGCGCTGCGAAAGCTCTTGATCTCCGACACGCTGCCGTCGCGGTAGGTCAGCTCAACCGAGACGGACTGCGTCGCCGGGGCGAGCTTCATGTAGAGCGGCATGCCGGCGCTGATCGCGCTGGGATCGCGCATGTCGCAAGGAGGCATCTTCAGCACCTGGTTCGGCACGGCAGTGTCGACACCAATGCGCACCTCGCGAATGGCGCAGCGGTAGGACACGAGATGCGTGTAGTAGACCAGCAGTCCATTGAACTCGCGGAATGACAGCCAGCTTGTCGCGGTCATGTCGAGGATCTTGCGTTGGTCGCGGATCAGCGCGGCCTCGGGATCGAACCTGATCGGGAACGGCCCCTGCATCTCGCCGGACTGATCGACATAGCGGACCTCGATGGTGCCGGCTTGCGCATCCGGCGGCAATTCGACCGACGGGTTCGGCATCCGCTTGCGCGTGCGCGGATCGAGCGTGTCGATGAAGCCGGTTTCGCGGAAATCGCCCTTGCCGGCCATGCGCCAGGAGATGCCAAGCGTCGGATCAGCGAAGGAGAACACCACGCTCCAGCCGCCATTGTGCCGCGAGAAGCTCGCGATCGGCGCGTTGGTGGTCTCCTCCTTCGGCAGGTGCGGCACCGATACCGGCGGGAGCGCGGCGAGCTTCTGCGGCGGCGGATCGTCCGCGCGCGCGGCGGCATCCTTGGCGAGGCCGCTAAGGAAGACGTCGTCGACCATCTGATCGAAATAGACCGGCACCTGCTTGTGCTTCACGGTATCGGCCATCTCACTGACGGCACGGCGGGTGCGCTGCGCCACCTGCACGAGGTTCTCGCCGGGCTTGAGCAGCTCCCTGGCGAAAGTGCGCGTGAACACTGAATTGGGGTTGGCGTCGTCGTTGGAGAGGCGATCGAGCGCGGTCTGGCGGGGACCTGCCGAAAACACCGAGAACACGCCTTCCGGCAGTTGCGTCATCGGCGCGAGCCCGCCGCCACCGGCGACCGCGCGGGTACCTTTGCGCTCGAACGGGTTGTTGCGGCAGGCGTCGAACACCAAGATCGAGGTCCGCGCCCTCTTGTTCTGAAGGCGCTCGACGATGCGGTCGGCCAGGATGGAGGCGTCGCGCACGAGCTCTTCCTGCCCTTCCGTCGCCGCCGGAACGTCGGTCGGCAGCAAGTAGTTCTGGCCCGCGATCTCGAAACCGTGGCCGGCATAGAAGAAGAACGCGGTGTCGCCGGGCTCGATCGCCTTGTCGAAGGCGAGCAACGTCTCGGAGAATTGCTGCCGGTTCTGATTCTCGGCGACCATCACCGAGAACCCGAGCTGCTTCAGCGTGTCGCCCATGGTGCGTGCGTCGTTGACGGCCTTGAGCAGCTTCGGCACGTTCCTGTAGTCGTTGTTGCCAACGACGAGCGCGACCCGCTTCTCGGCATGCGCGGGAAGCGCGAATCCGCTCAGGCCCGCTGCGAGGCCGAGTGCCGCCAGAATTCTGAAAAGCCGACGCGTCATTGGAATACCCCGTTGCAGAACGGCCCTCCGCCGGCCCCCTCGAAAGGTCGTTCATGGGAAACCCAGCCGTTGATGTGATAGTCGGTCCAGACATATCGAGGGTTCAAGGGCCTCGGTCCCCGATTCCATCGTCGGTCCTATGGCAGATTCCGCTGGAATCTGCTCTTCCTTAGCAATGTCTCTGGGTAATCCCATTGGAAGCGAGAGGTATCGTGTATCGCTGGTGCACCGACGAGGTCGAGCCGCATGACCGCTTCGACTATTGGCGCGAGGTGCGCGCCAAGGGTCTGTTCGGCGTCACGGCCGAGCTCGAGCGCGAACGCCGCGCCGATTTCTTCGGCGAATTCTCGCTGCGCCAGCTTGGCGGCGCCAGCCTCGTCGAGTTGAAGGCCTCCGCCTACACGGTCGAGCGTAGCGCATCCGACATCGCCTCCGCACCGGGCGACGCCATCTGCGTCTACCAGCAGCTTGGCAGCGGCGGCTGGTTCGGCGGCATGCGCGGCAGCGACTTTGCGATCGCAAACGGCGGCTTTGCCACCAGCCATATCGACCTGCCCTATCGTACCGCGCCGCTGGGCGCAGGCGGCTTCCATTTGCGAATCCTGAAGATCCCGGTGAGCAACATCCCGGCGCAGGACAAACGCATGCGCGAGCTTGCACCGCGGACGTTTGACGATCCCACCCTGGCGCCCCTGCTCGGCACCTGCTTTGCCGATCTCGACGATGTTGCCGGCAATGACGGCTGCTTCGACGCCGCCTCCCCGGTGCAGGCCTCCCTTGTTCAGGTCCTGGCCCACCTGGCGCTGATCGAGCGCGGCATCGTGCGGCCCGGCGGCCGCCGCGGGCAGGCCGCGCTGCGGACCGCCCGTCTGTCGCAGGCCCGGCGCCTGATCGCGCGTCACCTGCAAGACCCCAATCTCGCGCCGACGATGGTGGCCGACTGGCTCGGCATTTCCGTGCGTCACCTGCATATGCTGTTCGAGACGGCGGAGAAGAGCTTCTCGCAGACGATCACCGAAGAGCGGCTGAAACAGAGCCGCCGCCTGATCCGCGAGGCTCCGGAGCGGCTGATTGCCGACATCGCGGCCGCCTGCGGCTTCGAGAGCTTGGCGACCTACTACCGAGTCTTTAACGCTGCCTATGGCATCGCCCCAGGCGACTTCCGGGCCCAGGTTCGGGCGGGGCATTAGCCGCCGTTTGCCGGCTCTGGTCAGTCCGCCGCTTGGGCGGAAAACCGCAGCCGCGCCCGCTATTTGGGCAAAAACCTCAGGTTTTTTAGGGTCTTCCCGCGCCCGCTCCATTGACTTTGGCGGATTCCTGCCTATGTTCCGGGGCGACGCGGCTCAAATCGAAGATCGATTCTCGAGCCTGGCGCTTTGTTCGCGTGAGTCAGCACCCCCAGCTTCTTTGAGAGCACGCCGTTTTGGGGTGGAACGCGACAGCCTTTTTACCCTCGATTCCGAACGGCGGTTTCGACCAGAGGCTCAATGTCCTTCACCAATCTCGGACTATCCGAAAAAGTCCTCGCCGCAGTGGCGGCCACCGGTTACACCACCCCCACTCCCATCCAGGAACAGGCGATCCCCCACGTCCTCGCACGCAAGGACGTGCTCGGCATCGCCCAGACCGGCACCGGCAAGACCGCGGCCTTCGTGCTGCCGATGCTCACCATCCTCGAAAAGGGTCGAGCCCGGGCGCGCATGCCGCGCACGCTGATCCTCGAGCCGACCCGCGAACTCGCGGCGCAAGTGAAGGAAAACTTCGACCGTTACGGCGCGGGCCAGAAACTCAACGTCGCGCTTCTGATCGGCGGCGTCTCGTTCGGCGACCAGGATGCCAAGCTGACGCGCGGCGTCGACGTGCTGATCGCAACGCCGGGCCGCCTGCTCGACCATACCGAGCGCGGTGGCCTCCTGCTCACCGGCGTCGAGCTGCTCGTCATCGACGAAGCCGACCGCATGCTCGACATGGGCTTCATCCCCGACATCGAGCGCATCTGCAAGCTCGTCCCGTTTACGCGGCAGACCCTGTTCTTCACCGCGACCATGCCGCCGGAGATCCGGCGCATCACCGAGGCCTTCCTGCACAATCCGCAGAAGATCGAGGTCTCCAAACCCGCCACGACAGCCGTGACCGTCACGCAGGCCCAGGTGCCCGCTGGGCGCGAGGCGCACGAGAAGCGCGAGTTGCTCCGCCGCCTGCTGCGCGAGGCCAAGGATCTCAAGAACGCGATCATCTTCTGCAATCGCAAGCGCGAGGTCGCCATCGTTCACAAATCCCTTCAGAAGCACGGCTTCAGCGTCGGCGCCCTGCACGGCGACATGGACCAATCGGCCCGCACGGCGGCGCTCGAACAGTTCCGCAAGGGTGAGTTGCCGCTCTTGGTCGCCTCCGACGTCGCCGCTCGCGGCCTCGACATTCCCGAGGTCAGCCACGTCTTCAATTTCGACGTCCCCCACCACGCTGACGACTACGTCCATCGCATCGGCCGCACCGGCCGCGCCGGCCGCACCGGCACGGCGATCTCGATCGTGACACCGCTCGACCAGAAGTCGATGGCGGCGATCGAGAAGCTGATCGGCCAGAGCATTCCGCGCGCCGAGGGTGACTTCGAGGTGCACGGGAGCACGACCGAACACAGCGAGCGCCCGCGCGAGTCTCGCGGACGGGACCGCGAGCGCTCCCGTGGCGGACGGGGCAAGCCGCGTCGCGGCCACGAGCCGCGTGGCGACGCGCCGCAGCCCTCCGAGGCAAGGCCTTCGGTCGATGCAAGCCCCGCGGCCGAAGCCCGGCCCGCTCGCGAGCCAAGGGCTGCACGCCAAGCGCGGCCTCCCCGCGAAGCACGGCCGTCATCTGAGCCGCGTCAGAGCGCGCGCCATCAGGCCAATCCGTCGCACGTGCCCTCGATCGGCCGTCCCGAACCGCGCCGGCAGCGGGAGGTCGACGCCGAGCCGGGCGATCACTCGCATCTGCCGGCATTTCTGCTGCGGCCGGTTCGCTCCCCCGCCGGAGCCTGAAGCGCGACACGCGCTTTTGGTTTCGGTTGAGGAAAAACGCCCCACACTTTTTTCGGATGCATTGGCGAACGTATATTTACGGGGCGTTCACGATCGTCCGTTAGCCTAGGAACATAATTTAAGCATTGCTGCGGTCGGGGGCGCACCGACCGCTGCGGGGTATGTTCCGTGGTCAAGGTTCTCGACGAACACGAACGCACGATGGCGTTCGCCGAAGTGGCGCTCGGCCAGATTCGATCGCTCCGGCAGACGGCAATTCCGCGCAATTACGAGATCTGGTACGTCTACGCCACCGGCTACAACGCACCGCTCAACAAGATCATCAACGAGACGCTGGCGCGCAACGGCAAGCTGACCGAAGCCGATCTCGAGCAGATCTACGAGACCTATCTCTCCCATATCAAGACCACCGACCGCATCGATAAGGTGGGCGCGCGCGTCATCGGCGAGATCGACGACGTGATGAAGGTTCTCGGCGATGCGCTCGGGATGAGCGGCGCCTACGACGCCAGCCTGTCGGGTGCGACCGAGAAACTGTCGTCGGCCAAGGGCCGCGACCAGATCAAGGCGATCGTCGAGACGCTGCTGCGTTCGACCAGCGAGATGCGCGAGGCCAACAAGGCGCTGGAAGGCCGCCTGATACTATCGAGGAACGAGATCAGCAATCTCCAGCAGAGCCTGGAGGCGATCCGCGCCGAGAGCCTCACCGATCCGCTCACCGGCCTCGGCAATCGCAAATATTTCGATCGCATGATCGGCATGGCGGTGCAGAGCGCGCTCGCCTCCGGGGAGCCGCTGTCGCTGCTGCTGTTCGATATCGATCATTTCAAGTCATTCAACGATTCCTACGGCCACCTCACCGGCGACCAGGTGCTGCGCCTTGTCGGCTTGTCCCTGAAGCAGACCATCAAGGGCCAGGACATCACCGCGCGTTATGGCGGCGAAGAATTCGCGGTCGTGCTGCCCAACACGGCGCTGCGCCAGGCACTCACGGTGGCCGATCACATCCGCCGCGCGGTGATGGCGAAGGAACTGAAGAAGAAATCCACCGGCGAGATTCTCGGCCGCGTCACCATCTCCGTCGGCGTCTCCATGCTCAGGCAGGGCGACGACACCGACGCCCTGATCGAACGCGCGGATGCCTGCCTCTACGCCGCCAAGCGCAACGGCCGCAACCGCGTGATCTGTGAAGTCGATCCGGAATACGCGGTCGAGACGCACAACCGGGTGGCGTAGGCCCGACCCTCGCTGTCATTCCGGAGCGCACCTCTTGGCGCGAGCCCCGAGAATTACGCCTTTCGCTTTGCACGCTTGCGCACCGCAAACTTGTTGAGCGATCTTTTTGACGAAGTTTTCTGGCTGGGCTTTCCGGCGGGCGCCTTGGCAGCTTTGCTGACCTTCTTCGTCTTCGGCCGCTTCTTGACCTTGGCGCGCTGGGCGGCAGCGAGCGCTGCCCTCGCCCATTGTGCCAGCTCCTCGGAATCGTCGAACAAGCGCGCGGGCAACTGCCAGTAGGAGTTCACTGTGACTGTCTTGGCGCGGGTCGAGTATTGGAACGGCCTTGAGCCTTCCGCCTCGAAATTCGGGATCGTCATCTCGTCGGCGCGGAAGAACAGCCCGGCGCGCAAGGACAGCGCGAAGTTGATGCCCTCGGCGGAGATGCCGTAGCCGGAAAACATTTTGCGGATCGTGACGGGACCGAAATCGGCGAACAGGTCGATCAGGAATTCGCGGTCCATGGGTATCCCGGAGCGAGCAGGCCAGCCACTATACCACTGCCGTCATTGCGAGCCAACGGGTCCGCGCGAAGCGCGGCCCGATGACAGGCTCCGCGAAGCAATCCAGACTGCCGAGGCAGAGACAGTCTGGATTGCTCCGTCGCATCAGCGCAAAATTGCTACGCAATTTTGTCGCGAGCTCCTCGCAAGGGCGGGGAAAACTACCCGTCGACCTTCGCCGGCCGCAGCTCGACCGACTCGCCGCAGCCGCAGGCGGAGACCTGGTTGGGATTGTTGAAGACGAACTGGGCCTGCATCTTGTCGGCCTTGTAGTCCATCTCGGTGCCGAGCAGGAACAGCACGGCCTTGGGATCGACCAGTATCTTGACGCCCTTGTCCTCGACGACCTCGTCAGTCGGCCGGATCTCGTGGGCGTATTCGACCGTGTAGGACTGGCCGGCGCAGCCGCCGTTCTTCACGCCGACGCGCAGGCCGACGATCTCGGAGTCCGCGCGCTGGGTCAGCTCCGTGATCCGCTGCGCGGCGGCGTCCGTCAGCCGCATCACCTGCGGGCGCGCCCGCCGGGGCTTTGGTGTCGAAGCTGGTGTCGAGCCTGACGAGATCTGGGTCATGTTATCTATGTGGTCCGTTGCGAGGCGAATTCAATGCGAGCTGAGACCGTCACCACATATTGAGCACGAGGCGCGCCTCGTCGCTCATGCGCTCGGGCGACCACGGCGGCTCCCAGACGACCTTGACGTCGACCACGCCGACGCCCGGGACGCTGGCGACCGCGTTCTCGACCATGGTCGGCAGCTCGCCCGCAGCCGGGCAGTTCGGTGTCGTCAGCGTCATCTGCACGTCGACCGAACGGTCGTCCTTGATCTCGACCTTGTAGATCAGGCCGAGCTCGTAGATGTCGGCCGGGATTTCCGGATCAAATACGGTCTTGAGGCCCGCGATGATCTCGGTGGTCAGACGCTCGGTCTCCTCCGGCGGCAGCGCCGAATGGGTCTCCATCGGATTGGCTTTGATTTCGGCCGTGTCACTCATGCGAACAAATCCCGCGCCTTCAGAAGCGCTTGTGCCAGATGATCGACTTCTTCCCGCGTATTATACATGCCGAACGACGCCCGGCAGGTGGCGGTGACGTTGAACCGCTCTAAAAGCGGCATCACGCAATGGGTGCCGGCGCGCACTGCGATGCCCTGACGGTCGATCACGGTGGCGACGTCGTGGGCATGCGCGCCCTTGAGCTCGAAGGAGATCACCGGCCCCTTGCCGCGCGCAGTACCGATCAGCCGCAGCGAGTTGATCTCACGGAGCCGGTCCTGGGCGTAGGTGACGAGATCGCGCTCGTGCGCGGCGATACGCTCCTTGCCGATCGAATTGACGTAATCGATGGCGGCACCGAGGCCGATCGCTTCGACGATGGGCGGGGTGCCAGCTTCGAACTTGTGCGGCGGGTCGCCATAGGTGACCCAGTCCTTCGCAACCTCGCGGATCATCTCGCCGCCACCGTTGAAGGGGCGCATCGCGACAAGATGCTCATGCTTGGCATAGAGCGCGCCGATACCGGTCGGGCCATAAATCTTGTGGCCGGTGAATGCGTAGAAATCGCAGTCGAGATCCTGCACGTCGACGGGCAGATGCACCGCGCCCTGTGCACCGTCGACCAGCACGGGAATGCCGCGCTCGTGGGCCAGTCGCACGACCTCCTTTATGGGAACGAAGGTTCCGAGGGCGTTCGACATCTGGGTGACGGCGACCAGCTTGGTCTTCGGCGTCAGCAGCTTCTCGAACTCGTCGATCAGGAAGTTGCCTTCGTCATCGACGGGCGCCCATTTGATCACCGCGCCATGGCGCTCCCTGAGGAAATGCCAGGGCACGATGTTGGAATGGTGCTCCATGATCGAGAGGACGATTTCGTCGCCCTGCTTGATGTTCGGCTCGCCCCAGGACGACGCCACGAGGTTGATGGCCTCGGTGACGTTGCGGGTGAAGATGATCTCTTCTGTGCGGCGGGCATTGACGAATTGCGCGACTTTTGCCCGCGCGCCCTCATAGGCCTCCGTCGCCGCATTTGCGAGGTAATGCAGGCCGCGATGCACGTTAGCGTATTCGCTCGTATAGGCCTGCGTCATGCGGTCGAGCACGGCGCCGGGCTTCTGCGCCGAGGCGGCGTTGTCGAGATAGACCAGCGGCTTGCCGTAGATCTGCATGGCGAGCGCGGGAAAATCCTGGCGCACGCGCGCAACGTCGTAGGCGCCGTTCTTGACCGCCGGATGCGTGCTCATGACCGGCGCTCCAGCCAGCGCTCGGCAATGCCGATCACATGCTCGCGCAAGCCGTCGTCGGCGATTTGCTCGATCGCCTCGCCCACGAAGGCCTGGATCAGCAGCGCCTGGGCCTGCTTCTCCGGCAGGCCGCGCGCCTTCAGATAGAACAAGAGGCTGTCGTCCAGCGCGCCGGCAGTGGCGCCGTGGCCGCAAGAGACGTCATCGGCAAAGATTTCCAGTTCGGGCTTGTTGTCGGCTTCCGCCTCGTCCGAGAGCAGCAGCGCGCGGGTCATCATCTTGCCGTCGGTCTTCTGCGCATCGGGACGAACGATGATACGCCCCTGGAATACCGAATGAGCGCGATCGTCGATCACGGCGCGAAAAGTCTCGCGGCTGACGCAGTTCGGCACGGCGTGGTCGACGACCAGTGTGGTGTCACCATGCTCGGTCTGCTTCAAAAGGTTGACGCCGTTGACGGAGAGCTCGCTGCCCTCGCCCGCCAGTGTGATGAAGCCCTGCAAGCGGCTGACCGCCGCGCCGCTGGTCATGTTGAAGAAGTTCAACTTCACATTGGCGCCGACCGTCACGAACTGCGAGGTGACGTTCACCGCGTCAGGCGCATCGTCCATCAGGCGAATGTGTGCAACATCGGCGTCGTCGCCAACCTTCACCAGCACGGCATCGTTGACCTGGTAGGCCTTGCTACCTGCCGCAACGAAGCTTTCGACGATGGTGGCGCGAGCGCCCTTCCCGATAGCAACCTGCGAACGGGTGAAGCTCGAGGCGGAAGCCGCGGTTGCGATGTGGATGATCTGGATCGGCGCGGACAGCTGCGCGCCGTCAGCGATCGACAGCACGACGCCGTCGGTTGCCATGGCGGCGTTCAGCGCGATCACGGCATCGGTGAGCGCCGTGTTGAGGAGACCGGCATCGGTCTCCAGCGTCTCCCGCAGCGTCTTGAGGCTCGTCTCGGAGCCGAGCGCCTTCACGTCGGACAGATCGGCCGCGAACACGCCGTCGACCAGCACCAGCTTGCGGGCGCCCGCGATGGCATGGGCCTTCACCGCGTCCGCGGCGCGCTTCAGCGCGGCCGCGTCGGGGCTGGCCGCCAGTGGCAGCACCTCGCTGACCAGCGCGCGCAGATCCGTGTATTTCCATTCCTCGAGCCGGCGGTGCGGCAGGCCGAGCCGCTCATAATTCTCGAAGGCTTCGCGGCGCGCCGCGATCACAGCAGGCGGACCCGGCAAGCGGCCTTCGACGCTGGCGAAGAGATCGCTCACCGCACGGCCCTTTCCGGTCTTTGCCACAGCAACGTTCATTGCAAAATTCCTTACGCGGCGTCCTCGAACTGGGCATAGCCGGACGCTTCCAGCTCCAGTGCCAGCTCCTTGCCGCCGCTCTTCACGACGCGGCCCTTCGACATCACGTGCACGACGTCGGGCACGATGTAGTTCAGCAGCCGCTGATAGTGGGTGATGACGACCATGGCGCGCTTCGGCGAGCGCAGCGCGTTGACGCCGTCGGCCGCGATGCGCAGCGCGTCGATGTCGAGGCCGGAATCCATCTCGTCGAGGATGCACAGGCTGGGCTCGAACAGCGCCATCTGGAGCACCTCGTTGCGCTTCTTCTCGCCACCGGAGAAGCCGACATTGACGCCGCGCTTGAGCATGTCCTGCGGGATGTTCAGCGACTTCGAGACCTCGCGGACCTTCTTCAAAAAGTCGGGCACCATCAGTTCGCTCTCGCCGCGAGCCTTGCGCTGGGCATTTAGTGCGGTACGGAGGAAATTCATGGTGGTAACACCGGGAATCTCGACCGGATACTGGAACGCCAGGAACACGCCTTTGGCGGCGCGCTCGTGGGGATCCATCTCCAGGAGATCCTCGCCCCTGAACAGGATCTGGCCGTCGGTGACCTCATAGCCGGGTTTGCCGGCGATGACATGGGAGAGCGTCGACTTGCCGGAGCCGTTCGGCCCCATGATGGCGTGCACCTCGCCCTCGTTCACGGTCAGCGTCAGCCCGTGGAGGATCTCACGCTCCTCGACACGAACCTTCAGGTCTTTCACTTCAAGCAAAGGCATTGTTGGTGTCCAGTCTATTCAAATGAGGCATGGAGCGCCTAAGCGCACCGCGAGGGTCGGTGTTAACCGACCGACCCTTCAAGCGAGATCGAGATCAGCTTCTGCGCTTCCACCGCGAACTCCATCGGCAGCTGCTGAAGCACATCCTTGACGAAGCCGTTGACCACGAGGCCAACCGCCTCTTCCTGCGAGAGACCGCGCTGGATGCAGTAGAACAGCACGTCCTCGGAGATCTTCGACGTCGTCGCCTCGTGCTCGAACGTCGCCGAGGAGTTCTTCGCCTCGATGTACGGCACGGTGTGCGCGCCGCATTTGTCGCCGATCAGCAGGGAATCGCAGGCGGTGAAGTTGCGCGCGCCGGTGGCTTTCCGATGCGCGGTGACGAGCCCACGATAGGTGTTCTGCGACTTGCCGGCGGCGATGCCCTTGGAGATGATGCGGCTCGACGTGTTCTTGCCGAGGTGGATCATCTTGGTGCCCGAATCGACCTGCTGGAAGCCGTTCGAGATCGCGATCGAGTAGAACTCGCCCCGCGAATTGTCGCCGCGCAGGATGCAGCTCGGATATTTCCAGGTGATCGCCGAGCCCGTCTCGACCTGGGTCCAGGAGATCTTTGAATTGGCACCGCGACAGTCGCCACGCTTGGTGACGAAATTGTAGATGCCGCCCTTGCCTTCCGAATTGCCCGGATACCAGTTCTGCACCGTCGAGTATTTGATCTCGGCGTCGTCGAGCGCGACGAGCTCGACCACGGCCGCGTGCAGCTGGTTCTCGTCGCGCTGCGGCGCAGTGCAGCCCTCGAGATAGGAGACGTAGGAGCCCTTGTCCGCGATGATCAGCGTGCGCTCGAACTGACCCGTGTTGCGCTCGTTGATGCGGAAATAGGTCGACAGCTCCATCGGGCAGCGCACGCCGGGCGGCACGTAGACGAACGAGCCGTCCGAGAACACCGCCGAGTTCAGCGTCGCGTAGAAATTGTCCGAGGTGGGCACCACGGTGCCGAGATACTTCTGCACCAGCTCGGGATGCTCGCGGATCGCCTCCGAGATCGGCATGAAAATCACGCCGGCCTTCTTCAGCTCCGCCTTGAACGTGGTCGCAACCGACACCGAATCGAAGACCGCGTCGACCGCGATCTTACGGCGGGCCGGATCTTCCTCGCCAACCTTCGGCTCGACGCCTTCGAGCATGGCGACTTCCCGCAGGGGAATGCCGAGCTTTTCGTAGGTCTTCAGGATCTCCGGATCGATCTCATCGAGGGAGCTGACCGTCTTCTTCGGCTTCGGCGCCGCGTAGTAATAGAGGTCCTGGAAGTCGATCTTGGGATAGTCGACCCGCGCCCAGGTCGGCTCGGTCATGGTCAGCCAGCGCCGATAGGCTTCCAGCCGCCACTGGAGCATCCAGGCGGGTTCATTCTTTTTTTGCGAGATGAACTCTACGGTCTCTTCCGATAGCCCCTTGGGGGCTTTCTCGGAGTCGATCAGGGTTTCAAACCCATAACGATATTGGTCGACGTCGATGCGCTTCACGCGCTCGACCGTCTCTTGTACGGCTGGCATTCCATCCTCCGCTCGCGGTTTCAAGGACCGCGGTGGATCAAACTCGGACGAGTATTACGTTTATTACGATGTTCTCTGGCGGAAAGCACGCGCCTAGAATCGTTCAAGCTGTGTTTCGTCGCCTAGCTCTTAAGTAGGTTATTACCGAGCTTTCGCCAAGCCTCCAACGCCCTATTGATCTCTTCCAGTTCCGTGGACCAGCCAAGACTGAGGCGCACCGCTCCTTGGGCCACGATGGGATCGTACCCCATGGCCGAGAGCACGTGGGAGGGCTGGACCTTTCCCGATGAGCAGGCCGAACCTGACGACACGGCGACGCCTGCAAGGTCGAAGCCGATCACAGCAGTCTCGGCCTTCAGCCCTGGTGCGGTGAAAAGTACGGTATTTGGCAACCGCTCCACACCGTCGGCGAGGATTGTCGCCCCGGCCGTGGCGCGAAGCCCATTTTCCAAATGATCTCTGAGGGTTGCCATTCGTTTCAGATCCTCCGGCAGAGTCTGAAGCGCCCGTCTGACCGCCGCGCCAAAGCCGGCGATCCCCGCGACATTCTCGGTGCCCGCCCGGCGGTTGAGCTCCTGCCCGCCCCCCCGCAGGACCGGCGCCAGACCGGCGAGCCCTTCTGCCATGACCAGCGCGCCAACTCCCTTGGGGCCACCGATCTTGTGCGCAGAAAAGGTCGCAAGGTCTGCACCCACAGCCTTGATATCGAACCGAATTTTGCCAAGCGCCTGGATCCCATCGACATGCAGGAGACCGCCGGCCTCATGAACGATCCGCGCAGCCTCAGCGACAGGCTGAAGCGCGCCCGTCTCGTTGTTCGCGGCCATAATGGAGACCAGCGTCGGCGGGCCAGCGTTGAGCTGGGCCCACAGATCGTCGAGATCGACGACACCGGAGCGCGTTACCCGTATCTGTCGGATCCTATCCGCCGGGAACCGGCCGCCCGCCAGCACCGAGGCATGCTCGACCGCGGAGACCAGCAGTCGCTCGACGGGTCCGCCGGACGGCCCCCGCAGGCCGGGCGACAGCGCCAGCGCATTGGCCTCGGTTCCAGCGGATGTGAAGACGACGTTGCGCGGCTGAGCGCCGACCGCCGGTCCCAGCGCGGCACGCGCCTCCTCGATCAGCCGTCGTGCCTCCCGCCCCTCGGCATGGACGGAGGATGGATTGCCGATCAGGTCGTATGCAGCCAGCATCGCTGCCCGCGCCTCAGCGCGGAGCGGCGTGGTCGCGTTCCAATCGAGATAGACGCGGGTCGGCATTGAGTAATATATTACCTCACATCGCAGACGGCGTTGCGCCATCTCGACATGGGCCGCGGGCACGCCCTTGGCAACCATGATTTGCGAATGTGCGGCCACAGTTGACGCGGTCATGACACGCTAACGTCTTGAACCCGTTGGCTGATGTTCAAGATGCTTGCTTTTTGACCCTCAGCCTATGTTAGAACGCGCACCGTCAAGTCACCGCGCGCCGTCAGCGCATCACCGCTGCGCGCGCCTCCTCGCCCTTCATTCGCGCTTTCGTCGGCATCTGCCGGTGAGGCCACAATCGGTTGATTGCCGAGGTCGTCTCCAGGAAATCAATCAAGAGATCATCGATGCCCGAAGTCATATTTACCGGCCCCGCTGGCCGTCTCGAAGGCCGCTACCACCCGGCCAAGCAGAAGAACGCGCCGATCGCGATGATCCTGCATCCGCATCCGCAGTTCCACGGCACGATGAACCATCAGATCGTGTACCAGTGCTACTACGCCTTCGCGCATCGCGGCTTCTCCGTGCTGCGCTTCAATTTCCGCGGCGTCGGCCGCAGTCAGGGCTCGTTCGACCATGGCACCGGCGAATTGTCGGATGCGGCGGCAGCGCTCGATTGGGCGCAGACCATCAATCCCGAGGCGCGCGCCTGCTGGGTCGCCGGCTTCTCCTTCGGCGCCTGGATCGGCATGCAGCTGCTGATGCGCCGCCCGGAGGTCGAAGGCTTCATCTCGATCGCGCCGCCGGCCAACCTCTACGACTTCTCGTTCCTTGCGCCCTGCCCGTCCTCGGGCCTGATCGTGCATGGCGAAAAGGATGCCGTGGTGCCCCCTAAGGATGTCAACACGCTGGTCGAGAAGCTGAAGACGCAGAAGGGCATCGTGATCGACCAGCAGGTCATTCCCGGCGCCAATCACTTCTTCGACGCCAAGCTCGAGCCGCTGATGGAAACCATCACGGCCTACCTCGACATGCGCCTCGCCAGCGTGCGCTGAGGCCTTCCGGCGTAGACGTGTTCGTGGCATGGCTGCGGACCGTCAACGCTGGAGATTGCGAGCGATGAAGGCGTATCTGGTTCTTGACCTGTCGGTGAACGACCACGTCGGTTTCAAGACTTACATCGCTGAAATCCCGGCATTCATTGCCAAGCATTCAGGGCGGTACATCGTGCGCGGCGTCGAGCCGACCACGATCGAAGGCGACTGGGCGCCCGAGCGCCTCGTCATCATCGAATTTGCGGAGCGCGAGAAGGCGCAAGCGTTCCTCGACGATCCCGACATTCAGGATCTCTTCAGGGTGCGGCACGCAACGACGACAAGCAGGCTGCTGCTTGCCGACGGTTGCACCTGATCAGTATGGGCTGACTACGCCAGCTTGAGCGCGACGATCCCCGTCAGCACGAGTGCGATGCCCGCAAGCTTCACCGCGCTCAAGGTCTCGCCGAACAGCACGACGCCCATCAGGAACGTGCCGGCCGCGCCGATGCCGGTCCACACCGAATAGGCAACGCCGACCTCGAGCACTTTCAAGGCACGCCCGAGCAGGAAGACGAAGGCGGCAAGCAGTACGAGCGAGGCGATGCTCCAGCCTGCGCGCGTATATCCTTCCGCATATTTCATTGCGATCGCCCAGCCGACATCAAGCGCGCCGGCGATCACCAGCATGAGCCAGGCCGTGGACTGCGACATCGGCGTAGCCTCAGGCCGCGAGCTTCAAGAGATGCGCGTCGTGGCGCACCAGGAACGCCCGCAGCAATTGCGGATAGTCCGCGCCGACCGCAGAGCGCACGCTCGGACGCTTCGCGAGCTCGGCCCGCCACGCGCGGACCTTGGGCAGATCGTTGAAGATTCCGAGCTCAATCAATTCATCGAACACGTCGAAATAGCGGAAGATCGGGGCAAACACTGCATCCACGAGGCTGAACGCGTCGCCCGCGAAATACGGCCCTACACCAAGCGCGGCTTCCACGCGCGCGAATTTGGCCGCGAGCGCCTGGCGCTTGCTCTCGAATGTTGCCGGATCGGTCGTCGTCTCCAGCCCCCAGAGGTCGCCGAGGATCGCCGAGCCGAACTCCATCCAAGCGCGATGCTCGGCACGTTTCAGCGCATCCGTCGGGTGCAGCTTCGCACCGCCTTGTGTGTCTTCGATGTACTCGCAGATCACGTTGCTCTCAAACAACGCAACCTCGCCCTTGTCTGTCGCAACCACCAGCACCGGCACCTTGCCGAGCGGCGACAATTTCAAGAACCAGTCCGGCTTGTCAGCGAGATCGATATCGATCCGCTCGAACGGCACGCCCTTCTCCTTGAGCGCGATCACGGCGCGCTGCACGTAGGGGCAAAGCTTGTGACTGATCAGTTTGAGCGGAGCGGTCATGGTGGCGATCCCGACAGTTAAATGCAACTGCATCTAGATAGATGCAGATGCATGCACATGTCAAGATCAATGCACTTCCGTCAACTGCCCGTGATCTTCAAGGCCGTGCAATCACCCCACCCGTCATCGGCATCGGCACGCCCGTCGTTGCCGGATAGGATAGCGGCAGGCCCTTGAGGCCGCGCGCGGCAAGGAAACCGAAGGCCTGCGCCTCGATAGCGTCGGCGGCCCAGCCGAGCGTCTCCGCGGCCTCGACCGTCGCCGAGCCCACCCGCTCCCGGAGCATCCGCAGCATCGTGAGGTTGCGGGCCCCGCCGCCGCAAACGATCCAGCTGCGCGGTCGTCGCGGCAGCAGCGGTATGATGCGGGCGATCGCGGCCGCAGTGAACGCGGTCAGCGTCGCGGCGCCGTCGGCCGGTGCCATGTCGCCGAGCTTCAGCGCGGCAAAGTCGTTGCGATCGAGCGACTTTGGCGGCGGCGCTGCGAAGAACGGCAGCGCCAGTGCCCGCGCGATCCAGGCCTCATCAGCCTTGCCGAGCGCGGCGAACCTTCCCTCCGCATCGAACGCCTGGTTCATGGTGCGGTACATGAAGTCGTCGAGCAGCGCATTGCCGGGGCCGGTGTCGCAAGCGATCAGCGTGTCGCTGCCGTCGATATAGGTGATGTTAGAGACGCCGCCGATATTGATCACCGCGATCGGGCCCTCGCGCTCCAGCGAATTGGCGAGCGCCCGATGATAGACCGGCACGAGCGGCGCGCCCTGCCCGCCGGCATCGACGTCGGCGGCGCGGAAATCATACATGACCGGGATATGAATCGCCTTGGCCAGCGCCGGCCCATCGCCGATCTGCACCGTCAGCCGCTGTTCGGGCCGGTGCAGCACGGTCTGGCCGTGGAAGCCGACGATGTCGATGTCCTCCGGCCTCATCCGGTTCTGCGCGACGAAAGCGGCGACCGCCTCGGCATGGGCCTGCGTCACTGCGCGCTCAGCCTCGGTCAGGATCCCAGGCCGGGCATCACGTTGCCGTAGGTGCACGGCCTCGCTCAGCGCCTGGCGCAGCAGGTTGCGCTCGGCCGGACCATAGGGCCGGTAGCCGGTCGGTCCGAACGCCTTGACGTGCTTTCCGTCGGTTTCGATCAGCGCGACATCCACCCCGTCCAGCGAGGTGCCGCTCATCAGACCGAGTGCCGTCAACATCATGGACCAGCGTCCTCAAAGGCCCACCCTGGCATGCCGATCTTGTGCCAGAGGGACACATCTTATAATGCCACTGCGCCAAGTGGCGGGTGGCAATCGAGTTCCCACGCAAGATCCTTAAATTGCTCCCAAAACAGTAAACCAAGAATTGTCAGGCACGCCGACAAATGACTGCATTCAAATCGGATTTCCTCAACACCCTGCAGGAACGTGGGTTCATCCACCAGTGCTCCGATTTCGAGGGGCTGGACGCGCTCGCCGCTAGGGGCGAGGCGACCGCCTATGTCGGCTACGATTGCACCGCCCCCTCGCTACATATCGGCAACTATCTGACCATGATGATGCTGCACTGGCTGCAGCAATCCGGCAACAAGCCGATCACGCTGATGGGCGGCGGCACCACCATGGTCGGCGATCCCTCCGGCAAGGACGAGACGCGCGCGATGCGCACGGTCGCCGAGATCGAGGCGAACAAGGCCTCGATCCGCGGCGTGTTCGCCAAGGTGCTGCGCTATGGCGAAGGCAAGAGCGACGCTGTCATGCTCGACAACGCCGAGTGGTTGACCAAGCTGAACTGGATCGAGATGCTGCGCGACGTCGGCCGGCATTTCTCGGTCAACCGCATGCTGACCATGGACTCCGTGCGGCTGCGCCTCGAGCGCGAGCAGGAGATGAGCTTCATCGAGTTCAACTACATGGTCTGCCAGGCCTACGACTTCGTCGAGCTCGCCAAGCGCACCGGCTGCCGCCTCCAGATGGGCGGCTCGGACCAGTGGGGCAACATCATCATGGGCGTCGATCTCGGCCGCCGCATGGGCACGCACCAGTTGTTCGCGCTGACGACGCCGCTGCTGACGACCGCGTCCGGCGCCAAGATGGGCAAGACCGCGCAGGGCGCGGTCTGGCTCAACGCCGACCAATTCTCGCCGTATGATTTCTGGCAGTACTGGCGCAACACCGAGGATGCCGACGTCGGCAAATTCTTGAAGCTGTTCACGACGCTGCCAATCAGCGAGATCAAGAAGCTCGAGACCCTCGGCGGCTCGGAGATCAACGAGGCCAAGAAGGTGCTCGCCACCGAGGCGACTGCGCTGCTGCACGGCCGCGATGCCGCGAACGAGGCAGCAGAGACCGCGCGCCGCACCTTTGAGGAAGGTGCGCTCGCCGAAAGCCTGCCGACTGTGGAAATTCCGCGTGGCGAGCTCGACGATGGTCTCGGCGTGCTCAGCGCCTTCGTTCGGGCGGGCTTGGTTGCCTCAAACGGCGAAGCCCGCCGCCAGATCAAGGGGGGCGGCCTGCGCATCAACGACGCCCCCGTCACCGACGAGAAGATGGCACTCTCGGTGGCCAATCTGACACCGGAAGGCGTGATCAAGCTGTCGTTCGGCAAGAAGAAGCACGTCCTCATCAAGCCTGCATAGGCGTATGAGCTTTTCGCTGCTTGTCAGGGCGCGGCGAAGCGCGCTCCTTGACCGGCAATGGACCAGAACACGCCCAGGCAGGCCGAGGACCGCGCAGCGGCTGCGCCGGGAGGTGCCGTGCGGACCGCGCTCGTCGTGCTCGCGCTGTGTTTCGCGCTGGCTGTCCTTGGCCGCGGCCTCAGCGAGAGCTTCACCGTCTTCCTCAAGCCCATCTCCGAAAGCTTTGGCTGGGATCGCGCGCAGGTCGTCTCGATCTATTCGCTGACCTGGCTCGTCAGCGGACTGACCGCGCCTCTGGTCGGGCGGCTATTCGACCATTCCGGTCCCCGCGTCGTCTATGCGCTCGGACTGTTCCTGCTCGGCTCGGCCTTCCTGATTGCGGGCCATGCGCAAGCGCTCTGGCAATTCCAGCTCTCGATCGGACTGTGTGTCGGGATCGGGGTCGCCTTCATCGGCAACGTGCCGAATTCGATTCTGCTCGGCCGCTGGTTCGGGCCGCGGCTGCCGACCGCGATGGCCGTGGTTTATTCGGCAATGGGCGGCGGCGTGCTGGCGCTGCTGCCGGCCTCGCAGCTCCTGATCGATCACATCGGCTGGCGCGAGACCTATCAGCTGTTCGGCTTCGCTGCGCTGGGCCTGCTGGTGCCGCTCATGCTGCTGCCATGGCCGCTGTTCGCTGCCGGCTCGCCGCACGTGACCAAGAAGACCGATCCAGATTTCGTTGACAACGGCTGGACGCTTGTTGGCGCCATGCGCCATCACGCCTTCTGGGCGCTGTTCTCGACCTTCTTCTTCACCGCGGTCGGCATGTACGCGATCGCGGCGCAGATCGTGGCCTATCTGATCGATGCCGGTTTCCCGCCGCTTCAGGCCGCGACTGCCTGGGGCTTCTCCGGCGTCGTGCTGGTGTTCGGGATGTTGGGGGTCTCCGCGCTCGACGGGCTGATCGGGCGCCGGCCGTCGGTGCTGCTGAGCTACGCGATCTCGATGCTCGGCATCTTCCTGCTCTGGCTCTTGCAGTATTATCCGAACATCATCCTGCTCACCGGTTTCGTCGTCTGCTTCGGCAGCATGATGGGCTCGCGCGGGCCGCTGATCACCGCAACCGCGATGAAAATCTTCCAGGGAAAACGGGTGGGCACCATCTATGGCACCATCTCGATCGGCAGTGGCCTCGGCTCAGCATTCGGCTCCTGGAGCGGCGGCCTGATCCATGACGCGACCCATGGCTACAACGCGCTGCTCGCCTTCGCACTTGCGAGTGTGGTGCTCGGGATGATTCCATTCCTGGTCGTGCCTGCCTTGCGACGGTAGGTTTCCCAGGGGTAACTTGAGTTCGTTTGCGTCACCGGAAAATTACGGATGGGCACGACGCCAACACAGGAAAAAATGCGGATCGCGCGCGACTGAGGGCGGAGCCTGCGGTGTTTTGTCCGACATGACGAAAATGTCAGCGCGGAATTGATCCTGATGGCTTGCGAGGCGGAATCGAATACGGTCCAAGTCGCGCATTGGATGGAGGGCACAAACCAATGAACTTTCCCTATCTCACTCGCTTTCAACCGGTTCTCCTGAGCCTGTTTCGCTTCATCACCGGCCTCTTGCTGTTCCAGTACGGCGTTGCGAAGATCTTCAAGTTTCCAGTGCTTCCTTACTTCGCCAACATCCCGCCGCTGATCTGGACGGCAGGCGCGATCGAGCTGGTGCTCGGTGCGCTCCTGATGCTCGGTCTGTTCACCCGCCTCGCGGCTTTCATTCTCTCGGGTGAGATGGCCTTCGCCTACTTCATGGGCCACATGTTCAAGGGCGAAACGCCGGTGTTCCTGCCGCTGCTCAACGGCGGCACCGCCGCCATCCTGTTCTGCTTCGCCTGCCTCTACCTCTCGGCAGCCGGCGGCGGCTCGGTCAGCGTCGATGCGGCGATGGGCAAGGAAAGCGATTCGACCGGCGGCGCCTACGCGCGGCGCTGACGCGCTCGCGGATTCGAAGGAAAGACAGGGCACCGGCGCATTTGCCGGTGCCGGCTCAACGCGCGCCCAGCACGTTCCAGATGAGAACGAGAGCCGCCACGAGCAGCACCGACATGATGATGCGGTGAACGAATCGACTCATTGCTGTCCCGGCAAGGCTCGGCCACACCAAAATCCAGCATCAATTCTTCCCGCGATTGGATGCGCCATGCGCAGGCGCGGCGCGTTTGCGCATGCGACTGCGAACGCCGCATGCATGGCAGCGCGTTGCCCGCGTCCGTTCATGATTGGTAAGAACTTCATGCTACCGACGCGAGCAATAACCACCATTCGTTGAGACCGTGATGCAACTGCTCAGTCATCTGAAGATCCGCCAAGCTTGCCAGCATGGTCTGCCTCGCGGCGCTCACGGTCACGGCCATCATCGGGGTATCGGCCGTGCTGAGCAAGGGCCGCATGATGGAGGACCGCGTCCAGCAGATGCGGACGGCGGTGGAGCTCCTCTATAACTACGCGCAATCGCTCCAGGACGAGGTGACAGCCGGCAAGCTCACGCAAGCCGAGGCCAAGAGCTTGTTCCATCAACGCGGCCGCCGTATGAGTTTCAACGGCGGTCAAGGCTACCCGGTGGTCTATAATCAGGACACCTCCCTGGTCGTGAACGGCGCCAATCAGCAGCTCGAAGGCAAGATCACCGGCGCCAAGGATTCCAACGGCGTGTTGATTGCCGACGCCATCATCAGGGCCGGCACCGACACCGCGCAGGGTGGCGTGACCTCCTATCTCTATCCCCGCCCCGGCCAGACTGAGCCGGTCCGCAAGACCGTGTTCGCGCGCAGATTCGCGCCTTGGAACGTGACCATCAGCTACGGACTCTACGTCGACGACATCGACGCCGACGTGCGCGCGCTGACGCTGGAGCTCGCCGCCATCGGCGTCGGCCTGATGCTGCTGATGGCGATGCTGTCCTGGCTGATCGCCCGCGACGTGCTCGCCGCGCTGGACCGCCAGAAGAACCGCATGCATCAGATCTCGGAAGGCGCCATCGACAAGGCGGTCGAAGAGACCGACCGCGGCGACGAGATCGGCCGCATGGCCGAGACGCTCGAAGTGCTCCGGCAAACCGCGCTGACCGCGCGTAACCTGGAGGCCGAGCAGGTCGCCACCAAGGCCCGTAACGAGCAGGAGAAACGCGATGCCTTGATCGCGCTTGCCGACCGCTTCGATGCGTCCGTCGGCCAGCTGGTCGGGCTGATGGCTTCGGGCTCCGGCGAACTCGAGGCGACCGCCAAGTCGATGTCCTCCACCGCCGAAGGCACCAACCGCCGCGCCGCCGTGGTCGGCTCGGCCGCTACGGAGGCCAGCCAGCGCGTCCAGACCGTCGCGGCCGCCGCCGAAGAGCTCTCCTCTTCCATCACCGAGATCAGCCGTCAGGTCGCGCAGTCCGCCGAAGTCACCGGACGCGCGGTGGACAGTGCGCGCCGCACCGACACGATCGTGCGCGCGCTGTCCGACGGTGCCCAGCAGATCGAGCACGTCGCCGAGCTGATCTCCAGCATCGCGGCACAGACCAATTTGCTCGCGCTCAACGCCACTATCGAGGCTGCACGCGCAGGCGAAGCCGGTCGTGGCTTTGCCGTGGTCGCCTCCGAGGTGAAGTCGCTCGCGAGCCAGACCGCGGAAGCCACCCGCGAGATCGGGGACAAGATCGCCCAGATCCAGGGCGCGACCAAAGAAGCGGTGGACGCAATCGGCGGCATCACCGCCACCATCGAGGAGGTCAGTCGCATCGCGACCTCGATCGGCGCGGCCATCGAGGAGCAAGGTGCCGCCACCGCCGAGATCGCCCGCAGCGTGTCGCAGACCGCAGAAGCGACCCAGGAGGTCACGACCAATATCAGCGCCGTTAGCACGGCTGCGAACGAGACCGGCAACGCTGCCGGCATGGTGCTCGCGGCCGCCTCGAGCCTCTCCAAGCAGGCCGAACAGCTCTCCGGCGAGGTCGGGACGTTCCTGGCTGGCGTGCGCGCGGCGTAAGTTTCCGACCCCCACATGCGTCATGCCCGGGACAGGCCCGGGCGTGACGGACTCTTGAGTCCCGCTTCTATCGCCGCGCCAGGCTGCAACCGCTCGACAGCTGCCGCGTCGAACCGGTCGACCCGTCGTTCGATTGCGACTGGAATTCCTCGAATGGCGAGTTCTGCTTGCCGGTGTTGAACTCGAAGATCTTGCGGAACAGGCCCGGCGCCATTGCCGAGATCGGATTGACGCGCATCACGGGCGCGGCCGGGGTGCCGACGACCTCGTAGGTCACGCCGATCAGCCCCTCGTTGTTGCCGCCGCCGAGGAAGATGCCGAACAACGGGATCTGGCCGAAGATGTTGTTGACGCCATACATCGGCACGAAGGTGCCGCTCATGCACACCTGGTTGCCGGGATAGTCAATCGAGCCCTCGATGGTGGCGCCGATCATCGGTCCCTTGACGACGCCGTCGCGGATCGTGAGCGCGCCATTCTGACGGGTGAACTCGGCGCGGAGCGCGCTGAAGGAGACGCCGTTGCCGGTGCCGTTGGGCGCGCCGGCAGCAACGCGCTCGAGCTGCGCCTCGCCCTTGACTGTGAAGTCGCGCACGTTGATGAGACCCTCGCGCGACGTGTTCGGCTCGGATGTCGGCGGCTCCATCGCCACCACCATCTGGCCGCCGACCGCCTTGGTATAGGTATCGGTGAAGCGCAGCAGCGCGCCGGCATCGTTGGTCTGGAGATAGATCACTTCACGGCTGCCCTGCGCGCGCCCACCGCGCAAATCGGCTGCCACCGGCGTATCACGGCCGATCTTGCCACTCAGCGTGAAGGCTTTGACGGCGCCGTTGCGTTTCGACATCTTGGCATCGACGCTGCGCATCGCCTCGCCGTTGAAGCCGGCGACGGCGCCGAGCTTCACGTCGATGTCGAAATCGATGTTCTTCAGCTTGTTCTTGGCATCGTCCTTGGAATTGCCTGAGATCGCCGACTTCAGGAAACCGCGGCCATCGAACACGTCGCCGCGCATGGTGCCGCGCACCACGCCGTCCTGGCTGCGCTCCACCTTCAACGAGGCCTTGTCGCCGTCGGAGGGCGAATAGGTCGGGAAGTTTGCGTTGATGAGGTCGCCATTCGCATCGATCTCGAGCGAGCCCTTGATCGAGGCGCCACCGCCCTCGATGACGATGTCCTCGAAACGCGTCGATTGCGCCGCCGGCACCACTTTGAAGCTGGCCTTGCCGGACTTGCCCGGCAGCTTGACCCAGCCGGGCAAGATGTTGTCGAGCTTCACCGAGGTCAGGTCGGCCTCGACGCCGAGCTTCGTCGTCTGATCCGCGCCGCTCGCGATCTTGCCCGACAGCTTGATCGGCAACGATCCACTCACGGCAGGGCTGAGATCGAACCCCAGGCGCGCGCGGCTGGCATCGTCCAGCGTCGCCTGCAATCTGACGTCCGCATCGCCCTCGGCCGGCTTGCGATAGTCGAGCGAGGCGGCCTGCCCGTTGATCTTGACGTCTCCCTTGACCTGATAGCCCTGGTTGCTCGCGATGATCTTGAGGTTGTTGGCCTCCAGCTTCTGGTTCATCACCAGCTTGTCGGCGGCAAAGCCGTTGAGCTCGGCTGTCACGGCATAGGTGGTGTCGGCCCTGGTCAGCTCGCCCTTGACCGGCATGCCGAGCTGGATGTTCGCCGAGAACGTCCCCTTGCTGGTATTGGGATCGACGACGGTCGAAGACAGATCGCTCAGGCGATCATTGGAGAGCATTTCGGCCGCCGCGGGCACCGGTCCGTCGACGCGAAATCTCGTGCGCGACGGCGACGGCTTGGGCGCCATGTCCGGCACCTCGAAAGTGAAGTCGGAGATCGTGATCTTGCGGCCGGCGGGCGTATCGGCAATGCCCTGCCCGATGTTCACGGTCGCAGTGCGGCCGGTCACGCGCGCCTTCAGATCGGCATCGTGCACCACCGGCATGCCGTCCACCGGACGCACCGCGACACCGCCTGCCACGATGTTGACCGATAGGCCGTCGTCGGGGATGGGAGGCCCCTTGCGCGGAAGGTTCTTCACCGGCGAGTTGACGCCGATCTCGATGCGCTGGAGCGTGCCGCGCTCGATCCGCTCGATCACCCATTCACGCAGCTCGGGAACGATCAATGTGGGCCACATCCGCTTCAGCGCGGAGGCCGACATCGGCGTTCCCGCAAAGCCGAGCGTCAGCCGCGGCTCGCCCGAATAGTCGATGGCACCGGTGCCGGCGACACCGATCTCGCCATTGCTGATATCGGCCTGCGTCAGCAAGAGGCGCTTGTGGTCAGTGTCGAAACGGAAACCGATCGCAATACGGTTGAAGACGAGCGGCGGCTCGTTGTCGATGCCACCAAGCAGGATTGAGCCGCCATTGAAGCCGAGCTGCCAGTCATTGGTGGCGCCATTCGGTGGCTCGAGATGCCCGAGCAAGGTCAGGCGGTTGGCGCCGGAGAGAATTTTGAACGGAGCGACCAGCACCCGCCGGTTCGCGTCCCACTCGACGTTGATCTCGGCCGAGTCGATCGCCATCGGATAATCGGGCGTGTCCGTGTCGATGATGTTGCCCGCGCCGACCGCAATCTTGCCGCGGAAGTAGGTCGGCACGCCGTCGCGGCCGAGTTCGCCCTTCAGCTCGCCCGTCAGCGGCAGGTCCGCGGTATAGGTGAGATCCTTGACCCGCAGCGCCAAGAGGATGTTGGAGGTCGAGACCTTGTCGGCGCGGATGTCGACCGAGCGCACGCCGTTCTCGGCCGGCCCGATCGTGGCGCGCAGCATCCACGGGCGCGCGCCCTCCTCGCCGAGACTGAGCGCGACGCCGCCACTGCTCGGGCGGCGCAGGCTGAGCGTGATGTTCTCGAACGACCATTTGCTGCCGCGCTGCTGGTCGTCGACGATCAGATTGCCGTTCTTCAGGCCGATCTCGTTGAGGTTCTGGCCGTCGAGGCCGGTCATGCTCAGACTGTCGAGCCAATCGAGGCCCTGAAGAATTCCGCTCTGTGCGGTCGCCTGGGGAGCAGCCTGGGATGGGTCCGGGCCCGCAGGCGCTGTGGCGAATGGCGGCGGCGGGACGCCATTGCGTGGGAATGTCGGCGGCAAGCCTGCCTCTTTCTTGGAGGCCACGCCGGTTGCCAGCGGCTTTGCGGTATCGCCGGCCGAGACCGTGACGGTGCCGTCAGGTGCGATGCGGATCGCGAGCTCGGCATCGACGAGATTGAGGCTTTCTGCGCGCAGGCGCCCCATGAGGAGACCCGTACCCGACAGCTTGACCTCGGCCTTCGGCGCACTGGCGACGATGGCGTGATCGCGGTCGCGGACGACGATGTCACGGATGCGGACGGCGATCCGGACCCGCCCCGCCCGCTCGATTTGGGTGCCGCCCACCTCTACGGTGTTGCCGTGGCCGATATTGTCCTCGATGGCGGCTGCCAGCCACGGCGTTGCAATGTCGAGATTGATGGGACCGGCGCCGAGCCGCCACCACAGCGTGCCGAAACAGCCGACGAAAATGACGACGAGGACGCCAACGACGACGGCCAGCCGCTTCAGCCAGCGGCCGCCGCCCAGCCAGCGACGCAAAGATCCAAACCCGTCACCGAGGCGATGGAAACCCGAATTGGAACGCGATAACAGCCGGCGCGCGCGATGGCCCGCCGCCTCCTCCTGATCCGGATCCCAATCGGCGTCATCCCATTCCTGCGGCTGTGATTGACCGCCGCGCCGATCGAAGTCCCGCGTGTAATCCTGGGGCGACTTATTCCTTGCCATTGCCTCTCGATACAGGCGTCCATCGTCGGATTGAGCGCCGCCGGGACCGCAGCCGTCGACGGGGAGCGAAGGCCCCTGCGCCGGCAATGCCGCCGTACTTCGAATATTCCTGCTGTTCGTCATTTCGCCCCGGCAGCGCGTTCAACGAGCAGTGGGGTGGTGCGTGGAATTCCTTGTAACCATACTCCGGCGTCGTCAGACTTGCCCAGCCGAGGGCGCGATTCCGGCACACCGGACGAGAGCTGCAATACCGCTTTGGTTGACCTGCCGAAAGCGACGAAAGGAAGGCGTATGTCCAAGAAATCCCAAAAGAAATCGTCCAAAACGCCCTCCGGCAGTCCGACGGCTAAAAAGAAGACCCTGAAAACGCGGGCAGCGACTCAAACAAGGTCCGCGAAAACACAGCGGACGCCGGCGAGCAAATCAACCAAGACCGTAGCAAAAGCAGGATCGCATAAGGCCGCCTCGAAACAGTTAAATTCTTCCAAGTCGCCCGCGGCGGCGAAGGTCGCCTTGACCGAGGGCCAGAAGGCTCCGGCCTTCCGTCTGCCCCGCGACGGCGGCGATGTGGTCACGCTGGCGGACTATGCCGGGCAAAAGCTGGTGCTGTTCTTCTACCCCCGCGCCGACACGCCCGGTTGTACCAGGGAGGCCATCGACTTCACCCGGCTGGCGGACGCCTTCACGGCTGCCGGCACGGCCGTGCTCGGCATCTCCGCGGATCCGTTAAAGGCCCAGGAAAAGTTCCGCGACAAGCACAAGCTCACCATTCCACTCGTCTCGGACGAGACGCACGAGATGCTGGAGGCCTACGGCGCCTGGGGCGAAAAGTCCATGTATGGCAAGAGTTTCCTCGGAATTCTTCGCACCACGGTGCTGGTCGGGAGCGATGGCAAGGTGGCCCGGATCTGGCGCAAGGTCCGGGTCGACGGCCATGCCGATGAGGTCCTGGAAGCGGCAAGAAGTCTTTAACCAGTCCTTTAAATTCGAATGTTCCCGTTTCCGGAAAATTAACCATGACCGGCCCAGATTGCTGCGGCAATTAGGCCGTACGGACTCATCCGACCGGCGCGGGAGTGCCGATGTCGAAAAGTTCTGCCCAATACTCGCAGTACCCCCAACATCATCCTCATCACCACGGACGGGCCTTCCATCGCCATCCAGCCGCCCCAGCGGCGGCGGTTGCGATTCCCCTTCCCGCGACCGACGACGCCTACACCATCGTCCATGCCGGCAAGCAAGTCCGCTTCGGACCCGTGGTGTTCTGGATCGTGGTCGGCACGGTCGTGCTGCTCGGACTGTGGTCGGCCGCCACCGCCACCTACTTCGCCTTCCGCGACGACGTCCTGACCCGGCTGATCGCCCGCCAGGCCGAGATGCAGTACGCCTATGAAGACCGTATCGCCGAGCTGCGCGCCAAGGTTGACCGCACCACCAGCCGGCAGCTGCTCGACCAGGAGCAGTTCGATCAGAAGCTCGACCAGATCATGAATCGCCAGACGGCGCTGGAATCCCGGGCGACGGCGCTCGGCGCCATGCCCGACGTGACCGGGTCGATCCCGCGCTCGACACCGCAGCGTGGTGACGCCGGCCAGAACGCAACCCAGGGCACGCCGAAGCCGTCGCCGATCAGCGACACCGTGATCTTCGTGGCGCCGCCGGATCGCGAAGCGCGGCTCGAGTCGCGCGCGCCGACCGTCGCGGCGCCGCCGACCAGCCAATTCGCCAAGAGCCAGGGCTTCGACAACGTCCTGGTCCGGCTCACGGCTTCGCTTGATCAGGTCGAGCGTCGCCAGATGGCGGCGCTCAACGCCGTTGAGGAAAGCATGGATTCACGCATGCGCCGGATGCGCGGCGTCGTCAGCGATCTCGGCCTCAGCCTCGCCACTCTCGAAGCCGCCGTACCGCGCACCGCAATGGGCGGGCCTTACGTACCCGTCAAATTGACGCCGAACGCCGGGCCGTTCGAGAAGCAGCTCTATCGCATCAACACCACGCGCTCCGAGTTGGACCGGCTCAATCGCACGCTGGCGCTGGTGCCTTATCGCAAGCCCGTCATTGGCGAGGTCGAGTTCACCTCCGGCTTCGGCGTGCGCAGCGATCCTTTCCTCGGCCGGCCCGCAATGCATACCGGGCTCGACTTCCGCGCCGCCACCGGCGATCCCGTTCGCGTCACCGCCAACGGCAAGGTGATTTCCGCCGGCTGGTCCGGCGGCTACGGCCGCATGGTCGAGGTCGATCACGGCAACGGGCTTTCGACCCGCTATGGCCATCTCTCCGAGATCAACGTCAGGATCGGCGAGGTCGTCAAGATCGGCCAGGTGATCGGTCTCGTTGGTTCGACCGGCCGTTCCACCGGTCCGCATTTACACTATGAGACCCGCATCGAGGGCGAAGCGGTCGATCCGCAGAAGTTTCTGCGCGCCGGCGTGCGGCTCAGCGCGGGCTAACGCTGATACAGCGGCGGATTACTGGCTGCGCTCGTGGCCGACCTCACCGGTGATGACGTCACCGAACAGCTCCCACGCCTGCCCGTTGAAGCGCATCAGCTGCATCTGCTCGATCGGGAAATAATCGTCGGGCGAGGTGTTGACCATGATGCCCGGCAGCATCAGGTCAGTGTGGAAATCCTTCAGGTTCGCAGCCTGCTTCATCACGTTCTCGCGGGTGAGATGGTCGCCGCACTGCTTCAGGACCTGGACCATCGCTTCGGCCTGGACGTAGCCATAGACATTGTTGGCGTTAGTCTTGTCGCCATCGGGATAATATTTGTCCATGAACGCGCGCCATTTCACCACAGCCGGATCCTTGTCCCAGGTCGGATCGGTCGGGTCTTTCAGATAGACTGTCGAGATGATGTCCTTGGAATAGTCCAGCCCGGCCGGCTTGAGCACCGAGGCAACCGAGGTCGCGGTGTTGGCCAGGAAGAACTTTGGCTTCCAGCCGAGTTCACCCACCTTCCGGATTGCCTGCGCCGACCCTTTTGGCGCGGCCCATGAGAAGAATATGTCCGCACCGGAATCGTGAAGAGCAACGATCTGCGAGTCGATCGAGGGATCGCTGACTTCATAGGATTTGTCCGCGATGATCATGCTGGCCTTGTCGCCAAGCCCGTCCTTCAGTCCCTTGAACTGGTCCTTGCCGGCATCGTCGTTCTGCCAGAACACCGCGATCTTACTGTCGGGGAAATGATCGCGGATGTACTTTGCATAGATCCGCCCCTCGCTCTGATAGTTGGGCTGGAAGCCCATGGTCCAGGGGAAATTTTTGGGATCGCCGAACTTGGTGCCACCGGAGGCCACGAAGAGCTGCGGCACTTTCTTGGCGTTCATGTATTTCATGATCGCGGAGTTCGAGGGCGTGCCGAGCGACTGGAAGATCAAGAGAACTCGTCGCTCTCGACGAGCTTGCGCGCCTGTTCGATCGCCTTCGGGGGCGAATAGGCGTCATCATAGCTGATGAAGTTGATCCTTCGCCCGTTGATGCCGCCTTGATCGTTGATCATCCTGAAAAAGGCGGCCTCGGTCTTGCCGATCACGCCATAGGAGGACGCCGGCCCGCTATAGGGCATGATGTTGCCGATCTTGATTTCGGTGTCGCTGGCGCCGGGGTCGTATTTTTTCTGCGCCGAGGCCGGTGTCGTGGCGAGCACTCCGGCAGCAAGCATGGCGAGGGCAGCAAGGTTGGTGCGACGACCCGGCATCGTTCTCTCCCCTGTATTTTTGTAGTCTTGTTATGCAGGGAGTGTCGCAAGGCGCCCTGCCGCTGGCAAGCGCCGGGATTTTCCGCAAGATGAAACGATAGAGCGGGAACTTACGCGCCGCGGCGCAGCAGGCCGGGCACGCGTCCGTCGATCACCAGCAATGCGCTGCCGATGACGATGGCGCCGGCGATCTCGCGCGTGGAGATCGGCTCACCCAGCACCAGCCATCCCAGAAGGATCGCGGTGACGGGAATGAGCAGCGTCACCAGCATGACATTGCTCGCGCCCGAGCGCCGCACGATCTGAAAGAAGACGATGTAGGCGAGCGCCGTTGAAAGCGCGGCAAGACCAAGCACGGCGAGGCAGGTCGTCGGGCTCGGTAGCGGTAGCTGCCAGGGCCGCTCCACCGCGCCGGCGACGACCGCCATCATCACGGTGGATGCCATCAGTTGAAATGTCGCCGTTCCAAGCGGGTGCGTGTCCTTCAGCAACCGCCGCGCCGCGAGCGCCGCAAGACCATAGCTGAAGGCGCCGCCGAGGCAGAGCAGGATACCGAGTCCCGGCCCCGGCGTTGTCTCGAAACCCCCTCCGCGCAGGACGATCACGCCGGCAAGCCCCAGCGCCACCCCGACAATACGACGCATCTGCAAGGCCTCGTCGCCGGCCGCCGCCATCACCACCACAGTGAACAGCGGCGTGGTCGCGTTCAGGATCGACGCCAGGCCGCTCGGAATGAAAGTCTGGCCGATCACAATGAGCGAGAACGGAATCACGTTGTTGAGCAGCCCGATCGCGACGAACGGTCTCCATCCCATCGTGCCCGAGGGGAAGCCGATCCCCTGCATACGGAGCAACGGTAGGAGAATGGCCGCGCCAAGCGCGACGCGCAGGAACACCAGCGTCAGCGGCGGCAATTCCCGTAAGCCCGCGCTGTTGAAGAAGAACGAGCCACCCCAGAGCACCGAGAGCACGGCGAGCAGCGACCAGTCGCGCGCATCGATGCGGTTGTCGTTCCGGGACATGGCGTCTCAGCTTGGCGGCGAGCCTATTCCCTAGAACGGTGCGGTGGACAGTGCCACCCGATTTCCGACGAAGCCATGGTTTACAAAACCGGCGCTCGGAATGAATGGAGCTGCCAAGGTGGCCCCATGTTGGGTGCACTTGGCTAGGAGGATGTCTTCGGCCGCGACACCAGTTCGATCATCCTGCCTTCATCATCGTCGGGCATCGTCGCTTTCGCCTGCGCGTAGGCCTCGACGGCGGCGCGCGCGACCAGCGGCTTGCTGGCCAGCAGGCTCTCCGCCAAATTCACGGCATAAGCGGCATCCTTGTGCCGCAGCGCCGACGTGAAGGTCGCACCGCTGAAATCGCGGGCAACCATGCGCTTGGAGTGGCGCTGCACCTGCGGGCTTGCCGCGACGCCTGACAGAATCGACTCCAGCACCAGATTCATGTCGAGTCCGGCCTGCTCGGCGATGGCAAGGCCCTCGGCGAGGCCGGCGATCTGGATCGCGCCCATCAGATTGTTGATGAGCTTGTAGACCGTCCCGGTGCCGACCGCACCGAAATGGCGGATGGTCGAGCCGATTGGGTCGAGATAAGGCCGCGCGCGAGCGAGATCGGCCGGATCGGCGCCAGCCAAGAGTGTCAGCTTCCCGGCTGCGGCCGCATCGGGCAATCCGGTCACGGGGCAGTCGATGTAGATGAGGCCGCGCGCATTCAGCTCGCGGCCCATCTCGCGGGCATGGTCATAGGAGACGGTCGAGCATTCGATCGCGATGGTGCCTGCCTTCGCGGTCTTGGCAGCACCCTTGGGCCCAAGCCAGACCGCACGCGAGGCCTCGTCATCGGCAACCATGGTCACGACGGCGTCGGCATCGATCGCGGCGTCCTCAGGGGACGTTGCCCAATGGGCGCCACGCGCGATCAGGTATTCGGCCTTGGACTTGGTACGATTCCACAACGTCACCGTGAAGCCGGCATCGAGATAGCGCCCGGCCATGCCATGGCCCATCCGTCCAAGCCCGATGAAGGCGACGCGGGGCATGATCAGTCCACGTCCTCGATCTCGCCGGTGGTGGTGCCGAAGGCGCGCTGCGCCAGGGTCGCCGCCATGAACTCGTCGAGCTCGCCGTTCAGCACGCCCGAGGTGTCGGAGGTCTGCACACCCGTGCGCAGATCCTTCACCATCTGATAGGGCTGCAGCACGTAGGAGCGGATCTGGTGGCCCCAGCCAATGTCAGTCTTGGCGGCCTGGTCGGCGGCGGCCTTCTCCTCGCGCTTCTTCAGCTCGATCTCGTAGAGGCGCGCACGCAGCATGTCCCAGGCCTGCGCCCGGTTCTTGTGCTGGGAGCGACCGGCCTGACAGACCACCGCGACACCGGTCGGAATATGCGTCAGGCGCACCGCGGATTCGGTCTTGTTGACGTGCTGACCGCCGGCGCCCCCCGAACGCATTGTGTCGGTGCGGACGTCCGATTCCTTGATGTCGATCTTGATGCTGTCGTCGATGACGGGGAACACCTGCACGCTCGAGAACGAGGTGTGCCGCCGCGCGTTGGAATCGAAAGGCGAGATGCGCACCAGGCGATGCACGCCAGCCTCGGTCTTCAGCCAGCCATAGGCGTTGTGGCCGGAGACCTGAATGGTCGCGGATTTGATGCCGGCCTCTTCACCCTCGGATTCTTCCAGCACCTCGACCTTGAAGCCGTGGGTTTCGGCCCAGCGCGTGTACATGCGCAAGAGCATCTGCGCCCAGTCCTGGCTCTCGGTGCCGCCGGCGCCGGCATGGACTTCGAGATAGGAATCGAAGCGGTCGGCCTCGCCCGACAGCAGCGCCTCGAGCTCGCGCCGCGCCACTTCCTTCTTCAGGTTCTTCAGCGCGGCTTCGGCCTCGGCGACCACGCCGTCATCGCCCTCGGCCTCGCCGAGCTCGATCATGCCGATATCGTCTTCGAGCTCCTGCTCGACCTTGCCGATGCCCGACAACGCATCCTCGAGCGAGGTGCGCTCCTGCATCAGCTTCTGGGCTTTCTGGGGATCGTTCCAGAGGTTGGGATCTTCTGCGAGCTTGTTCAGCTCAGCGAGGCGCGCCGTCGATTTCTCGACGTCAAAGATGCCTCCTCAGCAGCCCGACTGACTGCTTGATCTCTTCTACCAACCGCTCGATTTCGGCGCGCATATCGCTCTCTGATGTCGCGGAATTGTTCCGCTTACGATTGCAACGGGATGTAGCGGCGGCGGCGCCAAAGCGCAACCGCCCACCATCAAACGTCGGCGTTATCAGCTAATACAGCCCACCGGTGCCCGGCCGCATGAAGAAGCCGGAATCCGGCTGCTGCTGCTGCGACGCCGGCATGCGCCCATCGGCGTCAGCAACGCCGATGACTGCGTAGTTGTCCGGCGGCGCCGTGCCCGGCTTGAAGGCTTCGAGGATGGTTCCGCCAGTCTCGCCCGGGCCGGCGCGCATGCCGGTCTTGGCCGCGACGCGCACGAGCTTGATGCCGGCCGGCACCTTGAACGGAACGGCGGGCTTGTCGGCGAGCGCGAGCTTGAGGAAATCGCGTGCTATGGGAGCTGCCAGATGGCCGCCCGTTGCGGCATTGCCCTTACCCAGCGGACGCGGCTTGTCGTAGCCCATGTAGATGGCGACGGCGACGTCGGGCGAGAAGCCGACGAACCAGGCGTCCTTGGCCTCGTTGGTGGTGCCGGTCTTGCCTGCGATCGGCTTGCCGACTTCCTTGACCACGGTCGCGGTACCGGCCTGAACCACGCCTTCCATCAGCTCGGTGATCTGATAGGCGGTCATGGAGTCCAGCACCTGCTCGCGGCGGTCGATCAGCTGCGGCTCGGGCTGGTTCTTCCAGCCGCCCGGCGCGTCGCAACCGCGGCATTCGCGCTGGTCGTGCTTGAAGATGGTGTGGCCGTAGCGGTCCTGGATGCGGTCGATCAAAGTCGGCTTCACCCGGCGGCCGCCATTGGCGAGCATCGAGTACGCCGTGACCATGCGCATCGCCGTCGTTTCGCCGGCGCCGAGCGCGTAGGACAGATAGTTCGGCAGCTCGTCATAGACGCCGAAGCGGCGGGCATATTCACCGATCAGGGGCATGCCGATGTCCTGCGCGAGGCGCACCGTCACGGTGTTCAGCGACTGCCGCAGCGCGTTGCGCAGCGTCACCGGCCCCTGGAACTTGCCCGAGGAGAAGTTTTCAGGCCGCCACACGCCGGCGCCCTGGCCCTGGTCGATTTCGATCGGCGCATCGAGCACCACGGTCGACGGCGTATAGCCGTTGTCGAGGGCGGCCGAATAGACGATCGGTTTGAACGACGAACCCGGCTGTCGATAGGCCTGCGTGGCGCGATTGAACTGGCTCTGATCGAACGAGAAGCCGCCGACCATCGCGAGCACACGGCCGGTCCAGGGGTCCATCACCACCATCGCGCCCGACACTTCTGGGATCTGGCGCAGCCGGTACTGGCCTTCGACGGGCTGGCCGTCCTTGTAGAGCGGATCGGCATAAATGACGTCGCCGGGCTGGAGCACATGCGACACCGCCGTCGGCGTCTTGCCCTTTGTGCCGCCCTGCACGGCCCGCGCCCAGCGAACGCCGTCGAGTGTGACGAGGCCGGTCTCGCGCTGCTTGCTCACGGCGCCGCCGAGTTCACGGCTCGGCTGGAAGCCGATGCGCGCCGACTGGTCGCTGGTCTCCAGCACCACCGCCATACGCCATGGCGAGATGTCGGAGAGCGACTTGATCTCGGCAAGCTTCACGCCCCAGTCGCCCGAAATATCGAGCTTGCTCATGGCGCCGCGATAGCCCTGCTGCTCGTCATAGTTCACGAGGCCGGCGACCATGGTCTTGCGCGCCATGACCTGAATCTTGGGATCGAGCGTGGTGCGGACAGAGAGACCGCCCTCATACAGCTTCTTCTCGCCATAGCGTTCGAAGATATCGCGGCGGACTTCCTCCGCGAAATATTCGCCGGCGAACGTGTGGGCGCCATTGGACCGGCTGGTGACGGCCAGCGGCTCCTTGCGCGCCTTCTCGGCGTCGGCCTGCTTGATCCAGCCGTTCTCCAGCAGACGGTCGACCACGTAGTTGCGGCGCTCGACGGCACGGTCGCGGTTGCGCACCGGATGCAGGGTCGCGGGCATCTTCGGCAGTGCCGCCAGATAGGAGGCTTCCGCAACGGTGAGCTCGTTCACCGATTTGTCGAAATAGACGAGCGACGCCGCCGCGATGCCGTAGGCGCCAAGGCCGAGATAAATTTCGTTCAGATACAGTTCGAGGATCTTGTCCTTCGAGTAAGTCTTCTCGATGCGCATCGCCAGCAAGGCTTCCTTGATCTTGCGGGCGAAGGAGACCTCATTGGTCAGAAGGAAGTTCTTGGCGACCTGCTGGGTGATGGTGGAGGCGCCCTGCGGACGCCGGTTCGAGCCGTAGTTCTGGATGTAGACCAGACCTGCGCGCGCCATGCCGGTGTAGTCGATGCCGCCATGCTCGTAGAAATTCTTGTCCTCGGCTGCCAGGAACGCGTTGATCACGAGCTTCGGCACCGCCTGGATCGGCAGATACAGCCGTCGCTCCTTGGCGTATTCGCCGAGCAGCGAACCGTCGACCGCGTGCACGCGTGTCATCACCGGCGGTTCGTAATCCTGAAGCTGAGAATAGTCCGGCAAGTCCTTGGAGAAATGCCAGATCAGGCCTGCCACGGCCCCTACACCGACAAGGAACACCACTGTTCCCGCGGCGAACAGGAAGCCCATGAACCGCACCAGCAAGCGCATTATGTGTTTATCCGTTCAAATTCTGGATCAGCCCAGTATCAGTGCCCTTGGCACCCCAAACAGGGGCCAACCTTACGTCGCGCATTCACCGGCTTACGCAATCACATCAGTGCCGGATTTTAGACGCTTGCCGAGCGGGATTCTCTCCGATTCCGGAACCCCCTACGGCATTTTTATAAAGCGCCCGCTGTGGCCAAACTAGGGCTTTTGCGGCGAGACGGAAAAACCCTTTCAATTCGAAGATCCGGCCGTGGCCATCCGCTTTGTCAAAAACCCGTCGATCGCCTGCGCCATGGAGCCCACGGCGCGGGACCGCCACCCCTCGGAGACCAGGTGCTCAAGGTCCCCCTTATTGGAGACATACCCGATCTCGACCAGCACCGAGGGCACGTCGGGCGCCTTCAGCACCCGGAAGCCCGCGGATTTCAGAGGATGCTTGTGCATCCGCACCGTCGACTTCATTTCCCCCATCAGGAGACGGGCAAAACGGTTTGAAAAGGTGCGAGTTTCGCGCTGGGTGAGGTCGATCAGGATGTCGGCGACGTCGGTCGGCTCCTCCGCGAGGTTGAAGCCGGCGATCGCGTCGGCCCGGTTCTCGGCGTCCGCGAGCCGCTGGGCCTCGGCGTCGGACGCCTTGTCTGAGAGCGTGTAGATGGTCGCGCCTTGCGCGTCACCCTCGGCACGAGGCAGCGCATCGGCATGAATGGAGACGAACAAGGCGGCCTTGAGATTGCGGGCGATCTTGGTCCGGTCATTGAGGGGAATGAAAGTATCGTCGTCCCGCGTCATGACCACGCGATATTTGCCGGCCTTTTCCAGCCGGTCGCGTAGTGCAAGGCCGAACGCGAGCACCAGGTTCTTTTCGCTCTCGCCACTCGACTGCGTGCCATTGTCGATGCCGCCATGGCCGGGATCGATCACGACCACCGGACGGCCATCGGCCTTCTGCTGTGCGGCATCCGGAGTTGCCGTAGCGGGAACCGCGGCAGGCGGCGCTTCGGCGATCGCGGGCCGCAGCTCGGGTCGGTGTTCGGGCGCGGGTGACGGCACGAAGGCGGCCCGGTCAACCTCCTCCAGTTCGACCACGAGCCGGGCCGGCTGGCCGTTGGCTGCGTCGACCACGTACGAATTGGTGATCTTCGCCGGTCCGGTCAGATCGAACACGATTCGCGAGCCGCCCGGCATGACGAGCCCATAGCGGAAGGCCTTGACCAGCCCCCGGCCCCCGCTGCCGGTACCGGCGGGCAGCTGAAAATTGACTTGCGGCACGTCCACCACGACGCGGTAGGGGTCGGCGAGCGTCACGGCACGGAAGGTAACGGTCTGGTCGATGTCGAGGATGAAGCGGGTCTGCTTCCCGTCGCCGGCCAGACGGGCGGCCGAGGCGATTGGAAAATTCGCCACCGCAACAGAGGGTTGCGGCTGGCTTTCCGCTGCGCTCAGGCGGGAGGAATCAGCACATGGCAATGCCGCGGCGCACAGCAGCACGCATCCCAGCAAAACCCTTTGATTTGTGCGGCTCGCCACCGATTCCGTGCCTCCGAGCAGCCCTTTTAACGCAATAGAACCACAGGGTTAAACGATGCTTAATGACGGATGCGCGAAACTCGCTGACTGTGACCGCCGTGCGACGCTCCCTTGCACGGATGGCTCATTCCTCGTATGTACGGACTGCTGACGGCCGATATTTCCGGTTGTGTCGCATTCAGCCTCCCGGTGCAGCGCCGGAACTCTCAACGTTTGGGAATTCCAGCGTTTTCCGTTCCCCTCCAAGACCAGCGCGGTGCGCGGCAACGAGAGGGAGCGGGTCAAGCTCCGGCGGCGGACGGTCCTGGGTTACCACTCGCGTCACCCGGGCGGTTCTGACAGCGACGTGACCCATTACCCGAGCCCTTGATCCCAAGGGAGCGGTTCGTGATCCCAAGGCGAGCGCGCTCGCGCCATGCCTGGCCAGCAGCAACTGATTGAGGGGCGGCCTCGCCGCCCAATGTTTCATACGGGCCGACGCTTGATGCGCCAGACTGTGCCGACGAACTCTGAAGGACCATTCGCGACGCTGCGGATTGAAAATCCCGCGCGCCGCATTGGTCCTGAAGCTTCCGGTTCGGCAAGGCGAAAGAGACGGCGTTTCGGCCTTCCCCTCACCCCCGAATCAGGTGGACCGTCGCGTCACCCGGCGGCGCGATACGCGCCCACGGTGAATCGCGCCCGCCGCCGCCAAGAGTTAAGACATGCCCAACAAGATGTTGATCGATGCCACCCACCCGGAAGAGACCCGGGTCGTCGTGGTCCGCGGCAATCGCGTCGAAGAGTTTGACTTCGAGACCGCACAACGCAAGCAACTGCGCGGGAATATCTACCTCGCCAAGGTCACCCGGGTCGAACCCTCGCTTCAGGCCGCTTTCGTCGAATATGGCGGCAACCGCCACGGCTTCCTCGCCTTCAGCGAAATCCATCCTGATTACTACCAGATCCCGGTCGCCGACCGGCAGGCGCTGATCGAGGCCGAGGAACAGGCCCATCGCGAGGCCGAGGAAGAGAGCGAGAACCGCTCCCATGGCCGCCGCCGTTCGCGCCACCGCAACGCCCGCCGCCGCGGTCATGGCGAACGCGTCCGCAGCGACATCGTCGAAGGCCTCGATGCCGGCGGCGATCCCGCGGCCCAGCCGGTCGAGGGCGAGCTCCAGCCGGCGCTGAGCGAGGGCGCCTCGCACGAAGGCGAGCACCTGCACACCGATGCCGAGTATCACGAGCACGACCGCCACGATCATCACGAACACGGTCATGGCGATCATGATCACGCCGATCATCATGCCCATGATGACGATCACCATCACGCCCACGATCATGACGATCATGGTCATCACGGTGAGCACGATCATCACGACCATGATCATACCGAGGCGACGCCCGCGCCTGTCGCGGCCGTCGGCGTCGAGCCCGTAGTTGCGGCCGAGACCGGTGCCGAGCCGCAGGAGGCCGTCGCCTTCGAGGTGCACGCGGAGGCTCTGGCCGAGACCGTGACCTCTACTGCCGAGCCGGCCGATGCCGTTTACGCCGCCGGCGAGAGCGTCGAGGCGCCGCACGCCGAGGCCCCAGAAGCAGCCGGCGAAGACGACGAGGACGAGGACGAGGACGAAGAAGCCGAAGAGGAAGTCGTCGAATCCGTCGGCGGCGACGACGTGCTGGAGGAAGTGCCGGAGCGCACCTTCCGTCCGCGCCGCCAGTACAAGATCCAGGAAGTCATCAAGCGCCGTCAGGTGATGCTGGTGCAGGTCGTCAAGGAAGAGCGCGGCAACAAGGGGGCGGCGCTGACGACCTATCTGTCGCTCGCCGGCCGCTATGCCGTCTTGATGCCCAACACCGCGCGCGGCGGCGGCATCAGCCGCAAGATCACCAGCGCGCAGGATCGCTCCCGTCTGAAGGAAGTGGTGCAGGATCTCGACGTGCCCGAGGGCATGGGCATCATCCTGCGCACCGCCGGCGCCGCCCGCACCAAGCCCGAGATCAAGCGCGACTTCGAATATCTGATCCGGATGTGGGAGACCGTGCGCGACCTGACGCTGAAGTCGCAGGCCCCGACCCTCGTCTACGAGGAAGGCTCGCTGATCAAGCGCTCGCTGCGCGACCTCTACAACAAGGAGATCGACGAGATCCAGGTGGCCGGTGAGGCCGGCTACCGGGAAGCGCGCGACTTCATGAAGATGTTGATGCCCGCCAATGTCAGCGCGGTGAAGCAGTATCGCGACGGCCAGCCGCTGTTCTCGCGGATGGGCGTCGAAAGCCAGCTGGATGCGATGTTCTCGCCGACCGTGCAGCTTCGCTCCGGCGGCTACATTGTCATCAACCAGACGGAAGCGCTGGTCTCGATCGACGTCAACTCGGGCCGCTCGACCCGCGAGCACCATATCGAGGACACCGCGCTCAAGACCAATCTGGAAGCGGCCGAAGAGGTCGCACGCCAGCTCCGCCTGCGCGACCTCGCCGGCCTGATCGTCATCGACTTCATCGACATGGACGAGAAGCGCAACAACCGCGCGGTCGAACGCAAGCTGTCCGATTGCCTGCGGCAGGATCGCGCGCGCATCCAGGTCGGCCGCATTTCGCATTTCGGCCTGCTGGAAATGTCGCGCCAGCGCATTCGCGCCAGCGTGCTGGAGAGTTCGACCGATCCGTGCCCGCATTGCGGCGGCACCGGCCATGTCCGCTCGGTCTCCTCGGTGGCGCTCCAGTTGCTGCGCGGCCTCGAAGAGATCCTGATGAAGGGCGCGACCCACAATCTCGTGGTCCGCACCCGCACCGACGTGGCGCTCTACGTGCTGAACCACAAGCGCGGTCATCTGCGCGACCTCGAGAACGGCTTCAAGGTCACGCTGTCGGTCATCGCCGATCCCAGCGTCAGCGGACCTCAGGCTTATGTGATCGACCGCGGCGAGCAGGTGCATACGCTGGAAGCTGCCAAGGCGCTGCTGGCGGCGCAGGCGGCTGCAAGTCCGCCGCCCATGGTCGAAGAGGCCTATGAGGACGAGGAGTTCGATCCGGAGCTGGAATCCGAGATCGAGACCGAGGAGACCGAAGGTCTCAGCGAGGAACAAGCTGCCGGCGAGGCAGCCGTCGAGCAGGACGGTCAGCGCCGCAAGCGCCGCCGCCGCCGCCGCGGCCGCGGTGGCCAGCGCGACGGCGATTTGCGCGAGGATAGCGCACACACGCTTCCTGAGGCCGCCACGGCAGCCGGCGAAGGCGAAGAGGACTCCGAGTCCGAGCAGGACGGCGAGGAAGGAGAGGAACAGGTGGCCCGCGGCGAGCAGCAGGGTAGCGGCGATCGCCGCCGCCGGCGTGGTCGCCGTGGCGGACGCCGTCGTCGCGGTGGCAACGAGGAAGGTCTCGCCGGCTCCATCGGCGACGAGCTCGCAGCCAACGCGCCGCCGGAAGCAACCGACGCCGTCGCCGATTTCGATGGCTTCAGCAACGAGGCCGCGCCTTCGATCGCAGAGCCTGAACACAGGGCCGAACCGCAGGCGGCGGAGCCTGCATCGCGCGCCGACGCGCAGAGCGAGGTACCAGCCGAGCCCGCTCCCGCAGCGACGACCGCAGCGCCGGTCGAAGAGCCCGCCGACGACAAGGCCGCGCGACGCCGCTCCACCGTCCGGGAAAAGGTCAGCTTCCTGCTGAACAGCCAGCCCGAGCCCGTAACACCGGTTGCGCAGGCGACCGAACCGGTTGCTGCGCCCGTCCCAGCAGCTGAGCCCGCACCGCAAGCCGCAAACGAAACTCGGGCCGCCCCGCGCCGTGCCGGCTGGTGGTCGCGCCGCTTCGGTGGCGGCGAATAAAGCCGAGCATCCAATGCAAAACGCCCGGCACAGCCGGGCGTTTTTGTTTCGATGCGCTCCTATGCGGGCTGATCACCTGCCCGGGCCGTTTCCGATATGCTAGATCGCTTTCGTCATTTTGAATGGGAATGGCGTTGTCAAAGCTTTGCGATTCCAGTGCTCGCGCCAATCAGAGCTTCTTCGAAACGACCGACGTGACCGATCCGGCGCGGCTCGCCGCGGCGCCGCCGCTGTCGGCCGCACCAGGGTTCCTCGCCTGGGACTGACCCGACCTCGCCCACAACCAGCCTGACAGGAGAAATCTGCCAATGCAAAGCGCGATCGTTCTCGGCGGCGGCATGATCGGCGTCAGCGCGGCGCTGCACCTGCGGCAGCGCGGCTGGTCCGTCACGCTGGTCGACCGCAGGGAGCCGGGCCGCGAGACCAGCTACGGCAATGCGGGGATGATCCAGGCGGAAGCGGTCCGCCCCTACCCGATGCCGCGCGACCTCGCCACGCTGCTGAAGATCGCGACCGGCCGCACCAATGACGTGCGCTACAGCCTGTCGTCGCTTCATCTCCATATCGAGCCCCTGCTCCGCTATTGGTGGCATTCGGCGCCGAAGCGGCATCGCGAGGCGATCGAGGCCTGGGCCCGGCTGATCGCCTATGCGACGGCTGAGCACGACATCCTCATTCGCGAAGCCCACGCTGACAATCTCATCCGCCGCGCCGGCTATCGCATGCTGCATCGCGACCCTGCGTCATTCGATCTCGCGATCAAGACCGCAGAGGAAGACCAGCGCGAATTCGGCGTGAATTTCCGCGTGCTCTCCGGCAGCGAGCTTGCCAAGGCCGAGCCGATCCTGCGCGACGATCTCCCCGGCGCGATCCATTGGCGCGACACCTGGACCGTGTCCGATCCAGGTGCCCTCGTCACGGCCTATGCCGAGCTGTTCGAGCGCCTCGGCGGCACCGTTGTGCTCGGTGACGCCCAGAGCCTGCGGCAAACCGCAACCGGCTGGTCCGTCGATACGGACCAGGGACGTCTCGACGCGGCCCACGCCGTCGTGACGCTCGGCCCGTGGTCACCCGATCTGTTGCACAAGTTCGGCTATCGCATTCCGCTGGTCCGCAAGCGCGGCTACCACATGCACTACAGCGGCGGCGCCTCGCTCGACCTGCCCCTCGTCGACAAGGGCGGCGGCTACGCCATGGGCCCGATGGCCAAGGGCATCCGCATCACCACCGGCGCGGAATTGACCGGCATGGACGCGCTGGCAACCCCGGTGCAGCTCGCCAGCGCCGAAGCCTCCGCGCGCGAGCTGATCGATCTCGGCAAGCGGGTCGAGCCGGATCCGTGGTTCGGCACGCGCCCCTGCACGCCCGACATGCTCCCGGTGCTTGGGCAAGCTCCGCGACATCCGGGCCTCTGGATGAATTTCGGCCACGGCCACCAGGGCTTTACGCTGGGTCCCGCGACAGGACGCCTGCTCGCCGAAATCATGAGCGGCGAGACGCCGGCGATCGATCCGGCGCCCTACCGGCCAGAGCGGTTCTAGCTGTCGACGGGCGCCTTACTCGGATGCGCCGAAAGGAAAAGGGCTGACCGAGGAGTCTCGACCAGCCCTACGACTTCGAAGCCCGGCGGCGCGTCGCGCAGATCAGTCCGTCGTGATCGCCGTCTCCATGTCGGTCGGATCGATCTGCTTGGAGAGGTTGGCGTTGAGCTTGTCGCGATCGAGCTCACCCTCCCACCAGGCGACGACCACGCAGGCAACGCCGTTGCCGCACAGATTGGTCAGCGCGCGGCACTCGCTCATGAACTTGTCGATGCCGAGCACGATCGCCATGCCCGGGACGAGCCGCGGATCGACCACGGCGAGCGTCGCCGCGAGCGTGATGAAGCCCGCGCCGGTGATGCCGGAGGCGCCCTTCGAGGTCAGCATGGCCACGACGAGGATCGTGAGCTGCTGACTGAAGGAGAGATCGTAACCGAGCGCCTGCGCAATGAAGAGCGTTGCCAGCGTCATGTAGATGTTGGTGCCGTCGAGATTGAACGAGTAGCCGGTGGGCACCACGAGGCCGACCACCGACTTGGAGCAGCCGAGCCGCTCCAGCTTCTCCATCAGCGACGGCAGCGCGCTTTCCGACGACGAGGTGCCGAGCACGATCAGCAGTTCGTCCTTGATGTAGGCTAGGAACTTGAAGATCGAGAACCCCGCCATACGGGCGATGATGCCGAGCACGACGAACACGAACAGCGCCGCGGTGAGGTAGAACGTGGCGATCAGCCCGACCAGGTTGAGGATGGCGCCAGTGCCGAACTTGCCGATCGTATAGGCCATCGCGCCGAACGCGCCGATCGGTGCTGCACGCATGACGATAGAGATGACGCCGAACACGGCATGCGCGGCATCGTCGATGAAGCTGCGCATGGTATGGCCGCGCTCGCCAAGGCTCATCAAAGCAAAGCCGAACAGCACCGAGAACAGCAGCACCTGGAGGATCTCGCCTTGCGCGAAGGCGCCGACCACGGTGTCGGGAATGATGTGCAGCACGAAGTCGACCGACTTCTGACCGGCGGCCTGCTTAGCGTAATTTGCGACAGCCGCCTCGTTTGCTGCGCCACTGCCGAAGCCCGCGCCGGGCTTCACCAAGTTGCCGATGACGAGTCCGATCACCAGCGCGAAGGTCGAGACGATTTCGAAATAGACCAGCGCCTTGACGCCGATGCGCCCGACCTTCTTGGCATCCTGGATGTGGGCGATGCCCGAGACGACGGTACAGAAGATGATCGGAGCGATCACCATCTTGATCAGCTTGATGAAGCCGTCGCCGAGCGCCTTGATCCACTCGTTGGTGGCGAGCGATGGCCACAACCAGCCGACGATGGCGCCGAGCACGATCGCGATCAGCACCTGAACATAGAGAACTTTGTACCACGGCTTGGCCGCAGGCGGCGCGACCGGCGCCTCCGCGATCGTTGTCGTCGTCATCGTTTCACTCCCCCTCAAACTATCGGACCAGCCAAGATCAACTTGGCCGGCCCTGTCAATTGGAACTGGTCATTGCTGCGCGTATTACCCGCGGCGATCGACGATCCGGCGCGCAGCCGGCATCAACGCCGCGCCGAGCGCGTTCTTCACCAGCGAAGCCGCAATGAACGGCACAATTCCGACCTGCCAGGCCTTCGCGGCACCGAGGCCGAGGCCGAGGGCCAACCAGCCAAACCCGGCGGCGAGAATGACGATATGGCCAACGGCCATTGCCGCAAATAGCGGGACCACGCTGCGATCCCAGCCGCGCTCGGCGAGCCAGCCGGTCACGAAGGCTGCCAGAACAAAACCGAACAGATAGCCCGCGGTCGGCCCGACCAGCGGAGCGATTCCGGCTACCGGGCCGGCAAATACGGGAAGCCCCAGGGCGCCCTCGGCGAGGTAGGCAATCATGGTTGCGCTGCCAAGGCGCCAGCCATAGGCAGCGCCGATCATCAACACCACCAGCGTTTGCAGCGTCATGGGGACGTAAGGCAGCGGCAGGCTGACCTTGGCTGATAGCGCCATCAATGCGGTGCCGAGCGCAATCAGCACGAAGGCGCGCAAAGCGCCGACGGATTCACCCGGCCGGGTCGGCCACATCAATGCGGCGAGAGGAGAATGCGACGTGGCAGCGGGCGCGGCAGATCGTTCAGACAAGATGAACTCCGGAAGGCTGGTCAAAACTCGCGGCTATTTAAGCCAGTGGGCGATCCGGTCAACTGCCTCCTGCATCTCTTCGGGCGAACGTGCGTAGGAAAAGCGAACGAACGAGCGTCCGTGAATGGGATCGAAATCGAGGCCGGGCGTCGCCGCAACATGGGCCTGCTCCAGCATCTGCTTGGCAAACTCGAAACTGTCGGCGGTGAAGTCGGAGACGTCGGCATAGAGATAAAAGGCGCCGTCGGCCGGCAGGAATCTCGTCAGTCCAGCCTTCGGCAATCCATCGATCAGGATACGCCGGTTTTCCTGATAGCCGTGCTTGATCTCCTCCATCTCGGCCGCGCCGTCGAAGGCGGCCTCCGCCGCGATCTGCGACAGCGACGGCACCGAGATCGAGAGGTTCTGCTGGAGCCGCTCGATCGGCCGCACCAGGATCTCAGGCACGACCATCCAGCCGACGCGCCAGCCCGTCATGCAAAAATACTTCGAGAACGAGTTGATCACGAGCGTGTGCTCCGACAGCGCCGCCGCCGTCACGGCCGGAAACGCATAATCGAGCCCGTGATAGATCTCATCGGAAATGAAGCGGATACCTGCATCCTGCGCGGCTGCGATCAGGCTAGCGAGCGCCTCGCGGTGCATCATGGTCCCGGTCGGATTGGCGGGACTGCCGACCAGCACGCCCTTCAGCGGCGCCTTGCGATGGGCGGCAAGCAGCGCCTCGCCGGTGAGCGCGTGGCGCGTCTCGTTCGTGGTCTCGATCAGCACCGGCTCGCAGCCGAGCGCGGTAAGGATGTGGCGGTAGGGTGGATAGCCCGGCACGGTCACCGCGACGCGATCGCCGGGCTCGAACATCGACAGGAAGGCCAGGATAAATCCGCCCGAGGAGCCGGTCGTCACCACGATCCGCTCGGGGCTGACGTCACAGCCATGGACATCGCGATAATGCCGCGCGATGCGCTCGCGCAGTGAGGGGATGCCGAGTGCGGAGGTGTAGTCGATCCGTCCCGCTTCGAGCGCGGCATGGGCGGCCGCGATCGCGGTCCTGGGCGCGCCGGCCGCGGGCTGACCGACCTCCATGTGGATGACCTGGCCACCTGCGGCCTCGATTCGGGCCGCCGCGGCCATGACGTCCATCACCATGAACGGGGGAACATCGCTGCGGCGGGAGGGCTCGAGCCACTGCGCCAACCGGTTCCTCAATCTCGCATCGTGCATCGATTTCCGCTATTTCGCTGGCAGACCGGCCCGTCCGGTCAGGAAAACGGAGCGCTTGCGCCCCAGACTAGCCGCATTGTACGGCTCATAAGGGGTACGGTTCACAAGGGCATATCGCGTATCCGGTCCGCCGCCAATCGCCAAAAACCAATCACGAAACTGCTTGACCAAGACCGTTGACCCAGACCGATTGATGTTGCTCCAGATCGCATCGGGCAAGAAGGCTTCCGCCCTCACTGCCCTCACCACGGCCGCGGCGATCGCGCTGACGCCGTTCTCGGCTGCGCGTGCGCAGGTCAAGGGGCCGCCGGTCCTACGCGACACCGAAACCGAGCAGCTCCTGCGCGAATATACCCGCCCGATCCTGCGCGTCGCCGGTTTAGAGAAGCACAACATCCAGATGGTGATCATCAACGACGGCTCGTTCAACGCGTTCGTCGCGGACGGCCGCCGCATCTTCGTCAATTGGGGCGCGATCCTCCAGTCGGAGACACCGAACCAGATCATCGGCGTGCTCGCGCACGAGACCGGGCATCTGGCGGGCGGCCATCTGTCCAAGCTGCGCGAGCAGCTCGCCACGGCCCAGACCCAGATGATCATCGCGATGCTGCTCGGCGCCGGCGCGATCGCAGCCGGCAGCACCCGCAGCTCGAGCGCCGGCAACAACGGCCTTGCCAATGCCGGCGCGGCCGCGATCGCCGGCCCGCAGGAGATGATCCGCCGCACGCTGCTGTCCTATCAGCGCCAGCAGGAGGAGAACGCCGACCGTGCCGGCGTGAAATTCCTCACCGCGACGGGGCAGTCGCCGAAGGGCATGTACGAGACCTTCAAGCGCTTCACCAGCGAGAGCCTGTTCGCCGCGCGCGGCGCCGATCCCTATCTGCAGTCGCATCCGATGCCGGCCGAGCGCGTCGCCTCGCTCCAGGAGTTCGCAAGCTCAAGCCCCTATTGGGACAAGAAGGACGATCCCGCGCTCCAGCTCCGCCATGACATGGTGCGCGCCAAGATCTCGGCGTTCATGGAGCGGCCAGAGACGGTGTACCGCCGCTATCCCCAGACCAACGACAGCATGCCGGCGCGCTATGCCCGTGCCATCAGCACCTATCTGCATGGGGACTTGCGCAGCGCGCTCACCCAGATCGACGCGCTGATCCAGGTCCAGCCGAACAATCCGTATTTCTACGAGGTGCGCGGGCAGGCCTTGCTGGAGAGCGGCAAGCCCGCCGAGGCGATAGCTCCCCTGCGCAAGGCGGTGCAGCTTTCGAACAATGCACCCCTCATCGAGATGTTACTTGGGCAGGCTCTGGTTGGAACCGATAATAAGGCCTACACCGACGACGCCGTTCGGATTCTCCGCGCCGCGGTGGCACGAGAGCCCGAGGCCGCGCTCGGCTATACCCAGCTCGCGATGGCCTATGGGCGAAAGGGAGATTATGCCGAGGCGGATCTCGCGTCGGCGCAGGCCGCCTACTTGCGCGGTGACAACAAGACCGCCCGCGAGCTCGCCACGCGCGCGAAAACCCGTTTCGCTGTCGGCACACCCGGCTGGGTCAAGGCCGACGACATCTTGGCGGCCAAGCCGCCCCGCAACTGACGCAACGCAATCGACGCCCGACACCACGACGTCACGACATCGAGCTTTAGTCCGCCGCGACGTTTTACCGAAACCTGCCTTGGATAAGAGGATTTGCCCATGCCTTCGCTGCGCCTGCTAGCTCCCGCGCTGTTTGCGCTCGCCTTGTTCGGCGCAGCCGCGCCCGCGTCGGCCGACAGCTTCTCCGATGCCCAGCGCACCGACATCGAGGCGATCATCAAGAATTATCTCGTCAGCCATCCCGAGGTGCTCGAGGAGGCCATGGCCGAGCTCGGCAAGCGCCAGGCCGCGGCCGAAACCCAGAAGCGCGAGGCCAGCATCGCGCAGAATGCCGACGCGATCTTCAACTCGCCGCGCCAAGTCGTGCTCGGCAACAAGGACGGCGACGTCGCCTTCGTCGAATTCTTCGACTACAATTGCGGCTATTGCAAACGCGCCATGGGCGACATGCTTGACCTCATGAAGAGCGATCCGAAGCTGAAGGTCGTGCTGAAGGAATTTCCCGTGCTGAGCCAAGGCTCGGTCGAGGCGGCCCAGGTCGCCGTCGCCGTGCGCATGCAAGATCCCTCCGGCAAGAAATATCTCGACTTCCACCAGAGACTGCTCAGCGGTCGCGGCGCGGCGGACAAGGCCCGCGCGATTCAGGCCGCCAAGGAGGCTGGTCTCGACACCGCCAGAATCGAGAAGGACATCGCCAGCCCCGAAGTGCGCGCCACCATCGAGGAGAATTTCAAGCTCGCCGAAGCGATGGGCATGAACGGCACGCCGAGCTACGTGATCGGCAAGCAGATCGTGATCGGCGCCGTCGGGGTCGAAAGCCTCAGGGAAAAGATCGGCATTGCCCGCTGCGGCAAGGCGACTTGTTGAAGAGGCGACTTGCCAATCGCGCCCTTCACAACTCGCACACGGAATAAGGCCGGCTGAAAAGCCGGCCTTTTCCGTGCGCCGAACAGTGGCGCCTTCGTGCAAGGTCATTCATCTGGTATTCAAGAAACAAATGCTGCGGAACAGGCGAAGTTCCGGAACAACTCAAATCTCCTTTCGTTGTCGGCGCGGGCAATGACGCAAAGAACACGTGAGGAGAATTTCGATGTTGAACCGCTTTATGATCTCGGTTGCCGCAGTCGCACTCGTCGCGGGCACCGGTCTGGCGAACGCACAAAACACCACGGGCCGCGATAGCGGCGCTGGTGGCTCGCAGCAGATGCAGCACTCGCAGCCCTCGGGCGGCGCCGCTGAGCGCGGCTCCATGGGCAAGGAGTCCTCTGGCGCCGAGAAGGGAACTGTCGGCCAGGCCGGCGGCTCCAGCATGAAGTCCGATCGAAGCTCTGAGGACAAGTCTTCCGGCGCGATGAAGGACGAGCACTCCGGCGGCGCAATGAACAAGAACGCGGCCGAGGATAAGTCTGGCGCGACCAAGGGCCAGCGCACCGACGAACGCGCGCAGGGCCAGATGGACAAGTCCCAGCAGGACAAGTCCAAGAGCATGAGCCAGGACACGAGCAAGGACTCGACGAAATCCGGCAGCAAGGACCAGAAGGACATGAAGGCTGAGGGCAGCAAGAGCGGCACCTCGACCAACAATGCCGAGAACCGTCCGGGCACCGGCACGAGCACCAATCAGAATGCTCAGGGTCAGACCGGCACCAGCAGCACCCAGAACGCGCAGGGTCAGGCCGGCACCAGCTCGACCCAGAACGCGCAGGGCCAGAGCTCGACCTCGACCACGGTCGGCCAGGCAGGCGCCGCTGCGAAACTCTCGACCGAGCAGCGGACTCAGATCACGTCCGTGATCCGCGAGGAGCGTGTCGCCCCCGTGACGAATGTGAACTTCCAGGTGTCGGTCGGCACCCGCATTCCGCGCGAGGGCATTACGCTGCACGCCCTGCCGTCGCGGGTCGTGACGATCTATCCGGAGTGGCGGACCTATAAGTACGTCCTGGTTCGCGATGAGATCGTGATCATCAATCCGGACACCTACGAGATCGTGGCTGTCCTGAACGTCTAAGACCGGATCACGGCAACCTCAGGGGCGGGCAGCGATGCCCGCCCCTTTGCGTTCGGCCGGCAGCCATGCTTTGGACTGGTTAACAAGCAATTTCCGCAGCTTCCGCACAGGTTTTTGCCCACTGGATGAGGTCCTTGAAGCCAGCGGGGAGGCCCTTCAACTCTTCCCCTCGCCCGCTTTGTTACCTATAACCCCGCCACGCCGAAGCACCTCTCCCGGGATTGGAATGGCTGAACCTGCAACCGACACGATCCTCGTCCTCAACGGGCCGAACCTCAACATGCTGGGGACGCGCGAGCCCGAAAAGTATGGCCATGCGACGCTGGCTGACGTCGAGGCACTGTGCCGAGAGACGGCGGCGAGCTTCGGCCTCAAGGCCGACTGCCGGCAGTCCAACCGCGAAGGCGAGTTGATCGATTTCATCCACGAGGCGCATGCGCGCAAGATGAAGGGCATCATCATCAATGCCGGCGGCTACTCCCACACCTCGATCGCGCTCCATGACGCACTGCTCGCGGTGCAGATTCCCACGGTCGAAGTGCACGTGACCAACATCCACGCCCGCGAGAGCTTCCGTCATCACTCCTACACCGCGCGCGCGGCCTTCGCCTCGCTCTGCGGCTTCGGCATCGAGGGCTACCGCCTCGCCATCCAGGGTCTTGCCGCCAAGCTCGGCATCAAACCCAAAGCCTGACGCCCCCTTTCCAACAGAACATTCGGATCAAACAACATGGCGCGCCAGCCAGACGACAAAGCAGCCGCAAAGTTTTCCAGCGAGGACTCCGCGCTCATTCGCGAGCTTGCCCTGCTGCTCGATGAGACCAGCCTGACCGAAATCGAGATCGAACGTGCGGGCCTGCGCCTGCGCGTCGCCCGCAATGTCAGCGTTGCTGCAACCATGCCGATGCCAGTGGCGGCCACTCCCGCCACGCTGCAGCCGGCCGCCGCCGCGCCCGCAACGGCCGCGACCGACCTGTCGAAACATCCCGGCGCCGTGACCTCGCCGATGGTCGGTACCGCCTATTGGGCGCCGGAGCCCGGCGCCAAGCCGTTCATCGAAGTCGGCACCAAGGTCTCGGTCGGCCAGACGCTGCTGATCATCGAAGCCATGAAGACGATGAACCAGATCCCGTCACCGCGCGCCGGCACGGTGACACAGATCCTGGTCGAGGACGGCCAGCCGGTCGAATACGGCGAGCCGCTCGTCATCATCGAATAACGTTGAGGGCGGTTGCCGCCCTGTCGCTTTCCGTCCCCATAAGGACATCATGTTCGACAAGATCCTCATAGCCAATCGCGGCGAGATCGCTCTTCGCATCCTCAGGGCTTGCAAGGAGCTCGGGATTGCGACCGTGGCGGTGCACTCCACCGCCGACGCCGACGCCATGCATGTGCGCCTGTCGGATGAGAGCGTTTGCATCGGGCCGCCACCCTCGAAGGACAGCTATCTCAACGTGCCCGCACTGCTCGCGGCCTGCGAGATCACCGGCGCGGATGCGGTGCATCCCGGCTACGGTTTCCTGTCCGAGAACGCGCGCTTTGCGGAAATCCTCGCAGAGCACAACCTGCATTTCATCGGCCCAAAGGCCGAGCACATCCGCTTGATGGGCGACAAGATCGAGGCCAAGAAGACCGCCAAGCGCCTCGGCATCCCCGTGGTGCCCGGCTCCGACGGCGCCGTCGGTCCCGATGACGATGCGCTTTCGATCGCGAAGAAGATCGGCTTCCCCGTGCTGGTGAAGGCTGCGGCCGGTGGTGGCGGCCGTGGCATGAAGGTCGCCCACAGCGAGACCGACCTCCAGGTGGCGCTGTCGACAGCGGCCAACGAAGCCAAGTCCGCCTTTGGTGACGCCTCCGTCTACCTCGAAAAATACCTCCAGAAGCCGCGTCACATCGAGATCCAGATCCTCGGCGACGGCCGCGGCGGCGCCATTCATCTCGGCGAACGCGACTGCTCGCTGCAACGCCGCCACCAGAAGGTCTGGGAAGAGGGCCCCTCGCCGGTACTTGCCGCGGCTGCGCGCGCCAAGATCGGTGAGACCTGCGCGAAAGCGATGCGCGAGATGAAATATCTCGGCGTCGGGACCATCGAATTCCTGTTCGAGGACGGCGAGTTCTACTTCATCGAGATGAACACCCGCATCCAGGTCGAGCATCCCGTCACCGAGAGCATCACCGATATCGACCTCGTGCTGGAGCAGATTCGCATCGCCGCGGGCGGGGATCTGCCGGCGCGGCAGGACGAGGTCCAGGTCATCGGCCACGCGATCGAGTGCCGCATCAACGCCGAAAATCCGCAAACCTTCCGCCCCTCGCCCGGCCGGATCCTGCAATATCACCCGCCCGGCGGCCTCGGCGTCCGCATCGATTCCGCCGTCTACCAGGGTTACACGATCCCGCCCTATTACGATTCCCTGGTCGGCAAGTTGATCGTGCACGGCAAGACCCGCGCCGAATGCCTGATGCGACTGCGCCGGGCGCTGGACGAGATGGTTGTCGAGGGCATCGAGACCACGCTGCCGTTGTTCCGCGCGCTGGTGCGCGAGGACGACATCATCAACGGCGACTATCACATCCACTGGCTGGAACAGTACCTGGCCGGCAAGGCGGAACCTACCCCCAGATAATCTTCCTGCTTCTGGAACCGTTTGGCCCTGATTGCGTTCTGGACCGCGGGGACAGTTCCAAGGGGGCGTTTTGAATTCTGCTGAACCTAAGACCGTCGTGAAGGCTTGGGCGCAGCGACGGCGCGCATTTTGGCAGATCCTGCTGTTCTCGGCGGGCCTTTTGGTGCTGACCGTGATCAGCGCCGGCTCCGTTTACCTCGTCAACAAGGCCAGGGATGACAGCAAATGGGTCATCCACACCATCGAGGCGGAGAACCAGATCAACGCCCTCCTGCTGGAAATCCGGCGTGCCGAAAGCGCCGCCCGGGCCTACCTGCTGACGCGAGGGGCGGATTTCAAAGCCGACCATGACAAAGCTGTAGCGGCCATCGTACCTGCCCTCGACAGGCTTACGCACCTGATCGGCGATAATCCGGAACAACGCAAAAGCATCGACAAGCTGAGCTCGGCGATCGAGACGCGGCTCGGCCAATTGGCGCAGGAGATCGATTTCATCCGCCAGGATCAGCCGGAGAAGGCCACAGCGCTGGTTCGCGAGTTCGCCTCTACCGACGCCACGGCCGCGATCGCCGAAATCGCGACCGGAATGCTTCAGGAAGAGGAACGGCTGTTCCGCCTCCGTACGGTCAATTCCGACCGCAGCCAGACCCTCGCCGCATCGATGACCGGCATTGGCTCCGGCCTCGTCGTGCTACTGGCAATGATCTCAATCTGGCTGGTGCGGCGCTCGGCGCGGGCCCGCGACGAGGCCGAGAACCGCCTGCGCGATGCCTATGCCAACCTCGAGACGGTCGTCGATGAGCGCACCGCGGACCTGCGCGAAGCCAATGACGAGATTCAGCGCTTTGCCTACATCATCAGCCATGATCTGCGCTCGCCACTCGTCAACATCATGGGCTTTACCAGCGAGCTCGAAGAGCTCGGCGGCGACATTTTCCGTCGTATCGGCGGTCTCACCCATGTCCCCGCCGACGGGCCGCCGCCCGCTTCCGGCGAGATCGTGCTCGAAGGCGCCGACAAGCAGCTTTCGGAGGACTTCTCCGAGGCGCTCGGCTTCATCAAGACGTCGATCGCCAAGATGGATCGGCTGATCTCCGCCATCCTCAACCTCACCCGCGAAGGCCGCCGCGAATTCCAGCCGGTGAAAATCGATACAAGCGAGCTGATCGGAGCCATCGTGTCGACGCTGGCGCACCAGGCCGCCGAGGCACAGGCTGAGATTCACGTCGAGCCCTTGCCAAACCTCGTCAGCGACCGCCTCGCGCTCGAGCAGATCTTCTCCAACCTGATCGACAACGCGATCAAATACCTGAAGAGCGGCGTGCCCGGCGAGATCAGAATCCGCGGGCGCACCAAACTCGGCTACGCGATCTTCGAGATCAGCGACAACGGCCGTGGCATCGATCCGAAGGATCACCAGCGGATATTCGACCTGTTCCGCCGCGCGGGAACCCAGGACAAGCCCGGCCAGGGCATCGGTCTTGCACATGTGCGTGCACTTGTGCGTCGCCTCGGCGGCACCATGTCGGTATCATCGGAACTGAACGCTGGCAGCACCTTCACGATCACGCTGCCGATCGCCTGGAACGTGAGCAACCGGAACGCAGATCGATGACTCAGCCAGTTACCATCATCATGATCGAGGACGACGAGGGCCACGCCCGCCTGATCGAGCGCAATATCCGAAGGTCCGGCGTCAACAACGAGATCGTCTCCTTTGCCAACGGCACGGACGCGATGAGGCACCTGTTCGGTGCCGACGGCTCCGGGCTCGTGCAGAAGGGCAATGCGCTCCTGATCCTGCTCGACCTCAACCTCCCCGACATGACCGGGATCGACATCCTGAAGCAGATCAAGGAGAATAAATATCTGAAGGCTTCGCCCGTGGTGGTGCTGACCACCACCGATGATACCCAGGAGATCAAGCGCTGCTACGAGCTCGGCTGCAACGTCTACGTCACTAAGCCGGTCAACTACGAGAACTTCGCCAATGCTATCCGGCAGCTCGGCCTGTTCTTCTCGGTCATCCAGGTCCCGCCCGCCGCCACATGAATCAGCACACGCCAACACTGCTCTACATCGACGACGACGACGCGCTGGCGCGCCTGGTCGATCGCGGCCTGACGCGGCGCGGCTACAGGGTCGTTCATGCCGCGAGCGGCGAGGAAGGCCTTGAGCGCATCCGCCGCGCGGGCGCCGAGGGCGGCATCGATGTCGTGGCACTCGATCAGTACATGCCGGGCCTCGACGGGCTGGAGACGCTGGAGCAGATCATGGCGATCCCGGACGCGCCCCCGGTGGTGTTCGTCACCGCGTCGCAGGATTCCAGCATCGCGGTCACCGCGCTGAAGGCCGGGGCGGCCGATTACCTGGTCAAGGACGTCCAGGGCGATTTCATCCCGCTCCTCCACGTCGCCGCCGAAGGCGCGCTGCGCCAGGCCGAATTGCAGAGGGCACGCGAGGAAGCCGAAGCCGAGATCCACGCCTCGCGCGACCGCTACGCGGCGCTCGCCGCCGAACGCGAGCTGCTGCTGCGCGAGGTCAACCACCGCGTCGGCAACTCCCTCCAGATCATCGCCTCGCTGCTGCACCTTCAGGCGAGCTCCGCCGCGCAGGACGAGGTCAAGGCGGCGCTGACCAATGCCATGGGTCGCGTCGCCGCGGTCGCGCAGGTGCACCGCCGCCTCTACACCTCGCAGGACCTGAAGAGCGTGGTTCTGAACCAGTATCTGGACTCGCTGCTCGAGGATCTCAGGCGCTCGGCCGAAGGCAACCGGATGTCGCGCCTGACGCTGAAGGCCGAGCCGATCGAGATCGATCCGGACCGCGCCGTCGCCGTCGGCATCATCGTCAACGAGCTGGTGATGAATGCGGTGAAATATGCCTATCCCGATGGCGCCGGCCCGATCCATGTCGAGCTGACCTCGCACAACGACGATCTCCTGCTGTCGATCACCGACGATGGTGTCGGCGACAACGGCAAGGCGGATCCGCGCTCCACCGGCATGGGCCAGCGCATCGTCGCGGCCATGGCCGCCAAGCTCGACGCCTCCGTGAAGCGTGATCCCGCCCATTCCGGGACCCGCATCGTGCTAAGGTTCCGCCGCGTACCCACGGCCCCCGGCAAGACCAACCACGCCGCCGCGGGCTGACGGGCGCGAGGCTTTGCGTCACCCATCGCAACCACATTGCGATCCTGCTATTGTCGCGCGCCATGACGTCTCGCGACTCTGCCTCGTCTGAAATCACGCCGGCCGTGCTGTTGCGTGCCTATGCCTGCGGCATCTTTCCGATGGCGGAAAGCGCCGACGATCCGACCCTGTTCTGGGTCGAGCCGGAGCTGCGCGGCGTGATCCCGCTGGAGGGATTTCGCGTCGCCTCGCGCCTCGCGCGCACGGTGCGCTCGGATACGTTTCGCGTGACCGTCAACACCGCGTTCAAGGCGACCATCGCCGGCTGCGCGGCGCCGCAGGCCGGGCGCGAGGACACCTGGATCAACAAGCGCATCCGCGATCTCTATGGCGGCCTGTACGAGCTCGGCCATTGCCACAGCGTCGAGGCTTGGCAAGGCGACGATCTCGTCGGCGGGCTCTACGGCGTCAGCTTGGGCCGCGCCTTCTTCGGCGAGAGCATGTTCCACACCGCGCGCGACGCCTCGAAGGTCGCGCTGGTGCATCTGGTCGCGCGGCTCATCCATGGCGGCTTCGAGCTGCTCGACACGCAATATGTCACCGAGCACTTGAAGAGCTTCGGCGCGGTCGAGATTTCGCGGCGGCGCTACACCGCGCTGCTCGACAAGGCGCTCGCAGGCGAGCCCGGCGATTTCCTGAGGCTCTCTGCGGGCGAACCGATCCCGGGCGCACGCGCGCTCGATATCATCGCCTCGCGGCAATAATCACTGAGTTTACCGGCTGAAGCCCGGGAAATTGAACAGGCCCGGCTGCTGCTGTGGCGGCGGCGGTGGCGGCGCGGGCTGCTGTTGCGGAGGTGGCGGCAAGGGCTGCGGCGGACGCTGCTGCACGGCCTGCTTCGGCGCAGCCTTCTTCTGCGCAGGCGGTGGCGGGGCCGGCTTGGCCGCGGGATCCGGCGCTGCGGTCGCAATGGTCTGCTGCGGTTCTTTGCAGTCGGTGAGCCAGATGTCGTAGATCGGGTGCTCGACGCCGTGCAGACCGGGGCTTGCGGCATACATCCAGCCCGAGAAGATGCGCTTCACCTCGCCCTGCAAGGTGATCTCGTCGACCTCGACGAACGCGTCGGTGTTGGTGGCCTCCGTTGCCGGCCGCGTATAGCACGCGTCGGTCTTGACCCGCAGCGCGCCGAACTGGACGGTCTCGCCGATCTCCTCGTCGAAATTGATAATGCGTCCGGTGATCTTGTCGAGACCGGAGAAGGTCGCCTTCTTGTTCACGATCTTCTGGGCCGGCGGCTCGGTGACGACCTCGTCGCCCGGCTGGAGGCTCGCCGGCGCCTGCGGGACTGCGCCCTTCTGCTGCGGCTGGCGCTGACCGGGCCCACCTGGGGCACCTTGCGGACCGGGCGGAGCGATCGCCGCGGATGGCGGCTGGTTCGGCGGAGCCACGGTCGAGCCCGGCGGCGGCGCCAGAGGCTGGGTCTCGACCGGCCCCGGCATCACGTTCCCCTGCCGGCCCGGAGGCGGCGGCATCGGGCGCGACGGGAGCACGCGACCCTGCGGCGGCAGCTCCGGCACCTCTTCGTCGTCATCGGGGATCTGCTGCGGCTGCGGCTGGCCGCGCGGAATGTTGCCGGGCGGCCGCAGCGGCGGCGGATCGGAGAAGATCGTGCCGATCTGCGCCTGCGCAGGCGTCGCAACCGTCAACACGGTGGCGGCCAGCAGTGCCGCAAGGCCTGTCAGGGAAAAGGTTTTGAACATCTCGCGCGGCTTCAACAGCGAATCGGGCTCGTTGGACATTTTATAGGGGATACCGCCGCTCGCAGGCCCTCCGGTTAACACGGCGAATACGGCGGGGGAAGGGCGGCATCCCTGCCCCGCCCCGGCGCCGACTGGCCAGACCGGCTTCCGGATGGGATAGTCGGAAGACACCCCCTTCCCGGCAGGCGGGCATCGCCGTGCGAAAACGACGTCCAACCAGAACTGGAAACCCAGAAGGCCTCTGCCCATGCCCGTTGTGCTCGATCCCGATGCTGCTGCCGTCTACAAGGCCTTCCAGCAGGCCGGCCGCCCGGCCTACGAGACCCTGACCGCACCGGAGGCGCGCGCCTATTATTCGCAGGCGCGCTTTGCCACCAACCCCGAGCCGCCGGAGCTCGCCCGCGTCGCAGAGCTCGCGATCCCAGCGCCGCATGGGGTGATCCCTGCGCGCCTCGACGTGCCAAACGAGCCGCGCCGGCACGACGGCCTGTCGCCGGCGCTCGTGTTCTTCCATGGCGGCGGCTGGGTGATTGGCGATCTCGATTCCCACGACGTTGTCTGCCGCCAGCTCGCGGTCGAGGGCGCGCTGATCGTGATCTCGGTCGACTACCGCCTTGCGCCTGAGCACAAGTTTCCCGCCGCACCCGAGGACGCTATCGCCGCGACCGGATGGGTCGCCGCCAATGCGCGCGAGCTCGGTATCGACGCCTCGCGCCTCTCGATCGGCGGCGACAGCGCGGGCGGCAATCTCGCCGCGGTCGTGGCGCTCGCCGCGCGCCACGGCAACGGTCCCGCCCTCGCAGGACAGGTGCTGATCTATCCGGCGACCGATTTCGCCATGACGCACGGCTCCCACAGCGAGCCCGAGACCAGCGTGCTGCTGACCCATTCGGTGATCCGCTGGTTTCGCGACCACTATCTCAATGGCGCCGCCGACATCCATGACTGGCGCGCCTCGCCGGCGGGCGCGACGAGCCTTGCCGGCCTGCCGCCGGCCTACGTACTCACCGCCGGTGCCGATCCCCTGCGCGACGAAGGCGCCGAGTACGCCGCGCGCCTCAAGCAGGCCGGCGTGCCCGTCACTTACAAGCATTATCCCGGCCAATTCCATGGCTTCTTCACCATGGGAAAATTGCTGCGAGAGGCCAATGTCGCCGCGCGCGAGATCGGCGCGTGGTTGAAGGGATTGGGCTGAACGCCGTTTGCATGGCCTCTCATCTTCGATCCCTCTTCGCCCTCCCCCTGCGCGGGCTGACATGGCTCGGCGGCCAGGGCACCCGCGCGGTGGCGGCCATCGTGTTCATCGCCGTCGCCGTGCCGCCGCTCGGCGCGCTCCTGCGCCCCTATGTCACCGAGGCGATCTTCTTTCTGCTCTGCATCTCCTTCATGCGCGTCGATCTCGTGGCGCTGTACGGACATCTGCGCCGGCCGGCGCTGGTCGCGGCTGCCACCGCCTGGACCACGATCGGAGTGCCGCTGATCGTCGCCCTCGCCGCTTACGTGAGCGGGCTCACCACTAGCTCGCCCGGCCTTGCGCTTGCACTGATGCTCCAGGGCACGGCCTCGCCGATGATGGCCTCGCCGGCGCTCGCCGCGCTGATGGGCCTTGATGCCACCTTGGTGCTGGTCACGCTGGTGACCTCGACCGCGCTCGTGCCCTTCACGGCGTCCCTGTTCGCGAGCCTCTTTCTCGGCGGCATGCTCAGCATCTGGCCGCTGACGCTCGGCCTCAAGCTGCTCGGCATCCTCGCTGCCTCGCTGCTTGCCGCGACGATCATCCGTCGCCTGTTCGGCACCGAGACGATCCAGCGCCACAAGCGGCCGATCGACGGCCTCAACATCGTTATCCTGCTGGTGTTCGCCTCTGCGGTGATGGGCAACGTCGCCACCGACCTCATCGCCGATCCCCTGTTCACGATCGCCGTCGCGCTGCTCGCGTTTATGGTCTACTTCACGCTGCTCGCCGTGACGACGCTGATCTTCCGTCGCATCGGCACCGAGCGCGCCTTCGCGATCGGCCTAATGGTCTCCCAGCGCAATCTGGGCCTGATGCTGGCAGCAACCGCCGGCGCGCTGCCGGCGACGACCTGGCTCTATTTCGCGCTGACGCAGTTTCCGATTCATCTTGCGCCGTACATGCTGATGCCGATCGCGCGGCGATTGACCGCGCGCGCAAATACTTCCGACGGGGCGACGGCAAGTAGCGCTACTTAAGCAACGCATAATTCCGGATGTCTGCTTTTCGAGCGCAATCGGACGGGGGTCCCACGCTGCGAATGTCCTCTGTACGCCGAATCAGACGTTCAGTGCAGCATTCAGCTACAATGCCAGTTAACGCGGCCACTGTTTAAGTGTTTAAATCGTATATAACCTGCTTAGATCCTTAATTCGCAGGCCGCCGGCGGAGCGTATCCCGCGCCCCCTCAATGTTTCGATGACTGAGCGTCCTCAAACGGCTCTTGCTCTGCGGCCCACTTTGGCACGCCGTCTTCGGCTGATTGTTCTCGCTTCTACGTTTCGGAGCCTTCTTCGAAGCGTCTCCACTTCTCTAAGCTCCGCCACAATCGCTTGCAAACGTTCGCGCAGGACAGCGCAAGTATAAACCTGATCAGTGCTGGACATCGCTGCCTCAGAATATGATTTGAACTCAGAAGTCGACGAAAACATCAAGAACACCAAGGAAGTGAATATTCGCGAGGCCGAAACTCAGTGAGCTAAAGCTGCAGTCGCCAGATGCTCCCAGTACTCTGCCTCTGCGAGCAATTTCCAGCTTCTCTCAGGGTAAAGCGCGGCAGTTTGCCGGCAAAGTGACGCCATTGCGCGAAAGCGGCGGGCAGCTTCCATTCCAACCTCCCGTGTTTTCCCCAACATATTTTTTTATTTTATGGTGGAGTCATCACGATTATCGAACATAACTAAATTTGTTATTTTGTCGCAGTTAATTAGGTTCCGACAGCGTGCCACGCGTGAACTATTTTCGCTTTTGGCTTCACATCAATTTCGAATGCTTCAGTACTAGGTCGTGTTGCGCGCCGATTGCGCATCTCCGCCCAATCGGGCCTCCCCGCCGGAGCGTGCCGGGCGGCAACACAGCTATGCAAGCTCGTGAGCGAGCATCCCAGTGTCAGAAACCGAACCGACTGCCACCCGCGAACTCCTTTCTAATTGATCCGTTGCTGAGAACCTGAATCTTATTGGCGATTTAGCCCGGCGCAAATGCCGGGCTTATTCGCCATGCTCATCTCTGCGCCCAGCTCGAAGAACGACCACGTGCGTCGGCACCCGAGCCTTACCGGCGGCCATTCCACCAGCGGTCTCGTTCGGGGCTCACTCCTCGAGCAAGCTATCATTTCCCTTGGGTCCCGCGATGGTCTGACCTGGTGCCGGGCGATAGCGCAACTCGCGCTCGCGAGGTGCCGGGCGGTCAGACGGGTCGCGGCCGAGCTTGGATTGCAGCTCGAGGAGGTCGGTAAAGACGTCGGCCTGGCGGCGCAGCTCGTCGGCGATCATCGGCGGCTGGCTGGCAATGGTGGAGACCACGGTGACCCGCACGCCGCGGCGCTGGACGGCCTCGACCAGGGAGCGGAAATTGCCGTCACCCGAGAACAGCACCATCTGGTCGATATGCTCGGCGAGCTCCATGGCATCCACGGCGAGCTCGATGTCCATGTTGCCCTTGACCTTGCGGCGGCCGGAGGCGTCGATGAATTCCTTGGTTGCCTTGGTCACGACAGTGTAGCCGTTGTAGTCGAGCCAGTCGGTCAGGGGACGGATCGAGGAGTATTCCTGATCCTCGATGATGGCGGTGTAATAGAACGCCCGCAGCAACGTCCCCTGGCTCTGAAATTCCTTCAGCAGGCGCTTGTAATCGATGTCGAAGCCGAGCGTCTTGGCCGTGGCATAGAGATTGGCTCCGTCGATGAAGAGCGCAATCCGGTTGGAAGATGACATGATGCCTTGACTTCTGGGACGAGGTGGCATGCCGCGGGCTGAGTGCACATTAACGAAGGCGGCACGTTCAAACCCCTTTAAAAGCTCATGCTATACCGGCGATCATTAGCCTTCAAACGATTTGCTGTGAGCCGAAGATTAATTCGCAATATCCAAAGCACGGACAAACGTCTCGGATGAGACAGCGCATCTCCGTGGATGGGTGAGCCCGGGGCATTCTCGACCTGTCCGCAAGCGCTGCAATCAAATCCTGATGCGCTTCAGTGCGCCATTTCCGCTGACCTATTTAGCCCACCCGCCTGGCGGCAAGAGGGGCTCAACCACATGAACTAGCCACTGCATTTTGCAAGCGTGAGCTGCTGGGAGCGCGTTCGGATTCGGCTCAGGATCTCGCAGCGGGCACACAATGAATCCATGGCGCTGCCAGATTTGAGCCGCATCGCGGCCCATCTTGCCGCGAAGGGTCGAACTGGTAGGGGGGCGCAACACCGGGAGTTTTCGATGTCCGGTTATTTGCGGCTTTGCTTGACGAGTTTAGTTCTTGTTGGAGCTCTTGCAGCGACACCTGCGTTTTCCAACCCTTTTGCCGATTTTTTCGGTAACGCTTCGCGCGAGCCCGCAGCAAGCCCTCCCGTGCAAGCGGAATGCTTGCCGCGGCCCGGCGACTCGCCCGGCGCGGGCCAACACTGGGTCTATCGGCGGGACGGCCATCGCAAATGTTGGTTCCTGGCCGAGGGTGTCACGAGGGTGCAAAAGCCGGCACATCGTCGCGCGGCCAACCGCGGCGCCAATCCCGACCAGAACGATGCCGCGCGGCTCAGGCGGAGCCCGGTGGTTGATGCACGCGCGGAGTTGCAACGCTCCGCACCGGCAGAGGGGGTCCAGCCGCCGCCGCCTGCACGCGAAGTCAAGGTAGCTGATGCCGCTCTCGTTGTCGGCACGGGCACGACGGCCGTGATGCCAGCCGCACCTTTCACCGCTCTTCCCACCGGCCAGTTCACGTCCGAACATTCCGTGCCGTTCCAAATTGACGTGGAGAAGCCCCTCGCGGCGGTACGCGACGCGGCCGCCGCCTCGGTGCCACCGGCTATTCCGGTGGGCATGCCCCCTGCGGAGGCGGGCGATGGAGGAAAGGGCTGGACAGCAACCTGGCTGGGCTTGCTGCTGATGGTCCTGGGAATCGGCTCTGTCTTAAGCTCGAGCCGCGTGCTGCGCGAAGCGGTGCTGTTGCGCAGTTAACGGAACGAAGCCCTGGCGCCACACCAGGCGGAGGAGCCCCAGTTCGGCGCGGACTGGCGGCTGGCGTGTCGCCTGATCGGCAACTCAATCTCGAGGTCGAGGCAGCGCCGGCGGCGTGACGGCCGCAAACTTTCCGCACGTCTTCGAGAACTCGCGCCGACGTCTCAGGCACGGTATCCGTCGCCTTTCAAATGCCGATGCGTTGGACCGCACGGCGAGGCCTCGTCCTCGCGCGCCCTAACCTGCCCGTGCCGCGCGCCGCAGCGCCTGTGGCGGCTGGCCGAAGGCGCGGATGAAGGCGCGGCGCATTCGCTCGGGGTCGCCGAATCCGGTCACTTCCGCGACGAGCTCGATCGCCTCACGCGAGGACTGCACGCGCTCGCGTGCCGCTTCGAGCCGCAACCGCTCGATCGCCTTGGACGGCGTCGTGCCGGTCTCGGCGGCAAAGGCACGGGCGAAATGTCGCGCGCTCATGCCGGCGCGATCGGCAAGGTCCTCCACCGTCAGCGGCGCGTCGAGATTTTCGCGCGCCCAGGACAACAGTGCGCCGAAGCGGCCGTTCGGCGCCTTCAGCTCCAGCAGCGAGGAGAATTGCGACTGGCCGCCGCTGCGGCGATGATAGAGCACGAGCTGGCGCGCGGTCTGCTGCGCGATCTCTTCGCCGTGGTCCTCGGTGACCATCGCGAGCGCGAGATCAATGCCCGCGGAGATGCCTGCCGAGGTCCAGACATTGCCGTCGCGGGTGAAGATCTGGTCCGGCTCGAACTTCACCTTGGGATATCGCGCGACGAAATCGCGCGTCCGCCCCCAATGAGTGGTGGCGCGGCGCCCGTCGAGCAGGCCGGCTTCGGCCAGCACGTAGGCACCCGAGCAGACGCTGGCGACCCGCACGCCACGCCGCGCCAGCCGCTGCACGAAGGCGCGCGTGACCTCACAGCGCGCGGCGTCCGCGACGCCCGCGCCGCCGGCCACGACCAGGGTCGTGATCGCATTCGCCGACTTGAAATCGCGCGCCATCATCTCGACCCCGGAGGAGCTGCGCACGAGGCCCGCTTTCGCCGCCAGCACGCGAATGCCCGGCGCCATGCCGGTGCAGCGCGCTGCGACCTCGAATGCCGAGATCGGGCCCGCCGCGTCGAGCAACTGAAAATCCGGGAAGATCAAGATGCCGATCATGGTCATGTCCGAAACTGAGGGAATTACGTCATTTCGGACGGAAGGGCACCATGCGATCCTGCCGGCGTCAAGCTCATCCTCGGAGGCTCCCATGTCGTCACCGCTCCAGATCGGACTCCTGGTGTTTCCGCGTGTCACCCAGCTCGACTTCACCGGGCCCTTGCAGGTGTTCGCCATGCTTCCGGGCGCGAAGCTGCACCTGATCTGGAAGCGGATCGAGCCCGTGCCGAGCGATTCCGTGCTGACGCTGACGCCGACCACGACCTTTGCCGACTGCCCGCAACTTGACGTCATCTGTGTGCCCGGCGGCGGCGGCACCAACGACCTGCTCAACGACGAGGAGGTGCTCGATTTCCTGCGCCGGCAGGCCGAAGGCGCCAAATACGTCACCTCGGTCTGCACGGGATCACTGGCGCTTGGCGCCGCCGGCCTGTTGAAGGGCTACCGCGCCGCCACCCATTGGAGCGCGATGGAGATGCTCAGCCAGTTCGGCGCAACGCCGACCAGGACACGCGTCTGCATCGACCGCAACCGCATCACCGGCGGCGGCGTCACCGCCGGCATTGATTTCGCGCTGACCCTGGTCTCGATCCTGGTCGACCGCACCACGGCGGAAGCAATCCAGCTCCAGATGGAATACAATCCCGCCCCGCCGTTCAATTCAGGCTCGCCCGACACCGCGCCTGCCGAGGTGCTGGCCCTGCTCCGCGAACGCGGCGCGCAAAACCAGGCGCGGCGGCTCGAGGCGGTGAAGCGCGCAGCGGAGCGGATGGCGTAGCCTGCGCTCTCGCGTCCCCGACGCGGCCAACATGTAGCGCTGCGCTGCGTCTGGGGCACGTGACCTTCGTGCTGGTCCCCCAAAGAAAAAGGCCGCTCGGTTTCCCAAGCGGCCTTTCCTGTCTTACGGCGGCTGCACATTCCATCGGGCGATTTCGAACTTCCAGACCGGGGGCCTATCTCCGCGATCGAGTCCTGGTCGGCGGCCGCTGCATCTCGGGACAGTCGCGAACTGTTGCCCGAACCGAACGCGATGGTCTCCCATCTCCGTAAGATGGGACCATTGAGCCGCATCGCTGGCGTGAGCGCAACGCCGGCGCAGGCGGCATCCCCGCTGTTCCCGTTGTCCCCAGCGGCGCGAAACGGATGCGCGTGCATCCAATGTCGCGATAAAGATTCGCGTCCGGGCAGACGCTCAGTTGGCCGGGGTCCAGGGCTGATAGTCGCCGGTCGCCTTCGGCCGCCGCCCGCTGGCAAGGGTCGAGCCCGAAGGACGGTAGGCCTTCGGCGTACCGGTGAGATTCGGCTGGTGCGGCTTTTCCCACTCGCGCGGCTGATAGTTGGTCTCGGTCGGCGGCACATCGACGACGTGATGGATCCAGCCGTGCCAGGACGGCGGGATGCGGCTCGCTTCGGCATAGCCGTTATAGACGACCCAGCGCCGCTCGAAGCCGAGCGTCGGATCAATCGCCCCGCCGCGAGTGCGATAATAGAGATTGCCCTGCTCGTCCTGGCCGACCAGCTCGCCGTACCGTTTGGTCCAGAGCTGGGTGCCAAACGTCTGGCCATTCCACCAGGTGAAGAACTTGAGAAAGAATTGTTTCATGCGGCAAGGCCCTGCTTCCTCGGGTCCTGATGCCATCCGAACGGCGAAATGTCCAGTTCGGAGGGTGCGTCGGTGCCTCCGCAGATCCGGCTACCGAGCAAGATCTGCCGCAAAGCGGCCGCGATCCATTCATCCCGGGTACAGCGGCACCGGCTGAAGCTCTCTTTCGCACGCAAACCGGCGTGATCCCAGGAACCCCAACGCTTTCATAGGGTTTGCTTCCGGGAAAGGAGTTTGACCATGAACAGTCTGAAATACCTGAGTGCTGCCGCGGCGATGGCGTTGGTTCTTCCCTTGGCGAGCCCGAGTTTCGCGCAGAGTCGTGCCGCCGTGGTCGGAGCGGGCGGCGCCCATGTCGGCGGTGGCGGCGGTGGTGGCGGTGCTCATTTCGGCGGAGGCGGTGCACGTATGGGCGGCGGCGGCGCCGCGTTCCATGGCGGTGGCGGCAATTTCGGGGCCGGTGCAGCGGTTCGTCCGAGCGGCGGCAGTTTCGCGGCCGGCACTGCGATGCGTCCCAGCGCTGGCAGTTTCGCGGCCGGCACGGTGAGCCGCCCCGCGATGTCGCCGTCCTTCAGCGGCAGCCGCAGCGTCGCAACCGCGGGCAACTGGCAGGGCGGGAGCAACTGGAGCGGTCGCCACTGGCATCATCGGCGCGGCGGCTTCTGGCCCGGCTTCGCGGCAGGTGCGGCGATCGGCGGCCTCGGCTCGTACGCCTATTACGGCGGCGGCTATGGCTATTATGACGACCCCTATTACTACGACAGCTATTATGATGAGCCGACAGTGGCCGTGGTGCCAGACAGCGGCGGCGACTCGTACGCTTATTGCGCGCAGCGCTACAAGTCGTACGACCCGGCCTCGGGTACGTATCTCGGCTATGACGGCCAGCGGCATCCCTGCCCGTAAGCCGATCTGCGGCATTTGAAGCAAAAGGCGTCGCAGCGATGCGGCGCTTTTCTCGTATTGGTCGTGCGCTTCACTTGCTTCGCGCCACTTTTGGATCACGCTTCATTCAAATGGACCTTTATTCACCGCGCCGTGCATATCAATTGCCATCCAATCCAAAATTGACCCGACCCACGATTCGCGGATATCACCATCACAGTGGGGACCTCGATTGCTGGGAAGTGTCATGCCGCGTATTCTCGTGGTTGATGACGATCCGATGGTCGGCGCAACCATCGAAGTCCTCCTCCAACGTCAGGGCTTCGACGTCACGCTGACCGACGGCGGAGAAACGGGATTGGCTGCGCTCGAAACACAGGCTTTCGACGTGATGCTGGTCGACATCTTCATGCCGCACATGCGCGGCTTCGAGTCCATCCGCATCTTTCACGAGCGCGCGCCGGCCACGCCGCTGATCGCGATGTCCGGCTACGCCTTCGCCTCATCCGCCTCGCCTTCCCCCGACTTTCTCCGCATGGCGCTGGAGCTCGGCGCGACCCGCTGCCTGCGCAAGCCGTTCACCCCGGACGCGCTGCTGACCACGATCCGGGAATGCCTCGCCGGTGCCGCCGAGAGCGCACAGCCGAAGGACAAGAAAGAAGCCCCTTGATCCCAACGCAGCGCGTCATTCTCGGTGCTGGACTTGCCATCCTCCTGATCATCACCGCAGCCTCGATCGCCCTCGACTTCAAGTCGCGGTCCGATGCGGCCTGGGTCAACCACGCCGTCCAGGTGCAGAAGAAGATCTCCGACCTGCGCGTGCTGCTGCGCCGTGCCGAGGGCGCCGCGCGCGGCTACGAGCTCTATCGCAGCGCGGGTTTCAGCGATGAGTTCCAGGCAGTCCGCGCCCGGATCGCGCCGGCCCTCGCCGAGCTCAAGCGCGACGTGCGCGACCATCCGGATCAGGTCGCGCTGCTGGAGGGCACGGAGCCGCTGGCGCTGCGCCGGATCGAGATCGCCGCCGCGGCGATGCGCCTGCGCACTGAGAACGACCAGGCCGGCATTGCCGCACTTAACGGCAAGGCCGAGGGCCGCGGCCTCATGGACACGGTGATGCGCAATCTCGACCATCTGAGCGCCGAGGAAGAACGCCTGCTCACCGCGCGCTCCCAGGATTCGCGCCGCACCGGCATCGTGCTGCTCGGCATCGACGTTGCGGGCGCCGTGCTGATCCTGCTCCTTGTCGCGCTGGTGATGCGCGAGAGCCGGCGGACCACTGTCGCGCTCCAGAGCACGCTGACCGAGACCACGGCCGCCAAGGAGGCGCTCGAGGCAGCGGTGGCCGAGCGCACCGAGCATCTGGTCGCAGCCCATGACGAGCTGCGCCTGTCGGTCAACGTGCTCCAGAGCACGTTTCGCAGCATGGCGGAGGCGGTGCTGGTTATCGATGCCGAGGGCACCGTCCTGCTATCCAATCCGGCCGCCGAGCGCATGTTGTTGCATCGTGCCGGCATGAATTTGCGCAATCTGCGCGCGCTGTCCGATGTGTTTCACGGCGACGGCGTCACGCCGCTGAAGGCCGACGAGCTGCCGTCGACGCGCGTGCTGCGCGGCGAGCAGTTCGAAGAGCTGGAGATGATCGTCCGCCCGCACAGTGACAATTCTCCCCGCCATCTCATGATCAGCGGCCGGCCGATGCGGGACGGGCAAGGTAATATCTCCGGCGCTGTGCTGGTCTATCACGACGCCACCACCTCGCGCGAGACAGAGCGCCAACTCTATCAGTCGCAGAAGCTGGATGCCATCGGCAAGCTGACCGGCGGCGTCGCGCACGACTTCAACAACATGCTGACCGTGATCTCCGGCAACACGGAGACGCTGGTGGCGAGCCTGAAGGACCAGCCCGAGCTCCAGCGCACGGCGCGGCTGATCGACGATGCCGCAGAGCGCTGCGCCGATCTCATCCAGCATCTGCTGGCGTTCGCGCGCAGGCAGCCGCTGCAGCCGCGCAACGTCGAGATCAGCGCCGCGGTCGCGGATATCGCAAAGCTCCTGCGCCCCACTCTCGGGGAGCAGATCCAGATCGAGACCGTGCTGGAGCAGGGGCCGATGACGGCGCATATCGATCCGTCCCGGCTCACCAATGCCGTGCTCAACATGGCGATCAACGCTCGTGACGCCATGCCGAACGGCGGCAAGTTGCTGTTCGAGGCCCACCGGGTCGAGCTCGACGAGGCCTATGCGCAGAACAATCCGGACGTCCGGCCCGGCCCTTACGTGATGCTCGCCGTCAGCGACACCGGCACCGGCATGCCGGCCGAGGTCCAGCAGAAGGCATTCGAGCCGTTCTTCACCACCAAGGAAGTCGGCAAGGGCTCGGGCCTTGGGCTGTCCATGGTCTACGGCTTCGTCAAGCAGTCCGGCGGCCATATCAAGATCTACAGCGAAGAAGGCTACGGCACCACGATCAAGCTCTATCTGCCGCCGGGTGAAGGCACGGTTGATGTGGCCACTCCCGTCGCGCCGCAGGCCCAAGGCGGCGCCGAGACCATCTTCGTGGTCGAGGACGACACGTTGGTGCGCAACTTCGTCACCGCGCAGCTGCAGAGCCTCGGTTACAAGACGGTGGCCGCGCCCGACAGCCGCGCCGCACTGCAATTAATCGAGGCCGGCCAGCCGTTCGATCTGCTCTTCACCGACGTCGTCATTCCCGGCGGCATGAGCGGCCGCGAGCTCGCCGAGGAGGTGGCCAAGCGCCGGCCCGGCCTGAAGGTGCTCTACACCTCCGGCTATACCGACAACGCCATCGTCCACCACGGCAAGCTCGACGACGGCGTGTTGCTGCTGACGAAACCCTACCGCCGTAACCAGCTCGCGGAGATGATCCGGAAGGCGCTGGGCGGCGGGATCGCGGCAACCAAAATTAGCGCGTCGCCAGCACCACGGCGGCCAGCGTGAAGATCAGCGCGGCGATCTGGCCCGCGCCAAGCGGCTCGCCGAGCGCGATCGCCGAGGCGACGACGCCGATGACCGGCACGGCCATGGTGCCGATCGCGGCGACAGAGGCCGGCAGGCGCGCGAGCGCGGCGAACCAGCTGACATAGGCGATGCAGAACTGCACCACGGTCGAATAGACCAAGAGCCACCAGCCGAGCGGCGTCACCCGCGACAGATGCGTGGTCTCGACCAGGAGGCCGATGATCGAGATCGGCAGGCAGCCGATGCCGATCTGCCAGGCCGCCGCCGTGATCGGCGGCAGGCGGATCGGGTACTTTTTCGAGAACACCGTGCCGACGGCAAAGCCGAACGCGCCGCACAGCGCCATGATAATGCCCGGCAGCTTTTCCGCGCTGGCGGCAATGCCATTGCCGCCCATGATCGAGGCAAGACCGGCAAAGGCCATTGCCAGCCCCAGCGTGCGCAAGAGGGTCGGCCGCTCCCCCAGCACCGGCCAGGCGATGATCGAGGCCCAGACCGGCATGGTGTAGGCGATCAGCGCCGCCTCGCTCGCCGGCAGCCAGAGCAGCGCCAGACCCATCAGCACCATCCAGCCGGTGACGTTGAGCACCGCGGCGGTCAGTAAGCGCGGCCAGACCACGCCCTCGACCCGCAGGCTCTGCCGTCGCACGACCGCGAGCAGCGCCAGCAGCACCGCGCCGAGCACGCCGGTGACCCCGCGCAGCGTCAGCGGCGGCAGCTCGGCGAGCAGGAATTTCGTCACCGGCCAGTTGAAGCCCCAGCCGATCGAGGTGATCGCGAGGAACATCAGTCCGGCCGGGGCGATGCGCGGCCGCGCATCCCGGCGGGTCGAATCATGCATGGGGTTGGTCCGGCAAAATCGAAGGTCAGCTTGGCGCGGATTCGCTGCGCAAACCACCACCTCGGGGGGCATGCCTGCCCTCACCTTCCGTAGGGCTACGTGAGTCCCGCTGACGCAATCCCATCGGCCAAAAATATACCTGCCCTGTGAACAGCGGGATGAAGAGTTGCGAACAGTGCGGCATGCAAATTTTTTTGGTTGGGAATCCCTGAGGACTCACTGATACTTGGCTCCACAGCAGGCGCGGCCGAGACCCCTGTTATCCCCCACAATCCACCATATTTAGTATTTGATTCAGGAACTCGCACTAGTTCTTGACGGGCGCAGCGGAGAGTCCTAGCTTTCGGTCCGTTCGGCGCGAGTGAGTTTGCGTCCCGCCGGCACTCCCCCAAAGGGTCTCGCAAATCAACACTCCGCCCGCCAGCCAAAGGCAGCGGATGAGGGCTTGTCTGCCCTTTGATGGAGGACGTTTCGGGCGCCAGAACGGGCCGGCAACAGGCTCGCATGGCAACGGTTGAAGTGACGGCGGGGCGTTGAACGCATGTCGGGCTCATTCCCTTGGGGCGGATGGGCCTGGACATGCCGGCGGATGTGAGGTGCGCGCACCGAACAATCGCGTCGGGAGAACAAGGGCCGGGTTCACCGGCTGAACTGCGATGCCCGAGGCCGAACGGCCAAAAGGACTCGCGAAGCGAAATGTCGACGGGAACGCCTGAACGGAGGCGGTTCGGTCAAAGATTAAGGACGGGGCAAGACCATGCGGATTGAGCGGCGCCACACCACTTCGGGACAGTCACCTTATGCGGGAATCGATTTCCGGCTGACCACGTCGGAGATTCGCAATCCCGACGGCTCGGTCGTGTTCAAGCTGGAGAACGTCGAGGTGCCGACCGAATGGTCGCAGGTCGCCTCCGACGTCCTTGCCCAGAAATATTTCCGCAAGGCCGGCGTCGCCGCGCGCCTGAAGAAAGTCGAGGAAGAGTCCGTCCCCTCCTTCCTGTGGCGCTCGGTGCCCGACACCGAGGCGCTTTCTGTCCTACCTGAGAAAGAGCGCTATGTCAGCGAGCTCAGCGCAAAACAGGTGTTCGATCGCCTCGCCGGCTGCTGGACCTATTGGGGCTGGAAGGGCAAGTATTTCTCGACCGAGGAAGACGCCCATGCCTTCTTCGACGAGCTCCGCTACATGCTCGCCATGCAGATGGTCGCGCCGAACTCGCCGCAATGGTTCAACACCGGCCTGCACTGGGCCTATGGCATCGACGGGCCCGGCCAAGGCCATTATTACGTCGACCCCTTCACCGGCAAGCTGACCAAGTCCAAGTCGGCCTATGAGCACCCGCAGCCGCACGCCTGCTTCATCCAGGGCGTCGGTGACGACCTCGTCAACGAGGGCGGCATCATGGACCTCTGGGTCCGCGAGGCGCGCCTGTTCAAATACGGCTCCGGCACCGGCTCCAATTTTTCGCGCCTGCGCGGTGAGGGTGAGAAACTCTCGGGCGGCGGCCGCTCGAGCGGCCTGATGAGCTTCCTCAAGATCGGCGACCGCGCCGCCGGCGCCATCAAGAGCGGCGGCACCACGCGCCGCGCCGCCAAGATGGTCGTGGTCGACGTCGATCACCCCGACATCGAGACCTATATCGACTGGAAGGTGAAGGAGGAGCAGAAAGTCGCCGCCCTCGTCACGGGATCCAAGATCAACCAGAAGCACCTCAAGGCGGTGCTGAAGGCCTGCGTCAATTGCGAAGGCTCGGGCGACGATTGCTTCGATCCCGAGAAGAACCCTGCCCTGCGCCGCGAGATCAAGCTCGCGCGCCGCAGCCTCGTGCCTGACAATTACATCAAGCGCGTCATCCAGTTTGCCAAGCAAGGCTACAAGGACATCCAGTTCGACACCTACGACACGGACTGGGACTCGGAAGCCTACCTCACCGTCTCCGGCCAGAACTCCAACAACTCGGTCTCGCTGAAGGACGATTTTCTGCGCGCCGTCGAGACCGACGGCGACTGGAATCTGACGGCTCGCACCTCCAAGAAGGTGACGAAGACGCTGAAAGCGCGCGACCTCTGGGAGAAGATCGGCCACGCCGCCTGGGCCTCGGCCGACCCGGGCCTGCACTTCAACACCACGATGAACGACTGGCACACCTGCAAGGCGTCCGGCGACATCCGCGCGTCCAATCCGTGCTCGGAATACATGTTCCTGGACGACACGGCGTGCAACCTCGCTTCCGCCAATCTGCTGACGTTCTACAACACCACGACGAAGCATTTCGACGTCGAGGGCTACGAGCATCTCTGCCGGCTCTGGACCCTCGTGCTCGAAATCTCGGTGATGATGGCGCAGTTCCCGTCCAAAGCGATCGCCGAGCTCTCCTATGAGTTCCGCACGCTCGGCCTCGGCTACGCCAATATCGGCGGCCTCTTGATGACCATGGGCCTGTCCTATGACAGCAAGGAAGGCCGCGCGCTCTGCGGCGCCCTGACTGCGGTGATGACCGGCATCACCTACAAGACCTCGGCCGAGATCGCCTCCGAGCTCGGCACGTTCCCCGGCTACAAGAAGAACGCCGCGCACATGCTGCGCGTGATCCGCAACCACCGCCGCGCCGCGCATGGCGAGTCCTCCGGCTATGAGGCGCTCAGCGTCAACCCGGTGCCGCTCGACCACGCCTCGTGCCCGCAGCAGGACCTGGTCGCGCATGCCAAGGCGGCCTGGGATGCGGCGCTCGAGCTCGGCGAGCAGCACGGTTATCGCAACGCCCAGACCACGGTGATCGCGCCGACCGGCACGATCGGCCTCGTCATGGATTGCGACACCACCGGCATCGAGCCCGACTTCGCGCTGGTGAAATTCAAGAAGCTCGCCGGCGGCGGCTACTTCAAGATCATCAACCGCGCGGTCCCCGCAGCGCTGCGCGCGCTCGGCTATCGCGAGAGCGAGATCGCGGAGATCGAAGCCTACGCCGTCGGCCACGGCTCGCTCTCCAACGCGCCGGGCATCAACGCCTCGACCCTGAAGGCCAAGGGCTTCACCGATGAAGCCATCGCCAAGGTCGAAAAAGCCCTGCCGACCGCCTTCGACATCAAGTTCGCCTTCAACAAGTGGACCTTTGGCGAAGACTTCATCCGCGACCAGCTCGGCATCGGCGCTGAAGCCATTGCAGCCCCCGGCTTCGACCTGCTCCAGGCCGTGGGCTTCACCAAGCGCGAGATCGAGGCGGCCAACGTCCACATCTGCGGCGCGATGACGGTGGAAGGTGCCCCGCACCTCAAGGCCGAGCACTATCCGGTGTTCGACTGCGCCAATCCGTGCGGCAAGATCGGCAAGCGCTATCTCTCGGTCGAGAGCCACATCCGCATGATGGCGGCGGCGCAGCCCTTCATCTCGGGTGCGATCTCCAAGACCATCAACATGCCGAACGACGCCACGGTGGAGGACTGCAAGTCCGCCTACATGCTGTCGTGGAAGCTCGCGCTGAAGGCCAACGCGCTCTATCGCGACGGCTCCAAGCTCTCCCAGCCGCTCAACTCGCAGCTCATCAGCGACGATGAGGACGAGGACGATGCGGTCGAGCAGCTCTACGAAAAGCCGATGGCGGCGCGTGCCGCCCAGGTCTCGGAGAAGATCGTCGAGAAGCTCGTCGAGCGCATCATCGTGATGCGCGAGCGCGAGAAGATGCCGGATCGCCGCAAGGGCTACACCCAGAAGGCGGTCGTCGGCGGGCATAAAGTCTACTTGCGCACCGGCGAGTATGACGACGGCCGTCTCGGCGAGATCTTCATCGACATGCACAAGGAAGGCGCCGCGCTCCGCTCCTTCATCAACAACTTCGCCATCGCGGTGTCGCTCGGCCTGCAATACGGCGTGCCGCTCGACGAATATGTCGACGCCTTCACCTTCACCCGCTTCGAGCCGGCGGGACCCGTGCAGGGCAACGACAGCATCAAGTACGCGACCTCGATCCTCGACTACGTCTTCCGTGAGCTGGCGGTGAGCTACCTTTCTCGCTTCGACCTCGCCCACGTCGATCCCAACGAGACCGGCTTTGACGCGCTCGGCAAGGGCGTTGAGGAAGGTAAGGAGCCGGACGAGGACGGCGGCCACCACGCGACCAAGCTGGTCTCGCGCGGCCTCACCCGCTCGCGCACCGACAAGCTGGTCGTGATGCGCGGCGGCTCGACCGCGGTCTCGCAAGGCAACGACAGCGCGCCGTCAGGCGGCAGCAAGGTCACGGCGATGGCCTCGCATAGCACGAGTGCTCGTGTCGGCGATGCCCTCGAAGGCGCCGTCGCCCTGAAGCAGGAAGCCCAGCACGATCTCTCCCCCACGGAGAAGCTCGAGCAGCTTCAGTGGAGCAAGGCCAGCAGCGCCGGAACGGTCGCGGTCCCCAGCAAGGCCGAGCGCCGCGCGGAAGCCAAGGCCAAGGGCTACGAGGGCGAGATGTGCTCGGAGTGCGGCAACTTCACCCTGGTGCGGAATGGCACCTGCATGAAGTGTGATACTTGCGGAAGTACGACGGGTTGTTCGTGAACTCTTACTTGGGTTGAACATGTAAAGGCCGCTCAAACGAGCGGCCTTTATTGCAATCAAATTGACAACCTGTGCGAGCCTCAAATGGAGAAGCGTACCGATACTCGTGGATGGCCTTTAAAACTGATCGGCACCCTCGAACAGCCAACGTCTGAGATTTCGACCCCCGGTCACCATTATCGGAATTGCTCTCTTCATTTTGCTTGTTGTTGTTGGCTTTCTAGCGATCGGATGGCTGCTGGCAGATCTGCTGAGCGGAGATCAAAAGCGAGCTGCTGATGCTGCTAAGGCTGCCCTTCCCGTCTTAGCAGGCGCAGTGGGTCTCCCACTCATCGTGTGGCGCTTGCTGATTCTCGTCAACAAACAAGAATCAGTGAAGCCAAGACTGATATCGACAGAGAGACTCATTACACATCGATTTTTTCTCGAGCCATCGAACAACTTGGTCAGACAAGAGAACTGAAACCTACCATTGAAAGTGAGGAATTCGGACAGGGAGATCCGTGACATCGACCTGCAGGACGTTATTGACTTCTATCCAGACGATCTAAGGGGACTTAAAGCAAATCAGCGGTCGGTTCATCCCAAGATGCGGATCGGCCGCCGACTTGGCCTCCGCTCGATCTTCTCGGTCGAGATATCGACGACGAGATCACCTTTTAATGTTTAGTGAGCAGCAGCAGGCGGCGGTGGATTACGCCTTCGGCTAATCTATACGACGGGCTCGCTCCGAGCGATCAAGCCTCAGTCTCCGAAAATCCCCGTCTATCTCATCATCCACACCACCGCCGCCGCCATCTTCCTGCTGCCCTCGACGCTGAGATGACGCCCGTCGGGACCGACGCTGCCCGGTTCCGCCGGACTGACATGTAGGTGTTACCGCAATCCAACATCGTCTCCGTGACCCGCCGCCAAAATTTCTTTTGCTGTCGAGCCCTCACCTCCTAAACTTCTAACCTCACCGGCATGGGTTCGGACGGGCCCGGTAGATGTGGAGTCAAGTATGCCCAAACCGGAAAGCTTCCCGATCGAGAAGATCTTCGTTCCCACGAAGCAGAAGAAAGCACTCAAGCCCGAGATCGTCGGGGAGATCGCGGAAAGTATCCTGGACATCGGACAACAGACCCCGATCTCCGTTCGGCTCGATGGAGATCGCCTCGTCCTTGTCGAGGGACTGCATCGGCTCGAAGCCTGCAAGGCGCTCGGAGAGACGACCATTCTCGGCGTGGTCGTCACAGTGGAGTTTGCTGAGCACAAGCCGCTGCGCGCCGAGCGACCCGAAATCGAGGCAGAGCGTATCAAGATGGCGCGATTGAAACAGTTGCGCCTGGAGAAAGAAGCCGCGGAGGCATCGACGGCTACCTTGAAGAGCGCTGGCGCAACGGAAGCGCCGCGCAGCCGCCCAACGAAAGGCGACCGCGACAATTCGAGGGCATCGCAGGGCCGGACTGCGAAAGCGAAACCCAAGACATTGTCGGACTGGATCACGCAACAAAAGGGCAGCGGCGGCCGCTATTGATGGCCAGGTTTCAGCGGGATTGAACCAAACGCCCCATCATAAATCGATCAGTTCGTCGTCCTACGGGAGAGATAGCCGCAAGCCGCGGCTATCTCTCCTTGCATTACCGCGATCCTCTCACGCCGCTTTCGCCTGCTCCGGCGACGCCGTCTCCATCGCGCGCATGTAGAGATCGAGCAGGCTTTCGCGCTCATCGCGCTCGTTCTTGTCTTCCTTGCGCAGCTTGATGATCTCCTTGAGGATTTTCACGTCGAAGCCCTCGCCCTTGGCTTCCGCGAAGACTTCCTTCTTCTGTTCGCTCAACTCCTGCATTTCGCTGTCGAGGTTCTCGATCCGCTCGACGAAGGAACGGATCTTGCCGCCGGGAATGGTGATGTCGGACATGGTGCCTCTTTGCTGACTGGGATCGTGAAAATGCCCGCAAAGAAATGACCAATGTGTTAACCTCGTCGCCCGCCCATTGCCTGCTGAAAAACGCCGAGGGAGCCGTTGCATGCCCGAGCTTCGCTTCGATGACGGTGCCGCCTATGAGCAGGTGATGGGAGTCTGGAGCCGTTCGGTCGGCGAGGTCTTTCTCGACTGGCTTGAGCCGGCACAAGGGCTGCGCTGGATCGATGTCGGTTGCGGCAATGGCGCCTTCACCGAGCTCATTCTTGCACGCTGCGCACCCAGCGACGTGCAGGGCATCGATCCCTCCGAGGGACAGCTCGCCTTTGCCCGCAGGCGTCCCGGCGCGCGCGGGGCCGTGTTTCAAACCGGCGATGCCATGGCACTGCCCTTTGAGGCGGCAAGTTTCGATGCCGCGGTGATGGCATTGGTTCTCGTGTTCGTGCGGACCCCCTCGCAAGGTGTCGCGGAATTGGCGCGCATCGTTCGTCCCGGCGGCCTCGTTGCGACCTACATGTGGGACATGCTGGGCGGCGGATTTCCGCTCGATCCGATCCTCGATGAGATGTACGCGATGGGGCTGTCGCCGACGCGTCCGCCGCATATGGAAGTGTCCACTCTTGCAGCGCTTCAGAGCCTTTGGAGCGCGGCCGGGCTGCAGCAGATCGAGACCCGCGAGATCGCCGTGCAGCGGACGTTTGCCGATTTCGACGAGTTCTGGAATGTGGAGACGAAGGCCCCCTCCACCGCACCCGTGATCGCGGTCATGCCGGCGGCCGACGTCGCCGCACTCATGCAGCGCGTGAGGGCGCGCCTGCCCACTGATGCGGACGGCCGCATCACCTGCAGCGCCCGCGCGCACGCGATCAGCGGACGTAAGCCGCGCTGAACATGTGGGGAAGCAGGAATTCCTGTGACAACCCGCAGGAATCGCGGTGACAGTGCACTAAATTCGTCCGCCATCGCCGCCCTGCCGAATCTGCGGCTCGATTCACGCTTGGTCGGTGTCAATTAAGTGCACTGTCACCGTAATTCATGCGCCGGAGACGCTAGCGGCCTCGCTCCGCCCGGCTCCCGAGCCCGCCATAATTTTTCCTTTGCACACGCGTTGTGTTGGACAGCGGCGAGACCTATCCTTCCAGTGATCGGACCGCCTCCCATTGACGCCCGACCGGATGGAGAGCGCATCGGTGCCTGAAACGAGCGACCCCAACCCTGATACCCACAAGCCTGATGCCGACAAGCCTGACACCGCCAAGCCGGACGAGGCGCGCGCCGACGGCGGGCTGGCGCGAGCCTATGACCGGATCAAGAGCGCAGAGGAAGACCTTGCGCGGCTGGACCGGCTGGTTTCCGGAATGGAACGCAACAGCGAAGGCCAGCGGGCCTCGCACGCCAGGGCCGGTGCGACGGCAGCCGCAACTTCCGAAAGCAAGGCGCTCGCGCCTGATGCCAAGGTTCGCGATCACGGCTTGAAGGGAGACCGGACCATGGTGCGCGCTTTGGTCGGCCTGGTGCTGGCAATCGGCCTTCTCGGTGCCGCCTTCGCGTCGCAATATCGCGATGAGGCCAAATCGATCAGCACGTCGATCATGGCACGATGGGTTCCGTCGGCCGCGAGCAAGCCCCCGCCCGCGGTGGAAACTCCGGCGCAGCCGCCGGCAGTGCAACTGGCTGCTGCGGATGAGTCGAGCCCGCTGCCCGCGCCGCCGACAGCTAAGGAAACGGAAAGCGCCCCAAAGCCTGGCGCCACAGCGCCTGACCCGTCATCGTCTGATCTTGCGCAATCGCTCAAGGCCATCACGAGCGAGCTTGCGAGCATCAACGGGAAGCTTGAACAACTGAAAAGCCGCAACGAGCAGACCCAGCGTGAGCAGGCCGACACCATTCAACAGCTCAAGGCGGCGCAGGAGAAGGATGCCGCGGACAATGCGCGCCTCGCCGCGCAGGTCCAGGCGCTGCAAACGCAACTCACCGCTTCGTCCGCGTCTGCAGCCGCGAAGCCCGTCGTGCGAAGCGTGACGAACAACGATGCGGCTGCGCATGCCCGGCCGCACGTATCAGCGGCCGAACCCCGACGGCCCAGACCGCCGCGAGGCCCCTGGATGCCTCCGCCGCCCTACATGGTCGAACCTTACGGCTATCCGGATTGGTGAGCCCGCAGGGCGGGCTTTTTTCCCGAAGGCGCGATTGGATTTGAAGGTCCAGAACACCTTGTATGACACGCTGTGCCGGCGATCGTCGTCCTCGATCGCGATGCCGGAGTACCTGTGCTGCGCTTCATGATCCGGTAGCTTCGACCGTGGATGTCAGAGAGGATGCGATTCCGAATCCGTTGACGGTCTCCGCCTTGCTGATGTTGACGCCATGGAGCCGCGAGCGAAAGTGCGCAGCGGTTTTCCGCAAAGATCATGCTCAAACAAATAGCCTAGATTGCATTAACCAAGTCCATCATCTGCGCTGGTCGCACTCCCGAAACGGCATGCCAAAGAAAAGCAAGCGCCTCCTCTCTCGCCTTCGCAAGCTCCGGCGAGGCGCCCGGTGGATGCGCAAGACGTTCGTGCGATCACCGCGGATGGTTCGGATCGCGGCTGGCGTCGCAATCCTGCTTGCGGCCATCGCGCTTCTGAACATGGCCTATCAGTTGATCCGCAAGCCGACCGAGTTGTTCGTCCTTCTCGGACATGCCCTCGACAAGGAGCCGGCGGAGACGTGGGCGAATTACGGGTCGCTCTTCCGCACCTATTCCACCGCTGTCGTCACGCCGGAATTGCTGGCTGCGCTGGCGCAGGTCGAAAGTTCCGGCAATCCCGTCGCGCGCACCTATTGGCGCTGGCGATGGAGCTTCAATCCGCTCGCGATCTACCGGCCGGCCTCCAGCGCCGTCGGTCTCTACCAGATGACCGATCCCGCCTTCGCTGAAGCGGCCCGGTTCTGTGTCCGCGGCAACGCAGTCACGGAGACGGCTTGCGGGTTCAACAGCTTCTACATCCGCGCGATCCCGAGCCATGCCGTCGAGCTGGCATCGGTGTATCTGGACCGCCAAGTGGCCTTGGTTCTCACCCTCGCGGGCGATCTCAAGGCAGGCGCGCAACAGAAGCAGGATCTGGCCGCCTTCATCCATCTCTGCGGCGCAGGTCCCGCCACAGCCTATGCGCGCCGCAAGTTTCAGATGCTGGCCGGGGAGCGCTGCGGCGATCACCTCGTCGCAAGCTACGTCGCCAGGGTCAACGCGATGAAGCGGCAGTTTCAGCGCCTTGCGGCGGATGACGGCGATTAGATGATGCGTTTCGCAGACCGTAGGATGGGCGGAGCGACTTGTCCGCCGTAACTCGGCGAGCGGAAGCGATACTAACGACGCTGCGCGCGACGACGGGTTTCGCAAGAGCTCGACCCATCCTACGAACTACGCTCTACGCGCGCCTCACCGTATCTCGCTCATCGTCACCTGTCCGGCGATCCCGCTCAACTCGGGCTCTTGCGGCGCAAGCTCCTCATCGGAAGACGGGCCTACCGAAACTTCGGCCATTCTACGCTTGACCTGTTCGCAAGTCTTGCGGACGTCCTCGGTGAACAGCGCGCATTCTTCGATGCGCTTGAAGATCCTCCGTCCCTCTTCACGATACCCCGCCGCCGTCTCTCGCATGAACGCGATCGCATCATGGACCTGGGCTGTCAGCGCCTCGCATTTGTGCGCGGCGTCGATCAACTCGGTGCCCATGGCCTCGATCTCTTTTGCAGCAGACTCGTAGTCGCGGATGACCGCCTCTGCACTGAGCGCGCCGACGCGCGACACGCCCGCGGTGTGCTCGACGTAATCAGGCAGAGCAATGGAAGTAATAGAGCTTCCCGAGCGTACCGACGCAATGTCCGCTTCGAGTTGGACCAGATTCACTCCGTCCCGTCTGCGCAATTGTTCAACACTTGCCATGATTGATCCTCCCAATACGCACCCCGAACCCTTAACAGCATTGGGTTTATTACGGGGATAAATGTCATTCTACCTCAATGAATCCTTGACAGTCTCAGGTTTGCCATTTTCCTAATCGCTGACGTCGCACGCAGCGATGTTGAACCTGGACGTGCTCAACCTGTTCTGATCGCGGGTGGCGGAGATGGGAGGTGCGCAGGGACTCGAGCTGTCGAGCGAGAAATAAGCGGTTGTGTGAGCGTGGCCCGGAGCGCGCGTGGCGAAATCCGGGTGTTGTGCCCGCGCATTCGGCGCGCGGCCTATCATCGGCCGGCGTTTTCCGCCGACCGCAAGCCGGTCAGTTCTGCGTCCGTCGATGGCCGATCACCACATGCCGCAGAATCTGATGGTTGTTCACCACCAGTATGGCCACCGCCATCCCTCATAGCGGACCCACGACGAAACCAGTGGCGGGCCGTATGGATCGACCCGGTCGTCTTCAGGACGATAGCGATATCGTGGAACGATATAGTAATCCCACGGCGTTGGCCTGAGCACGGGCGCCGTGACGATAAGTCTCTGCTGGGGTTCACGAACGACTTGCGCCTTCCGCGCCCGGGCTTCAGCACCTGACGTTCCAAGGCTGCACAGCACCAGGGCCGTTCCGAGCGCACACGCGGCGGTCATTGTCTTCATGCGTTGGCCTCCTTCCCGCCAGAGTGCGCAAGGACGCAAAGCAAGGCAAGCCTAATTCGTTTTCGACCTGCTCGAACGCCCGCTGCCGGCTTTGGCGAATCCGGCCGCTCCGCCACCAGCCGCCTACTCCCGCGCCCGACGCACCGCCTCCTCCAGCTTCATCCTCTGCTTGTCCCACCGGCTCTGCTCCGCCTCCGCACGTTCATCGAGGGCAGCCCGCTCGGCTTCGATCTCTTCGGTGCGAGCCTCGTGCTCGCGCCTCGCCTTGTCCAGCGCCGCCTGCGTGCTCGCGACCGCCTTGTCGCGGCGTGCGCGCTCCTTGGCGCGGGCGGTCTCCTCTTTCCTGCGCTCGGCTTCGCGCCGCCGCTCTTCCTTCTCGAACGCCGCGGCGGCCTCGCGCGCCTGTCGATCGTCAATCTTGCGGGACGGTGTCTTTGCCGTCTTGGCCGGACGCTTGCTTGGCTTGGGTTTACGTTTCGGCCTGGCCTCGCCGTCGCCGAGGTCAGTCGGCAGTTCGGCGCTTTCGGTGAACGGGCCGTCCGAGCCGACCGGACGCCTGAGCACAACCCCGGGGCTTGCCATGGTCGCGGCGACGATGTCGGGGTCGTCGGTCTCTTTCGCCACGCCTTGATGGAACAGGTTGGAGCTGGCGCCCCACGCCTCCAGCGCTGCCTTCATCGAGGGCGCGGCGACCGCCTGGTCGTAGAAGCCGAGCGAAGTCTGATAGGTCTTCAGTTTTCTTTTGAGTTTTTTTGGCATCTCGCCCCACGGCCTGGCGACGCACCAGCTTCCGTCGCACCGGCGCCATCATGCCAGTCTGCCCCTGTTTTGCCCGACGAGTCAAACGCTATTCGGGATCGCCGAAGTCGGCCCGGAGCATCGGTGCCACGTGCCCTGCTCGCCCGATCGGAAAAATATTCGGACTTGCAGAACTCTGAAATCCCTCATGTTTTCTACTGTGCATGGGGTTGTTTTCACAACTTTGCTTTGACCGGCTCCGCCCCGCTCGACCTAAGCCCCGAGCAGCGCGTCATATCCGCGCTCGCTGAACGCCAGCAGACAGAAGCCGTGCCCGAACGGATCGGCCAGCATCGCGATCCGCCCATAGGGCGCATCGCTTGCGACAACTTCGAGGATCGCGCCGGCGCGCAGCGCGCGTTCGACGGCGGCATCGACATCATCGACGACGACGTCGATATGCACGGGCGTCCAGTGCCGCGCGTAGCGACGGCGATCGCCGCCGGCGCCGATTGTGCCGGCCTGCTTGGTGAGCAGATACACCGGCGCCGGCCAACCCAAGAGCTCGACGAAGTCGGCGTCGAAGCGGCGGCCGACCGTCAGGCCGAATGCTTCGGTGTAGAAGGTCGTCGCTTGCGCGACGTCGGGGACGTCGATGTTGAGGAGGAAGGTCATGATGGACTCGTTGCGCGGTTGCGCAGCGAGCGTAGCCCGAATGGAGCGTCGCGCAATCCGGGATGGCGCCGCAGGTGCAGTCCCGGATTTCGCTTGCGCGCCGGGCGACGGTCTTACGGGATTTCGTACACCGACACCTTGTCCGCGATCCCGCTCAGCGCGACGCTGCGACGCGTCGGGTTGAGGCCGCCGGCCTCCAGCAGCGTCCGCGCCTCGGCGTTGTCGACCACCGCCTCCGTCACTACGATCGCGCGCGAGGCGGCGAGGCTCTGGACGCGGGAGGCGATGTTCACGGTCTGGCCGAAATAATCCTGCTGGCCGTTGAGGGTGACGGCGAGGCACGAGCCCTCGTGAATGCCCATCTTGAGCAGCAGGCCCTGGTGCTGACGCTGGGCGCCGAGCTCGCTCATGGCCTCGCGCATGCGGATCGCGGCGGCGATGGCACGATCGGGCGTCTCGAAGGTCGCCATCACGGCATCGCCAATGGTCTTGACCACCGCGCCCTGCTCGGAGGCGATGATCTCCTGCAGCAGGCGGAAATGCTCATTGACGAGATCGAAGGCGACGAGGTCGCCGACATGCTCGTAAAGCCCGGTGGAGTCCTTCAGGTCCGAGAACAGGAAGGTCAGGCTGAGGATCTTGAGGCGCTGGCCGATCGCGAGCGTATCGGTGCGATAGAGATCGCGAAAGGTCTGGTTGGTGAGCAGGCGCTTTGCGGTGAGGCTCGGCTTGCGCCGGGTCAGGAGATCATCGAGCCGCTGGTTCATCACCCACACCGCCGGCAGTACGCGGCCGTCGGTGCGGTTCTCCAGCGTCAGCCGCAGCGGGCCCGGGCGCAGGCTCACGGCGTCGACCGGGACCTCGGTCCTGTTCAAGATTAACGACAGGGTCTGGCGCTCGGCCGTCTCCTCGCCCTTCACCTCGATATACTGTGCGGTGTGGGTCACGGGATCGAACACGATCAGCATGCCCGGCTGCACTTGCAGCGAGAGAATGGCGCGCTCGCCCGGCGGCAGGTCGACGGATTCCAGGGTCAGCTCGCGAAGCAGGCCGTCGAGGTCGGGCGGAAGCTCGATCGCCGAGCTCCAGAACACCTGGCGGTAATATTCGGCGAGCGGCAGCTCCTCGGCATTGTGCGCGGCGATCCTGCGCACGCGCGGGCTGACCGCGAAGGTCACCTCGACCAAATTGTCGAGCGTCGTCTCATAGCCGGCGGCGCAGAAGGCGCAGTGATATTGCGGGCTGTTGACCGTCTTCAGGCTCTTGTTGGCCGAGAGCACGCCGGCGCAGCTCGGGCACATCACGCTCCAGGTCATCTCGAGGATGCCGAGCCCGACCGCATGCAGCAGCCCCGCGATCACCTGCTCTTCGCCGAGATTGGCCATCCTTGCCAGATGCAGCGCATTGATCTTGCACAGGGCATGGTCCGGTCCCTCCCGCACCATGCGCTCGAGCATGTCGACGACGGGCGCGTCGGCCGACTGGCGCAGGACACCGAACAGGGTTTCGATCTCGCTCATGCCGTGATGTTACATGGAAGGGGGTGACGCGGACATCCGCTTTCCGATTACCTATGCCGGGTAAGGAGGAGCGCAAGCCATCGTCGTCAATTGCTGCGTCACGATGATGGGAGTTTGCCGAGCCCGGCAAAGGCCGGATTTCCCTTGTTTTCCCCATCCCCGCCGCTATCGCTTCGCGCGCCCACCAAGTGGTCGGTGTGACCGAGCGCGATTGCGGTGGCGTTGCCCTGCGGCGCGATCCATTCGGCGTCATCGGTGAACAGCGCCGCGATGCGTGCTGCGTCGCGGCCATCTGGCGCGGCTGTTCGAGCGCAAGGTCGGCGCCACGCCGCATCCGCTTGCCAAGACGCTGCGCGTGCAACGCGCCAAGCGCCTGCTCGATGCCGGTGATCACACTATAACTGAGATCGCGTTCCAGGCCGGCTTCGGCTGCCTGCGCCGCTTCAACGCCGCTCGCCGAACTCTTCGGCCGCTCGCCGTCGAGCCTGCGCGCGCGTCCAATTTCGTCGTTCATGGTCGCACGAGGGGGCGGATGGCGCGCGCGGCGAGACCCGCCTGCCCTTCATGCGATGTCAACTCAGCGGGCTGCGCCCGTCGTGACGTCCGCAGTCTTGACCTTGTGGGGGCTGAGCACCTTCAGTTGGTGCACTGAAGCAACCGTCGTGGGCGCCGCGACCTGCTGCTCGACATGGGCCGCACCGAGGACGCGCACCTGCAAGGGCGAGACCGGAAATCCGTTGGCCTCATAGGTCGGCAGCTCAGCGGCGAAAGCCGAAGTCGCGCCCGCGATCGTCAGGACGGTGGCGGCGATCGTCAAAGTCTTCTTGTTCATTGGTGATGCTCCTGATGGAAGATTCCGAGCACATTTAAGCGCGTCATGCTGCATTGCGACATCCGCTGTTGCATTGCAACAGCGCACGCAGCGCATGGCGATATGCTTAATGCGTACAAAGTCTTGGCCGAATCACGCCGGCCGGGCCATCGCGCTTTGCGGGCGGAGGTCAGCCGCCGAGCACGTTGCCCCAACCATCGAAGAGGTAGGCCTTCCAAGCTACGGTTCCATCCTCACGTGGCCGGCTGGCCTTCCGGTAGTCATCGGCCTGTTCGGCGGTCCAGGTAATGATCGTGTCGGACAGACGATCGTGCAGGATGGCGGGCTCGGTGGGATCGAAGTCGTCCATGGGACGAAGCGAGGAATGCGTGCTCATGGGCCGATCAACGCACGGCCGTGCGCAAAGTTGCCGCGAAGCGCCAGGCGTCTTGTCAAACAGCCGATCGCGAACCCCTTGACCGCCTATTTCAGCGCGGTCGCGAGCGATTGCAGTTTTGCGACAAGGTTGGTGCCGAGCGCATAGATGATCTCGATAATCGCGAGTGCGATGCCGGCCGCGATCAGACAGTACTCGATCGCAGTGGCGCCGGATTCATTGGCGACGAATTCGGCCCATTTGCATTTCAACTTCACTGACGTGCCTTCCTATTGCTACCAGAAATTGCGGGCCCGCGAAAAGTGCATTAAAGCAATCCAAGATTGAGTAAATGGGGTTCGCTCAATTTGACGACAAACCGGCTGGTTGCAGGCATTCCGTCGCAGCCGCACATGCGGCCGCCATGGAACCCGCGTTGCAACTTCGCAACACCTCTTCGAAAAGCCCGTTTTCGTTGATTTACGCCATTGCGCCGCCACACCCTCTTCCGAACAATTGACGTGCTGCGTGCCTTTCCGTGCAAGACTGTTTGCATCAAGTCTGTTTGCATCATGACTGTTCGAACAAGACTGGTTCGAACAGAACGTTTGGAGGCAGGGATCATGAATGATCGGCGGTCTCTTCTTGTGGCGGTCTCATGCCCCTCCGCTGTTCTCGCTGCTTGGCTGGTGCTCTCCCTGTCGGCCTACGCGCCAGCCCTTATCGAGAACAGCGGCGCCAATGCGGCTGCCGTCTCGCGCGCGAAGGATCTCGGTCGCCTCGACCTCGCCGACGTCCCGCGCGCTGCGACCATCGAGGACGGTGTCGCCTTGACCGCCGACATTGCGGCGGCTGCGGCGAGCCTCGTAACGATCGAAGCGGCAGCCACGCCGGAGGCGGAGGTACCTGCCCCCGCCGTCCAGCTCGCGTCGGCCGATCCCGCGCTGATATTGTCGGCGGAGCCGCCCGCGCCTCAAATTTCGCTTGAACCAGCACCGAGCGTCAGCGAGGCTCCGCCTGCGCCGGCGCCAGAGCCCTTCAAACTCGCATCTGCCGATCCCACCGAGATCGTGACCACGGACGCGTTGTCCCCCGCCACGATCGCGAGCGGATCCGCCCCCGTTGCAAGCAAGGCGTCGCCACCCGCGGACACCGTCGCCGTGCTCGACGAATGCTTCGTCGTGGACGCCTGCATCGATCGCTATCTCTGGGCGCTCTACCAGCGCACGCCTAAGGAGGATTCGATCAAGGTGCAGGAACGCCGCGCCGTCACCGTCAAGCGCAAGGGCAAGACGGTGACCGTGATGCGCAGCTTCACCAAGCTGGTCGACGAGGATTTCGGCTGGAAGGATCCCAAGGCGGCCGAGCATGCCGGCATGTCGATGATGGATTACGTCATCGGCGGCATGGACAAGAGCTTCAAGCGAAAGCTGTTTCGGACGCTGCTCGCCGCCGAAGCCGCCGGCCTCTCGCCGGGCATCACCAGCGCGTTCCGTGACGATTATCGCCAGTCGATCGCGAGCGGCCTGAAGGCCGCCTCCGACCGCTCCTATCACGGCGGCAGCACGCGTGGTGGTTACGGGCACGGCATGGCCGCCGACATCGTCAGCACCCAGGGTAGCAATCGCGCGCAGCGCTGGGTCTCGACTGAAATCCTGTGGAAGTGGGTCGATGCCAACGGCAAGGCATTCGGCATCGGCCGGCCCTATCTCGGCCGCGATCCGCCGCATGTCGGCCCGATCGACGGCCAGGAATACATCTCGCGCCGGGGCACGGCGGAGCGCAAGGAAGCCGCCAACGCGAAGCCCAGCAAAGTGCGCGCTGCGGCCCACGCAAAGCCGCCCAAAGCACAGGCCATGCGTGAGCAGAAGAGCCCGGCAAAATCGCAGAAGGCGGCGCAATCGGCCGGCAAACGCGCGACCTGAAGCTACGGCTTGCGGGCCGGCGTGGGCAGCGGCACGAGACGCATCTCGGCTGTGCCGGCCTCCTGCGTGCGCACCAGCACCGCAAAGATGGTTTCGACTGCCAGCCGCACTGCCACCTCCGTCGTCAGCCCCTTGGCGAGATGCGCCGCGATCAGGCCGGTGAGAAGGTCGCCCGTGCCATAGGGCCGGATCGGCAGACGCAGCGTGGCAAAGCGCGACAAATGGCCCTCGGCGCAGAGGATCGTCTCCAACTGTCCTTCGGGCGTGTCCGCCAGCGTGCAGCCGGTGGCGACGACGTCGAGGCCGGCCTGTCCCGCGAGTGCCGCGCAGGCCGCGCGCAGGTCCTGCGCATCGGCAATCGTGAGGCCCGCAAGCAGCTCGAGCTCGAACCGGTTTGGCGTGGTCAGGTTCGCGGCCGGCAGCAGCCGGCGCCGGAGCACGTCCAGAATTCCATCGGCGACATAGACGCGACCATCGTCTCCGATCACGGGATCACAGAGATAGACGAGCTTCGAATTGCGCACCAAGGCCCGCTCGACGAAATCGGCAACGACGGCGGCATTGCCGGGCGAGCCGAGATAGCCGGTGACGACCACGGCCGCCTCGTCGACGAGATCGCGCTCTTCTACGCCCCTGAGAAGATCGGCGACCAGCTCGGTCTCCAGCACCCGCCCGCGCAGGCTCGGATAGCGTGGATGGTTCGACAGCAGCGTCGTCGGCACCGCCGCGACATTCACACCCTCCGCCTGCACGGCGTAGGCAGCCGCGCTGTTGCCGACGTGGCCGTGGACCACCTGACTTTGAATGGAGATGACGAGCATCAGAGTCCGTAGGGGCAAATACTACGCAAGGCAAGTGCAGCAATCATAGCCGAGATAGAGCGCACCTCCATCCTAGCTACAGGATTGCGGCACCACGTGCCGGCAATGCCTCAGCGCCGCGCCAGCCTTGTAAGATAGGCGCAGAACATGTCGGCGATGGCATCGGCATAGGCTGCGATCTCCGCCTCGCTCCGCGTCTCTTCCGAAAAACTCCTGCCGACCTCGCTGAGCGTCGTCGCGATCAGCTCGCCGGCGAGGGTGCGCGTCGCATCCGAGGCTTTGGGCAGCGCCTCCCGCATGAAGGCGGCGACGATGCCCTCGCCGGCCGCCCGTGCGTCCTGCGCCTCCGGCGCGTCGCGATAGAGCGGCGCGGCATCGCTGAGCGCGACGCGGATCGCAGCCTCCTCGCATTCGGAGCGGATGAAGGCATGGACCAATGCGCGCAGCCGCGCCAGCGGGGGCCTCGCCCGGTTCGCCAGGATGCCGCGCAGGAGCTCGCTGGTGCGCCGCCACTCGTCGCTCTGGAGGCGGAACAGGATCGCCGCCTTGTTCGGAAAATATTGGTAGAGCGATCCAACGCTCACCCCGGCCCGCTCCGCCACCCGCGCCGTCGTGAAACGCTGCGCCCCCTCCTTCGCCAAGACCTGAATAGCGGCATCCAGGATGGCCGCCACCAGCCCGGTGGAGCGGGCCTGTTGCGGCTGTTTTCGCGAGGAAATTGAACGACTTCGACGGTCGGCCATGGTGCCTGCGAGCAATGCGAATAGGAAATGCGACGAATTAGTCGTATTTCGGTCTCCGCGCAAGCACGCGCTTCGCCGCGAACTCTGGAGACGCCAAATGACCACCCCAACCACCACATCGCTTACGCCGCTGCTGGATCGACTGTTCGACGAGGCCGAAGCTGCAAGCAGCGCAACGCTGGCCGCTATCGCCGACTTGTCCGATGCCGACCGGGCGCGGATGATGCGCAGCAAGACCGCTTACCGCGACCTCTATGGACGCCTGAGGGACGCTCCGCTCGCGGTCTCGCGCGAGACCGGCAGCCTGCTCTACATGCTGGCCCGCAGCTCCCGCGCCAGGGCAATCGTCGAGTTCGGCACCTCGTTCGGCATCTCGACCCTGCATCTTGCCGCAGCTCTGCGTGACAATGGCGGCGGCCGCCTCATCACCAGTGAGTTCGAGCCGTCCAAGGCAGCGCGGGCGCGGGACAACCTGTCGGCCGCCGGTGTAATCGACCTCGTGGAAATCCGCGAGGGCGATGCGCTGAAGACGCTCAGTGCCGATCTGCCCGATACGATCGACCTCGTGCTGCTCGATGGTGCCAAGGCGCTCTACTCGGATATCCTGGATCTGCTCGAAGGCCATCTCAGGCCGGGCGCGATCATCGTCGCCGACAACGCCGACGACAGCCCCGACTATCTGGCGCGTGTGCGCAAGCCCGGAAACGGCTACATGTCCACGGCCTTTGCCGAAGACGTCGAGCTGTCGGTGCGGATCAACTGACGCCGTGTCGACGCACCGCGGCATCTCGTGCCGCCACGCGATGGATCGCGCGGCGGCTTCGTGTTGCCTCGGCCGCGTCATCGTCCTGTCCGCATTCCAATCGGTGTCGCAGGTTCGTCACTCACGCGTGTTACCTGCTCACGGCAAAAGCCCGTTCCAGGGGGCTCGACGTATACCGCACAGAATCTTTCTTACGCCGAGAGGCTCATGACCTCCGCCTTCAATGCTTACGCGGCGCTCGCACTTGCCATCGTGTTCGAAGTCACGGCGTCCGCCTTCCTGCAGCAATCCGCTCAGTTCACGCGACCCTGGCCGACCTTGGCGATGGTGCTGTTCTATGTCGCCTCGTTCTATGCGCTGTCGGCGGCAATCCGCATCATCCCCCTGAGCATCGCCTATGCGATCTGGGGCGGGGCCGGCATCATCCTGACCGCCACGGTGTCCTTCGTGCTATTCCGCCAGATGCTCGATGGCGCCGCCTTCGTCGGCATCGCCCTGATCGTGTCCGGCGTCGTGGTGATCAACCTGTTCTCGGAGACGACGGTGCATTGACGCCCGGCAGTCCCGGCACGCGCTACTGGCCCTGCACCGGTTTGGGCGGACGCTGCGCGGATCGCGGCGGTTTTGCGCCAGGCTTGGCCGCATTACGGGGTGGCGGCCCATCGACCGACTCCAGATAGGCGGCGAGCGCCTTGGCGGAATCGGAACTGGTTGCGTAGTGGTCCTTCAAGAACCAGGACAACGTCAGGCTGAAGCGTCCCCTGGCAAGGCCCCGTGGGGTGCGGTGACAGCTCGCGCAACCGTCGGCAAAGAGCCTTGCGGGTGACTTGCCGGCGTCAAGGTTCTGCGCGGCTGCAGCCGTCGCCGTCAGGACGGCGCCGGCGGCAAGACTCATCAAGGGGCGATCAAGCCGCGCCCCGGTCGAAACAGCGAAATCAACATTGTCCCCTGGACCGCCTTGCGGTCACGCCGCCGACAGCTGATCGAATTCGGGCGGCGCATAGGCCTTGCCGTCCTGATCGGTGATGACGACCTGCCACCCCTCGCTGGCCCACACCCTGGCCTTGGCCACGATGAGCAGCCGGCTCTCGCGGGCGAAGCTATACTTCTCGTTGTCGCGTTCTGCGACCATTTTGTAGGCCAATGCATATCCCCTGGCGTTGCCCTGCACCCCGCCCCTCTCGTGGCAGCGGGCTTTGGCGGCAATTCGCCAGGAGCGTGGCAATTTGGTGCCATCCGCAGACAGTACGGCGCCGGCGCGCTCGCAGCCCGGTAACAAGATGAGCGCGCGCCGCATCAGGGATGCGCTTCTGCTGTTGCGGGTTTGCTTGCCGCCAAGCGTGCAGCGCCGCAGGCGCGTCGTCACATCGTGCCGAATCGTCCCCCGGCGCCGTCACGACTGTCACGGAACCGATAGCGCCTGCGCGAGCGTCGCTAGTGCACCCGGATGATGTGCGGCCGGCCAAGATTGATCAGCCCCTGCACCGCCGACAGGCGATCGTCGAGGGCTGCGATCGTGAGCTGCAGATTGTTGCGGCGCTCGTCGAGCATGCCCATCTCGGCGCCGGTGAGCTTTGCGCTCGCCCGTTCCTTGTGGATCGCTTCGAGAGATTTGCGCAGTCCGGCAATCAGGCTGGACAGCTGCTTAGCCTCCTTGGTCATCGACCGCTTCGCGACATTTTGGCGGCGCGTCTCCGCCTGACTCTGTCTCATCGTCATCCTCCCGTGCCCCGCTGCCCCGAGTGGATGCTTACAGCTTTGAGTAGATATATTACGATCGATGAAATCTGCTCGCGAAAAACTTCCTTAAATTGTATGCGCAGAGAACCTGGGTCCGACAAGCAGAAAGCCCGGCGCAAGGGCCGGGCTTTCCTAAGCAACGTCAGTGCTTCTGATGGCCGCCACCGGGGCCGCCCGCTGGCGGGCCACCACGCGGCGCATTGATGTGCGGAGCGCCGCCGCCGGGGTGCGGCATCGCAGGTGCCGCCGCGCGCGGCGCCGGCATCTGCGCTCGGGCATTCATCGGCGAGCCGTGGCTGACGTTCGGCTGGGCGACGTGCGGCATCGCGGGCCGGGCTGCAGGCGCGGCCGACACGCGCGGCACTTCATGGGCGCGCGCCATCGGCTGCGCGCGCACGGCGGCACGGCTCGCAGCATGGTCGTGCATCATGCGCGCCTGCGCGTCGCGCGGACTCCGGCTCTGCACGACGGTTCGCTCATTCGCGATGCGCTCACTCCGCGCGGCGCGGGTCCGGTCGATCGTAACCGCGGCGTCGCGCTTGGCGATTGCATTGGGCCGCCCGACGGCGGCATCCCGTCCGGTGACCGCGACATTACCCCTGGCGTGCACGCCGCTGCGCTCGAGTGCGATCGCCGCATCGCGCGTTGCCGCGCGGCCGATACGGGCCGCACGTGGATCAAGCGTCATCCGCGTCGCGAAACGCTGATGCGAAGTCCAGTAATTATTCCAATAGGCCTGGCGGCGATACCAGGGACGTCCCGCATAGTAGTTCGACCAATACGAGGTCAACACGAAGGGGACGACGGGCACGTCGATCTCCTCGACATAATCGGGGAGATAGACGTAGTGGTTGCGATAGAGGTATTCGAGATATTGCGACGATACCCAGCCGCGATCGTCGGAGAAGCTCACGTCGCACCAGGCATTGCCGCGCAGGCAGCCATGGATGTTGACGCGGGCACCACCGGGGATGCGGTCGACCAAGGGAAAGCCCGTGCCCGGTCCGGCACGCAGGCCGGTCGAGACGGTGACGATGCCCGGCGCGGCCAGCGCGGCCGTCGGGGCGAGCAGCAATGCGGCAAGTAAAACGCTTTTGAGTCTCATGGCGTGTTCCTCCTCTGCCAGTCGGAACGCGCAAGCGGAACGGGCGTTCCGCATACGGTGGTCGCACGGGTCGAAAGATCGAAATGCACACCCGCGCGGTTCAATATTCACTCGCCGTTCATTGCCACAGCGCTCCGGCGCGCAGCCGGGCCGTCAATTCGCCGGCAACATGACGGCGTCGAAGTACGACGCAAGCGCAGCAAAGCCGTCGAGCGGCAGCACATGCGCGACATACTGGTCCGGCCGCACCACGACCATGCAGCCGGCTTTCCGGTCGATGCTGCGCATGGCGAAGACGTCGTTGCCGCTCTTGAGATCGGGACAGAACATCTTCTCGTAGTCGATCAAGCCGTAGCGGCCTTTGCGCGGGAGCAGTAGCGACGGCATCGCCTCGAGGGCAAGCTCGCGATGATCTTGCTGGAAGATAGCGCGCAGGTCGATCACGCTGTCGATGTCGGCGCCGACCCGCGTGTATCGCCTGATCGGCGACGCCCTGGCTTCGGCGAGGAAATTGCACAGGGCGCGAATGGCCGAGCCCGCTGCGGCGGGATCTTCCGCAGGCGAAAACGCGTAGATGCGGAAGCGGCCGTCGGCCTGCGCCGCATGACCGAGATGCACCGGCTTGGCGTCCGCCAGCCGGATCACCGGCGCGGAGTGGAAGCGCTTTCCGATCACAAGACCTGCCGCGAGATGCTGATGCGCGGCCGTGCCGGTGAGAAGCGAGGGACGGTAATGCGTCGCGGTCCCGGCCGTGTAACGGCCGTGCCGGACGAAATAGTCCTGCGTCCTCGCCGCATCGGCACCGCCGGCCTTCGCGGCGGAGGCGAGAATCCCCGCCCATTCACGATCGAAGTCGATCAGCTCCTTGGCAACCGCCTGGCGCTCGGCCGAATAGGAATGCAGCAGGCCTGGGGCGCACTGCCTGCGCAGGACGGCGGCGAGCTTCCAGCCGAGATTGAAGGCGTCCTGCATCGAGACGTTCATGCCCTGCCCCGCTTTCGGGCTGTGGGTATGGCAGGCATCGCCGGCGATGAAGATACGTGGCTGGCGGGTTTCGATCTCGGCGTCCGGCACGTCATCGAACTTGTCGGTGAGGCGCTGGCCGATCTCGTAGACCGACCACCAGGCGATCTCCTTCACCTCGAGCGTATGCGGCCTCAAGATCCGCTGCGCCTTGGCGATGACGTCGTCGGCACTGATGTTGCGATTGGCGACGCGCTCACCGATCTCGAGCTTGGCGAGCTCGACATAGAGGCGGACCATGTAACCGCCTTCACGCGGGATGATCAGCAAGCTGCCGTCCTTCGCGGACTGGATCAGCGACTTGAAGCGGATATCCGGGAAGTCTGTCACCGCCAGCACGTCCATCACGCCCCAGGCGTGATTGGCGGAATCGCCGTGCAGCTCCCGGCCGATCGACTTTCGTACCGTGCTGCGCGCGCCGTCGCAGCCGACGACATAGCGCGTCTTGATCGTTTCGATCTTGCCCTCGCTTCCGGCATCGACGCGGGCGAGGCGGACCGTCACGGCATAATCGCCGGCACCGGCGGCCGGATCGACATCGAGATCGAGCACGCGCCGGCTGTAATACGGCTCGAGCTTGGCCGGCGATTTCCGCATGACGTCGAGAAAGCCATCATGGATGCGGGCCTGGTTGAGGATGACGTGCGGAAATTCCGACAGCCCGTCCTCGACGTCCTGGACCCGGCCGCTGCGGACGATCGTCTTGGGCTGCCGCTCGTCCGGCTTCCAGAACGTCGTCTCGTTGACCCAATAGGCCTCCTTCAGCACGCGCGCGCTGAAACCAAAGGCGTGAAACATCTCCATGGTGCGGCAGGCGATGCCGTCGGCCTGGCCGACCAGCAGGCGGTCTGCTTTCTGCTCGACGATGCAGGTCCTGATATCCGGAAATTGCGCGAGCTGGGCGGCGAGCGTGAGGCCGGCGGGCCCGCAGCCGACGATGAGGACATCGACCTCTTCAGGCACCGCGCCCGCTGCACCCGAGGGTTGAACGCGCTCGGCGGGATCCGCAATCTCGGGATCGCCCGGCTGAAATCCATTCAGATGGAATTGCATGAGCACCTCTCCCGCCAGCTTCTTTGGATATTGCTCAGTATGCTGACTATCAGTATACTTGTCAAATGACCGGACCCCGTCCCTGCCAAACGGAGAATTCAGTGAAAGACAACAACCACATGCCCGGGCATCTGGCGCGCCGGTTCCAGCAGATCGCGGTCGCGGTATTCCTGGCTGAAGTCGCAGATGCCGGCTTCGATCTCACTCCGGTGCAATATGCCGCGCTCGCGACCATCAAGGCCAATCCGGGGCTCGATCAAGTGACGCTCGCGGGTTTGATCGCCTACGACCGCACCACCATCACCGGCGTGATCGATCGCCTGGTGCAGAAGGGCCTTGCCGAGCGCCGCCCGTCCAGCCGCGACCGCCGCGCGCGCGAGCTCGAGATCACCGACGAAGGCCGGCGCACGCTGCGCAAGATCACGCCTGCCGTCGAGTCTGCGCAGCGCATCATGCTGCGCGGCCTCACCGCGAAGGAAGGCGAGGAGCTGATGCGGCTCTTGCGCAAGGCGATTGCCGCCGGCAACGAGCTCAGTCGCGCGCCGCTGCGCGATGTGGAGGTATAAGCCCGTCGTTTTGTACGTATTGTCGCAGCGCCGCGAAACTTGGAACTAACGTTCGGCTGCTACGGTCGGCCCGTTCGGCGTTTAACGCGCGGTTAACTTTGCGGCTCGGGGGTTTCGGATGTTCAGGTTCGTTGTTGCGGCCGCGGCGATCGCGCTCTCGGCAAGTCATGCGCTCGCAAACGGCCATGGCGGCGACTCTCCGCCTCCGCCGAAACCTGAGGCGACGATCGCGCCGGCGAAGGTGGTCCTGACCAAGCAAGGTCCCAAGCTGGTCGATCTCAGGGGCATGACGCTCTACTATTACGAGCGCGACACCACCGGCAAGACATCGAACTGCAACGGCAAGTGCACCGAGAGCTGGGTTCCGCTCGCCGCGACCGCCGACGCCAAGGCCGTCGGCGATTTCACCGTGATCAACCGCAACGACGGCAGCAAGATGTGGGCCTACCGTTATCGCCCGCTCTACACCTCGCCCGCCGACAAGGCGCCGGGCGATGCCAACGGCAATGCCACGACGCTGCAATGGCGGATCGCCAGGCCGGAATAGCGCGACGCCCCATGTCGCCGGATTGCTGGAAATGATCGCGAGCGACAGAAGCGACCGATCGGTCAGCCCTCAGCTGCGCCAGCGCGTGCCCGTCTCGGCCTGCGCGTTCTGCCCGGGCGGCAGCACCACGACCATCGAATTGAGCTTCACCCGCTCATAGAGATCGATGACGTCCTCGTTGCGCATCCGGATGCAACCCGAAGAGATCGCCTGCCCGATATATTCGGGCTGATTGGTACCGTGGATGCGGTAGAGCGTGTCCTTGTTGCCGACATAGAGGTAGATTCCCCGCGCCCCCAGCGGATTGGCCGGACCACCGGGAACGCGCGCCGGATATGGCCCGAGCCGCGCCTGGATATCCGCCGTCGGAACCCAGTCCGGCCATTCCGCCAGGCGGCCGACGCGGGCGACGCCTGAGAACGCCATGGCTTCCTCGCCGACCGCGACGCCGTAGCGGATCGCCTTGCCCTCGGGCAGCACGAAATACAAATAGCGCGCATCGGTATCGACCAGGATGGTCCCCGGTTGCTCCTTGCGATGGTAGTCGACGATGTGGCGCAGATATTGCTCGGGCACGCTCGCCTTCGCGTAAGGCACATGCGCGAGCAGCTGCCGGTCGCGCGGTGTCATGCTCGCGTCGGTCGACGGGGAGAGAGTCGTCTGCATGCAGCCGCCGAGCGGCAGCAGAGCAGCAACGAATAGAACGATTAAAGATCTTGGCACCGCTGGCCCCCGATAGCGGGATATCACCCCCAGCGCCACTACATGCTGTCAAAATCGTGCAAAAAACAAGGCGAACGCGGAACAATTACACGTGTTCGACAAGGCGGGTTCCATCACCACAAACGGCAGGAGAGCGTCGCATCATCTCCATCTCCTTGCCTTGCTTTGGTCAAACCCGGCTGGACTCGTGCTCCCTGGGACTTGGGATGGGCCCACCACAACAGATGATCGGCTCGCGCCAATGCGGACGACCAAGGCTTTAAACATCTGGGCTTCAAAGGAGCTGCGATGCTGGCGACGCTGAACAGCAAGCAAATCGTCGACGAGATCGTGAAGGACTTGGTCAAGGACAACGATCCGCACGACTCGGTTCAGATTTCTCCCGAGATCGTGCTGGACTCGCGCCCGGGGAGCGCGGCACCGGCGCTGGCGCCGGAGCTCGCGCGCCGTCCGGAGCCGAAGTTCGCTCCGAGTCAGGCGCGTGCGCCGGAGCCCACCATCAACGTCGTCTACGGAAAACCCGCCGCGGCACCTTCAGTCGACACGGCGGTTCGCGTGACGGCCAGCGATGGTGCCGGCCATCGGAAGCGATCCGCGGTCGGCAAGTGGCTGCGCGGTGCGTTCGTCACGTTCCTGTTCGCGGGAGGCAGCGCGGCTGCCGCGATTGCCTGGGAGAAGCATGGCGACACAGCAAAGCAAATGTTCGCCGAATGGACGCCGGTATTGGCGTCGCTGATGCCTTCGACGTCGCTGATGTCTTCGACGTCGCAGACGACGCCCGTCGCCGCGGCGCAGGCCGCCCCGCCCGCAGCACCAGCGGCAGCCGAACAAACGGCGGAGCAATCTGCGACGCCGCCTGCAACCCAGCTTGCCGCCGCGCCCGCGACAGCGCAGCCCGACACCGCGCAATCGATGCAGTCGATGCAGTCGATGACGAACGATCTCGCCGCGATGGCGCAGCAGATCGAGCAGCTCAAGGCCAACATCGCCGAGCTGAAGGCCGGACAGGAGCAGATGGCGCGCGAGATGGCGAAGCCGCCTGCGCCCAGGCCCGTCGCTGTTGAGACCAAGCCGGCCGATCCGCGCGCCCGCACCTCTGCGCTGCCGCCGCGGCCTGCGACGCCGCCAGTTCGCAAGCCCAAGCCGGCCGTTAGCCAGACCTACATGCCGGCCTATACGCCAGCACCGCTTGCACCTCCGCCGCCATCGCAGGCTGCCGCGGTCCCGCCGCCGGTTGCGACGACGCAAGCCGTAGCCGATGACGATGGACCTGTCGTACGTCCGCCAATGCCGCTGCGCTAGCGCGACACCACAGCGTCGCAACGTCGCCTACGCTGTCCGAGTCGACGAGTCCGGACGATTACGGGAAGCGATGCTTTGCGTGTCTTCCGCTGAAGAGAAAAGGCCGTCGGGATCTATGCCGGCGGCCTTCTCTTGCAACTGCCGGTTCCCGGAGCCCGGTTCTGTTGCAATTCGATGCTTTATGATCACGCCGCATATTTAATAAATTCTTAATGAACCCGCTTGCTGCACATCATTTCTGCGCCATAAGCACAGAGATTGCGCGGCCGGTTCATTCGAAACGATCGACTCAGTGGTACCATGCCGGATGTGTCGAGACTTCCGTTGAAGACTTGCTTTTCAAACTTGGGTCGTCACACCGGGGAATTCGGATGCCTTACTACTCCTTCGATCTTGTGGTCGGTGAAGAGTTCAAGAACCAGGGTGGAATCATCCTCGAAGACATCGAGGTCGCCTCCGATCGGGCCGATCAATTGGCGACCGAGCTGTCGCAGGTGAAGCCGGAGCTCCAGCAGAAGGGTTGCTCGGTGCGCGTCACGGACCGCGATCACAACGAGGTCTATCGCACGCCGCTCGATCCCGTCCCTGCGTGGCAGCGCTAGCTATACGTCAACCACTGGCGCTTCGAACCAATTCGTCAGCGACAATCCACCGTCGACGACGAACGCTGCGCCGGTGACATAACCGGACAGCTTGTTCGACAAGACGGTCAGCGCCATCGGTGCGAGGTCATCGGCCTCGCCGAGGCGCCCGAGCGGAATGTGCCGCGCCAGCGAGGCATCCGCGACGAACCCGCCGGCTGCGATCGCGCCGGGCACCAGCGCGTTGACACGGATGTCGTGGCGGCCGAACGTCTTGGCGAGCTCCTTCACCAGCATCGCCATTGCCGCCTTCGCCGTCGAATAGTGCGGCAGGTTGCGCGGCGTGCCGGCATGCAGCGAGGTGAGAAACAGGAACGAGCCCGGCCGCTTCGCGGCGATCAGCCGTGTCGCGATCTCGCGCGCCAGATGAAAGCCGGCATCGAGATTGACGGCATGCATCTGCTGCCAGGTCTGGCGATCGACCGCGAGCGCATGGTCCGCCTCTCGCCGCGGCGGAGACGCGCTGTGGATGAAATGCGTGATGTCCCCGAGCGCTGCCTGCGCCGCGGCCAGCAGCTCATCGCATGCCTCGAGCCTGGCGAGATCGCCGATCCAGGGCACCGCCAGTTCGGGTCTCTTGCTCGCGCTGATCGCGACCCTCACCCGCTCGGCATTGATATCGGCAAACACGGTCCGGACGCCCTCGCCGACCAGAGCCTGCGCGATCGCGCGGCCGATGCCGTTGCCCGCGCCGGTGACGAGCGCGGTGTCGCGTGCGGGATCGAATGGCGTGCTGAACAGGCTCATGTCGCGTTCCGGGGCCGGCGGACGACCAATCTAGCGCGCCGCGCCGAGGAACGACAATGGCCTCCCGGCACCATTGCGGAGCAGCGCGGCGGACGCTAGCCTCTCAAAAAACGGAGGAGATACCAAGGATGCGCACCGGTTTTCTGATGACGGGCTTGTTGCTGCTGGCCGTGCCGGCCCAGGCGGCCGACGCGCCGCCGCGGTCGACCTATGTGACGATGGTGTTGCAGGCCTTCGCCGCCAAGGTCGAGTGCCCCAACACGGATCTCGTCTATCAGGACCTCGTGCAGAAGGCGCAGCAGATGCACCTGCCTGATGGCACCACCGAGAAGGTGCGCAAGGCGATCGCCTGGATGCACACCGGCGGCAAGATGGGCGAGAAGCAGGACGATGATTTGATGGCGGAGGTCGCCGTCGCCACCCAGGCGACCGACATGGACCAGCGCCGCCTCGGCATGCCCGGCTGGTGCGAGGCCCAGAAGACCAACCTCGCCGGATTGATCCGCAGCAAGGGCGGCTGACAAGGCGGCTGTTGCAGCGTTAAGCACGCTCCCAACAGCCGACGCTCCCGACCAAAAATCGTCACAATTCTCCACAGCATGCGGCCTCTTCGAATTCGAACCGGAGAGCCCTCATGCGGAGTATCCATTTCGTTTTCGCCGGCGCGATTGCGGCCGCCACGGTGTTGACTGCGCCCGTGCTGGCGAAGAATTCCGACGCCCAGAGAAGCGAGGAAAAATCCACTTCGTCGCCCTGTACTGCCTATCAGCAGGCGCCGGACGGCTCGTGGGAACCCCTTCCCTGCAAAGCCACAGGCGAGCGGGCGCAGCCCCAGACGCAGAATCGACGTTCGACGCAAGCCACCGATCACGGCGAGCGTTGAGTACGTCCGCGCTTAAGTCGTCAGCTCTGGTGCGGACCGCGCATGATCTTCATGGCGTCGGCGATGTGACGCCATTCCTTGGCCTCTTCGGCCTCGCCGCGGCCCTCGCAGGCCTGCGCCTGCTCGGCGGCCTTCGCAATCGCAGCGAATCCATGCTGTTCCAGCATCTGCCGCGCGACGGTGTGGACCTGGAGCTCGGACATCATGGGCGCTCTCCCGTTTGAAGGAAACCGCGGCGCCCGGCTCGGCGGCGCTGCGCGGGTCTCCCACAACGATCTCGCCGTGCGACCCGTTCCGCTTACCTCACGACAAAGGCGGCCCGCCATGCCCGGCGGACCGCCTTCACCCACCCCAATTGAAAGTCTTCGGCCGCGTCCCCTACGCGACCGCCACGCGCTTGCGCTCGAAATCGTTGGGTACCTCGATATCGACCTCCAGGGTCGACACGTCGTCGCCGCGCTCGAGCCGAACGATGACCTTGGTCGGGTCCAGCTTGACGTGCTTGGACACGACGGCGAGTATTTCCTCACGCAGCACCCCGAGCAGATCGGGTTGGCCGCGTATCCCTCGTTCATGCGCGAGCAGGATCTGCAACCGTTCGCGAGCGACGGGAGCAGACGAGGCCTTGTTGCCGCGCAGAAGTCGGAGCAGACCCATGCTCATGCAGCCCTCCGTCGCAGCAGACGATCCATGAAGCCCTTGCGCTCGGTCGGAACCTGCATCGGCACGGTGTCGCCGCACAGCCGCCGCGCCGCGTCGATATAGGCCCGCGCGGGTGCGCCGTCCGCGTTCGACAGCGTCACGGGGGTACCGACGTTCGAGGCGCGCAACACGTCCTGGCTCTCGGGGATGATGCCGAGCAAAGGCGTGGCGAGGATCTCGAGAATGTCGTCGATGGTCAGCATCTCGCCGCGCGCGGCGCGGGAGGGATCGTAGCGGGTGATGAGAATGTGCTTCTCGACGCGCTCGCCCTTCTCGGCGCGCACCGTCTTGGAATCGAGCATGCCGATGATGCGATCGGAATCGCGTACCGAGGAGACTTCCGGATTGGTGACGATCACGGCCTCGTCGGCAAAGCGCATGGCCATCGAGGCGCCGCGCTCGATGCCGGCCGGGCTATCGCAGATCACCCAGTCGAACCGGCTGCGCAGATCGGCGATGACCTTGCCCACGCCCTCCTCCGTCAGCGCATCCTTGTCGCGGGTTTGCGAGGCCGGCAGCAGCCAGAGATTCTCGAGCCGCTTGTCTTTGATCAGCGCCTGGGGCAGCTTGGCTACGCCCTGCACTACGTTGATGAGGTCGAACACCACGCGGCGTTCGGCGCCCATCACGAGGTCGAGATTGCGCAGGCCGACGTCGAAATCGACGACGACGACCTTGTCGCCGCGCTGCGCGAGCGCGGCCCCCAGTGCGGCAGTGGTCGTGGTCTTGCCGACCCCGCCCTTGCCTGATGTCACGACCAGTACCTTAGCCATCTCAAAAATCTCCTTCTGGTCAGTTCAGCGCGGTAATTCGCATGGTGTTGCCTTGCAGAAAGGCTTGGGCAGGCTGGCCGCGCAGGGCGGCGTCGATATCGTCGGCAGTCTGATAAAACCCATCGATTGCAAGCAGTTCGGCTTCGATCTTCTGGCAGTAGATGCGCGCACTGGTGTGACCGTTGACCCCGGCCATGGCGCGGCCGCGCAACGCGCCGTAAATGTGAATTGAGCCGCCGGCGACGACCTCGGCGCCGGAGCCGACGGAGCCGAGAATGGTGATGTCGCCCTCGGGGAAGATCACGGTCTGGCCCGAGCGCACGGGAGCCTCGAGCAGCAGCGAGGTCGGCTTGGTCTCGGCCTTCGTCTCGGTCTTCTTGGGCGCGTTCGGCTCGACCACACAGCTGCGTCCGCCCGACAGCAGCGGTGGCATCGTCGGGGTCAGCCTTGCCTCCTCCACGCCTTCAATGCCGAGCACGCGGATGTTGCGGTCCTGCAGGCTGGTCAAGAGATGGCCGATGCCGGCTTGGCTCAGATCGACCGAGGACAGGTCGATCACTACGGGCCGACCGGCAAAGAAGCCCGGCGAGCGGGCGATCGTCGCATCGATCTCCTGGAGCCAGTCCAGGATCGGAACGGTCGGCACGAACACGAAGGCCACATAGGAGCGCCCCCGCAGGCGCACCATTTGGCGTTGAGTTTTTACTGCAGCCTCCATATCGGCCGACTCGTTCCCAATTATTGAATGGTTAACGATGCGGCGGATATGGTTAATGGCCGGTTAATTTCTCCGCGGAGCTACGTGGAATCCATCGGGCTCGCGGCCGCGCGTCCGACGGGCGCTCTCGTCCAGCCCACCGCTGTCATCACCCGCGGCGGCAGGTGATCGAGTACTCCGAGATGGTTGTGGGTGCTAGACAGGCCGCGGCATATTGGATGCCCCGCCTGCGCGGGGGCATGACCGCGGCATGTGGGGACAGCCCCTACTTCTTCACCTTGCTTGCATCCATCTTGATGGAGGGATCGAGCATCTTGGTCGTGAACGCCGTCGACACGTCGAACGGCTTCTCCATACCGAGATAGGTTTGGACCAACTCGTAGTCTTTCTTCATCCGCTCGCCGTCGATCCAGCCGAGCGACTTCGTCGTCGTGAATTCGTCGGTCATCAGGGACTTGATGCGTTCCCACTGGCGCTCCTGGTTCTCCCTGTCGAGACCGGAGACCTGATCGAGCAGCGCCTTCAGGCATGGCGTGACGTCGGCGACGCAAGCTGCAAAGGCCTTCTGCGTGACGCGCACGAATTCCTCGACCACCTTGGGATTCTTCTGCAGATAAGCGCCGTTGACGATCAGCGAATTGCCATAAGGATTGAGCCCGATGTCCTTCCAGTTGATGTAGCCGAGATCGGGTCCGAACTCGATCACTTTCAGATCGTGCTCGTTGTAGAAGTCGCTGATGATGTCGACGGTGTGGCTCTTCAGCGCCGCGATCTTCGCGGTCGGCCCGACATTGACGAAGCCGACTGAATCTGGCGCAAGACCTGCGGCCTTGGCGAAGGCCGGCCACATCACGCGCGAGGCATCGCCAGGCGGGTTGCCGATCTTGTGCCCGGCAAAGTCCTTCACGCCGTTCACGCCATAGCTCTTCAGCCAGTAGAAGGTCTGGCCGGTATTGGCATAGACGCTCATCACCGCAACCGTGTCAGCGCCCTTGCTCTTGGCCACCAGCATGGTGGCGAGATCGGCGACGCCGAACGGCGAGCCGCCGGAGCCGACCTTGGCCGCGGAGACGCCGGAGCCTTTGCCGGTCTCGATCGTCAGGTCGATGCCCGCCTTCTCGTACCAGCCTTGAGCCTTGGCGTAATAATACGGCGAGTGATCGGCCGTCGGCGTCCAGTTCAGGATCAGATTGACCGCCTCGCCCGCGCGCGCAGGCATCGCCCACAGAGCGAGCGTCAGCGCCAAGACCAGGGCAGAGCCCGCCGCCTGCAAATGCTTCATCGCACCTCTCCTCATTGCCGCGACCCGGCTTGTCGCTCTCCCCATGTGAGGATACCAATGCAACAAGCCCGCCCTCAACTTGTCAACTATTTGGTTGGAAATGCCTGCAAAACGATCTGGCGACACCGTGCCGCAGCGCCGTGATCCCGTCGCCACCCGCAACAAGCTGCTCACCGCGGCGCGGCTGGAATTCGCCCGGCACGGCTTTGCGGGGGCCCGCGTCGACGAGATCGCCGAGCGTGCCGGCGTAAACAAGCAACTCGTCTATCACTATTTCGGCGACAAGGACGCGCTCTACCTCGCCGTGCTCGAATGGGTCTATGAGGACATCCGCGAGCAGGAGCGCAAGCTCAAGCTCGAAGGCCTGCCGCCGGAAAAGGCCATCCGCAGGCTGATCGAAGCCTCGTTCGACCATCTAGCGGCAAACCCCGATTTCATCGTGCTTCTGAACGACGAGAACCGCGGCGGCGCTCGCCACGTCCGCGGCTCGACGCGGCTGGAGGCGATGCACTCCCCGCTGGTGAGAAGCGTCTCCCACATCCTCAACGAGGGGGTGCGCGCCGGCGTGTTCCGCAAGGGGATCGATCCCGTTCAGCTCTATATCTCGATTGCGGGCCTCAGCTATTTCTTCTTCTCCAACACGCCGACGCTGTCGGCGATCTTCGGTAAGGACCTGTCGAGCCGCACCCAGCGCCGCGCCCGCCGCAGGCACGTCGCCGATTTGGTGCTGCAGTCGTTGCGGCCTTAATCAACCAGCTGGTTGAAACTTCGCTCAAGGCCGGTTAGGCTCGTCGTAACGGCAAGTGACCGTCGCAACAGGGAGCAATCGGTGACAGGAGACGCGGCCCGCACCTCGCGCAGCTTTGCGATCATCCTGATCGTGCATCTTGCTGTGCTCGTGCTCTGGCAGGTCGCGGTGGATGCTTTCCACGTGCCGAAATTCATCCTGCCCTCGCCGCTTGCCACCGTGCAGACGCTGGCAACCACAGGCTATGCCTGGGGTGCCAACACGCTGGTGACGTTGATCGAGATCCTCGGCGGCTTCGCGCTTGGCGCCTTCGTCGGTGTCGCGCTGGCCGTGATCTTCAGCTGGGCGCCGCTGCTCAGCCTCGCGCTGCTGCCGCTGTTCGTGACGCTGAACATGATCCCGAAGGTCGCGCTCGGCCCGCTCTTCATCGTCTGGTTCTCCTACGGCATCGTGCCGAACATTTTGATCGCCTTCAGCATCTGCTTCTTTCCGATCCTGCTCACCACTGCGCGCGGCCTGCGCGAGGTCGAGCCCGATCTGCTCGATCTCGTCAAATCGTTGCGCGGCTCGCGCTGGACGCTGTTCCGCAAGATCCAGTTGCCGGGATCGCTGCCTTACATCTTTTCCGGCATGAAGGTCGGCGCCATCCTCGCGGTGGCCGGCGCCATCGTCGGCGAGTTCATCGCCTCCGAGCGCGGGCTGGGCTACCTCATGATCCAGGTGCAATCGTCGCTCGACACGCCCGCGATGGTGATGGCCGTCGTGCTGCTGACGCTGCTCGGGGTCGCTCTCTACGGCCTGGTGCTCGCCCTCGAACGCATGTTCGTGGTTGGCGACGCGACACGGACCTGACAACGGCAGAACTAAGGACCAAATCCATGTTGCTCACCCGCCAGACCCTGCCGAAGACCATCCCTGACGTCGCCGCGCTCGACGAGCTCCTGTGCCGGCCGACGCAGGCACTGATCGACGACCTCGGGAAGGTCGAGGGCGACATCATGATCCTTGGCGTCGCCGGCAAGATGGGCCCGACGCTGGCGGGGCTCGCAAAAGCTGCCGCGCCGGATCGCCGCGTCATCGGTGTCGCGCGCTTCAGCGACGCCAGCGTCAAGGACTGGCTGCACGCGCGCGGCATCGAGACGATCAATTGCGATTTGATGGACGAAAGCGCCATTCACGCGCTGCCGAAGGCGCCCAACATCATCTTCATGGCCGGCCGCAAGTTCGGCGCGGAGGGCGATCTGTCGCTGACCTGGGCGATGAACGCGCATGTGCCGGCCCTGGTCGCGCAGGCCTTCCCCGCGTCCCGGATCGTGGCGTTCTCGACCGGCTGCATCTATCCTTTTGTCCCCGTCGACGGTAAGGGCTCGACCGAGGACATGGCGCCGAACCCGCCCGGCGAGTATGCCCAGTCCTGCGTCGGACGCGAGCGCATGTTCGAATATTTCTCGCGCAAATTCGGAACACCGGGCCGCCTGTTCCGCCTCAACTACGCGATCGACATGCGCTATGGCGTGTTGCACGACATCGCCATGAAAGTGCTGACGGGCACGCCAATCGACGTCAGCCTCGGCCACGTCAACTTCATCTGGCAGGGCGATGCGTCCGCCCAGGCGCTGCGCTGCCTCGCCCATTGCACGACACCGACCTCCCCGATCAATGTCAGCGGCCACGAGATCCTCGCGGTGCGCGATCTCGCGCAGAAGTTCGGTGCGAGGTTCGGCCGCGCACCGGTGCTGACAGGCAAGGAAGAGCCGACGGCATGGCTGACCGACACGTCGAAAGCGGTCGAGTTGTTCGGTTTGCCCGTCGTCGACACCGAGCAATTGATCGCCTGGACTGCGGACTGGGTCTCTCGCGCCATGCCGACGCTCGGCAAGCCCACCAAATACGAGGTGCGCGATGGACGCTACTGACGGTCTGTCCGTCATCAAGCTCGGCGTCGCCGATGCGAACGCCGGGCTGGCGCTGTCGACGGAAGCGCACTGGAACCAGACCGAAGAGGATTGGCTCGTTTTCCTGCGCGATGGTGTCGTGTTCGGCATCCGCGAGGGCGCGCGACTGGTGGCGACCGCAGCACTGCTGCCGTATTCCGACAACAACGCCTGGATCAGCATGGTGCTGGTGTCGGCAACGCATCGCCGCCGTGGTCTGGCGACACGCCTCGTCGATGCCTGCCTGGAAGCGGCGCGCAAGAACGGTCTCACGAGCTGGCTCGATGCGACGCCCGACGGAGCCGCCGTCTACGGGCGCCTCGGCTTCACACCGACCCTGCAATTGCGGCGGCTGAAGCTGATGAAACCTACGCCGGCATCTGCGGAGGCGCCGTCGGCCGCAACGCTCGAGGCGCTTTGTGCCCGCGACCAGCGCGCCACAGGTTTCGACCGGACCGCTCTGCTGACCGCCCTCGCACAGCGCGCCGGGTCGCGTATCGTCGCAGCCAATAGCAGCATTGCGCTCGTCCGCGATGGCAGAACCGCGCGCCATATCGGCCCCATGTTCGCGGATCATGCCGTCGAAGCGCTGGCTCTGGTTCGCGTGATTGCGGGATCCGAGAATGGCCCGCTCCTGCTCGACGCTGTCGCCTCGCAACCCGCGTTCCTCGACGGATTGACCGCCTCGGGCTGGACCATCGAGCGGCCGTTTCAGCGCATGCGGTTCGGCCCACCCACCGCCGCCGCCGAAGAAACGCCATTCGCCGTCGCCGGCCCCGAATTCGGATAGGACATCATGCACCACAGCCAGATCAACAGCGACATCCGCAAGCTGATCGCCGAGGGCACCGTGCTGCCGGCGCATCCCCTCGCCCTCACCGCCGAGCGCCAGCTCGACAAGACGCATCAGCGCGCGCTGACGCGCTATTACGTCGATGCCGGCGCAGGCGGCCTTGCTGTCGGCGTGCACACGACGCAGTTCGCGATCCGCGACGTCGGCCTTTACCGTCCCGTGCTTGAGCTCGCCGCCGAGACAGCCGCGAGCTGGACCAAGCGTCCATTGGCGATGGTCGCAGGCCTTGTCGGCCCAACCAGCCAGGCAACCGCCGAGGCCCGCACCGCACGCGACATCGGCTATCACGCCGGCCTGCTCAGCCTCGCCGCGATGAAGAGCGCCTCCGAGGATGACATCATCGCGCATTGCACGGCCGTGGCCGCGGAGATCCCGCTGGTCGGCTTCTACCTCCAGCCGGCCGTGGGCGGTGTCATCCTGTCCAGCCAGTTCTGGCAGCGCTTCGCCTCGATCGACAATGTCATCGCGATCAAGATCGCGCCGTTTAACCGCTATAGGACTCTCGACGTGCTCCGCGGTGTCGCAGCCGCAGCCGCACTCGACCGCGTCGCGCTCTACACCGGCAATGACGACCACATCCTGCTCGACCTCACCCTGCCATTCGACCTGCGCGACAAGGGCATCACCACGCGAACCTACTTCAAGGGCGGCCTGCTCGGCCATTGGTCGGTGTGGACCGCGAGCGCCATACAACTCTTCGAGCGCTGCAAGGCCGCGCGGCACAAGGACAGCGTTCCGGCCGACCTGCTCGCGCTCGATGCCCGCGTCACCGACTGCAACAGCGCGTTCTTCGACGTCGCCAACAACTTTCACGGCTGCATCGCCGGCTGCCACGAGGTGCTGCGGCGTCAGGGCCTGATGCAGGGCCTGTGGTGCCTCGATCCGAACGAGGGCCTCAGCCCCGGCCAGAAGCAGGAGATCGACCGCGTCTGTCGCGAGCACGCCGATCTCAACGACGATGCCTTCGTCGCCGCCCACCTGAACAAATGGCTGGCATGAGCTCCGAGCCCTTCATCAGCCTGCGCGGCGTCCGGAAAGTCTACCGCAGCGGCGGCGCCGAATTCCTGGCAGTCTCCGACGTCACCATGGACGTGCAGGAAGGTGAGCTGGTCTCGCTGGTCGGCCCTTCCGGCTGCGGCAAGACCACGGTGATGAAGATCCTGGCCGGGCTGCACGGCGCCGACGGCGGCACAGTGACAATCGGCAACGCCAAGAGCCCGTTCGATCCGACCCGCGACATCGGCATGGTGTTCCAGCAGGCGCTGCTCTTGAAGTGGCGCACCATTCTGGACAACGTGCTGCTGCCGGCCGAGATCGTCGGGCTGCCGATGAAGGCCGCGCGCGCGCGGGCGCACGATCTGCTCAATCTGGTCGGGCTTGCCGGCTACGAGCACAAATATCCGCAGCAGCTCTCCGGCGGTATGCAGCAGCGCACCGCGATCGCGCGCGCCTTCATTCACGATCCAAAGCTGATCCTGATGGACGAGCCGTTCGGTGCGCTGGATGCGCTGACGCGCGAGCAGATGAATCTCGAGATGCTGCGGATCTGGCGTGAGAGCGGCAAGACCATCATCTTCGTCACGCACTCGATCCAGGAAGCCGTCTTCCTGTCCTCGCACTGCGCCGTGCTGACGGCGGGTCCGGCGAAGATGGCCGATTATTTCCCGATCGACCTGCCCTTCCCGCGCGACCTGCCGCTGAAAACCACGGATGCGTTCGGCGTCTATGCGCGAAGGATCTATGCGAAGCTGGGGCTGGGCGCGGCGTAGCTCGCCACACGAAAATTCTCCAGGGTGGGCAGAGCGAAAGCGTGCCCACCCTGGCAAAGTGGAGCAAGGTATGGCGGGCACGGCGCAAATGCGCCTTTGCCCACCCTATGAGAGCTGCGCGCTCAGCTCTTGTTGCGTGTCTTGCTGAGCAGATAATTGTCGTAGAAGTTCTCCGCGATCTGCGTGTAGAACAGCAGCTCCTTCATATAGGCGTCGTGGCTGTCCTTCGTCCGCCTGAACAGATCGCTCTTGGCGGCGAGCTCGTTCAGATGATCATGAGTCGCGTTGTAGCAGGCCTCCAGCACCGGCTGCGGGAATGCCCTCAGCTCCGCGCCGTTGGCGATCAGCCGCTTCAGCGCCGCCGGATTCACGCTGTCGTACTTCTCGAGCATCCAGGCGCCGGCCGCAGATCCCGCCTGGTTGACGATCGCCTGATATTGCTTGGGCAGCGAGGCCCATTTCTCATCGTTGACGATCATGTGCAGCATGGCTCCGCCTTCCCACCAGCCCGGGAAATAATAGTATTTGGCGACCTTCTGGAAACCGAGCTTCTCGTCGTCATAGGGACCGACGAATTCGGCGGCATCGATCGTGCCCTTCTCGAGGGCCGGATAGACATCGCCACCGGCGATCTGTTGCGGGACGACGCCGAGCCGCGCCAGCACATGGCCGCCCATGCCCGCGATGCGGAATTTGAGTCCTTTGAGGTCGTCGACGGTCTTGATCTCCTTGCGGAACCAGCCGCCCATCTGGGTGCCGGAATTGCCGCAGAGGATGGCGTGGGCCTTGAAGGGTTTGAGCGCTTCGTTGGTGAGGTCGGCGCCGCCGCCGAAGTGCCACCATGATTCCTGGTGGCGATGGTTCATGCCGAACGGCGCGCCGGTGGCATAGGCCAGCGCCGGCTCCTTGCCGATGTAGAAATAGAGCGGCGTCTGCGCCATCTCCACCGAGGCGGTGCTGACGGCATCGAGCGCCTGCAGGCCGGGCACGAGCTCGCCGGCGGCGAAGGTCTGGATCTGGAATTTATTGTCGGTCGCTTCCGCGACGTATTTCGCGAACGTCTGCGCCGTACCGTAGATGGTGTCGAGCGACTTCGGGAAGCTCGAGGTTAGGCGCCATTTGATCTCGGGCGCGCCTTGCGCGAGCGCAGGGGCCGCAACCAGAGTCGTCGCGCCGGCGACTGCGCCGCCCTTGAGGAATGTACGGCGTTTCATTGGGGTCTCTCCCTAAAATTAAATCTCAAGCATATCGGCGTTCGGCCACGATGTCCGTCCTCGAATTGCGCTGGGGTCCATGGGACCTGCGGGACTGTGAGCCCCTCAGAGCAGCTTCGCACTGACGAACAGCGCGCGCACGGCGTTGGTTGCCTGCACTGCCAACATGGCGTTACCGGCAGCGCCCTCCAGCGCCTCGACAGCATCCTCATGCAGGGAGCGGAATTCCATCCATTCCACAGACTTGAAATTGGTCAGGAACTGATAGGCCTGGCCGACGGTCGCAATCGCCAGCGTGTCACCGTTCAGCTTGATCTTGAACGTCGTCCGCAGCGGGGTCTCGGAGTTTGATGGATCACTCATGGGCTGCTTCTGGACGAGGACGACTTAACGAAGGGGAAACGGCAGCCCCGCCGCGGCACGCAAGTATCAGGAATCAGTGCTCGCGCGCTGCGAGGCGGTCGCAGACCCGCGCAGGCTCGGCACCACGACCAGACGGTTGAACTCGCCATTGTCGTAGGCCTTGATGAAACGGTCATAGTCCTTGATCGAGACGCAACCGTTGGAATCGCCGCGCGGTCCGAGCATGTAATTGTGGGTGAGCAGGCCGACGCGCCCAAGCGCGTTGGTGCCTTCGACCGGCGTCATGCGCAGCGCGCGGACGCCATGGAACGGCTTTTCGCGCGGCTTCAGCTCGTAGGTTGCCGGCGGCGTCGCGCCGACCATGCGCCGATCGACATGGTCGGGGTTGTCCATCAGCGGGCCTAAGCCGGAATGGGCCTCGAGCGCCACGCCGCTTGGCAGGTAAACCGCCTTGGCCGAGATGTCATAGACCGCTGTCCGCGAATCGTAGCCGAGGGCCGCAAGATCGGGCGCCTTGCCGAACAGGCCGCTGTCGGGCGTCAGCGAGGCCAGCTTGATCTTGTCGGTGAATTTTTCGAAGAAATTGCGGTTATCGACCCGTGAACCAGTGTCGGCATACGCTTGGCTGGATGCGATCTGGGAGGCGAGATCGGCCTGGACCGGGCGCGAGCGCGGCATCGGGATGGTGTCGGCGCGCTGCGAGGGCCTCGCCTCCTCGGCCGCAGGCCGATCCTCTTCGGTCAGGATCGAGCGCCAGTCGTCGCCCTGGAGCCTCTCAGCCAGCATGGCCTTGGCATCGCGAAGCTTGAGCTGGACCGCGTTCAGGGCGGAGCGCTCCAGCGTCCGGAAGCCGAGTTCGCGGGCCGGCGGATTACCGGAGGCCGAAGCGAAGCGATCCTCGAATGAAGGGGCATTGGCCGGCGGCAACGCGGCGGAGACCAGTGGAGACGAATCGCCCATATCCGCGACCCACGCGGCGGCGCCAAGCGCCAGCGCGATCGCTGCCAGAGACAGCAAAATCGCTTCGGCTCGCCCGACACGGCGGCGCGACAACAGCCTCCCGGCATGTGCTGCGTCGGAAACCATCAGATCCCCAAATCGACCCCGGGGGTGCCCAACCCCCACCCGGAGACTCTATACCAGCTACCACATTGGGAGCCAAAAGTTAGGCATAATCGCGGCCGGCAAGGGCTGGCAACGGGTCCGGCAGGGCTTTCCCAAGGTATCCAATGACCGATCCTTTCGATCTCGAGCGCTTTATCCGGGCCCAGGACCCGGTCTATCGCGACGTGCAGGGCGAGCTGGCCCGGGGCCGGAAGCAGACTCACTGGATGTGGTTCATCTTCCCGCAGGTCGCCGGCCTCGGCGTCAGCGCCATGTCGCAGCGCTACGCGATCGGCTCCCGCGCGGAGGCCCAGGCCTATCTCGCCCATCCCGTCCTCGGGGGGCGCCTGATCGAATGTACCAGGCTCGTGCTCGCCGTTCAGGGGCGGACCATCAACGCGATCCTGGGCGCGCCGGATGATACGAAATTCCGCTCGTCGATGACGCTGTTCGGTGCGGTTTCCGATGAGCCCGTTTTCGATCAGGCCCTCGCCCGCTACTTCGCCGGCGAGCGCGACCGCGCCACGCTGGAGATCCTGGCGAAGCTCGATCGAGCATCCGGCTGAGTTGACACGAGCGGCAGCGTAAACCCGAGATTAATACCGGCTGCCTATCTTCCGAGCAAAATAATTCTCCCCGCGCCAATTGCCGGACAGATCATGAAAATCGGTACGCTCCTGACCACCGCCATCGTCTCGCTCTCGACCGTCGGCGGCGGCCTCGCCGTCTACGTCGCCGTGACCAAATATCAGACGATGGAGCGGATCGGCGAGGCGCAAGGCCGCCTGGCGATCGTCCGCGCGGCCAGCGACATCCCGCGCTATCTCAACCCCGAGCGCGGCTTTTCCACCAACATCCTCTACGGCCCCGCCACGATCGACCCTGCGCTGCTCGCCGAACAGGACAAGCTGCGCAAGCAGACCGACGGTGCCCGCGAGAGGATGAACGCGCTGCGCAAGGAGCTGCCCGGCTCCTTCGACGACGGCAACATCATCGGCAGCAACATCGACGGCATCAATGCGAAATTCACGGCGCTGCGGGAGGCCATCGACAAGGCGCTCGCAGGGCCCGCAGAGGCCCGCAAGGACGCGGCCAAGAAGATCGTCGCCGACAATGCCGTGCTCAACAGCGGCGTGACCGCGCTGCTCAACGAGCAGGTCCGCCGCATGGCGATTCTCAACGGCGACGCCTACCGGCAGGCCAGCTACGCCAACATCGCCATGACGCTGCGCGACGTCGGGGGCTTCAATTCCAGCCTGCACAAGAATCTCATCGGCGGCAAGAAACCGGCGACCGACGCCGAGAAGGCCGAGATCAGCCGCTCGCAGGGCCGCAACGATCAGATCGTGATGACGCTACAGGAACTGCGCGGCAATCCGGCGACTCCGGCGAACGTCGCCGCTGCGCTGGAGAAGTTCAACGCGGTCTATGTCGAGGAGTTCGGCCGCGAGCTCAAGCTGGTGAAGGACGGTGCGGTCAGCGGCAAGTACGAACACGACGTGGACACCTATTACGCCGCCACGCAGCGCGGTCTCGGCACCATCATCGATGTTCGCGACGCCTTTTATGATAATGCCGAGCAGATCCTTGCCGGCGCCTCCTCGGCCGCACGCACCAGCTTCACCGTCGCCCTCGTCGGCCTCCTTGCCGTGCTGATCGCCAGCGTCGGCCTCATTGTGGTGGTTCGCCGCCGCGTCTGCGCCCCAATCGTCAGCCTGACGACGCGGATGTCACGGCTTGCCGATGGCGAGGTTGCCGACGGCATCCCCGGTGCCGAGCGCTCCGACGAGATCGGCGCGATGGCCGCGGCGGTTCAGGTGTTCAAGGACAACATGATCCGGGCCGACCGGCTCGCCGCCGAGAAGCAGGCCGAGAACGACGGCAAGATGCGCCGTGCCCAGGCGCTCGACGACCTCACCCGCGCCTTCGAGGCCAAGGTCACCGAGCTGGTCGGCGGTCTGTCCCGGGCCTCCGCGACGATGGAAAGCACGGCGCAGTCGATGACCTCGACCGCGGCCCAGACCAACAGCCAGGCCGCAATCGTCGCCGCCGCCTCCGAACAGACCTCGACCAACGTGCAGACGGTTGCCAGCGCCACCGAGGAGCTGACCTCCTCGATCGCGGAGATCGGCCGTCAGGTCGCGCAATCCACCGAGATCGCCGCCCGCGCCGTCGACAATGCCCGCCGCACCGGCGATACCGCGCGCACGCTCGCCGAAGGCGCGCAGAAGATCGGCGACGTCGTCACGCTGATCCAGAGCATCGCCGAGCAGACCAACCTGCTGGCGCTGAACGCGACCATCGAGGCCGCCCGCGCCGGCGATGCCGGCCGCGGCTTTGCGGTGGTTGCTTCCGAAGTGAAGTCGCTGGCGGGCCAGACCGCCAAGGCCACCACCGAAATCTCCGAGCAGATCACCGCGATCCAGAGCGCGAGCGACGAGACCGTGGCCGCGATCCGCAACGTCGCCGACGTCATCGCCGAGATCGACCAGATTGGCGCTGCGATTGCCGCCGCGATCGAGGAGCAGGGCTCAGCCACCAAGGAAATCGCCCGCAGCGTCCAGGAGGCCGCCCGCGGCACCCAGGAAGTCAACAGCAACATCTCCGGCGTGCAACGCGCCGCGGATGACTCGGGAGCCGCCGCCCGGGAGGTGCTGGGCGCCGCCGAGCAGCTCTCGACCCAATCGCGCGATCTCGCCGGACAGTTCGACCGCTTCCTTGGCGAGGTCAGGGCGGCGTAAGACGTCTCAATAAGGCGGCGCCGTGCGCGCCCGCTGCGCTTTGGCCGCCTCGATCCACCACGCAAGATCGTCGGCAAAGCGCGGGAACGAGCGTTCCAGCGCCTTGCCGCCGTCGCCGATCGGCTCTCCGTCGTCCGACAGCGTCTGCGCGATCGGGCCGACGCCGATCGTGCTCGACACCACCACCATGCCCATCTCCGACAGCGTGCCGTGCCAGGCGGTCGCGGCGCGCGCGCCCGAGAGCCGGCCGGCCGAGTAGCTCACGATCGCGGCCGGACGCCAGAACCATTCTTCGAGGAAATGGTCGGTGAGGTTCTTCAGGCCGGGCTGGATGCCCCAATTGTATTCGCCGGTGACAAAAACAAAACCATCGGCGCCGCGGATCTGTCCGGCCAGCCTTTCCAGCGCCTCCGGCGCGGTGCCTTTGGGATATTCCTTGTACATGCGGTCCAGCATCGGCAGGCCGATCGTCTTGGCGTCGATGAATTCGACCTCCTGGCCGCGGCCGCGCAGACGATTGATGACGAAATTCGCAAGGCGGATGCCCATGCGCTCGGAACGATAGGAACCGTAGAGGACGAGGATGCGATTGCTCATGATGGCCGCATCCTAGCATGTCGCCGGGGCGCGCAGAGATTCTCTTTGTCGCGGCGCTGGAGTGTCGCGGTACTTGAGCGTCGCGATGCTCGAGCGTCGCGGCGCTTCAGTGCGTCGCGCGATATCTGGCGCGGTGCGGAATGGACCGGCAGGCCAGGCCGTCGGCCAGCAGCTTCATGTCCTCGTGCTTGCCACTGCGGATCAGCCGGCCGAGCTCCTCGGATGTGAAAGGAAGACTTGGATCGTCATCGATCGGGCGCCGCATTCGCGGACCAAATAACCGTCGAACCAGGCTAGCCAGCCGCCGCATGTGAATTCCCTCGCGCCAGCAACAAACCTCTCAGTCTGCATATTGTTCCTCCCGCACCTTCGAGATTGCAAGAGGCCGCTAACGACTCCGCGCCAAAAATTTCCGCCGGAGAATAATCTCCTTCACGTCGTGCTATTCGGCAAAACCCACGTAGCGCACGAACTCGTCGTTATGTTCGCGGTCCGAGCGAACTGCATTCGCGGCAAAGCTGTCGTCGGAATAGCCCAGCGCGACGCAGGGTCATGATCACCTCGTCCTCCGGAATATTCGCGTCCTCGCGCACGATGTCCGAGCGCATGATGCCCTGTCCGTTGATCACCGAACCGAGGCCGCGATCCCACGCCGCGAGCACGATGCCGTAGCAGAGCGCACCGAGATCGAAATGGCAGACCGCGCCGGGATCGCGCGCGGCACCGGCTCCTTCTTGAAGCCACGCACGCTGCGGCGCGACTGCACCAACGTTTCGAATTCCACCTCTTGAACCTCCCTGCCCGTTCTACCTGCGTTGCAGCGCCGGTTGCCGATGCGGCGCGCAAAATCTATGCTGACCCGCAAGCAAGACCAAGAACCCCGCGAGGAGATACGCCATGGCCGCGCCGCTAGATCCCGTCATCGCCCAGATCATTCCGCTCATGCCGATGCGCGATCCCACCACGATGACGCCACAGAGCGCCCGCGATTCCTTGCGCGCACTGGCTGCCTCGCGCGCGGCCATTCCGCCACCGCGCGTCGATAGCGTGCAGGATATCAAGGTGAAAGGCGGCGCTGGCCCGCTCGATGCACGCGTCTATCGGGTCGGCTCCACGCCTGCACCGACGGTGGTGTTCTTCCATGGCGGCGGCTGGGTTGCCGGCGATCTCGAAACCCATGACCGGCAGGCGCGCAACCTCGCGATCGAGACCGGCGCGGTCGTCGTCTCCGTCGACTATCGCCGCCCGCCCGAGACGCGCTTCCCCGGCGCCTTCGAGGATGCCTTCGCCGCCGTCAGTGACATCTTCAACCGCGTCGCGGAATTTGGCGGCGATGCGAAGCGCGTCGGCGTAGCCGGCGACAGCGCCGGCGGCAATCTCGCGGCGACCATCGCGATCGCTTGCCGCGATGCCGGCATCAAGCTTGCCGCGCAATTATTGGTCTATCCCGTAACCGACGTCCTCGGCGCTTATGCCGATGCGCGCGAGAACGCGCGCTATCCCTCGCGCGCCGAGAATGCCGATGGTTACTTCCTGACGCGTGCCACGATGGAATGGTTTTGCGGCCATTATCTCGCCGATCCCCGCCATGCTTCGGACTGGCGGGTCTCACCCCTGCGCGCGGCATCTCTCGCCGGTGTCGCACCCGCGGTCGTGACCACCGCCTGGTTCGATCCCCTGCGCGACGAGGGCGCGGCCTATGCGCGGGCACTGGAGGCGGCCGGCGTCCGCGTCAAGCACCATGAGGGCCCCGGCCTGATCCATGGCTATTTCGGCATGGGCGATGCCTCGGACGTCGCGCGCGCCGAGGCGCAGCGTGCACGCGCCGACTTCAAGGCCCTGCTCATGCGCGGCGTCTGAGAGCGCTAGATGCTCCGCGCCCGCTGCGCGCCAGTGTGCCCCCATATGTGGAACGGCCCGCGTGGCAAGAGCTTTTGCAGTCGATTTCACACATTGGAACGGTGCGGTCATATGTCCGGCCTTTGCGCGCGGCAC
>NZ_JADPKA010000080.1 GCF_023073715.1 Bradyrhizobium sp. 164
CCGGTGCTGTGGTTCATCATCGTCGGCGCGCTTCTCGCCGCGCTCGTCGGTGGCCTCGTCTGGTTCAATTATTTCCGCGGCCAGATGATCAAGCAGTTCTTCGCCAACAACAAGCCGCCGCCGACCGCGGTAAGCGCGGCCGAGGCGAAGTCGGAGGTGGTGCCGAACCTGCTCACCGCGGTCGGCAGCCTTGTCGCCGTGCATCAGGTCGACGTCAGCGCCGATGTCAATGGCCGCGTCACCGAGATCAAGTTCGAGCCCGGTACGCGTGTCGAAGCCGGCACGCCGCTGGTGCAGCTGTTCGACGCACCGGAGCAGGGCGATCTCGCCAATTACAAGGCGCAGGCGACCGTCGCGCAGCTGTCGCTCGACCGCGCCAAGCAGCTGGCCTCGCGCCAGTTCGGCCCGCAGGCGACCGTCGATCAGGCTCAGGCTGCCTACGACCAGGCGCAGGCCGGCATCGCCAAGACCGAGGCGCTGATTTCGCAGAAGCTGGTCCGCGCGCCGTTCTCCGGCGATCTTGGCATGCGCAAGGTCGAGGTCGGACAATATCTGACGGCCGGCACGGCGATCGTCTCGCTGACCGACTTGTCCGAGCTGTGGGCCAACTTCACGGTGACGGAAAAGGACTCTGGCAGCCTGAAGGTCGGCCAGACTGTCCGGCTCAGGGTGGATGCCTATCCGGGCCGCACCTTCGAGGGCAAGATCACCACGATCGAGCCGCAGATCGCGACCGATACCCGCAACATCCGCGTGCAGGCGACCATCGCCAATCCGGAGAAGATCCTGAAGCCCGGCATGTTCGTCACCACCAC
>NZ_JADPKA010000043.1 GCF_023073715.1 Bradyrhizobium sp. 164
TGCCGGCATCATGGCGGCGCAGCCGAACGAGCCGCCGATGCAGACGCTGCGCAAATGGATTGCGGCGCTGGAGCAGGCGATCGCGCGCGACGATCGCGCCACCATCAGGACCATCCTGAAGGATGCGGTTCCCGAATTCGGGTCGACCGCGGCCTGATCGTGCCGGTCGACGGATTGTTGCGCAACGCTGTTCTGTCGGAGCAATGATGAGCGAGATAAAGCCGGTCGCGCTGGTGACGGGAGCGAGTGGCTTCATCGGCCGTCATGTCGTGCGCGCATTGACGCGTGAGGGCTGGTCGGTCCGGTGCGCGGTGCGCAGCCCGGAAGGGGCCGGCGACGAGGTCGTGATCGCATCGATCGGCCCCGAAACCGACTGGCGGGCCGCGCTTGAAGGCGTCGACGCCGTCATCCATCTCGCCGCGCGCGTGCATTACAAGAACGACGAGCGCGCGGTCGAGCTCTACCGCAAGGTCAATGTCGAGGGCACACTGCGCTTGGCGCGCTGCGCAGCGACGGCCGGCGTACGCCATTTCATCTTCATCAGCACTGTTCTGGTGCACGGCCGCAGCAACGAGGGCCGTGCCCCGTTCAGCGAGCGCGATGTCCCGACGCCGCGTGGCCTCTACGGCGCGTCCAAGGCCGAGGCCGAGGCGGGCTTGAGGACGCTGGCGCGGGACAGCGACATGAAAATCTCGGTGATCAGGCCGCCGCTGATCTACGGCGCACACGCCAAGGGCAATTTCCCGCTGCTGGCGCGCGCGGTCAGGCTGGGGCTGCCGCTGCCCTTTGCGGCGATCCGCAATCGCCGCAACTTTCTATGCGTGCAAAACCTGTCGTCGTTCATCCTGCACCGGCTCGGCCATCCCGACCCCACGAGCAATTTCGAGATCTTCCTGCTGGCCGACAGGGAAAGGGTCTCGACGCCCGAATTCATCGCGTGCCTCGCGAGAGCCTCCGGCAAGCGCCCGCGGCTGTTCGGCATACCGCCAAACCTGCTCAGCGCGGCCCTGCGCGTGACCGGGCGTCAGGATATGCATGACGGCCTGATCGGCTCGCTCGAGCTCGACATCTCGAAGGCGATCGCAACCGGCTGGCAGCCGCAGCTCACCCTCGAGGAGGGCTTGCGTCTGGCGGTGTCGGATCAGGAGCCCTGAGACCGCGAGAAGCGGTGCAGCACGCATCCGACCGCGAGCGCGCCGGCCACAAGTGCGCTCGTGGTGACCGCCGGCGCGGCGGCACGGATGGTGAGGATGGCGAGCCCGGCGAGCACGAGGTTGAGCAGGAAGACCTCGCCGATCACCCGCGGGACCGTGAAACCGTTGTCAGTGGCGCGCTGGTAGAAATGCGTACGGTGCGCCGACCAGAACGGCTCGCGCCGCGCGATCCGTCGAAACAGCGTGATGGTGGAATCGGCGAGATAATAGGCCGGCAGCAGCAGTGCCGCGGCCGTCTGCCCGCGAAAGGCGAGCTCGAGCAGGCACCAGCCAAGCAAAAGGCCGATCGGCAGGCTGCCGACATCGCCCAGGAAGACTCTTGCCACCGGACGGTTGAACGGCGCAAAGCCGAGCATGCCGCCGCACAGCGTCGCCGCGACCAGCGCGGCCGGCCATGGCAGCTCGCCCAGCCATCCCAGCAGCAGCAGCGCCGCGGTGACCGGCACCACTTCCGCGGCCGTCATCAGATCGAGCCCGTCCATGAAGTTGACGAGGTTCACGAACCAGACCCCTGCGAGCAGGATGAGGCCGCGCTCCAGCGCAAGCGGCAGCGCCGGAACGATGCGCGCAGTCTCGGGCGCGGTGAACACCACGGCGCCGACGGCCGCGGCCTGCAGCACCAGCCGCACCAGCACCGGCAGCGATACGATGTCGTCGGCAAATCCGACCAGCGCGATCAAGACCGTCGCACCGAGCAGTGCGGGCGGGATCGCGACGTTCGCGACACTCGCAAAGAGCGAGGCGACGATGAGCGTCGCCGCGATCACGGCGATGCCCGCACCCTGCGGGGTCGGAATGCGATGCGAGGAGCGCGCGTTCGGCCGTGCCAGCGCGTAGCGCTGGAGCAGGGGACGGCTGCTCCAGGTGATGAGCGCCGACACCAGCGCGGCGATTGCGACGGCAAGCAGCGACGGCACGGCGGCGAGGGCGTCTGCGGCCGAGCTCACTCGGGCACTCCGATCGGGACCGACCCTTGCGCGGCCTTCTCCGCGCTGAGGATCCAGACCAACCCGCCGATCGCGCCGACGATGAAGAACACGGCGCCAAACAGCAGCGAGACGTTGACACCTTCGTTTGCGGCGAGTCCGGCGAAGCCGAACGCGAGGCTCATGGTGGCTTCACGCACGCCCCAGCCCGCGATCGAGATCGGCATCATGGTGATCAGCATCACCGGCGGGACCAGCAGGAATATCTGGCCGAAGCTGATTGGCGCGGCGATCGCCTGCACGACGCACCAGGCGACGACGACGGCGAGCACGTGAACGAGGACCGACAGGACCGCGATGATCGGTCCGCGGCTGCGGCTGAAGATCACGCGATTGGCGATCACGGCACAGGCGTGGATGTGATGCGTCGCCCACCAGGTCTTCAGCCAGCGCCATTTCAACGCGCCGAAGATCAGGAAGCCGAGGCCGCCCGCCAGTGCCGCGAAATCGATGAGCAGCAGCGCCGAGCGCCCGTGCGGATCGGTGATGAGGGTATAACTCCAGGGCAGGCTCGCGACGATGAGCACCGCGAGCGCGATCAAGCCGATCGCGCGATCGACGAAGATCGAGTAGGTCGCCGCGCGCCAGCCGGCGCCGGCGCGCGCAACCAGCCACAGCCGGACCGCATCGCCGCCGATCGCCGACGGCAGGGTCTGGTTGAAGAAGGCACCGATCACGTTGTAACGCATGGCACGGCCGAGCTCGAGCGGCGCGCCGCACGCGGCGCTGATCTCGCGCCAGCGCAGCACGCCGACGAAGATTTGCAGGAACGCGACCGCGATCGCCACGCCGATCCAGAACAGGCTGGACACCGTGAAGCGCGAGAACAGTTCGGACAGGTCCACCTTGCGCAGCGCCAGATAGAGCAGCGCCGCGGAAATCAGGATCTTGGCCGCAGAAAACAGGATTCGGCGCATCTCGCCCGCATGAACAGGTTTGCGAAGATTGGAGGCAACCCGACGCGAGGCGCCGAATTCGGCCGCTTTGGTATGGTTTTGGCGCCGATCTTGCAATAGCCGATGTAAGACGCTGTGCAGCGGCGTTTGAAGGCCTGCATGAGGAGCGGCAGGCCTATTGCGACCTCCACGAAGTGGCGGCTAAACAGGCTCTGTGGGCAAGGGATCCCTGGGGAACAGAATGACGGATCAGGCGATTTTGGTCACGGGCGCTGCCGGCTTCATCGGCTTTCACGTTGCCCGCCAGCTCTTGGCCGAAGGCCGGTCCGTCGTCGGGCTCGACAACCTCAACAGCTATTACGATCCGGCGCTGAAGCGAGCGCGCCTTGCACTGCTCAAGAAGGAGCCCGGTTTCTCCTTCGTCGAGGCCGACCTCGCCGATCGTGACACGATCGCGGCGCTGTTTGCGCGACATCAATTTGCCAAGGTGGTGCATCTCGCGGCCCAGGCCGGCGTGCGCTACTCGATCGAGCAGCCGCATGCCTACGCCGATTCCAATCTGCAGGGCTTTCTCAACGTGCTCGAAGGCTGCCGCAACAATGGCTGTCGTCACCTCGTCTACGCATCGTCATCCTCCGTTTATGGCGCCAACACAAAAATGCCATTCGCCGTGCAGGACCGCACTGACCACCCCGTGAGCTTCTACGCCGCGACCAAGAAGGCCAACGAAGTGATGGCGCAGTCCTACAGCCATCTCTACCGGCTGCCGGTCACCGGCCTGCGCTTCTTTACCATCTACGGGCCGTGGGGACGGCCCGACATGGCCATGTTTCTCTTTGTAGATGCCATTATGGCGGGCAGGCCGATCCGGCTTTTTAACCATGGCAGGATGCGCCGCGACTTCACCTATATTGATGATGTGACGCGTGTAGTATCCAGGCTGATCGATCTCGTGCCTGCGGACGATCCGGCTGCCGCAAATGCGCCGTCAAAGCTCTACAATGTCGGCAATCACCATCCGGAGGAACTGATGCACGTCGTCGGTCTTCTGGAGCGGGAGCTGGGCCGGACGGCGATCAAAGAATTGCTGCCGATGCAGCCGGGAGATGTGCTGGAAACGTTCGCGGATGTCGAGGATCTGATGCGCGACAGCGGCTTTGCGCCGTCAACGCCGATCGAGCATGGGGTCCGTAACTTTGTCACCTGGTATCGGGACTATTTCAAGGTTTGAGATGACGATGGACAAACGCATAATCCCCCTGATCATGTGCGGCGGTGCCGGCACGCGGCTGTGGCCGGCTTCGCGCGAGGTGCGGCCCAAGCAATTCCTGCCGCTGTTCGGCGCCCGCTCGACCTTCCAGGACACGCTGCTGCGGGTCTCGGATCCTTCGCTGTTCGACCGGCCGATCGTCATGACCAATGCGGCCTATCGCTTCATGGTGCTGGAGCAGCTCACCGAGATCGGGATCGAGGCCGACGTGATCCTCGAGCCGATGCGGCGCGATTCCGGGCCTGCGATCGCTGCGGGTGCGGTGTTCGCGCAGAAACGCGCTAACGAGGCAATCGTGCTCGCTCTCGCCGCCGACCACGTGGTGCGGGACAATGCCGCCTTCGTCGCCGCCTGCCGCGAAGGCCTTGCGGCAGCGAATGCCGGGCGCATCGTCACGTTCGGCGTCAAGCCGGAGCGGCCGGCGACCGAATACGGCTATATCAACCCGGGCGAGGTGATATCGGGCGAGGTGCATGCGGTCGCGCGCTTCGTCGAGAAGCCGGATGCGGTGAAGGCATCGGACTACGTCAATTCCGGCTATCTCTGGAACAGCGGCAACTTCATGTTCCCGGCCGGCGTGCTGCTCGACGAATATCGCATGGTCGATGCGGCGAGCATCGAGGCGGTTACGAGCGCCGTCACCAATGCCGGCCGCGATCTCGGCTTCGTGACGCTGGAGCCCGAGGCCTTCGGCGCGGCGAAGGCGATCTCTATCGACTATGCGGTGATGGAAAAGACCTCGCGTGCAGCAGTCGTGCCGGTGTCCTGCGGCTGGTCCGATGTCGGCTCCTGGCTCGCGGTGTGGGAATTGTCGGAGAAGGACGCGCAAGGCAACGCCGCGCACGGCACCGCGGTGTTCGAAGATTCCCGCAACTGCAACGTCACGACGGATTCCGCGCTGGTCGCGCTCGAAGGCGTCGACGATCTCGTGGTGGTCGCGACTGCGGACGCGGTGCTGGTCTCGCGCCAGAAGGACGCCAACGGCTTGAAGCGTCTGGTGGCCAAGCTGAAGGCGGTCGCGCCGAAGGTCACCGAGGAGCATCTCAAGGTGCACCGGCCCTGGGGCAGCTACCAGTCGGTCGACAACGGCGCGCGCCACCAGGTCAAGCGCATCGTGGTGAAGCCGGGCGGCCGCCTGTCGCTGCAGAAGCATCACCATCGTGCCGAGCACTGGATCGTGGTGCGGGGCACGGCACAGGTGACGGTCAACGATACCGTGAAAGCGGTGCACGAGAACGAGTCGATCTACATTCCGATGGGCGCCGTTCACCGGATGGAGAACCCCGGTAAAATCATGCTGGAACTGATCGAGGTCCAGACTGGAAGCTATCTCGGGGAAGACGACATCATCCGGATTGAAGACGACTATCAAAGGTCGTAACCAGCAAGCTCCGAATCACGCGGCCAGGTCGAAAGAGCGGCATCTGCTCCGGCTCAAGACCCGGGGAACGTGTAATTGTTTGAATCAAATCGTGTCCGGCTGGCTAGCGCGGCGTTCGCCACAAATGTGGCGCCCGTGCTAGAAGCGGCGCCGGGGATTTGGGTTGAATCGGGGTTCTATCAGATGAGTTCCAAAGGGTCTGCACCGGCAAAGGCCGGCCTGCGTGTCGGCGTCATTGGCGCAGGCGTGATGGGCAGCAACCACGCGCGCGTGCTTAGCGGCCTCCCCGGCGTCAGCCTGGTCGGCATCGTCGATCCTTCACCAGTGCACCGGACGCGCACCACCGAGCTTGCGAGCTGCCCGGGCTTCGAGACGCTCGACCAGCTCCTCGCCGAAGGCGCCGATGCCGTCACCATCGCGGCGCCGACCCATCTGCATCACGAGATCGCGCTCGCCTGCATCGCCAAGAACATCCACGTGCTTGTCGAGAAGCCGATCGCATCGACGGTCGAAGAGGGCCGTGAGATCGTCGCCGCCGCGCAAAAGGCCGGCGTCACGCTGATGATCGGTCATGTCGAGCGCTTCAATCCGGCGGTTGCCGCGGTCAAGCAGGCGATCGCGGGTGAGGACATCCTGTCGATCGCGATTACCCGCGTCGGCCCGTTCCCGCCGCGCATGTCCAATGTCGGCGTCGTCATCGACCTTGCCGTGCACGATATCGATTTGATTCGCTGGTTCACCGAGTCCGACATCGTTGAGGTGCAGCCGCAGCTGTCGAGCGCGGTCGCTGAGCGCGAGGACATTGCGCTGTTGCAATTCCGCACCGAGAGCGGCGTGCTCGCCCACATCAACACCAACTGGCTGACGCCGTTCAAGGCGCGCAGCGTCACGGTTGCGACGCGCGGCAAATACGTGATGGGCGATCTGTTGACGCGCCAGGTCACCGAATGCTTCGGCTTCAAGCCTGACGGCAGCTATTCGATGCGGCATCTGCCGGTCGGCCATGACGAGCCGCTCCGCGCCGAGTTGATCGCGTTCTTGAAGGCAGTGGCTAACGGCGAGACGCCGGCGGTGACCGGCGACGAAGGCGTCGCCAGCCTCGAGATCGCGACGCGGTGCCTGGAGACGCCATCGCGGCCCGCGGCCACGGCGCCTGCCCGCAAGGCCCCGCGCCGCGTCGCCGGCTAATTCTTTATCCATGTCGACCTCTCAACTTCGCGAGAAACCAGCAAAGCGCCATGAACCAGCATCTGCGTTCCGATCCCATTCCCTTCATCGATGTCGGCGCGCAGCGCCGCCGGCTCGGCGCCTCGCTCGATGCCGCCGTGAAGCGGGTTCTCGACCATTGCCAGTTCGTCAACGGCCCTGAGGTCTTCGAGCTCGAGAAGCAGCTTGCGGCTTATTGCGGCGCCAAGCACGTGATCGGCTGCGCCAGCGGGACCGACGCGATCCTGATGGTGATGATGGCGAAGAATGTCGGGCCCGGCGATGCCGTGCTGTGTCCGTCCTTCACCTTCATCGCGACAGCGTCGCCGGTGGCGCGGACCGGCGCGACGCCGGTTTATGTCGACGTGGACGAGGCGACCTTCAACATGAGCCCGGAATCGCTGAAGCGCGGCATCGTGACCGCCCGCAAGGCGGGGCTGAAGCCCGTCGCGGTCATTCCGGTCGATCTGTTCGGCCAGCCTGCCGATCACGATTCCATCGCCGAAATCGCCAGGGCCGAAGGGCTGTTCGTGCTTGACGACGCCGCGCAAGCGTTCGGCGCGAGCTACAAAGGCCGCAAGCTCGGCACGCTCGCGCTCGCCACCGCGACCAGCTTCTTTCCGGCCAAACCGCTCGGCTGTTTCGGCGACGGCGGCGCGATCTTCACCGATGACGACGAGCTTGCCGCGACGCTGCGCAGCATCCGCGTGCACGGGCAGGGCGTCGACAAATACGACAACGTCCGCCTCGGCCTGACCGGCCGGCTCGACACCATGCAAGCCGCGATCCTGATCGAGAAGCTGAAGATTTTCGACGACGAGATCGCCGCCCGCAACAGGGTCGCGGAACGTTACGCGCGTGGCCTGTCCAATGTCGTCACCGTGCCGCGCCTGGCGCCGGGCAGCACATCGGTCTGGGCGCAGTACACCGTCCGCCTGCCTGAAGGCACCGACCGCGACGGTTTTGCCGCCGCGCTGAAGGCCCAGGGCGTGCCGACCGCGATCTATTACGGCAAGTCGATGCATCAGCAGACCGCCTACAGGCACTATCCGGTTGCAGAAGGCGGCCTGCCCGGCTGCGAGAGCCTGTCGCAGGACGTCATCAGCCTGCCGATGCACGCTTATTTGACTGAAGCGGACCAGGAGCGGGTCATCGCCGCCGTGCGCGGTGCGCTGGCGGGCTGAGCTTTTCACCTCTCCCGCTTGCGGGAGAGGTCGCGCCGAAGGCGCGGGTGAGGGTTCTCTCCTCTGGGGGAGTCTTCGTCGTCGATCCACCCTCTCCCCAACCCTCCCCCGCAAGCGGGGGAGGGAGCACACCTTCGCTGCGGTTTGCACCTAGACCTGATCTCGCCATGCTCTAAAACAGTCCGCATGCTCGGACGCATCTTCACGGTTGGCGGTTACACGCTGCTCTCGCGGGTGACGGGATTTGCCCGCGACATCATGCTCGCGGCGATTCTGGGCGCCGGCCCCGTGGCCGACGCCTTCTTCGTGGCGCTGCGGCTGCCCAATCATTTCCGCGCGATCTTCGCCGAGGGCGCCTTCAATGCGGCCTGGGTGCCGGCTTATGCCCATGTTCACGGCGAATGCGGGGAGGGGGCAGCGCGACTGTTTGCCGACCGCATTTTCACGCTGCTGCTGGCTTCGCAAATCGTGCTGCTGATCGTCGCCTGGCTGTTCATGCCGCAAGCCATGAGCATACTTGCACCGGGCTTTTCCGACGATGCCGAGCAGCGCAAGCTCGCGATCGAGCTGACCCGGGTCACGTTTCCCTATCTCCTGCTGATCACGCTGGTGACGCTCTATGGCGGCATGCTCAACGTGATGCAGCGCTTTGCCAGCGCCGCAGCGGCGTCGATCTTTCTCAACATCTCGATGATGATGACGTTGGCGGTCGCCGCCTGGTTTCCGACCGCAGGGCACGCGGCGGCGTGGGGCGTGCTGATCTCTGGCTTCCTGCAATATGTCCTGCTCGCCGGCGATCTGGCTCGCCACGGCGGCCTGCCGCGCTTCGCACCGCTCAGGCTCGATGAGGACGTCCGTGGCTTCTTCAAAGCGCTGGGACCAGCGACTCTGGGCTCGATGGGCACACAAGTCGCGCTGTTCGCCGATACCATTATCGCGACGTTCCTGCCCGCAGGCGCGCTGTCGGCGCTCTATTACGCCGACCGCCTCAACCAGCTGCCGATCGGTGTGATCGGCATCGCCATCGGCACGGTGCTGTTGCCAGAGATGTCGCGGCGGATCACGGCCAACGACCACGACGGTGCGATGAAGGCGCAACGCCGTGCGTTCGACTTCACGCTGCTGTTCTCAGTGCCGTTCGTCGCAGCCTTCATCACTGTGCCTGACGCGATCATGCGCGCGCTGTTCGCCCGCGGGGCGTTCTCGAAGGCCGATGCGGCCACCGCAGGTGCAACGCTCGCCGCCTACGCGATCGGCCTGATCCCCTTCGTGCTGATCCGCAGCGCGGTCGCGACCTTCTATGCGCGCAAGGATACGGCAACGCCGGTCCGGGCCTCCCTGACCGGGATTGCGGTCAATGTCGCCCTGAAGGTTGCCCTGATGGGATCGCTCGCCCAGATTGGTCTTGCGCTCGCAACAGCCGTCGGTGTCTGGACCAATTTGCTGCTGGTGCTGTTCTTCGCCGTGCGGCGAGGCTTTCTCGTGCTGGACCGCGCCTGGCTATTGTCGGTCATCAAATTCCTGCTAATCGGGATCATCCTTGCCGCCGCCTTCTGGCTGATTGCGCGCTTCAGCGGCTCTTGGCTGGGCGCGATGCACTTCCGGGACGAGGCGATGCTGCTCCTGCTCGCGGTCGGCGGCACCATCGTCTACGCGCTCGCGATCCTGGTCCTGTTCGGCCGCAGCTGGCTGGTCTCGCTGGTGCGCGGTTAGGGCCCTGTTCTCAACTGAGGATTGAACCAGCTATAGTGGCTCCGACCAGTTGTTCGTAGGTGGAAACAAATTGGTAGCTCTGCATGCGACTACATCTGAGCCTTACCGCGGTGGTCGTACGAGACTATAACGAGGCGATTGCATTCTTTGTCGACAAGCTCGGATTTGAGCTTCGGGAAGACACGCGTCTCGACGAAGAGAAGCGCTGGGTCGTCGTCGCGCCGCCTGGCAGCACCGAGAGCGGCATTCTGCTGGCAAAGGCCGCGAACCCGGCCCAGGCACAGGCCATCGGCAACCAGAGCGGCGGCCGCGTCTTGCTGTTCCTGGCGACCGACGATTTTGATCGCGATTACGCAGCATTTCGAGTGCGAGGCGTGAAGTTTCTCGAAGAGCCGCGCCGTGAGCCTTATGGAATGGTCGCGGTGTTTGAGGACCTTTACGGCAATCGTTGGGACCTTATCGAGCGGACATAGGGCGTCGGTGATGCCGCAGGCCCGGCGCTGCCTGGGGCGATTCTGCCGTCATGGGCGACCGGTGCTTTTCGCGGCCTGCGGCCGACGTGCATGGCTAGAGCTGTGCTCGCCCTCAGGCTGCAATCAACTTCCGCACATCTCTTGATTTTGCACGATTGTCGTGCTATTGGGACCTCATGATCAAATCGTCGCGCAAAGTCACCTTCAACCACATGACCCGCTTCGGCCGGGCCGTGGAAGGAGTCGTGCGCTAGGAATCGACCACGACGTATTTCCACCAGGCCCCGCCGGCATCGGACGGGGCCTTTTTGTTTGGCCACGCTCCCTGCCGGCTCAACAGCAGGAGCATCCGATGCCACCCCAACTGACGAACATTCCATGCGGGACTGAGCGCGATGGCGCGGCGCTCCGCCTCGACTTGCCTATCGTGTTAGCGAAGGAGGCAATGGACGAGGCTTTGGCGGCAGCGCACTTCAACGCGTCCATTGCAGCGCCGGACGACGCTTTGTCGGGTCAGTATGCTGCTGGACCGACGACCGCATCGACGCGAATCGTCCCGGGCTTGCTCAAGCGATATTGGCGTGCGTTTCAGGAGCGTCGCTGGCGCCAGGGCTCGCGAGTCAAATTGCAGAACCTGAGTGATAGGGAGCTGATGGATATCGGCTTGACGCGTGGCGAGATCGACTACATCACATCTCAACGAGCTATCGATAGGCTGAGAGATAGCACGACGCATCTATGGAGCCGTGGTGTGATGTGACTGACCGGCGTCAGAAGCAGACATGCGATTTGCGAGCAAGCGGCGGTCAGCACGGCTGCTTGTTCATAGGAGTGCGCCGCGGGGTTGGTTCGGCAACTATCATGCCAATAACCGGACCGATCTTCGCAGGAAAATGACCGGGCTGCGACCTTTGCGCCCATCCCGCTCTGACAGGTGAGGGCGGCGAACGAGTTTGGCGGACCCTGCATGCCCAAACCCGTTTGCCTTGCCGGTTTTTCCACGGCAATATGCCGGCAAAACAACCATGAGAACGGGAAAGAAAATGGCGGCTCCCATCAAGTTCGGCGTTGGCCAAAGCGTGCTGCGCAAAGAGGATGACGCACTCATCCGCGGCAAGGGCCGCTACACCGACGATTACGCGCCGCAGGCCGCGCTCCGCTGCTTGATGCTGCGCTCGCCGCACGCGCATGCCAAATACACGATCGACGTGAGCCGCGCCCGCGGCTTGCCGGGCGTCGCGCTGATCCTGACCGCAGATGACGTTGCGGATCTCGGCAATCTGCCCTGCCTATTCAACCTCGAGACGGATCCCTTCACCGGCCCGCCTTACCCGATCCTGGCCAAGGATGAGGTGCGCCATGTCGGCGATGCCGTCGCCTTCGTCGTCGCCGAGACCATCGACCAGGCCCGCGACGCGATCGAGGCGATCGAGGTCAAATGGAGCCCGCTGCCGGCGGTGACCGGTGTCGTGAACGCCGTGAAGCCCGGGGCCCCGCAGGTTTGGCCGGACAAGCCCGGCAACGTGCTGTTCGACGTCTCGATCGGCGACAAGAAAGCGACCGAAGCCGCCTTCGCCAAGGCGCATGCAGTCGCCGAAATCTCCATCGTCAATCCGCGCGTGGTCGCGAGCTTCATGGAGACGCGCGCGGCCGTGTGCGAATACGACGCCAAGCGCGACCATCTGACGCTCACCGTCGGCAGCCAGGGCAGCCATCGCCTGCGCGACATCCTCTGCCAGAACGTGCTCAATATCCCCACCGACAAGATGCGGGTGATCTGCCCCGACGTCGGCGGCGGCTTCGGCACAAAACTGTTTCCCTATCGGGAATACGCCTTGATGGCAGTCGCCGCGCGACAGCTGAAGAAGGCGGTGAAGTGGGCGGCCGACCGCACCGAGCATTTCATGGGCGACGCGCAGGGCCGCGACAACGTCACCACCGCGAAGATGGCGCTAGCCGAGGACGGCAAGTTCCTCGCGATGGATTGCGACCTGATGGGCGACATGGGCGCGTATCTGTCGACCTTCGGGCCCTACATCCCGCATGGCGGGGCCGGCATGCTGCCTGGCCTCTACGACATCCAGGCCTTCCACTGCCGGGTGCGCACCATCTTCACCCACAGTGTACCGGTCGATGCCTATCGCGGCGCCGGGCGGCCGGAGGCGGCCTATGTCATCGAACGTCTCGTCGACGCCTGCGCGCGAAAGCTTGACATGACGCCGGACGCCATCCGCCGCAAGAATTTCATCCCGCCGAAAGCGCTGCCCTACAAGACCGCGACCGGCAAGATCTACGATTCCGGCGACTTCGCCGCGCATCTCAAGCGCGCGATGGAGATCGCGGAATGGAAGGAGTTCGGAAAGCGCGCCAAGGCGGCCAAGAAGCAAGGGCTGATCCGCGGCATCGGGCTTGCCAGCTATGTCGAGATCTGTGGCGTGATGGGCGAGGAGACCGCCAATGTCCGTCTCGATCCCAATGGCGACGTCACCGTCCTGATCGGCACGCAATCGAGCGGGCAGGGCCATCAGACGGCCTATGCGCAGATCGTCGCCGAACAGTTCGGCCTGCCGCCGGAGCGTGTGCACATCCGCCAGGGCGACACCGACGAGATCGTGACAGGTCTCGGCACCGGCGGTTCAGCCTCGATACCCACCGGCGGCGTTTGCGTGGAGCGTGCTGCTGGCGAGCTGGGCAAGAAGCTGAAGGAGTTCGCAGCGCAGGCGCTGGAAGCGAGCGCGGGCGATCTCGAAATTACCGACGGCGTGATCCGGATCGCCGGCACCGACCGCTCGATCTCCTTCGCCGACCTCGCCAAGCGGCCCGGCGCCGATCCGTCGAAGCTGAACGGCAGCGCGACCTTCGCCAGCGCGGACGGCACCTATCCCAACGGCACGCATCTGGCGGAGGTCGAGATCGATCCGGCCACCGGCATCATCAGAATCGTCAACTATGTGATCGTCGATGATTTCGGCAAGACACTCAATCCGCTGCTCTTGGCGGGGCAGGTGCATGGCGGCGCCATGCAGGGCATCGGCCAGGCCTTGATGGAGCAGGTGGTCTATGGCGCGGGCGACGGCCAGCTCATCACCGCGACCTTCATGGACTACGCGGTGCCGCGCGCGGCGGACGGGCCGGCCTTCGTGTTCGAGACCAACAACGTCCCCTGCAAGACCAACCCGCTGGGCGTCAAGGGGGCCGGCGAGGCCGGCGCGATCGGCTCCTGTCCGGCCGTCGTCAACGCCATCGTCGATGCGCTCTGGCGCGAATACAAGATCGACCATATCGACATGCCGGCAACGGCCGAGCGGGTGTGGATCGCGATCAACGAGCACCACCGGCGCCATAGCCTGTGATTCACGCGATGGAATGAACCCTGCCGACCGGTGTTGGCCTCAGGAGGGTCGGCACGATCCTGCATCATGGAAAAAGGACTTTGCGAATGAAGCGAGCGTTGGTTGTCGGGGGCGCGTTCCTGTTCGGTATGGGCGCGGTTTGGGCGCAGCAGGACTCTGCCAAGGAAGTTCAAACCCTCATGAAGGGCAACGGCAAGAACGCCGGCGCGATTTCGGCGATGGTCAAGGGCGAGAAGCCCTATGATCAGGCTACGGTGAACAGCGCGCTGGCGCAGTTCGAGGATACCGCCAAGAAGCTGCCGCACCTGTTTCCGGCCAGCGCCAAGGGTGTGAAGCTCGACGGCGACTACAGCATCTCGCCGAAGGTCTGGGAGGACAAGGCCGGCTTCGACGCGAGGGTCGCGAGCTTTGCCAAGCTCGTCGGCGAGGCCAAGGCCAAGATCAAGGATCTCGACTCGCTTAAGGCGACGATGCCTGCAATCGGCAAGGAATGCGGCGGCTGCCACGAGACCTACCGCGTGAAGAACGGCTGACGCCAACATCATCCGGGGTACGGGAAATCGAGAAAGGCGGTTGCCAAGCAGCCGCCTTTTTGCGTTGGCGCACGGCCCAGGGGGAAATCGGTCCGCAAGGCCTGACGGATCGCCGTGAGAGCGGTTATCTTTGCTCCAGCCGCGGCGGCATTGATGTGAGCTGTTGCATGCTGGCGCATCTCGCGCCTGACTGCCTCATGACATCAGGGTTCCAACGCCCGGCGAGGAACTGAAGCAACAGCGAGACAGGCCATGGCAAAACCGTTCCCGTCGAAGACGCACATCGGCAACCATATGCTGCATCCGGAAACCTTGATGCTGACCTATGGCTATGATCCGCAACTATCGGAAGGCGCCATCAAGCCGCCGGTGTTCCTGACCTCGACCTTCGTCTTCAAGACGGCCGATGACGGCCAGGACTTCTTCGATTTCGTCGCCGGCCGGCGCGAGCCGCCGGAAGGGATGGGTGCGGGCCTGGTCTATTCGCGCTTCAATCACCCCAACAGCGAGATCGTCGAGGACCGGCTCTCGATCTACGAACGCACCGAGAGCTGCGCCCTGTTCTCATCCGGCATGGCGGCCATTGCGACGACGATCCTTGCCTTCGTCCGCCCAGGCGATGTCATTCTGCACTCCCAGCCGCTCTATGGCGGGACGGAAACCCTGCTGACGAACACGCTTGCGCGTCTGTCGATCGGCGCCGTCGGCTTCGCCGATGGCGTTGACGAAGCTGCGGTCCGCCAGGCCTCGGAGGAGGCCATGCGCAAGGGCCGGGTGTCGATGATTCTGATCGAAACTCCCGCCAACCCGACCAACGGGCTGGTCGACATTGCGATGATGCGCCGTGTCGCCGAGACGATCGGGAAGAGCCAGGGGCACACACCGATCATCGCCTGCGACAATACGCTGCTCGGACCGGTGTTTCAGCGGCCGATCGAGCATGGCGCGGACATTTCCTTGTACTCGCTCACGAAATATGTCGGCGGTCATTCCGACCTGATCGCCGGCGCCGCGCTCGGCTCCAAAGCAATCATGAAGGGCATCAAGGCGCTGCGCGGCGCTATCGGTACCCAGCTCGATCCGCATTCCTGCTGGATGATCAACCGGTCGCTGGAGACGCTGAGCCTGCGCATGGAGAAGGCCGATGCGAATGCGCGCCTCGTGGCCGACTTTTTGCGCGGTCACGCCAAGGTGGCGAAGGTCCATTATCTCGGTCACCACGAGGATACGTCGCCGGCCGGACGCGTGTTCGCACAGCAATGCTCGGGGGCCGGCTCCACGTTCTCGTTCGACATCGTCGGCGGCAAGGACGCGGCGGTCAAATTTCTCGACGCGCTCCAGATCTTCAAGCTCGCGGTGAGCCTCGGCGGAACGGAATCGCTTGCCAGCCTCCCCGCGACGATGACCCATTCCGGCGTTCCCGCCGACATCCGCCGGAAAATCGGTGTCCTCGATTCCACGATCCGGCTGTCGATCGGCATCGAACATCCGTCGGACCTGATCGCAGATCTCACGCAGGCACTGAACGCGGCTTGAGCGTGGCGAGAATCGAACAGGCCGGGCGCCCCTCCTGCGCCCGGCCCTTCCGCGACGACGCAGCGTTTGCGCTTACTTCGTCACTTGGCCGCGGATCTCGCCGCCGGGGTTCGCCGCCGTGTGGATGTTGATGTAGTACTTGCCGCCGAGCAGATCGGCGGCCTGCGCCTCGGTGAGCGTCGCTTCGCCTTTGACCGGGCTCGATGTCGCATTCGGGATCGCGACCGCAACGCCGGCGTTCTTGCCCGCTTCGGCCGGGCCATGAAAATGAGCGGCTGTGGCAGGGCCAGAGAGCCCGGAATAGGTGACAGTCCAGGACAATTTCTTGCTGGCGGCATCGTAGTCCAGATCGGCCGTTCCGGTGCCGCTGCTGGTCGTTGCCGGCACCTCGGACTTGGCATCGAGCGTTGCTTTCAGCTTTTCGGCGCTGGCCGGCCCTGCGAAAGCAGCGGCCGCGAGCACTGACACGGCGATGACGGTCTTGTTCATAACATTCTCCCTGCTGAACCCGTTTGGGCTGCTAAACTTCCAACAGCCGATGTTTCAGTTTATTCCCGTCTCCAGCCGGGGCAGGCTAAATTCTTCGTGGCTGGAGCCGCGCGCAGATCGGTCGTAGGTTCGCCGCCAGAACGAATGGACGTGCATGTTGCAACGAACAATTCTCGTGGCGCTGCTCGCTGCGCTTGCCGCAGGTGGCGTCTATTGGTGGCTCAGCGCGCCCGTAGTGGCAGCCGCGAGCACCACGCCGCCGCACGCGCCTGATCTTGCCAATGGCGAGGTGATGTTCAACGCCGGCGGCTGCGCGTCCTGCCATGCCGTTCCCAATCAGCCTGATCGTCTCAGGCTCGGTGGCGGCGTCGCGATCAAGTCGCCGTTCGGAACGTTTCACGCGCCGAACATCTCGCCCGATCCCAATGACGGCATCGGCAAATGGACCGACGCCGATTTCGTCAACGCCGTGATGCACGGGGTCTCGCCGGCCGGGCAGCACTATTTTCCGGCGTTTCCGTATACGTCCTATCGGCACGCCGGGCGTGAGGATGTGCTCGACCTCTTCGCCTATCTGAAAACGCTACCGCCTGTTGCGGGCAAGGTGCGCGACCATGATGTCAGTTTTCCCTTCAACATCCGGCGCAATGTCGGCATCTGGAAGTTCTTGTTTCTGGACGGCAAGCCGTTCGTCGCCGACGGCGCGAAGTCGCCGGCATGGAATCGCGGCGCCTATCTCGTGAACAGTTTGGGCCATTGCGCCGAATGCCACAGCCCGCGCAACGCGCTTGGCGGCATCATCGCGAGCGAGCGGTTTGCCGGCGGCCCCAATCCGGAAGGCGAGGGCTGGGTCCCCAACATCACCCAGAAGCGCCTTGGCGAGTGGAGCGCGAAGGACATCGCCTATTTCCTCAAGACTGGCGAACTGCCCGATGGCGACAGCGTCGGCGGCGCGATGACGCGTGTGATCAAGAACACCTCGCAACTGCCGGACGCGGATCTCGCGGCCATGGCGGACTACGTCAAATCGCTGCCGCCGGTGGACGGCCCGACGCCGCCCAAGCGCAAGCAGGGCAGCTAGTGCGTGATGAAGGTTAGCTCGATCGTGAGACTGTAACCCCTCACCCGGATCGCATCTATCGATGCGATCCGACCTCTCCCTTCGAGAGAGGTGAACCGTTGGCTCGTACGATATAAACCAAACTTATCCCGCATCGATGACGCACCGTTAGCCGGTGCCGAACGCCTTGAAGGTGATGATGGTGAGGGTGTCCTGGATGCCTGGCAGCACTTGCACCTTCTCGTTGACGAAATGGCCGATGTCGGTGTCCTTGTCGACGTAGAACTTCACCAGGAGGTCGTATTGACCGGCCGTGGAGTAGATCTCAGAGGCGATCTCGGCTTCGGCGAGCGCATTGGCGACCACATAGGACTGGCCGAGCTTGCATTTGATCTGGACGAAAAAGGGAACCATCGCGGTCACTCCGAAAGCACATCTAGCCGGCTAATAGGCCAAAACCGGCCGGATTTAGCAAGCGAACTTGCCTGCCGCCAGATGCGGGTCCGGCGCTCAGCAGGTGACGGCCACGGCGGCGAATGCATCCCTGAGCCGCTGCGCGAGCTCGATCTTGCGATACGGCTTGGTCAGCACGATCGCTTGCGCATGCACGCGGCCCGGATTCAAGCTGGGCGCGATCCGCAAAGGCCATGATCATGCCGCAGCCCGAGCTCGTCCTGATCTCGACATTTGCGCGCAAGGCTCCCGCCAAATGGCTTTTCGGGTCCGGGCGGGCCTTAGCTGGAGCACGGCTGTGTCGCGAATCGGCGTGGCTTGCCGCTGGTCGCGCTTGCTGGTGTTCCACGGTCGCGCTAGGACAGGCCATGGCTGTGTCCGGATCAAGCAGATGTCTCCGGCGATGACGACGCCCGTGGCGCTCACTATCGCCGGCTCCGATTCGAGCGGGGGCGCCGGCATCCAGGCGGACCTGAAGACTTTTGCCGCGCTCGGCGTCTATGGCGCCTCCGCCATCACGGCGTTGACGGCGCAGAACACGCGCGGCGTCACGGGTATTCATGCGGTGCCGGCCGAGTTCGTCACCGCGCAGATCGATGCGGTGTTTTCCGATTTCGATGTCGGCGCTGTGAAAATCGGCATGGTGGCCCAGGCCGCCAGCATTGACGCGATCGCGGCCGCGCTGTCGCGCTGGGCGCCCCGGCACGTGGTGCTCGATCCCGTGATGGTGGCAACATCCGGCGACCGGCTGCTGGCCTCCGACGCCGTCAAGGCGTTGCGCACGAGACTGATACCGCTGGCCTCGGTGATCACGCCGAACCTGCCCGAGGCCGCTGCGCTGCTCGATGCACCGGTCGCGGCCAACCAGGCCGAGATCGAAAGCCAGGGGCGCCGTCTGCTGGCGCTCGGCTGCCGCGCGGTCTTGATCAAGGGAGGACACGGCGAGGGCGCGGAGAGCGTCGACTATCTGGTTGATGCCGACAACGCCATCGCGCTAGCGGCGCCCCGCCTTGCCACCAAGAACACCCATGGTACCGGCTGCTCGCTGTCCTCGGCCGTCGCGGCGGGTCTCGCCAGAGGCGAGGCGCTCGAGCAGGCGGTCCGCAGCGCCAAGGCCTGGATCAGCGCTGCGATTGGCGCCGCCGACCGCTTCAGCGTCGGCCACGGCCACGGGCCGATCCATCATTTCCACAAGTTCTACTGACGACCGCTCGCCCAAGCGGGAGAGGGAGCGCCTGCCCTCCGGGCTTCCAGTGCCAATCTGATCTTGGACGAGGCGCTGCGCGCCATGTCGCCTGATTGTCGCATGCGACTGATATTCGCAGGGCAGGCGAGGCAAGGCTTGATTCGTATCGGAAGGTGCCTCAAGAGTTCAATCGGTCATCCCCCTGTCACGGGACATTGTTACAGGCTGGCGCATGGGAAGTTACGATGTGAGTGACGAGAGCCCGGAGCGGCGCTTTCGCACGTTGTTCATCTCCGACGTCCATCTCGGAGCCCGCGGTTCTCAAGCCGATCTTCTGCTGGACTTCCTGCGCTACCACGATGCCGACACCATCTATCTCGTCGGCGACATCGTCGACGGCTGGGCGCTGAAATCGAGCTGGCACTGGCCGCAATCCCATAACGACCTCGTCCAGAAGCTGCTGCGCAAGGCGCGCAAGGGCGCCAAGGTCATCTACATTCCCGGCAATCACGACGAGTTCCTGCGCAACTATTACGGCACGCATTTCGGCGGCATCGACGTGGTCGAGAACACCGTTCATACCGGCGTCGACGGCAAGCGCTATCTCGTCATTCACGGCGACATCTTCGACCTCGTGGTGCAGAACGCGCGCTGGCTCGCTCATCTCGGTGACAAGGCCTACGATTTCGCGATCCAGATGAACCGCCTCGTCAACTTCTTCCGCCGCTTGTTCGGCGTGCCCTATTGGTCGCTGTCGCAATGGGCCAAACAGAAGGTCAAGAACGCCGTGAACTATATCGGCGCGTTCGAACAGGCGCTCGCCGCCGAAGCGCGACGTCACGACGCGCACGGCGTGATCTGCGGCCACATCCATTACGCCGTGATCCGCGACGAGGCCGGCATTCGCTACATGAATTGCGGCGACTGGGTCGAGAGCTGCACCGCGCTGGTCGAGCACGACGACGGCCGTTTCGAGATCATCACCTGGGCGGATCATTTGCAGAAGCCGGCAACCGTCCCGCAGGTCGCGGCAAGAGCTGCCTGATGCGCATCTTGGTCGCGACCGACGCCTGGCACCCGCAAGTCAACGGTGTGGTTCGGACGCTGACCAAGCTGGCCGACGCGGCAGAGGGGCTCGGCGTCGCGTTCACGTTCCTGACGCCGCAATCGTTCCGCACCTTTGCGATGCCGAGCTATCGCGACGTGCGCCTCGCCATGCCGCGCCCGGCGCGAATTGCAAAGCTGATCGAAGAAGCACGCCCGGACAGCATCCACATCGCGACGGAGGGGCCGATCGGCCTGATGGTCCGCCGCTATTGCCGCCAGCGCAAGCTGCCGTTCACGACCAGCTTCCATACCCGCTTTCCAGAATATGTCCGTGCTCGCGTGCCGGTGCCGGGCTCGCTGATCTGGCGCGCGCTGCGCCGCTTCCATGCGCCCAGTCGCGCCGTGATGGCGGCCACGCCTGCGCTCGCGCGCGAGCTCGCCGAGCGCGGCTTCGACAACGTCGTGCTGTGGCCGCGCGGCGTCGATACCCATTTGTTCCATCCCCGCGCGATCGACCTCTGTCTGCCGGCGCCGGTGTTCCTCTCGGTCGGCCGGGTCGCGGTGGAGAAGAACCTTGAGGCCTTTCTCGACCTCGACCTGCCCGGCACCAAGGTGATCGTTGGTGACGGTCCGGCGCGGGCCTCGCTCGAAGAGGCCTATCCCGACGCGATCTTCCTCGGCGAGAAGCACGGCGAGGCGCTGGCGGAAATCTATGCTGCGGCCGACGTCTTCGTGTTCCCGAGCAAGACCGACACGTTCGGCCTGGTCCTGCTGGAAGCGCTCGCAAGCGGCTTGCCGGTGGCGGCCTTTCCGGTGAAGGGGCCCCGCGACGTGATCGGCAATGCGCCGGTCGGCGCGCTCGATCACGATCTGCGCAACGCCTGCTTCGCCGCGCTCGACATCTCCAGGCAGGACTGCGTCGCGTTCGCCGCCAATTACACCTGGGAGGCTTCGGCCCGGGCTTTCGTCGCCAGCATCGAGGGACTGGGCGCGGTGCTGCCCTGCCGGAACGGGGCGGAACAGCCGCGCTTCGTGGCCTAATCGACCAAAATCCTCGCGGGGAGGTGTCTTGCTCGCGGCTCCCAGGCCGCGATAAGGTCTGATATGACCGAACAGCTCCTCCCGGTCGGCCCCGCCGACATCGACGCCGCAGCGCGCGTGATCGCGCCTTACGCCATCCGCACCCCGCTGTTGTCTTTCCCCGTGCTCAACGAGCGCGTCGGCGCGAAGGTCTTCCTGAAGCCGGAGATGCTCCAGCGCACCGGCTCGTTCAAGTTCCGCGGTGCCTTCAACAAGGTATTCTCGATTCCGCAGGACAAGCGCGCCGGCGGCGTCGTCGCGTTCTCCTCCGGCAACCACGCCCAGGGCGTGGCGGCCGCGGCGAAGATCCTCGACATGCAGGCGACCATCGTGATGCCTGCGGATGCGCCGCTGTCCAAGCGCGAGCGCACCAAATCCTACGGCGCCGAGGTCGTGCTGTACGATCGCGACCGCGACGACCGCGAGGCGATCTCGCGCGGCATTGCCGAGAAGCGCGGTGCGACGCTGGTCAAGCCGTATGACGATCCTTTCGTGATTGCGGGGCAGGGCACCGCCGGCCGCGAGATCGCCGAGGACATGGCGGGCCTCGGCCTTGCCCCCGACATCGTGGTGGCGCCGGCTTCCGGCGGCGGCCTGATCGCGGGCGTCGCGACGGCCGTGAAGGCGCGCTATCCGCTGGCCGAAATCGTAGTCGCGGAGCCGGAGGCGTTCGACGATCACGGCATTTCGCTGACCGCGGGTCATCGCGAGCCGCATCCGCCGGCAGGCCGCACCATCTGCGATGCGCTGATGGCCCTGATGCCCGGCGAGATGACGTTTGCGATCAACAGCAAGCTGCTCGCGCGCGGTGTCACCGCGTCGGATGCCGAAGTCGGTGCTGCCGTGGCGTTTGCCTATCGCGAGCTCAAGCTCGTGGTGGAGCCGGGCGGCGCCGTGGGCCTTGCCGCTCTGCTGGCGGGACGTCTCGACGTCGCCGGCAAGAACGTCGTCATCGTGCTCTCCGGCGGTAATGTCGATGCGGATCTGTTCGCCGAGCTGGTGGCTTAGCTAGCATCATTCCGGGGCGCGCATGAGCGCGGCCTGCGCCTCATGGCACAATCTGGAATGACCAGAAAGGGGCAGAGCGTTGCCGCTCTACCCCTTTCGCATTGTGCTTGGCGGATTCAGCTCGCCCCTTGCTCGGTGCAACCTCTCCCGCTTTGCGGGGGAGGTCGGCGCGAAGCGCCGGGTGGGGGCTCTTTCCTCTCGGGGGTCCTCGACTGTGGAAGCACCCTCCCCCGCAAGCGGGGGAGGGTGCGCACTTTCTCCGCGCGATCAGTGCATGAAGCTCCGGCGATTGTTGCCGCCCATGCTCGGCGCCTGGTTCATCGACTGGCGAAAGTTGTTGCCGCTGTTGACCATGCGGGTCGGCATCGAGTTGAGCTGCGGACGATTGTTCGCTACGTTATTCTGGACCTGCACCTTGTTCGCCGCATTGGTGTTGAGCTTCACGATACCGGTGTTGCCATTGTTGATGCGGATCGGGTGGTTCTGGTTCTGAACGGGCTTCGCCTCGACGTTCGGGCCGCCCTTGCCGACATTGACCGGCATGCTCACGATCTTGCCGGGTTTGCCGTTGGCGTTGCCGCCATTCGGCATGGTGTTGGTCGGCGCAGGCAGGGTGACGATCTTGCCCGGGGTCTGCGACGAAGTGCCGTTCTGCTGGTTCGGCTGGTTGTTGCCCGCCGGCAGGTTGACGATGTGGCCGCCATTGCCGAGCTTGCCGATCAGGTTGCCATCGAGCGGCTTCTGCACGACTGGCAAATTGCCGTTTACATGCGCGCCGCCATTGTCCTGCTGCATCAGCGGCATGTATTTGGGCTGACCGAGATTGCCGATCTTAAGCGTCGGGGCGATGTTCTGCGGCGCCAGGAATTTGGTCGCCTGCATCAACGGGATCTCCTTCGGCTGCGCCTGCAGCTTCAGCGCGACATGCGCATAGGGGCTGTTGCTGAAGCTGTCATGGAAGCTCTTGTAGGCAACAGGCGAATTCGCGAGCACAGCCTTGTGCCAGGCCTGCGAGATCAGGAGATTGTTGAGCAGCCAGCGGACGTGGTCGCAAAGCGGGTCGTGCGGGTACATCTGGATGAACTCCTGATAATATTCCGGCCGGCCCTCGGACACGACGTAGTCATAGGCCTGGCGGGTCGAGCGGCTCGGCAGGTTGGAGGCCATTTGCACCACTGGCGCTTTCACCGGCGCGCGGTTGGCGGCAACGGCGGTGTCGCCGAAGAAGGTGAAATCAGAGGTCAGCGACGAGCTTTCCCATGGGATTTGCGCACCGCTGGTGGTCTGGTTCACTTGCAGGCGCACGCGCTTGAACAGCTGCTCGATCGGCACGTTGGGCTCGCGCGCGACGTTCAGGAAGGCCTGCGTGTAGGGGCTGTGGCCGTTGGTGCCGTCGAGCGCTTCGGCCCCCGGTGCGGTCGAGTAGCCGACGATCGAGCCGTTCGGCGCATCGACAATGGCAAGGCCGCGGCCGGCGTCGTTGATCTGGGGGAAGGGGTTGTTGCGGCAGGCATCCAGGATGACGATGCGCATGCGGCTCGGGATCGTCTCCAGCGTCGACATCACGTCGACCAGGCGCACCGAATTGTTGACGAGCTCGGTCGGGCTCGAGACCTTGGCGTCGACGGGAACGAGATAGTTTTCGCCGGCGAGCTGCACGCCGTGACCGGCGTAGTAGACCATCGCCACCGTGTTCGGACCGCGCGAAGCGACCTTGGCGGAAAAGTCCTGGACGACGCGCAGCATGTCGTTCTGGGTCAAGTCGGTCGCGGCGACCACTTCGAAGCCGGCCGAGTTCAAGAACTGCGCCATCGATTGCGCGTCATCGTCGGGGTTCGCAAGGTGCGGCGCGTTCTGGTAGTTCGCATTACCGATCACCAGCGCGACCCGCTGCTCCGGGCCTTGCAGCACAGTGGGAGCCGGTGCAACCGGGGCGACTTGCGCGGAAACGGGTCCGCAGGCGAAGCCGAACAGGCTTCCCAGAAGACCCGCAGTCATCAGGAAATGCTTTAGGCGGAACATGGCGTGCTCCTTTGGCACTCATCTCGATGCGAGATTGGTTGCGAAGAAGCCTGACCGCGTTCGAGTTTGACGTCCGTGATCACGATCACGATGGTAGGCTCCGTGATCTGAATCACGTTTGGAACCTGCTATGGTTAGCCATCGCTTGGGAGGACAGTCCGTCACATGCTGAAATCGATCGATCCGATCCTGACACCCGACCTGCTCCGGCTGCTCGCCTCGATGGGCCACGGCGACGATCTCGTGGTCGTCGACGCGAACCATCCCGCAACCCGCATTGCCGCGGCGACCTCGTCGCAGCGCCTGATCCAGTTGCCTGGCATGCGCATGGAGACGGCCGTCCGCGCAATCATGACGCTCTATCCGCTCGACGATTTCGATCCCGATCCGGTGCGCGTGATGATGCCGGTGGACGATTCCGATCGAGTCCCGGACGTGCAGCGCGCCGTGTTGGCGGAGATCGAACGCGCGGCCGGCGGCCCCGTTGCTCCCGGCAAACTCTCACGCACGCATTTCTATCGCGCGGCGGCGGCGGGCTTCGGCGTCGTGCAGGTGGGCGACAGCCGAGCTTATGGCTGCTTCCTGATCCGCAAGGGCGTGATCAGCTAAGGAATCATTCTGCGCAACGTCGCGCAGAACTCTGCACCCGAATTTGAATGGCCTCCGCGCAACTGACCGACTATGGTCGATTCATGTCTCGCCTTGTGTGTCTATCTGTTGCTGTCATCCTGTCGCTGCTCCCTGCCGTCGCGCCGGCTGCGTCGATTCAAAAGCGGCCCAAGCCGGTCTGGCAAGGCTACGGCTTCCTGCCGGGCTATCGACAGCCGCTCAGCAACAGCATCCCGCTCTACAAGCAGAAGGACGCAATGCGTCGTCTGTCGCGCGCAGACCGGCGCCACTGGTACATCGACCCGGTACCTCAGTATTACCGTTGGGATGGCGAGTGGCACTATTTCGGCCGCCCCGGCTTCGGCGGCGGCCGCTACAATGGCGGCAGTTTCGGGCCATGCTGGACGCGAACGCCGATTGGCCCGATCTGGAATTGCGGGTAATTGCTCGCGCGGCGCTCTCGCGCCCCGGACGCAGCGCAGCGCTCCTTCGGCGGTGCGCTGCAGAGCCGGGGCACCGCGGGCCGATGCAGGTGGGACCGCAACGGCGCATTGGCGCTCCTGTCGCTATCCAAAGGCAAGCGGCGTCCCCGTTGCCATCGGGATGTCCTTTATACATTCCGCAATTCCTTGGCGCGCAGCCCCTCCGCGCGGCGCATGGACTACTGGTCACAGTCGGCTGCGTGTCGATGGCCGCTTGCCTTTGGCGGCGAGAGCAGTTGGACCCGAATCTCAGAGCCGCACCCCGATGGCCTGCGCATAACGACAAGGTCGGCTCGCGCCAAGGCTGGGTCGCGTCGTAGCGAGACGCGTGCTCGAGGGTAGAATGGCGCGCCGCTAGTTCCTTCGCCACGGCGATTTGCATTACGGCGACAGTGCTTCAACTGGACTGGGTCGGAGAGCTGGCCGGTTTTGGCGGCGATAGCATACTCCGAAATGGCGCGGCGCCCCGCCACCGACGCAGGAACGATTCAGAGCGCGCTCGCGCGGAGTGCCTCACACCCCTGACGAGGCTCCCACCGCACAGCACAATTCCTGTAGATATGACGACTGCGTGTCTTGACATCTGAGAGAAAAATTTCACCGAGAGTCGCACATCGAACCGACAGCGTCCGCTTGCTTCGCGCATGATGGCATCTCAGGGCCGGGGTTAAGAGCTCCTTTGAATCTGATCGAACACGGAAGCGGGGACATGTCCTCGCCTCCAGTCCCATGAGGCAAGTCAACCTCTCGGGAAATGATGCCGCTTGAGAACGAGGATGGTGCCGTGAGTGAAAGCGAAGTGAAAGTTGGACTGAACGGGACGAATGGTTACGCAATTCCGTTGTTCGGGTTCCCGAATATCCCGTTGCCTAGCGCGATCGGCGGTTTCGCCGAGCAGGGGGTCGCCAGCGCACAGCAAGGCTGCGAGAAAATCAAGGTCGCGTCGGCGGAGATGGCGGAAGCGCTGTGTGAGACGTATTCGAGCAATGCCAAGGGCGCAACCGACTACGCGGCCAAGCTGATCGAAATGTCGAACGCCAATACGGTGTCCGCGATCGACTTCTTCGCGCAGGCCCTGGGTAGCAAGTCAGTCCCGGATGTTTTCACCTTGTCCGTTGCGCAAGCGCGCAAGACCTTCGACACCGCGTCCGCCCAGAACAAGGAATTGTGGGGGCTTGGGGAGAAGCTTGCGAAAGAAACCGGCGAGCCGATCAAGAAGTACTTCGCCAAGGTCCTGCATCCGCCCAGCTAAAAAGCTCTCGTCCAAGAGTCCTTCAGGAGGGAAACCGGCCCGTCGGAACAAGCCTCGCCACGAACATGCCCCCACATGCTCGACCGATAATGGCCAGGTGCGCGATGCCCCCCAAGTAGCCGCACCAATAAGAGGCGCAATCTGACGGGCCGGCCTTTGTTTCGGAATGCAAGCTGACGTGCAAAGGGAGGTCACATGGGAATGGTCATGATCAAATGCCCGCGAAGCGGCCGCGCTATCCCCACCGGCATCAAGGCCGATCGCGAGAGTTTTTTGCGCAGCATTGTGTTTTTCAGGCGCACCCATTGTCCGATCTGTCAGGCCGATCACGCCTGGTTTGCACAGGAAGGCTGGGTGGATGAGCCGAGCGCTCGCGCAGCGCCGCAGCCGTGGCACACGGCCTGACCGTCCCCACAGCGCGTGGATCGTAATCTGGAGGGACACGATGGCGCGGGCGCAAACAACCAATGCACGCTCCGTCTTCTTGATGCAGGCCAGGGAATTTCTTGACGAAGCACGACGACTGAAGCCGGGCCCCGCGCGCAACGAACTGCGCGAGGTGGCGGCGGTGCTGCGCGAGCTTGCGAAAATCGAGGCGCAATGCAAATCTGCAGGGGACAGTGATCGACCCGAGAGAACGTGATCAGGTTCGACGCACCGTCCTTCTCTCTCCGGCAACTGGCTTTTAGTTCACCAGCGCCCTCCTGACTTCCCCGGAAGGACGAGGAGGGCAATCGTGCAAGGTTGCGGCGTGTCTCGACCCGATTGAAAGCAGCTTACCCTGCGCCGCCGGGTTCGCTGGTCAGGATTCGCCGATCTCGCGAAAGGGCCGTTTCGCGTGATCGGCCCATCCCCATCGAGAACACCTCCTCGATTTCGCGCCGCATGGTGTCGTGGCACTCGCAGGCGGCCGCCGCCAGTCGGGACCGGTCGATTTCGATCTGGCCTCTTCGATCAGAGATGATCGCAGCGGACGCGCGCAGATTGCGCATCAAGAGCGTCACCGTCGTTCGTCGGACACCGAGTATTTGCGACAGCTCCTGCTGGGTGAGCGGAAGGACGTCTTGGTCGACGCAGTCGCGCAACTGAAGCAGCCAACGCGACATGCGGGCTTCGACCGGATGCAGCGCATGGCAGGCCGAGCCGAGCTGAAACTGTATGAGCATCGCTCTAACGTGGCTCTGGATTGCGTGGCGGATCGCAGGGCTCCGGGCAAAAGCGGCGTGAAATCGCGACGCGGAAATCCGAGAGGCGGTGCCCGCCACCCGAACCATGGCGGTAATGGCCGAAGGCGACGGCCCCAGCACCGAAAGACTGCCTACGACCCCGTCACGCCCGATCACTGCGGTTGCGACCGTCCGGCCATCCGCCATGTCGACCATCAGCGAGATGGCGCCGGCATGAGGAAAGAAGACGTAATCGACCTGCTCGCCCGCTTGCGAGAGCACCGCGTTGTGATCGAGGACGACCATCTCCAGCTCGGGCGCCAGCAGATCGAAGTCTGATCGCGGAAGTGTTGCAAGAAGGCGGTTAGCAAATCCGCCGGGAGCCATTACCACAGCGAAGCCGCGGTAACGCTTGCACCGCTTCCTCCATTCGAAGCGGCGCCGAACAGCGATCTCAACATTTGTTTAAGTCTGCTTTCTCTACGCGCACTGATATCCAATTCATTTTCCAGACGCCTTCGCTCTCAACAACAATCTCAACGCTCAACCGCGCAACGCCACGATTTCGATGCAAGTGCACCGCGAGCAGCAATGCAATTGCAAAATGCGCATGGGTAAAACCCTACGGCCAGACGGAATCCCAGAGTTCCACATGCTTCGTTTACTCTTGCGCATTGAGCAATCCCAGTTTCGCTCGACATGGAACAGATCAACTTATCGAATGTGTCTGCGAATTGCTGTCCTACGCCGCGAACGCACTCACGATCTGGATAGTCACAAGCTCAATCTCCTCGCACCAGGAGATAGCATTGCGCTTCCGCCAAGATGTGCACTGACCTCGCAAGCCGAGAGCGCATCAACAGCCAAACGGTTTGTCGCGGAGCTACCTACGCTTCGGCGGATGTGGACGCGTTGATTGCGGCTTGTTCCAAGTACGGCCGTGGCAGCCTGAGGCGACGCTTGCGCGCAATCGGCAGACGACATCGTACAAAATCGCGAAGTTGGCGCCCATGTAGCAGCGGGGAACGTGGCTTCTGGGTCCCGGCTCTGCGCATCAACACAAAGGGCGTTGCTGCTAATCCGGGACACGGGAGTGGGGTGCTGAGGTTTACGAGAAGAACGCGATCTTCTCGGCCTGGGTCATGCGGCGGATGGGCGCGAGCGGGTCGTTCGCCGGCGCGCGGGGCTTCTGCAAGATGCCGCTGGCGAGGATGGTGGCGCCGAGCGAGGGCTCCGGCAAGGACGCGGACAGGGGCGAGGGCATCGGCAGCGGCGCGGTTGGCGCTGCCGCGAATGTTGCCGTGGCCGCCATGGCCGGGGCCTGCTGCTCCATCACTTCGGCGGCAGCTTCCGCGATGGCGTCGGTGAGGCGCGCGAGCGAGTCCATCGCGATCGGCGCGTCCGCGGGCTCTTCCTCGACCGCTGCGACGACCGGCTCTGGCGCGATCGGCTCCGGCAACTCCGCCGCAACGGGAGCTGCGACCTCGGCAGCTGCCGGCTCCGGAGCGACCGCTTCATTCTCCACCGGCTCGATGATCTCGTCGAAGTCGGAATCGGGCGCCGCCATCTCCAGCGCGATGGCCTCGAGGATGGCTTCGTCCTCGGCTTCCGCGGCGGCATCGAGCGAGAACGCCTCGGTTGCTTCCGTCAAGGCGGCCGGTTCAGTGGCCGGCTCTTCGAACGAGGCGCCTTCAAGCTTGGCATCATCAGGCACGACATGGTCGAGCGCAGCGTTTTCGGGAGCGATCTGGCTTTCGGCAACGATCTCCGGCGCGACTGCGGCGTCCATGGCCCGCTCGGCAACGGCAGACGTCTCAGTGACGCCAGTTGCTTCGACCTCAGGAGTGGCTGCGATGTCCTGCGGCGCCTCCGTAGAAGCCACGGGGGCTTCGCTGGCCATCGCGCCAGGTGCGACCTCGGCAGGCGGCACGTCAGCAGACGACGGCGCCTCCTGCCTCGGAGCCGGCTCGTAAGGCGCCGCTTGCGGCGTTGCGCCGCCGTCGAGCTGCTCGACCCGATCCCTCAGCAGATCGAAGGCAGCCTGGAGCTCGACGCGGGGGTCGATGGTCGAAATCTGTCCGCAGGCCGCCTCGATCGAGGCGAGCTGCGAATCAATGAGGTCGCAGATTCGCCCGTCGGCGCCGATCTCGCGCCAGCGCCAGGAGATCTCCTTGATGATACGCACCCCGCGCGGGATCGGCGCGAGGCTCGCCTCGATCGCGGCGGGATCGAACGCCGCGATCGCAATCGTCTCGGCCTCGCGGATGGCGCGGCGGATATCGACCAGCGCCTCGGGCAGGCGGTCCTCGACGACGGGTTGTCGCTGTGCCGCAAGGGTTTCTTCGATCTTCGCAACCGCATCGAGCACCATGCGGGTGTCGGCATTGCGGTTGCGCTTGGCATATTCGCCGAGGAACCAGCGGCCGCGCGCGGTCTCCATGAAGGCTTCGCGGATCGCGTCGTAATCCTGCTCGTTCGGCTCGGCCGCGCGGGCAGACATGGGCGAAAGGGCGAATGCTTCGTTGGCCATGACAATCTCGTCGCGCAAATCACCGCGCGTTACTGTAACGATCACCACGATATCGACCGAATCGCAATTGGTTTGATGGCAGGCGAATCACAAATCCCCATCGCGGAAGCCAAGAAGCGGCGTTTCGCCGTGAGCCTCGCCCTGTTCTATTCGGCCGTCTTCGCGGTCTCGGGCACGCATCTGCCGTTCTTCCCGGTATGGCTGAAGGCGATCGGCGTCGACGCGGCCTGGATCGGCCTCATCAACGCGCTGCCGGCGATCACGCGCTTCACCACGCTGCCGCAAGTGACCGCCTTTGCCGAAAAGCGGCAGGCTATTCGCGCCGCCATGATGGTGTCGGTGCTGGCGACGGCGATCGGCTTTACCGCGGTCGGCTTGCAGCAGCAGCCGCTGGCCCTGTTCCTCATCTATGCGCTGACCTGCATGATGTGGACGCCGACGATGCCGCTGACCGATGCCTACGCGCTGCACGGTGTCGCGCGTTACGGGCTCGATTACGGGCCGTTGCGGCTGTGGGGCTCGGCGGCGTTCGCCGCAGGCTCGCTCGCCTGCGGCTATCTCGTCGACAGCATCGCGCCACGTGATCTGATCTGGGTCATCGTGGCATGGGCCGTCGTTGCGGTTCTCGCCAGCTTGCTGCTTCAGCCGCTCGACGAGGTCAGGCGCAGGACCGCCGAGACGCATGCCGGCAAGGCCTTGCTGCGCGATGGCGGCTTTTGGGCGATCATCGCCTCGGCGGCGCTGATCCAGGGCAGCCACGTCGCTTATTACACCTTCTCGGCCATCAATTGGCAGCTCCAGGGCCTCGGCGGGTTGACGATCGCGGCCCTGTGGACGCTGGGTGTGATCGCGGAGATCGTCGTGTTCGCCCTTTCGCCGCGCGTCTCGCTGCATCCGTCCACGATGATGGCAATCGGGGGGCTCAGCGCCGTGGTGCGCTGGATCGTCACCGCCAACGAGCCGCCGCTGGCGCTGCTCGCGATCGTGCAACTCGGCCACGGTCTCACCTTCGGCATGACCATCATCGGCACCATGAATCTCCTGGTGCAGCGCGTGCCGGCGCACCAGATTGCGCGGGGACAGGGCTACTACGCCGCGTGCAACGGTCTATTGGGCGCAACGACCTCGATCGCGTCAGGCGCGATCTACGCCCGCATCGGCGACGGCCTGTATTACGTCATGGCCGCGATGGCCGCTGCCGGTGCGCTGGTGATCTGGTCGGCGCGGCACCGGCTCAAGTCTCATCCCCAGAGCGAAGCGTCCGGCGGGTAAACCAGGCTGTCGTCATAACGCAGGCCGTGATCGCGATCGCGCGCCAGCAGCAGCGGGCCGTCGAGATCGACGAAGCGCGCCTGCGGCGTCACCAGCATCGCAGGCGCCATCGACAGCGAGGTCGCGACCATGCAGCCGATCATGATCTCGAAGCCGAGCGACCGCGCAGCATCGGCCATGGCCAGCGCTTCGGTGAGGCCGCCGGTCTTATCGAGCTTGATGTTCACGGCGTCGTAGCGCGCGCGCAGGGGCTCGAGCGACGAGCGGTCGTGCACGCTCTCGTCGGCGCAGACCGCGACCGGACGCTTGATCCGTGCCAGCGCCTCGTCCTTGCCAGCGGGCAGCGGCTGCTCCACGAGCGTGACGCCGACGTCGGCGCAGGCGGCAAGATTGTGCTCCAGATTGGCGTCGTTCCAGGCCTCGTTGGCGTCGACGATCAGCTCGGATTCGGGTGCGGCCTTGCGCACCGCCGCGATCCGCGCCGGATCGTCTTCGCCGCCCAGCTTGATCTTGAGCAGCGGCCGGTGTGCGGCCTTGGCGGTCGCCGCGGCCATGCTCTCGGGCGTGCCGAGGGAGATGGTGTAGGCGGTCGTCCGCTCGCCGGGCTCCGGGCGGCCCAGCAGGTTCCAGGCGCGCAGGCCGGCCGCCTTGGCCTCGAGGTCAATCAGGGCGCAATCCAGCGCGTTACGAGCCGCTCCAGGCGGCATTGCCGCCTGGAGGGCCTGCCGCGTCAGCCCGCCCGCCACGGCCTGCTGCATGGCCTGAATGGCGCCGAGCGCCGCTTCCGGAGTCTCGCCGTAGCGGGGGTAGGGCACGCACTCGCCGCGGCCGGTCAGCCCGTCCTGGCTGACCTCCGCCACGACGGTCACGGCCTCGGTCTTGGCCCCCCGGCTAATGGTAAAGCTGCCGGCAATCGGAAAGCGCTCGATTCGTGCCGCCAGGGAGACAAGTTTGCTGGAAGTCATTTTGAACCCTGGCGAAATCTGAACCTGCTGGTTACCTCTAGCAACTAATAGTGGCCAGTTGGGGATACCTTCTCTAGGTAAGGGCGCGTGCGCAACCTTCTGTTTTCCTCCGTCCCGGCAGGGGAGCGGACATCTTGAGCGGCGATCCGAAGCTGGAACGGGTTGCCAAGGGCAATGCGCTTGCACTCTGCGCCACCGGGACCTGGACCGCGAGCTTCGCGCCGGTCCTGGAGCGGATGGTGGCCGATGCCGAGCAGCTCGCCGGCAGCCCCCAAAGCATTTTCATCGACGTCTCCGAAGTCGCCAAGCTCGACACGTTCGGTGCCTGGCTGATCGAGCGGCTGCGCCGCAGCCTGACGAAAGGACCTGTCGAGGCCCAGATCGCGGGGCTCTCCGCCAATTATTCGAGCCTGGTGGACGAGGTGCGGCGGGTCAGGGCGACGCCCGTGGTCGACGGCAGCACGATCACCATCATCGGCATGCTGGAGCAGATCGGCCGGGCGGTCGCCGGCGTGGCCGGTACGATGGCCGGCCTCGTCGACATGCTCGGCGCGGTGCTCGCGGCGGGCTTTCGCGTCCTGATCCACCCGCGCTCGTTCCGCCTGACCTCGACCGTGCACCATATGGAGCAGGTCTGCTGGCGCGCGGTGCCGATCATCGTGCTGATCACCTTCCTGATCGGCTGCATCATCGCCCAACAAGGCATCTTCCATTTCCGAAGGTTCGGCGCCGATATCTTCGTCGTCGACATGCTCGGCGTGCTGGTGTTGCGCGAAATCGGCGTGCTGCTGGTCGCGATCATGGTCGCCGGCCGCTCGGGCAGCGCCTACACTGCCGAACTCGGCTCGATGAAGATGCGCGAGGAGATCGACGCGCTGCGCACCATGGGGTTCGACCCGATCGAAGTGCTGGTGCTGCCGCGCATGATGGCACTCGTGATTGCGCTGCCGATCCTCGCTTTCCTCGGCGCGATGGCCGCGCTCTATGGCGGCGGGCTCGTCGCCTGGCTTTATGGCGGTGTCCAGCCGGAGGCCTTCTTGTTGCGGCTGCGCGACGCCATTTCGATCGATCATTTCATCGTCGGTATCGTCAAGGCACCCGTGATGGCTGCGGTGATCGGCATCGTCGCCTGCGTCGAAGGGCTCGCGGTGCAGGGCAGCGCGGAATCGCTTGGACAGCACACGACCGCGTCGGTGGTGAAGGGCATCTTCTTCGTCATCGTCATGGACGGCATCTTCGCCATCTTCTTCGCCTCGATCGGGATGTGACGATGGCAGGCGAAATTCAAAATCCCATTATCCGCGTCCGCGACGTCACCGTGCAGTTCGGCGCAACGCGCGTGCTCGACGGCCTCAACCTCGACGTCAAGCGCGGCGAGATCCTGGGCTTCGTCGGTCCCTCGGGCGCCGGCAAATCGGTGCTGACGCGCACCATCATCGGCCTCGTGCCGAAGGTCGCAGGCTCGATCGAGGTGTTCGGCGTCGACCTCGATTCCTCCAGCACGTCGCAGCGGCGAAATGTCGAGCGGCGGTGGGGCGTGCTGTTTCAGCAGGGCGCGCTGTTCTCCTCGCTCACGGTGCGGCAGAACATCCAGTTTCCGATGCGCGAATATTTGCGCGTGTCGCAGCGGCTGATGGACGAGATCACCATGGCCAAGCTGACCATGGTCGGTCTCAAGCCGGAAGTTGCCGAGCGCTTCCCGTCCGAGCTCTCCGGCGGCATGATCAAGCGCGTGGCGCTCGCCCGTGCGCTGTCCCTGGATCCGGATCTCGTCTTCCTGGACGAGCCGACCTCGGGCCTCGATCCGATCGGCGCCGGCGATTTCGACGAGCTGGTCAGGACGCTCCAGCGCACTTTGGGGCTGACAGTTTTCATGGTAACGCACGACCTCGATAGCCTTTACACAGCATGTGACCGCATCGCCGTTTTAGGGAACGGTAAGATCATTGCAGCAGGGTCGATCGCCGACATGCAGGCCTCGCAGCATCCCTGGCTGAGACAATATTTCCATGGCAAGCGCGCCCGCGCGGTGATGGGCTGAGGTGCCGGAGTAGCTGATGGAAACGCGCGCAAATTACGTGCTGATCGGGTCGTTCACGCTGGCGGTGATCGCCGCTGCGTTCGGCTTCGTGCTGTGGTTTCAGTCGCTGCACACCACCAAGCAGCGCAGCCCCCTGCGCGTCGTGTTCGAGGGCCCCGCGGCGGGGTTGCGCAACGGCGGCAGCGTCAATTTCAACGGAATTCGGGTGGGTGAGGTGGTCTCGGTGAAGCTGGACAACCCGCGGCGGGTCGTCGCACTCGCCATGATCGAGAACAACGCCCCGATCCGCAAGGACACCCTGGTCGGGCTCGAATTCCAGGGCCTCACCGGCGTCGCCGCAATCTCGCTCAAGGGCGGCGACGAGGCCGCGGCCCCGCCGCCGCTCGACCAGGACGGCATCCCGACGCTGACGGCGGATCCCAACAAGCTCCAGGACGTCACCGAGGCGATCCGCGGCACGCTCCAGAACATCAACAAGATCGTCGCCGACAATCAGGAATCGGTGAAGAACTCGCTGAAGAATTTGGAGACCTTCACCAACTCGCTCGCTCGCAACTCCGAGAAGATCGATGGCGTGATGGCCAAGGTCGACGGCGTGATGCTCAAGGCCGACAATCTCATGCTCGGCCTCAACACGCTGGCCGGCGGCAAGGACGGCGGCGAGCTGTTCCAGGCGGTGAAGTCGATCCGCGAACTGGCCGAGGATTTCGATAAGCGCTCCGGCGCGCTGATGAGCGATGGCCGCCGCACTCTCGGCGACATCAGTCGCGCCGTGAACAATTTCGACCGCAACCCGACCCGCGTCCTGTTCGGCGCCAGCAACTCATCGCAACCCGCCCCGCCGCCCGAGCCGCCAAAGCCGGCGGCGAGCGAGCGCAGACGATAGTTGGCGAGGTGTTCGCGTGTCGCTCACCATCGTATTGTGAGCGCCAGGTCTCGTGTCCCGGACGCGCTGCAACGCCCTTAGCGTTGCTGCGCAGAGCCAGGACCCAGAAGGCAACACGGTGTGATGTGCGACATTGGCCCCGGCTCTGCAGCGCACCGCCGAAGGGGCGCTACGCTGCGTCCGGGGCACGACAGCGAGGATGCCGCCCAAAACCAAAACGGAGGCCGTGAGGCCTCCGTTTTCATCCGCTAATCGGTAACGCTACGAGCCGCTCACCCGAGCCGTCCCGCCGCGTGGGCCAGCAGCGTGTAGACCAGCCCCGTCTCCGAGGTCAGGTGGCTGCGCAGCTCCTGCGGGCCGCGGCCGTCGCGGGCGACTTCGTCGAGCAGGCGCTCGAACTCCGCGATGTAGCGGTCGACCGTGCCCTTGAAGTTGCGGTCGGCGCGATACTTGCGGGCGACCTCGTCGAAGGCCTTCTGGCCGGCGGGCGTGTAGAGGCGCTTGGTGAAGGCCTTGTTCTCGCCGCGCTGGTAGCGGTCCCACATCTCGGCGGCGAGGTTGCGGTCCATCAGCCGGCCGATGTCGAGCGACAACGATTCCAGCGGATTGCCACCACCTTGCAGCGCCTGCGGCTGCGGAGCGGGTGCCGCGCGGCCGCGGGGAGCCTCACGGCCGGCCGAGGCGGCAGGACCCGTGTCGGCGCGGTTGAGCAGGTCCGACAGCCAGCCGTCGCGGCCCTGGTCGTTGCCGGCAGGCGCGACCGACGGCGCTTCGGTGCGGCGCGCAGCCGGCATGCCGAGATCCGGCGGCGGCAGCGTCGAGGCGCTGCCGGTGTCGCGCATGCGGGTCTCGGTGGCGCGGCCTGCGACTGCGGCCAGCACCGCCGGCTCTTCCTGGCGCTGCACGCTGCCGCGGCTCGTCGTGGTGACGTCGAGGCCGCGGCCATGCTGGGCTACGATGCGGTTGAGCTCGGCGAGCGCCTCGATCTGGTCGACGATCACCTTGCGCATTTGCGCGGTGCTTTCGGCAGCCTCCTGCGGCATCTCGAGCACGCCGCGGCGCAGCTCGTTACGGGTGGATTCGAGCTCGTTGTGCATCTCGAGCGCCATCTGCTTCATGCTTGCGACCAGATTGCTGAAGCGCTCGGTCGACTGCTTGAACATCGCATCCGCCTCGTCGGTGGTCTGGCGGTAGATGTCGTGCATGGCTTCGATGGTCTGGCGGTGCTCCTCTTCGGACGCCGCGCGCACCGCCTCGAACTGGCGGGTGATTGCGGCAGAGCCTGCGCCGGCGGTCTCGGCGACGACGCGGGCGATGTCGCGGGCACGCTCTTCGGCTGCGGCCAGCGATTCATCGAGCAGGCCGGTGAAGCGCGACAGGCGCTGGTCGAGATCGGCCGTACGCAGGTCGATTGTGGTGACGAGCGATTCCAGCGCCTGCTTGCGCTCGGCGAGCGAGGCGGTGGTGTTCTTGTTACTCTGCTCGACGACCTGCGCGGCCTCGACAAGCGCCTTGCCATGCTTGTCGAATTGGGTCGACAGCTCGCCGAGGTCCTGGAGCGCCTTCGTGGTCTTGCTGTTGAAGACGTTGAGCTGGTCTTCCAGGTTCTGCGTCGCGGCGCCGTTGCGCGAGGTGACGTCGTTCATCGCCGAGACGAAGTCGGCGACGCGCGTCACCAGCGCCCGCTCGAGCGAGTTGAGGTTGTCGTGCGCACCGGTCAGCACCTCCTGAAGCAGGATGTTGCCTTCGCGCAGCCGCTCGAACAGCGCCACCGTGTCGGTGCGTAGGATCTTGCTGGTCTCCTGCATCTCGGTCACGGCCGCGATCGAGACCTGGCGCGACTGGTCGATCGCCGAGCGCGAGGCCTGCTCGAGGTCCTTGAGCGACTTGCCGACCGCGCCGGTGGCGATCTCGCTCGCCGTATTGATGGCGCGGGCGACTTCCGAGCCGTTGCCCATCATAGTCTGCGAGAATGCCTGGCCGCGCGTCTCGATCGACTTCAGCGCGTCGGAGGTGACGCGGTCAATGTCGAGCGTGAGCTGGTTGGTCTGGGAGCCGATCGCGTCGACCAGGGCGCCGCGCTTGGCGTCGATCATGTTCGACAGACGGTCGGCCTGCTGCTGCACATAGGTGACGATCTCGTCGGTCTTACCGGTCATGGCCTGGCCGAAGCTGCTGCTGGCGGCGAGCACCGAGCGCTCGACGTCGGCCGAACTCGACTTGACCCGCGAGCTGGCCTCGTTAGAGGCGGATATCAGCGCGTTCTGGGCGCTGAGCGCGCTGGTCTGGATGTCGTTGGTCGCGTTCGCGGCGGCTGCGCTCAGTGTACGCTCGATCTCGGTCGAGATCGTGCGGATCTGGCTCGCGGCATCCGCCGAGGTCGAGGTCAGCGAGGTCTGCGCCTCACGCGCGCTGTTGAGGATCGTCGAGGCGGTGTCGGCGCCGACCGCGGTCAGCGTGCGCTCGATATCCGTGGTCAGCGACTTGATCTGGCTCGCCGCGTCGGTCGAGGCGGAGATCAGCGTGCCCTGGGCCTCGCGGATACCGCTGGTGAGCGCTTCGATGGTGGCGCCGCCGGCGGTTGCCAGCGCGCGCTGCATCTCGGCCGCGAGCGAACGCACCTGGCTGGTCTGCTCGGCCGAGACCGTGAGCAGGGTGCTCTGGGCGTCGCGGGCGCTGGTGGTGATCGTCTCGGCGGTCGACTGGCCGACCTGCGAGAGCGAACGATGCACTTCGGCCGCGAGCGACTTGACCTGGCTCGCCGCATCCGAGGACGCCGTGACCAGCGTGCTCTGGGCCTCGCGGGCGCCGCTCATGATGGTCTCGGCGGTCGAGGTGCCCGCCATCGAGAGCGAGCGCTGCACATCGGAAGACAGCGCCTTGATCTGGTTGGCGGTCTCGGTCGAAGCCGCGATCAGCGCGCCCTGCGCATCGCGGGCGCCGGCGACGATCGACTCCGCTGTGGTGGTGCCGGCCAGCGACAGCGAACGCTGCACGTCGGCGGTGAGCGTCTTGACATGGTTGGCCGCATCCGAAGAGGCGGTGACGAGCGTGGTCTGCACCTCGCGGGCGCCGGCCAGGATCGAGGCCGCGGTCGCCGAGCCCGCTGCGGACAACGTGCGTTCGACGTCGGCCGCGAGCCCCTTGATCTGGTTGGAGGCATCGCCCGATGCGGCGACCAGGGTCGACTGCGCCTCGCGGGCGCTGGTCAGGATCGAGTTCGCAGCACCGGTGCCGACGGCGGTCAGCGCGCGCTCGACCTCGGACGAGGTCATCTTGAGCTGGGCGTTGACGTCGGAGGAGACCGTCAGCAGCGACTGCTGAGCGGTGCGCGCGCCGGTCTGGATGGTCTCGCTGGTGTTGACGACGAGGTTGGTGAGCGAGCGTTCGGCGTCCTCGACGTGCGAGCGGATCGCGGTCGAGATCATCTCGGCGCGGGACATCATGTCCTCGCTGGCCTGGCGTCCGCTGCTCTCGATGCGGCCGGCGACCGCCTCGACGCGCGAGCCGAGCAGGTCCTCGAACTGCGCCACGCGCACGTCGATGTCGCTCGCGACCGAGCCGACCTTGGTCTCGATGGCGTGGTGGATCTCCTGGAAGCGCGCCGTGACCGTGTCGGACAGATGCGCGGTGCGGCCGTCGATGACCTCGGTGACGCCGGTGATGCGGCGGTCGACGGCCTCGATCGCCTGCGCGGTGCCGTCCGTGAGGGTCGAGGTCAGCAGCGTGAGGCGCGTGTCGATCGACTGCACGGCCTGCGAGGCGCCGTTCGTCACCGCGGAGGTCAGGTAAGTGAGGCGGGAGTCGATGGATTCGAGCGCCTGCGACGCGCCGCCCGTCAGCGTCGTCGTGAGATGCGTTAGCCTCGTGTCGATCAACTGGATGGTCTGCGATGCGCCGTCGGTCAGAGAGGTGGTGAGGTGGTTAAGGCGCGCGTCAATGGTTTCGATGGCCTCCGATGCGCCGCCGGTCAGCGACGTCGTGAGGTAGGTGAGGCGGGTATCTATTGACTGGATCGCCTGCGCGGCGCCCTCGCTCAGCGACGTTGCCAGCGTATTGATGCGTCCGTCGATGGTTTCGGTCATGGACCTGGCGCGGGTGTCGAACGACTGTTCGAGCGCGGCGACGCGGCCGACGAGCTGCTGGTCGAAGGTCCTGATGTGGCCTTCGATCGTGCCGTCGAGGCTGGCGATCTTGCCGTCGAGCGAGGCGTCGAGGTTGCTGACGCGTTCCCCGACCGTGGTCTCGAATTGCACCAGCCGCTGGTCAAGCACGGCCGTGATCTGGCCGCCGTTAGACGTGAAGCGGGTGTCGAAATTGTCGACATAGGTCTTCAACGTCTCGGCGATGTCCTGCGTGCGCTGGCCCATGCGCTCGACGATCTCTCCGCCGAAGGTCTTCACGGTGCGGTCGAACTCGGAGATGTGGCGCGTGATCAGCGCGCCGAGCGTGCCGGAGTCGCGGGCGAACTTCTCGACCAGCTCGGTGCCCTGGTTCCTGACGAGCTCGTCGAAGGCGCTCATCTGGAGCGACAGCGAGTCGTGCGCAGTCTCGGTCTGGCTGACGACCTTGGCGACCAGGCTGTTGACGGTGGCGTCCAGCGCCTCGCTCGCCTTGTCGCCGCTCGTCATGATCTGGCCGGCGAGCCGGTTGCCGGCGTCGTCGATCTTGGCAGAGATGTCGTTGGAACGCAGCTCGAGCTCGAGCAGCAGCGAGTCCGACGAATTCTTCAGGGAATCATGCACCTGCTCGGTGCGCGCGGAGATGCCGTCGACGATCGCGGCGGAGCGCTGCTCGAACTCGCCGGTGATACGGTCGATGCGCTCGTTCAGCATCTCGTGGACGCGGTCGGCGAGATCGACGAATTCGTCGTGGACGTGGCCGGTCTTGAAGTTGAGGCTGGTGGTCAGCCGCTCGCTGGCGTCGAGCACGGCGCGCGTGGTCTCGTTGCTGGCCTCCTCGAGGCGATCGAGCAGGTCGCCGCCGCGCTCACCGAGCGCCAGGATCATGTTGTCGCCGGCATTGCTCAGCGCCTGGGTGATGTGGGCGCCGCGCTCTTCCAGCGCGCCGGTGATGGACTTGGCGACCTCGTCGACGCGCGAGGCGATCGCGTCCGAGATCAGTGCGATGTCGTGGCGCAGGTCGATCTGCACCCCGGAGATGGCGCTGCGGACCTGCTCGGCCTGGCCGACCAGGTTGTCGCGCTGATGCGCGATGTCCTGGAGCAGGGCGCGGATGCGCACCTCGTTGTCGGAATAGGCCCGCTCGAGCGCCGCGACCTCGTTGGCGACCAGCGTCTCAAGCTCGCCGGCGCGCGCAATGGCGCGCTCGATGCCGTCGCCCATCGCTGCGACCTCACGGCGGATGGCCTGGCCGACGGTGACCATGGAATCGGAGGCCGAGCCTTCCGGCTCGGAGAAGCGGATCGCGACCTGCGCCATCGCCTGCGCGATCATGCGCATTTCCTGGCCGCGCCAAACGAGGCTCGCCAGGAAGTAGAACAGCATGATCGGCGCGAAGAACATCGCGATCAGGCCGGCAATGACGAGCACGCCACCGCTCTGGCCCATGGCGGCCTGGATCGAGGGCAGGAAGCCGAATGTCAGCGCGGCGCAGGCGGCGAGCCAGACGCCGGCGAAGATGGTGGCGAAGGTGTAGACGCTGCGGGCAGGGCGGCCCCTCTGAAGCGCCTGGAGCAACTGGCCGATGGTCTCACGGTCGTCATTGGCTGCGCGGCGCGAGGTACGCGGCTCCTCGATCGGGTCGAACGCGGTTGCTCGTTCGTTGGCGGCGGGGCGCGGCTCGAAGCTCGGCTCGTCGAAGACCGGAGGCGCGGGCGGCCCCACCGGAGGCACCGTCTCGTTGCGCATCGCCGCGTTGCGGCTGGTATCCGCAGCGGTGTCACTGATGTTCAGGGCTTCCTGGATCGCAGAAAGCGCAACTTCTGTGGGGTCTTTGGCCTTTTTCGGAGTGTTCGCCATGTTCAGTCCGAGCCCTCGTTACTTGTACGCGTCCCCCCGCGAGCCCTGCGCGATACGCAAGCCCACAGACCGGATCATGCCGCTTGCGCGGATCTCCGAGCCGTCCCCACCCGGACGGCTTGTCCGCCAATTTCTGCAACATCCTATTGGCAGAGCGTCGCGAATGAAATGGCTGCGATTAAGACAATGTTAATCATCGTTAACAGGATCGCGCCGTAACGCCTTAGCACTAAATGCAATTCTCCACCGAACTCGGCCGATTGCGGCAACTTTTCGTCAACAAATCGGCGGAATTGCGTAAAACGGCCCAAACATTTCGTTAACCATTTTCATGCTTGGGTAGGAGGAACCTGACCGCCGGACCGGCGGGACGATCGCGCGCTGCCGGGGCCCTGGTCATGACGCCTGAACTGCAACGGATGGACTGGATGCCCTCGCCCCCGCTTGCACCCATCGACAGTCCGCTCGACCTCGATCACCTCGCCCGCATGACGCTCGGCGATGCCGAGCTGGAACGGGAAGTGCTGGCGATGTTTGCCGAGCAGGCAGTCCGCCTGGTTGCGGCGATGACGGCGCTGCCGGCCGAGGCCGGTGCACTGGCCCACAAGCTCAAGGGCTCGGCACGCGGGATCGGCGCCTTTGCCGTGGCCGATGCCGCAGGCAGCCTGGAGACCGCGATCCGGACCGGTCATGGTCGGCCCCACGCCCTTGCCGTCTTGAAAGAGGCGGTAACCGAGGCTCGCGCCGCCATCGAGGCGATGCTGAAGCCTTAAGGCGCGGACTGTCAGAACCGGGTTCTACTCTTTTGTTTTGACGCGTGTTCTTCCCGCGAAGCGGGATTCACCTCGCGCCGAAAACGCTATGGCGCCGGGCTGACCGACCCGTTATAGGACAGGCCGGGACCCCTCCTTCATTCCAAGCACCGCGGCAGCACGAGCACACATGGCCAAGATTCACTTTGTCGACCACAAGGGCGAAACCCGCACGGTGGAAATCGAGAACGGCGCAACCGTGATGGAAGCCGCCATCCGCAACAGCATTCCCGGCATCGAGGCCGAATGCGGCGGCGCTTGTGCCTGCGCGACCTGCCATGTCTATGTCGACGAAGCCTGGCGCGAGAAGGTCGGCAACCCGACGCCGATGGAAGAGGACATGCTCGACTTCGGCTTCGACGTGCGCCCGAACTCGCGCCTGTCCTGCCAGATCAAGGTCTCCGATGAGCTCGACGGGCTCGTCGTCGCGACGCCGGAACGCCAGGCCTGATCCACTCGATTAGGTAACTATGTCCTCGGCGGCGCGACCTCGATGCCGCGCTTGTGCCAGGGTCTCAGCTTTGCGATCACTTCCGCTGTGAGCGGCGTCGGCCGCCGCGACGCTTCGTCGATCATCACGCCGACCGAATTCGCCGACGCGATGCACTTTCCTTGCGAGAATACGACTTGCTCGAAGGTCACCGACGTTCGTCCGAGCTTCACCACGCCAAGGCCCAGCTCGATCGTGTTCGGCCAGTGCAGCTCGGCGCGGAAATGGATGTCGAGCCGCACCATGATCCAGGCAAGCCCCGGCGGCGTCAGCCCATATTCCGGGAGCTTCATCAGCGTGACACGGCCGGTCTCGAAATAGGTGGCGTAGACGGCGTTGTTGACGTGCTGGTTGGGATCGAGATCGCCGAAGCGCACGTTGTCGCTGAGGCGATATGGGTAGTCTTCCAGGCGGGGCGTCGTATCGAGGTGGCTTGGTGCGTTCACCGATTGATCTCCGTCATATCCTTGCTCGTTACAGCCCAGTTAGTTTGACCCGGCAAGAGGGTGCGGCTGCGGGGCGCTGCCGCTTTTATGCCTTCCCTGATCCATCCCCGTTGGCTAGACAGGCAGGGTCACCCTCGGCCCAAGGGGCGCCGTCCAACCGATAACGACCGATAAAAGAGACGACATGAGCGACGTGATCAAAACCGATGTGCTGATTATTGGCGCCGGCCCGTGCGGTCTGTTCGCCGCCTTCGAGCTTGGCCTTCTCGACATGAAGGCGCATTTCGTCGACATTCTGGACAAGGTCGGCGGCCAATGCGCCGAGCTCTATCCGGAAAAGCCGATTTACGACATTCCCGGCATTCCCCAGGTCTCGGGCCAGGGGCTGACCGAGGCGCTGATGCAGCAGATCAAGCCGTTCCATCCGACCTTCCATCTCGGCGAGATGGTCGAGACCGTGGAGAAGATCGGCGATCCTGCATTCCGCTGCACCACCGATGCCGGCAAGGTGTTCGAATGCAAGGTGGTGGTGATCGCGGCCGGCGGCGGCTCGTTCCAGCCCAAGCGCCCGCCGGTCCCGGGGATCGAGGCCTATGAAGGCACTTCAGTGCACTACGCCGTGCGCAAGATGGAGACGTTTCGTGACAAGAGCGTGCTGATCGTCGGCGGCGGCGATTCCGCGCTGGACTGGACACTCAATCTGCATCCACTTGCCAAGCGCATCACGCTGCTGCACCGGCGCGATGAGTTTCGCGCCGCGCCCCACAGCGTCGAGCAGATGCGCGCGCTGGTCGCAGGGGGCAAGATGGATCTGCGGCTCGGCCAGGTCACGGCGCTCTCCGGCATTGATGGCAAGCTCTCCGGTGCCACCATCAAGGGCAACGACAACACCATGACTGAAATTGCCTGCGACACCATGCTGCCCTTCTTCGGCCTGACCATGAAGCTCGGCCCGGTCGCGAACTGGGGCATTGCGCTGGAGAACAATCTGGTGCCGGTCGAGACATCGGCGTTCGAGACCAACGTATCAGGCATCTTCGCAATCGGCGACATCAACACCTATCCCGGCAAGATCAAGCTGATCCTGTGCGGCTTCCATGAGGGCGCGCTGATGTCGCAAAAAGCCCATCGCTACGTCTATCCGGAGAAGCGGCTGGTGTTCCAGTACACGACCTCGTCCTCCAGTCTGCAAAAGAAGCTCGGGGTCAACTGAGCGGTTGGGGCCGGAAGGCCATGCCCCATATTTCTGGTGCTGGAGCCGTTCGCGAAATCGCCGTAGTCTGTGGCCATCCAGTCCTGGCTAGCAAGTGATTGGCATAGCAAGGTGATCTAATGCAGAATCTTCTTTCCAGCTCTCGGCTGCTCCCCTTCCTCGCGCTCGCGTTGTCGCTTCTTGCGGTGACACCGTCTGCGGCACAGACCGCCGAGCCTACGGCGGCGGGGCTCTGGCAGAAGATCGAAGACGGCAAGACGGTCGGATGGTTTCTCTTCATTGACCGCAACGGCGTCTTCGAAGGCGTGATCGCGAAGACCTTCCCGCGGCCCGGCGACGATCCGAACGAGGTCTGCTCCAAGTGCACGGACGACCGCAAGAACGCGCCGGTGCTCGGCATCTCCTTCGTCCGCAACATGAAGCGCGAAGGCTTGAAGTACGAAGGCGGCAACGTGCTCAATCCGCGCGACGGCCAGATTTGGAAGGCCAACATGAAGATCAGTCCAGACGGCCAGACCCTGACGCTGCGCGGCTATCTTGGCATCGCGCTGCTCGGCAAGGACGAGACCTGGACGCGGCTGCCGGATGCCAACATCGCGCAGATCGATCCTGCCATCGTGGCAAAATATCTCCCTGCGCAGGCCGCCGCCGCGAAGCCGGCGGCCCCTGCGGCGAAGAAGGGCGGCGCGATGATGGCGCCGGCGCCCAAGCAGTAAGGGCGCTTCACGCTGGGTATCATCCCAGCTGCTTTCCCATTCACTGGCGTCGTCGGCCCGCCACCGGGTCTCGCCTTCGGCGAGCCCGATGATGGTGCGTATCCGCCGCAAGGCGTCGATCCTTCCGCCCTCCGCCAGTAGTTCCCCGGAATGCGTGCTGGCGCTGGAATTGCATAGCCTCCGCAAAGCTGTTGGGGGTGAGTCGCTGTCCTTCACGCCTTTCGCCGAGCCGCGGACGGCGGACGGCGGGCGTTGTCCCTCGCGGCGATGATTTCGATCCGCGGAGACGACATGAGATCTGCAATATCGCGTGCGGCCCCGCTGCTGGGTCTGATGACGCTGCTGGCCGCATCGGCGCTGGCGCGCGACGACGGGCGCTACGCCAACTCGCCGCTAAAACCGTGGTTCGAAAGCCTGCACAGCGAGTTCGGACAATGCTGCACCGACGCTGACGGCTACGTCATCGCCGACGTCGATTGGGAGTCCGATCGCGGCCACTACCGCGTGCGCATCGACAACGAATGGGTCGTGGTGCCCGACGGCGCGGTGATCACCGTGCCGAACAAGATCGGCCGCACCATGGTGTGGAAGCACTATATCGACGGCCATCCGCGCGTGCGCTGCTTCATGCCGGGCAGCATGACGTGAACGCGGTAAGTCTTCGATGTGTAGCGGCGGTAAAAGGAAGACGAAACGCTTCAGGGTTCAGTTTCAAGATCGTTTCGTGGATCGCTTTCTTCAGGTCACCGGCGCCGGATTGAACAGCGTGAGATCGTTGTGGATGCCCCAACGATCCGACCACGGTTTTGTCCGGCCGCTGGCGACATCGAGGATCAGGCGGAACAGGTCCCAGCCGGTTTCCTCGATGGTTTTCTCGCCGGTGGCGATGCGGCCGGCATCGAAGTCGATCAGGTCCTTCCAGCGCCGCGCGAGTTCGCTGCGGGTTGCGACCTTGATGACGGGGGCGGCCGCAAGGCCGTAGGGCGTGCCGCGGCCGGTGGTGAACACCTGCAGCGTCATGCCGGAGGCGAGCTGGAGCGTGCCGCAGATGAAGTCGGAGGCGGGGGTAGCCGCGAATAGCATGCCTTTCTGAGTCGCCTTCTCGCCGGGCGAAAGCACGCCGGTGATGGCGGACGACCCGGACTTGACGATCGAGCCCAGCGACTTCTCGACGATATTGGCAAGGCCGCCCTTCTTGTTGCCAGGCGTGGTGTTGGCGCTGCGATCGGCGCCGCCGCGGGCAAGATAAGAATCGTACCAGGCCATCTCGCGCACCAGCGCGCGGCCGACGTCCTCGTTGATGGCGCGTCGCGTGAGCAGCTGGATGGCGTCGCGCACTTCGGTGACTTCCGAGAACATCACGGTGGCACCGGCACGCACCAACAGGTCCGCGGCGAAGCCGACGGCGGGATTGGCGGTGACGCCGGAGAACGCGTCGCTGCCGCCGCATTGCAGGCCGATCACGAGGTCGGAGGCCGGGCAGGTCTCGCGCTTGCGGGTGTTGAGCACCTTCAGCCGTGCCTCGGCCTGGGTCATGATCGCATCGACGATCGCGCCAAAGCCGTCGAAGGCCTCGTCCTGCATGCGCACGATCGCATCGCTGACGCCTTCCGGCACCAGCCGCTCCGGCGCGAGCTTCTCGCAGCCAAGCCCGACGACCAGAATCTCGCCGCCGAAATTCGGATTGAGCGCGATGTTCTGCAGCGTGCGGATCGGCACCACCGCGTCGGGCGCGGTGATGGCGACGCCACAGCCATAGGCGTGGGTGAGGGGGACGACGTCGTCGACGTTCGGGTACTTCGGCAACAGCTCGGCGCGGATGCGTTTCACCGCGTATTCCATCGTGCCCTTGACGCATTGCACGGAGGAGGAGATGCCGAGGATGTTCTTGGTGCCGACCGAGCCGTCGGGATTGCGAAAGCCCTCAAAGGTGAAACCTTCGAGCGGCGGCAACGGCGCGGGCACGGCGGTCGAAATTTCGAGCTTGTCGAGGGCAGGGGCTTCCGGCATGCGAATGCGGGCCTCATCCACCCATTCGCCGGCCAGGATCGGCGACAGGGCGTAGCCGATCACCTCGCCGTAGCGGATGATCGGTGCGTCCAGTGCGATGTCGACCAGCGCGGTCTTGTGCCCCTGCGGCACGAAAGCGCGCAGCGTCAGCCCGCAGGCAAAGCGGGAGCCGGCGGGAAGCCCAAAATCATTGACGACGATCGCAACATTGTCGCGCTCGTTGAGCTTGATGTAGCGGGGTTGCTCTTTCGCTGCGACTGACTGGTCCATACGCTTTCCTAAAGAACGGGAGAAGCCGTGCTTTCGCTCACCTCTCCCCGCAGGGAGAGGTGGGCACCTACGCTTGCGACGCAATCCCGGCCTATCAGCCAGGGAAGGTATAAGCCGTCTTCACCGTGGTGTAGAACTCGCGCGCGTACGAGCCCTGCTCGCGGGCGCCGTAGCTCGAGCCCTTCCGCCCGCCGAACGGCACGTGATAGTCGACGCCGGCGGTCGGCAGATTGACCATCACCATCCCGGACTCGCTGTTGCGCTTGTAGTGCGAGGCGTATTTCAGGCTGGTGGTGCAGATGCCCGAAGCGAGGCCGAACTCGGTGTCGTTGGAGATCGCCAGCGCCTCTTCGTAGTTCTTGGCGCGGATCACGGCGGCGACGGGTCCGAAGATTTCCTCGCGCGCGATGCGCATATTGTTGTTGGCTTCAGTGAACAGCGCCGGCTGGAGGTAGTGGCCGGGCGTCTCGCGCTTGAGCAGCTCGCCGCCCCACGCAAGCTTGGCGCCCTCGTCCTGGCCGATCTTGATGTAGCGCAGGTCCTGATCGAGTTGGCTCTGGTCGACGACGGGGCCGATATGCACGCCGGCCTTGAGCGCGTCGTCCACCGACAGGCCCTTCAGGCGCTCGGCCATCGCGGCGACGAAGCGGTCGTGGATGCCTTCGGTGACGATCAGACGGGAGGAAGCGGTGCAGCGCTGGCCGGTCGAGAAATAGGCGCCGTTGACGGCGACCTCGACGGCAGTCTTGAGGTCGGCATCGTCGAGCACGACCAGCGGGTTCTTGCCGCCCATCTCGAGCTGGAACTTCTTCATTGGATTCGACAGCACGCAGGCCTGCGCGATCTTGCGGCCGGTCTGAACCGAACCGGTGAAGGAAATCGCGGCGACGTCCGGGTGTTCGAGCAGGGTCTGGCCGACCACGGAGCCGGAGCCGACGACAAGGTTGAACACGCCCGCGGGAATGCCGGAGCGGGTGATGATCTCGGACAGCGCGTGCGCCGAGCCCGGCACCAGCTCGGCCGGCTTGAACACCACCGTGTTGCCGTAGCAGAGCGCGGGCGCGATCTTCCAGGCGGGGATCGCTATCGGGAAATTCCAGGGCGTGATCATGCCGACGACGCCCATCGGCTCGCGGGTGAGCTCGACGTCGAGGCCGGGACGCACGGAGGCGCCCTTCTCGCCGATCAGGCGCAGCGCTTCGCCGGCGAAGAACGCAAAAATCTGGCCGGCGCGGGCGACTTCGCCGATGCCTTCCGGCAGCGTCTTGCCTTCCTCGCGCGCGAGCAGGCGGCCGAGCTCTTCCTTGCGGGCCAGGATTTCCAGAGAGATCTTGTTCAGCGCGTCATAGCGCTCCTGCGGGGTCGAACGCGCCCAGGCGGGAAAGGCGGCCTTGGCGGCGGCGATCGCCTTTTCGGTCTGCGCCTTGTCGGCCTTGGCATATTCGCCGACGAGGTCATTGGTGTTGGAGGGGTTGATATTCCTGGTGACGCCGGAGCCATCGACCCATTCGCCGCCGATGAAGTTCTTCAGGATCGCAGTCATGTATTCCTCCAAGTCATTTAGCGGCATGATCCCTCTCGGAAAACCGGTACCCACTTTTCCGGGATCATGCCTGGGTTTCTTAGCGAACGAGGCAGGGACGCTTGTCGTCGAAGGTCCAGCCGGGGATCAGGTCCTGCATGGCAATAGCGTCATCCCGGGCGCCAAGTCCATGCTGCTTGTAGAGGTCATGCGCGGCGTCGATGGCGGCCCTGTCGATTTCGATACCCAGACCAGGTCTCTCGGGGACGGCAATCTTGCCGCCCTTGATCTGGAGCGGCTCCTTGGTGAGCGCCTGGCCGTCCTGCCAGATCCAGTGGGTGTCGATCGCGGTGACCTTGCCGGGTGCGGCGGCGCCGACATGGGTGAACATGGCGAGCGAAATGTCGAAATGGTTGTTGGAGTGCGAGCCCCATGTCAGACCATTGTCGCGGCAGGTCTGGGCGACGCGCACCGAGCCTTGCATGGTCCAGAAATGGGGATCGGCCAGCGGAATGTCCACCGCGCCGAGACGCAGCGCATGGGAAAGCTGCCGCCAATCGGTCGCGATCATATTGGTCGCGGTCGGCAAGCCCGTGGCGCGGCGGAACTCGGCCATGATCTCGCGGCCGGAAAAGCCGGCCTCGGCGCCGCAGGGGTCCTCGGCGTAAGCGAGGATGCCGTGCATGTCCTTGCAAAGCCGGACAGCCTGATCTAGCGACCAGGCGCCGTTGGGATCGAGCGTGACGCGCGCGTTCGGGAAGCGTTTTGCGATGGCGGTGACCGCCTCGATCTCCTGCTCGCCGCGGAGCACGCCGCCTTTGAGCTTGAAATCGGCGAAGCCGTAATGGTCGTGGGTGGCCTCGGCGAGCCGCACCACGGTCTCCGGCGTCATCGCCTCCTGGTGACGGAGGTTGAACCATTCCGCCTTGCCGGTCTCGCCTTCCATATAGGGCAGCCGGGATTTGCGCCGGTCGCCGACGAAGAAGAGGTAGCCGAGCGTCTCGACGCTCTTGCGCTGCTGGCCCTCGCCGAGCAGCGCCGCGACGGGCAGGCCCAGATGCTGGCCGAGCAAATCGAGCAGCGCGGATTCGATCGCCGTGACCGCGTGGATCATGATGCGCAGGTCGAACGTCTGCTTGCCGCGGCCGCCGGCGTCGCGGTCGGCGAAAGCGGTGCGGACGTCGGCGAGGATGTTGTTCATGGCGCCGACGGTCTTGCCGATCACGAGATCGCGGGCGTCCTGGAGCGTTTGCCAGATCTTCTGCCCGCCGGGCACCTCACCGACGCCGGTATGACCGGAATTGTCGGTGAGGATGACGATGTTGCGGGTGAAGAACGGCGCATGTGCGCCGCTCAAATTGAGGAGCATGCTGTCGCGGCCCGCGACCGGGATCACCTGCATCGCCGTGACGACCGGTGCGCCAGAGATCTCCGTCTGGACCATCGCACGCTCCTCTCTATTATCGTTCGTTATTCTGCTGCCTGTTGTGTCGATCGGATGGCGGGCAGATTCTTTACTAGCGCGGTCAGTTCCGCCACCTCCTGCTCGGCGAGATCGGTCAGCGGCGGACGGACCGGGCCGGAGTCGCGGCCGATCACCTTCATGCCGGCCTTGATGATCGAGACTGCATAGCCCTTCTTGCGGTTGCGGATCGCGATCAGCGGCAGGATGAAGTTCTTCAGGCCGGCGTGGATCGTCTGGTGGTCGCGCTTGCGCACGGCCGCGTAGAAGTTGGTGGCGAATTCCGGCACGAAGTTGAACACGGCCGAGGAATAGGTCGTCACGCCCATGTCGAGATAGGGCAGCGCGAAGGTCTCCGCGGTCGGCAGGCCGCCGATATAGGTCAGGCGGTCGCCGAGCTTGGTGTAGACGCGGGTCATCAGCTCGATGTCGCCAATGCCGTCCTTGTAGCCGACGAGGTTCGGGCAGCGCTCGGCAAGGCGAGCCAGCGTGTCGGGCTGGAGAATGGCGTTGTCGCGGTTGTAGACGATGACGCCGATCTTCACGGCGGCGCAGACTGCCTCGACATGGGCGGCGAGACCCTCTTGCTCGGCATGCGTGAGATAGGGCGGCAGCAGCAGCAAGCCGTCGGCGCCGGCCTTCTCGGCACCAATGGCGATTTCGCGCGCGATCGCGGTGCCGTAGCCGGTGCCGGCGAGCACGGGCACGCGGCCCTTGGTCTCCTCGACGGCGATCTTGACGATTTGCGGAACCTCGGTCGGCGTTAGCGAGAAGAACTCACCGGTGCCGCCGGCGGCGAACAGGCCGGCGACGTCATAGCCGCACAGCCAGTCCATGTTGGCGCGGTAGGTCGCCTCGTCGAAGGAGTAGTCAGCCCTGAACGGCGTGACGGGGAAGGACAGGAGGCCAGATCCGATCTTCTGGGCCATCTCCGGCGGGGTCATCTTGCTCATGGGCGCGGCTCCCTTCTTGCGTGTTGTGAAGGACGCAAGCCTGCGCGTCCATGGGCCGGTGTTTAGGAGACCGTTCGATGCGCGTCCAAGCCAAAGCCTATATCGACTGATGCAGATTGAGCATCAATCCTCTGTCACCTCCGCGGAGGACAATTCACCGGCGATTTTGACGAGGGCCGAGAGCAACGGATTCTCGTCGTCACGGCGCCAGACCATGAAGAGCTCGACCGGAAGGCGGGTGCGCAGCTTCAGCGGCCGCAGCCGCACGTCGGAGATCTTCAGACTCGCCGCCGCCGCCGGCACGATGGCGAGGCCGAGGCCGGCGCGCACCATGGCGAGGATCGAATGGATCTGGCTGAGATGCTGGACATAGCGCGGCAGCACGTCGGCGCGCGTGAACAGCGCCACCAGCAGGTCGTGAAAGTAGCGGCTCTCGTAAGGCGAATACATCACGAAGGGCTGGTCGTCGAAATCCTTGATGGTGACGCTGTCGGCGTTCGCCAGCGGATGCTTCTTCGGGATCGCGGCGAGCAGGGGCTCCGCGACGACGCGGCGGCTGGCGAGCTCTGGACGCGCGATCGGCGGCCTCAGCAGGCCGGCGTCGATCTGGCCCGAGGTCAGCGCCTCGAACTGGTCGCCGGACACCATCTCCTTCAGCGAGAAATCCACTTCGGGCAGCTTTGCGCGGCAGGCGGCGACGAGCTCAGGCAGGAAGCCGTAGGCCGCGGCGGCCGTGAAGCCGATCTTCAGCGAGCCGGTCTTGCCGAGCGCGATGCGGCGGGCGACCTGCGAGGCGCTTTCCGCAAGCTTGAGGATGCGCCGCGCCTCCGGCAGGAAGCTTCGCCCCGCGGGCGTCAGGCGCACCGAGCGGCTGGTACGCTCCAGAAGCGGCGCATCGATGATGTGCTCGAGCACCTGGATCTGCCGCGACAAAGGCGGCTGGGTCATGTTCAGCCGCGCGGCGGCGCGGCCGAAATGCAATTCCTCCGCCACCGTGACGAAACAGCGGAGCTGGTTGAGGTCGAACATCGATACATGCCTTAGATGGATAAGGCGTTTCCCCGACACTTCTAGCATCGATCACCCCCAAAACAAAGACGGCGGCTGATTAAGCCGCCGTTGAGTTGCCTGGTCCGCTCCGATTGCTCGGAGCTCTCAGGAGGAACGTTTGAGCATCACCCGCTCGATCTTGCCGACGATCACAACATAGGCGAACGCCGCCACCAGCGCGTTGAGACCAACGAACACCAGCGCGCCGTTGAACGAACCGGTTGCGGCCAGGATGTAGCCGATCACGATCGGGGTGGTGATCGAGGAGAGATTGCCGAACGTGTTGAACAGGCCGCCGGAGACGCCGCTGGCTTCCTTCGGCGAGGTGTCGGAGACGACCGCCCAGCCGAGCGCGCCGATGCCCTTGCCGAAGAAGGCGAGCGCCATGAAGCCGACCACGAACGCCTGTCCGTCGACATAATTGCAGGCGATGATCGACATCGATAGCAGCATGCCGCCGACAATCGGGATCTTGCGCGCCAGGGTCAGCGAGCCCGTCTTGCGCAGGATGGCGTCGGAGATGATGCCGCCAAGCACGCCGCCGATGAAGCCGCACAGCGCCGGGAGCGTCGCGACGAAGCCGGCTTGCAGGATCGACAGCCCACGCTCCTTGACGAGGTAGACCGGAAACCAGGTCAGGAAGAAATAGGTCAGCGTGTTGATGCAATACTGGCCGAGATAGACGCCGAGCATCATGCGGTTGGAGAGCAACTGGCGGATGTGGTCCCACCCGGAGCCGGATTGAGGCGCGCGCTCCTGCTTCAGATCGTCCTTGGACGCGTCGAGATCGACCAGCGCGCCGCCCTCCTTGATGTAGTCGAACTCGGCATCACTGATCGAAGGATGCTCCTCCGGGCCGTAGATGGTCTTGATCCAGATGAGGCCCATGACGACGCCGAGCGCGCCCATCACGAAGAACACGAAGCGCCAGCCGTAGGCGTGCGCGATCCAGCCCATCAGCGGCGCGAAGATCACGGTCGCGAAATACTGCCCCGAATTGAAGAACGCCGACGCGGTGCCGCGCTCGTTGCCCGGAAACCAGGCCGCGACGATGCGCGCATTGGCGGGGAAGGAGGGCGCTTCGGCGATGCCGACCAGGAAGCGTAACGCGAACAGCACGACGATCGCGGTGCCGGTGCTGAAAAAGCCGACCCAGCCCTGCATCATCGTGAAGATCGACCAGACGATGATGCTGAAGGCATAGACGAGGCGCGAGCCGTAGCGGTCGAGCAACCAGCCGCCCGGCACCTGCGCGATCACATAGGACCAGCCGAACGCCGAGAAGATGTAGCCCATCGCGACCGGATCGAGATGCAGCTCCTTGGAGAGTGCGGGGCCTGCGATCGACAGCGTGGCGCGGTCGGCGTAATTGACGGTGGTGACCAGGAACAACATGGTCACGATGAACAGCCTGACGCGAGACCGCCTCACGTCCGCTGCGGACACCACTGCGCTCATCACGCGCCTCCTTAGAACTCGAACATTTCCTCAAGGCGACTCCTAGAGGCGCGCGCGGCAAAGTGTCCAAGTTCAAGGGGGTATCGATCGATGCCGTTTTTGGATTGATGGAACGGCAGACAAGGGGAACGATGCGACGTGACGAGAATGCGCGAGCGCAGTTTGGCTACGGCGCACTACACGAGCCAACCCGCCGTCATTCCCCGCGAAGGCGGAAATCCAGTACGCCGCGGCTTCTCGGTTCAATCACAACCGCCTCGGAGTACTGGATCGCCTGCCCGCGCGGGCGACGACACCGAGAGTGTGGGCCAAGCTCGTCATTGCGAGCCAACGGGTCCGCGCGAAGCGCGGCCCGATGACAGGCTCCGCGAAGCAATCCAGAATCTTGCCGAGGAGGGACTCTGGAGTGCTTCGCTGCGCCCGCAATGACAGGGAGGAGAGAGCTCGTCGTCGTCCTACTGCCGCGCGCTCGGAAGTAGCTGCGGCAGAAATCCGCGCGTCACGCTTGGCGGCACTGCATCCAGCCCGAGCACGGCGCTCGCGGCAGGCAGTGCGGCATCGGCCATCGCGGCGTGGCCTTCGGCGCTTGGATGCACGGCGCCGCCATAGACGGCGGAGAGCACGCCCCAGGTGGCGTCGTGGATGTCGGTCGGCTGGCTCGCGGCCGGCAATCCTTGCGGATAGGTCATCGCAGCAAAATAGCTATCGTTGGCGTCGCGGATCCAGCGGGCACGGGGCAGGTAGGCGCGATATTCCGAGGCGCCGCGACCGCACAGCATCGGCTGACTCGCCGCCGTCACGATGTCGGGATTGAAGCTCTGGCCGTTCTCGGCAAAGCAGGTGCGGTCGAATTCGGGATCGTTGCCGGAATGGGCGCAGAAGCCGTGATCGGCGAACGCGGCCTGGTGCGCATCGACGAAGGTCATGCGGTCGGCTTCGGTATCGCGGCAGAGCGCGCCGCGGGTACAGGTGGCGAGCCCCTTCAGCTGCGGCAGGAATTCGGTGTCGACGAAGGTGGAGACCCGGGCGAGGCGCTGCGGATCGGCATTGAAAGATGGATGGATGTCGAAGCCGCCACGGCCGCCGCGGCAGGGCACGCCGCCGTCGGCGAGCGCCGGGTTGGCGTAGGAGACATAGACCACATGTGAGAGGTCGCCGCCGACCAGCGGCTTCAGCGCCTCGCGCAGCTTGACGAAATTCTGCGGCAGCTCGCGCGCCAGCGCATCGCGGGAATCGTCGACGCTCGCCATCACGCCGGAGCGGCGGAACAGTGCGCGCTCGGTCGCGGTGTCGACGATGACGTCGGCGACGAGGCCGGAAAAATAGACGTCGTTGGCGCCCACCGAGAGCAGCACGAGATCGAGCGTGCGGTCGGGCTGGCGTTTCTTCGCCGCGGTGAGCGCTTCGCGCAGCTCGGCGACCTGCGCGTTCACGCTGGTGTTGCAGACGCCGGTCTTGCCGGGCGGGCATTCGCGGGCGCGCTGCGAGCCGAGCAGTCCGTCGCCGATGCCGGCGCCGGTGCAGGCGAGCGGCAGGAAGGTCACGGCGATGTGGGTGTAGCGCACCGCGAGCGCCAGCGCGGTGCGGGCCTGATAGCTGTAGAGCGAGCGGTGACAGGGCGCGTTGAACCAGAGCGCACTGTAGCGTTGCCAGTTGGCGAGCGTGTCCGGCGCCTCGCAGGCGCGGCCGCCTTTGAAGCCGGCGCGGCTCGGCCGATAGTACTGCGCGCCGGCGGTGCCGAGATAGGAGCGGAAGCAGAAACCTTCGTCCGACAGCGCCAGCGGCCGGTCCGGATTGCCTTCGCCGGAGGCGATACTGTCCCCGAGGCCGGCAACGAAAATGTCGCGAACCTGGATCTCAGCCTGGACCCGCTGGGTCGGATCGGAGCCGGAGGAGACGTCGACGGTCGCGACCGTCTGCTTGCCGTAACGGACGCGCAAATTGACCGGCTCGGCGCAATCGAAGGTCGACGCTTGCGGCCCGTCGCCGTCATCGAACGACCAGGCGCAGGTGGCGCCGACCGGCACTGCGCCGAGGAGGCGCACAGTGACGGGATGATCGATCGGGGTGATGTAGTTCTCCTTGACGTTGTCGCGGGTGCAGGGCTGGTTGACCCGGCCCTGGAGGTCGATGCAGAGCCGGTTGACCATGTTGCGGGCCCAGCCGCGGCCCTCGCTCTGGAGCTCCAGCGACTGCTCGGCGGCCAGGATGCTGCGGTTGCGCGCATTCTCGACATGGAGCAGGAAATCGCGCTCTTCGCGGAACAGGCGGAAGCGGTTGCGCACCTCCCAGCTGATCTGCATGGCGCCGGCGTCCTGAGCGGCAGCGCGCTCGAGCGGCAAAGCGGTCAGAATCCCGGCAAGCAGGAGGGCGCCTGCGGAGAAGGTGCGAAAGGAGGGAGGGATCATGGCCCGCGTGTTCAACGGCAAAGTTGAGGCGGAAATAAGAGGGGATAGCTGCCCCGCCCGCAACCTATGTCTGAGTGGCCTACCGCTTGCCGGCCTGCCGCAGCGCACGCTCGCGCTCCATCGCGGCCACCTGCTTGGGCAGGTTGGCCTGGGTGCAGGCCTCCGCCAGCCGCCGCCGCTCCTGCCACGGCGCGACCACGTTCATCCAGAGCTCGCGCGTGCCCATGATGGAGATGGCGAGGCCGAACGGGATCACGAAATAGAGGATGCGGAACACCAGCAGCGTCGCCAGAAGCTCCTCGCGGCCGAATTCGGGAAGCGCCACCAGCATGGCGGCATCGAATACGCCGATCGAGCCCGGCGCATGGCTGGCAAAGCCGAGCAGCGTTGCCAGGATGAACACAACGGCGAGCGACATGAAGTCGATCGGTGGATTGGCCGGCATCAGCAGGTACATCGCCGTGGCGCAGAAGCCGAGATCGATCACGCCGATCAGGATCTGCACCAGCGTCAGGGGCGCCGAGGGCAGCACCACCTTCCAGCCCTTCTGGCCGAGCTCGCGCCGTTTCTCACCCATGCAGAGCCAGACCAGATAAGCGCCGATCGAGGCGAGGCCGCCGAGCGCGATCAACCGGTTGATCGACGACGGCAGCTGATCCATCGACGACGCCGCACCCGGATGGATGGCCATGCCGATCGAGAGCACGAAGATGTTACCGAGCCAGAAGGTCAGGCCGGACAGGAAGCAGATTTTGGCGACGTCGATCGCGTTCAGCCCATAATCCGAATATATCCGGAAGCGGATCGCTCCGCCGGTGAAGACGGTAGCGCCGATGTTGTGGCCGATCGAATAGGACGTGAAGCTGGAGAGCGCCGCGATGCGATAAGGCACGTGCTTCTTGCCGATCGTTCGCAGTGCGAAAAAGTCGTAGAATGTCAGCGTGCAGAACGCGAAGAAGACGCAGATCGCCGCCAGACCGATATTCCCGCGAGGAATCTCGGTCAACGCCGTCAAGATAACTCCGGTATCGATGCCCTTGAGGGTCCGCACCAGCGTGGTGATTGCGAAGGCAATGATGAAGACGCTCGCGGCAATGCCGAGCCGTCGCCAGCCAATCCATCTATTGAAGCCGCGTTTCAGCGCGGGCAGCAGTCCGTGCATTCATCCTCCCGGCGGGGGGCAAGACCGATCCGGCCAGGCATTGGCCAGTGCGGGTACGATGACGGCCAAAGGGCAGGCGTCGATCGCTTGGCATGATCCAGCTCATTTAAGGCAAAAACAGCGGCTTGTGCAGCCCTTGACAACAATAGGTTCTGCGTTGGACCAGCCACTTTTGTCATATGTGGTTCACATCCGACGCGCGTTAAGCATATGAGTCGCGACGTGCGGTTCGGAAAGCGCATTCGTGTTTAAGGAGGATGGTTTCAAATCCTGGCGCCGTCGGCATTGTTCCAGCGCAAGCGAAGGGTGTCTTGGAACGTCGGTGCCGCGTGCTCGTTAGGCCCCATCAGCAACCGGACATGGCGGAACAGGCGGCCTTTCGTGCAGGCCCATGCCGTCGTGTTCCTGAACCGAGAGGACCGGAACGATGGGACTGTTCACAAAAGACATCAAAACCATGAACGACCTGTTCGTGCACCAGCTCCAGGATATCTATTACGCCGAGCAGCAGCTCACCAAGGCGCTGCCGAAAATGGCCAGCAAGGCCACCGACCCGCAGCTGAAACAGGGCTTTTTGACGCACCTTGAAGAAACCAAGCAGCACGTGGCGCGTCTCGAGGAAGTGTTGAAGATGCACGGCGTCGCCGTGAAGGCGATCGACTGCCCGGCGATCGACGGCATCATCGAGGAAGCCGACGAGACGGCGGGCGAAGTTGCCGACAAGGCCGTGCTCGACGCGGCGCTGATCAATGCGGCCCAAGCCGCTGAGCATTACGAGATCGCCCGCTACGGCAGCCTGATCGCCTGGGCCAAGCAGCTCGGCCGCAATGATTGCGCGGCGGTGCTTGCCAAGACGCTTGAGGAGGAGAAGGCGACCGACAAGAAGCTGACGACGCTCGCCGAGAGCAAGGTGAATCTGCGCGCGGCGAGCTGAGGCAAGACGGAGCCAAGACGACGACGCCGCGCGATGGTCGCGCGGCGTCTTATTTCCGGCGCATCCCAGTGCGCCACTGCGCACAAGACGGGCGATGCACTTTATGGGTGGCGGCCGGGCGCAGCCACATCCATTATTCGACCATTGTCGAAACATGACGGCCCGCCGGAGGGGTATATTTCGCATGGGGCTGCAAGCGAGGTGGCAGCATGCGAGCAAGCACCATCAAACACCGAACCTTAGACAAGGCGAGTGCTGCGCCGCGGGCCCGCTCGCATCTTGCAACCTCCCTCACGCTTGCCGCCATGAGCCTCGGCTATGGCGTGGTGCAGCTCGACGTCACCATCGTCAACACCGCGCTCGATGCAATGGGCAGGGCGCTCGGCGGCGGGGTCGCCGAGCTGCAATGGGTGGTCAGCGCCTACACCATCGCGTTTGCAGCCTTCATCCTCACGGCCGGTGCGCTGGGTGACCGGATCGGCGCCAAGCGCGTCTTCATGGCGGGGTTCGCCATCTTCACCGCGGCCTCGCTCGCCTGTGCGCTGTCGCCCAATGCGGTCGTGCTGATCGCAGCACGGCTAGTTCAGGGCCTGGCGGCGGCGATCCTGGTGCCGAATTCTCTTGCCCTGCTCAATCATGCCTATGCGGACGACCGCGAGCGCGGCCGCGCCGTCGCGGTCTGGGCCGCCGGAGCAAGCCTTGCACTCACCGCCGGCCCCTTTGTCGGCGGCGCGTTGATCACGCTGGTCAGCTGGCGCGCGATCTTCCTGGTCAATCTGCCGATCGGGCTCGCGGGCCTGTGGCTGAGCTGGCGCTATGCCAGCGAGACCACGCGCGCGCGCTCGCGCGAGATCGATCTGCCTGGCCAGCTGGCTGCGATCGGTGCGCTGGGCGCGCTTGCCGGAGCAATCATCGAAGGCGGGGCGCTCGGCTGGGACCATCCGGCCGTGATCGCAGCCTTTGTCGGCGCCGCCATTCTCGCCGTGCTCTTTGTCTGGCGTGAGAGCCGGGCGGCGCAGCCGATGCTGCCGCTGTCATTGTTCGGCCAGCGGCTGTTCACGCTGACCTCGCTCGTGGGACTGCTGGTGAACATCGCGATCTACGGCCTGATCTTCGTGCTCAGCCTGTATTTCCAGAGGATCAACGGGCTGTCGGCATGGTGGACCGGGCTTGCCTTCGTGCCGATGATGGCGGCGGTTCTGCCGGTCAATCTGCTGGCGCCGCGCCTGGCCGAGCGCATCGGCTCGTGCCCGACCATCATCCTCGGCGCCTGCATCTCGGCAATCGGCTGTCTCGGCCTGCTCTGGATCGAAGCCGGGACCAGCTACTGGGCGATCTGCGCGCAGACGATCGCGATCAGCGGAGGGCTCGGCCTACTGGTGCCGCCGCTGACGTCAACGCTGCTCGGCAGCGTCGAGAAGGCGCGTTCCGGCATCGCGGCCGGCGTCCTGAACGCGACGCGGCAGACCGGCAGTGTGCTCGGCGTTGCTCTGTTCGGTTCGCTGGTGGCGTCTGACCGTGCGTTCATGACAGGGCTGCATCTGTCGCTGGTCATCTCGGCGGCGGTCTTGCTGATTGCCGCCGCCGTCATCGGCGTCGGTGCGCCGGCGCGAGGATGAACAATTGAGCGAACGCACACATCTCCCATTCACCATTCCCGGAGCAGGTTTGTAGCCAGTTACCAATCGTCCATCTCTGTCGGCTCAAGTGCCGGTCGATAGGGGCCGGCGATGTATCAAGTTCTCTTCTGTCTCACCGACGAGCACGATTGGCGACTGGTCGCGCTTGGCGCTGCGGTGTGTCTGCTCGCCAGCGCGGCGGCAATCAGCCTGTTTCAACGCGCACGCGCGACGCAGGGGCCCGGGCGTCTGGTCTGGATCGCTCTGGATGCCGCCGTCAGCGGATGCGGCATCTGGGCGACGCATTTCATCGCGATGCTCGCCTACGGGCCGGGCGGTGCCGGCGCCTACAACATCCCGGTAACGCTCCTCTCCTTGATCCTTGCGATCTCCGTGACCTTCGTGGGGCTGAGCATCGCGGTATCGTCCTCGCGCCAGGTGTGGATCGCCCTCGGCGGCGCGATTGTCGGCTCTGGTGTTGCGGCGATGCACTACACCGGCATGGCGGCGCTGGAGATTCCGGCGCGGGTGGCCTGGATCGGAAGCACGGTTGCCGCCTCGGTGCTGTTCGGAATCGTCTTTGCGGCCTTCGCATTGTTCATCGCCGCGCGGCGCGACGACCTCTCCCATACGCTGAGCGCGACTGCGCTGCTGACGCTTGCCATCGTCGCGCATCATTTCACCGCGATGGGAGCGGTGCTGCTGACGCCGGACCCGACCCGCGCGATCAGCGGGCTCTCCATCCCGCCGGCCTCGCTGTCCTTCCTCACCGCCAGCGCTGCGGTCGCGATCATCGCGATTGCGCTCGTGGCCGCGCTGCTCGACCGCCGCGCCAAGGGCGAACTGGGGCGCCAGCAGATCGTGCTGGACAGCGCCCTCGAGAACATGTCGCAAGGACTGTGCATGTTTGACGCGAACGGCAAGATCATCCTGTTCAACGAGCGCTATGCCGCGATGCTCCGTCGCACCGACATCCTGCTCACCGGCCGCCTTTTGGTCGACGTGCTTAGGGAAGAGCAGGCGAACGGCCAGTGGCAGGGCGACGCGGATCAATTCTTCGCCCGCCTCGTCGCCGACGCGCGGGAGGGACGCACCACGACCGACGTCGTCAACCGGTTCGGCCGCTCCATCCGGGTGGTCAACCAGCCGATGCAGGGCGGCGGCTGGGTCGCCACTTTCGAGGACATCACCGAATGGCTGGAGGCGCAGGCCAAGATCTCGCACATGGCGCGCCATGATGCGCTGACCAGCCTGCCGAACCGCGTGCTGTTCCACGAACAACTCGAGCATGGGCTGCGCCGGACCACGTCGGGCGACCAGCTCGCGGTGCTTTGTCTTGATCTCGATCACTTCAAGGACATCAACGACTCGCTCGGCCACCCCATCGGCGATGCGCTGCTAAAGGAAGTCGGCCGCAGGCTGAAGTCCACCGTCGGCGAGCACGACACCGTGGCGCGGCTCGGCGGCGACGAGTTTGCGGTGGTCCAGATCGGACGTTCCGAGGAAACCGCTGCGAGATCGCTTGCCGGGCGCCTGGTCGAGGTGATCTCGGCGCCTTACGAGATCGACGACCATCAGATCGTGATCGGCGTCTCGATCGGCATCTCGCTGTCGCCGCAGGATGGCAGCCATCCGGACGAGCTCCTGAAGAACGCAGACCTCGCGCTCTACCGCGCCAAGGCGGACGGCCGCGGCACCTATCGCTTCTTCGAGACCGGCATGGATGCGCGCGCGCAGGCGCGGCGCCTCCTGGAAATGGATCTGCGCGCGGCGCTGCAACGTGACGAGTTCGTAGCGTATTATCAGCCGATCCGTGACGTCGCGAGCGGCCGCGTCGTCGCCTTCGAGGCGCTGCTGCGCTGGAACCACCCGCAGCGCGGGCTGATCGCACCGATCAGCTTCATACCGCTGGCCGAGGAGACCGGGCTCATCGTTCAGCTCGGCGAGTTCGTGCTGCGCTCCGCCTGCACCGACGCGGCGACCTGGCCCGACGATGTCGACGTCGCCGTCAACCTGTCGCCGGTGCAGTTCAAGAGCCCGAACCTGATCGCATCGGTGACCGAGGCGCTGGCCATCTCGGGACTTGATGCGCGCCGCCTCGAGCTCGAGATCACCGAATCGGTGCTGCTCCAGAACAGCGAGGCGACGCTGACGACCCTGCACGAGCTGCGCGCGATGGGCGTGCGGATCTCGCTCGACGATTTCGGCACCGGTTATTCGTCGCTGAGCTATTTGCGCAGCTTCCCGTTCGACAAGATCAAGATCGATCGCTCGTTCGTATCGGAGCTGGCGACGCGCGAGGATTCCATGGCGATCATCCGCGCTGTGACCGGCCTCGGCCGCAGCCTCGGTATCGTCACCACGGCGGAAGGCGTCGAGAACGACGCGCAGCTCGAGCTGCTCCGGCGTGAAGGCTGTACCCAGGCGCAAGGCTATTTGTTCAGCAAGCCGCGGCCTGCTTCCGATATCGCGATCATGCTGGACCGGCCGCGGCTACTCGCGTCGGCGTGATGGCCTAGCCGCGGCGCACCGCAAAATGCGCGCCGCAAAATGCCATCACAGCGCCGAGGCACAGCGCAGCGAGCCCGGCCAGGACGCCCGAGACCGTTGGGATCGGGCTCGGTGCCGAGGCCGCCTGGCCCGCGCCCGCGAGCAGTAGCACGCCGACTGCGATCAGGAATTGGCGCATCCGTTGCGGGATCTGGCCGGAGACGGCGCTCTGCATCAATGATGCCGTGAAATAGCCGCCGGAAAAGCCGACGGTGGCGATCAGCCACCAGGCGATCGCCGCGCCGGCCGGGATGAACTCATGCGTGTCGGCGCGCCAGAGACCGCCGAGGTCGAGCCCGTAGCGCGCGCCCAGCATGTGCACCGCGAGCGCGAGCAGCACGCCGGAGATCACGGCGGCGCCGAGAATCAGGCGGCGCGGAAAAAAGGTCGTCTCAGCCATGCCCCGCTTGTAGGATGGGCGAGGGTGTTCGCGCAAGCGGATCGCTGACGGGATCGCGCGGACGGGATCGATGTCGAGATGCAGGTTTCGGATGCTGACGCAGTCACGAGCTATGCCTACAAGGCCTCGCTGATCGGTTCGGCGCACCGCTTCGAGCTGACGGACGAGGGCCTGTCCTGGCACATCGCCGGGCGCTCCGCGCTGTGGCGCTATGACGAGATCAGCGCGATCCGGCTGTCGTTCCGCCCAGTTTCGATGCAGCAGCACCGCTTTCGCGCCGATGTCAGCCACGCCGATGGTGGGCGCATCGCGATCCTGTCGACGAGCTGGCAAACGGCCGCGCTGATGGCGCCGCAGGACAGCGGTTTTCGCCAGTTCATCGTCGCGCTGCATGCACGCATGGCCAAGGCTGGCAGCCGGGCGACGCTGAGCGCGGGCCTCGGCCGCATGGCCTATGCGGCGGTGCTGGTCTTCCTTGCGGTGCTGACGGCGGCGATGGCGGTGCTGTTGATTCGCGCGCTGATGATCGGCGAGTTCGCCGGCGCGCTGTTCATCCTCGGCTTTGCCGCGCTGTTCGCCTGGCAGGTCGGCGGCTTCGTCCGGCGCAACCAGCCGCGGAGCTACAGCTTCGATCAATTGCCCCGGTCCTTGCTGCCATAGACGATCGCTACTCCGTCGAGTCGAAATCCTCTTCCTTGTTGCCGAGCAGCGAGACGATCGTGCGCAGGCCGGAATCGAGCTGCTCGGGCGACGGCGGAGCGAGCGCGAGCCGCACCGCATTCGGTGCATGACCATGAGCAATTGCGAACGTCGAGGACGGCGTCAGCGCGATGCCGCGCCGGGCTGCCGCGGCGACGAAGGTCTGCGAACGCCAATGCGGTGGCAGCGTCAGCCAGAGATGATAGGCGCGCGGATCGGCCGCGAGCTGGTAGCCGGCCAAGAGCCTCGCTGCGGTCTGCTGGCGGCGCGCGGCGTCGATGCGCTTCAGCCTTGTCAGCTCGGCGACGGTGCCGTCGGCCATCAGCCGCTGGCCCGACGCCAGCGCGTGGCCGGAGGCGATCCAGCCGCCGGTGCGGATCGCGCTCATCACGCTCTCGCGCAGATGCGGCGGCGCGACCAGGATGCCGAGCGCAAGGCCGGGCGCGACCTTCTTGGACAGGCTGTCGAGCACGATACAGCGGTCGGGCCCGAGCGCCGCGAGCGGCGCGTCGTCGGCGAGGAAGCCGTAGACGGCGTCCTCGATGATGGTGAGATCGAGCTTCTCGGCGATGCGCATGATGTCGGCGCGCCGCGTTGCGTTCATGGTGACGCCGAGCGGATTCTGGATGATGGGCTGGAGATACAGCGCCGACAGGTGGGCTTCGCGATGCGCTTTCTGGATGGCGTCGGGCCGCGCGCCGTGCTCGTCCATCGGGATCGGGACCAGCGTCACGCCGAGCCGCGCGGCGATGCTCTTGACGTAGGGATAGGTCAGGGCCTCGACACCGCAGCGGCCCCCGGTGGGGACGAGCGCTGCGAGCGCGGCCGCGAGTGACTGCTTGCCGTTGGCGGTAAAGAAAATCTGCTCGGCCTGCGGCGCGAAATCCTTGCGTGCGAGATAGGCGGCGGCCGCCACGCGCGCGCTCTTGGTGCCGGTGCTGGTCGAGACGCGCAGCGCGGATTCGAGCGCGTCGACGCGCTCGAGCCCCGCAAGGCTCTTGGCGATCATCGCCCATTGCTGGGGCAGCAGCGGATAATTGACCTCGAAATTGATGCGCGCGTCGACAGGCTCCCTGATCGTCTCGACTTCGCGCCTGACATCGCCGGAGATGAAGGTGCCGCGGCCGACCTCGCCGACCACGAGCCCGCGACGGAGCAATTCGGTGTAAACCCGGCTCGCGGTCGAGACCGCGATGCCGCGGTCATAGGCAAAATTGCGCTGCGGCAGCAGCCGGTCGCCGGGCCTTAACCTGCCGTTAGTGATATCGGCCGCAATGGCATCGGCGAGCTTCACGTACTCGAACTTGGACATTATTGCACCGAGAGCAATGTTTTACTTGCTCCGAGCAGTGTACTGAAGCATTTAGGTTCCATCAAGTTCCGCGATTGAGCCGAGGAGAGCGAGAGCAATCCCACGGCAAATGAGGTGCAAGCGCTCGAAGCGTCTGCGCCAACGGCATCGGCTTCGCCGCGCGGGACAGCACGCCGGAGAAGAACAATGACCACGATCTCGCAAACTGCCGGGCGGAGTTTACGCCCCTCCTCATCGAGCGGATTTTTCAGCACGCTCGTCGCCGCCACTTATGCGCTGTTCGACCGCCTCGAGCGCCGCTCCGCCGTCAAGACGCTGAACCAGCTCGACGACCGCGCCCTGCGCGACATCGGCATCACGCGCAGCCAGATCGAGGACGCCGTCTACGGGCAGTTCAAGGCCGAGCTGACGCGGTATTTGTGAGACGATGGCGGAGGTGGGGTGACGGCGTTCGCCCTCCGCGTGTCTCAGACACGCTGCAGCGTTTACGCTGCGGCGCAGAGTCGGGACCCAGCAGGCCACCGCACTAGCGGATGGATGGGCCCCGGCTCTTGAGCGCACCGATGAAGAAGCGCTGCGCTGCGTCCAGGGCACGAGCGGGGAGTTTTGTCGCGCGCCTGCATCAACATCGTCGTTGCGAGCCAACGGGTCCGCGCGAAGCGCGGCCCGATGACAGGCTCCGCGAAGCAATCCAGAATCTATCCGCGGATACATTTTTGGATTGCTTCGCTGCGCTCGCAATGACGGAGTGTGGGGTGATGGCATCGCGCTTTCAATTCGCATTTCAATCGTAGACACACCTTCGCATCCTCGCGGCTTGTTCGCCCGAGCTCTGCTTCGGTGCCTTGCCCTCTAATTGAAGAGGGCGCAGGGAAGACCGGGAGCCGGTTGGCTCCCATGGGCCGCCATGCCAAGAGCAGATTGCGTGTGCTTCATGCATAGCGGACAACAGGGCAACCGGAGACATCCCGGCCTTCCCTGCGCGGATGGTTGGAACGGCTTATGTCGCGGTGCTCCCCGGGGAGCGATGCACTATTGCCCCCGTCGCCTTGCCGATAACTGATGCCGCGGTCCGGTTGGGCCGCTCACATCACTGCAAGACTTGGCGCACAGACCCCGGGCGCCAGGACCACACGATTTCGCCGTACGCCGATCACACCGGTCGAGTGCGCGAGGTCCCCGCTCACGGCTCTCCGCCCTGCGAAGTCCTTCGTGCCGATGTGACCTGCGTCCACCGCCGCCCGGCCCGCGTGTCGTGACGATCGCGATACGCCCCTCTTGCTTGGGCCGGGTTGCGGAGAGGCATACGTCATTTCCGAATTTCGGTAAAGCGGAATATATCGAACGGCGCGGGTTGACCCAGCCCTGGCGTGTTTTGCCCGACAGGCAACGCGAGATCTTGTAGGCCGAGCAATGGGCGGACGGTGCCTCGCCATCGTCATTGCGAGCGCAGCGAAGCAATCCAGACTGCCGCCGCGGAAAGACTCTGGATTGCTTCGCTGCGCTCGCAATGACGGAGTTGGCTGCGACACTCAGTGCCTGACCACCAGCACCGAGCATTTGGCGTAGCGCACGACGTGTCCGGCGTTGGAGCCGAGGAAATAGGTGCGCATCGCCGGCCGGTGCGAGGTCATCACGATCAGGTCGGCTTTCATGTGCACCGCTTCCTCCAGGATCTCGTGGTAGATGCCGCCCTGGCGCACCACGCTGGAGATGCGGGAGGGTTCGATCCCGGACTCCCGCGCGACGATGGCGAGCGCTTCTTCCGAGGTCTGGCGCTGCTGCTCGTCGAAATCGGCCGGCACGTATTCGGCCAGCATCACCGGCGTCATCGGCAGCACGTTGAGCAGGCGTACAACGCCGCCCCAGGTTTGCGACAACGTCGCCGCGGTCGCGATCGCCGGCTTAGCGAGTTCGGTGTCGGCGAGGTCGATGGGCACGAGGATGGACTTGAACATCTGCGCCTCCAATCTTTCGGTCAGCACGTCTTAGCGGTACGTCGCGCGATCATCCCGATCGAAGCAGCTTGGGGCTGACCAACAGCACCAGTTTGCCGCGGCGGTAGGCCACGTCACCCCAATCCTTGACGTCAAAGTCGAAGATCGCAAGCCCCGCGGTGGGCAGGTTGTGGCCGAGTGCCCGCGCGCCGGCCGGATCGCCGCCGCCCATCAGCATGAGCGCGACCTCGTGCATGCCGGGATTGTGGCCGACCAGCAGCAATTGCTTAGGGTCGGCCGGGGCGGTTGCAGTGCGAATGGCGTCCAGGATCTGCGCGGGATCGGCGCCATAAAGTTCCGGCAGGACCTCGACCTGCGGCGCAGCGACGCGGTCCTTCATTGCCTCCCAGGCGATGTCCCAGGTCTGCCGGGCCCGGACGGCATGCGACACCAGCACGGTCTCGGGGAAGGGCGGATGGGCGGCGATCCAGTCGCCCATCCGCGCAGCATCCTTGTGGCCGCGGTCGTCGAGCCGGCGATCCTGGTCACGGCCGCTCGGCGCGTCGGTCTCGGTCTTGGCGTGACGCAGCAGCATCAAACGGCGCATGGCATTCTCGAATCGTTACGCATCCAGGATAATCAACAGGCGCGGGTTGAGAACAAGGTGACAAGCGCCCGATGGGTCCGTTAAGAAACGACATGAGCGAGACTTTCACAAGCGTGTCCCAGGAAGAAGCCGGCTTTCGCGAGCGGACGCGGCTGACGTTCGATCTCGATGCCGACATCTGCGTGATCGGGGCGGGGCTTGCCGGCCTCTCCATCGCGCTGGAGGCGGCCCGGCTCGGGGCCAGCGTCGCGGTGCTCGAGGGCCGCCATATCGGCTGGAACGCCTCCGGCAACCAGCTCGGCACCGTGATGCCGGGCTTTGCACTGTCGCTCGCGGATCTGATCGAGCGCGTCGGTCTCGAGGACGCGCGCGAATTGTGGACGCTGTCGAAGCAAGGCGCCGAGTTCGTCCGCGCCAACGCCACCGAAGAGAACATGCCGGGGATCGGCCTCCGCGAGGGCGCGCTGGAAGTGTCCAATGTCGATGACGGCGACCGGCTGATCAGCCGGCTGCAGATGCTGCACGAGGATTTCGACACCGAGGTCGAGGGCTGGCAGGTCGATCGCGTCCGCGCAGCGCTCAAGACCGATCGCTACTTCCACGGCATCCATTATCCCCGCGCGTTCCAGGTCGACGGCCGCGAATATGTGCACGGCCTTGCGGCATTGGCGCGGCGGGCAGGCGCCAGCATCTTCGAGGATACCCCGGTCGTCAGCATCGATCATTCCGGCATCCGCAAGCGCATCGTCACGCCCTCGGCGCGGCTGCGCGCGACTCATATCGTGCTCGCCGGCAACATCCATCTCGGCGCGCCCCTGCGGCGCCTGTCGGAGACGTTGCTTCCGGTCTGGCGCTATGCCGGCATCACCGCGCCGCTTGGCGAGCGCGTGCACGAGATCACCGCCTTCAAAGGATCGGTGATGGATGCTGGCGGCATCGACCATTTCCGTATCGTCGACGGCGACCGGCTGATGTGGGAGAGCCCGGTGACCACCTGGGCGGCGCGTCCGCAGCGTTTCGCCGGCGCGGTCAGGCGGCGGATCCGCACGATTTTTCCCCAGCTCGGCAATGTCGAGATCACCGATATGTTCGGCGGCGCCACCGGCCAGACGGTGCACGGCATGCCGCAGATCGGCCAACTGCGCAAAGGCCTGTGGGTGGCGAGCGGGTTCGGCCGCCAGGGCATGAACACCTCGGCCATGGCCGGACAGTTGATCGCGCGCAGCATCCTGCGGGGTGATGAACGCTGGCGCCTGTTTTCGCCCTTCGAGCTGGTCTGGGCGGGAGGGATGACCGGACGGGTCGCGGGCCAGTTGGTCGGGCTCTGGGGCAGGGCGAGTTCCGCGGCCGCCGGCTCGCTCGCCCGCTACCGCGAGCGGGCGCGGGTCAAGGACGGGAAACGCGAGGCGCGCCTCGCCGAAGCCAACCGGGCGGCTGGCACCGGTCCGCGCCGTCTGCCGCCCGGGGTCCGGCCACGGCCGGCACCGCCGCCACGAGCTGCGGCCCAGGCGTCGGAACCAGCCCCGCAGGAGGACAGCGTCTCGCAATAGACCCGAGAATAATTCTGCCCGGAAGTGTAACGTCGGCCGTCAGAAGCCCGTATCTCAGGGCGTGAACGCTCCCGCACGGAGAATGAGATGTTTGATCGCCGCATCCTGCTATCGACTGCCGCCGGGTTGTTCGGCCTTTCGGCCTTCCGCTGGCTGAGGGCATCGCCGGCCGAGGCTGGCGAGAAGGCCGCGGAAAAGTTCGAGATCGTGAAGACGGAGGCCGAATGGCGTGCCCAGCTCACGCCGCAGCAATATGAGATCCTGCGCAATCACGGCACCGAGCGGCCCGGCTCCAGCCCACTGCTCAAGGAGCATCGCAAGGGCATCTTCGCCTGCGCCGGCTGCGACCTGCCGTTGTTTAGCTCCGACACCAAGTTCGAGAGCGGCACCGGTTGGCCGAGCTTCTACCAGCCGATCGAGGGCAATGTCGGCAAGACCGAGGACCGTGCTTACGGCATGATCCGCACCGAAGTGCATTGCCGGCGCTGCGGCGGCCATCTCGGCCACGTCTTCGACGACGGTCCGAAGCCGACCGGACTGCGCTATTGCATCGATGGTTTCGGGCTGGTCTTCCATCCCGCGGCGGCGTCGGCGACGTGAAGTTTGATCCGGCAATTGTTGCCGGCCCGGCAATTGTGCCCCGGTCGTCCGACCGGGGCATGTTGATTTAAGTCGTTGATTTCCTGAAGATACCCGCATTGGCATAGCCTTTGCGGCTGTCTCCTCCGACTGCGGCCAGGCTCGACCGGCCGCCGGGATCGGATTTGGAGACAAAGTTATGGGTATCTTCGATGCAATGAACACCTCGGTGGGTGGCCTGCAGGCGCAGTCGTTCGCGCTTCAGAACATTTCCGGCAACATCGCGAACTCATCGACCACCGGTTACAAGGGCATCGGCACCAGCTTCGTCGATCTCATTCCCGACTCGTCCGTGCCGAGCAAGCAGGTCGCAGGCGGCGTGACGGCCAACGCCAAGGCCACCATCACGACGCAGGGAACGATCTCGTCGTCCACCGTCGCCACCAACATGGCGATCACCGGCGACGGTTTCTTCTCGATCCAGAAGGCGACCGGCGTCGTCGACAACGTACCGGTGTTCAGCGGCGTCACCTACTACACCAGGCGTGGCGACTTCCAGCTCAATGCCAACGGCAATCTGGTCAATGGCGCCGGTTATTACCTGATGGGCGTCACGGTCGACCCGAAGACGGGCAATCCGCAGGGCAACGTGGCGACCGTCCTGCAATTCCAGAACAATTTCATTCCGGCGCAGGCGACCACCTCGATCCAGTACGCCGCGAACCTGCCGACGCAGCCGAACACGGTGGCGAGCACGACGGCGGCGACGGGCACGCTGCTGGCGGCTGGTGGACTGAACCCATCCGACTTCGCCGCCAACCCGTTGCCCGTCGGCACACCGCCGGCACCCTATGCCAACGCAAAAGTTTCCGGCGCGGCGGCGACCGGCAACGTCCGCTCGCCCTACTCGTCGACCACGGGCACGGGTACGGTTGCGCTTCAGAACAATTCGTCCGCCGTGGCTTCGACCACCACCTCCCTCGACAACACGGTAGGTACGCATCTCGCCTCTAGCATTCTCACCGCGCTGAGCGGCCAGACGCTGACCATTAACGGCAACACGGTCACCTTCAACGCCGGCACGACGGTCTCGACGGTCGGCAGCAACACCACGATCGGTCTCGGTGCGGGCACGACGGCTACGGTGGCGGACATCCTGAACGCGATCCAGACCGCCGGCGGCGCCGGTGTCACGGCGTCGCTCTCCGCCAGCGGCAACATCGTGATCTCCAGCGGTACCGGTACCGACGTGGCGGTGGGCAGCGGTACGGCAGCCACCGCGCTCGGCATCAGCAGCGTGACGCGCGGCGGAAACGTGCTGTCCTCGCCCGCGATCTCGGGCTCAACGGTGCTGAGCGGCACGGCGACCGCCGGCGGCGCGCAAGTGCTCTCGTCGGGTTTTTCCGCAGGCCCGCCCGCCGACACGATCACCGTCAACGGTCAGACGCTGACGTTCGTCGCCTCGGGTGCCTCGGGTCCGAACCAGATCAACATCACCGACAACATCACGACCCTGCTCGGCAAGATCGACGCACTCTCCGGCGGGTCGGGGTCGTCGGTGAGCAGCGGTGGCGTGATCACGCTGAATACCGGCACCGTCTCTAATCTCACAGTGTCGAGCTCGAACAGCGCGGCCTTTGCCGCGCTCGGCTTCACCTCGACCATCACCAAGAATCGCGACGGCGGCGGCACCGCCGGCACCGGCGGTGTGATCGGCAACGACATCGCCACCTTCACCAAGGAATCGATCAGCGGCGGTGCCGTGACCGCCTACAACGCCGCCGGCACGCCGGTGAATCTGCAATTGCGCTGGGCCAAGACGGACAGCGCTTCGCTGGGCGCGGGCCATTCCGATACCTGGAACCTGTTCTACCAGACCGACCCGAATGCGACCGGCACGACGGTCGGCTGGGTCAATACCGGCCAGGCCTTCACTTTTGCCTCGGACGGCTCGCTGACCTCGCCGAGCGGCTCGGGCATCACCATCAACAATGTCAGCGTGAGCGGCCAGTCGCTCGGCTCCGTCGCCTTCAACATCTCCTCGGGCGGGCTAACGCAATATGCCAGCACGAGCGGCGCGGTGACCATCAACACCATCACCCAGAACGGCTATTCCGCCGGTCAGCTCCGCTCGGTTGCCGTCAACAACAATGGCATCGTGGTCGGAACCTTCTCGAATGGCCAGAACCTCAACCTCGCTCAGGTCCAGCTGTCGCATTTCAACGGCACAAACTATCTGAAGGCGCTCGACGGCGGCGCTTATGCCGCGACTGAACAGTCGGGAGACGCCATCGATGGCGCTTCGGGCACCATCAGCGGCTCGTCGCTGGAGGGATCCAACACCGACATCGCCGACGAATTCACCAAGCTGATCGTGACCCAGCAGGCCTATTCGGCCAACACCAAGGTGATCACGACCGCGAATTCGATGGTGCAGGACCTCTTGAACGTGTTGCGCTGATCGGCGCGTAACGTAACCAAAGGCGGCTAGTAACATGGGTTTGAGTTCGGCCCTCGCCAGTGCGATGAGCGGTCTGCGTGCCAACCAGGCCGCGCTCTCGATCGTCTCCTCGAACGTCGCAAATTCGCAGACGCCGGGTTACGTCGTCCAGACGCCGAACCAGATCGAGGTAACCACTGGCGACTTCGGCTCGACGGCGATGACCACCGGTGTCAGCCGCGAGCTCGACAGCTACGTGCTGAACCAGCTACGGACCGAGACCGGTGGCAGCGGCTACGCCGACCAGATGGCCAACATCCTGAAGCAGCTTCAGAATGTCTATGGCACGCCCGGCAATTCCGGCACGCTCGAAACTGCGCTGAACAATTTCACCACGGCGCTGCAGGCGCTGTCGACAAGCTCGGGCGCGTCGTCGGCGCAGACCGTGGCCCTCGGCGCGGCCCAGGCGCTGGCACAGCAGCTCAATGTCACGACCAAAGGCATCCAGTCGCTGCGCTCCAACGTCGAGCAGGATCTGGGCACTTCGGCGCAAGCCGCCAACGCGGCAATGCAGCAGATCGCCGAGATCAACACCAGGCTCCAGGGCCTGTCGGCCAACGATCCCTCCGCCGCGACGCTGATGGATCAGCGCGACCAGGCCATCAACACGCTGTCGAAATTTGTCGACGTCCGCGTCACGACGGACGGCTCGAACCAGGCCAACATCTACACCACGACCGGGATTCAGCTCGTCGGCGCCGGGCTCGCCTCGGAATTCTCCTTTGCGTCCGCGGGCGCGCTGTCGGCGACCTCGCTCTACAACATCGATCCGGCCAAGTCCGGCGTCGGCGCGTTCAACATCAAGCTGCCGAACGGCTCGCAGGTCGACGTCGTCGCCAACAACGTGGTGTCTTCCGGCCAGATCGCGGCTGACCTGAAGCTGCGCGACCAGACGTTGGTGCAGGCGCAGAACCAGATCGACCAGCTCGCCGCCACGATGTCGAGCGCGCTGTCCGACAAGACCACGGCCGGCAGCACGGTCTCCGGTCCGCCGGCCGGATTCGATCTCGACCTCGCCGGTGCGGCGCCGGGCAACACCGTCAACATCACCTACACGGACACGACCACCAACACGCAGCGCCAGATCACGCTGGTCAACGTGACCGATCCGGCCGCGTTGCCGTTGCAGAACGCGACGAATGCCAACCCGATGCGGATCGGCATCAACTTCGCCGGCGGCATGGGCGCGATCGCCTCTGCGCTCAACACCGCGCTATCAGGCACGCATCTGTCGTTCGCCGCCGCCCCGTCGCCGGCGACGGCCACGACGCTGCGGGTAGCCGACGACAACACCGGCCTTGCCAAGGTCAATTCGGCCTCGACCACCAAGACGATCTCGACGCTGACCTCGGGCAACCCGCAACTGCCGCTGTTCACCGACGGCGGCCAGGCGCTCTACACCGGCGCGATCACCGCGTCGGGTTCGCAGATGACCGGCCTTGCCGGACGCATCGCCGTGAACACGCAGCTGGTTTCCGATCCGACCCGGCTGTCGGTCTACAACACCTCGCCGGTGACGTCCGCGGGCGACACCACGCGTTCGGACTATCTCTATTCCCAGCTCACCAATGCCGTGTTCTCCTATTCGCCGCAGAGCGGGCTCGGCTCGGCGAGCCAGCCCTTCACCGGCAGCGTTTCGAACTACCTCCAGCAGTTCCTGAGCGTGCAGGCCAATGCCGCGACCCAGGCGACCCAGCTCCAGCAGGGCCAGAGCGTCGTGGTCTCGACGCTCCAGGCCAAGTTCAACTCGACCTCCAGCGTCAACCTGGACTCGGAGATGTCGAACCTGATCCAGCTTCAGAATGCCTATGCCGCCAACGCCCACGTCATGTCGGTGGTGCAGAGCATGATGAACACGTTGCTCCAGGCTCAAGGGTAACAAGTAACAGGGCTCTGAAACATGTCGATCAGCAGCATCAACTACTCGTCGTCGGTTCTGGGCTCGCAGATCCGCAACATCAATCAGCAGCTCACCGATCTGTCGACGCAGCTTTCGACCGGCAAGCTGTCGCAGAACTATTCCGGCATGGGCACCAACGAGGGTTTTGCGATCGCCGGGCGCGCGCAGCTCTCCAACATCGCCGCCTATACCGACACGATCACCAACGTCAATGTCAGCATCAACCTCGCCAATACCGCCCTGCAGTCGCTGACGAAGATCCGCAGCACGGTGCAGACGGGCTCGGCCTCTACCGCGCAGGATCTCAACGTCAACGGCCAGACGGTCGCGCAGAACACCGCGGCCGCCCAGTTCGGCTCGATGGTCGGCGTTCTCAACACGCAGACCGGCAGCCGCTATCTGTTCTCCGGAACGGCCGTCAACACCCAATCGGTCGCCGATGCCGGCGACATCATCAACGGCACCACGACGCAGGCGGGGTTCAAGACCGTCATGGCGGAGCGCCAAGCCGCCGACCTCGGCGCCAACGGCATGGGCCGTCTGGTGCAGACGCAGCCGACGCTGAGCTCGGTGCAAGTCGCGGAAGACGCCGCCGGGTCACCGTTCGGGCTCAAGATCAAGTCGGTCTCCTCGACGTTGACCGGTGCGACCGTCACCGGCCCGAGCGGCTCGCCGGTGTCGTTCTCGGTCGATCTCAACGGCGTCAACCCGAACAACGGCGACAAGCTGAGCGTCCAGTTCACGCTGCCGGACGGCACGATCGAGCAGATCGACCTGACCGCCTCGACGGCGACGCCGACCCCGCTCGGCAGCTTCGCGATCGATGCGAGCGTCCCCGTCAACCCGAACAACACGGCCGCGAACCTCAACACGGCGCTGAACACCGCGATCACCAAGCTCGCCAACACCTCGCTGGTGGCGGCATCCGCGGTCGTCGCCGGCGACAACTTCTTCAACAGCGCGAGCTCTGCAATCGGCGCGCCCGTCAACAACCAGGCGACGCCGCCGGCCCCTGTCTCCGGCGCGACGGCACTGTCCGGCGCGAGCCCCTCGGACTCGATCTCGCCGGGCTTCGTCGCCGGCGACACCATCACCATCAACGGCACCACGCTGACCTTCGTCGCTTCCGGCGCGTCCGGCAACCAGCTCAACGTCACCGATAGCATCCAGACCCTCTTGAGCAGGATTGACCAGATCACGGGGACGTCGAAGCCCTCGACCGTCCATGGCGGCTCGATCACGATCAACACGGACGATGCGGCGAGCCTCAGCATCACGAGCTCGAATACGGGCGCGCTGAGTTCGCTCGGTTTCAGTTCGACGCCCGTGACCGCCACGCAACCGCCACTGCGCGTCGGCTCGTCGCCGGCGAGTTCGGCAACCACGCTGGTGAACGGCTCGGCCAATACAGTGAAATGGTACTTGGGCAATGACGGGCCGGGTTCGCCGCGCTCGACCGCGATGGCGCGGGTCGACGATGCCGTGACGGTGCAATATGGCGCCCAGGCGAATGAGGATGCGATCCGCCGGCAATTGCAGGCGATCGCGGTGTTCGGGACCTTCTCGACCTCGCCGACCGGCCAATATTCGGGCGGGCAGGTTTCCGCGCTGAGCCTGCGGGTGACGCAGGCGCTGACCCAGCAGCCCGGGCAGCAGCGCATCGAGGACATCCAGACCGACATCGCGATGGCCCAGAACACGATGAAGGATGCGTCCACGCGCCAGACCCAGGCCAAGGCGCAGCTCCAGACCATCATCGACCAAGCGGAATCGGCCTCGCCGGACCAGGTCGCGAGCGAGATCCTGGCGCTGCAGAATGCGCTCCAGGCGTCCTACCAGGTGACCTCGAGCCTGGCGCAGCTCTCGCTCGTCAAGTTCCTGTAAGGACGCGTTAAGGCGCCGTTAACCATGCCTCTTTACCTCTTGGTGAGGACTGGAGCGGGGCGGAGCTGGGGATGCCGGACAAGATACAACTGGTGGTGGCGACACCATGCTTCGGCGGGCAGGTGTCGAGCATCTATGCGAGCTCGATCTTCGCGCTCCAGCGCGCCGTGCACGGCATGTCCAATCTCGAGCTCAAGGTGCACTTGCGCGACGGCGACGCGCTGATCACGCGCGCGCGGGCCAATCTGGTCGCACTGTTCCTGGACGATCCCAAGGTGACGCATTTCCTGTTCATCGATGCCGACATCGGCTTCAAGCCGGAGCAGGTGTTCCGGCTGATCGAATGCGGCGCCGACGTCGTCGCCGGCTGCTATCCGATCAAGCGGGTCAACTGGGACAAGGCGAAGCGTGCGATTGAGGCCGGCCGCGCTGACGTGCCGGCGGCCGCGCTCGATTACGTGCTGGAGATCGAGGATCCCGAGCGCATCGTGGTCGTCAACGGCTTCACCCGCGTGCGCTATGCCGGCACCGGCTTCCTGATGATCCGGCGCCACGTGCTGGAAGCGATGTGCCGCCACCCCGACTACGCCAACTTGCAATTCTTCCGCGAGCATTCGCAGGATACGCTGGCGGCGAGCCGCAACCGGTTCGCGCTGTTCGAATGCATGATCGATCCAGCGACCGGAACGTATCTTTCCGAGGACTTCGCCTTCTGCAAGCGCTGGACCGACATCGGCGGCGAGATCTGGGCCGACATCCAGAGTTCGCTCGATCACGTCGGACCGTCGGTGTTCCACGGCGATATCGCCTCGCAATTCGCGCCGGCGCCCGCAGCGGCGGCGGCCGATGCGGCGTGAGCCTTTCGGGATGAGCGCCGGCGCGTACGCCGACCGCATCGGCTTTGCGCAGCTGACGCGCCAGGCTTTCGAAGGCGTCGATTTGCAGCCGTTGCGCGACCAGCTCGTGGCCCGGATCAGAGAGGGGACGGCACAGGCGGGCGAAGGCCTGGATCTGTCGCTGATCGTCCAGCTCCTTGGCGACAAGGAGGCGGGGCTTGCGATCCAGTCGGAGGTGCTGACCTTCCATCAGTTATTTCGTACGCCCAGCGCTGCCCCGAAGCCGGGCTTGCGCGTACTCGCGCTTGCAGCCGACATCGACATGGGCGGCAACACGCCGATCGACTTCCTACTCGAAGGGTCCGACATCGAGCTGTTGACCCTCTACGTGGTCAAGGGCGTCGGTCTGCCGGAGAACTTGCCCGAGCACGACGTCTCCATCGTGGTTGCGTCCGACTCCGAGGAATGCCGGGACGCGCTCGCGCTGATCGAGAAGGCCGCGCCACACTGGCCGCGGCCGCTGCTCAATCGCCCCGATCTCATCGGCAACCTCGATCGCGACAAGCTGTACCGGCTGCTGACGGGTGTGCCCGGCCTTGACATTCCGGCGACCGTCCACGCCACGCGCGCGCAATTGTCGGAGCTCGCGCTGGGGCGGATCGCCTGCGATTCCATCGCGGAAGAATTGCACTTTCCGATGATCGCGCGACCGCGCGGCTCGCATGCCGGCGTCGGGCTCGCGAAGGTCGCTGATGCGGCAGCGCTCTCGGCCTATCTTGCCGAACGGAAGGATGAGGACTTCTTCGTCGCACGCTTCGTCGACTATGTCAGTCCCGACGGGCTCTATCGCAAATATCGCCTCGCCATGGTCGACGGCAAGCCTTACGCTTGCCACATGGCGATCGCCGATCGCTGGGACATCTGGTATCTCAACGCCTACATGGCATTCAGCGAGGAGAAGCGGGCCGAGGAGGCCGTCTTCATGCTCGGCTTCGACCACACCTTCGCGGTGCGCCACAGGAGCGCGCTCGAGGAGATGAGCAGACGCGTCGGGCTCGACTATTTCATCGTCGATTGCGCCGAGAACCAGGACCGTGAGCTCCTGGTCTTCGAAGCCGACAACACCGCTGTCGTGCACAACATGGATTCCCCGGTCGTGTTTCCGTACAAGCCGCCGCAGATGCGCAAGATATTTGCGGCGTTCACGGCGATGCTGTCGCGGCATGCGCGCGCGGGCAAGGAGAGCGCAGCATGAATGAGATCATCCGCAACACGCCCGGCTCGGTCACCCACACCTCGCTCGATCCGCAGGACTGGAGCGAGTTTCGCGCGCTGGCCCATCGCATGCTGGACGAGGCGATCGACGGCATCGCCAACATCCGGGCGCGTCCAGTCTGGCAGCCGATCCCCGACGAGGTCCGCGCGGCGTTCAAGGCCGACGTGCCGCGCCAGGCGAGCCGCCTCGCCGATGTCTATCGCGAGTTTGTCGAGCATGTCGAGCCCTATGCGACCGGCAACGTCCATCCGGGCTTCATGGGCTGGGTCCATGGCGGCGGCACAGCGGTCGGCATGCTCGCGGAGATGCTCGCAGCCGGCCTCAATGCCAATCTTGGCGGACGCGACCACATGCCGATCGAGGTCGAGCGCCAGATCATTGCGTGGATGCGCCGCCTGTTCGCGTTTCCGGACGACGCGAGCGGCATCTTCGTCACGGGCACGTCGATGGCCAATCTGATGGCCGTGCTAGTGGCACGTACGAACGCGCTCGGCGCGCTGGCACGCCAGCACGGTATCGGCAATGATGGCGCGCTGCTCACGGCCTATACGTCGCACGCCGCACATGGCTGCATCTCGCGGGCGATGGATATTGCCGGGCTCGGCACGGACGCGCTACGCAAGATCGGTGTCGATGCCGATCATCGCATCGATGTTGCCGCGCTGCGCGCGCAGATCGCTGTTGATCGCGAGGTGGGATTCAAGCCGTTCCTGGTGGTCGCATCGGCCGGCACGGTCGACGTCGGCGCGATCGACGATCTCAAGGCCGTCGCGGAGCTGTGCCGCGAGGAAGGGATCTGGTTTCACGTCGACGGCGCTTTCGGAGCGCTCGCGATCATGTCGCCCGAGCTCGCACCGCTGCTTGGCGGCATCGAGCTCGCGGATTCCATTGCGCTCGACTTCCACAAATGGGGACAAGTGCCTTATGACGCCGGCTTCCTGCTGGTGCGCGACGGCGAGCAGCATCGGCAGGCGTTTGCGCAGCCCGCGGCCTATCTGCGCCGGGAGGCGAGGGGACTTGCGGCGGGTGCGGTCTGGCCTTGCGATCTCGGACCTGATCTGTCGCGCGGCTTCCGTGCGCTGAAGACCTGGTTCACTCTGAAGACGTTCGGCACCGATCGGCTCGGTGCGGCGATCGCGCGAAGCTGCGCGCTTGCAAAATATCTGGAGGCGCGCATTCTGGCCGAGCCGCGGCTGGAATTGCTGGCGCCGGTCAATCTCAACATCGTCTGCTTCCGCTATCGCGCCGATGATGCGGTCAATCGCGAGATCGTCGCCGACATCCAGGAGTCGGGCGTCGCGGCACCGTCGAGCACCACGCTGGACGGCAGGTTTGCGATCCGTGCCGCGATCGTCAATCACCGCACCGACGAGAGGGACATCGACGCGCTGGTCGCGGCCGTGCTGGAGTTCGGTGGACGCCGGAGCGGCGACGGAGTGGTTGAGGTCGAGGCGCCGCCGCTCGCGGCGCTCTAGCAGCGATGCATGCCTGAGACGACAACGGCCCCGGAGGTGATCCGGGGCCGTTGTCGTTCGCGCGGCTTGATCGTTCGCGCGGCGTGCAGCGCGAACGCGTGTGGTCACGCGGCGGTGCTGACGTTGTCCTTGTCCGCTTCGGCCTTCGGATGCGTGGCTTCGAACTGATCCCGCAGCTTCTCCTCATAAGCGATCAGCTTGCGAGCGTCTTTCAGCGCCCGGTAGAGGTCGCCGTTGAGGATGTTGTTGTTGATGCCTTCGATGATCGGCCAGGCGCTCGGCACCGCGGTGACGATGTCGCGCACCAGATTGAAATAGGTGCCGTGCTGGGTCTGCGGATCCGGCGAGATGTACATGAGCTGGACCGCCAGATAGACCAGCTTGGCGGGCGTGTTTGCCGTCTCCGGCGTGAGGATGTCGCGCTCGCGCAGGATCGGCACGTTGTCGCCGTCGATCAGGAGGCGGGCGCGCTGGTCGGTGTTGGTAATCACGCAGTTACCGACGATGATGCGTTCGTGCGGTCTGAGCTCGACCTTGAGGGCCATGCCTGTTCTCCATCAACGCTTTTGTAACCGAGCGTTCGTTGCGGCTCATCAGGGCGTGATTCTCGCCCGGAATTAGTTAACGAGCTGTAAATCGCCGGCGTATGCGCGGGAAAGTGCAACATTATCAATGTTGTATCTGTTGTGGCGGTGCGGCGATGTGCGCAACTTCCACGCCCGAATCACGCACGGCCCGGCAAAAGCACGGATTTCATTTCATGTTTCGTTAGAGGTCTCGGCGCCACGGTCCGCCGGTCGCTGGGTCGATCTCGATCCAAGCTGACGCGTAACAGTAGCGTCGTTTACCAGAAAGGTAACAGTGTCATGTCCGGTATCGTCCTCTCCGCATCGGTTCGTCAGAACCTGCTCTCTCTCCAGTCCACCGCCGATCTTCTCGCCACCACCCAGAACCGTCTGTCGACCGGCAAGAGCGTCAACTCGGCTCTGGACAATCCCACCAACTTCTTCACGGCACAGTCGCTCGACAACCGCGCCAGCGACATCAACAATCTGCTCGACGGCATCGCCAACGGCGTGCAGGTGCTGCAGGCTGCCAACACCGGCATCACCTCGCTGCAGAAGCTGATCGACAGCGCCAAGTCGATCGCCAACCAGGCGCTTCAGACCACCGTCGGCTATTCCACCAAGTCCAACGTCTCCACCACGATCGCCGGTGCGACAGCTTCGGATCTGCGTGGCACGACCAGCTACACCAGCGCGGATGCGCTGAGCAACGTGCTCTACAGCGGTGCGGCCGGCGGTGTAACCGCTGCTGCGTCCGGTACCAAGCTCGGTGGCGTTCAGGGCACGAATACGGGAACCGTCATCAACGCTGCGACCACTGGTGCGAGCCTGCTGAACGGCACAGCGACCGCTGGCGACGCCAACGCCGGCGTTGCCGCGGGCGACACGTTCACCGTCAACGGCAAGACCATCACCTTTGCCGCCGGCGACGTGCCCACGACCGCCCCGACCGGTCAGACCCGGGTCGCTGCCACCGGTATCACGACCGGTAACGTCTACACGGACAACACCAGCGGTAACGTGACGATCTATCTCGGTTCGGGCACGAAGGCTGCGGTAGGCGACGTCCTGACTGCCATCGACCTCGCCAGCGGGGTGCAGAGCAACGTTGCCGGGACCCTGACGGTCAACAGCGGCCAGACGATCTCGTCCGTCAGCGGCGGCGGTGCGCTCGTCCTGAAGAGCACGATCGGTTCTGACCTCAGCGTAACGGGCAAGGCCGACATCCTCAACAAGCTCGGCCTGACCAGCGCGACCGGCGCCGGCAGCGTCACTGCGACGGCGGCCCGTACCACGAGCTCGGCGACCCTGTCGTCGTTCATCTCGTCGGGTTCGACCCTGAACGTCGATGGCCATGTCATCACCTTCAAGGACGGTCCGACGCCGACGGCGGCTTCGCTGGCCTCCACCCAGGGCGTGTCGGGTAACGTCGTCACCGATGGCAACGGCAACTCGACGGTCTACCTGCAGAGCTCGACGATCGCCGACGTGCTGAAGGCGATCGACTTCGCCACGGGCGTGCAGACCTTCACGCTCAACGGCAGCGGCGGCGGTACGCTTGCGACCGCCTCGGGTCAGACGGCTTCGTCGATCAACACCTCCGGCCAGCTCAAGATCTCGACTGGCGTCAATGCCGACCTGTCGATCACCGGCACCGGCAATGCCCTGTCGGTGTTCGGTCTCGCCGGCAACACCGGTACGGCTTCGGCCTTTACCGCGGCCCGTACCTCCGGCATCGGCGGCATCGCCGGCAAGACCTTGACCTTCAGCTCCTTCAACGGCGGTACGGCGGTCAACGTCACCTTCGGCGACGGCACCAACGGAACGGTCAAGACCCTCGATCAACTCAACACCGCGCTTCAGGCCAACAACCTGGCCGCGACGATCGATGCCAACGGTCAACTCACTATCACGGCATCCAACGACTACGCGTCGTCGACGATTGGTTCAGCGACGGCTGGCGGCGCGATCGGCGGTACGATCACCGGCACGCTGACGTTCACGACCGCCTCCCCACCGGTCCAGGACGTGGTGGCTCAGTCGGCTCGCGCAAATCTGGTGTCGCAGTACAACAACATCCTGAACCAGATCGACACCACCTCCGTCGACTCCTCTTTCAACGGCGTCAACCTCTTGAATGGCGACCAGCTCAAGCTGGTGTTCGACGAAACCGGCAAGTCGAGCCTGAACATCACCGGCGTGACCTACAACTCGAAGGGTTTGGGTCTCGCCGCGCTGACAGTCGGTGTCGACTTCATCGACAACGCTGCCACCAACCGGGTGCTGACCAATCTGAATGCCGCGTCCAGCACGCTGCGCTCGGAGGCCTCGGCGCTCGGCTCAAACCTGTCGGTGGTGCAGATCCGTCAGGACTTCAACAAGAACCTGATCAACGTGCTGCAGACCGGCTCGTCCAACCTGACGCTGGCCGACACTAACGTCGAGGCAGCGAACAGCCAGGCACTGTCGACCCGGCAGTCGATCGCGGTCTCCGCGCTGTCGCTGGCCAACACCTCGCAGCAGAGCGTGCTCCAGCTGCTCCGCTAATAAGCGACTGAACTAACTGGATAAAATCGAGCGGCGGGGCTATTTTCCCGCCGCTCTTTTTTGCGTCCGGAGGCGGGCAGGGGCGTTCACCCGCTATTAACCCTATCGCTTAAACCGGCGTTAACCATACTTTAAAGGACACCTCCTAAAACTGGACAGAAGCCCGCTTTCGAGACCGCGCGGCCGATTCGTACCCGGTTCAAGAGGAAGACTCGCCAATGTCCAACATCGTTCTCTCGGCGTCAGTTCGCCAGAACCTGTTGTCGCTGCAGTCGACGGCCGACCTGCTGTCCACGACGCAGCAGCGCCTTTCGACCGGGAAAAAGGTCAACACCGCGCTCGACAACCCGACCAACTTCTTCACGGCACAGGGGTTGGACAATAGGGCGAGCGATATCAGCAATCTCCTCGACGGCATCAACAACGGTGTGCAGGTGTTGCAGGCCGCCAACACCGGCATCACCTCGCTGCAGAAGCTGATCGACAGCGCCAAGTCGATCGCCAACCAGGCGCTCCAGACCACGGTCGGCTACTCGACCAAGTCGAACATCTCGACCACGATCCCTGGCGCGACGCCGGCTGATCTGCGCGGCACCACGAGCTATACATACGCAACGGCAACCGGCAATGTGGTCACCAACGGTACCGCTGGCGGTACGACACCGGCGACCACCACGACCACGCTCGGCGGCATCTCGCAGTCGCTGGTCGGCTCGGCTGCTCCTGATGGTGCCGGCACCGCGGCCAGCCTGGCTGCGGGTCTGACGCTGCTCGGCACGCCCAGCGCGAGCACTATCGCGACGAACGGTGCTCCGTCGGATGGTGATGTGCTCGTCGTGGACGGCAAGACCATCACATTCAGGGCCGGCGCTGCGCCCGCGGTGGCCAACGTTCCTGCCGGCTCCGGCAAGAACAACAACGTCGTCACGGACGGCAATGGCAACTCGACTGTCTATCTCGGAACAAACGCCGCTCCGGCCGCAACCGTCCAGGACGTGATGGATGCGATCGACCTTGCAAGTGGCGTGCAAAAGGCTGCCATCACGGGCGGCACCGCGACGCTGTCGAGCTCGTCCGGCGCCAACGCCTCCATCACCTCTGGTGTTCTCACCCTCACCACTGGTACCGGCGCCGACCTCAGCATCACCGGCAAGGCCGACTTCCTCAAGGCGCTCGGTCTGACAACCGCGACCGGGTCCGGCAATGTCAATGTGACCAAGGCGCGCCTGACGACTTCGGCGACGCTCGGCACTCTCGTTCAGGACGGCTCCACGCTCAATGTGGATGGCAAGACGGTCACGTTCAAGAATGCGGCCGCTCCTGCTGCCGCGCCGACAGGCTCCACCAAGATCGGCAACATCGTGACGGACAACAACGGCAACTCCGTCGTGTATCTCCAGGGCGGAAACGTTCAGGATTCGTTGAACGCGATCGATCTGGCTTCGGGGGCCGGCATCGTCAGCAGCGGCGCCGTGGTTGCGGCGAGCGGTTCGTCGCTGTCCTCGGTCGTGAATGGCGCTCTCAAGCTCAGCACCGGCACCACGGCGGATCTGTCGATCACTGGAACCGGCAACGCGCTGTCCTCGTTCGGTCTGACCGGTCCCACCGGCACCGGCACGGCCTTCACCGCGGGACGCGCGCCGGGAGTAGGCAGCATCTCGGGCAAGACCCTGACATTTACCTCCTTCAACGGCGGCACGGCGGTCAACGTCACCTTCGGCGACGGCACCAACGGCACCGTCAAGACACTCGATCAGCTGAACTCGCAGCTTCAGGCGAATCACCTCACGGCGACAATCGACGCCAACGGCGTGCTCACGATCACCACCGTGAACGAATACGCGTCTTCGACGCTCGGCTCGGTGGCGGCCGGCGGCGTCGTCGGTGGTACGATCACCGGTACGGTTGCCTTTACGACGGCCCAGCCGCCGATCCAGGATCCGGTCGCGCAGACGGCGCGCTCGAACCTGGTCAACCAGTTCAACAACATCCTGGCCCAGATCGACACGACGTCGCAGGACGCCTCCTTCAACGGCGTCAACCTGCTCAACGGCGACACGCTGAAGCTGATCTTCAATGAGACCGGCAGCTCGACGCTCGGCATCAATGGCGTGGTGTTCAACGCGGCGGGCCTCGGCCTGTCCAATCTCGTCAACGGCGTCGATTTCATCGACAACGGCGCCACCAACAGGGTGCTCGCGAGCCTCAATGCGGCCTCGAGCACGTTACGCTCGGAAGGCTCTGCTCTCGGCTCCAACCTCTCGATCGTGCAGGTGCGTCAGGACTTCTCCAAGAACCTGATCAACGTGCTCCAGACCGGCTCGTCGAACCTGACGCTCGCCGATACCAACGAGGAAGCGGCCAACAGCCAGGCGCTGTCGACCCGGCAGTCGATCGCAGTCTCCGCGCTATCGCTGGCCAACCAGTCCCAGCAGAGCGTGCTCCAGCTGCTCCGCTAATTTCACGATGCAAGATACTGAATTGAACATCACGGCGGGGCTCACGCTCCGCCGTTTTTATGGAGATCGCTAAGGCAGGATTAGCCGAGATTGATGCGCGTCGTGCGAGGCGTGTTTACAGCATGCGTGCGCGCATCTAGCCTTGCGGTGACGAAGGACTCCGCGACCGTAATAATCCGGAGTCCTTCCACTCGTCACGTAAGCAAAATCTTAAGCGGTGCTGCCTAGGGTCGGGAAAGAAATCCTTAAGCGCGTTCAACGCGCTAGGTAACCTCCAGGGTGTGATTGATGTCGAATTCCGCTGCCTCGGCCTACGCGCGTGTTGCAACGACCACTGCATCTCCTCGCGACATCGAGGCTCAAACCCTGCTCAAGGCCGCGAACAAGCTTCAGGATGCGGTGAACAACGCCGATCCGCTCAGCGAGCAGACCATGCAGGCCCTGATGTTCAACCGCAAGCTCTGGACCATCTTCTTGAGCGAGGCGATGCGCGACAACAATCCGCAACCGATCGACGTCCGGCAGAAGATCGCCAACATCAGCGTCTTCGTGCTGAGCCAGACCGCCGCGCTGCAGATGAGCCCGCAGTTCGATCACTTCCGTCCGCTGATCGAGATCAACCGCAATATCGCAGCTGGTCTGTCCGGAAGGCCGTGACAGCAAGCCGTCTGCGTCATGGTCGAGCATTCTGTCGAGTGCGGGCCAAGGTCACGCCGACAGATGCGGCAAGCCAGACCTATTTCGATATTGCCGTTACGCCGCTCGACGCTTGATCGTCAGGCGCTGCGGTCGGTGCTGAGCGGGCGCGAGGGTTCGGACTTCAGATCCAGCGCATGGAAATAGGCCCGCCGGCGCAGCATCGCTTCGTCGGGGAACTGGTTGACCACCGCATCGGTCTTGTCGTTGACGACCTGGAAGACGAAGGATGCGGCCGCCTGGTCGAACACGACCTGGCGCGAGACGTTCTCGTGGTTTGGCGGATCATTGCGCACGGGCGCGCCCGTATCGCTGGCGGCGACCGTCTGCCGCACCGGAAGATCAGTTTGCACAGCCTCGTTCGCCGCCGCGTTGGACGTCGGTACGATCTGCACGGGGGCCGGGATCCCCACCGGCCGGATGCTGAAATCTGTACTCATTGGCAGCCTCCTGGTTGCCTAGTATTGAGTCAAATCCCAACCCCTCTCATTGCGCAAGCATGGAACACCAGGACTGAAGACCGGGTAAGCAAACGTGCCTAACCGCGCGACGACATCGCCGCGCGGTTTTTCGTAAAATTGTCTCTTGTTCTTGCGGGCGCTCAGAGCGAGCGGCTGACCGCGAGCGGCGTGATGTGGCGCGGGCCAGGGGCCGCGCGACGACCCGCAGCCGTATAGGTGTTCGGCACGTTGCGCTTCTGGATCTCGGCATTGACGCCGCGCACAACGCTCTCGGACACCGCGTGTGCGGTGGCGAGCACGGTGAGGTTGACCTGAAGCATGGCGCGGAACGCATCGTGGTGGCGATGCAACGTCGAGAGCAACTCGGGCGCGGATTTGGCGAGCTGGGCCTGGTTCGCTTTCAGCTGGCTGACGGCGCCAACATAGTTGCGCGACAACTCTTGCTTCTTGCCCTCGAGCGTCATCGCCTCGCGGACGTTGCCGGCGCGGACGAGCTCGGTCTCGCGCTCGATCAGTCCGAGCAGGGCGCTCATAGCATCCATCAGGTTCTCGCCGATCTTACGTGCCTCGGCGCTGCCATGCACAGGGTTTGGGCGCTGCGCTTGCATCGGCTGACGTGAGGCGTGGGAATGGTTCATCTCGGTTGACCTTATGCCGTGCGGATCGTTTTCGCCTGCTGCATGATCAGGGTGCGGTAGACTTCGGTGGCAACACCGACGCCGCCGGCACTGGCGAAGTTCTTCGAATATTGCTCCGTCAGCATCGAGCGCCACACCCCGGTTCCAGGCGTGTCGCCGAATGGGCCTTCGCCCTTCAGGCCGGAGGTCATTTGCGAGAACATGCTGTTGAGGAACATCGCCTCGAAATCGGTGGCGGTCTTCTGCGCCTTGGCCTGCTGTTGCGGCGAGACCTTTTGCAAGGCACTCGCGAGCTCGAAATCCGGCCGGCCGTTGCGGCTCTCGACCGAGAAGGCCGAAGCGTTGGCGACGCGCGGGGTGTTGATTGCGCCGGTCTGCATCACATCACCTCGATGTCGGCTTCGATCGCGCCGGCGGCCTTGATCGCCTGGAGGATGCTGATCATGTCGCGGGGACCGATGCCGAGGCCATTGAGGCCGTCGACGAGTTGCTGGAGCGATACGCCGTCCTTGACGACGGCCAGTTTCTTCCCGTCCTCGGTGACGGTGACGCTGCTGCGCGGCGCAACCACGGTCCGCCCGCGCGACAACGGGTTGGGTTGGCTCACCTGGGGACTCTCGGAGATCGTCACGGTGAGGTTGCCCTGCGCCACCGCAACCGTGGCGACGCGGACGTCGCGGCCCATCACGATGATCCCGCTGCGCTCGTCGATGACGATCTTGGCGGCGAGATCGGGATCGACCTGGAGCTGCTCGATCTCGGTGAGAAAGGCGACGACGTTGCCCTTGAACTCCGGTGGTATCGACAGCTGCACCGTCGAGGGGTCGATCGGCTCGGCGGTCTTGACGCCGAGATAGTCGTTGACGGCGGCCGCGATGCGTTTGGCGGTGGTGAAGTCGGCGTTGCGCAGCGCCAAGCGGACGTTCGGCAGGCGATTGAGCGCGAACTCGATCTCGCGCTCGATGATGGCGCCGTTGGCAATGCGCCCGACGGTCGGCACGCCGCGCACGATTTTCGCCGCTTCGCCCTCGGCCTGGAAGCCGGAGATCGCGAGCGAGCCCTGCGCGACCGCATAGACGTTGCCGTCGGCGCCGAGCAGGGGGGTGACGAGCAGGGTGCCGCCCTGGAGGTTCTTGGCGTCGCCGAGCGCGGAGACAGTGACGTCCATGCGCGTGCCCTGGGTGGCGAACGCCGGCAAATTGCCCGTCACCATCACAGCGGCGACGTTGCCGGTGCGGATGGTGGCGCCGCGGATGTTGACGCCCATGCGCTCGAGCATCGCCTGCAGCGATTGCTTGGTGAAGGGGATGTTATTGAGCGTGTCGCCGGTGCCGTTGAGGCCGACGACGAGGCCGTAGCCGATGAGCTGGTTCTGCCGCACGCCCTCGATATTGGCGAGGTCCTTGATGCGCGATGTCGCGCTTGCAGGCGTGACCGAGAGCGCCAGCGCCGACAGCGCGGCACAGGCCACCCCAACAATCCTCACCCAACGAACGCCTGGCATCCTCTGCTCCCCAAAGGTCCCCCCCAAAAAGGGCTCCTCAAATCAAAGGACCGTCTGCGACACTCCCATGACGAGCTGGTCCGGCGCTTTCCTTGCGAGCGCCGTGCCAAGCGAGGGCAGCAGGGTAGATGGCTGAATAGGTTGAGTAAATCTGTTCCGACCGGTGTCAGCCGGCGTTCGCCCTGAGGAGCGAAACTGCCGCCTGTCGGCAGATTTTGCCGAGCCGTTTACGCGCCGTTAACCATAAAACGGCGAAGGTGAGGCATCGACCACCCGGATTGCTGCGATGCGCATCTACGGACCGAACGGCACCACGCTTGGAACGACGGCCAGCCAGGCCCGGCGGACGGGTTCCGGCACCTTTGTCCTGCCCGACACCTCGTCGGCGCAGGAGACGCGGAGCGCTGCCGCGCCGAAAGCCGCCGGGAACATCGATGCGTTGCTCGCACTGCAAGGCGTCGAAGAAGATCCGGTCGCGCGCCGCAAGCGCTCGGTCGCCCGCGGCAAGACTGCGCTCGACGTGCTTGACGATCTCAAGATGGGGCTCCTCTCCGGCAATCTCGACGCCTCGACCGTGATGCGGCTGCGCGACGCGGCGGCGAACCTGAAGTCGTCGTCGGGCGATCCCGGACTTGATTCCGTGCTCTCGGAGATCGAGCTGCGCGTGGAGGTCGAACTGGCGAAGGCCGGCCGGGCGTAAGACAGGCAGGCTGTCATCGCCCGCGTAGGCGGGCGATCCAGTATTCCAGAGACAGACGTTGTTGATTCAAGAAGCCGCGGCGGACTGGATGGCCCGGTCCCGTCTCCGCCAACGCTACGCCGGGGCCACAAGAGTACTCGGCCCGCCGGAGCTTAGCGAAGGCGGCAAGCCGGGGCATGACAGCGGAGGTTGGGGTGCAGAGCGCGCTCCTGCGAGAGCGCCTACGCCGCTTCCTCCTTCTGTTGTGCGTCGTAGCGGCGCTGGGCAGCGAGCACGTCCTTCAAATTCTGCTCGGCCCAATCGCGCAGGGGATCGACCGCCGCCGCCAGCGTCAGCCCGAGCTGCGTGATCGAATATTCCACCGTGACAGGCACCGTCGCGATGGCGCGGCGCCTGATCAGGCCGTCGCGTTCGAGCGATTTGAGAACCTGACTCAGCATCTTCTGTGAAATGCCTTCGATCGTGCGGCGCAACTGATTGAAACGCATCGGCTGCTCGCGCAGCAGCAAGAGGATCAGCACCGCCCATTTGTCGCCGACGCGATCGAGGATCTGGCGCGTCGGACAGTTCGCTGCATAGACGTCTGGCTTCATCGTCGAGTCCTCGGATTCCATCCTAGTGCTTTGCGAATATGCTCGCCGGTTACTCCAGCGTTATCAGGTAAGCACGAAGTGCTCTCTTAACACCAGCATTCTTTGCGATATCAAGTTACTACTAGGTACTAAAGAAGCAAAGGAGCCTTCCATGAAAATCGCAGTTGCCGGCGCCTCGGGCCGGGCCGGGTCGGAAATCACCAGAGAATTGTCTCGTCGCGGCCATAGCGTCACCGCCATTGCTCGCAACCCCGAAAAGATCGCCGCCCTGCCGAACGTCACGCCCACCAGGGGCGACGTGCGCGATCAGGCCGGCCTTGCCAAGCTGTGGGATGGGCACGACGTCGCCGTGAGTTCCGTGCACTTCCTGGCCAGCGACCCGCTCCGGCTGATCGGCGCTGCGAAGGACTCCAAGGTTGGCCGCTACCTCGTTGTCGGTGGCGCCGGCAGCCTGGAAGTGGCGCCGGGCGTGAAACTGGTGACGACTCCCAACTTTCCCGCCCAGTACAAGGCGGAGGCGGAAAAGGGCGGGGCCTTCCTGGACCTGTTGCGGCAGGAAAAGGACCTGAACTGGACCTTCATCTCGCCGTCGGCGCTGTTCGTCGAGGGCGAGCGGACGGGCAAGTTCCGGCTCGGGAGCGACCAGCTTCTCGCAGATGCGAACGGAAAGAGCTGGATCACCTTCGCCGACTACGCCATTGCGCTCGCCGACGAGATCGAGCGGCCGGCCCATCCGAGGCAGCGTTTCACGGTCGGCTACTGAGCTGTCAGCCGCCCCCGGGCCTTTGCGGATAAACCTTCCTGTGCAAGGGCTTGGGGGCGGCGACCGAGGCGGCAGGGAAATATTGTCTGTCACAGGAGGCCGCTATATAACGCCCCGCTCGACGGACCCCGTTCCGTTTGCGAGTCGTTGCTTAGACAGATAGGCCGCCCTTTGGAAAAGTTGAAAAACTACCGTCCGACCGACAAAGAGCCTTTCATGAACGACCGGCAGAAGGAGTACTTTCGTCTGAAGCTCCTCGCCTGGAAGGATGAGATCCTCAAAGAGTCCAAGCTCACCCTGCAAGCCCTGCAGGAGGAGAACGTGAACCACCCCGATCTCGCCGATCGGGCTTCGTCTGAAACCGACCGTGCCATCGAACTTCGCGCCCGCGACCGCCAGCGCAAGTTGATCGCGAAGATCGACGCCGCGCTTCAGCGCATCGAGGACAACACCTACGGCTATTGCGAGGAAACCGGCGAGCCGATCTCGTTGAAGCGGCTCGAGGCCCGGCCCATCGCGACGCTCTCGGTGGAGGCGCAGGAGCGCCACGAGAAGCGCGAGAAGGTCTATCGCGACGAATAGAGCCCGAGCCACAGAGTTGCGGCTCTTTGTTTTTGGAGGCAGGGCGTCGCTTGAACGCCGCTGGTTTGGCGCGTAGATCGCGCCGCTATGATGATTCGCACTCTCAATATCGCTTGGGCTGATCCCGCTTCCAGCCGGAAGCGCTGATCGACCGCGCAGGCTGCCGCCTGGCCTGACTCCAGTGAACCGAAATGAGCCGGCCAGGCTCCGCATGACGCGGGCCCAAGGATGGCTGGCGATAGCTTGAGAGACAATAATCATGAGCGATCGAGATGACGCGCTTGCCCTTGAGCCTGCGCAAATCCAGGAATTCATTGAACAGGGCTTTGTCCGGATCGACAACGCCTTTCCCCGCGCACTCGCCGAGCAAGCACGAGCCATCCTGTGGCGCGATCTACCGTGCAGCGAACACGATCCGTCGACCTGGACGCGCCCTGTGATCCGGCTGTCCGGCTATGGCGGTCCGCCATTTCGAGAGATCGCCAACATGCCGGTGCTGCATCGCGCGTTCGACCAGCTGGTCGGCGCCGGCCGTTGGCGGGCGCGCAAGGATATCGGCGGCACCTTTGCGGTGCGCTTCCCACATCCGGACGATCCCGGCGATGCTGGCTGGCACATCGACCTCAGCTTTCCCGGCGAGGACTGCGACCCCAACGAGCGGCACGACTATTCGGCGTGGCGAGCCAATATTGTCTCGCGCGGCCGCGCGCTGCTGATGTTGTTCCTGTTCTCCGATGTTGGCGAGCACGACGCGCCGACGCGGATCAGGAGCGGCTCGCACATGCCGATGGCGCGCTATCTCGCGCCGGCGGGAGAGGCGGGTCGTGCGCGGATGGTGCTGGATGACATGGGGGCCGATTGCGAGATCGCCCTTGCGACGGGCGAGGCGGGCACGGTCTATCTGTGCCATCCTTTCCTGGTGCACGCTGCGCAAAAGCACCGCGGACGGACACCACGCTTCATGGCACAGCCCGACCTTCCTCCGGCCGAGCCCTATCGGCTGGACCGTGTAGACCATGACTACTCGCCGGTCGAAATTGCGATCCGGATCGCGCTCGGCTACGCCTGAGGCGAGCAGCTTCGCTTGGCCTGTCGTGGTGCTGGTTCAGGCACCACGACAAGGCGCCCGTCTCATGATCGCGAAATATGAATCAGGATCAATGAGGTAGCGTCGATTCCTGCAAGCTCACATGAGTTCACATGAGAAACAACATTCACTTCAGCTGCGGGGAGGGTTTTGCGAGTCGCATCAACGAGATCGACCAGCAACTTGATGCGCCGCCGCAGCGGCTTCACGCATCGCTGCAATCCGAGCCTCGGTGCTGCGTGGGGCGAGTGGGCCTGGCGCGCGGCTCCATAAGGCCCGAACCAACTCAATATTTTCTTAAGCGGCGGGAGCCCCCGTAATCGGCTCGGCCCAGCGCCGAGCAGCGCTTGTCAGGCGCGGACGGGAATGCTGAACTGAGCCGCAATGTTGCGTAGCGTGGGAGGCGGCGCCGATGGACAGGATTCTCGAAGCCGCAAAGGCGATCGCGCAGGCGCGCCGCAACCATGCGCCGCTCGCGGCGCTGAAGCGCCCCCCCACGGACGAAGCCGAGGGTTATCAGGTCCAGCGCGCGCTGCACGATCTCCTGCTGCCTCATGTCGGGCCGCTCGTCGGCTACAAAATCGGTTGCACCAGCCAGGTGATGCAGGATTACATCGGTATCCCGCACCCTTGCGGCGGCGGCGTGTTCCAGAACGGCGTCCATGACAGCGGCGCCAAGCTCGCCGCGTCCAACTATGTCCGCGTCGGCGTCGAATGCGAGATCGCGGTGCGGCTGAAGCGCGACCTTGCCGCCGGCGAGGCGCCGTTCACGGCCGAATGGGTCGGCGAGGCCGTCGACGCCTACCATCCCGCGATCGAGATCGTCGACGATCGCTACGTGAAGTGGGAGACGATGGGGGCGCCGACGCTGATCGCCGACGATTTCTTCGCCGCGGGCTGCGTGCTGGGGCCCCTGGTTCCGCGCTCGTCGGTGCCGGATCTGAACGCGGTGAAGGGGGGGGCCATCGTCAACGGCGAGGAGGTGAGCCAAGGCACCGGCGCCGACGTGCTCGGTCATCCCCACAACGCACTCGCCTGGCTCGCCAACCATCTCGCCGCCGAAGGCAAGAGCCTGCATGCGGGACAGCTCGTGCTCACCGGCAGCCTGGTGAAGACGCTCTGGCTGAAGGCCGGCGACAAGGTGCGCATGGAGCTGGACGGATTGGGGACGGTGGAGGCGGAGTTTACGTGAGGGGGCTACGGCATTCTATGCTGTCATTCCGCGCGAAGGCGGCGAATCCAGTAAGCCGCGCCGCATCGATTTAGCAACGGGCGCCTTGGAGTACTGGATCGTTCGTCCGCCTTCGCGGACGATGACAGGGGGGGAGAGTAGATAGCGCCCGGCAAGCTCGTCATTGCGACGGTGTTTGAGGCAGCGACGTCGTTTCTATGGCGCGACCTGACTCACAGCCCGCTAGCATCCACCTCCAAAATACATGCGGCCTCCGGCAGGGGAGCTACCGGAGGCCGCGTCGTACATCGTCGTTCGCGCCTAGGTTCGCGAACACGATGTGGGAGCTCTTAAAGAAGCTTAGAAGGGCAGCAGCACGTCCATGACCTGCTGGCCATAGCGCGGCTGTTGCACGTCCATGATCTGGCCGCGGCCGCCATAGGCGATGCGGGCCTGTGCGATCTTGCTGGAATCGATGGTGTTGTCGCTCTGGATGTCTTCGGGGCGAACGATGCCGGCGACCACGAGCTCGCGGATCTCGTAGTTGACGCGGATTTCCTGCTTGCCCTCGACCACGAGGTTGCCGTTCGGCAGCACTTGCGTGACCACCGCGGCGACGTTGGTCTGCAACGCTTCCTGGCGGTTGACCGAGCCCTTGCCGTCGGCCGAGGATGTCGAGTCAGTGGTGAGAAGACGTCCGGGGAGAACCTTGAGCGGCTGCGTGACTGTCTGGCTGCCGATGAAGTCCGTAATTCCAGAGTCTTCTTTGCTGGTGCGGCTGCGCTGGGTCTCGTTGGAGAGGTTGGCCTTGTCGGTGATGTTCACGGTCACCGTCAGGAGGTCGCCGACCTGGCGGGCGCGCTGGTCCTTGAAGAAAGCGCGGCTGCCGTTGCGCCACAGCGAGTTTGGATTGTAGGAGGCGACTTCCGGCTTCGGCATCGGCATCTGCACCGGCTTGTAGCCGGGCTGCGTCGTCGGATTGTCGATCGCCGACAATTTCGGTTGCTCGCCGATCTGCGACAGGCGGTCGATCGAGGAGCAGCCGGTTGCGAGGGCGCAAGTCGCCAGCAGCAGGGCAGAGATCGCGATGCGACGAAGGTGGAAAGCCGAACTGAACGGAGACATGAACTTACTCTGACTTGGCTGGAGCTTGCGAGACGCGAACTTGCGCGATCTGGGCTTGTGCGATCTGGGCCGGAGACACAGGGGCTTGGACCAGACTTTGGGCGAGGGCTGCGGCCGCCGGCACGTCGTCACGCTTGATCGACGAGGTCTGCTCGATCGCGGGCGTCATCGGTGCGGACTGGCTGGCGCCCTGGACGGTGACCTGGCCGCGGCCGGTGACGGTTCCGGTCAGCGTACGCTTGGATTGCAAATTGAGCACGCTGACGGTGTCCCCCTCGGCGCCGCTCTCGATCGCCTTGCCGCGCGTGGTGAGGTGGAGGCCGGGCACCTGGTAGATGATGGTCACGGTCTGATCGCGCACCACGAAGTCGGGCTTGACGATGTCGGCGACGCGGATCGGCATGCCGGCGCGCATCGGCCGGCGCAGCTGCATCCCGACGGTGCGATCGCGCGAGGCGGGCTCGCCGGTGACCTCGGCCTTCGGCCGGCGCTCCAGCGCGACGTCCGAAGATTTCAGGAGCTCGGTGCGGTCGATGTCGCGCGTCAGCACGGCCACTTCCACCGTCTCGATCGCGGTGCCGGTGAAGCGCAGCTTGGTCGGCGTCGGATTGTTGTCGTTGTTGATCTCGAAGGCGACGTCGAAACGGCCGCTGCGGGCGTCATAGCGGGTTGCAACCGGCTGGAGCGCGCCGGTGTTGGAGGCATCCAACCGCATGTCGGAGATGCCGCGGTCGAACGTGACGGTGATGTTGGCGGCTTCCCCGAGGCCGAAGCGGCGCTCGAGCGCGGAGGCGACTGCGGTTTCGAGGTCCTTGCTGGCGAGCGTGCGGGCGAGCCGGGTGACCTGGACCTCTTTGATGTCGCCGGTCATGATGCCGATCACCTGTTTTGCGCGGAGCACCGACAACACCTGCGCGACCGGCAGTGCGCCGGTGGTGCCGAGATCGGGCGAGCGGTAGACGGGGATCAGCGCGGCAGATCCTGCGTTGTCGATGAGATCGCCGACCCGCACCACGTCCGAGGTCACGGTGACGCTCGCGCGCAGCGTCGGCGCTGCGATGAAATCGTCGGCCGCCGCTGCCGGCAGTGCCAGCGCGAGCAGAGCGAAGATCGTGGCGAGGGTGGTCCGGATCATGGTCATCACCTCAGCGGAACAGCGCCGTCGTCGATTGCATCATCTGGTCGGCGGCGCTGATCACCTTGGCGTTCATTTCGTAGGCGCGCTGGGCCGCGATCAGGTCGCTCATTTCCGAGACGACGTCGACATTGGCCTGCTCGAGGCTGCCTTGCGTGATATTGCCGTAACCTTCGGCCGTCGCGGTGCCGTCCTGCGGCGGGCCGGAGGAGGGTGTCTCGGTGAACTGATTGCTGCCGACGGGCTGGAGGCCGGCCTTATTGATAAAGCGAGTTAGGCCGATCTGGCCGAGGATGGTCGAGGTCGACGAGCCCGGCAGGGTCACCGAGACCTGGCCCTGGACGTTGACGGTCAGGCCCGAGGCGTTGTTCGGGATCGTGATCGTCGGCTGCACCGGGTTGCCCTGTGCGGTGACAATGCGGCCCTGATTGTCCATCTGGAAGGTGCCGTCGCGGGTGTACTGGTAGGTGCCGTCGGGCATCAGGATCTTGAAGAAGCCGTCGCCCGAGACCGCGAGGTCGAGATCGTTACCGGTCTGCGACAGCGTGCCTTGCGTCATGCTGCGCGGCGTGCCGACGGTCTTGACGCCGCCGCCGATGTCGACGCCCACCGGCAGGATGGTGCCCTGGTCGGATGACTGCGCGCCGACGCGGCGGACGTGCTCGTAGATCAGGTCCTGAAACGCCGCGGTCTGCTTCTTGAAGCCGGTGGTGCGGAGGTTCGCGATGTTGTTGGAGATCACCTGAACGTTGAGTTCCTGTGCCGCCATTCCGGTCGCTGCGGTGTGAAGCGCCTGCATGTCAGTTCTCCTTCAATCAGGCCGGAACGTCGGCGAGCTTTTCGATCGCCGATTTGTGGAGGTCGCTCTGCTGCTGGAGCAGGCTGGCGATGGCGGTGTAGCTGCGCATGACTTCGACCATGCGGCTCATCTCGCCGACCGCATTGACGTTCGACTTCTCGACGTAGCCCTGGCGCACGCTGGATTTGGTGTCGGCCTGCTGGACGGCGGAGCCGATGTCATAGAGGTTGGCGCCGAGCTTGGTCAGCTTGGCCGGATCGTCGAACGAGGCCATGCGGATCTTGCCGCGGATGGAGTCGGTCTTCGCCGTGCCCTCGAGCACGGTGACGGTGCCGTCGGGTGCAACGTTGATGTCGTGGTCGGTCGGCTGGAAGGTGATCGGGCCGGCGGTGCTCAGCACGAGGTTGCCGTCGGAGGTGACGAGCTGGCCGGTGCTGTTGAGCGAGAACTTGCCGTCGCGGGTGTAACGCTCGCCGCCATTGGCCTGCACCGCGAAATAGGCGTTGCCGTCGATCGCCATGTCGAGCGGGTTGTTGGTCGGCTCCATCGGCCCCTGGCCGACGTCGCGAAAGGTGCCGCGGTCCTGCACATAGGAGACCCGGCGGTCGGAGCCGAGGAAATTGTCCTCACGCGCGTTCGAGTTGAGGTACTCCTCGAACAGCGAATGGTCGGCCTTGAAGCCGTTGGTATTGGCATTGGCGACATTGTTGGCGATGACATCCATCTGCCGTTCCAACGTCATCTGCCGTGACAAGCCGATCAGAAGCGCGTTCTGCATCGGAATTCTCCCCTGAGTGAGATCTGCCACCTCGCTCTCCCAAGCGCCTTGGCGGACCCCGTGAACGAGACCGTCTGGTTCTCCCAAACCGTCGGGTCTCGGCCCTTTCTCAGCGAAAGCCGTGCCAACTCTAAAAGTCGTGTAATTTAAAGCACTTGATGAAATTTGAGGGGTGCGGGAGGGCGGCAGAAAGGTTCTGTTAGCCATGTTTGCCCGGCAGATTTTTCCTAGCGGAGGCCCAATCGAAAGGTTCCGTTAACCATTATTACCGTAGCGTTTGCCATGAAGAGGAGCGCATCGCGCTGGGGCATTTGTATCGCGTCACTGTCTGAGGCTTCGCTCTTTCGACCCCTTTGAGAGATCCGGGCGCGGCGATCATGGCAGAGAATGAAGCGGAAGGCGGCGCAGCCGCTGACGGCGCGGAAGCCGCTCCGCCGAAGAACAAGCTCAAGCTTATCATCATGGCCGTCGGCCTGCTCGCCGTCCTCGGCGGCGGTGCTGCGACGTGGTTCTTCTTCTTCCGTCATGGCGACGACGAGCACCATGCCGAGGCGGCGCCGCCGCCGAAGCCGCCGGCTTTCGTCGACGTTCCCGACATGATGGTCAACCTCGCCGGCGCGCCCGGCGAGCGCGTGCAATATCTGCGGTTGAAGATCGTGCTGGAGCTGAAGGAAGAAAAGCAGATCGAGGCGATCAAGCCGACGATGCCGCGCGTCACCGACATCTTCCAGACCTATGTGCGCGAACTTCGCCCCTCCGACCTCAACGGCTCCGCCGGCATCTTCCGCCTCAAGGAGGAACTGACCAAGCGCGTCAACGCGGCGGTCGCCCCGATCCAGGTCAGCGCGGTGCTGTTCAAGGAAGTCGTGGTGCAGTGAGGGGAATGAGCTAGCGCCATGGCCGGCACCGAGCAGATGGACCAGGATGCGATTGCCGCCCAATGGGAGGCCTCGCTCGATTCGGAGGATCCGGCGGAGGCCGCCAAGGCTGCCGCCGAGAACGAACTTTCCGAGACCATGGCCCTGCAATGGGCGGCGATGGTCGAGGACGGCAGCCGCGATCTCGGCAGCGGCAAGAATTCCGGCGAGCGGGTGCTGTCGCAGGAGGAGATCGACAATCTCCTCGGCTTCACCGTCGGCGATGTCACGCTCGACGACCACTCCGGCATTCGTGCGATCATCGATTCGGCGATGGTCTCCTACGAGCGTCTGCCGATGCTCGAAATCGTCTTCGACCGTTTGGTGCGGCTGTTGACGACGAGCTTGCGCAATTTCACCTCCGACAACGTCGAAGTCTCGCTCGATCGCATCACCTCGGTGCGCTTCGGCGACTACATGAACTCGATCCCGCTGCCGGCCGTGCTCTCGGTGTTCAAGGCCGAGGAGTGGGAAAACTTCGGCATGGCGACGGTCGATTCCAACCTGATCTACTCGATGATCGACGTGCTGCTCGGCGGCCGCCGCGGCACCAGCCAGCTCCGCATCGAGGGGCGGCCCTATACCACGATCGAGACCGAGCTGGTCAAGCGGCTGGTCGAGGTGGTGCTGGCCGATGCCGAGCAGGCGTTCCGGCCGCTCTCCCCAGTGACCTTCACGATCGACCGGCTCGAGACCAATCCGCGATTCGCCGCGATCAGCCGTCCCGCCAACGCCGCGATCCTGGTGCGCCTGCGCATCGACATGGAAGACCGCGGCGGCAACATCGAGCTGTTGCTGCCTTACGCGACCATTGAACCGATCCGGGGCGTCCTGCTCCAGATGTTCATGGGCGAAAAGTTCGGCCGCGACCCGGTCTGGGAGGGGCATTTCGCAACCGAGATCGTGCAGGCCGAGATCGCCGTCGACGCCGTGCTCTACGAGGCCGACATTCCGCTCAAGCAGCTGATGCGGCTCAAGGTCGGCGACACGCTGCCGCTCGAGATGCGCGCGGATGCCAACGTGTCGGTGCGCTGCGGCAGCGTCACCCTGACCGAAGGACGGATGGGCCGGGTCGGCGACCGGGTCGCGATCCGGGTGACGAAACCCCTGCGCAAGCCAAGTACGACACTTGCGATGTTCGAGAAGGTTGACGAGCAGAACAAGATGATAGAGGCCCCATGAACCACTCCCTGGGAATGGCGATCGAGTCGCTGGTGGCTATCCTGCTGATGCTGACGATCGTCTATTGTGTCATGCTCAACAAGCGGCTGACGCGGCTGAAGGCGGACGAGCATTCGCTGAAGGCGGTAATCGGCGAGCTGATCACCGCGACTGAAATCGCCGAGCGCGCGATCGGCGGACTGAAGCTCGCCGTGCGCGACGTTAACGAGAACCTCGGCAGCCAGCTCGCGGCGGCGACGCAAATGTCTGACCAGCTCCACAAGCAGCTCGGCGAGGCCGACAACGTGGTGCGGCGCCTGTCCAAGATCGCGACCGCCGCGCGTCCCGTCACCAATCCGGAAACGGTTGCCGTCCCCGCGGCCAAGCCTACGACGGCGAAGGCGGTCGCGGCGGCGGCTGAAGCTTTCTCCGAGCGCCGGCGATCCAACGGCCTTGCCGCATGAAGTCAGGGGTATGAAGTCCTTTCGTAACATCCGCGTCATCCCCGTCGTTCTGGTGGCCGTCGCAGGTCTCGCCACGCTGAAGGTCGCGGGCCTCGCGATCAATGGCGGCTATGTGTTCGACTACAATCCGAACCAAGCCAAGAAATCCTGGGCGCAGGAGAATCTGAACTTCCCAACCGGTCGCGAGGATCCTGACATCACCGGATCGACTCATGGCGCGCCCAAGGAGGCGCCGAAGCCGGCTGCTCCCGAAAGCAAGCCCGAAGGCACCGTGATCAAGATGGACGAGGCCCAGCCGCAGGTCTCGGCCGCCGAGCGCGCGATCCTCGAGCGATTGCAGGCGCGCCGCCAGGAGATCGAGGCCCGCCAGCGCGAGATCGACATTCGCGAGAGCCTGCTGAAGTCGGCCGAGAAGCGCATCGAGAACAAGGTCGAGGAGATGAAGGCGGTGGAGACCCGCATCTCCGCAACCCAGGCCGAGCAGAAGGCGGCCGAAGCCCAGCGCATGAAGGGCCTCGTCACCATGTATGAGGGCATGAAGCCGAAGGATGCCGCGCGGGTGTTCGACCGGCTCGAGATGGGCGTGCTGATCGAGATCGCCTCGGCCATCGCGCCGCGCAAGATGTCGGACATCCTCGGACTGATGTCGCCCGAGGCGGCCGAGCGGCTCACCGTCGAGATGGCCCGGCGGGCCAATGGCGGCGGAGATCAGTCCGCCTCGGCCGGCGATCTGCCCAAGATCGACGGCAAGCCGACGCAAAAGCCGAATTGAGGGCGCGAGGCGAAGCGTGCTTTGGCAACCTGCGTTCGCGCGGTTGTCCGACTGCAGCCCAGCGAGACGCCCTTGCTTGGTTAGTTTGCAAGCGCCTGTTGCACCCTGCGAACAGGCGGGCGCAACTGCTTCTCAACGCGAGGAAGAGTATTGAGCTGCTGCTTGATCAGCGCGGCCTTCGTGACGCGAGTCACGAGCTGCAGCGTGCTATGACAACAGGAGCATTCATATACTTTCAGGGCATATCCTCTGGCAATCGGAACGATCGCTACGACCGCTCTTGCCCTGCTACACACAATGCAACCGGCTTCTCCGCTCATTGATTACCCCCAAAGCTAACCAATCGATTCGCATCGCCGAGATCACATCTGATTCAGAGTCGCGTGCGAAGCGCAACGCCTCCAAGGTTGTGAGTGCGCGCGCTCAGCAACTCATCAATGCAGCACATCAACCTCCCGTCGCGGGTGCAGCTGCCGCACGCGGCATCTTCTGAGACTGCGGTGAGTTGACGCGCGCGGGTGTGAAGCAGCGGACAGTGGCACTCGAGGGATCGTCGTAGGCTTGGGCCATTCGCAATCAGCAGCGCGGGAGGAGGAGGCCATGAACTACTCGTCCGCAGCAGAACGCGTAATTGAGGCCGTCAACCGGGTCCTCATAGCGGCGATGACGTCCGCCTGGATATCGGCGCTAAGCCATCAGCATGCAGCGCCGCCCGAAGGAGTCGACGGCAACGATGATGAATCTTCTCTCGATCAACAGAACTCCTCCGCGCCGGATGGCACCGGAAACAGCACTGAAGACGCAGTTGGGCGTCACACGATCAGATCGTGCAGCACGTGGCCGTGAGCTGTACCTGCCCGGTCAGTTGGATCAATATTTGGCGGGGACAGTTCAGGCATAGCCACCAGCTCGGATCCGTGGGCCCCTCCAGCGTGGTCGTGATGATCGGCCGGGTTAGAAAGATCATCGAGCTCTGCGTTGGGCAGTGACCGCCGGCCGTGTGAAGTGTCATCCTTGAATTCGAATGATTCGCCGAGCTGCTGGGGATCGGCAGGCGCTGACCCAGACGGTGCATGGTGCGGATCATGCTCCTCGTCGGCCGCTTTACTTGAGGGCGAATGATTGACGCCGCCAGCCGATTTCAGCAGGCTCGGGTTGGGCGTCGTGTCTGCGCCGTCATGGCCGGTGTGGCCGTGAGCAAGAGCGGCATTGTCAGCGTTTTCCGACCTCGCGGCGCCATGATTCCCGGCAACGCTCCCCAGCGCAAGCCCGGCGTGCTGTTCAGCGGGGTTGTGGGCCATGTCCAGTGCTGCAAGAGCAACATCAGGCATGTGGGCACTTCCGGCGAGCTCGCCATTCTTGCCAATGATAGTCTCCGTGTCGGCCACATCGATCTGATCGAAGATAAAAGTGACCTCCGTCGGTGCGGCCATGTGGTGCAAGATCGTAGACAGTCCGCTGGCTGAGGGAGCTAATGCGTCATTGCGGGGCGGTTCGGTCAGGTGCGTTTGCACGTCGTCTGAACTGGAGAGGCTGGAATATTCGGTCGGTCCGATCTGGTCCCAGCTCCAATTCAGGCTGTAGGTCGCCTCACTTGAGGGGATCGTGGAACTCCCATTGGCGGATAGCGTGCCGTCGCCGCTCCCGGAATCGGACGAGACCTCGGAAGTGGCTATCATCGTCGCGTCACTCTGCGCGGTTGCGCTGAGGTCGAGCGGTTCGCTGGCAGCCGCCATCACAGGTGCCGCAGCTGGCGCCAAGAGGAAGTCCGACGCGTCGATGGTTGCAATCCCCTGCAAATGGATTTCGAGCAGACCGGAATCGCCGATGTGCAGGGTCTGGTCCGTTGGATTGACGTACACGATGGTTTCATTCGCCGCGCTGTCATAGAGCCAGGCGATCGTATGTGCCGGCACGGCCGTGCTGGTTGAGCTCAAGGCCAAGATGACGAACCCAAGCGCGCCAAGAGCGGTCAAGTCGATCTTGTCGGACCCCGATGCGAAATCGGTGATGGTGTCGAACTGGCTTGCGTTGGAATCGGCTACGAACAAATAAGCGAAACGGTCGTTCCCATTGCTGCCGGTGAGTTGGTCCGCACCAAATCCACCAGTTATGGTGTCGCCGCCGTTGTTGCCGTTGATTGTATCGTTGCCCGAGCCCCCGTAGATGGCGTCATCCCCGTCGTTACCTTTGATCGTGTCATTGCCGGAGCCGCTATAGAGAACGTCCGCTTTGCCGGTGCCATTGACGGTATCATTGCCGGCCCCCGCGTAGATGATCTGACCTGTGTCGCCGCCGCCCGCGATGGTTTCGGGCCCCGGCGTCCCATACACGTTGGGTGGATCGGAGATCACGACAGATCCGGTGGCCAGATAATCAAAGTCATTCGGGTCTGCGTCACTGGCGCCATGGATGGCGACGGTCACCGCCTGCCTGGTACCGTCGATGGCAGTTACGGTGAAAGTGTCGGTCAACGGGTCGCCGACCTCGAGCGCCTGAACCACGCTGTTGTTGTTGTCGAGGGTGTAAGTCCATACGCCGGCCGCCGTCATGGTGAACGTGCCATATCCATCGTCGCTCGCAGCAGGCGAGGAGACTGCGGTGAACGTGTTCGGCGCGTTGTCGACGTCTGTATCGGTGAGCGTGCCGGTCGCGATCGGAATGCCGGGTGAGAAAGTTCCTGCCTCGGTCACTGAGCCGGTCGTGGTGCCGGAAATGATAGCCGCGTCGTTGCTGCCCTGAATAGTGATCGTCACCACCTGCGGCGTGCCGTCGAGGGTTGTGACAGAGAAACTGTCGGTGAGCGCGCCGCCGACATTGAGCGCCTGCACCGCGCCGTTGGCGTTGTCGAGCGTATAGGTCCACACGCCGGCGGCGGTTATCGTAAAGGTGCCATACCCATTCGTGCTTGCCTTGGGCGAACTCACAGCTGTGAAGGTATTGGACGTATTGTCGACGTCGATCGCAACGAGCGTGCCTGTTGCGCTCGGCGTGCCGGGTGTCGCGTTGGAAGCGCCTCCGGCCTCGGTCACCGAGCCGGCGGTGTTGCCGGAAATGACGGCAGCATCGTTGCTGCCGTGAATGGTGATCGTCACTACTTGGGCGGATCCGTCCAGCGTGGTCACGGTGAACGTGTCGGTCAGTGTCTGGCCGGCATTGAGCGCCTGCACCGCGCCGTTAGTGTTGTCGAGCGTGTAGGTCCACACGCCCGCTGCCGTCATGGTGAAGTTGCCGTAGCCGGCTGCGCTCGCTGTTGGCGAGCCGATTGCCGTGAAAGCATTTGCGGTCGTGTCGACATCGGTGTCGATGAGCGTGCCGGTCGCGGTGGGCGTGCCGGGATTTGCATTGGCGATGCCGCCAGCCTCGATCACTGCGCCGGTCGTCGTGCCGGAAATGACCGCCGCGTCACTGGCTCCGTGGATGGTGATCGTCACTACCTGGGCGGTGCCTCCGATCGTGGTCACCGTAAAGCTGTCGGTCAGCGTCTCGCCGGCATTGAGCGCTTGCACAGCGACGTTGGCGTTGTCCAAGGTGTAGACCCACACGCCGGCCGCCGTCATCGTGAAAGTGCCATAGCCGCCGGCGCTCGTCGTTGGCGAGCTCACGGCCGTGAACGTATTGGGCGGATCGTCGACGTCGGTATCGGAAAGGGTGCCGGTCGCAATCGGCGTGCCGGGCGTTCCATTCGCGATACCGCCAGCCTCGATGATCGAACCGGTCGTGGTGCCGGAGATCACTGCAGCGTCGTTGACACCGTTAATGGTGACCGTGAACGTCTGATTGACCGAGGTGAATCCATCAGAGACCGTGATAACGAAACCGTCAGTCGTGGGCGCCTTCAGCGCGTTGATCGCAGCGTCGTTAGGCACGAACGTATAGGCGCCGCTTGTGCTGTTGACGTAGAGTATCCCGTAGGGGCTTGTCTTCGACAGATCGTACGTCACCCCATCCAGGACCGTATGAGCGGCGTTCGCCCCGATGACACCGAAAGTCAGCTGGCCGCCGCCGTTGGTGCTACTGGCACTGAAAGTTCCTGTTGTCGCAGTGAATGTGTCAAACACCACCGTGTCGCGTTCAGCTGGCCCAGCCCCGGTGCTGAGCGTCGGCGGTAGACGTCCCACAGGCTCCAGAATGGCGAAGGGCAACACAATCGGCAAAGTCTGCAGCTCCGGCGTATCAGGCGGAACGAAGTTGATCGGCTGCAGCGGCTGGGATTTGACGAACGGAGGGGTGCTCGAGCCATGCGGCCCTTGCCCTTGTGTGAGATTGGCGAGCACATCCTGTTGCGCGGCGCGCAACTCGTCCATGCGAGCGGCGGTGTTCGCGACTTGATTGACGCTGATGGTGGATCCCACCTTCTTGAGGACGATCGTCTCGCCCGGATCCTCGACGATGATGTGGCGCGGGATCGGTTCCTTGGTCACGAGCTCAAATGCACCGTGCGCGAGGTCCTTGTAAGTGATGGAATCGTCATCCAAGAATGTGACATCTGGATCCGCGGCCTCGGCATTTTGCGCGGTCGAGAAAGTCAATGCCGCAAGCGTCAGCATCCCGAAGCCGCCCGCGTGGCTCCGGGCGCGAATGGCTGCGATGGGGGTATTCAGCTGGAATGACCCGGTTTCTACTAGCCGGCCTGGTACGAAACTGAAGCTCCCTCGGGTCACGTCGAACAAGGCTGCAGGTGACATGCCTTCGACGTCGAAGGCGAACTCGCTCAGCACTACGCGAGTGCCGCAGGCGATGTTGAAGAAAGTACCGTCGAGGAAGCCAATTGTGATCTGTCCGTCGGCATCGGTCTCCAGCACGTCGCCCCGGTAGACAAGCGCACCAGCTACCGCCTGTGTGGCGATGCCGGTCGCTCGCGTAAGCGTACCGCAACCGATCACTTTATGAATATGGCCGATGATTTCGACGGGCAGGGCCACGGCGGCCCCGTTACCAACCTCGATGCCGGATGCAACTAACATCGTTCGACCTCGCCTGGGTGATCGATTCAGGCTCGGCGTGCTGCCATGGTCTTCTCAGGGCGACCCTCGCCAAGGGACAGATATCCCAGGCGCTGGCAGCCGAGGCTCGCCCGCCGAAATAATCAAATCCGCTCTAGAGAGAGACGCATTCTCGGGGACGGCGATGCCGTACTGTCATTCCCGACATGCCCCTCCCGCCAAAGTGATTGCATTGACAAACGATTTAAATAGGTGGCGCTTTCGCAATATTGGATATAAATTAAGTCAATTAAACTAATTAAACAACAATTATATTTGTTGTGCTGCGTTCGCGGCTTCAATGCGCCGCCGATGCCGACAAGATCTTCTCAGAAAGGGGGGATCATGTGCAAACCTACGATGGTCGCTTTGGCAACCGGCCTTGTTTTGGCGCTTGCCAATTTCTTGCCGAGTGCGGCTCGAGGGCAAATCGATTCCGCCAAGCCCGCCCTTGCTACCTCGTCATCGAAACCGATTGGGAAGGTGGTGGTGGCCACAGGCTGGGTCACCATCGAGCATGCGAGCGCAGTGGTCGTTCAGGCGAATGTCTCGAGTGAGCCCGGCCGGGCCAACACCGGTGATCCTGTATATCTCGGTGATGTGGTGCTGACCGGGGCCGATGGCCGAGTGGGAATCAACTTCACCGACGGCAGCTCGTTCAATCTATCGAGCAACGCCCGTATGGTGTTGGATCATTATGTGTATGAGCCGGCCGGCAATTCCAATGCAACCCTGTTCAATCTCGCCAGGGGCACGTTCACGTTCGTTGCTGGCAGTGTCGCAAAGACCGGCGACATGAAGGTCGAGACTCCCGTCGCCACGCTGGGAATCCGAGGCACGACGCCGCATATCGAGATTTCGGATGATGGGTCGGTCAAGTTTTCGACCCTGATCGAAGAGGGCAAAAGTAAGCTCCTGAAGAAGCCGGCGACATCCGCGGCGCCGGAGCCTGATCGAAGCAGCAATCGCAGGCTCAACATCTGTCGGGGATGCTGAGAACTTTGCTTGGCCCGAAGCCGCGGTAATGCGCGCGCAGCGCCGGCCGGGCAGAGAGATCAGGATTAGCGCTTCGCTCGCTGTCGGAGTCGGACGCCTGGTGTGGAAATGACCGCAAGAGCCAGTTTGATCAAGGCCGTGATGCTCATTGTTATCCTTGTGCTGTCCGGTTCGTCGGGCTGGGCGCAGAAGCCGAAGAAGGGCAGCTCCCTGAAGAATGTTGAACTGTGTAACGGCTCAGACCGCGTGTCGCCCGAAGCTCGGATCGATGGTTGCACGGCCTTTATCGATGCCGGCGATGGGACGGCGAACGGCTTCGCTGTCGCCCACAACAACAGGGGCAATGCCTACAGCGCCAAAAACAACTATGAACGGGCGATCAAGGATTTCGTTGAAGCGACCAGGCTTAACCCGAATTATCCGAAAGCCTTCAACAACCTCGGCGTGGCCTATCTAAGAACGGGCGCGTACGACCTGGCCCTTGGCGCTTTTGAGGAGGCGCTCAAGCTCAACCCGAACTATGCCGCTGCTTTTGCCAACCGTGCGGCGGCCTACCTGAAGAGGAATGCGTACGACCGTGCAGCGCAGGACTATGACGAGGCAATTCGCCTCGATCCGAATCTCGAGGCGATGTGGAGCGGACGCTGTTGGGCCCGGGCCGTCCTCGGGGCTTTGCAGGCTGCGCTGGAAGACTGCAACAGAGCGCTTCTATTCGAAGCAAACAACGCCGCAACATACGATTCGCGAGCTCTGATAAACCTGAAAATGGGGCAACTCTCCGCGGCTATCGATGATTACAACTCGGCGCTGCGGTTCATGCCCAAGCTTGCGAGCGCGCTCTACGGCCGCGGGGTTGCCAGACTCAAGCTCGGCGACAGAGCTGGCGGCGATAGCGATATTTCGGCGGCAAGAAGAATCGACGCTGGAATCCGCGAGGACTTTGCCCGCTATGGAGTGCCCTCGAACGATTGACTGGTGGCGGCAGCGCAGTTGGGCAGGTGTGAACAATTCCTTAACCGCCTGCGTCTCAAATCCAAAGCTGGCGGACCGCCCACGCTCGATTTGACGAGGCGTGCTCTCTCCACAGCAAATCAAGATATAGCATTAACAAGTCCTTAATTGGCGAGACCTACAGTCGACGGCACCGGCCGGCGCGATTGCCGGCATGGATTGTCAGACCGGAAGAAATGCCGCTAATGGCGCGAAAGGCTGCCGCTGGATTTGTATCGCGAGCCCGCGCCCTGGCGCTGGGGCTGTCGCGTCATATCCGCAACGCGGTGCTCGCGGCCTGCCTGCTGATCGGTTTCGCTGCGCCTGCCCGGGCGGCCGATCCTGTCAGGGGCGAAGCGAGCTTTTCCGCCGGTGGCGGTTTTGCCCGTCTCGTGATCAAGCTCGGCGAGGACGTTCCCTCCGAGGTGACGACGGCCGGCTCCATTCTCGTGATCCGTTTCGACCGGTCCGTCGACGTTCCCGTCGACCGCGTTCCGGAAGGCGCGCCCGACTACGTCAACTCCGCCCGGCGCGATCCCGATGGCGGCGCCATCCGCCTGTCGCTGGCGCGCCGGGTCACCGTCAACACCATGAATGCCGGCGAGCGCACCTTCATCGACCTGTTGCCGGAGGGTTGGAAGGGGCCGCCGCCGAGCCTGCCGATGGAGGTGGTCAAGGAGCTGGCCGAGCGCGCGCGCGTCGCCGAACGTGCGCTGCGCGCCCAGCGCGCCGCGGCCGAGGCCAAGAAGCGTCCGCAGATCCGCGTCCGCGCCTCGGTGCAGCCGACCTTCGTCCGCTTCGTGTTCGAGATGCCCGACGGCGTCGGCGTGTCCTCCGTGCTCAACGAGCAGAAGCTCACGCTCGCGTTCAACGCCAACCTCAATTTCGATCTGGCGGATGCGGTCGTTGCTGCGCCGCCGAACGTCGCCTCGATCAAGCAGAAGGCCGACATCGACCAGACCAGTGTCGAGATCGCTCTGATCGGCGATTCCGACGTGCACTCGTTCCGCGACGAGAAGAACTATATTGTCGACATCGCCTTCCAGCCGGACAGGGGCAGAGCGGCGGCGACCCCCGAGGCGGCGATCGCGCAGGTCAAGCCCGCATCTCACGGACCTGCGCCTGCGCCTGAAAAGCCGGCGGCCGAGAAGCCGAAGGACGCTCATCGCGACATCGTGCCGCCGACGTCCGAGACGATCGCGCGTGAAGCCAGAATAGAGGCAAAGCCCGACGTCAAGCCCGAGGTGAAGCCGGAAGGGCTCGCCGCGATGCCGACGGTCGAAGCGCCGAAACCGGTGCCCGCGACTGAGGCTGCGCACGCTCCGGCAGCGCCCATGGAAGCCTCGAAGCCGGCGCCGCACGTTGCCGAAGCCGCCCCTGCCGAAGCACCGAAAGAGGTTGTAAAGGAAGCTGCGAAAGAGCCGGCCAAGGAATCCGTCAAGGAAGCTCCGAAAGCTGCTCCTGCGCAGGGGCCGGCGGCTGTGCAGCCCGGTATTGCCGGCGTCGATGTGCGCCGTGACAGCGACGGCCTGCGCGTCACGTTCCCGCTTCAGGTCGCAACGCCTGCGGCGGCGTTCCGCCGCGGCGATACGGTCTGGCTGGTGTTCGATACACTGAGGCCGATCGATGTCGAGGCGATCCGCAGCAAGGGCGGGGCGATGATTGGCGAGGTCGGTTGCGTGCCGCTCGACAAGGGGCAGGCGGTTCACATCCGCCTCACCCGTCCGCTGGTCTACTCGCTGACGAGCGAGGAGGTCGGCAAGGAGACCAACTGGCTATTGACGCTCGCCGACAAGATCCAGGCGACGCCGCTGCCGCTGATGATGTCGCGCAACATCACCGATCCTGCGCTCGCCAACATCGCGATCCCCTTCGCCAATCCAGGCCTGCTGCACAAGCTCACCGACCCTGATGCCGGCGATACGCTCTATGTCGTCACGGCGCAGCGGCCGGTGCGTGGTTTCATCAAGCGGCAGGACCTGGTCGATCTCTCGCTGCTGGAATCGGCGCACGGCATCGCGATCCGGCCGAACTCCGACGAGGTCGGGGTCGAGGTCGGCGCCGACAAGGTCATTCTCGGCAAGAAGGGCGGGCTGACGCTGTCGCCGGTGGACATCTCGGCCGAGCGCGCCCCGACCGCGGTGCGCCCGATCTTCAGTCCTGAAGGCTGGCGCAAGGGGCAGTCGGAGAATTTCTGGACGCGCCAGAGCGAGCTGACGACGGCGATCTCGGCCGTCGAGCCCGCGCTGCGGTCGCTGCCGCGGCTCGACCTCGCGCAGTTCTACATGTCGCGGGCCATGTATCACGAGGCCAAGGCCGTGACGGACCTGATGCTGAGCGATCCCCTCAACAAGGAGGAGAGCGGCGCGCTGATCATGCATGCGATCGCGAACATCCTGATCGGCCGGCCGGCGCAGGGCCTGAAGGACCTCGCCAGTCCCGTGATCGGCAACAGCCATGATTCCCAGCTCTGGAAGGCGCTCGCCTATGCGCGCCAGGGCAAATGGGCGGACGCGCGCGAGAAATTCAAGAACGTCGAGTTCGCCATCGCCTCGCTGCCGCTCGACATCCAGCGCATCGTGACGATGGACGCGATGCGCGCCGCGCTCGAGGTGAAGGACTATGCCGGCGCCTCCAAGCGCCGCAGCGAGCTCGAGGTGGTCGGCGTCTCGCCCGAAGCTGCGCCCGGCTTCGCCGTGCTGCGGGGCCGGCTCGCCGAGGCACTCGGCCACGACAAGGATGCGCTCGACGACTACAAATACGCGGTCGCCTCGAGCGACCGACCGGCAGCGGCCGAGGCCAAGCAGCTCGAGGTCGCGCTGCGCCAGAAGCGTGACGAGATCGGCAAGGAAGAAGCGCTGCGCGAGCTCGAGACGCTATCGATGACCTGGCGCGGCGATGCGATCGAGGTCAAGACGCTGCAGATGCTGTCGCAGCTCTATGCCGAGAACGGGCGCTACCGGGACGCGCTCACGGCGGCGCGCACCGCGACGAAGCTCCAGCCGAACGCGGAAGCCTCGCGCCAGGCGCAGGATCTCGCCTCCGACCTGTTCACGCAGATCTTCTTAGGACCAAAGGGCGACGATCTGCCGCCGGTCGAGGCGCTCGGGATGTTCTACGAGTTCCGCGAGCTCACACCGATCGGCCGCCGCGGCGACGAGCTGATCCGCCGTCTCGCCGATCGTCTCGCCTCAGTCGATCTGCTCGACCAGGCCGCCGAGCTTCTGCAATACCAGGTCGATCACCGCCTCGAAGGCGCCGCCCGCGCCCAGGTCGCCGCGCGCCTTGCCATGATCTATCTCGCCAACCGCAAGCCCGACATGGCGATCACCGCGCTGCGCGCGAGCCGCATCAGCGATCTCGCCGGCGAGCTCAGGCAGCAGCGCCTCCTCCTGGAGGGGCGGGCGCAGAGCGACGTCGGCCGTCACGATCTGGCGCTCGATATCGTCTCCAACGTCTCCGGGCGCGAAGTGCTGCGCCTGCGCTCCGATATCTTCTGGGCCGCGCGGCGCTGGCGCGAATCCGCCGAGCAGATCGAGCTCTATTACGGCGAGCGCTTCCGTGACTTCAAGCCGCTCAATGCGGTCGAGAAGAGCGACATCATCCGTGCCGCAGTCGGCTACGCGCTCGCCGACGATTCGATCGGCCTGTCGCGCTTCCGCGAGAAATACGCCCCGCTGATGAGCGAGAGCGCCGACCGTCTCGCCTTCGACATCGCCAGCAAGCCCGCCGCGGCCTCGAGCGCCGAATTCGCCGAGATCGCCAAGCTTGCCGCCAGCGTCGATACGCTCGACGGCTTCCTACGGGAGATGAAGCAGCGCTTCCCTGACGCCACCGCCCGCGCACCTAGCGCGCCGCAGGCCAAGGACGAGACGGACCACACCGGCTCGCTGCCCACGATCCCGGTCGTGCGGCAGATCAAGATGACGCGGTAGGGGACTGATGCCGCGCGAAGCGCGGCCTGTGAGAGCGCCGCATTCTCCGTCATTGCGAGCCACGGGCCCGCGCGAAGCGCGGTCCGATGACAGGCTCAGCGAAGCAATCCAGAGTCTTTTCGCAGCGGCAGTCTGGATTGCTTCGTCGCAAGGGCTCCTCGCAATGACGGGGAGAGGCCAGCGCTGGAGTGGAGAGGATCCGTCGCGCGAAGCTGCCGCCGAGCGCCCCATCACCCCCCGTAGCTCTGCACCAGGCTTCCCGCCACCAGCGACCAGCCGTCGACCAGCACGAAGAAGATCAGCTTGAACGGCAGCGAGATCGTTGCTGGTGGCAGCATCATCATGCCCATCGACATCAGCACTGAGGCAACGACGAGGTCGATGATCAGGAAGGGTAGAAACAACAGGAAGCCGATCTCGAAGGCGCGCTTCAGCTCGGAGATCATGAAGGCGGGGACCAGGATGCGCAGTGCGAGATCGTCAGGCGTGGCCGGCAGTGCCTCGCCGGAGAGATCCAGGAATAGCTTGAGGTCCTTCTCGCGCACGTTCTTCTGCATGAAGCCGCGCAAGGGCACCGAGGCGCGCTGGAGTGCGTCCTCGACGCCGATCTGGTTGGCGACGAGCGGGCGGATGCCCTCGTCGTAGGATTTCTGCAGGACCGGTCCCATCACGAAGAAGGTGAGGAACATCGCCAGCGCAATGATCACCGAGTTCGGCGGGGCGGTCGCCGTGCCCATAGCCGTGCGCAGCAGCGACAGCACGACCACGATGCGCGTGAACGACGTCATCATGATCAGGATCGACGGCGCGATCGACAGCACCGTGAGCAGGGCGATGAGCTGGATCGCCCGCTCGGTGACGCCGCCGCCACCCGGACCTCCGCCGAGATTGATGCTGATGTCCTGCGCATGCGAAAGGCTCGCGAGCGAGGCCGCGCCGATTAGGACAGAAAGAAAAAGAACTCTACGCGGGAGGGCCGGCAACCTCACGAAGACGGCTTCGGACGGCCGAGCAGGGACGCCATCTCGTCTTCCAGATTTTCAAAGCTGGTCTTTTCCGTGGCCGGCTTTGCGGGCGGGGCCGGTGGCGCCGGCGGATCGCTCCGTGCCGCGCGTGGGGGAGCGGCCGGCGGTTCCGGCGCAACCGGAGGCGCGACCGTCTCGCCGGCCGGGCGCCGCAGCGCAGCTTCGAGCCGCTGGGCCATTTCGGCGAGATTCTGCTCGGCGCTCGTGGCGGCCGGGGCAGGGGCCGGCGGAGCCGCCTGTGGAATCGGTGGAGGCGGCGGCGGCGCCGCACGCTCGGCGCGCACCGGCGGCACCTTCCCCGGGTCGTTGTGGCGCGGCGGACGCGGCATCAACGGCGGCTCGCTGCGGGCGATGCGCGGCGGCAGCGGCTCGGGCCGTGGTTCGCGCTCGGGCCGTGGCGCGATCGGCTCGGGCGGGAAGCCGGCCAGGGGATCGCCGCGGCGCTCGGCCGGCGCGGGAGCGGGCCGGCGCACCTCGTCGGCGAAGGACGGGCGCGCGGGCCGTGGCGGCGGCTCGGGCATTTGCGGCTCGGGGTGATCGAGCAGTTCGGGTCGCGGCGCTTCGTCGGCCCAGGCGCCGGAATCGGGCATGGGGGCGAGGCGCGGCGGTTCGGCAGCGCTGGAGCGCTGCGGAAACTGGTCGCGGCCGGACCCGGCGCGAACGATATTGGGCTCGACAACGATGTCCGTCGGGCCGCCGATCATCAGGAGATGCTCGACATTGTCGCGCCGGACCAGCACCAGGCGCCGCCGGCCGTCGACGGCGGCGGCATCGATCACGGCGAGTCGGGGCATCCTGCCGCGCTGGGTGTTGGCGCCCAGCCGGCTGCTGGCGAATCGGCGAACCAGCCATGCAGCGACGCCGATCAACGCCAGAACGACGATGAACGCGACGATGAAGGTGATAGGGCTGCCTTGCATACTTGTCCCCGACAAATGGCGCTTTTCTCGTGCCCGTGGTCAGACGCGCCAACCACCGGCATACGATGCCCCAAACTGCGATCTCTTAACGTTCCACGGCAAGTTTTGCCGTCCCCAACTCTTAATAACCCATGAATCGCTCGATCCAAAACGACTTCTTGGCCCGTGTACGCGCCGCCAAATGGTTGGGTTAATGCCACTTTTGGAAAGGTCGAATCGGAACTGCCCGCCTGTCGTGTCCATCGGGGAACCGGTGCCTGTGATGTCTTTAACCAGCTGTTAACCATACAGGCGGCAAATTCTGCCTAGCTTCGGATCTCAAGGTCCGCAAGGGGTGGAAGGAGCCGCAACGATGTCCATTAACGACCTCCCGGTGCTGTCGGCGCTTCGGACCAAGATGCAGTGGCACCAGGAGCGCCAGCGCGTCCTGTCCGAGAACGTCTCCAACTCCGATACCCCCAAATTCCGGCCCCGCGACTTGGTCGAGCCTAAGCTCGACAGGACCGGCGCCGTCACAGGCTCGATGGGGCCGCTGGCCCTTGCCCGCACCAGCGCCTCTCACATGACGCCGCTAGGGGCGGCCTCCGCATTCGACCAGAACAAGAATGCGGGTTTTGAGACCCGCCCTGCCGGCAACGCCGTCAATCTCGAAGAGGAGATGATGAAGGCCGCCAGCAACCAGATGGACTACGCGGCGGCGACCTCGCTCTATTCCAAGAGCCTGCGTCTGCTCAAGACCGCGATCGGCAAGGGCTAGAGCATGATCCCGGAACGGAAGAGCTAGAGACGCATCATGGCCAATGACAGCAGCGACTTTGCCCGCTCGATGGCGATCGCGACCTCCGGCCTCCGGGCGCAGGCCGGCCGCATGCGGGTGATCTCGGAGAACATCGCGAACGCGGATTCGACCTCGCAGACCGCTGGCGGCGAGCCCTACCGGCGCAAGGTGCCGACCTTTTCGTCCGCGCTCGACCGCACGCTCGACGCGCAGGTTGTCACGCTCGGCAGGATCAAGCCGGACCAGTCCAACTTCCGCGTCAAATACGAGCCGAATAATCCGGCCGCCGATGCGAGCGGTAATGTCAAATATCCCAACGTGAACTCGGTGGTCGAGATGACGGACATGCGTGACGCGCAGCGGTCCTACGAGGCCAATCTCAATATCATCAGTGCGACGCGCCGGATGATCCAGCGCACGCTCGACATCCTCAAGAGCTGAACAGGACATCTGAGCCATGGCATCACCGACAATCGCCGCCAATGCTTACGCCAATCTCGCCCGCGTGCTGGAAAACAGCGGTGCCGGCAAGGGCAGCGAGCCCACCGGACAATCCTTCGCTTCACTGCTGAAAGACGCGGTCGGCAGCGTCATGGAGTCCGGCCGCAAGTCCGACGCGCAGACGGTGGCGATGGCCGCCGGCAAAGCCAACGTGATGGACGTGGTGACGGCGGTTGCCGACACCGACGTCGCGGTGTCCACGCTGGTTTCAGTCCGCGATCGCGTGATCGCGGCCTATGAGGACATCATGAAGATGCCGATCTGATTTCGGCCTCCGTCGTCATTGCGAGCGCAGCGAAGCAATCCAGAATCTTTCCGCAGACGGCAGTCTGGATTGCTTCGCTACGCTCGCAATGACGGGGAGAGAACATTCCCTCCCGTCAGAATGATGAGGATGAGACTTGAACAAAGGAACTGTGTCATGACCGGACCCGAAACCCTCGACGTCGCGCGCGATGCGATCTGGACCATCGTGATCGTGTCGTCGCCGCTGATGGTGGTCGGCCTCGTGGTCGGCGTCATCGTGTCGCTGTTCCAGGCGCTGACGCAGATCCAGGAGCAGACGCTGATCTACGTGCCGAAGATCCTGGCCATCTTCGCCACGATGCTATTGGCGCTACCGTTCATGGCCGACTCGCTCCATGCCCACATGCTGCGGATCTCGTCGCGAATCATCGGCGGCTGAGGCACAATGCGTCGGTCATGCGCATCGACATCTCGCTGCTGCCGGCGCTTGCCGCTTCCTTCATGCTCGCCTTCGCCCGGGTCGGTGCGATGGTGATGCTGCTGCCCGGCCTGGGCGAGACCAACATTCCGACGCGGATCAAGCTGTCGATCGCGCTGCTGCTCACGCTGATCATCCTGCCGCTGCATCGCAATGCCTATCAAGTCGACATGGGCTCGCTCGCGCCGCTCCTGGTCCTCATGCTGCATGAGATCGCGATCGGCATCGTGCTGGGTGCGACCGCCCGTGTGACGCTCTCGGCCCTGCAAGTCGCCGGCTCCGTGATCGCGCAGCAGATGGGACTCGGCTTCGTCACCTCGGTCGATCCGACGCAGGGACAGCAGGGCGTGCTGGTCGGCAATTTCCTGACCATGCTGGGCGTGACATTGTTGTTTGCCACCGATAGCCATCATCTGGTGATCGCGGCGCTGAACGACAGCTACACGATCTTCGCACCGGGCGAGACCGTCTCGAGCGGCGATGTCGCCTCGCTGGCAACGCGGGCCTTCGCCGCCGCCTTTCGCCTCGGCTTGCAGCTCTCCGGACCGTTTCTGGTGTTCGGCCTCGTCTTCAACATCGGGCTCGGGGTGCTGGCGCGGCTGATGCCGCAGATGCAGGTCTATTTCGTCGGCGTGCCACTGTCGATCTTCGCGGGCTTTCTGGTGCTCGCCGTGGTGCTCACGGCGATGATGGGTACGTATCTGGATTACTTCATCGGTGTCATGCACCAGATGATGCCGCTCAAATGATAGGGATCGATCGATGGCGGAGGACAACGATCCGGAGAGTCAAACAGAAGACCCGACGCAAAAGCGCCTCGACGATGCACTCGAACGTGGCGACGTCGCCAAGAGCCAGGAGATCAACACCTGGTTCATGATGGCGGGCGGCACGCTCGTGGTCTCGACCTTCTCGGCCTCGGTCGGCAGCGGGCTATTGACGCCGATGCGCAACCTGCTCGCCAATTCCTGGATGATCAAGACCGACGGCAGGGCTCTGCTCGCGCTGATGCAGCAGATCGAGTTCGCCGTGCTCGCCGCGATCGGCGTGCCCCTCTTGATGCTGGTGCTGGCGGCGATTGCCGGCAACATGCTCCAGCATCGCCTGGTGTGGTCCGCCGAATCGCTGAAACCCAAATTCAGCAAAATCTCGCCCGGTGCCGGCTTCAAGCGCATCTTCGGCAAGCAGGCGGCGGCGAACTTCCTGAAAGGTCTCGGCAAGCTGATCGGGCTCGGCGTCGTCATGGCCATGATCCTGTGGCCGGAGCGGCACCGCATGGAAGCGATGGTCAAGCTCGATCCGGCTGCCATGCTCGGAGCCACCATCAGCATGACCATCCATCTGCTCGGGGCAGTGGTGGCGGCGCTCGCGATCGTCGCCATCGCCGACTATTTCTTCCAGTACCGAAGCTGGTTCCAGCGGCAGAAGATGTCGCTCCAGGAGATCAAAGAAGAGTACAAGCAGTCCGAAGGCGACCCGCACATCAAGGGCAAGATCCGGCAACTGCGGCAGCAGCGCGCCAAGAAGCGCATGATGGCGGCGGTTCCCAAGGCCTCCGTGATCATCACCAACCCGACCCACTATTCGGTGGCGCTGTCCTACGAGCGCGGCATGTCGGCGCCGGTCTGCGTCGCCAAGGGCGTCGACAACCTCGCCTTCAAGATCCGGGAAATCGCGCGCGAGCACGACATTCCGATTGTCGAGAACGTGCCGCTCGCCCGCGCGCTCTACGCCACCGTCGACATCGATGAGGAAATCCCGACCGAGCACTACCATGCGGTCGCCGAAGTCATCGGCTACGTCATGCGGCTGAAGCGCGGATTCAGCGCCGGGCGGGGATAAAATGCCCGGAAAGTACCGGAAATGGCCGTAATCTGGGAATCAGCGTACCTTTCGCCCCTGCTGCCCTTGCGCCTTCGGGTCCGATTCAGGCAGGGAGGACCCTGCGCGCCCCGTAGCGCGTTGATTCTCTGCCGACAGGCTACGCCAGCGTGAAATGACTGCTGAGACCGACCACGACCTGTCACGCGAGCCCGTTGCGGCGCATGAGCCGTCGCCGCGCTCGGGCAGCATCGCGCTCGTGCTGCTGGTGGCCGCCGGGCTCGTCGCGGTCGCCGTCGGGCTGATGACGCTTGGGCGCGCGCAGGCGCAGCCATATATTCTCGGCATCCTCGCCGTGCTGGCGATGGTCGGCCTGTTCAACCTGTTCGCTTTCGCCGCCGGCATCATCCGCTTCGCCGACCGCAATCTCTACGATCCCATCATCGGCCGCATCTCCGATCACGCGTTCGACGGGCTCGCGGTCACCGATGCGCGCGGCCATGTGGTCTATTCCAACGCGGCCTATCTGACGTTGACCGGCGCCACCGGTCCACAGGACGTGCGTCCGGTCGAGCGCGTCTTTATCGGCAACCCCGACGTCTCCGAAGCCGTGTTCCGCCTGCTCAAAGCCGCCCGCGAAGGCAAACGGCAGCAGGAGGAGGTGCGCATCTCCGGTCATGACGGCAACCAGGGCCGCTGGCTGCGCATGCGGGTGCGCCCGCTCGGCACCGGCAAGCGCGAGGCGAAATATGCGGTGTGGTCGATCGCCGACATCACCCGCGATCGGGAGCGCCAGGAGGACGTGTTCCAGGAGCTCCAGCACGCGATCGAATATCTCGATCACGCGCCGTGCGGCTTCTTCTCGGTCAATCCGGCCGGCGAGCTCGCTTATGTCAACGCGACGCTGGCGAACTGGCTCGACTACGACCTCGCCGAGATCGGCTCGGGCGGATTGAAGCTTACCGACATCGTCTCCGGCGACGGCGCCTCGCTGCTGACCTCGATCGTGGCGGTACCTGGCGAGGTGAAGACCGAGGTCTTCGATATCGACCTGCGCATGCGCACGGGCAAGACCATGCCGGTGCGGCTCTATCACAAGCTTGCCTTCGGCGCCGACGGCGCGCCGGGGCCGTCGCGCACGCTCGTGATCAGCCGTGCCCGCGACGAGCGCAGCGATCCCGACCGCGCCGCCGAAGTGCGCTTCATGCGCTTCTTCGACCACACGCCGATGGCAATCGCGACCGTCGACCGCGCCGGCAACGTCGTGCGCTCCAACGCCCGCTACGCCAAGCTTGGGCAAGCCTTGGGGCTCGACAGCGCCTCTAAGTCGATCTTCCGCGCGGTCAGTTCGCGCGACCGGCACCTTTTGATCGCGGCCATCAACCAGGCCGCCGAAGGCCAGGCCGACGTCGCGCCGGTCGAAGTGGCGCTGGAAGGGACCAAGGAGCGCTGGGGCCAGTTCTTCGTCACGCCGGTCGATTCGGTCGAGAATGACGCGGAAGCCGCGATCGTGCACATGCTCGAGACCACCGAGCGGCGCGCGCTGGAGAACCAGATCAACCAGTCGCAGAAGATGGAGACCGTCGGCCAGCTCGCCGGCGGCATCGCCCACGACTTCAACAACGTGCTCTCCGCCATCATGATGGCGAACGATTTCCTGCTGAACGCGCACAAACCGACCGACCCGTCGTTCCAGGACATCATGCAGATCAAGCAGAACGCGACGCGCGCCGCCACCCTGGTGCGGCAGCTGCTGGCGTTCTCGCGTCGGCAGACTTTGCGGCCGCAGGTGCTCGATCTCGGCGATGCTTTGAGCGATCTTACCATGCTGCTGCGCCGGCTGATCGGCGAGAAGGTCAAGCTCGATCTCGTCCACGGCCGCGACCTCTGGCCGGTCAAGGTCGACGTCTCTCAGTTCGAGCAGGTGATCGTCAACCTCGCGGTGAACGCGCGCGATGCCATGCCTGATGGTGGCAAGCTGATCATCCGCACCGCCAACGTCACCAGCGACGATGCCGGCAAGCTCGCCTACAAGGGCATGCCGGCCGCGGACTATGTCCGGATCGAGGTCGCCGACACCGGCACCGGCATCCCCGCCGACATCCGCGACAAGATTTTCGAGCCGTTCTTCTCCACGAAAGAGGTGGGCAAGGGCACCGGCCTCGGGCTTTCCACCGTTTACGGCATCGTCAAGCAGACCGGCGGTTTTATCTACGTCGATTCCGAACCGGGGCAGGGCACCTCGTTCCATATCTTCCTGCCGCGCCATCATGCGGAGCCGGAGCTACAGGTCGAGCAGCCCGCTGCCGTGGTCAGCGCGAGCCATGGCGCCGCGAAGGACGCCGCACCGGCGGCGGAGGCCAAGCCGCGCACCGATCTCACTGGCCAGGGCACCATCCTTCTCGTCGAAGACGAAGAGGGCCTGCGCGCCCTCAATGCACGCGGCCTGCGCTCGCGCGGCTACACGGTGGTCGAGGCCGAGAACGGCGTCGAGGCCATGGAGGTGCTGGAGGAGCAGAGCGGCGCGATCGATCTCGTCGTCTCCGACGTGGTGATGCCGGAGATGGACGGCCCGACGCTGCTGACGGCGATGCGGCAGAAGAACCCGGATATCAAGTTCATCTTCGTCTCCGGCTACGCCGAGGATGCGTTCGAGAAGAGCCTCCCCGAAGGCCAGCAGTTCGACTTCCTGCCAAAACCGTTCACGCTCAGCCAGCTCGTGGCGGCGGTGAAGGAGACGATGACGAAGGCGGGATGAGGCGCGTCCTCTCCAGTTATTCCGCAATGACGAGGGGAGAAAGCGGAAATCGCATTGCAAACCCGCCGGTATCCAGCGACCCCCGTTCCCCCGTTTACTCGGCCAAACCTCGCCAAATATGGGCTTTTGCCACATCCCCGCGACTGAGGGCCGCAGCCACAGGTTCCGAAACCCGCTTCACTTTTCGGGAAGTCTGCCCATCTTAAGCGCACGTCCCCATGCCGGGGATTTGGGAAACGCACATGACTTTCTCGCAACGCTCCCGCAGTGTCTTCAAGGCGATTGCCGTCGTGCTGGCGCTTGCGCTGCCGACCGCGCTGGCGATCTCGTCTGCCGACGCCCGCGCTGGCGGCGGCTTCTCCTCGGGTTCGCGCGGCTCGCGGACCTATTCGGCGCCGCCATCGACCACGACCGCGCCGGGCTCGACCTCGCAGTTCAACCGCACCTACACCCAGCCGGGCGCAGGCATGAATTCGGCCGCGACCTCGCCGGCGCGCGGCGGCCTGTTCGGTCGCGGCGGCGGCTTCCTGGGCGGCCTTGCGGCCGGCTTCCTCGGCGCAGGCCTGCTCGGCATGCTGTTCGGCGGCGGTCTGTTCGGCGGCCTCGGCGGCCTGTCCTCGATCCTCGGCCTGATCATCCAGATCGCGCTGGTGGTACTCGTGGTACGGCTGGCGATGTCCTGGTGGCAGCGCCGTCACTCGCCGCAGGCGGCCTATGCCAATGCTGATGCGGGCGCAGGTCCCGGACCGCAGCCGAACTATCGCAGCGGTCTCGGTGGCTTGGGCTTCGGCGCCAACAACGCGCCGCTCGAGATCAAGCCGGACGACTATGAAGCGTTCGAGCGCCTGCTCGGCGAGGTCCAGGCCGCCTGGTCGAACGAGGACGTCGCCAAGCTGCACACGCTCGCGACGCCGGAGATGGTCTCGTACTTCGAGCAGGACCTCGCCCAGAACCGCGCGCGCAACGTCGTCAACAAGGTGACCAACGTCAAGCTGTCGCAGGGCGACCTCGCGGAAGCCTGGCGCGAAGGCGAGACGGACTACGCCACGGTGGCGCTGCGCTTCGCGCTCACCGACAAGACGGTCGACCGCAACACCGGCGCAGTCGTTGCCGGCAGCGAGCAGCCGGGCGAGGCGACCGAGATCTGGACGTTCGCCCGCCGGCCGGGCACCGGCTGGGAATTGTCGGCGATCCAGCAGACCAACTGATCGCTCGTGACATGAGAAACCAAGGCGTCGTGCTCCGGCACGGCGCCTTTTCTTATGCGCGTCTCTTCTTTGGGGCGCCTCGCATCGCCGCATCGGAATAAGCACGCGTGCGTCGGGTTGAAATCAGGCGGCCAAACGACAACCACAACAGGAGGACACCATGATCCGCACCGCGAAATCCTCGACGATTTCAGGCCTCGCACTCGTATTGGCCTTGCTTGCGGCCCCATCGGCGCTGGCGCAATCGGCCGACATGACGTTTTTCGTGACCTCAAGCGGCCTCGGCAAGGGCGCCGATCTCGGCGGCCTCGAGGGAGCCGACGCGCACTGCCAGAAGCTCGCTCAGGCCGCCGGCGCAGGCAACAAAACCTGGCGCGCCTATCTCTCGACCCAGGCCGCCGACGGCAAGCCGGCAATCAACGCCCGAGACCGCATCGGCAAGGGACCGTGGCAGAACGCCAAGGGCGCGGTGATTGCCAAGGACGTTGCCGATCTGCACAGCCCGGCCAACAACCTCACCAAGCAGACCGCGCTCAGCGAGAAGGGCGAGGGGATCAATGGTGTTGGCGACCAGCCAAACCGGCATGACGTCCTCACGGGATCGCAACCAGACGGCACCGCGTTTGGCGGTCCGGACGATCGCACCTGCAAGAACTGGACATCGAGCACACAAGGCGCCGCGATGGTTGGCCATCTCGATCGACGGGGCTTGCGCGACGATGAGCCCTCGAAATCGTGGAACAGCTCTCACCCGTCCCGCGGCCCCGACGGCGGCTGCTCGCAGGCCGATCTGAAGAGCACCGGCGGCGACGGCCTGTTCTATTGTTTTGCGGCGAATTGAGGCGCGGAACTCCTTCTCACGTCATGGCGTTCGTGGTTGCGTACTGCACTTGCCGCAACGCAATCACGGACGGTCTCCATGAAATACGAGCTCTATTACTGGCCCGAGATCCAGGGCCGCGGTGAATATGTGCGGCTGGCGCTGGAGGAGGCGGGCGCCGCTTATATCGACGTCGCACGCGGGCCGGGCGGAACGGCTGCGATGATGAAGATAATGAATGCGCGTGAAGGCACGCCGCCCTTTGCCCCGCCGTTCCTGAAAGCGGGCAAGCTCGTCATCGGCCAGACCGCCAACATCCTGCTCTATCTCGGTGCCCGCCATGGCCTTGCGCCGAAGACCGAAGGCGGCAGGCTCTGGGTGCACCAGCTCCAGCTCACCGTCACCGACCTCGTCGTCGAGATCCACGACACCCATCATCCGCTCGGACCCTCGCTCTATTACGAGGACCAGAAGCCAGCGGCGAAGAAGCGCACCGCCGATTTCTGGAGCGAGCGCGTGCCGAAATATCTCGGCTATTTCGAGCAGCTTCTCACCGAGAGTGGCGGCACCTATGTCACCGGCCGCCGACTGACCTATGTCGATCTCTCGCTGTTCCAGATCGTCGCGGGGCTCCGCTATGCCTTCCCCAGGCGCATGAAGGCGTTCGAGACGGATATTCCGACCCTGGTCGGCCTGCACGACCGCATCGCTGCGCGGCCGAACATCAAGGCCTATCTCGAAAGCGACCGCCGCATTCCCTTCAACGAGCAGGGCATCTTCCGCCGCTATCGCGAGCTGGATAATTAGCCGGTCGGACGGCAGTGGATTGCCCTCACCAGAGGCCCGGCACGAGGCGATAGCGCACCCGCGCCGCATAGTCCGCATAGCCCGGCAGGCCCTCGCGCAAGGTGCGCTCCTCGATCCCGATGCGGACCGCAAACAGAGCGGCGAAAAGCGGCAGCATCGCAAGTCCCCACCACGACCCCAGCAGCAGCGGCACGCCGGTGAAGAACAGGATCATGCCGCTGTACATGGGATGGCGGACATGGGCGTAGGGGCCGGTCGAGATCACCCGCTGGGCGCGCTCGGCCTGGAGCTTCACCACGGGGGCGGCAAACGAGTTCTCGCGGAAGACCCACATTGTGAACAGCGTCGAAGCCAGGAACAACACGAGGCCGAGGATCTGGAACGCAACCGGCATCTCGGAGGATTGAATGCGTCGGTCGAAACCTATCAGCGCCAGCCAGGCGAACATCGTGATGACGAAGACAGTCACGAAGATCTTGTCGGCGGCGGGCTGATCCCGTTGTAGAACCGGCCGCAGACGTTCGGCGAGCAGCGCCGGATCGATCCGGTAGAGCCACCAGCCGCAGAGCGGACCGAGCAGGGCAGAGGTGGCGAGGAGCACCCAGGCCGAAGGCCAGTGCCACGTTCCGGCGGAGGCGAACAACAGCGCGCCCATGCCGACGACGAAGATCGTGTTCTGCAACAGGAAGCGTGCGATCATGCGCAGGATCCCGGGATGACCGCGCCCGATCATGGTCCCGCTATCCGGCAAAGATGCGGCCGGATGCACCAAAGGCTCGATCGACCGGATCGGGCGCTTCTGCCTTGGCAAGCCTGATCAGGCGAGCTGATCGATCCGCGTGCCCTGACCGGGCGGCAACGGCGCGGGCGGCTGCGGCTTATAGGTCGGATCCTCGTCCTTGACCTTGGCCTGATCGTCCTGCTGCTTGGTCGTGTCGTAGTTCGGAACCACGATCGCGATCGGCGGCGGCGCAACGGTAGAAACCTTCATCCGCAATCCTCACACATGGAAGCAATCGAGCCTGCCCTGTGAGGAGCGAAATTTCCTTCAAGGCAATTGCTAAAATGCGAGGGAATTGGCGCGGTGGGATGCGCTCTCTTTGCTTCCGCGAGTGCAAGATTTGAAAGGGGCGCGGCTCTCTCCACCGTCATTGCGAGCGTAGCGAAGCAATCCAGTCTATCACCGCGGAGGGACTCTGGATTGCTTGGCTGAGCCTGCCATCGGGCCGCGCTTGGCGCGGGCCCGTTGGCTCGCAATTGTCGATGTTCAATAATTCGCTGATTGGATCGCGGTGGTCTTGGTAGCGGCGAAGGCCTTGGGAGTTTGTCCTGCCAAGGCCTGATGGGGTCTGTGGTT